>NZ_CAXBBR010000007.1:0-179391 GCF_963974175.1 uncultured Flavobacterium sp.
CGCTCCAGTAGTACCAGTTGCACCGTCAATACCATTTATTCCAGCGTCTCCTTTTGCACCGTCAACACCATTTGCACCGTCAATACCATTTATACCAGTGTCTCCTTTCGCTCCAGTAGCACCGTTCATTCCGTCAACACCATTTATTCCAGCGTCTCCTTTTGCTCCAGTAGCACCATTTATTCCAGTATCTCCTTTTGCACCAGTAATACCATTTGCACCAGTATCTCCTTTTGCTCCAGTAGTACCGTTTATACCGTCAATACCATTTGATCCAGTGTCTCCTTTTACTCCAGCAGCACCGTTTATACCGTCAATACCATTTATACCAGTATCTCCTTTTGCTCCAGTAGTACCATTGGCACCGTCAATACCATTTGATCCAGTGTCTCCTTTTGCACCAGTAGTACCGTTTATTCCGTCAACACCATTAATTCCAGCGTCTCCTTTTGCACCGTCAATACCATTTATTCCATCAACACCATCTGTACCATTTAAAGAAGTGATAAACTCAAGTTCGGTACCTGTGTTTCCGAGTGATAACCATATTTCATAAGCTGATTTTCCATCATCTCCAGTCTGTGCTTTATCTCCCTTGTCTCCTTTATCTCCTTTTGGACCTTGACTAGTATTAGTTCCATTGTTTCCGTCTGAAGCCCATGTTGGGATGTCTTTTGTACCAATATTGTTCTCAATGGCGTTAACTGTAGTATTAAATATCATCAAACCCTTAGCAGGTCTTACAATTAAGTCACGTTCTGTTGAAGTCATTCTTGGCAAAAGGAACCCTTTGGTTGTAGAACTAATATCTAGAACTGAGGATTCATCGGGGCTTTTAGTCCCAATCCCTGTTTGAGCACTAATAACACCCGAAATAAGTACTATTAAAATAAATAAGTAATTTTTGACTTTTTGCATTGTTTTTATATTTAGGAGCGATTTATTGTAGATTAAAATCTAATAGCTATTATTAATTATTTTCTTTTTAATAAGTGAATTAACATTATATAATTCCGTTGTTACAATGTACATACCAAACTCATAGTTGAAAGGTTGACTGTATTTGAAGTCTCCGTTTAGGTCTTTTAAGAGTACTAGTTTGCCTGTAACATCATGAACAATCAAAGTCTTTATCGGTTGAGAAGCTTCGATAAATAACATATTTTTATTTACATATACTGTTAGTTCTACTTTATTAAATTCAGTAACCAGTAATTGCTTTGTTTTTGCGCCTAAGGAAAAAGCTGAAAAAGCCGATAAGTCTACTTTCGCATTCGTACTAATAGAGCCCGAATCTAAGTCACTTATTGCACCTAGTATAGAATGTTCATCAACTATCGAAGGTATTGTTACCCATGTAGACCCATTCCAACCTACAATAGTTAAATTAGATAGTGAAGAGGATGTTAAATCTGAAATAGCACTTGAGAGTCTCCAACTAAGCGAAATAGCGGCACTTACTCCGTTACTTTTTATATCCCAATATTCAACCGAAGAGATTGAAGAGATTGATGTATCCAAAGCTCCACCAATCGAGTTTGGCGTCGCTCTAAAATAAGCAGCATCTACACCACCAGTATTTGATGGGATTACTTGAATTGGAGCATAAACACCTGATTGCCCTATCGGTAAGATGAAGGCCTCGTGGCTTAGAGTTTGAGCATATCCATCTACAAAAGCGTTTTCGCTCGCTCCACTACACCATGCTCCAATAGGAAAAGACAAAACACCATAATTCAATTTTGTTCTGCTAGTTTTTATTGTTGCTACGCCTGAACCAAAGATAAAGTTTTCGGCTCCAACATAAAATAAACTATTATCGCCAACGTATAGATCATTGTTATTTTGAACTTGGGCCTGTAGCGTATTCAATTTGAAAAAGAGAATTACGAATAAAAAATAGGGAAAAAAGCTTTTGAATATTATGTTATACTTCATTACTGAAGTAACATCATATCCATCCAAATAGCTTGCTAACTCGTACTTTTTCATCTTTTACACTAATTTATGTAGCGTAAACTTACAGGTATAAACTGATGCTCTTTTTTATTTTCGTTAAGAGTTGTTTACCTATCGGTGAATCTATCTAAAGTGTCGACGAGTGGAATTGTTAAGGAAAACGATGGTTTTTACTTTTTTTTGTTATTGTAAAATCATGAATAGATGCATAGTGAATGCCCGAAATAACAATTAATTTCATCTCCTATATTTTTTGGAGTTTTAAAAAGCAGCAATTAAATAGTGAGCTAGATTTCCGGAGCCTATCACAATAACTTTAATCATTTGTTAAAATCAGTAAAAAAAATGAAGTAGTATGTTAAATAACAGGAGAGAGTGCGAGCGGTTCTGCTTTTCTGCAATGTAGATATAAACAAAGGGTTCATTACTTTTTTCCTTCATTATTGCTCAGGTATTGACTTTTTAAGCCCAACAGATCTTTAGAGTTTAAGACCGTTTATATATAGCCTTTATTAAATTATTCCCAATTAAATTCAATATTTTTAGGGTATTTTATCTTTAATTCTGATTCTATTTTACTTTGCATTTCCTCAAATTCAAACCCGTATATTTTATTAAAGTTGTTATATCCTTCTACCCAAAGTTTAGATGATTTTTCAAAGCCGTAATTATCAATTAAATATTTGAAAAAGGCTTCAATATACCCAAATAAGTGTGTGTTTACGCCATAAAATAGCTTTTATGGTGTTGTGCTAATTTATAGAAAAATGAGTAGAAGGAGCTCTAATTATATAAACTAAATATCACTTTTAGTCGGTTTTGCGTGAGGGGTAGAAGCTGGCTACCGCAGTAGCGCGGATGACCCGACAGCTTCCCGAAAAAGGGCGTATCTAGACAAAGTGAATTAGCCCTTTTTATGGGACGGTGGCACGCCCAGATAATTCGGTATCTTAATTTATTTATTTCAACAAATCGGGATTGCTTAGGATCAATTCTATTTTCTTTATGATTACAGTAATCTGATTCATTTGTGTTTCTATATTTCTAAAAAACAGACTAATATCTCTGTTAACCCAGCTTTCAGAAATAACTCTTGCGCCCAAACTAATTCTTAAAACAGCACTTTCAATATCAGTACTATATTTTACATTAACGGCTTGTCCGATATGGCACTTTTGGGCAGCAAGCCTAATAATTTCTAGTGGAGAATCTTCAAACTGATCAGATATATCTGAATTTAGTAATGTATAGAGCTTTTTTACATTATCAACAGATAAGACTTCGTTTTCTTTAAGTATAAAGAAAGGGAAAATGGTACGGATATTTCTTATTCCAAATTCTTGACTATTATAACTATTCGCTTTTGTATCATCACCATAAATGGGTTCTAAAAAAGTGGCTTCTTTTATTGAATCGTCAATAAAATTACAGAACATCTCAATACCCATGTTTCTATATAAAACGGGTGTTTTATAGTATCGGTCCATTTCAACGATGGCAGCGTTCCAGCGCATGTAAGAACCGTAATTATATCCATCGGATAAATCATTTGAACAGAACCACGATGTTGGCCAATCCGAATGATTGTAATATTGGGTTAATCCTTCTGGTAACTTATTTTTTGCAGAATGGATTAATTTACTAACACTCTCGGGTAGAAGTAATGCACCTGAATAGGGAGGCCCGGTAAAGTACTTACTTCCCGTTACAGTAACAATATATCCTTTATTTAAATAATTTTGTATGTCTTTAGGGTCTAATCTAAGTTGCGAACCGTCCACAATAATCTGCATTGATAGGGCATCGATTGTATTCAGTTTTTGAATTAATGCATCACTAGGTGATTGATATCCTAATTTCGATTGATCCATAGTATGCAGTACTACGTGTCTGCCTAACTCATTGGTTTTAGATATGGCATTATAGACCTCCTCGTCTAATTGATTGGTTGATTTTAACGCACCATTCTCATCTCTAAAAGTAATTTTAATCAAATCAACATCTCTAAATCCTTCAATTTTATCCCCTTTCTTAATAGGATAATTTAAAGCGGTTGTGTTTTCAAAATGACACCCTTTTAATGCCGCAGGTATACCGCTACCAGTTTCATCAGAAGCTACTAAAATATGCGTAATGTCTTTTTCGGACATAATTTGAGTTATAGCTGCTATTTGAAGTGAAGAATCAGTGCCTGATGGGGAAAAAATTATTTCACACTTATCATTTAACTTAAAAATCTTTCGGAGGTTGTCTTTTAGTAATTCAGAAAACTCGATGGTTGCGTTTTTAAAACCATTTTTCAAGCTATTTCTAATTAAAATACTTCTAACTTTATCTGTTTTATCAAACGCAAAATTAGAAACACTAGTTCCAGTTGAAGAGGCAAAAGTGAATGCATCGGGTCTTGGAAATGGTCGGCAACCATATTTATTTAACAAATCAATTTCGTCAATATTCAATCTAAGATCACCACCAGACATTAATAAATATTCTGTTGGTTTTGCTAGGTTTTCAACAATTGGTTTCCATGATTCTTTAAATGCTTTGTTGGCAGTATTCACCCCGTGAAAAGCCTGTAGCTCTTTGTATTGTAATACAGATTCAGGATTTATTTCCTTTTCATTTTTAATCAAATCAATTAAAAAATAATCAAGGTTTTCTAATTTTTCTTTATCATCTTTAGGTAGCAATTGATAAAATATTCGAGTCACTTCAAGCGCTGCTATATCGCATAAAACAATATCCTGTTTTTCGTTATTCAATGCTTTATACCAAAGCTGCCATTCAATACCATATCTTAAATAAACTAGAGCTAAAACTGGTTTATTTAATAATGACGAACCAATTATAATCGATTTGTTGGGTACAATTTTAAATACATTAGGCTCAGTAGTTGAGGTAATAATATTTATGTTATTTATCTTAGGTACTGTGTTGAATCTTTTTAAAACGCGAACTAGATAATTCACATTTTCTTTTTCAAATATACTGCTTCTTTTATATTGATTTTCAATAAGTATATTATTTGTCATAGGTATTATAATTTATAACGTTCATCAGAATGAAGTTCTTTACTAGGAATATTTTCTTGATTATCTAACAATCCAAATATAGTGTTTGTTCTAATATCAAACTTTGCAAAGAACGGCTTTATATCAATAAGAGTAGCTCAATTTAATACATCAACCATTTTTATTTCAATAGAATTGTTTGCAATTTCTAAAACTTTATCTGAAAAAAGCTTGATCGTAGCCGGTCGCTTAGCTGGTTTGTTGGTAAATATGACTTTGTGCCATAAAACGGTTTTTTGTTAATTTATAGAAATAGGATTACAAATAGTTCTAATTGTAAATGTAACACATCATTTTCATGCGAATTTGCGTGAGGGGTAGAAGCTAGCTACCGCAGTAGCGCGCATGACCCGACAGCTTCCCGAAAAAGGGCATATCTAGACAAAGTGAAGTAGCCCTTTTTCAGGGACGGTGGCACGCCCAAAAGAAAGGCGGTATTAGGGACTTTAAACCCTTAATTTTGGATTAAATTAACAATTGTAGCAAGATAGAAGTCAACAATTTTAAGTACTTTTGTCGCACTTTTATAAAAACGTAATTCCTTACAAATGGATAAAAAATTATTCTCATTTTTATTTTCTACACGATTAATGGCGCTTCTTTTTCTCTCTTTTGCAATAGCAATGGGCGCAGGAACTTTCATCGAAAGTAAATATAACACGGATACAGCTCGCATTTTAATTTATAATTCTTGGTGGTTTGAAGCGATAATGGTGTTTTTTATGATCAATTTCATAGGGAATATTAAGCGTTACCAATTATTGAAAAAAGAAAAATGGGCTACTTTATTACTTCATTTGTCATTTGTTTTTATTCTTTTGGGTGCATTTGTAACCCGGTATATTAGTTATGAAGGGATGATGCCGATACGTGAAGGAGCTGCTGAAAATCAGTTTTATTCAGACAAAACATTCCTTACCGTTTTTATCGATGGCGAGTATAAAGGGGAGATGAAACGTAGAGTTTTTGAAAAACCACTCTTGCTTTCACCAGTTACTAATAACAATTTTTCAATCTCTGATAAGTTTGCGGACACTCCGTTTGAAGTGGAATACGAAAACTTTATCATGGGTGCTAAGGAATATGTAAAAGCGGATCCTACGGGCGTTTTGTATTTCAAACTTGTGGAAGCCGGTGATGGCGGACGTGAAGAGCACTTTCTAAAAGAAGGAGAGGTTCAGAATATCCATAATGTTTTATTTGCTTTAAACAAACCAACCGAAGGTGCGATTAATATCAATACTACCGGGAAAGAATATACCATTCAAACACCATTTGAAGGGAATTTCATGAGAATGGCTGATAAATTAGAGGGTGCGGTAACGAAAGATATTGTACAGCCTTTAATGATGCGTTCACTTTATAGCATAGGAGAAAAAAGATTTGTTTTTCCAGACCCTGCTGTAAAAGGGGTGATTGCTTATGAATCTAGTAATGATTTTAAAGCAAAAAATCATACTGATGCTTTGGTGCTAAAAGTGAAGGCTGAGGGACAGGAAAAAGAAGTGACTGTTGTGGGTTCTAAGGGGAGAGTAGGAGATTTTCAAACGGTAAAAATTGGAAATTTAGATTATACTTTTTTCTACGGTAGTAAAGCTTACGTTTTACCTTTCAAGATAAAACTGAATGATTTTATCGCTGCGAAATACCCGGGAACGGAGAAAAGTTACTCTTCTTTTGAAAGTAAAGTGACAGTTCAAGATTCTACAGAGGTATTTGATGCGAGGATTTTTATGAATAATGTTTTGGATTACAAAGGATATCGATTCTTTCAATCTTCATTTGACCCGGATGAAAAGGGAACGGTCTTATCTGTGAACCACGATTTTTGGGGAACGTCAATTACGTACGCTGGTTATTTTATGTTATTTTTTGCAATGATGTCTATTATGTTTACAAAACACTCTCGCTTTGCTGATTTAAAACGAAAATTAGATGTGGTTAAAACTAAAAAATCAAAATTGATTACGATTTTAGTTTTAATGATAAGTATGACCAGTTTTGCACAGACGCACAATCACGAGCATGATGAGAATGGTGAACATGCCGATCATATTGAAAAGGGGAATCACACTAGAGTTGCACCAACAGAAAAACAGTTGGATTCTTTACTTAATAAGTTCAAAGTTAAAGAAGAGCACGCATTAAAATTTGGAAGACTGATTATTCAAGATGCCGGAGGTAGAATGAAGCCAATCAACACTTTCTCATCTGAATTATTGAGAAAAGTGAGTCATGCTAATGAGTACAAAGGAATGAATTCTGATCAGGTATTTTTATCAATGTCTCAGTATGCACAATTCTGGATCGAAATCCCTTTAATTTATTTAAGAAGCGGAAATGACAGTATCAGAAAGTTAATAGGAGTAGATGTAAATGCGAAAACAGCTCCGTTCATTGCATTTTTTGATGAAAAAGGAAATTATAAATTATCTCCTTATTTAGATGATGCATACAAAGCGGCTAATCCGAATCAGTTTGAAAAAGACTTTATTGAAACGGATAAGAAAGTAAATTTAATGGAATCTGCGCTAAGCGGAAGAATTTTAAAGATTTTTCCGATTCCGAATGATCCTAATAATAAATGGGTTTCTTCCTTAGAATTGAATGAAGCTGGATTAAAAGGAATGGATTCTACTTATACAAAGAGTGTTTTACCATTGTATTTTGGTTCTTTAAATAATGCTTCTCAAAACGGTGATTATAAAAATGCAGATGATTTAGTAGAAAGTCTTAACGGCTTCCAAAAGAGATTTGGTAGTAAAGTAAGACCTAGTGAGGATAAGATTACGGCTGAAATATTATACAACAAGTATGATTTACTTCAGAAGTTGCCATATGCTTATGTTTTCGCTTCTATTTTAATGTTACTATTTACAATCCTTCAAATATTTAAGGACAGTAAGCTAATGCGAATTTTGGTAAATAGCATGCATATTTTTATTGCATTTTTGTTTGTCTTACACACTTTGACATTAAGTGCACGTTGGTATATTTCAGGACATGCGCCATGGAGTAATGCCTATGAAGCGATTGTTTATGTGGCTTGGGCAACGATGTTTTTTGGTTTAGCATTTGATATCAAATCTAAATTAACTGTAGCTTCGGCGGCATTTGTTACATCAATGATTTTATCAGCTGCTTACATGAACTGGATTGATCCTGAAATTGCAAATTTACAACCGGTTCTTAATTCGTATTGGTTAATGATTCACGTTGCCGTTATTGTAGCGAGTTACGGTCCATTTGCATTAGGAATGATCTTAGGTTTTGTTTCGTTGTTGTTGATCTTTTTTACCAATGAAAAAAACAAGGCTAAAATGGATCTGAATATCCAAGAAATTACTTATATCAATGAAATGGCTTTAACAATAGGACTTATTATGTTGACCATTGGGAACTTCCTTGGAGGACAATGGGCAAATGAAAGTTGGGGTCGTTACTGGGGATGGGATCCAAAAGAAACTTGGGCATTGATAAGTATCATGGTATATGCTTTTGTAATTCACGCTCGATTTGTCCCTTCTTTAAGAGGGAAATGGACGTTTAACTTGATGAGCATGTTTGCTTTTGTTTCTATTTTGTTTACTTATTATGGTGTAAACTTTCACCTAGTAGGATTACACTCTTACGCAAGCGGTGAAGCACATTCCTTGAGTTGGATTTGGTATTCACTAGGAACAATAACATTTATAGGTGCTATTACGTATCCAAAATATAGAAAGTATTATAAGAAATAAGATTTTCAAATAAATTACAAAAGGTTCAACTTAACGGTTGAACCTTTTTTTATTGTAAGAAAATTTGAGTTTTATGAAATATGTTAACCAGCTTTTATAATTTCTTTGACAGCCGCTTCATAATTCCTTATACTCTGTGTCTTTTTTATCTTTTTATGCACTTTATGCGGGTTCGAAAAAATGACTGAAAAGTACTCCCATAAATGGTGCATTTTTAATAAGATGTGTGTCGAACCAGATAAGGATTCGCTATATCCTGCGTTTAGGGTGTCATGAAATTCACTAAACAATTCCATTTTATTTTTTGGGTATTCTAAGCTGTTGCTTTTAATCATACTGGGTAAAAAAGGATCAGCAATTAAGCCTCTACCTATCATCCAATGATCTATCGTCGGGAAACGCGCTTGCATTTCGTGGAACTTAGCTACCGAAGTAATATCGCCGTTGTAATACAATTTAAGTTTGGTGTTATCGACACAGGCTTGAAAAGCATCCAAATGTACGCCTCCTTTGTACAATTGTTTTCCAATGCGGGCGTGAATAGCAACATTCTTAATTGGGTATTTTTCTAGAATAGGAAAAACATCCAGGATTTCTTCGGTAGTATCATATCCTAAACGCATTTTCATCGAGACAATAATATCCGATTCGTTATGAACTTTATGTAGAATTTGGTTGATTTTTTCAGTGTTACTTATCAATCCTGATCCCATTCCACATTTGGTTACCATCGGGTAGGGGCATCCTAAATTCCAGTTTAATTCTTTATATCCTAATTCCTGTACATACTTTGATACAAACAAAAATTCATCGGCATCGTTCGTTATAATTTGTGGAATTACTTCAAGGGTATTATTGTTCTCTGGTAATAAATCACGCTGATAGGAGGATTTAATAACCATTTTTCCGTTTAAGCGGATGTAAGGCGCATAAAAAGTATCTATTCCGCCAAAAATTTTGTTTTGCGCATTTCTAAAACGGAAATCTGTAAATCCTTGTAAAGGAGAGGAAAGTAAGGTATAGCTCATGTACTGTTTAAAAAATGCAAATATAAGGTACTTTAGATTGTTATGGTTTCCATTTAAGGGATATGTTGTCCAAACTCGATTTAAGTAAAAAAACCAGACTCTCGTTTTGAAAGTCTGGTTTTAATTAAAATGCTATTTTATGAATTGCTATACCTTACCTAAGGTGTATAATTGCTCCATTGTAGGGCTTAAACTTCCACCTGCAGGTTCCAATGTAATTCCGAAGGCTTCTGCATCGCCAGTGCTACTAACAGCAAAAATGCGTTGGTTGTTTTTGTCAAAGTTGTCTAGTAATCCAATGCTCGTTGGAGTCAAAGGATTCAGTTTTAGAGCCCAAACCTGATATACCATTCCTTTTGGAGGCTCTGGTAATCCAGCTGCATCAACATAAACTACTTGGCTTTCTTTGTTCCAATATACTTTTGCAGATGATTCTGGTGCTACAGCCTGTCCACCTAAGGTTACGACGGTATTCTTGGTATCTCTTACGACTGCAAGACCTATTTCATTTTGCTTATTTTTAAGTTCTAATTGATTAAGTTCTTTTTCAACTTTTGCTTTTTCAATTTCAGTACTTACAACCTGATTACTGGTTTGTTCCAATTGATTATATTGGAATCCAATACCAACCAATAAAAGAACGGCAGCTGCCCATCCAATGTATTGTGACCAGTTTCTTGATGTTTCCATTTCTATTACTGGCGTGTGTTTTAGTTCCAACTTAGCTTTGATCTTCTCATAATTAGCCACCGAATGGAAGGGTGAAAAACTAGAGGACAAGGCTACAATTGCTTTCTCAATGGCAATAATTTCATCCTTAATTTCAGGATGCGTATTAGCCATGGTAGTAACTTCTTCATTTTCGGTATCGCTTAGCAAACCATAAACGTAGAGTTCTAATATTCCGGAGTCGTTATATTCTTTTGTTTCCATTATACTTTCAAATAGTTTCTTAAATCATTAATACAATTTCGATTGTGTGTTTTTACCGTTCCTAAAGGGATTTCCAACTCTTCCGAAGCTTCTTGTTGGGTATATCCTTTAAAGAACAATAAATCTATTATTTGTATACATTTTGGTTTGAGTCTTTTGACAAACTCTTGTATTCCAATTGTATCCACTTTATCGACTAGTTTGTTACTGTCGTCTAATAGATTTACGAAATTATCTGAGGAAAGGTTTTTTTGACTGTTGTTAAAATTTTTAGATCGAAGTTTATCTATAGAGGTATTCCTTGCTATATTAAGGATCCAAGTATAGAATCGCCCTTTACTTTCATTATAGGAATCAATATTCTTCCAAATTTTAATGAACACTTCCTGAAGTACATCTTCAGCTTCTTCCCGGTTTCTAACAAGGACATTTATTACTGAAAATAAACTTTTCGAATACATATCATATAAGTGCGTAAATGCTTTATCATCCTTCTTATATATTAATACCAATAATTCGTCTTGGGTCATAATTAATTAATTTTAGTTATACAAACATATACATTCTTATCAACAATTAAGATAATAGCTATAAACTAAGTATGAAAAAATATAAAATGTTAATTATTTAGTTTTTTTGTTTGTTAATTAATACCTTGTAATATAGGTGTTTACGTATTTTTCTAAATAATATTTAGAATTATTTATGATTTTTTAAAACCATAACGGAAACAATCCCGTAAATGCTTTTATAACCTTTTAAATTATAACAAAATGAAAAAAACAAAAATGGTATTAGGTCTTTCGCTAATTGCGATTTCAGGCTTAATCTTAGTAGCAGCGGATCACGTAGATGCTCCATCAGTAACAGGTAATGCAGCAGACATTACAGATTTGTACACTTTTCAAGGACAAGAAACTAATAATTTAGTTTTTGCCGTTAACACTCAAGGGTTGTTAAGTCCTAATGCAACGGGTGCCGCAGCATTCAATGAAAATGTGATGATTGAAATTAACATCGACAATACAGGCGATAATGTGGAAGACTTGGTTATCCAAGCAATTAAAAAAGGAGATAAGATGTACTTCTTCGGACCATATGCTCCAGGAACAACTGGAACATCAAGTACAATTAAAACCAGTGCGGCATCTGGAAGTGTTGCGATATCTAAATATGGTGCAGCAGCGGTAACGTCTACTGAAAACGGAATGAAATTTTTCGCAGGACCGAGAGACGATCCATTCTTTTTTGACTTAGGTCAATTTCAAGCAATCCTTGGAGGAACTGCTACAGCGTTTAAAAATCCAGGTACAGATACTTTCGCTGGTTCAAATGTACTATCAGTTGTAGTTGAAGTTCCAAAAACAATGTTAGGTACAGCAGCCTCTTTAAATGTATGGGCAGAAACTAAGAAAAAACAATAATTAATTATTCTTTATTAAACTTTAAAATTATGAAAACAAATAAATTCAAAATCATAGCTATCGCAGTAGTTTGCGCTCTAGGTGCAGTAAGCTGTAATGATGACGACAATAACGGAGATGCAATGGCAAGTGCTGACTTCTCAGGAACTTTTGTACAACAAGATCAAATGGCTAGACCAGCGATAAACACAGTTTTTATTGCTTCGGGACAACCTAAAGATGACTTTAATGCGGCTATACCTTCTGCAATGGGAGCGAAATATCAGCCAATTTTTGAGTCTAGATTAAAGGCGTTAAACCCTGGATATACAACGAATGCTTTAGGGTTGACTGCGGCACAATTTACAGGAGTGTTAGCAACTGATGTTTTAAACGTGAAAACTTCTGGAAAAACAACTTTTTTCGATGGTACTAATGTATTAACAGGTAGAGCTTTGGCTGATGATGTAATTGATGTTGAGCTAATCTTAATCTTTGGTGGGCCAACAGGTGGTTCTAATACTGGTCTTACTTCAGATCACGTAGATGCAAATGATAAAGCATTTACCACTTCTTTTCCATACTTGGCAGCAGCCTGGTAATAAATATATAAAAAACAGAGCTCTGTCAGAATTAGTGAGCTCTGTTTTTTTTTTTTCTAACAACAAACAAAACAACAACAAACAAAAAATATAGATTATGAAACCTTATAAAGTTATCCCCGTCCTGGTTTTTACAATCCTTTTTATTTTCGCTTGCGATACGAAGAAACAGAACCAGATTACAAATACTTCCGATTATAATAAATACTTGCATGTTGATGGTAATAAATCATTGGACTTTGCAAATAAGGAAATTGATTTTTGGCAAAAAAAATACGATGCAGCTCCTAATCAAAAAAGTTACTTAGGAATAATTGCTTCGAAGTATGCCACTCTTTTTGAATATACGGGAGATATTAAAAATTTATATAAAACAGAAGATTTACTAGTTCAGTCTAATGAAGCTAATAAGTATTCTAAAGTATCGACAATTCGATCATTAGGAAGAAATTATATTGCACAACATAGATTTAAGGAGGCTTTAGGTTTAGCTAATAAAGCTTTGGCTATTGGCGAAGGACGAAAAGAAACTCAAAAACTGTTGTTTGATGTCCAAATGGAATTGGGAAATTTCGTTGAGGCGGAAAGTAATTTGAATGCATTAAAAGACATGAATGATTATGATTATCTAATCCGTTTAGCAAAATGGAACGATCATAAAGGCGATTTGAAAACGGCGATTACTTTTATGGAGAAAGCCAGAGATATTGCTGAAAAGGAAGATAATAAAATACTTAAAATATGGTCTTATTCTAATCTAGGTGATTTTTATGGTCACGCTGGTAGAATTCAAGAATCATATGACAGTTACTTAAAAACATTAGCAATAGATCCCAATTATTCCTATGCTTTAAAAGGAATTGCTTGGATTGTATTTTCTCATGAAAGAAATACTAAAGAAGCAAAAAGAATTGTGGAAGCTATTGAAATTACACATAACACTCCAGATTTTTATTTATTAAAATCTCAGATTGCTCAATTTGAAGGTGATGATGCTGCAGCCTTAAAAGATAGAAATGCTTATTTCGCTATGCTTGAAACGAATAATTATGGAGCGATGTATAATAAATACAACACTTTGATTTATGCTGATGCAAAAGAAACAGCGCCTAAAGCATTAGAAATTGCAAAAATTGAAGTCGATCACAGACCTACACCAGATTCTTATGATTTATTAGCTTGGTCTTATTTGAATATGGGGCAAAAGGATAAAGCATTAGAAATTGCCAAGAAATATGTGGTAGGCAAATCATTTGAACCAAAGGTGCAATACCACTTGGCAATGATTTACAAGTCCAATAATGAGAACCAAAAAGTAGCGCCTATAAAGGAAGAATTGCTTTCTAGTATGTATGAATTAGGTCCTAATTTAGAGCAAAAGGTTAATCAATTATAATTCCACCATGAGATATTTTTTTACAATAGTACTTGCCTTTTTAGGGTTGGTATCGCACAGTCAAATCCAAAAAGGAGTTGTTGTAGACGAATTTGGGAATGCAATTGAGAACGCTTATATCGTAAATACCAATTCGGAGGCACATGCACATACTAATGAGTTAGGAATGTTCAGCATTGATAAATCAGTAGTAGGAAATGTTTTGATAGTAACAGCCTTGGGACACAAAAAGGCAAACTATACTCTAATTGAAACGGTTAACAGAATTCTGTTGGAAGAGGATATCTTTAGATTAGATGAGATTGTGATCCAACAACAACTATCGGCAATGAATGTCATTTCAAAAATTGATTTGCAAACTACGCCCGTAAATTCCTCTCAGGAAATATTAAGAAAAGTTCCAGGATTATTCATAGGACAGCATGCTGGAGGAGGAAAAGCAGAACAAATATTCCTAAGAGGATTTGATATAGATCACGGAACTGATATTGCCATTTCTGTAGATGGAATGCCTGTAAATATGGTATCGCATGCACATGGTCAAGGCTATGCCGATTTGCATTTTGTGATTCCGGAAACAGTAGAAAAGATAGATTTTGGAAAAGGGACGTATTATGCCAGTAAAGGGGATTTTGCAACGGCAGGATACGTCGCCTTCCAAACTAAAGAAAAGTTAGACAAGAGTAGTATAAGTATAGAGGCGGGTCAGTTTAATACTTTAAGAACGGTAGGAATGTTTAATCTTTTGGGAAACCAGAAAAAACAAAGCGCCTACATCGCAACAGAATACATCTTGACAGACGGTCCATTCGATTCTCCTCAAAATTTCAATAGGGTCAATTTGTTAGGTAAATATTCGGCGGTTTTGGATGACAATAGTAAGTTCTCAGTATCTGCTTCTCGTTTTTCCAGTACTTGGGATGCATCTGGACAAATACCACAACGATTAGTAGATAATGGAACTATTTCTAGATTTGGATCAGTTGATGATACCGAAGGAGGAACGACATCGAGAACAAATATTAATGCGTCGTTAAGCAAACCTATAGATGAAAATACGTTCTTGAAAGCCAATGCTTTTTATTCGAAATATGATTTTGAACTGTATTCTAATTTTACTTTCTTCTTAGAAGATCCTATAAATGGAGATCAAATCAAGCAAAAAGAAGACCGATCTATCTACGGTATGAATGCAGAGTTAAATAAGAAAATAAAAAGTAATGATTTGGATGCTTCATTTCAATTAGGCGTAGGTTTTCGTGCTGATGCTACTATTGATACTGAACTGTCCCATACGTTGAACAGAAGTATTACTTTAGAAAATATTAAATTAGGGGATATTGATGAGACGAATGCATTTACGTACTTGAATTCAGAATTCAAATTCGGGAAATTGACTATCAATCCAGCAGTAAGATTAGACTATTTCAAATTTAATTACAGAGATAAGTTAGCTCCTATATATAAAACACAGACCGAAAGTGAAGTAAAAGTATCACCGAAACTTAATTTTATATATTCTCAAAACAACAATTTACAATTTTTTGTAAAGTCGGGAATAGGGTTTCATTCAAATGATACTCGCGTTGTCGTTCAAAATAATGGGAAACAAATTTTACCTACCGCGATAGGAACTGATGTAGGAACGATTTGGAAACCTTTCCCAAGGTTAATTGTGAACTCAGCATTATGGTATTTGTATTTACAACAAGAATTTGTCTATGTGGGTGATGCAGGAATCATTGAACCTAGCGGAAAAACAAGAAGAATGGGAGCTGATTTAGGATTGCGTTATCAATTGAATGATTGGTTGTATTTTGATGCGGATGCTAATTATACATATGCCAGGAGCATAGATGAACCAAATGGGCAAAACTACATACCTCTTGCGCCAGACTTCACGTCTACCGGTGGATTAAGTTTTCAAAAATGGAATGGACTTTCGGGAGGATTAAGATACCGCTATTTAAAAAACCGTCCTGCTAATGAAGATAATTCAATTGTAGCCAAAGGATATGCAATAGCTGATTTTAATATCAATTATGAATTTAAAAGTGTCACTTTTGGAGTTTCAGTAGAGAATCTATTGAATACAAAATGGAATGAAACGCAATTTGCCACTGAATCAAGATTAAAAGATGAGTCTAACAGTGTGGAAGAAATTCATTTTACACCTGGAACACCCTTTTTTATGAAAGCTAGAATAACGTATAAGTTTTAGTAAGGAATAAATGATTTTGTTTGTTTTGTTAGAAAGGCCTGCCGTTACTACTTTTTGTGCGTCAGGCTTTTTTATTCCAGAAAGATATGTACTAAAACATAAATACGTCACGTTTTTTTAACGTTTGTTCAATCAAAATAGCAACCTTGAATACATAGAAGTAATTTTGAATTTGTTTAATTTTATCAAAAAATTAATTATGAAAAAACTATTGGTACTAACGTGTAGTGCATTATTTCTTTTCAGTTGCCAAAATCAGGCACAAAGCAAAAAATTAAATAAAAATAAAAGTGAAATCGCTATGGAAAAACAAAATATTTATCAATTTAAGGTTGAAGATTTATCAGGAAATGTATTCGATTTTTCTAGCCTAAAAGGAAAAAAAGTAATGATCGTAAATACGGCTTCAAAATGTGGACTAACACCTCAGTACAAGGATTTAGAAGCGATTTATAAAGAATACAAAGACAAAGGCTTTGTGATTGTCGGTTTTCCTGCAAACAATTTTGCATCGCAAGAACCGGGAACAAATGAGGAAATTGCTTCTTTTTGCCAACTTAATTACGGTGTGACTTTCCCTATGATGGATAAAGTATCTGTAAAAGGAGATGATATGTGTGAGATATACCAATTCTTGACGCAAAAATCTAAAAACGGTGTAGAAGATTCAGAGGTGTCGTGGAATTTCCAAAAATACCTAATCAATGAAAACGGAGAACTAGAAAAAGTAATTGCGCCTCAAACATTACCAACTGATGCATCAGTTATCGACTGGATAAAAGCATAGTTTTTTTAAGTTTACAGCATATAAGAAAGCGATTTTCATTTGTGAAAATCGCTTTTTTATTATTCCAAAATTAGCTGCATGAAGACAGAGTGCAACCAGCGGTCAAATTTAAATCCAGAATCTTTTATTATTCCTGCGGTTGTGAATCCAAATTTTTCATGAAAGGTTATGCTACTTTGATTTTCAGCATCAATAACTCCAATCATTGTATGTAGTCCTTGTTTTTTAGCTAAGTCAATTAATTCTTGTAGCAGTATTTTTCCAATTCCTTTGCCATGAAAATCATTGTGCACATAAACGGAATGTTCTACGGTATATTTATAAGCTTCTCTGAACCGGAATTCACTGTACATTCCAAAACCGGCAACAACGCCATCTAATTCAGCTACAATTACGGGGAATCCTTTATTAATTTTATCTTCTAAAATTGTTTTTTGTTGTTCATAGCTTCGTACATTATAATCATATAAGGCAGTTGAATTTAAGATGTTATAGTTGATGATATCTAATATTACTTGGGTATCTTCTGTTTGGTAAGGTCGAATTTTGATTTCCATTTTGATCAGTAAAATTTATTTCCAAATTTAAGAAAAATCAGTTAAAATGAGACGAAAAGAAGGAGCAAGTTTGTAACTTTGCTTAGATTGAGGTTTTGAAGAATATTAGAGACTTTAAACCTTAAACTTTAAACTAAAATTTAATGATTTACCCCAAAATACCTTTAGCGCAAAGCATTATTCAAACTTGTTTAGCCAAAGGAATTACCACTATAATAATTTCTCCAGGATCGAGAAATGCCCCTTTAACAATTGGTTTTACTAATAATCCTGCTTTTGAATGTTACAGTATTGCGGACGAGCGCTGTGCTGCGTTTTTTGGTTTGGGTATAGTCCAACAAACTAAAAAACCAGTAATATTGATTTGCAGTTCTGGTTCGGCATTATTGAATTACTATCCAGCACTTGCGGAAGCCTTCTATAGTCAGATTCCGCTAATTGTCATCTCGGCTGACCGACCGCAAAGCAAAATTGATATTGGTGATGGACAAACTATCCGTCAGGAAAATGTATTTGCAAATCATTCTTTATACAATGCCAATTTGAACGAGATGGTTTGTGTTGAAAATGACACTAAAATAAAAGAGGCGATCGACATTTCAATTGCTCAAAAAGGTCCTGTACATATCAATGCCCCTTTTGAAGAGCCTTTGTATGAGACAACTTCTGAGCTTTCTGTGAATGTGAGCGTAACCGTTTCCGCAAAAGATACGCAGTCACTTTCACACGATGAGGTAGCCGAGTATGCTACGATTTGGAACCAGGCTACAAAAAAATTATTGCTAGTGGGCGTGAATGACCCTGATGCTATTAATGAAAGCATAATCGAAACTTTAGCTGCTGATGAATCGGTGGTAGTTTTGACTGAAACGACATCAAACGTACATCATCCTACATTTATCAATACCATAGATACTTTAATCACTCCCTTTACTAGTGAGGATTTTGAGGATTTTCGTCCTGAGATATTAGTCACTTTTGGCGGGATGATTGTTTCGAAGCGGATTAAAGCCTTTTTACGAAAATACAAACCAAAACACCATTGGCATATCGATTCTCTAAGAGCATACGATACTTTCAATGCGTTGACAAAGCATTTTGAAGTAGAACCAAATCTATTCTTCGATGTGTTTTTACCGTTGACAAGATCAGTTGAGAGCGACTATTTCAAGAGTTTGGATGCTGTCAATAAATTACGTGAACAAAAAAGCAAAATCTATTTGGATACAATTCCATTTTCAGATTTTAAAGTTTTTGAAAAAGTGATTCCAAGTCTACCTAAAAATTCGCAGTTACAAATCAGTAATAGTTCGGCGATTCGTTACGCACAGCTGATTGCTATTGATCCTTCAATTGAGGTGTATTGCAATAGAGGAACTAGCGGTATTGACGGAAGTACCTCCACTGCTATTGGTGCGGCTGTGGCCAATGGAAAACAAACGGTATTTATAACGGGAGATATTGGTTTTTTATATGATAGCAATGCCTTATGGAACAATTACATTCCAAAAAATTTTAAAATAATTTTGATTAATAATGGAGGTGGAGGAATTTTTAGAATTTTACCTGGACATGAAGAGACCCCTGTTTTTAATACTTTCTTTGAAACGTCTCACTGTTTAACCGCAGAACATTTAGCTACGATGTACGGTTTTGAATATACGATTGCTAGTGATGAATCAAGCTTAGAAATAGGTTTAGCTACTTTATACGGTCAAAATGAAAAGCCAGGAATACTGGAGGTTTTTACACCAACGCTTGAAAACGATTCTATTTTGTTGCAGTTTTTTAAAGAGTTGTTGTAATCTGTAGAATTAAAAATAGCGGTTTGTTAAAATAAATTATACTAACTGAGTTTTAATAGGGAATTGTTGGTATTACTGTTGAAAACAGTTTTTTTAAGGTCTTTTGCATCATATTTCGCCCTTTATTGGTTGTATTTTGAATAATTTATTAAGAAAATAAAGCGCTCTTATAAATAAATGTTTAAATTTGAGAGTATAATAAATTATTAACTAAACTATTAAATTTTTATTTATGAGCAAGAGAGACGAATTAATTGAAAAATATGCTGCAGATTTAAAAGATAAATGTGGTGTAACTCCAGATATGGATTTATTGACAAAAGTAACTATTGGTTGTGGCCCGTCAATTTATAATGCAGATGCTGCAACAGTGGCTGGAAGCCAACAAGCAGAATTAGATACGGTTAAAAATAATTTTCTAATCAAAAAATTAGGTTTAGCAGATGGAGCAAATTTAGACGCAGGTATCGATGCAATAATGGAGAAATACGGTCGCTCTAATAAAAATAAATACAGAGCTGTTGTATATTACCTATTAGCAGTTCACTTCAAAAAAGAAAGTGTTTACAATTAATATTTTTCTTTGTATAAAATTTAAAAAGCGCCTTATGGGCGCTTTTTTTGGTTCTGTCTTATCTCTATGTATAACATTGTATGTAGTGAGTCTTTACGATATTTATTCCTCGAGCAACTGTTTTATCTGAAGATTAAATTTTTTCCCGCCATAGTTGGCGAACCCCTCATTGTGTAATCTCATTATTCCAAATTTATCCAAAACAATGGTAGTAGGTAAGGAACCCGAATAAATTTCTTTCGGAACGATTGATACGGCTTGAAAAATGGGCAACGAATAATTTTTCTTGTCTAGAAACTGCTGTCCCGTGGCTATATTATCATCCATGTTGATCATCAAAAATACAATTTTATCATTATTTTTAAATTCAGAGTGGAATTTTTCTATAGAAGGAAATTCAGCAACACATGGTGGACACCAAGATGCCCAAAAGTTGATGAAAACAACTTTACCTTTCAAGTCAGATGTATTTTGAACATTGCCTTCGTAATCCTTAAAATCAAAATGATTACGGAGTGTATTATCTGAAGAGTTAACTGATGAAATCTCAGCGTTGAAAAGACCAGTGAACATCAACTGCTTGATGAGAAAAGATTTTGCATCTGGGCTGAATAGTAAAATAGTAATAAAGATTAGGAATACAATTGTCGATAAATTTTTCTTAATCATTTTTAGATTAATGAGTTGTTTGGATTGTTTCTCGTCACTGTTTTTTCCTGTCATTACTAATTGTGTTAGATTATACTATTTTTGATGCAGACAGCGCTCTTTTGTTTGCGTAATCACATGATTTTTTAACGAATTGGTATTGGAAAAACTGGCAAGCTAGCATGTCCTAGTTCATCTATCGCTTGAACGGCAAAAAGGAAATTATCTTTAGAATACGGTATTGTTGCTTTGGTATCTGTTACAAAAATCATTTTCTCCCAGTTTGTGGATGAAGTTTCTCTAATTAGTACTTGGTACCCGTACGTTTTTTTATTTTCAGCTGCTTTCCAAACCAATGTTGAGAAATTAGTCAGGTCTTTTACCTCAATTCCCACATTGGTAGGTGCTTTTGGTGCCCAAGCTAAATTAGCCAATGTGGCTAAATTTGATGCAGTTATTTTGCGTAGGTATTCAAAGTCCATAAATTCAGGTAAGTCACCATATTTAATCGTATTTTCAGTTCGTAAGTCTTGGTGCTGGTGATTATAGTTTTCGTTCATTTCACAAAAACGAATAGCGGTAAATCCATTTTGACTAAAAGGAGTATGATCACCTCCGCGTAAAAAACGATCGTTTCTGTAGACAAGATTTATCTCTAATTGGTCAACATATTGATCTGTTACTGTTTTTATGTAGCGGGCTAATAACCTGGAAGGGCTGTCGTTGTCTCTATTTGTTAGCTTTCTCATTTTTGCTTCGTCCTCAGTTTCAAGATAGGGAGTCGCTTCGCTAAATACTCTTACTTTAGTATTGTCTCGTAGGTTTGTTCCGCTAGATAAGCTGTTTCCTATCATATCGTTGTTAATCATCGCTACGATATTCCAGTTTTCTTGTTTGGCAAGTTCAGCTAAATGCCTGGCGCCATAAAGTCCTTGTTCTTCGCCTGTTACTGCAACAAAAATGATAGTATAAGGAAATGACCTTTTACTCATTATTTTAGCTAGTTCCATCATAGCTGCTACACCGGAACCATCATCGTTAGCACCTGGTGCATCTGATTTAGCATCCATAACATCCGAAACTCTGGAGTCTAGATGGCCACTAATAATTAGTACGCGATCATCGCTAGAATCCGTTCCTTTTAATGTTCCCATTACATTTCCCAATTGGCTGTCGACTGCGATACGTCGTCCGTCTGCTTTTATGGTAAAATAATCGATTTTTGAACTAAGTCGACCATTTGATTCTAAAGCGTATTTATCAAATTCAGATTTAACCCATTGTTGTGCTGCGCCAATGCCTCGCGTTTTACTTTTTGTATCGCTTAAGGTATGACGGGTTCCAAAGGAAACAAGTTTTTTTACGGTGTTTTCAAGGCTTTCAGCTTTGACTTCAGTAATCATTTTTTTGATTTCGGGATCATCAACTGTAATTTGGGCGAAGCTGATTTGAGTAAAAAATAATAAGGCAAAGAGGTAACAAAAAGGATTTGGTTTCATTTGTTTTTTGGTATTTAATTTTCAGAATTTAAAATTAAGTAAAAAAAGAAAGTTAATAGGTAGTAAAATTAATTTTAATAGTTGTTTAATGAGTTTTTGTTGGTTTAGAAGAGAACGAAACGCTGTAATTTAGCCCCGATAGAAGTGCGTATCCTTTTTGGGCTGGGGTTTAGCCCAAAAGATACTGCGGATAGCGGGACGAATCGTTTTTGTAATTTATATTGTTTTTGCTTCTAATAAGGAAAATACTAGGGAATTGTATAATGGGGTGGGTTTACTATTTTCAAACTTCGTACCTTTGCGGCTTAGAAAATTGAATAAAATGATTGAAATAGGAAAATACAATACGCTTACAATACTTCGTGATACTAAAGTTGGTTTATTTTTGGGTACACCAGAGACAGACCCTGAGGGAATACACGACATACTTTTACCTAATAAATATGTGCCTAACGAATTTGAGATAGGTGAGGAGTTGATTGTTTTTGTTTATTTAGATCATGAAGAACGTCCTGTAGCAACAACGCTAGAGCCTTATATTTTATTAAATGAATTTGCACTTTTACGTGTAAATTATGTTAATCAGATTGGTGCTTTTATGGATTGGGGAATGGAAAAAGACATTCTGGTTCCGTTTAAAGAACAGGCTCGTCCTATGGAAAAAGGTAAGAGATATTTGGTTTATCTTTATATGGATGAGAAAACAAACCGTTTAGTTGCTTCAAGTAAGACGAATCAGTTTCTTAAAAATGAAGAGCTTACTGTTGAAAAAGGAGAAGAGGTAGAGCTAATTGTTTCTCATATAACGGAAATAGGAATCAATGTAATTATTAACGAGCAGTTTAAAGGCTTGTTGTATAAGGATGAAGTATATGATGATGCTATTCGTACGGGAGACCGTATGCGTGGTTACATTAAAAATATTCGTCCTGATAACAAAATTGATGTTTCACTACAGATTCAAGGATATCAAAGTATCGAACCCAATGCAGATATAATTCTAGATGAATTAAGAGCCAGTCGCGGTTTTTTAAGATTGACTGATAGTTCACACCCAGAAGATATTAAGACTGTTTTAAAAATGAGTAAAAAAACATTCAAGAAAGCGATTGGAGCTCTTTATAGAGAAAAGCTAATCGAAATTAAAGAAGACGGAATATACTTGATTAAAGAATAAAAAAAAGAAAGACTAATCCAAAAGGGTTAGTCTTTCTCTCTTTAATACCATTTTATAAAATATAAAACGACATCAAAATAATTACAATTTCATTTTTTAGTAGTTCTATTACTTTTGCAATTAGTTTTTTAGTATAAATACTATTTTATAAATATTGACTCAAGCATAAAATTACTTCAATGAATACTTGTCTTTAGATGTTCAAACATTTACTTAGCAGCTAAGAATCAATTTCACATTAAAAGCCATTGGTTTTGTATATATATTGCAAGATTCTTTCTCTAACATTAGTCAACTTATCCAATATGGTAAGTGAGAAAAGAATTCTTTTTTTTAACCGTCGGTGTTACTCTTTATTTTTTTGCTGGTTTTATAAATGATTTTCTCATTAGCTCGATTGTCAAGGTAGCAGAATTAGTAGTGTAATTTAGTACCTTAGAACAAGGAGCGACAAAATTTTTAATTGAATTCAAATTATTCTTTTTTTAGGTTAATAAATCAGTGAAGTTTAATTGCTAAATCAGGATTGTTTATTCGTATTCTGCTGATTAGCATGATCTAAAATTAGTCATTATAGTAGTTGACGACTGTTAATAAGCTGTTTTCTTTTAAACTTTAACACTTTACAGCCGTTTTGTAAAGGAAGGATTTCCAAAGCTTCCCTCATAGAATAGTATAAAATGCAAAAAATGATTTATTTTTACACTTAAATAATTTAAATCAATTATAATGGATTGGATCACCGCCAAAGAATACGAAGATATCACCTATAAGAAATGCAATGGAGTCGCTAGAATAGCGTTCAATAGACCTGATGTCCGCAATGCTTTTCGTCCAAAAACAACAGCTGAGTTATACAACGCATTTTATGATGCACAAGAAGACACTTCAATTGGGGTTGTTTTGCTTTCTGCTGAAGGTCCTTCGTCTAAAGATGGAGTGTATTCTTTTTGTAGTGGTGGAGATCAAAATGCTCGTGGTCATCAAGGGTACGTTGGAGAAGACGGTCAACATCGTTTGAATATATTAGAAGTACAACGTTTAATCCGTTTTATGCCAAAGGTAGTAATTGCCGTGGTTCCTGGTTGGGCGGTAGGTGGTGGTCATAGCTTACATGTCGTATGTGATTTAACGCTGGCGAGTAAAGAACACGCCATCTTTAAACAAACAGATGCTGATGTGACTAGTTTTGATGGTGGTTACGGTTCGGCTTACCTTGCAAAGATGGTAGGACAGAAAAAAGCACGAGAAATCTTTTTCTTAGGACGTAATTATTCAGCTCAAGATGCAATGGATATGGGAATGGTAAATGCCGTTATTCCACATGCAGAATTAGAAGATACCGCTTATGAATGGGCACAAGAAATATTAGGCAAATCACCTATGGCTATTAAAATGCTGAAATTTGCCATGAACCTGACAGATGACGGAATGGTAGGACAACAGGTTTTTGCGGGTGAAGCTACCCGATTAGCTTATATGACGGAAGAAGCTAAAGAAGGTAGGAATGCGTTTTTAGAAAAGCGCAAGCCAAATTTTGAAAAGAAATGGTTGCCATAAAAAGTTTAAAGTTTAAGGTTTGAAGTTGTCTTAATAAAGACCTTTAAATTGTCATACATTAAATTTTAAACAAAAAATAAATGGAGAATTTTACAAATGAAATAATTGATACGACACAGCTTCCTAAATTTGAGGAGGTGCAGTTCTCTGTTTTACATGCTGATTATTGGAAAGTAACCTTGCTTAATGTATTTTTATTTTTTTTACTAGCGGGAGCAGGCTTGGGCGTATTGCTGTTTCTTAATCGAGGATTATTGGTTTTTGCGGTTGGGATTTCAGCAGCTTATTTTATATTCCTTTTTCTTGTTTTGTTACTTTCGAGAATTAGTTTTAAGAAAAAAGGATTTGCATTCAGGACTCATGATGTTCTTTTCAGACATGGAATTATAGCGACAAATACAATCGTAATTCCTTATAACAGAATTCAACATGTGGCTTTACATGAAGGGTTAGTTTCGAGGTATTTTGGATTAGCAAAAATTGAAGTTTTTACCGCGGGTGGTAGTTCTAGTGATTTAGAAGTTCCAGGAATAGCAATAGATCAAGCAGAAAATATTAAACAATTGTTGATGGGGAAAATACAAAAACAATTATAATGGAGGAGCAGTTCAACCAGCCTCAAAGGCAGTCTTCTATTGGAGTTTTGATACTTTTTTTTGATACCGTACAAAAGTGGGGCCGTGGTTTATGGCCTGTTTTGCTGGTTTATGCTGTTAAGTTTGATGAATTAAATAAGGGCTACGTTTTTTTAGGTATTGGAGTTTTTTTAATAGTAACAGCGATAGTAGCCTATTTAAAATACTTGAACTTTACCTTTTACCTGCAGGATGAAAACGAAGAGTTTATTATTAATGAAGGAATTTTTAATAAAACAAAAACGATTATTCAACTGGACAAAATCCAGCAAGTAGATATAAATCAGTCTTTAATCCAGCGTTTTATAGGTGTTTATGAGTTGAATGTGGATACGGCAGGAAGTGCTAAGAAAGAAGGAAGGATTAAAGCAATTTCACACCCGTTAGCGTTAGCTTTAAAAGCTAGATTGTTAGATAACGAGAAGAAAACTTCGATTTTATCAGATGAGCAAACGATTGTTCAAGAGAGAAGTGTCGAGAAAGAGTCGATTGTTAAGATTAGTTTTTTGAGCTTGTTAAAAGTGGGAATTACTTCTAATTATGTGAAAACTTTGGGATTGATATTGGCTTTTTTCACAACTTTATATGAACAAAGTAAAAGCTTTATAGCGGACTCAGATTTTGACAAAGAGCAGTTTGATGCCTACGTAGAACAGCGTTCAGTAGTTAGTTCGATTGTATTTTTTTTCATCTTAATGTTTGCTTTGGTTTTGATAATCAATTTAGCTCGGGTTGTCTATAAGTATTTTGATTATAAGGTGGCTAAACAAAACAGTTCATTGTTACTTTCTTTTGGATTGTTAAGTACTAAGAATACCATTGTGAAGCCAGAAAAAGTGCAAATTGTAACTATTACCAGGAATTATTTTCAAAAGAAAATGAATATTTTGGAAATTAAAATTAGGC
The DNA here is from genome assembly GCF_963974175.1 of uncultured Flavobacterium sp. Taxonomy (GTDB): domain Bacteria; phylum Bacteroidota; class Bacteroidia; order Flavobacteriales; family Flavobacteriaceae; genus Flavobacterium. The sequence goes on from NZ_CAXBBR010000007.1 coordinate 26,502, forward strand.
AAGCAACGAGCAGTGATAAAGAGAATAGTAAAACTGTAATTGAAATTCCGGGTTGCAATGAAACTGAAAAGGAGGCTATTTTTAAACTGTTATTTCAAAAAATACCTGTAAAAGGAATTGTTTTAAAACCGAATTACCGCAAGCTTGTTTTTTCCACCTTTCTGTCAATGCTGCTGCCTGTAGTTGCTTTTTTTGCTTTTGCAAAATATATTCAGCCATTGTTTTTTGATTATACCTATGCGGTAGTACTGTATTTGTTGTTTGTAGGGCTAATTGTTTATTTTGGTTTTCAGAATAATAGGCTTTATATTAACGATGACTTTATAATTAAGCAAAGCGGTGCTTGGGATATTGATAATAGAATAATTGAACCCAGTAAAATCCAGGCCATTACTACTTCGCAGTTGTTTTGGCACAAGAAGGCTAATATTGGGTCGATAATAATACATACAGCGGGAGGAAACCTTACGTTTCAATTAGGAGACTTTAGTACCATAAAACATTATGTGAACCTATGGCTGTACAAGGTCGAAACGTCTAATGATAATTGGATGTAAGCTATTAAAAAAGCTTGAAAAAGAATGAATTACAAAAATATAGTAAAATAAAATAAAATGAGACATTGGATTGAAGCAGCAAGAATAAGAACATTACCCTTATCCGTTTCTGGTATAATTGTGGGAAGTATGTATGCCTTGGCAAACCCAACGGATAATATACTTACTCCAACAGAAGTATTTAACTGGAGAATATTTGGTTTTGCCATTTTAACGACGCTTGGATTGCAGATTTTATCAAATTTTGCCAATGATTATGGTGACGGAATCAAAGGCACAGATAATGAAGATCGAGTTGGGCCTAAACGTGCGATTCAAAGTGGCGTGATTACTCCGCAAGCAATGAAAGTAGCAATTATAATTACTTCCTTGCTTACGTTGCTTTCAGCTATATTGTTGATCTATTTCGCGTTTACTGATACAAACCTTTTCTATTCGCTGTTCTATTTGGTATTAGGTATATTGGCTATTTTATCGGCAATCCGATACACAATTGGGTCAAAGGCTTATGGATATCGTGGACTTGGTGATGTATTTGTATTTGTGTTTTTTGGATTGGTGAGTACCTTGGGAGTGAATTTTTTGTATTCAAAACAAATAGATATCGAACTCTTTTTGCCGGCGATGGCAATAGGCTTTTTGAGTGTTGGTGTTTTGAACTTGAATAATATGCGTGATGAAGAGTCAGATAGAAAGGTAGGAAAGAATACGTTGGTTGTTAAAATGGGCGGTAAAAAAGCAAAACTATATCATTACTTTTTAGTCACTTTTGCTATGTCTTTGGTGTTGATTTTTGCCTTGATTAATAGTTTTAAGTTTGATCAGTATTTATTTTTATTGGCTTACATCCCTTTAACTAAACATTTAAGTAACGTTTATAAAAACAAAGATCCTAAGGCATTAGATCCTGAATTAAAAAAATTAGCATTGAGTACATTTGCACTTTCAGTACTGCTGGCTTTGTGTATGATTTTTTTCTTTTCTGATTTAATTGTCAATAATTCTTAAACATAAAATATATGAAAATTACATTTTACGGACACGCATGTGTCGGAATCAAAGTAGGTGGGAAGCACATTTTAGTAGATCCATTTATTTCGGCTAATCCGTTAGCTGAACATATTGATATCAATACGCTAAAAGCAGATTATATTTTATTAACCCACGCTCACGGCGATCATATCCTGGATGTTGAAGCAATTGCAAAGCGCACGAATGCGGTCATCGTTTCAAATGCTGAGATTGCAAGTTATTATGCCGCCAAAGAATTTCAGGCGCATCCTATGAACCACGGCGGAAGTTGGGATTTTGATTTCGGGAAAGTGAAATATGTAAATGCTGTTCATTCGAGTTCATTTCCTGATGGGGCAAACGGTGGTAATCCAGGAGGATTTGTTATCGAGGGTGAACACAAGAACATCTATATCGCTGGAGATACTGCTCTTACTATGGACATGAAGCTGATTCCAATGCGCACCAAGCTAGATTTGGCAATTCTTCCTATAGGAGACAATTTTACTATGGATGTTGAGGATGCTATTCTCGCTTCTGACTTTGTACAATGTGATAAAGTACTTGGGTATCACTATGACACCTTTGGTTATATCGAAATTGATCATAAAGAAGCCATTCAGAAGTTCTTCGACAAAGGAAAAGATTTAATGTTGCTAAAAATAGGAGAGAGTATCGAATTATAAAATAATTTAGGAGCTATTTCCAGCTGTATGTTACAATCTTATGTGCCGAACCCCGGCACATAAGGATTTTTACTTCCATCTGGGCTAGTTTCGTACAGTTAATACAAAACATACCAGTGAATAGAATAGTTTTTCTGCTATTGATTAGCATTTTTTATCAGTCGGGATTTGCTCAACAAGATGGTTATTGGGACAAAGATAGAGCTACTACTAAGGAAATTATCGTTTCTGCAAGAGATAGGATTGTCATTAAAACCGACGACTTTCCTATAGGAACCACGGAGTTAATTTATAGAATTACCCTTTTGGATGACAATCAAAAAATGGCTGGAAGTTTAGTTTCGCTTTTAAAAGCAATTCCGGATCCTACGGGAATTAGTCAAGGCTCTGCGGGTGCTGTTTTTTTGCTTTCGCGTATTTCAGGAGATGACAAAAGCAAGTATGCTATTTTTTCATCAAATGAACTGGCATTAGCGTATCAAAAAAGCGGTAAAATGGATGAGGCTTGTTTAGCGCAAGAGACACCGTTAAGCAAAGATGCAAAGCGACTTTCAATAGATAAGTCATCTTGTTTGAAAAATACGACCGGGAATCTTTGGTTTGGTTTTGAGAGCTCTAACTGGATTATGAAACAAAAAATCATTCTTGAAGTAGTTCCTTGGGTGGATACTAAATTAAGTAGAGGATGGACTTTAGAAAATAGAAAATTCATAATCAACCAATGTAAAACTTCGGCATTAGCTAGAAAACTGGCTAACTCTGACGATTTTTGCATTTGTATAGAAGAGAAAATTCAAAAAAAGTATAAGTTTCAGGAATTCCAGAATTTGCTTGCTATAGAGCAGGCTAAAGTGTATAAGGATAATGGAGAAAACTGTATTAATGAAACGGGCGTTTCTAAGGGCGTATATAATGATTTGCGTAGCCAGGCGTTAAATTTTACTAAGAAAGGGGATTATGGTAATGCAATTGCGCAATACACTAGGATAATCAATGATGGAAAGGCAACTGCATTAGATTATAGTAACATTGGCTTTGCTTATATTGCAACTAAACAATATGGGAAGGCGATTAAATTCCTAAAAGAAGGGGAGAAGCTGGATGATACAGAGTTGTTAGTGAAACTTAATTTGGCGCATGCGTATCTACTGAATGATGAGTTTAGAAATGCAAAATCAATTTACAAGGAATACCAATCCCAAAATGTAAACGACAGTCTAAGTTGGATTCAAAAAATTAAACAAGATTTTTCTCTTTTTAAAAAGGCAGGGATTCAAAGTGATGATTTTGAGAGAGTTTTAAAATTGTTAGCAAATTAGAAAACATGAAAAAAGTAATTGGTTATATGCGATTAGTAGGTTTGATTTTTCTCTTTGTAGGGATAATATTAAATCTCCAAATGTATATTTATGAGGAAATGCCAACTTATTTATTTCTTGCGTTGTGTGTGTTTGGAATTTTATTAATTGGGTTATCTTATTTAATAAAACCAAAATCATAATTTAATTGATCAATTAGACAGCAGTCTAGAAGAATTCAAAAAACGTAGTCAGCCTTACCGAAATGGTAGGGATGTTTGTAGTTAAAACAAAATATGAAAGCAACTTACCACAAATACATGCTGGACTTTAAACGTCCTTCTGGAACCTCAAGAGGCGTTATGACCGAAAAGGAAACCTGGTTTTTGGTACTTGAAAAAGACGGAAAAACAGGAGTAGGCGAGTGTGGGATTTTAAGAGGATTAAGCGTTGATGATCGTCCGGATTATGAAGCAAAGTTGAGATGGACTTGCGATAATATTCACATAGGAAAAGACCAGCTTTGGGAAGCGTTAATGGAGTTTCCTTCGATACAGTTTGGAGTCGAAATGGCTTTTCAATCATTGCAAAGTGAAAGTCCTTTTTTATTGTTTCCTTCGGATTTTACTGAGGGTGTAAAATCAATCCAAATCAATGGTCTCGTTTGGATGGGTGAAGCGGCTTTTATGAAGCAGCAAATAGAAGAAAAATTAGCGCAGGGATTTACTTGTGTAAAACTTAAGATTGGAGCGATAGATTTTAATAAGGAACTAGATTTATTGCGTTATATTAGGCAGTATTTCACTCCAGAACAAGTTGAAATTAGAGTAGATGCTAATGGTGCTTTTGGTTTAAATGAAGCTTTAGATAAAATATCACAACTATCTGAATTTAAATTACATAGTATTGAGCAGCCGATACAAAAAAACAATACTGACAGGATGGCAGAGCTGTGTAAGAGTACTCCATTACCTATTGCTTTAGATGAAGAGCTGATTGGTGTATTTACAGTAGAGGAAAAAGAGCTATTATTACTAAAAACGAGGCCTCAATACATCATTTTAAAACCTAGTTTTATAGGTGGTTTTCGAGGCACAAAAGAATGGATTTCATTGGCTGAGAAGCACCAGGTTGGTTGGTGGATTACGTCTGCATTGGAGAGTAATGTAGGTTTAAATGCAATAGCTCAGTGGACTTTTTTACAAGATAATTTGATGCCTCAAGGCCTCGGGACAGGTGCTCTTTATACTAATAATTTTGACTGTCCTTTAGATGTATCTGATGGACATCTTTGGTATAGGGAAGCAAACGATTGGCAGTTTAATATTGATGAATTATCAATTTTGTAAAAGGAATTTTAGCAGTTAAATATTAAAAAAACCGATTTTTACAGGAGTGTAAAAATCGGTTTTTTTATAAAAAATAGCCACTGCTTAATTAGTATAAAGTGACTTATAATTTGGCATAAACAGCAATGTTAATCGAGGGTGTAAGGGGTGTATTGTCATTTCCGAAAGCACCAAAAGCAGAAATATTAGCTCCATATTTGTTCTGCGAAAACTCATAATTATATTTTAATCCTACTGCGTTATACGTTTGACGGTCTAAATAAGAAGGCCATTTTGAGACGTTATTAGCGAATGCACTTTCTTTTATGACAGGATTTTTAGTGTCTAGAGCTAGTATAAGGTGTTCTTTTGGATTAATGTTATAGCCAATTTCGGCAGCAAATTTCAAATAATCGGAGTAGTTATTGGTCATATATCCATAGCCAATGTTTCCAAAATAATACCATTTCCCAGTGCTAGTTCCGGCACTTAAATAAGGAAGATAAGTGTTGGCGTTAAAATCAGTGCTTAAGCCAGTAAATAGATCATTTTTAGAAGTGTTTGCTTGGTATTGTAATCCGGTGCTAATTTTCCATTTTTCATCATAGATTTTGTATTTCAGTCCAAGTGTTAGATTACCTAATCCAGAAAGGTTTTCAGAAGTGTTATTTGCAACAGTTTCGAAACTAGCGAATTTTATTGGAACAATAAGTAAAGCTTCTAGTTTGTCAGTAATACCGTACTCACTGTATAGTTGTGTGGTTATATCAGTATAATCAGCTGCTAGGGTAGTATTTATTCCATCTATTTGTGCTTTATTGTAAAAGAGCCCTGAAACTCCTAGCTGAATATATGCTCTTCCTTTTTCTTTTGTCCATGGACTTTGCCCATGCGTTAATTGAGCTGAAACAGCCACTAATAAAATTACAATATACTTTCTCATAAATAGTTTTCTATTCAGACGGGAAATTTAGTTTTCCTGACAAATAGTAGGAGAAAAATCTTTTATACTATAATCGATTTTAAAACGAAATAAAAAGAATGAGTTCTATATAATTAGTGATGGATTTACTTTGTATAGGATCTTATTTTTATTCCTTGCACTAAAATCGGGATTGAAACGAATAATTTAGTAGTACTAGCTCGAATGTCTTTATTACTTTCGGGATCAGTTGCAAGGACTCGACATCATAGATTTTATGCTAAATTTTAATTGAGCTCTATACTTGTCTAATGGACAAATTTGGTACAAAAAAAGCTTAGATTGGAACTTCAGGTTAACTGAGATTATGAAACATTGGTAGTTTGTGATTTGTTTCTTGATTTGATTATTTGTTTGTTGATGTGGTCAATTAATTGCTTTTTATCAATTGGCTTTGAAATGTATCCGTTACCACCAACTTCAATTGCTTTTTCGGCTTCGTCCGTAAATACGAAGGCGCTTTGTGTAATTATAATTACGTCTTCGTTAAACTCTCTTATTTTTTTGATGGCTTCATATCCATTCATAACTGGCATTTGAATGTCCATTAATACGATGTCAATATCTGGATTGTTTTTGCATAAGGTTACCGCTTCAAATCCATTTCTAGCTATCAATAAGTTTTCTCCGAATATTTTTAAAATTTTTGAAATAAACTTTAGCGAGATACTGTCATCTTCTGCGACAAGTATTTTTAATTTTTGAGTTTCATAAGGAACTAAGGACAGCGGAGTTTTGACTTCTTTTTCAATTTCATTTGGTTTGATAAATGGAATTTTAAAATAAAACACTGCCCCGTTATCTATATTGTTTTCTGCCCAGATTTTACCGCCTAAAAGATCGGTATAAGATTTGGAAATATACAAACCTAGTCCAGCGCCATCATAATTCCTGTGTAAAGAATCATCCACTTGTCTGAATCGTTCAAAAATGATATCTATTTTATTAGAATCAATACCTATTCCAGAATCCTTTACATAAAAGGTAATAGAATTATCCTTTTTAAAACATCCAATCTCAATTAGTCCTTGATCGGTGAATTTTAATGCATTGGTAAGTAAATGCGACAATATAGCATAGACTTTTTCTTTATCTGTGCGTATTAAGTTATCAGCTTCGCTTAATGCATTATGTATTTGAAGCGCAATATTTTTTTGCTTAGCTTCTTCCTTAAAGGTGGTATAAATACATTCGATTTGCTCTTTAATTGAAGTCTCTTTATAAGATAGATTCATTTGTCCTGATTCTATTTTTGAGACGCTAACGATGTCATCTATGATATTAAGCATTCTGTCCCCGCTCTTTTCGATCACGCGAATATATTCCCGTTGTTCCTTCCCGGTTAACTTTGGTTCCTTTAGAAGAGCTGTAAAGCCCAAAATACCATTCATTGGGGTGCGGATTTCATGACTCATGTTTGCTAGAAATGAAGATTTTAAACGATCTCCTTCTTCAGCGGTTTCTTTTGCATAAATTAATTCAGTATTAATCTTTTGAATTTGAATAATACTTCTATGTAATTCTCTATTTCGAATCTCTAGTTTCGTATTCAGGTCTAGTAATTTTTTTTCAGCTAATTTTCGCTCTGTGATATCCTGAAAAAAAACAACTATACCTTCTTTACTGGGTATTACACGATTTTCAAACCAGCGATCCCATGGTACATAATAATCTTCAAAAACGACTTCTTTTTTGGATTTCATCGCTTTATAATACACTTTATGGTATGGCGTATCTACGGCGTTAGGAAATATAACCCATGCATTTTTACCAATGAGGTCTTCTGGTCGTTTTCCAAACATTAGAGCAGCTTTCTGGTTTACAAAAGTATATTTCCAATCATTGTCTATTGCAACAAATGCATCGGACATGTTTTCTAAAGATACAGTGAGCTTTTCATTTATTTGATTGATTTGATTTTCATTAATTTGATTCTTGTCGTTTATTGTATCAAAGCGTTCTTTTAATGAATTGTAATCTTGTTGTAGTTTATAAAAATCGTTGGCTATTTTAGTGGTATTTAAATTCGTATAATCCATCGCTAATAAATTCAAGTTAGGAATACATATATGTACGCCATACAAATTTTAAAAATTTATAGGTATAGTATTGAGTAGATTAGGGTATGATAAATATAAGGAATAAAACCTAATGAATTTAAAAGTTTTGTTTTTTTTGTAATTAATTTTCAATATCGTTTGGCAGAAATAAACCACGAATGGTTTACTGCATTCTTTTTGCGAATTTCCCTATTGTCATTCCTTGGACTAAAATTGAAAAACAAACAATAACATACGTAATGGTAACCCAAATATCCTTACTGAATTCAGGAGCGATGGATAAGGCAAGTGCTATAGAGATTCCACCTCTAAGACCACCCCAAGTTAAGATAAGAATAGTTTTTTGAGTAATTTTTTCTTTTAAACGAACGGCGATTGAAGGGATATAGATTGAAATATACCTTGTGATCAAAGTAATTAATAAAAGGATTACAGCTGCAAAAAGTATTTTTTCATTAGTTTGTATTATCAATAATTCGAGACCTATTAAAACAAATAATACGGCATTTAAAATCTCGTCAACAAGTTCCCAAAATTTATCAATATACTCAGCAGTTACGTCTGACATTCCTAATTTTTTACCTTGATTTCCTGTGATTAATCCTGCAGCAACCATAGCAAGAGGTCCAGAAACATGTATGAAATGAGCGAAAGTGTAACCTCCCATAACAATGGCTAGTGTGATTAAAACCTCTACTTGGTAATTGTCAATGCTGGCAATTAATTTATAGCCTATATAACCAATTCCAAGTCCTAAAAGCAAGCCTCCGATAGCTTCTTGTCCAAATAATAGTAAGATGCTGCTTATTTCTAAATTTGCTCCCGGTTGTGCTAATTTTAAAATCGTAATAAAAACGACAACGGCTACACCATCATTGAACAAAGATTCTCCTGCAATTTTAGTCTCTAATGATTTAGAAACACCAGCACTTTTTAAGATGCTTAAAACCGCAATAGGATCAGTAGGGGAGATCAGAGCACCAAATAACATGGCATGAATCAACTTCACATTGATTCCCATAAAAGTCAGTAAATAGTAGCTCGCAAAGCCTATTATGAAAGTACTAATTAAAACACTAAAGGTTGAGAAAAGTAAAATACTGAGTTTTTCATTATTCAAATCTTTGAATTTAATATGAATTGCTCCTGCAAATAGCATGAAACTTAACATTCCTTCTAGCAATAATTCGCTAAAATTAATATTGTCCATTTTTATCGCGATACTCTCTTTAAACGCGGGAAAGTAATACCCGAGAATTAGTATTATGAAAGAAAAAATTAAAGAAACCAACATTAGTCCGATAGCATTTGGTAACTTTAAAATTCTAAAATTGATATAAGCGAAGCCTGCTGACAATACTATAAGTATTGAAAAAAGATGAAATAGATCCATTTTTATTTTTTGATATTAACATTAAAGTCTGGAGCCTGAACTAATTGGAATGTCGCAGAAGCCATTTTTACGGCTCCGTTTGTTTTTTCAATTTCAGTTAAGATTTTTGTAAACAATTCTGATTTTGTAAATCTTCTTCTTTTATAACCTACTACATAACGAAGGGTATATTCAGCCCAGTTATCATTAGCAATTAAGGAAATCATTGGTTCGGTCTGTGCGTCTTCTAAACGGTATTTGTTTTGTAAGGAAGTCCATTTTTGTTTGGACCTCACAGTTAAGTCTCCCGCTACGTCAACTCCCGCTTTTAGAATAATTTCTTTGGCTTTTTCATAATCGCTGCCATACTGAATTGGAATTTTTATTTCATCCCACAAAAAAGGAAAATCACCTGAATAGTTAAATACCGGCTCCTTAAAAACATAACTGTTAGCAATTAAAACAATTCGTCCATTATAAAGATCACCGTCAACCCATTGTCCCGTTTCCATTATCGTAGTTCTTAGTACTCCAATGTCCATGACGTCGCCTTTAATTCCGCCAAGCTGAACGCGATCGCCTGTATTATAAAAACCGCCAAACATAATAGCTAACCAACCAGCAAATGAAGCGATTACTTCTTGTAGCGCAAAAGCAATACCCGCTCCTGCAACCCCTAAGGCTACGGTTAAGTTTCCGAGTTTATCGCTGAAGATGACCGTTAAAAGAATTATTGTTAAAAAATAACCAATGAAAGTACTGAATTTCTTAGCCTTATAGCGATTGTTATTGTCTTTAATTTTCGAAAAAAGGTTCTTTTGAATTGCTTTTATTAACATCCAAATTACTGCGATGCCAATAAAAAAGCTTACAATTTTACCAACTGTAGGATTGTAGAGATATTCTTGGATTTGCTCTTCCATTTGTTATTTATTAATGTGAACAACGCGTTGGGGGAAAGGGATGGTAATGTTATTATTTTTAAACAATTCAAATATCTTTATTCTCAATTCGCTCTTGATGTTTTCAACTCGAAACAATTCCTCCGACCAAAAAATTATTGAAAAATTTAATGATGAATCACCAAAGTCGGTGAAACGAATAAATGGACTTGGCTGTTTTAAAACGCTATTTTGATTATCCACAGCTTGTTTTAATATTTGCATTACCTGCTTAACATCGGACGAATAGTCAACGCCCACTGTTACTTCAAATCGCGATGCAAGATCATTATGAGTCCAGTTGATTAATTGATTTTTAGTTAAATCAGAATTAGGTAAAATAATATACTTATCGTCTCTGGTTAGAACCGTCGTTGTTCGTAAATTAATTTCTTGCACAGTACAAACCATTCCGTTTAACTCAATAACATCATTGACTTTTACAGAGGAATCAAGGAGTAGTAAAATTCCAGAAATAAAATCACTAAAAAGATTCTGAAGCCCTAAACCAATTCCGACTAAAAGAGCTGCTGATCCAGCTACAAGCACTGATAAATTAAAACCGAATAATTGTAATCCGGCAATAATTGATAATAGAATAATCAAATATCGAACTAACCTATAAATAGAATATTTTTTGGCTACATCAATTTTTTCGACTTTATAAATCGCTTTTCTGATAAGTTTTAATACCAATAGGACTACGATTACAAAAACAATCAGCTTTATTATACTAATAACCTTAATGCTAAAACCACCGTCTTGAAAAAGAGTATAGTCAATTATTTCCTTCATGTATTTTATGTTTTTACAGTCTATTAATCTCAGGAATTCATACTAGAGCAGACTAAAGTTACATAATTAATCGAACACCGCCTAATTCAGCAACTCTATATGAGAAGCGATCTCCAGGGGAGCCAATAAACATAAAGTTTTTTGGAATGTTCCATTTATTAGACAAAGTGTCAATTATTTCTGGACCAAAAACGCCCTCTAACTCAATGAATTCGATATCGATTTCCGGATATGCTCTATCTAATACTTTCAAATCAGAGATTAACAATTCATTATTGTCGTGATCTTTGTTGATGTTTACGATTTTTAATTTCTTTGTCGTTTCATTGTTTTGAACATATTGCATTACTTTATTAATGATTGCTACATCGTCCCCTTTAGTAAAAAATACAAATTCTTGTGACTCAATTTTTAGGTTCATTTTTAACAAATAGCGGTTAGTAAAGATGACCATTTTACGTAAAGGTTTGTAAAAATATTCTAAAGCATCTATTAAAAGCTTGATTAATAGTGAGCGGTTAAGCATAATGGCGACAAAACCAAACGCTGGAACTAAATATTGTAAAAAGGTATAAAATGAATCGATATTCAATTGTATATTTCCAATAAAGGCGGCAATGATTAATGCAACTGCAATTACAACTGAAATACCACGAGCTTTTTCTGGTCTTGGTAATTTTTTTCTTTTGAATTTCAATAGTAGATTTCCGATTCCAAACAATCCCATTACTGCCAAAAAGGAAAAAGTATATACTCCAGCAAGTGCAATGATATCCCCTTTTGTTACTAATAATACCGAGATACAAAGGATTAAGAAGCTAATGATAATTCGGTAATTTGATCCTCTATTATTTTGTTTTAAAAAGTAATTTGGTAAAATCCTATCTAATGTCATACGGTTCAACAATCCCGAAACCCCTACAAATGAGGTCAAAACAGCACCACATAATACTAGAACTGCATCAATGGAAATTAAATATGCCAACCATGAACCTCCAGTAGTAGCTCCTAAATGTGCTAAAAGTGACTCTTGGTGTTCACCTACTTGTGCCAAAGGAATGATGCAAATAAGCAATAAAGCTATTACAGGGTTGAAAAAACTAACAATTGCCCACATATTACGAAGCGTTTTTGGAAAAACGCCTTGTTCTTGTTCTTCAACAAAATTCGCTGAACTTTCAAAACCAGAAATTCCTAACATCGCTGCAGAAAAACCTAAAAACAAAGCGTTGACAATGGTGCCGGAAGTAATTGGAAGGCTCCAGTTCAGGTTGAAAACTTCCAATCCGTTCATAAAAATGAACCAAACTGAAGCTATAACTAACAAGCTTAGAGTCGTTAAGTGGGTGATGAAAATCACTACTGCGACAATTGCAGATTCTCCTATTCCTATAATGGCTAGTCCTGTAAAAATCAATAATATTATAACCGTGGCTATTGTAATGTTAATTCCGGGTGCTATATTATGTAGGTAATGCATACCTTCTGAGGCAGAAATTACAGCAGTGGCCATATAAGACAATACGGTTAATGTCGCTGCTACAGAAGCAAGTCTTTTTGAAGACGTATTTAAAAGTACGTTGTATGCACCTCCATTTAAAGGTAAAGCTCCAACGACTTCACCGTATATTTTTCTGAATAAAAATAGAACAACAGCTACAAATAATAATGAAATCCACGCATACTGTCCAGCATACATAATGGTAAGGGCTGAAACATAAAGACATGAAGAGCTAATGTCATTTCCGCAAATAGCCGTCGCCTGTAACTCATTTAATTTTGGATGTAATACCTTTTTCATTGTATAGTATTTGAATTTATTTCATTTTGCTCCGCAATATAGGCATTTGTGATAAAATGCCAAATAAGATTACTAATTCCTTCCTCTATAATATTACTTGAATAACTGATAGAACATAAATTAATTGATTTTTAATTAGTTATGTTTTTTTATTTTGCTACATCGGAAGAAATAGAAAAGTAGTAATTAATTATTGACTTGATTCTTCCAATAGTCGTCTGTGGTAATTTATTTGACCAAGATGATAGGTGAGGTGAGTAGTGAGATGAATCAACATGAATTCGGTTGATGTTGTTGTTTCAAAAACCAAAAGAGGAAATTCCATTAGTAATTCCTTTTCAGTTAGTTTATCGAGCGAACGGTCTACTACAATACTAGTCTCCTCAATTTTACGGATCAGTTCCATTTTTGGAATATCTTTTAATGAAAATTCCAATTCTCGATTCCTAGTATAATTGGTGTTTCCAAAAGTCGCGCCGATGTAGGTGTTTAGATTTCCTACTACATGCAAACAGAGGTTTCCGGCAGAATTAGTTATTCCTTTTTGAATTGTCCAGATTTGACTTTCGTTTTGATATAGTTCAATTTCTTGTTTTAGTCGATTTAAATCTCGCTTGAAAATTGTCTTTAAAGTTTGAAGTATCATGCAGTAGTTTTTTGATACTTTTTGAGAGAGTGTAGTGCGTTTTCATTTATTTTCTTTTGCATGTAACCAGTCCAGCCCAATAGATGCCCCGGAATTCCTAATGCCTGCTTTGACCATTTCCATATATCAAAATCATCAGTATGTCTAATAATTAGACCATCTTTAAAAAAGAACTCCGCTCTAATACGGTTTATCACCTCTCGATTATTTTTGCTAAAATTATATGTGGCTTCCCAAACAGCAGACCCTTGATAGTCATTGGCTTTTACTTCTGAAAACTTAATTTTCACATTTCCATTACTCTTTGTCATTAGCATCTTCCACATGCTACATACATCATTTCCTTTCAAAGAACCGAAGATTGGATCTCTAAATTCAATATTAGGATGGTAACAAGCGCACATTTTTGAAGCATCGCCATCAGCAAAAGCATCGTAAAATTTAGTTATGGTTTTTTCGTTTTCAGTCATAATTTATAAAAAAAGAAGAATAAAAATAATGAATTTTTTAATTCAAAGTACTTTATTTTTAAAATATATAGGAAATAGATTGTTTATTTTCTAAAAAGTTAAATTTTAGGATCGTCGTATACTTTCGTATACGTACTAAGCGATAGAGATCGCTTTTGCAAGATATATGTCTTGGACTGCATTTATAATTTTTACTCCATCAGTAAAAGGGCGTTGAAAAGCTTTTCTTCCCATAATTATCCCAGATCCACCAGCCCGTTTGTTTATTACAGCAGATTTTACCGCCGCTTTAAAATCGCTTGCCCCTTTTGATTCTCCGCCAGAGTTGATCATCGCAATTCGTCCAGCGTAACAATTCAGAACTTGATACCTGCATAAGTCTATTGGATGGTCACTAGTTAACTTTGTGTACATTTGTGGGTCCGTTTTTGCAAACTCAATTGCTGTAAATCCGCCGTTATTTATGGGCATTTTTTGTTTAATTATATCCGCTTGCAGGGATACTCCTAAATAATTTGCTTGAGCTGTTATGTCGGCTGCTGAGTTATAATCAACATTGTCTTTTACAAATGCATTATTTCTAGCGTAACACCATAGAATTGTAGCCATTCCTAAATTATGGGCCTCTTCAAATGCTTTTGAAACTTCTATTATTTGTCGATTCGATTCGGCTGAACCGAAATATACTGTTGCGCCTACTGCTACAGCACCCATATTCCAAGCGTCTTTTACGCTCCCAAACATTATTTGGTCGTATTTTTTAGGATAAGTTAGTAATTCGTTGTGATTGATTTTTACAATAAAGGGAATCTTATGGGCATATTTTCTGGAAAGTAGTGCTAAGCCACCCATCGTAGAAGCTATAGCATTGCAACCTGCCTCAATTGCTAGTTTTACAATGTTTTCAGGATCGAAGTACATTGTGTTTGGAGCAAACGAACTTCCGGCAGTATGCTCAATCCCTTGGTCTACTGGTAAAATTGATAGATATCCTGTAGCGGATAGTCTGCCATGATTGTAAATCTGTGTTAAGCTTCTAATAGTTTGTCCGTTTCGATTGCTTTGCAAAAAAGTATCTGTGAAATCTGAATGGGGCAAATGAATTTGGTCTTTAGTAATTCTTTTGCAAACATGGTTTAGCAAAAACTCTTCTTCCTCTCCTAATAACTCAAGTAATTGGTCTATATTTTCCATTTTTAAATTGTGTTTTATGAAATAACATTCTTCAATTCGAAAATATATATTGAATTATGGTCTATAGAGTGGATAATCAGTATATCCTTTTTCATCAGCGGTATAGAATAAATCGGCATTAAGATTTTGTGAAAGTGGCCAGTTATTTTTAAATCGTTCCACAAGATCTGGGTTATTTATAAATGGTCTTCCAAAGGCTACCAGATCAGCGAGTCCACTTGCAATAGCAACTTCTGCAGTTTCTTGATTATAGCCACCACAAAGAATTAGCGCATTTCTAAAGTTTTTCCTAATTGTTTTTTTTATTTCCATTGGTACGGGAGGCGCTCCCATGGCAGAATGATCTACAAGATGGATATAAGCGATACCAATTTTATTCAGTTCTTTTGATAGATAATCATAGGTATCGTCTATTTCTGGATAATGTGGCATATCACTGGCTACACCATAGGGAGATAAACGAATTCCTGTTTTGTCTTTTCCAATGGCTTCAGCAACGGCAGTTACTACTTCGATTACAAATCGGCATCGGTTTTCAATGCTCCCACCATATTCATCGGTCCTGATATTACTTATTGGTGATAGGAATTCTTCCAGTAAGTATCCGTTGGCCCCATGTAATTCAACTCCATCGAATCCTGCAAACAGGGCATTTTCTGCAGCGCACACATATTCAGTCTTTGCGTGCATAATATCTTGTAAGCTCATTTCTTTTGGCACGACAAAATCTTGTAATTCTTTTAAATCGGTCCACATCTGTCCGTCAGCTTTAACAGCTGAAGGGGCAAATATTTCACTTCCTTCAGGCATATTCAATGGATGACTTATTCTCCCAGAGTGCATTAACTGAACAACGATTTTACCTCCGTTTTTATGTACTGCTTTGGTTATTTCTTTCCAGCCAGTCACTTGTCGTTGTTTAAATATCCCCGGGATTCTTGCATATCCAAGTCCATTTAGAGAGGGCGATGTACCTTCGGTAATGATTAAACCAGCGCTAGATCGTTGCCTATAGTATTCAATCATCAACTCATTGGGAACATTTTTTATAGCTCTGCATCGGGTCATAGGTGCCATGACAATCCGATTTTTTAATTCTATAGAGCCAATTTTTTCGGGAATGAATAATTGTTGGTTTCTCATCTTTTTTTACGGTTAAGTTGTTGTTATAAAGATAATTATATTTATTGGATTAAGGGGTTAAAATGAATATGGAATTGATTTTGACAGTAGTAGAATTGCAGGGATTATAAAAATTAAACAAAAAAAGAGGATAGACTGTTAAGTTTCTATCCTCTTTTTTAAATTTAAAAAATACGTTTGTTGTTACATTGACCTATTATTTTACTGGTACAATATCAATAATAACAGTTCTGTTATAAGAACGTTCTTCTGGAGTTTTGTTTTCAAAAGGAGATTTGCTTTCATCCTCTCCAAACCCATTTAATTCAAATTTCACATCTTTTCTGTTAGCTTTAGATAGTGCACTTTCAATTATATTTTTCACATCGTTTGCACGAGCTAATGATAAATCTCTATTGTGATCTTCTCCACCAATAACGTCAGTATGACCATGAACTAGTACTGTTGCTCCAACTGGAATTTTTGGCGTAATTACATCAGTTAAATATTTTTCATAGATTGAAATAGCTTTTGATTTATTAAATTCATAAATAATGCTGTATCTAAGTCCTTCTTCTGTTTTAGCTGGTGTCCAAAGTACGACGTGTACAGGAGCTTCATTCTCTACAACAGCGCCACTTTTAGTTTGACCTATCATTTTTACTTTGAAATCCCCTTCTGGACGACTTCCTAAAATTGCTTTTCCAGGAATACGAACTTCGTCTTCAGTATAAGGTCCGAAAGCTTGTGTTTTACCTTGTTCGTCAGTAATTTGTAATGACCACGTAGATAAAGCTTCACCAGCACCTTTATTATTGAAAGTTACATAACTTGAAGCAGGAGCTTCTTGAGATGGAACAATTTTTACTGGTTTCAATTGAGCACCAGCACCACTTTGAAATTCCATTAATAAAGATGGAGAATTACTTTCGATAGATACTCTGCGGTCTCCTTCACGAAGAAGTCCTAATTCAAGTGTTCCACCTGGTTGTTCTGATGGAATATTTGGTTTAGATTGACCTTTAGTACTTATTCTTGTAGGATTGATTGCAAATACATCAACTAAATATGTTTTAATTGATTCTGACATTGCTAAACCATCTGCTGGTCCTTGTTCTGATGAACCTACCAAAGAAATAGTTGCATTTGGATTTTTCTGCATGCGGTCACCAAGAATGTTTAAAATATTATAATAAACAGTCATTTGTCTTTTTGAACGATCTGATAAATTTTTTGGAGCAAAAACTTCCAATTGGTCTTCTTTGAAATCTTTTACCTGATCTTTATTCAATAAAACATAACGGCTAGGTATTTCACTTGATCCATTGTTAAAATACACATAGTTTCTAAGTGGAAATATCTCAGTAAGTCTAAGATCTCCAGGAACATTACTAGGAGAATCTACAGAAAACGAAACTTCTTTATCAGCTTTAATATCAGTAGCTTCTTGAATGTTTTTTCCTTGTCCAAATTTAAGTGCAACACCTGCTCTTACAGTCGTATTGTTCCATGTTTCTGTTGAACGTGGGTTTTGACCAAAATAAGGTTGGAAAGAAACAAAAGGAGACAATACAAATTGTGTTTTGTTTGCATCTGTTGAAAGAGGAATATCATAACCTGCTCCAATTTGCATAGAAACAATTGTTTTTTCGATTTTATCAAAATCACCTGTTACTGCAGGAGTAGCTTCTTGATCTGGATACGCTGGGTTGATCCCTAATTGGTATGTAAATGATTTATCCAAGTTGAAAGCTAAACGTGGACCACCATATAAATAAAAATTAGATTTAAAAGGAGCAAAACGTAAACTTGGTTCCACTGTAATATAACTTAAGTCAGTTGATAAATCAGCTGGACAGTCGCATACAGTAGTTACTTGATCAAAATCACCTTTACGGCTATCGTAACCAGCTTGTAACATAACACCCCATCTTGAATCGGCAGGGCGATATTCTAAAAGCGGTGCAATGAAAAGTCCCGCTCCAAATCCATCATGAAATGTCTTTGGCGACGTAAAACTTGCATTCATTTGTTGTGTTGAACCACGGTAAAAATTAAAATTAGCTCCACCAGCTACACCAAAGTACCATGAAGGCTTTGCATATTTAACTGCGATAGTTTCCTGCGCTTGAGCAGTTGTTTGAAAACTTAACCAAGCTAAAGCTATTATTCCGACGCTTTTGATGGTAAGATGAGTAGGAGACCATGCATTAGATGGTTTCTCTGTATAAAAAGTTTTTGATTTCATTTTTTTTATTATTAGGTTTTATTTAAATATATCCCGCCCTGAGACGGGATATGTAAAACTTGGGGTATTACTTAGTTAGCAGGAACGTTAATAATGGTATTAACCATAGTTACTGAAGATACTAATGAAATAGCTCTTCCGTTTAATACTGTTTCTGCACCAGGTAGAGTAGTGCTGTTTGCAGGTGCTGACAATGTCACACCATTATTTGCAATAACATTTCCAACCATTACACCACCACCGGCGTAGTTGATAACTGCTTGACTACCTACGTACCAGTAAACATTGTTTGCTTTTGCACCATTTATTAATTTAACACTTCTAGATGCTGCTGGAGAACCTACTGTTAATGAAGATGCTGATTGGAAATACCAAGTCGCATTTTCATTACCTTGAGCATCTAATGTTAAATCACCATTTGTAATTTTGTAAGTACCACTTGCTGATTTATAAACACCTGGCGCTAAAGTTAATGCTCCAAGTTCTCCTGAACCTTGATCGCTACCGCCTGGTTTGTTAGCTGGAGAAATACTGTTATAAAGATCTCTTGCTGCATTTAATCCTTCTAGAGCTTTGGCTGCTTTTGTAGCATTTCCTGGTGCAGGAGCATCGGTAAAAATACCACCATTAACTAACCCATTATTAAGAGGAGTAATAGTATATACTTCAAAAGGAGATGCCATAGTATCGGTGAAACCAGTTACTAAAGACGATGCAGCAGTTGTACCTATTGCTCCGTTAACTCTGGTATTTAGTCCTTGATTTGTAATTCCTGCATTTCCTCCAAAAACTCCGAAGAATAAACCTGAAGGCGCAGGGACAACTGTTGCCGACAATGTAGTGAAGTTCCATACATAGTTATTTGCTAAAGGTACTCCGGCAGCATTTTTTGCAGCAGTTGTAATGGTTGCTGTATATACTTTACCTTCTACTAAAGCGTTTGTTGGTTTGAATGAAGCAGTAGTTCCTGAGTAAGTTACAACTCCCGTGATAGCTGTTGTACCTTGTTTCAATGTGAAATTAGTAGCATTGATCGTTAATGGATCCATTACCATACTAAAGTTAGCAGTAATCGTTTTATTAAGTGCAACACCTGTCGCATTACTGATAGGATCTGTAGAAGTTACTGTTGGGGCTACTATAGTTCCAGTTGTAAATTTCCACTCATAGTCACTTGGCAAAGGTGTGTTGTCTAGATTTGTTACAGCTGCTGAAACAGTTGCTGTATAGACTGTATTTGCAGCTAATGGTAATGTAGGAGTAAATACAGCTGTTGTTCCGCTATATGTTACAGTTCCTGCAATGGCAGTATTTCCTTGTTTTAAAGTATAGGTGGTTCCAGTAATAGTACTAGCTTTCATTGGCATATTGAAAGTCACACTTACTAATTTATTTAAAACTACGTTATTCTCGTTATTTGCTGGGTCAGTTGACGCAACCATTGGAGTAACTGTTAAACCAGTACTAAACGTCCAAATTTTTTCTGTTTGTAAAGCGTTACCTGTAAGGTCTTTTACTGTTCTTTTTATTGTAGCAGTATACGTTGTGTTAGGAGAAAGTAAAGCAGATGGTTTAAAGGTTGCTGTTTTACCTGAGTAGGTAATTACACCAGCTATCTGTGAAGTACCGCTTAAAGTAAAAGAAGACTGATTTATAGTTTCAGTATTCATATCTTCATTAAAAGTTGCTGTAATCAATTGATCCAAAGGAACATTAGTAGCTGCATTTAACGGAGTAGTACTTAGCACTTCGGGACAAAGTCCATCGATTTCTACGAAATCGTCTTTCGCACAACCTGAAATTAAAGCAATAAATAGTATTGCAAAGGTTAATAGTACATTTTTAGTTTTCATTTTATTAAGTTTTAGGGATTAATTAATTTTTAAGTAAAGGTTAGTTTAATAGCTTGTAGAAGTGTTATACTATTAAAGTGTATCCTTGTATAATTCACTTATTTAAAATGTTAAGAACAAAAACAATTCGTTTTAAATCAATAAGTTGCAAAATAAAAACTGTTAATGGCGCGTTATTTGGCATATTTTATTGAACTCAAATTAAAAAAAAGCCGTATTACTATCAATAAAAAAGGGTTGAGTTTTTTTTAAGAAAAGGATATCTTAAAAAACAGGGTTTAGGACAAGGACTGTCCGTTGCTTATGATTGGAATAATGAAAGGGGAAGCTAATGTTCTATTTTAGAAGTTTAGCAGCCTAGGTAATATAATAGTTTAGATGAGCCTATTTTTTGCTTTTTGTCTCAGGTCTAAAATATAGCTATTGAGTTCTTTAGTTAATTCATCAAGGGATTGGGCAGATGTTTTTATATGATCTAAAGTTTGTTTAAGATCTACCTTAGTATCTGTTGAAAAGTCAACTAATTGGGATAAGCCTAGAATGTTAACAATCGGTTGTCTTATTTGATGAGAGGTCATATATATCATCATCTCTATTCCTTCAATGTATTCCTTTTGATATTCTTGGGCTCTTTTGAGTTCTATGTTAGCTATTAGTAACTCTTGTGCTCTTTTTTCCTTTTCTTCATTTTGGAAAAGAAGTTCGGTGTTGGCAATAAATAACTCAGCGGCTCTTTTTTCCTTTTCTTGATTTTGAAATGCGAGTTCTTTCTTAATGATAATTAACTCTTCGTTTAATATTTTGCTGTCCATGGCTCCCTAATTGAAATTGTTGAAAAAAATGATGATTAAACTTAAAGGATTACCGGATGCTATTATTTCGGGTCACTTTCTAGAAAGAATATAAATCAGCAGTATTATTCTAATCATGATAAGTAAATTGACTTATTTAAAATATAATGTTAATTTTTTATTTAAGAAGTATTGATTTCTAAAGATCAATACGTTTAGCAACTAAATTTGTTACTACAAACTGGAATACGGTACCTAGTACTCTTTTTATTGGATTGTGAGTTGATCCTAACAATAACTTCTTTGAGATATATCCAGTAGATAAACCTATTGCAGTATTAAGTATATTGTGTCTTAAATCTGGAGAGCTTGTCATTTTGTTTAAAGCACCCTTAAGAAGATTTAAAGGCTTTACGCTTTCACTTATGACAATATAGTGTTCATGTAATGATGCGAATTCGGCAGCCTTTTTTTGTTCTAATAGTAAGATCATTTGGCTCAAATTTTCTGTAGCGTTACTTTTTTTCATGCTATTTATTTTTTAGCATTTTGGTAATAATAAAATTACTGACAGGCATTTTAATCCATTGATCTTTATAAGAATATAATACAATCGATAGGATTAAGTAGAGAAAGGCCATTATGAAGAAGCCGAAATAAAAATTCCCTAGGAGTTCACCAATCCAAAACGAAAGACCAAAGTTTAGAAGAAGAATAAACATAGCAAAAACAATAGCAACTGTTAATCGAGAGATCAATGAAGATGCAACATCTGCTGAAGTGTCAATAACTTTTAGTTTTGCCAATTCTACAGTTGTACGCGTGTAGTCTTCTACTTTTTCGAAAAGAATTTCTATTGTTGTTGCTTTGCTACTCATAATTTTATTTTTAAGCAATTAAAGTTTAAAAACTTTAGTATTAGATATTCAGATTTTCAATATCTTTTTTAGTTTTCTCAAACTTAGATTTTCCTTCCGCAAAATAACCTTGTCCTTCTTCTTTAAGAACATCATATTTTTTTGAAAGTGTTTCTAATGCAGAATCAAACTTATCTTTTAGTTCGTCTTTGTAATCGTTGCTTACGTTTTTAATTTTCTTTCTTGTTTTTTTTCCTTTTTCAGGAGCAAATAATATTCCCATTATTGCACCTGCTGCAAGACCACCTAAAACTCCTAATATTACTTTATCTGTTTTCATGTTTGTTTTTTTTATTATTTTAAAATATACTTATTCTATAACCTTCTTCCTTGGATAAGTCTTAATAATACTGCAATTACTGCAATAACTAGTAAAACATGTATGATTCCGCCCGCGCTAAATGCGAAGAATCCGATTGCCCAAAAAATGATTAAAATTACTGCTAATGTGTAAAGTAGATTGCTCATGATTTCTATTTTTATGGATTAGTTATTATTTTTAATACTTGAGGCTCTATAGTAGAAGCCCAATTTTGTTTTTAGTTTAGTCTAAGACCAACATATACATTAAATACACTGTTTTTAGCATCTGAATCCCCAAAGCTTCCTTCTTTGAATACTTTTGTTAAACCGTAATTGTATCTTACTCCAAAATTTACTACTTCTAAATCAATACCTAGACCTCCAGAAAGACCAGCGTCAAACCTTTTGAAATCATTAGTGTCTAATTGAGTTTCAGAGGTAAACAGGTTTGAATCGTTTGTTGTTTTACCGCTTACCATATAAGCTGCATACGGACCTACATGTACGTTAAATGCATCTGTAAGATTAAAAACTAGTAGTACAGGAACTTCAATATAGTTTGTTTTGAATGTTGCTGTTCCAGTTGCAAAAGCATTATTATAGGTAAGTTCAGCACCTTTAGTTGTATAAGAGATTTCAGGCTGTATGGAAACAGAATTTGAAATCGGGAACTTAGCATATAAACCTGCATTAAAACCTGTTAATATATTATTATCATCTACGTTATCAGTGTAAAGGTTGGAAAAGTTAAGACCACCTTTAAATCCAAATGCTGGAGTACTTGATTTTATGTCTTGCGCATTTGATGCATTAAATGCAAAGCATGTTAGTAAAAAAGTAGCTAACGTAAGTTGTTTTGTTTTTTTCATTTTGTTTGTTTTTAATTTGAATTTCTATTGAACTTATTGTGTTACAAATATCGGAAACATAATAAAGGAAGTTCTTATATAACTTTTGATAAATGTTACATTATTTACGGTTAGGTAATTGCTGTATAGTGATTTATAATTATAAACCTGTTTTGTCAACATGTACCATTTGAAATTGTTAACTCTACTTTATTAGTTTTGAGCCCGTTTTAAAGACCATTAATAATTTTGTATAATTCTTGTCTTGTTTTACCAAATTTAAGTTGAAGCTTTGCGATCATTTCTTCTTCTTTACCTTCGAGAAATAATACATTAGTATCAGTCAAAGCAGCAAATTTTTGCTTTAGATGTTCCTTTTGTTCTTCCCATGTCTCTTTGAGATCTTTCTTTTGCATTTCAATGTAATTTATATTCTATATTCAGTATAATGCAAAGGTGAGCACTTATGAGTTTAATTGTGTTATATAACTTTTATAAGAAGTTATATGATTCACTTATTTTTGAAAAAAGAAAGTGGTAAAGAGGATTTTTATAGAATGGAATCATTAAAAAAGGGCACAAAAAAAAACACCTCCATTTTAGTGAAAAATGGAGGTGTTTGAAATATTTTTTTTGTGTTGTCTACAACAAACTTATTGCTGCAATGATTTTTGCTTGTCCTATTTCTACATCAATATTGTCAACTTTAACTTCTTTTAAGGCAGGTACGATAGTGATATCTGGCGTAATGGTTAAAGAGTATTTTCCTGCAGGAAGACCCATTACCAGAAATTTCCCTTCAACATTTACATTCGTAGAATATGTTTCCAAAGTAACAACGTTAGTTGCAGTTGCAACGGCTAATGTTCCAACAGGCGTAATAGTACCTTTGATGGCTCCACTTATTGCAGATTCAACTGTTCTAATAACAGGTTTCAATTTATAGCCTCCATTACCTAACTTAACGATTGACTTGTTAGCATCAAAATCAAGAAGTACATGATACATTATACCTTCTTGCAATGTTTGATGCACCTGAAGTTTCAATCCAGACTGCTCTGCACTTGGAGTGCTCAATGGATAAGTCATATCGTCTAGAACCACAGTGTTTCTTGTTCCTAAAATAAGTCTTATTTGCGATATTTTCGATATTTCTAAGGTATCCGTCGCAATAAGTTTTTCCACTCCATTCGATAATTTAAGTAGGTCATAGATACCAGGAATCACATTCAATGTTACAGTTTCTGATCCTTCACCTTTAATTTCGACACCGATAACATCTACATTCACTTGTTGATAAGGCCCTGGCGCATCAGTCATACTTACTGAATACGGATAGCTTGCTTGTGCATTATCATTATTACATGAGTTCAATAGGAACCCAAACATGATAAGAGATAGAATTACATTTAATTTTTTCATTTTTTTATTCTTTAGGGATTAACTTTAAACATTTATTAATTATGTAAAGGTGAAGCTATTACCTCAACGGTGTGTTATACGATTTTAGTATTTAGTTTCATTATTTACGTGTTAAATGTACAAATAAAGAATAATGGCAAGGGTTTTCTTATGGCTTGTAGCTTTGAGTTGTAAGATTGTTAAGGAATGAAATACAGTTAGTAAAGAATATTTTAATGTTATTTTACCACTTCATTTTTTTCTTTTAATTCCTTTGCTTTTGCTAGCTCTTCAAGTCTCTTCTCTTCCGCTTTTTTCTTTTTATTAAAATAGCCTTTCAATAAAAAATTATGTTTTGCCGCTTCCATATTTTCACTTAGTCCTTTAGACCCTGTTTGAAGGTTAGTTAGTGTTTTTGTTAGACTGTTTGCAAATTTTTCATCAGTGATTAGTTTTGATAAAGCACCGTTTCCATTATTCATTTTATAAGTGAATTCCGCAAGTTCATTAGTGATGATACTTGCATTGTCCATACTCACTTTAATACTTCTCATAATTTCGTCCATTTCAATAGCTTGGATTGATTTTATGGTTGCATTATCTTTTACTATAGTCTTCGAATTAGTACCTGGAGATATGGTAAGAACTTTATCTCCCATTAAGCCATCTGATCCAATACTGGCAACAGCATCGCTCTTAATGAACTGCTGCACCTCTTTTTTAATTAATAATCGAACTACTACTGAAGTATCTGTTACTAATTGTATTTCACTTACCGTACCCACATTTATACCGGAAAAAAGTACATTGTTTCCAATTTCCAATCCGCTAACATTCTTGAAATTTGAATTTAATCGAAAGGTAGAGCCAAACATGTTTTTCTGTTTTCCAACAAAATATATGGTGGAGGTAAACGCTACTAATCCTATTATAACAAACATTCCTAATTTCCAAGTGTTCCCTGATTTGCTGTTCATAACTAACTTCTTAAATTAAATAATTATATAAAAAAGGAGCGGACCCATTGATCTTCACTCTCTTCTAATTCTTGATAACTGCCTTCCGCATGGATTACTCCATCCTTGAGAATCATAATGCGGTCTGCCGTAAGTTTTGCACAAGCCATATCATGTGTGATAATAATGGAAGAAGTGTTGTTCTTTTTCTTAAGATCCAAAATTAACTCGCTTATTTCTCTTGATGTAATCGTATCGAGACCGGTAGTAGGTTCATCGTAAAGTATAATCTCAGGTTTTAAAATAAGGGTACGGGCAAGAGCAATTCTTTTGCGCATTCCTCCTGATAATTCTGAGGGCATTTTATTTATGGCTTCAGCCAAACCTACGCTTTCTAAGACTGCGTTAATCTGCGTTTCTATTTCTTGAGATGTTAAATCAGAAGCATGACGTTTTAAGGTGAATGCCAGATTTTGTTTAACGGTCATCGAATCATATAAAGCGGAATTTTGAAATAAGAATCCAATTCTAATTCGAACTTTATTAAGTTGATGAGTGGCCAAGTTTAATACATTTTGGCCAAACACTTTGATCTCGCCTTCATCGGGTAGAACTAGTCCCACGATACATTTTATTGTTATTGACTTCCCAGAACCAGATCTTCCTAATATTACCAGATCTTCTCCTTTATTTAGAGAAAGGCTAACACCTTTTAGAACATGATTGTTTTCGCCAAAGGTCTTCACAAGTCCTTTAATTTCTATAACAGGTACTTTTTCTTCAATAGTAACTTGAGGAAGTATAGTTGTTGCTTCTTGTTCCATTTTAAAAAAGTAAATCAGTTAATTGAACGGCTAACATGTCGATGATGAAAATAGTAAGCGATGCTGTTACAACGGCTGAATTTGCAGCTTGGCCCACACTTGCCGTTCCATTTTCAGCATTGAATCCTTTGTAACAACCAATCATTCCAATAAAAAAACCGAAAAAGAATGTTTTTATGGTCGCCGGGATTATATCTATGAATGCAAGGGAATCAAAGACTTTAGAGATATAACGAAAAAGGCTTACGTCTCCATGCATGTTTATACCAATATACCCACCGAGCATACCAATTCCATCAGCAAATATTACTAGTAGTGGAACCATAAGTGTTGTAGCTAGAATTCTAGTCACCACTAGGTATTTGAACGGATTAATTGCGGCTACTTCCATCGCATCTATTTGTTCCGTTACTTTCATGGAGCCCAGCTCAGCACCTATTCCGGATGAAATTTTACCAGCACAAATCAACGCGGTGATAACGGGCGCAATTTCTCTAATCAATGAAAGTGCCACCATGCCCGGTAACCAAGATTCGGCACCAAATTTAGCTAGGGTAGGGCGAGATTGAAGAGTTAGTACTAATCCCATTATAAAACCTGTTATAGCTACTAAGGGAATCGATTTGTACCCTATAATATAACATTGTTTCAAGAATTCTTTGAATTCATATGGGGGAGAGAAAACCTCTTTAAAAAACTTTGTTGTAAATAATGTTACATTACCCACATCATTGAATACATTTTTTAGATAAACGGTCAAAGCTTCATATTTTATAAAGATTAATAATTAGTACGTTCAGTAATTTTGTATAATATTTGATTGTTTTATCTTGAGAATAAATTTTGTGTTGCTTTAAAAAGCACTTTTGAAAGACTTCATTTTATCATGATCAACATTTATAAGTAAATATTGATTATTAAGCATTACTTGTTGCTTCATGGAAAGAGATCCAAAATTGTTATAAATCGCTTCATAGTAGGATTGCATTACAATAGTTTCATTTCTTTCACAGGAATATATGACGTCGTTTAAATCCTTATAAATAAATATGTTTTTAAGGTTAAACCAAAAATTATTAAGAGATCCTTTATTACTTCTGTCTTCAACTGGAATTCCACCTAACTTTATAATTTCTTTTTTAAGTTCAGTTTTACATCGCTGACTTGTTATTTGAAAATTGCTAAATACTTTTTTTAAATACGATTTTTTGGTATCTTTTGAAGCCTTTTTATATCTTTTGATTCGGGCATTATTAATTATAATAAATGAATTTAATACGGAAATTGATTTTTCTTTATCCATTATTTTAATTTTTAAATTAATGCTATATTGCACTTACATTGGAGCAAATGTCTCTATTATCTAAATAATTCGTGTTGCATAATTTGTGAATAAATTTGTATTTTTCACAGTTTTGTTTTGAGAACGAAATAAGTAGTCCTTTTTTTTAATCAATTTTGGAGTCCTAATTCTACATATTGATTTTAAAATATACTTAGTATATTTATTGAGATGCTAATTTTCGGCAAAATATTTATTGATAAAGTCATGCTGCTGATTTACGCTCATTTTGTCCGTTTCTTTTATTTCAACTTTTATTTTTACAAAACGGTGGTCTTCGCTTAAAACATCAAATAGTTCGATTTTTGCATCAGTTGGGCCAAAAAGTACGATTTGTTTGTAGTTTTTAATTGCTTCACCTATTTTGTTATAATATGCATATAAAGTATGTTGGTCCATATTAATTAATGCTTCGGATTTTTTTGAAAGAATTAGTTGGTTGTTATCTTCAGTTAATTCAGATTCAATTGTTTTAATCTCAAAAGGGTTATTTGTGAATTCCATTAAATATGCAATAGAATGATCCATCCATACTCCTAATTTTTTTACTCTTTTCATGATGTTTATTTGTTTAATGAAAATATAAAAAATAATATTATAATTTCATTGTTCGTAATAAGTTAAAATTCAGCATTTTAATCTTAAATCATGTTACACAACTTTTATATAAGCTTATATAATTTACATATGGTATTAGGTAAAGGATAAAATTGTGATGGAGTTAAATTTGGTTGGGTTTTAGTTAATTAATGGTAATTGGCTGCTAATTCACTATTAAAAAGAGATAATTTGAAGTAGCATGTCAGAAAAATACAATTATATATCTTTCTTGTTGGATGATTCCTTTTTTGCAATTGCGGTGGGAGGAATGACACCATTATAAAATTTGGCGTAAGCCGCAGTAAATTCAGCACCAAAAAACAGAATCATCGATGAATAAGAAACCCATAATAAAATTAAAATTACAGAACCGGCAACTCCGTAAACTGATGCGGGATTTGCCGTACTGAAATAAAAAGCTAATATCGTTTTACCAACCGTAAATAGAATTCCCGTCACGATAGATCCTAGCCAAACGTGCTTCCACTTTATTTTAGCATCTGGTAAAATTTTAAACATTAACGCAAAAAGCACCGATATCACCGCAAAAGAAAATATAAAGTTTAATACGTTGAAAAAGGCAATCGTAGAATCGTTGGAATATACTTTAATCCAATCGGCCATACTGGACAGTGCCGTACTAACAACAAGAGAAACTAGAAGCAAAAAAGCGATGGCTAATATTAATCCAAATGAAAATAGTCTCGCTTTCAGGACAGTGAAGATTCCTTTCTTAGGAATTACTTCCACATGCCAAATGAAGTTTAGCGATTTCTGCAATTCCACAAATACACCTGTTGCTCCCACGAGTAAGATAACAACCCCAATTATAGATCCCCAGATGGTA
Organism: uncultured Flavobacterium sp.; assembly: GCF_963974175.1. Lineage (GTDB taxonomy): Bacteria > Bacteroidota > Bacteroidia > Flavobacteriales > Flavobacteriaceae > Flavobacterium. Next base: position 55,695 of record NZ_CAXBBR010000007.1, read on the forward strand.
GATTTTGATTCAGTAGATTTAATTAGAATTTGACTGATCTGGACCGATGTTTCTGAGCCCATCGTACTCGAAATTTGTTCTAAGATATTTCGATTTACAACGTCGTTACCAAAGAAATAACCAGCTATGGAAATTACTAACACTAAAAGCCCTGGTATGCTAAATATAGCATAGTAGGCAATAACGGCACTTTGTCTAAATGGATCTTTATCGTTCCAAGAGGTAAAAGTTGCTGATAATAGTTTAGTAGTATCTTTTGTTTTGAATTGCATTTTGAATAAAATAGTATAAGTGATAAAGGTCGGTAATTAAGGTGTTTAAACTGTTATATAACTTTTTTAATAAATTGTAATATTCACATTTTAGCATGCTATGTTTTCTTTTTATTCGAAAGGAAAAAACGCTATACATAAAAAAGGGTTGCATTTTACTGCAACCCTTTAACCAAACCAAACCAAACCAAACCAAAAAATAATTATTGAAATTGTGCCCTTTTCTAAACTTAAATAAAAAAGCGACAACTATTTTTATATTGTTTCTAATGTGTAGTGTTTTTTCAAAACACTACATGTTTCCTGTAGTAAGAATTGTTTGATTATTAGGATACTGCACTTCCGAATCTTGCTCCGCAGTTATGAAAATTTTTGTAGGCTTCAATGGAGTAACTGTTTCGAATGTAGCTTTCAATTTAGAAGATAAAAATTTTGAATCGCTTTTTATCTGTCCAATATTTTTAACCATCGAATCATCTGTTTCCATCCAAACGACATAGGCTTCTTTTGATGAATCAAGTCTCTTAACTTCTGCTAGGTTCTCCAGTTTAATTTGGATTAGGTAGTTCTTGTTCGCATCTTTTGTTACTTTGACATCACCACGGGCGGCAGGAACAATAGTTGAAGTCTGGAAAGCGACCTTTTTCGAGCAAGAAGAAAAGGATGCTGTTAGCATGATTACAAACAAACCCAAAATCAAGTTTTTTGTAATTACATTAAAAGTAGTTTTTTTCATTTTTGATAATATTTGCTGTTTAATAAAATTATATAAGAGGTATAGTAAGTTCAATCCTAAAAAAAACTCATTCCCATTGCAAGGCTTCAATAATCATAAGGATTGAAGTGTATATTATTTAGCTTAAATATCTTCGTAATATCCAAGCTATTGTTTCGTGTTCTTGTAACATTCCTGTTAGAAAATCAGCAGTACCAATATCTTTATTTTCCTTTTCAGATATGTGGATTCCCTTGCGCAGTGATACAATGACCGTTTCATGATCATTTAATAACTCAGTCAACATTTCTTTTTGAGATGGGTATTTGTTTGGGGATTCCTTAAGATTGGTAAGCTCCGTGAACTCAGCCATAGTTCCAATTGTCTTTCCTCCTAGTTTGTTGATGCGTTCTGCAATTTCATCGATACTTTCTTCTAATTGTTTGTATTGGTTTTCAAACAACTTATGTATTTCCATGAAACTTTGTCCACAAACATTCCAATGGAATTTTCGTGTTTTGATATATAAGGTCATTCCATCCGCTAAAACGGAAGAAAGTAATGCTACACTATTTGCTAAATGATTTTCTGTAATACCAATTTGTGGTTTCATAATGCTAATATTTTATTTTTAAACAGTAAACTAAATTTATTACCGTTTTTGAATAGAAATGGTTCTTAATTTAGAGAAATAAACAAGTTTTTTCAACTGATTATACCCTTTAAAATTAATTACTTCTTGTCTTTTACAACGAGTACAACACCTCCCATGATTAGTACTACACCAAGAATTGGAGACCATTGTACAGGATGACTTTGTTGTTTGTTTATTTCTATTGGTCCTATGTCTACTACTTTCTCAGTCGTCACATAATTAAATCCAGTATAAAACACCATAATGGCTCCAATAATTATTATTAGTATTCCTATGTTTTTTGCATTCATCGATTCTAAGTTTTTGATGTTTAAATTTGACAGTTGCTGTTTTGTGAAATGCTAATTACTAAATATTTGATAAAATAGATTTTTTTTTTAAAAACCTGATTTTAAAACCTATATAAAGATAGCGTACAAAAATTAAATGTCAAATTGTATTTCTTTCCAATTTTAATTAATTCTCATTGACATAGTACTCATTATGATAAATAAGATCCTAATTGATTGCTTAAGTAAGAACAATAAGGCTCTGTCAAATTTTAATATTATTTAAGATTCGTCTTTTGTTGTTCTAACTAAGCTTATTCCTGAAGAAAAGAATATTAGTCCTAGTATTCCGTAGATTATCAACGCTTTAATATCTTGATTACCGCCTGAAGTGTTCATAAATAATACTGCAGCATAAATTAACGCTCCGATACCAAGGGCTGTAAGTAATGCCCCAAAGATTCTTTTAAGATTCATAATTTTATTTTTTAGATTTATAAATTTGATAGTCTGTTTTTTTGACGATAGTATCAATTGATTTAAGAACTGAAAAGTCCAAACGCATTAAGTATCCATATGATAGTCACAATAACAATAAGTGAATTGAATATATTTTTCACTGTGGTATCCATAGGAACATAAGTATTGATGAGCCAAAGAACAGTTCCGATAACAATTAAAACTAACAATATGCTAATTAATGACATGATGATAATTTGTAATTATATTATTATCAAAGATAAAACTCTTATAGGCAGTATGTTTTATATAATTTGAAAGAAAAGTTTCATCATTCACAGATTTCCTCAAGTCCTACTTGATTTACATAAAAAAAGCACCGTTTGCCATTGGGCATTCGGTGCTTTGTTAAGTAGTCTTAAATTTTTTATTATGGTCGAGTAACCGTGTTCATTTGTAACGTAACTGCAGTTTGCGCCAACATTCTTCCGTTTATAGAAGCTCCAGTTTTTAAATTAATTCCGGTTTGACTTAATATATTTCCTTCAAAATGGCTTGTTGTTCCTAATGTAACTGCACCAGCGGTTTGCCAAAAGATATTTTTGGCTTGAGCACCTCCGGCTAAGGTAATTCTCACTGTAGCATTCATATCAAGATTTCCGGCAACTTGAAATATCCATACATCAGTCGGGCTACCCGAAATTGTTATGTCCGTTGGAATCAAAAGATCACTTGTCCAAGTATAAAGTCCTGGTGTAAGTGTTTTTCCACCGATACTTCCCGCTCCTAAATTTAAAAAATCAGGATTGGATCTGCCTGCAGCATCCGTGTAGGCCGTTTGCATGTCACCCACGGCCGTTGTCAATCGGGAAGCATTAGTTACTCTACACGGCAAAGGTCCTGCTGCATCAACTGTATATATAGTACCGGTTACTTCATTGCATTTTAAAAGAATGGCAGCGCCTGTTATAGGGCTTGCTCCAACATCTCCCGTAACGTCAGATTTGTAAACATCGGTAATTCCTGTTTTAGAAAGAATAGCAAAGTGCTCAGCAACACCAAGATTTACTCCTTGTAGTTGAGAGGTTTTTGACTGAGCGTCAGTGGATTGTTTAGCAGCTGTCGCAGTATTGGCTTCATATGTTGAATTTGCGACCACTAGCTCTGCGGAATCCATGTCTGTACTACAACTTGACATTACTGCAACTAATAGCATCGCTACGATTGGCATTACTTTTACTAATTTCATAAATTTGGGGTTTAAATTGTGAATTAATTATCACTATCCAAATGTGATGATATTATTATCAAAGAAGTTATGTTAATTTGCTTAAACATTATGCAATTAACATGTTTCAAGAAATGGAGATTTTTTAGTTTAACGTATAAAAGAGCAAAGCCTGTCAAATGACAGGCTTTGCTCTTTTATAATGTGTTTTTTAAGCGGTAGGATCAATCAGATCATTACATTCTGGCCATATACCAATTAAGTTCCTTTTCGATTCTTTCAAAATGGAAATAGGCAGTAATGTTTTTTTGAAGTCGCAAGAAAGACGTTTCGCTCTTTACCACATAATCAAAAGCTTTATGGTGCATACAACTAATGGCTACATCAATTTTATCCTGAGAGGATAGCATTACCACTGGAATATCTGGATCAAACTCTTTAATTTTGTCTAAGGTTTCAATCCCATTCATTGCGTTTTTATCAATTCCGTCCAAATGGTAGTCAAGGATGATTACATCTGGTTTTTTGTCTAAATTTGCTAGACAAAGTTCACCGGTCGCATATGTTTCCACAATGAAATCAGTGTGATGAATAAATTCGATTTCTAATGACTTTAGAAAAACGGCATCGTCATCTACTAAAAATAGTTTTATTTTTCCTTCGTTTTTCATCAGTTTTTGTTTTTTATATTATTAAATTCTATTTCTAATTCTTCACAAGCTTGATTACATACTCTTGAAAGTTGCAAGACTAAATCATCTATCTCTTCCTTTTTATCCTCTAAATCACCTGTGTAATTCTGTATTTTTTTAGCCATGTCTTCATATTCTGAGCTGATGCCCATTATCGAAAAGGAAGGTACCATTTTATGTGCTGAGGCTCGAAGTAATTCCCAATCTTTGTTTAACAAGCTTTCTTGTAGGGCAGTAACTAATGGACGCGTTTGTTGTAAGTAAGCGCCAATCATTTCCATCATTAATGTAGGATTAGATTTAGTACGAGACTCTAAATATGCTAAATCAATACATTTTTCGTTTTTGGGGGCACTATTTTGTTTAATCTCTTTTGCTTTTTTGGAAGATGGTTTTCTCACAATACCTACGATTTTGCTGTACAATAATCGTTCATCAACGGGTTTTGCGATATAATCATTCATTCCTACAGCCTTGCATTTAGCTAAATCTACAGTGGTAACATCAGCTGTTAATGCAATAATAGGAATTTCAGAATTCATTGTTGTTCTAATATATTCAGTAGCTTCAAATCCATTCATTTCTGGCATTTGAAGATCCATCAATATCAAATCATAAGAGTTGTTTTGCAGTTTTTCAATCGCTATTTTTCCGTTTTCGGCAATATCACGTTCGAATCCAAAATCATCCAATAAGGTTTTCATCAATAATTGATTCAAAGGAATATCTTCAACAACTAAAACTTTAATGTTTTTTGCGTCTTTGTCTAATTCAAGTATTTCCGTTTCTAGCTCTGCATCGGCAGTTGTTTTCTGGAAAGTCAATCTAAAACTGAAAGTAGTTCCTTCGTCAATTTTACTGATTACATTGATACTACCGCCTTGAGGTTCCACTAATTGCTTAACAATGGCTAGACCTAATCCAGTCCCACCATAAATTCTTGAGGTTCCGCTTGAAGCTTGTTGGAAGTTGTCAAATATGGAATCTAATTTTTCCTCTGGAATCCCAATTCCGGTATCGGCTACAGAAAATTCGATAGTAACATTTTCTGAATCTTCATCAACTAAACGTACACTAACAGTGATTTTTCCTTCGGATGTAAATTTGACAGCATTACTAACCAAATTTAAAATAATTTGATGCAAACGAATAGGATCCCCAACTAATACTGTAGGTATATTTGAATCGTATTCTTTAACGAGCTTTAAATTTTTCTCTTGAATTTTTGTTTCGAATAAATGAAGCATCGATTTAATAGATGATCTCATTTTGAACGGTGTTTTTTCAAAAGACATTTTCCCAGCATCTACTTTTGCTAAATCCAAGATGTCATTTATAAGTACAATAAGCGCATCACCACTCATTTTAATAGCATCGAGATACTCTTTTTGTTTGACAGTCAAATCTGTTTTCAGTACCACCTTTGTGAAACCAATAATAGCATTCATAGGAGTACGAATTTCGTGACTCATATTAGATAAAAACTGCTGTTTTGCTTTTACTGCATTTTCGGCAATTAAAGCAGCATTTTCAGCATTTCGTTTTTCTTCTTCGGCAATTCCTGTTGCGAGTTCAGCAAATACTTTAGCTTCTATCAGTTCCGTCTCAATTATTTTTTGATCTGTAATATCTCTTGCTACAACAACAACACCTAGTACATTTCCTTGATCATCTTTATAAACTGATCCGTTGAAGAGGACATCTGTTAGTTTACCGCTTTTATGGCGAAGGGTAAGCGGAGAGTCAGCAACTGATCCTTTTGCGAAAACTTCTTGATATACTTCTCTGGCCATCTGAGGTTCGGTAAAATAATCAAAGAAATCAGAACCAGTAAGAAGCTCTCGCTCCATTCCCGTGATCTTGATCGTCGCTTCATTCATATCAGTAATCTTTCCTTGGATACTTATCGTAACCAATGGATCTCGACTTGCTTCAATAAGACTCAGCGAATAATTAGAAAGTAATTTTTGTGCGGTCACATCTCTTGCGGCTGCAAATACACCAAGAACTACTCCTTTATCATCTTTGTAGACAGAAGCGTTGTATAATACATCTGTTAATTTTCCATTTAAATGTTTTATCGTCAAGGCATAATCTGAAACAAAACTTTGTTCAAATACTTGAATATAAGCTTGTCTTGCTCTTTCTGGTTCTGTAAAATAAATAGAAAAGTCTGTTCCTATTAAATTTTCTCGTTGAATACCGGTTACAGCTATTAATGCATGATTTACGTCAGTAATCTGCCCTTCGGCATTAATAGTAACTAGAGGATCTAAACTTGCCTCAAGTAGACTACGGGTATACAAAGCTGCTTGCTTTTGCTTTGTTACATCGCGTGCAACTATTACAATTCCTAATACCTTACCGACATCATTTTTATAAACAGATCCGTTAAATAATACATCAGTTAATTTCCCAGCTTTGTCACAAATAGTAAGCGGAGAGTCGATTACAAAACCTTTTGCAAATACTTCTTCATATACCTCACGTGCCATATCAGGGTGCGTGAAATAATTAAAGAAATCAGATCCTATTAATTCTTCGCGTTTAACACCGGTTATTTTAACGGTGGCCTCATTCATGTCAGTAATCTTACCATCTATATTAATGGTGATTAGTGGGTCTAAACTGGCCTCTATAAGACTAAGAGAATAATTAGAAAGTAATTTTTGTGAAGCAGTAAAGAGTTCTAATTCGTCATTTCTTACTTTTAAGCTTTTAACAATAATAAAGACAAGCGTAAAAATAACAAATATTAAAATTAAAAGTAAGAAGAACAGTATTTCCGAATATTGAATACTATTTTCATTTTCGGTTTTTCTTAGTTTAAGTGCACTGTATTCATCAACATTGATTTTAGAAATGATACTTTTAATTTCATCGGTAATAATTTTACCATCCTTTAGTATGGCGATCTTTTCATTTTCATCCAATAAATCATATGGTCTGTCATCAATGATTTTTTGCAATAAAACCAATTTTTTGCCAGTCATTATTTTTAAAGAATCGACCTGAATGTTTTGGTGCTTGTTTTCGCGGGTTAGCTCTGACAAGGTCGACAGGTTTTTGTTCATTGCTTTTACAGCATTATTATACGTGTCTAGATATACGTCATTTTCAGAGATGATATACCCTCTTACTCCAGTCTCGATATCAAGAATATCTAAAAGAACATTATCGTTTTTACGTAATACTTCCTGAGCATGTTCAGCAGAGTTGCTGCTAGACTTTACGTTTAGGTTATTGTAATAGAAAACACCCAAAACAGTAGTCAATATGATTGCTACCAGGATATAATAGAGTTGAAATCTTTTTTCTGAAATTAATTTCATGGTGGTATTAAAACTTAATTTAGATTGTTTGGATTTTTTATACCAACCTCTTCAAGAGGAGATCTTCTTTTATCTTTCAAATTTTTAAAGTGAGAAGGGGAGAGTCCCGTTACTTTCTTAAACTGACTGGATAAATGTGCTACACTGCTATAACCCATTTTCCATGCAATTTCAGTGATATTGTGTTCTCCGTATATTATCAATTCCTTAACTCGTTCTGTTTTATGAGAAATGATAAAGTGCTCAATTGTAGTCCCTTGTACTTCAGAGAATAGGTTGGATAAATAAGTGTAATCGTGATTCAGTTTATCACTTAAATAAATAGAAAAATTAACTTTGATAACTTCATCCGAATGGTGAACCATTTGAATAATTACATTCTTAATTTTTTCTATGAGCATAGATTTTTTATCGTCCATTAACTCAAAACCTGCACTAAGCAGTCCTGCTTTAAGTAGTTCTCTTTGTGCCAAAGAAATGGTTTCCATGACATCTACTTCTCCTAAATCAACAACAATAAAATGCAAGCCAAGTTTTTTTAATTCCTCTTTAACTGCTAGTTTACAGCGATTGCTGACCATGTATTTGATATATAACTTCAAATTGTTTGTTTTTAACTGATTGTGTAAAATTTGCACTTTTTTATTCAAAAAGAGTTATATAATTTATAAATTAGTTGTATAATTCACAGATTATTTTACTTTTTCTCGTACCAAAAATAGGTAATAATTAAATATAAATGGTTGGTGTCCTTAAATTAAGGGTGCAGTATCGTTATTTATTTTGTACGGGTATAATGGTATTAATATCCACTGCGGAAGTGGGATTTGATTTTCAAATAACAAAACAAAGAAGCCGTTAGCCATATTAAAATAATACAGCTAACGGCTTGTTCCTAATCTTCGATTGTTCCTTATAGTTTAAGCTTTGACAATCATTTTTCCGGTATTTGCACCTTCAAACAAACCGAGTAATGCCGTAGGCAATTGATCAAAACCTTCTTCAATTGTTTGAGTGAATTTTAATTTTCCTTCTTTAACCCAACTCGATAAATGTTTCATTCCTTCAGGAAATCTATCCTGGTAATTACTAACGATGAAGCCCTGCATTAAAACGCTTCTTGTTAATAACATAGGTTGTAATCTAGGCCCCATAGGTGTTTCTTTACTATTGTATAAGGATATCTGTCCGCATAAGGCAATTCGGGCATGAAAATTAATGGCACTAATAACGGCATCCGAAATTTCTCCGCCTACATTATCAAAATAGGCATCTACACCATTAGGACAAGCTTCTTTCACAGATTTATAAATATCCTTGGTTGTTTTATAATTGATTACTTGATCAAAACCAAAGTCTTCAATTAATGTTTTTGCTTTTTCATCAGTACCTGCAATCCCTACCACGTGGCAGCCATGTAATTTAGCAATTTGTCCTACAACCATTCCTACGGCTCCCGCAGCACCGGAAACGACAACAGTTTCACCTGCTTTAGGTTTGCAAATATCCATCAACCCAAAATAAGCGGTTAAACCGGTCATACCTAGTATGCTTAAGTAATAGCTCAACTCTGGGACATTTGTATCTACCTTTTGTAGAACGTCATCTTTTGATACAAACATTTCTTTCCACGGAAATCTTCCTACCACGGTGTCACCTACTTTAAAATTATCTGATTTACTTTCTACAATAGTAGCAACTACGCCACCCTCTAAAGGTTCGTTTATCTTAAAGGGAGCTACATATGACTTGGCGTCATTCATTCGGCCGCGCATATAAGGATCTACTGAATAGTAAAGTCCTTTTAACAGCACTTCTCCTGGCTGTAGTTGATCTAATGTGGTATTTTCAAGTTTAAAATTCTGTAGTGTAGGTGTCCCCACAGGTCTTGATTGCAATATAATTTGTCTTGTGGTCATGTTCTTTTACTTTAAATTGTTAGATAGAGATTGAAATCACTTCTTCTAAAACTTAAAAAGGATTACTCTATTTTATAGATCAGTGCTAATTAACACATTATTATGGTTTTAGCTTACTCTAATTAGTTTTTTGTTCACAAACTCATGAATTCCGAGTTCAGATAATTCACGTCCGTAGCCTGAACCTTTAGTTCCTCCAAAAGGTAAATCGGGTTGTGTCCCTGTAGGTTGGTTGATGAAAATCATTCCGCTATCAATCTGATCAGCTAATTGTATGGCTCGTTTTGTGTCTTTAGTAAAGATAGAACCTCCTAACCCAAAAGGTGAATCATTAGCAAGGTCTATAGCTTCTTGTTCATTTCCAACTTTGTAAAAAGAAGCTACGGGGCCAAATAACTCTTCCTGAAAAGTAGGAACTCCACGTTTTAGATTAGTTAAAATTGTAGGCTGCATAAAGGCGCCGGTATCAAAAGCTCTTTTACCACCAACTAAAATTGTAGCACCTGCTTTTTCAAATCGTTTCACCTGGTCTAATATGTTGACTAATGCTTCTTCACTACTTAGCGGTCCAACCTGTGTAGTAGGATCCATTGGGTCACCTACTTTAAGAGCCGCAACTTTCTTAGCAAATTTTTCTAAAAACTCATCTGCTATAGCTGCTACTGCAATAAATCTTTTTGAGGCAACACAGCTCTGTCCAGTATTACTAAATCTTCCTGCAATAGCCATTTCAACAGCAGTATCAATATCCGCATCTTCTAGAATTATAAAGGGATCACTACCTCCTAATTCAAGTACTGATTTTTTTAAATTTTTACCTGCCGCTTCAGCAATACTTGATCCGGCTCCTTCGCTACCCGTTAGAGACACTCCTTTGATTCTGTCGTCACTTACTAGTGCTGTACTTCGCTTGCCCGAAATCAATAAATTAGTGTATAATCCTTCTGGTGCTTTTGCTTCTTTAAATAATTCTTCAATAGCAATACCACATTGAGGCACTATTGATGCATGTTTTAATAATATAGTATTTCCTACCATTATATTTGGTGCAGCAAATCGTACTACCTGATAAAATGGAAAGTTCCAAGGCATAACGCCAAATAGGACGCCTACAGGTGTATTTCGAATAAAAGCTTCACCAGATTCAGGGTTTAGTTTTTTATCGGCAAGAAAGGCAGCGCCATTATCGGCATAGTAATCCAATATGTCAGCACTTAAATTGACTTCCCATTCTGCTTGTGGTAGTATTTTTCCCATTTCAAGGGTAATTAGCTTAGCTAAATCGGTTTTTCGTTCTCGCATCAAAGCGGCTACTTTATGCAAGACTTTTGCTCGATCATCATAAGAAGTTTTTTTCCATTCCTGAAAAGTACTGTTTGATTTTTCGATTGCGGCTTGAACTTGTTCATCAGTCATTTCTTCGAATGATTTAACTACTTTGTTTGTGGCAGGATTTGTTGTTTGAATAGACATAAATTTATTTTTTATTAATTAAAACAGATTTAATCTTGCTTATGCTGAACTAAAATAAGTAGAAACAGATACTGTGATTTGCGATAAGTAGAAATACAGTATCTATTCCGAAATTTTTTAATCAGCATTCTTGCAGATTAAATTTTGTTTGATAAAATTAACACGAAATTCACTCGATTTGTCGCAACTAAACGTTAAAAGAAAAAGACACCGCTATTAATTAATTCATAAATTTTAACAAGGATTTGTTTATTGTATAGGTTTGTAGGCGCGTATTGGGCTTTAACGCTGTTTGTCAGATAATTAAAAATATAGACGCTTTAAGTATTATGTTAAAAATCGAGAGATAGGGAAGTAGGGCTAGCTATAATATTAGCTTAGCATTAGAAGCGAAAAATCCAAATAGAAAATGAAATTAAGTCATCTTCTATTTGGATTATTTTAGAAATGCGAACTAGAACGAGCTATTCAGTATCTGTATCAGTATCTGTAAATAGTTTTCTTTCGAAAACATCATTCCAGTCCATAGATTTTATTGCGGCTACTTTATTTTGGTTATTCATATAAACACGAAGTTCTTTATTGGCCACAGCCTTTGTATAGAGTGCTTTATAGCGAAAAATAGTGATATTAGCCGCGTTTTCTTTATACACTTCCATTAATTTAAGATCTTTAAAAGCGCCATAACGCTGTCTGAATTTAGCACAGGTCTTTGATAGCTTTTCCAATGTTATGTTGTCGATTACAGATTGTGTCGCTTCACTTTGATTAAAGGGTTTAAACTTAGATGTGTTGCAAGTCATTAAAATTCGTTTTCCTAATTCATACGCTTTCGTCTTTAGATTAGCGTCAACTTTGGCGACAGCTAATTTCATGATTTTAACTTCTTCTGGTTTTACCTCAATTGGTGTATCAGGTTTTTTTGACTTACATCCAATAAGGACGATTAAGCTAAGCAGGAGGATTACTTTTTTCATTTCTAAGATGTTATTTTTAATAATAAGTTAGGATCAGGGCAATTGTCTAAATAAAAAGCCAAGTCGCTTTTTGTGCAAACTCCGGGGTAATCACCAAAATTAGTTCCCATGTTTTTTATAATTTGAAAATGCAGATGGGGAGAATAATCACCATTCACTGCTGAATCTCCTAACAAAGCTATTTGTTGCCCTTTTTTATAAACAGTGCCAACTTCTATATTATCTAAACTATCCAACGATAAATGACCATATAAAGTATAAAATGTTTCATTTTCGATATGGTGTTCTAAAATGATAGTGGGACCATAGTCGCCAAAACCTGCATTGAAATAAAAACTGTGGACCTTGCCATCAAGAGCCGATAAAATAGGCGTTCCAGCTTTTATCCACAAATCTAAACCAATATGTATGTTTCGTTCCTCTGTCTCCTCATCTTTAAAGATAGTGCTTCGCTTATAAAGATTTCTCTCTTCATTATAACCGCCATATGCAACTTTTGCATTGTTTGAAGTTAAGTAACTTTCAATGTATTTTTCAAAATCAGCTGAGTTTGCTAATGATTCCTTAGGTAGATTGTGATTTAAAACGGATAAATCCAAAGCGACATATTGATTTAAAGTGATAGAGTCAGCTATTACTTTAACGTCTTGGGTATTTCTTAAAACGGTTTCTAAACTTGTCATTTATTGCTATTTTGTGTTTTGAATACTATAAAAAAAGCCAACTGAACGAATCCAGATTGGCTTTATAATTTTAACTTTAAAAAATAGTATTATTTTTTAATTTCAACTTTTGCTTCACCTTCAGAAACATTTACGCTTGTTTTGTTTTCACCGTTTTTAGTGCTTACATCAACGCCATCTGTTCCTACGCTGATAGAAGTACCATCAGGATTTTCTTCCGCTTGAGGAGCTTCTGTAGTAACTTCAATAGTTTGGTTAGTTGTCGTCTCTGGAGTTTCTTCTTTTTCCTTACAAGAAACGATTGCCATAACTGACAATACACCTATGAACATTGTTATTTTTTTCATCTTTATTGTATTTAAGTTTGTAACTAATTAGGGGACAAGATACTGTTTTTTTTAAGACAGTATTATTTTTTAATATAAATTTGGATACGTTGATGGGTTTACCTCATTCATCATAGCATATACTTTTTCGAAAATATCTTCTGCAGATGGTTTAGAAAAATAGTCACCATCAGTTCCATAAGATGGTCTGTGTGCTTTTGAAGTTAAGGTTTGCGGTTTGCTATCTAAATAATTATAACCATCTTGTTGCTCAAGAATTTGTTGTAAAATATAAGCAGAAGCTCCACCAGGAACGTCTTCGTCAATTACTAAAAGACGATTTGTTTTAGCTATACTTTTTACAAGGTCGTGATTAATATCAAATGGAAGCAAAGATTGTACATCTATAATCTCACAGTCAATACCTACTTCAAGAAGTTCTTGAGCAGCTTGTTCCACTAATCTTAGTGTAGAGCCATAAGAAACTAAAGTAATATCAGCACCTTCTTTCATCGTTTCAACAACACCAATCGGGGTCTTGAATTCACCATAATTAAGTGGTTTTTTCTCTTTTAAGCGGTATCCGTTTAAACATTCGATTACTAAAGCCGGTTCATCACATTCCAAAAGTGAATTGTAAAAACCTGCTGCTTTTGTCATATCTCTTGGCACTAACACATGAATCCCTCTAATGGCATTGATGATCATTCCCATCGGAGAACCAGAGTGCCATATTCCTTCCAGACGATGACCTCTTGTACGGATAATTAATGGTGCTTTTTGCTTTCCTACTGTTCTGTATTGTAGGGTTGCTAAATCATCACTCATTATTTGTATTGCGTACAATAAATAGTCTAGATACTGAATTTCAGCAATCGGTCGTAAACCTCTTAACGCCATTCCAATACCTTGTCCTATAATCGTAGCTTCACGTATTCCAACATCAGCAACGCGTAGCGCACCGTATTTTTCCTGCATGCCCTCTAAACCTTGGTTTACATCACCAATGGCTCCTGCATCTTCTCCAAAGATTAATGTTTCAGGGTATTTTGTAAATATAGCATCAAAATTATCACGTAAAATCATTCTGCCGTCTGTATCCTCTTTTGCGTCTTCAGCATATTGCGGTAAAACTTGTTTTACAGAGAACACATTTAAATCAGAATCAGAATATAAATGACTGCTAAATTTTTCTTGATTTTTCTTAGTATAGGAAGTAATCCAATTTGACAATTCGGTTTTTCCGCCTTCATTAACGATAAGACGCAAAGATTTACGCGCTGCAATTAGAATCTCCTTTCTTATTGGGTCTTTTACACTGCTTAAGCTCGAAGCATATTTTAGTATAGCTTCTTTTTGATTACTTGAATTTGCAATTTTTTGTAGCAATGAAATCAATTCCTTTTGTTCTTCAACAATAGGCTCAATAAAAGCACTCCATGCTGCTTTTTTACCTGCTAGCACTTCTTTTTTAGCGCTTGCATCTATTGCATCTAATTCTTCAGGAGAAGCAATGTTAATTGCAATCATCCATAATTTCATCTGTCTGATACAGTCGAAATCTCTTTCCCACGCAAGGCGATCTCCATCTTTGTATCTTTCATGTGATCCAGAGGTAGAATGCCCTTGAGGTTGAGTCAGTTCATTTACGTGTATTAGCACAGGAACATGTTGTTCGCGTGAAATAGTGGATGCTTTCTCATAGGTAGCAATAAGATCGGTATAATCCCATCCTTTTACTCTAAGGATTTCATATCCTTTTTCAGTGTCATTTCTTTGATATCCTTTTAGAATTTCTGAAATGTTCTCTTTGGTAGTCTGATGTTTTGCATGAACTGAAATACCATACTCATCATCCCAAACACTTATTATCATAGGTACTTGCAAAACACCTGCTGCATTAATTGTTTCAAAAAACAATCCTTCTGAGGTACTTGCGTTTCCAATAGTTCCCCATGCAACTTCATTTCCTTCATTTGAGAAATTTGCTTTATTGGGTATTCCTTTAACTTGTCGGTATATTTTTGATGCCTGCGCAAGTCCTAATAATCTAGGCATTTGTCCTGCTGTAGGAGAAATGTCAGCGCTGGAATTTTTTTGTTTTGTTAAGTCTTTCCAAGAACCGTCTTCATTTAAACTGTGTGTAGCAAAATGACCTCCCATTTGTCTACCAGCAGACATAGGTTCTTGATCTATATTTGAATTACCATATAGTCCTGCAAAAAATTGTTCAACAGTCATTTGACCTATAGCCATCATAAAAGTTTGGTCACGATAATATCCAGAACGGAAGTCACCATTTTTGAAAAATTTAGCCATTGCTAATTGCGGCACTTCCTTTCCATCACCAAAAATTCCGAACTTTGCCTTTCCGGTCAATACCTCCCTACGTCCTAATAAACTACATTCTCTACTTATCATAGCGATTCTATAGTCGTTCAACACTTCGGTTTTAAAATCTTCGAATGTCAATGCAGTATTGGTTTTTTCTTTTATCATAGTTGAAAGGTATCACTTAACGAGACAAATTTACTTAAAAACTATGTATTATCATAATACACTGAAAGAAATATAATTTAATTATTATCAATTAATTCGCTTTAAATATATCTATAATTTAGATATTCGGAAATTAATTGCTTTTAAATCAAGAATAACATAATGAAAAAGTATTAATGCGTTCGATTAAAACCATTTTCGATTAAATAAATTGATTAATATTTTTGGAGATAAAGTAATTACAAAACGTATTTTTTCATTGTATTTATCTTGGCCAATTTCCCAACCATTAGAGGAATAGACAGGTAGGTACATTTCAAAGTAGTCCGGAACCAGATTCAAGCGGATGCCACTATCAAATACAAATTTCTCGCTTTGGTATTTATTTTTCAATAGTCCGGCGTCACCGTATACTTCGATCCAATTCCACAGCGTATAACTCGCATTCATAGTAGTCATCCATTGATTAGCATAAGGCGTATTCAGTTTTGATTTAAAACCACCCTCAGCTACGATTAACTGCTGGCTAAAAAAGCCGCTGCTTTCGGATCTTCCATAATAGCCATAATCAAATAAATAGTCGGTAGGACGGTCTAAAGCAAAGCTGAAAAAATCAGAATTGGTTTTGTTGTATAGAAAAGTACCGGCATAAAAGCGCAAGTTGATCTGACGGTTATTTTCAAATAGTTGTCTGTATTCTATTTCTGCAGAAGTTTTTCCAAACTTCGCTGCTATTTGTAGGTCAGTCGAAAAGCTGAAATGATTAGTAATCTCTGTTGTCGTATTGAAGTATTTCGCATTGAAAACAGAATAGTTCTCTGTTGAATTGTCAATAACGATATCACTTTTATCTCTGCTAACCACCACTTGTCGTAATAAGATTAACTGTTTTTTGTTGTCTCTAATGTCATCTTCCCTGATTCTTATCTGCACCATCGGATTGATTTTCAAATAAGCGGCATCTGGTGCATAATGGAAATACGCACCTGAAAGTGAATAGCGCACGTTGTAAAGCGCGGTGTTTCTATAATTTTGATTGATAACTACAAAACCGGAGCCTGAAAATGATTTTGCATTAGTTGAATAGGCTGGATTAACGTCAAAGGTAAAAGGTTTATCTAAAATCGTTTTGTTATGAAGGCGCATTCCTGGTGAAAATCCATCATATAAATTGTAGGTGAGGGTAGGGACATATAAAACCTGATTATAGTATGGGTCCTCAAGATCCTTCATGAACACAAATTTCACGGGACGATTGTTTGGAAAAAAAGACTTTAACGATTTCCAGTTGTTTCTTAAATTGTATTCTGGAACTTCATTCTTATAATTTAAAACGATTTTATCGGCATTTTTTCTTTCGAAAGTAAATACACTGTCGGGTTCTTGTGGGTCTAACCATTTTTTAAATACAATTTCACCTTTATTAATTCCATAGACAGGAACAGGAACGATTACTCCTGTTTTATTTTTAAGGGTAAACGAAACACTGTCTTTCGATTTTTCTACGTCAGCAAATTTAAAATCAATGATTTCACGGGAATCAATAATTGTTTTAAAAAACCAATCAATATTCTTACTAGAATTTGCTTTTAAAATGGTTTCAAAATCATTTCTGGAGACCTGTTTCTCTTTGTTCTCAACATAGAATTCGCGAATACTGTTTGTAACAATCCCATTTCCAAGATAGTTGTCCAGATACCTAAAACTTAGTCCGGCGCGATATTTACTTGCGATTTGCTCGTTGAATTTTATAAGAGAATTTTTTGGATCTCCCAGTGGCTGATCTAGATTTTTTCGTGCCATCAGCATATAGAAATAGCTGTATTGTTCGTTAAAATCTAAATTGGTCAGATTGTAGCTTTTCAATAAAAGAAAGGTAGAGGCGCTACCCAGCATCTTGGTGTTGGGATGATTCTGCTCTATGTATTTCATCATGACATAGACTTGAATTCCATCATAGATCCAGCTGTCTTTCCTGTTGTCTAGTCGTAAACTGTTTTTTAGATAAGCATTTAAGTAGGTTTTTAGAAATTTAATCTCAAAAGTAAACTCATCCGAAAACGGCCTGATGAACGATGGCAGTTGATTTAAACCATAAAATGGATTTCGTTCATAATCAGTCTGAGACACTACAATTTTGTCAAAGGGGTATTTCCCGACTAAACCATCTACATAATTAACGATACAATCAATAGCATAGGCTTGTTGCTTTAGGCTGACTTTATCATCTTTTAAATTAGTGACAACCTCTAGAGCTTTGGTTTTATAGCTATAAAAACTAGATTTAGGTTCTATATATAGACTGAAATTAGTCCTGTTTTTTCCTGATAGTTTATAAGTGGAATAATTTTCCTTTAGAATTGCTTCAGTACTGTCTAAATCTGTGGTGACTTCTAGACCTTTGGGCACTGTTAATTCGATATCAAAATCAGAGACAGCATTAGCGATATCATCTAAATTAGCATTGCTGTATTTTATAAAAGTATGGTCTTCATAGCGGGCAGGAGTTAGGTACCATGTTTTTAAGTTCATACCGCCAGCTGCGTTATAACCATATTTTGTAAACGCATCACTTGGAACCTTCGTGGTATAAGTAAGTCGCAATTTTATTTTCTGATTAGGCGCGAGTTTTTCTCTTAGTTTGACGCTAATTATATCCGGATTTTCAATGGTTCTCTCCCAGGAAAGGAATAATTTGTTGGCATCAATAATAGTTACATTTTTAGTACTGCCTCGTTCTTCTTCTCTAGCCAAATGGAAACCGCGATAAAACTCGTCCGAAAATCGTCTTGCTAAAGGAGTGTTAACATCAGCGTAGGCATTATTCCAGTCATTCAAAACTAGCGAAGTCAGCGTATCATTTGATTGATTAAAAAAAGTCAATTCCTGCTCAATATTCATAGTTTTATCGGCAGTATTCACTTCCACAAACATTTGGGAATGATGCTGCGCATATTGTTTTATTGATGTCAATAAAACTAAAGTACAAATCGCAATTTTAAGAAATGGTTTCAACTTTTAATTCAACTGTTTAGGGTTGCACAATATACATTTATTTAGATACAAAAGGAACTATTTTTATGAAGAAGGCATAAAAAAAAGCTGTTCGTAAAAACAGCTTTTCTTTCTTAAAAATTGGGTTTCAAATTGTACTTTTTGTAGAAACTATCTAAAACATCGACCACCTCGTCTTCGGTGTCAACGATTTTTATAAGATTCAAATCATCGGGACCAACGGTATGTTCTTTTTCGATTAATACTTTTTTGACCCATTCGATTAATCCTGACCAAAATTCAGTTCCTACCAGTATAATAGGGAATTTTGCAATCTTTTTTGTCTGTATCAACGTCATCGCTTCAAACAATTCGTCCAAAGTTCCAAATCCACCAGGCATAACCACAAATCCTTGAGAATATTTTACAAACATTACTTTTCTAACAAAGAAATAATCAAAATTCAGGTTCTTATCTCCGTCAATGTATGGATTGAAATGCTGCTCAAACGGCAATACAATATTCAATCCTACCGAAGTTCCACCGCCTAGATGTGCACCTTTGTTACCTGCTTCCATAATTCCAGGTCCTCCACCAGTAATCACGCCGTAACCGGCTTTACTAATTTTGTACGCTATTTTTTCTGCAAGTAGATAGTACGGGTCCTCTGGCTTTGTTCGTGCCGATCCAAAAATGGACACACACGGACCTATACGTCCCATATTTTCATAACCGTTTACAAACTCGGCCATGATTTTAAAAATTGCCCAACTGTCATTAGTCCGGATCTCATTCCAGTTTTTTTGCTTTAATTTATCTTGGATTACTTTATCCTCGTCATTATCAAAATCTTCTAATCTCATATTCGTATTGTATTATTAACTATTATTTTCTGGAGCCTTATCCAGCTATCCGCTTGTATCTTTTTATCTTTTGAAAGATAAAAAATAAAAAGGATATCGCTTCTATCTGGGCTAGGAATCCAAGATACTAAAGTAACTCTTTTTTCAAAAGCGGCACGGTATAGTTTAATTATTTTTAAAACCTTCTTTCTTTTTTGAATTGCCTTACCGACAGGAAATTAAATGTGATAGCCTTTTTATAAATTCGAATACATCAGAAAAACCTTAAATTTCTTAATGTAAAATTCAAAAAGATGTATATATTTGATGTTGTGTACAAGTAACCTGCAAGCATAAAAAATACTTTAACAAAATGAATGTACCTCCTGAAATTCAAGAAGCAATAAAAAATAATAGACTTGTGGTTTTTGCAGGTTCTGGTTTATCTACAAAATTCAAATTACCATCTTGGAGAAAATTAACAGAAGACGTAATACACGATATAAATGAAAAAAAATTTAATGATCTACTTCCTCTCTTAGAAAGTGGATTATTAACTCCAATTGAAGTCTTAGATAAGATTCAAAGTGAGCATACAAAAGTTCGCTCATTTATAAAGGAAAATTTTAAAATAGATAAGGAACAGGATTTTTTATTGCATAAAAAAATCTTAGAGGTAACGGATGCAATAATTACAACCAATTATGATAATGCTTTTGAGGAAGGCTGTTCAAATTCGATTATTCCTTCGAAATCTACATCTAATTTTAACATTAGTGAAATAAACAAGTCGGGGAAACCATATATTTTTAAACTACACGGCTGTTATACGGAACCAGATAATTGTGTTATTTTTAGTGATGATTACAAGAAATTATATGACGGTGACACTTCATCTAAAGAAAAGTTAAAATCTATTTTTATCGACAAAACAATTCTCTTCGTAGGTTTCAGCTTCAACGATCCTGATATAAACTTGATTTTTTCAAGTCTGGATAAAATTTTTGACAATCATAATCATCATTATATTTTAACAAAAGAAGAAAAAGGTTTTGAAAAGTATAAATTTCTAAAATCTTTGATTATTCAGGATTATGAAGTCGACATTGATACATTTTTTGGAAATTGTTTAGATCTCAAAAAGAAACAAAACATTGCTTTTGACCAAATTACTATAAATAACAATAAAGAAATTTCTAAAATACCTAGAATTGCTTTCTTAAAACCTATGCCTTTAGACCTTTTACTTGATTCGGAGTTGTCAGTAATTGAAAATTGTCTAGATGATTTAAATATTAATATATTTTCTGGTTATTTAAATACCAGAACCTTAGAATCAATAGATGACTATGATATACTAATAATTGCAACAAAAGTATTTAAGGATAAATTATATATTGAAGATGACAACCTCAAAAGTGATTTATTGACAGCAGAAGAAATTTGCAGTCATATACCAAATGACAAAATTCCAATAATATTTATCACTAATAATAAGATAGAACTTGTTTCAAATTTCAACACTATAAATATATCTACATATAAAAGAGCTACAATAAAACGATTTATATTTAAAGCTTTAAGAAACAAGGATTTAGAGTTTAATTCTAATGAAGAAATTTCAATTGGATTATCACTGATGACAAACTTAGAATTTACCAAAGGTTCTTCAAAAAAATCATCAATATATTCAAACGATAGGATTTTGGATATTGGTGAAAAATCACTTAAAAATATTATAGGAAGAATTGAAGAACAATCAGCTATAATCTCAAGACTTCATAATATAGTTAGGAGCAATAAAGTTTTAAATATTAAAGCGTCTGGAGGAACAGGAAAAACAACATTAATTAAGAAAGTCTCTTACGAATTGTATAATAGAGGCTTTTTTAAAGAAGGAGTTTCTTTCAATTCTTGCGAAAACGTAAAAAGTTTTGAAGACTTTGAAGAACTTCTAAATGATGCTTTTAATTTAAGAAATATTCTAAATTTCAAAGAATATTTAATTGAGAACTACAACTCAAGAAAAAGAGATTCACTAGTGATATTAGATAATTTTGAAACTGTTGCAAATTCATTACAAGATATCGAGTATCAACAAGTTATAGATTTAATAAAATTCGCTACTGATTTTGCAAATGTTGTAATAACTTCCAGAGAAAAAATTCCGAATTTAGATGATTTTGAGGACTTATATTCTTTAGCGCCTTTAGCCACAGAGGATGCTTTATCATTATTTGAATTAGATTATGGCATAGTAAAAGATGAAGTAGAAATAAGAATATTAAGATCTGAAATTTTAGAAGACTTACTTAATAATAATCCTTTAGCAATAAAACTAGTAACTAAATCAAGAACAAGATTTAGACATATATCAGAACTTCGTGATCAAATAAAGGAACATTTTTTTGAGTCATTAAATGAAGATTTCTCTTCTGTTTTTAAAAACAAAGCAGATTTGAACATAGAAAGAACCAAATCAATTTATCAGTCAATAAATTATTCTTACACAACGTTAAATAATAAAGAAAAGATTGCATTTGAACTTTTAAGTCTTTTCCCTGATGGAATTAGCTTATCTAATTTTAAAAAATGTTTTGAGAAAAGCACATCTTCGAATAATATAAGCGATAAAGAATTCCGAATTTTGAGAGACAAATCTCTTGTTGAAGACTACAATGGCACCTTGCAACTACAACCAATAATAAGAAGATTTGCTGAATACCAGTTTTCAAAACGACAAAATGAATCAAAACAAAAATACTGTTTAGATGCTTATATGTTTAATTGCTATATACTTGAATTACTTGATTTAATTGAAAGAAAGAAAAACGTTTCTGAAGCATTAAAGATTTATAATTATTTCAAAAATAATTTGCTAAATGTATTTAGCTATATACCAGACATAAAATTAAATGAAAAAGGGCCTGTCCCAGAAAAGAAGTACTTATTAAATTACATTTATATTATCGAAGACTTTGTAGTTAGTGAAAAACAGATAAAAGAATTTTATAAGAAATTAAATTCAACCAAAGAATATTTTAATGATTTACCACACGCTGAAACTTTGATTAATGTAATAAAACTTAATAAAAAATATTTTTTTGAAGAATTTGAACATACCTATTCTCAGCTATCGTTGCTTTTTCCACCTGAAGAAATGGAAAATAGGAATTTTAAGGAAGAAGAGTATATTGAAAAAAGATATAAAAATATAATTTCCAGTATTCATAATATGGAAGGTTACACTATTAATTGGATAAAATGTCATATCAAAAATAATGATTTTTCAAGCTATTTGGATGCTAGTTTCTTCTACTTAGGTATTACTAACTTAATTTCTAGAAAAAATGAAGGTTTTTATTTTTTTGAATATGAACTAATGTTTAATCGATTAAATGTTCGTCAATTAGAAGAATATATAGATTCTTTATATCTTGAAGAACATCTGGAAATAATGCAATCAACTTATACTTTATCCAAAGCAAAAAAAATTGATAGAAAAGAATTAAGTAAGTTGGTTGTAACAAATCCTTATACAAAAGGTTTAAAGGATATAATGTTTGCATTCGTTTCTGAATCAAAAGATGAAAAACATTTGTTATATAAAAGAGCCTTGCTCAACTTGTCTCACATAAAATATTATTATTTAGAGGCTCTTTATTTTTACTGTAAATTCCTAAAGGAGTCAGAAGACGAAGAATATCTTACATACATAAATGAAGGAGTTGAGTTAAGTAAAAAGTATTTTTATCAAAACATTCTCCATTTATTCGATAATTTATATAATAACAGAAGTAATGAGTATAACTTTGCCTATTCATTCTATCAAGTTAATGAATTAGAAACTTATGTAAACAAACATAATACAGAATGGGAAAGAATATTAAAAGAAAGAGAAATGGATTATTAAATGCCAGCTAGTAACAGCCATTGAGCTAGCTGGAATTTAGTGGAATTATCGTTTCGCATCAAGTTTTCGTTAAGCCGAAAATTGAGCGGTTACGAACTTCCAGCCATCTCAAAGTGGTATAACGTTAGGAATCACTTTGGCGCGACGCATAGAAATACCGAAAGAAATCATAAATTTTTTTTTAATACCATTAATTGGTATATTTGTATAAAATTGAAAATTATGGCACGAAATACATCAATTCTGATTGGAGAATATTATGAGAACTTCATAAACGGACAAATTGCTACAGGAAAATATAGTTCTGTAAGCGAAGTTGTGAGAACTGCATTGAGACATTTTGAAGAAGAAGAAATTCAAAAAAAATCTTTGATCACCGAATTAGAAATTGGAGAAAAAAGCCGAAAAATTAAAAATTTTGACAGAAAAGAAAACTTAACCATGCTGAATAAAGGCTTTCAAAAATAATGGCGAAATTTATAATCAGTGAAAAAGCTCTTGAAGATTTAAATAATATTTGGATTTACACTGCCGAAAATTGGTCTATTGAACAAGCAAACAGATATTACAACTTAATTGTTGATGAAATAGAGTATGTATCAGGAAATTTTGAGGAAACTAAAGATTTCGGCAATATTAGGAAAAATTATAAATTTTCAAAAGTTAAATCTCATTTGGTGTTTTATAAGAAAACCGAAAATACAGAAATGGAAGTCGTGAGAATTTTACACGAAAGAATGGACTTAAAAAATAGAATTAACGATTAAAAAAGAAAAGAGAATGCCTAACAGCCATTTGGCAAGATTGCGAATTTTGCGGTAAATTCACGTTTTCGTTTCGCAAGAAATTTTATCTTTAATGGAAAATAATCGGTTACGAACTTCCAGCCATCTCAAAGCAGCAAAACCTTAGTTCAAATAATAGCTGCTCTACGAAGTCTACCTAAAAGGGTATTGAAAGTCCATATGCTTTGGGAAGCCTTCAAACTTCTTGCTCACAAACCAATACAAACTAAAAAACTACTGCATCACACAGTAGTTTTTTCGTATGATTTCAAAGTCTCATTAAAAGATAATAGTTTGCGAATTTGCGGTAATTAAAAACACTTACTCCAATTCCTTTTTCAAAAACTTTGCGGTATAACTTTTTTTATTATCTGCTATTTCTTCGGGAGTTCCTTTTGCAACGACTTTTCCGCCGCCTTTTCCTCCTTCAGGACCAATATCTATAATATAATCTGCCAGTTTGATCACGTCCATATTGTGTTCGATAATCAGGATCGTGTTTCCTTTGTCGACTAATTTGTTGATAACACCCATCAGTACGCGAATGTCTTCAAAATGAAGTCCCGTAGTGGGTTCGTCTAGGATGTAAAACGTATTTCCTGTATCTTTCTTTGATAATTCTCCTGCGAGCTTAATACGTTGTGCTTCCCCGCCAGAAAGCGTGGTGCTCTGTTGACCCAGGGTAATGTATCCTAATCCTACATCTTGAATCGTTTTTACCTTACGGTGTATCTTCGGGATCATTTCAAAAAATGGAACTGCTTCATCAACAGTCATGTTCAAAACATCAGAAATGGATTTTCCTTTAAAACGAATTTCTAGGGTTTCTCTATTAAAGCGTTTTCCTTGACAGGTTTCACATTCTACATAAACATCAGGAAGGAAGTTCATTTCGATGGTGCGTACACCTGAACCTTGACAAGTTTCACAGCGTCCGCCTTTTACATTAAAGCTGAAACGCCCCGCCTTATAGCCCCGTATCATGCTTTCTGAAGTCATGGTGAATAATTTCCTGATTTCAGTAAACACTTCGGTGTAAGTGGCAGGATTAGAACGTGGTGTTCTCCCTATCGGGCTTTGGTCAATATTAATTACTTTATCAATAAGCTCTAAGCCTTCTATTTTTTTGTACGGTTGCGGTTTTTTGACCCCATTAAAATAATAGGCATTCAAAATAGGGTAGAGCGTTTCATTGATCAAGGTCGATTTACCGCTTCCAGAAACTCCCGTCACACAAATCAGTTTACCTAAAGGCAGTTCTATAGAAACATTTTTTAAGTTGTTTCCTGTAGCTCCAGTTAGTTTCATGAACTTTCCGTTTCCTTCCCGTCTTTTTTTCGGTACTTCGATTTTCATCTCGCCATTCAAATATTGTGCGGTAATCGTATTTGATTTCAGGGTTTCCGCCGGAGTTCCAATGCTTATGATTTCGCCTCCAAATTTCCCCGCTTTCGGACCAATGTCAATCACATAATCGGCACGTTCAATCATGTCTTTATCGTGTTCAACCACAATAACCGAGTTACCTATATCCCGTAATTGTTCCAAAGAATGAATCAGTTTATCATTGTCTCTTTGGTGTAAACCAATACTAGGTTCATCTAAAATATATAAAACACCAACCAATTGTGAACCAATTTGTGTCGCCAGTCGGATGCGCTGTGCTTCTCCACCAGAAAGTGATTTTGAACTTCGGCTTAATGCCAAATATTCCAAACCTACGTTCATTAAAAAGTTCAGTCGGTCCTTAATCTCTTTGATTACCTCAGTGGCAATACGTTGTTGTTTATCAGATAAACGACTGTCTAAATCTTTAAACCATGCGGTCAGGTCAGAAATATCCATTGCGCATAATTCTGTAATGTTTTGTTCGTCGATTTTAAAGAATTGAGCTTCTTTTTTCAAACGAGAACCTTCACAAACTGGGCATGGAATTTCATCCATAAATTCCTTAGCCCATCTTTTAATGGTCGTAGAACCGCTTTCGTCGTGTTGATTTTTTATAAAATGTGAGATTCCTTCAAAATCAATTTTGTAATCTCGGGCAACACCTAAATCTTTGGAGTTTATCGTGAATTTTTCCTTCCCGCCATTCAAAATCATCTCCATCGCTTCCTCTGGAATTTTTTCGATCGCGTCGGTTATTTTAAAACCATATTTCTCTCCAATGATTTCTAATTGCTTAAATATCCAAGACGATTTGTATTCGCCCAAAGGAGCAAAACCACCCGCTTTTATGGATAATTTTGGATTTGGAATAATCTTCTTTGTATTGATTTCGTTTACCGTACCCAGTCCTTTACAATGATCACAGGCTCCTTTTGGAGAGTTGAAAGAAAACAAATTGGGTTCCGGATTTTGATACGATATACCAGTAGTCGGGCACATTAAGTTTCTACTAAAGTAACGTACTTCCTGAGAATCCTGATCTAAAACCATAAGCACATTTTCGCCATGATGCATGGCAGTATTGATGCTTTCGCTTAAACGTTTTTCATTATCTGGAGTTTTTTCAATTACCATACGATCCACCACAATTTCGATATCGTGTGTTTTGTAACGGTCCAGTTTCATTCCCGGAGTAATATCTAGGACATCACCATTTACACGAACTTTTAAGAAGCCTTGTTTAGCGATTTGCTGGAACAGTTCTCCGTAATGTCCTTTTCTCGCGCGAATAACTGGAGCAAGAATGTTGATTCGTTTTCCTGTAAAATCATCAATAATTAGGTCTTTGATTTGTTCGTCAGAGTAGCTGACCATTTTCTCTCCCGTATTGTAACTATAGGCATCTGCTGCACGTGCATATAGCAAACGCAGGAAATCATATATTTCAGTGATAGTTCCCACAGTAGACCGCGGACTTTTGCTGGTCGTTTTTTGTTCAATGGCGATAACAGGAGAAAGTCCGTCAATTTTATCAACATCAGGACGCTCTAAGCCGCCAAGAAACTGTCTGGCGTAAGCCGAAAATGTTTCTACGTACCTACGTTGCCCTTCGGCGTAAATAGTATCGAATGCGAGGGATGATTTTCCAGAGCCTGAAAGACCAGTAATAACTACCAGTTTTTCACGAGGAATGGAAACGTCTATATTTTTTAGATTGTGAACGCGAGCACCTTGAACCTCAATAGTATTGTCTTTGTCTAACATAATTTTTGCAAAAAAGCAAAGTTACCATTTTGATTTATTCTTTCGATACAACACTTTAGAAGTTTATGTTAAAATCAATGCCTTAAAATTGAGTTTAGAGCATTGTTTGTACTGGTTTTAATAAAGTTCTCTCCCGCTTTCCGTTTCAATCTTATAAGGCAAAACACTTGCCTTATAAGGATTTTTACTTCAATCGGGGCTATTTAGTCCGTTTTGTTCTTGTAATAAGGAATGGGTATTGCGCATAAAAAAACGCTAATTATGTAATTAGCGTTTTCGTTTTCTCGTCGCCATATAATTTTCTACGGCTTCTCTTGTGGTAAGCCAGTTGCGCCCTTCTTTATAAGCGTCTATTTTACCTTGTCTGGCTAGCAGACTTATATATTCCTGACCATAAGGCATGTCAGGTTCTTGAACCAAATTAGAAATGGAAATGTATTCTGTATCGTTTCCTGGAAGTGCATTTATGTATATGTTAAGTGTGCGCTCAAGAGCTTGACACATCAATAAGGTAAGTTTTTGATAATTACCTCCATTGGCTTGATTGAGCGCTTCATAGTATTTCTTGCGGTCATTTTTTAAGATAATCGCAGGCGGAAAACCACAACGTATCAATAATAAATTCATAGCCAGCCGCACCGTTCTACCATTTCCATCAAAAAAAGGATGAATCCAAACGAGTTTATGATGAAAAACAGCCGCTAGTTCAATGTCATTAAGTCCTAACGGATTTGTATTGATAAAATCAATCAGTTCATCGAGTAAATCCGAAACTTTATTGGCATTTGGAGGAACAAAATTAGCACCTGATATACGCACCCCGCCATTGCGCAAGCGACCCGCAAAATCATCTTCAATAGAGCGTAAAACTAATCCATGCAAAGACAAGATGTCAATACTGCGCAACATATAATCATCATTTACAATGGAGAATAGATAATCTATTGCTTTGGCGTGATTATGGGTTTCAAAATGTTCTCGTAATGATTTTCCCTTGATGGTTATTCCTTCTTGAAGCACCATTTGGGTTTCTCTTAAACTCATGGTGTTTCCTTCAATACTATTAGAATTATAGGTCCATTCTATAGAAAGACTTTCCTTGATTTTATTCAATGCGATGGCGGGCAATGGTCTGCTGGTTTGCAGGACTTGCTTTTTTTCATACAATCGATCAAAGGTTGATTGAAATTCTTCTCTATAATTTGTATCTATCTTCCACATAGCCACAAAGATACAAATATTATCGGATAATATTAAAAAACATCCTATCCGATATTAAGATTTATGCATTATTCAATAGTCATCGATTTCAATTTGGTACGATAGGCTTCAAGCGCTATTGATTTGGATATAAATCCGAAGTACTTATCATCTTTTACCACTGGTAAAAAAGCAACTTTTGATCGTTCAAATTTGTTCATAACCGTTTCCATGGTATTGAATGGATAGATTATTTCAGTAGGAACCGCCATGATATTTTTTACCAAAGTGTATTTTACGCGGTACGTATTAAAAATTATTTCACGGATATTATTGAAATGAACAACACCTAACAATCGCTTATCTTTATCCACAACGGCGAAGATAACCTGATTCGAGTGCGAAATTAAATCAACCAGTTTCTCTAGATTTTCATCTGGTGTAACCGTTAAATAATCGGTTTGTATAATAGAAGTAGTATCTAATGTCGCCAGTACATTGGTATCTTTATTACTCGTAAATGCATGTCCTTTTTTAGCCAATTCTTTTACATCCATAGAATGTCGTTCAAAACGTTTTGAAATGGCAAAACTGATTGAAGCAACAATCATCAGCGGAAGCATTAAACTGTATCCACCGGTTATCTCAGCAATCAAGAAGATGGCTGTTAGAGGGGCATGAAATAATCCACTCAAAATACCGGCCATTCCTACCATCGTAAAATTACTGACAGGCAACTGGGTCAAACCAGTTAGGTTTATGGCTTTTGAAAAGACAAATCCTAGATAGGAACCTACAAATAAGGAAGGGGCAAAGTTACCTCCGTTTCCTCCAGATCCTAAGGTAATTCCAGTGGCGAAAACCTTTACCATCATCGTCATACCTACGAATATCAATAATACCCAACTGTTAGTTCTAAAACTGCTAAAAAGAGTGTTCTCTAACATTACACCGGGATTGTCCTCGGATAATACTTTGATACTCTCATAACCCTCACCAAAGAGTGTTGGGAATATAAAAATTAATACAGCTAGAATAGAGGCTCCTACCAGTGCTTTTTTATAGGGATTGAGTTTAAGTTTAGCAAAATAATGTTCTGTTCTCTGAAAATATCGAGTGTAGTATACCGACATAAAACCAGTCAATACACCTAGAAGGATATAAAATGGAATTTTATGATAATCGAAGACCTGTTGTTGTT
Source organism: uncultured Flavobacterium sp. (assembly GCF_963974175.1). GTDB lineage: Bacteria > Bacteroidota > Bacteroidia > Flavobacteriales > Flavobacteriaceae > Flavobacterium. Next base: position 85,282 of record NZ_CAXBBR010000007.1, read on the forward strand.
TGAAATTTAATAAAACAGACTCGTCCAATACAATTTCAGAGACTAGAGCACCTGTAGCGGCGGCAATCATAATGGGAGTAAATGCTGCGATACTCACATCGACAAGTAAAAATTCGATAGCAAATAAAACACCGGCAATAGGAGCATTAAATGCAGCAGCTATTCCTGCAGCAACACCACAACCAATAAGAAGTGTTCTGTCTTTATAACTCAGCTTGTAGCGCTGTGCATAATTAGATCCAAAAGCGGCACCAGACACAACGATAGGACTCTCTAAACCGGCAGATCCTCCAAGACCAACGGTAAGGGAACTTGTGATGATTTGAGCATACATTTGTTTTTTTGGAACGATACTGGCTTTCTTTGCAACGGAGTATAAAATCTGGGAAGTTCCTTTTTCTATAGAACCACCTAAGACTTTTTTTACCACAAAAACCGTTAGTAACAAACCTGCAATAGGTAAGATACTATTAATGAAACTCAGTTTTAAAATACCATTGATGTAAGTCGCAAATGAGAAAACCTGGTGGGCAAACGTTTTTAGAACGATTACTGCAAATGCAGAAGAAATACCTACTAATACACTCGATAGGAAAATAAATTGCTTTTCTGTTAGCATAGATTGCGACCAGGCAATTATATTTTCTAATTTAGTAAGATATTTTTTGAGCATTTTTTTCTTTTTAAAAATGCTAATTTACTATTATTTTAATGATCCTATAAGTTTTTTAGCGCTTCTTTTCTGCTCAATATTTGTAGGTTGGTATCAGCTACAAATATTTTTACTGCTTCGGGATTTGTTTTTGCGTATTCCCGCAAGGTCCAACCAATTGCTTTCTGAATAAAAAATTCTGATGAGGATTTATGTTGAATACATATTGCTTTTAGTAAATTAAAATCGGTTTTTTCTTTATATCCCAATTGAAATAAAATCGCACTTCTGTTGAGCCATATATTCTCTGATTTGGAAAAGGTAGTAATTGTTGCGGTAATTGCTTCAGGAAATTCAAATAGGTATTGGCCAAGTATATTTTTTGAAATAGTATCGACGCTGTCCCACCAGCAATTATGTGTTATTAGTTTTTCTATGAGATCAATATCTTGTTGTATATACTTTCCCTTTAGTTCTTTTATCAAAATTTCAATGGCGCAATAATGAAATTCTCGTTGCTTTTTAGCGTATAAGTCTATGGCGATTTCTCGCGGATTTTTGGTAACTTCCTCTTTGTTCGCTTTCCATACTTCTTTAAAAAGTTGTCTTCTTTGGGTTGCTTTTATTCCAAAAAAAGGAAAACGATTCTTCATGTATTTGGCCATAGCCAAAGCATTTTCGCTCTGGCTATTTTCGTGATAGGCAACTTCTAAATCAGTAATAAATCCCATTGCTAAAAGCCAACTGCGGTATCATCTCCTCTAAAGTCGGCTCCACCTTCTAGTTTATTATTTGGTAAAACCAAGATGGCGTCTACTTTTCCAATAACAGGAGTTGTTTTTTCATTGATGAGATAGCCTTTTGCTTTTAACGCATCAAAGGTTTGTGTACTAAAAGTATTCGGTTCGAATGTGATCAAATCTGGTAACCATTGGTGGTGAAAGCGGGGGGCATTTACTGCTTGCTGCATACTCAAATTGTATTCGTACACATTCAATATCGTTTGCAATACTGAAGTGATAATGGTAGAACCACCAGGCGAGCCCACAGTCATCAATAGTTTTCCATTTTTTTCTACAATTGTAGGCGTCATAGAACTTAGCATTCTTTTTTGTGGAGCAATGCTATTCGCTTCATTTCCTACTAATCCAAACATATTGGGTACTCCCGGTTTTGCACTGAAATCATCCATTTCGTTATTCAATAGAAAACCCAGTTCATCACAGTAAAACTTTGAACCAAAACCTGCATTTAGTGTGGTTGTAGCTGCAATGGCATTTCCAAATTGGTCTACGATCGAGTAGTGGGTCGTTTCCATACTTTCGTTATAATTCACGTTCCCTTCCTTAATATCTGATGATAAGGTTGCTTTGTCAAAACTGAAATCAGCCATTCTTTGTTTAAGGTAGTTGTCGTCCATTAAAGCGTTCAAAGGTATTTTTACAAAGTCAGGATCTCCTAGAAAGTAGCTTCGGTCCGCATAGGCTCGTCGTTCGGCTTCTACAATTACTTGTATTGCCTGTGATGAATTATGTCCCATTTTAGCCAAATCATAAGGGGCAACCATTTTAAATATTTGTGCTAGACATATTCCACCGCTGCTAGGTGGTGCCATCGAAATGATGTTTAAATCTTTGTATTTAAAACTAAGTGGCGTTCTCCATTTGGCTTCATACTGCGCCAAATCTTCCATGGTGATGATAGCTCCTTTTGCCTGAAGATAATCTACTAAAGTTTTAGCGGTTTCGCCTTTGTAAAACTCGTCGCGTCCATTTTTTGAAATCCTTCTCAACGTTGCTGCTAGCGCCGGATATTTAATGGTGTCTTTTTCCTTGTAAACTCTTGAAAGCACCGAATTGGCGCCGTTAATTTTAGTAAGATCTTGACGGTAGTCGTTTAAACGTTCTTCTTGTTTGTGAGTGACTACAACACCACGTTCTGCTAATTCAATAACTGGTTTCAAAATTTCTTCGATATGTAGAGAACCTAATTTTTTATGTACTGCAAAAACACCCGCGATTGTTCCAGGAATCCCAATTGCCAGCGCAGATTTGGTGCTTTTTCCAGGAATAACATTTCCATTTGCGTCCAAGAACATATCTTTTGTGGCCGCCAAAGGTGCTTTCTCACGATAGTCCAAAGTTCCTTTTTCGCCATTTGCTTTTCTGTAGACCATAAATCCGCCACCACCTATGTTTCCTGCATAAGGATAGGCTACTGCCAAGGCTAGTTCAGTTGCGACCATGGCATCAAAAGCATTTCCGCCTTTTTTCATTATTTCGACACCAATTTTAGAAGCTTCTTCACGTGCCGAAACGACCATTGCCTTATTTGCTAAAAGCCCTGTAGGTTGAACAACACTATTTTGTGTTTTACAGCTTAAAAAAATAATGGCACACGACAGTAAAATACTTTTTTTCATCTTTCTTTCAATTTATAATGGAATCATTTTATTAAAATCCTACCGCTTTATTATCACCTCTTTTATCAGCACCACCTTCCAGTTTTCCGCTTGGAGCTACTAAGACAGCATCAACTTGACCGATGATTTCTTTGTTAGCTTCGTTTATTTTGTACTCTCTTTCTTTTAGTTCATTTATAGTTTCTTTCGAAAATGAATTGGGCTCAAAAGTGATTTCATCAGGTAGCCATTGATGGTGAAAACGGGGTGCATCTACCGCTTCCTGCATACTCATTCCAAATTCGTACACATTTAAAATGGTTTGCAAAACAGAAGTGATAATCGTAGAGCCTCCTGGAGTTCCCACAACCATAAACAATTTTCCGTTTTTCTCTACAATGGTTGGTGTCATCGAGCTAAGCATTCTTTTGCCTGGAGCGATACTATTAGCTTCGGTTCCAGTAAGTCCATAAAGGTTAGGGACTCCAGGTTTAGCGCTGAAATCATCCATTTGATTGTTTAAAAAGAAACCTAATTCATCACAATAGATTTTAGAACCGTAATTATCATTTAAGGTCGTAGTTACGGAAACTGCATTCCCGTCGGCATCAACAATAGAGTAGTGCGTGGTTTGCTTACTTTCGTAACCTGCAATTTTTCCTTTACCAATATCAGATGATTTTGAGGCCTTATCGAATGAGAAATCGCTCATTCTGTTTTTGATATAAGTGGAGTCCAATAGTTCTTTTACGGGAAGCTTTACAAAATCTGGGTCACCTAGGAATGCATTTCTGTCAGCGTAGGCTCTTCGTTCAGCTTCTGTAATTACTTGAATAGCTTTAACACTATTGTGTCCCATTTCGGAAAGATTGAAAGGTTCGATCATTTTCATGATTTGGTCTAAACAAATACCACCACTACTGGGTGGAGACATAGATGTTATCTTTAAATCTTTGTAGGTAAAAGTAATAGGTGCTCTCCATTTGGCTTCATATTGATTTAAATCTTCCAATGTCATATTTCCGTCTTTGGTCTTTAGAAAAGCTACTAATTTTTTAGCCGTTTCTCCTTTGTAAAACTCATCACGTCCATTTTTTGCAATACGTTTTAAAGTGGCTGCCAAAGCAGGATATTTAATGGTGTCACCCGCTTTATATTCTTGAGAAAATAAGCTGTTTGGACCATTAGTTTTTATAAAAGTTTCTCTGTAAGCAGCTAAGCTTTGTGCTTGATGTTGCGTAACGACCACGCCATTTTCGGCTAATGCAATTACAGGCTCAAGGATTTCGGCTATGGGCAAAGAACCATATTTCTTATGCACTGCAAATAATCCAGCTAGCGTACCTGGAATTCCAGAAGCTACTGCAGAAGCGGTACTTTTACCTTCAATTACATTTCCTGCCGCATCAAGATACATGTCTTTGGTTGCGGCAAGCGGTGCTTTTTCTCGGTAATCAAGAGCTCCGGTTTCCCCATTTGCTTTTCTAAAAACCATGAAGCCACCACCACCAAGATTTCCCGCCTGCGGATAAGATACTGCCAATGCGAGTTCAGTAGCCACCATTGCGTCAAAAGCATTGCCGCCTTTTTTCATAATGGAAACACCAATTGCGGAAGCCTCTTCCCTTGCCGAAACGATCATGGCTTTATCGGTTACTAAACCTGTTGGAGCAACGATTTTTTCATTTGATTTACAGCTGAGTACTGCGATAGAAAGGAGTAGTATTAATTTTTTCATTATAGTTATGTTATGTAGTTTTGGTTTTGTTTTTTTTACCATGTAAGTAATATGGGTAAAGTGTTTAAGTTAAGTAATCTTCAATAGGTGGAAAACTTTATTAAACTTAAATGGCTTAGATGTTTCAATAGCTAGTATGTTTTTAAATTAATTGCTCCATTAGTTTTTGTTTGGCATGCGCCCTTAAATCCTCAAAGAACAAGGTGAAATCCTGCTCAAATTCAGTATAGAACTCCGTTAGTTCCTCTGAAGCAAAGCGCATTTTTGATTGATTCTTGGTTCGGCTATCCATTTGGGTTAGTATTTTGTCAATCCCTTCAATGGTTTGATAGCTGAGCAGCCAATTTTGCTGGATCATATACGGCATGATTGTGATGGTTCTTTCACTCAAAATGGGAATGTTGTCACTCAAAGACTGATAGAAAGCAGCAACATAGTCATCTAAATCTTCAGCTGAGTAATTAACCCAGTTTTTTGCCAAAAAATGATCGTAAAAAACATCTACAATTACACCGGCATAATGATGGTATCTAGAATGCAGTTTTTTAGTACTTTGTCTAAAAACAGGATGAGCATCAGTAAACGTATCAATGGCACGATGCAGCACAATTCCTTTCTGGACTTCCAAGGGATAATTTTTAAATTGTTTCCCCCGAATCCCATCAGCCATAAAATTGCCAATTTTGATTAAATCGTTGTCGCCCGAAAGATAGATATGTGCTAAGAAGTTCATTCGCCTAAATTATGAATTCTAAATGACTTATTTAAATTGTCAATTATTATATTTGTGGGAAATTTAAAAGAAATTACTCAAAATTTAAAAATATAAGAATGACTTTAATAAAATCAATATCAGGAATACGTGGGACAATAGGAGGGAAAGTAGGGGATAACTTAACGCCGCTTGATGCAGTGAAATTTGCCTCAGCTTATGGAACCTGGTTAAAAAACTATTCTGGTAAAGACAAACTTACGGTTGTCGTAGGACGTGACGCAAGAATTTCAGGACCTATGATTCATAATTTAGTTGTGAATACCTTAATTGGCTTAGGTATTGACGTGATTGATTTGGGATTGTCAACGACACCAACGGTTGAAGTTGCTGTTCCTCTGGAGAAAGCAGACGGAGGAATTATCCTGACTGCCTCACACAATCCGAAGCAATGGAATGCCTTAAAGTTATTGAATGAAAAAGGGGAATTTCTTAATGGTATCGAAGGAGAAAAAATCCTAGCGATCGCTGAAGCCGAAGCATTTGAATTTTCGGATGTGGACAGTTTAGGCGAAATCACAGAGAATGATGCTTACATGGATATTCATATTGACGAGGTATTGAACTTGCCTTTAGTTGATGTTGAAGCTGTAAAAGCGGCTAAATTCAAAGTGGTAGTAGACGGTGTGAATTCATCAGGAGGAATCATCATCCCAAAATTGTTAGAATTAATGGGCGTTGAAGTAGTAAAGTTATACTGCGAACCTAACGGACATTTTCCACACAACCCAGAGCCTTTAAAAGAACACTTAACGGATATTTCAGAGCTAGTAGTTAAAGAAAAAGCCGATTTAGGAGTTGTCGTGGATCCAGACGTAGACCGTTTGGCTTTCATCTGTGAAGATGGTGAAATGTTTGGTGAAGAATATACTTTGGTGGCTTGTGCCGACTATGTATTGAGCAAAACCCCAGGGAATACTGTTTCTAACATGTCTTCGTCTCGTGCGTTGCGCGATGTGACTAACAGACATAACGGAAGTTACGAAGCTAGTGCTGTAGGCGAGGTGAATGTGGTAGATTTAATGAAAAAGAATAATGCCATCATAGGTGGAGAAGGAAACGGCGGAATAATATACCCAGAGTCACACTATGGTCGTGATAGCTTGGTAGGGGTAGCCTTATTCTTGACGCATTTAGCCAACAAGAAAATGACCGTTTCAGCTTTGCGTGCTTCGTATCCGGAGTACTACATGAGCAAAAACAAAATCGAGTTGACTCCGCAAATTGATGTCGATGCGATTCTAGTTGCTATGACTGAGAAATATAAAAACGAAGATATCACTACCATCGACGGAGTAAAGATTGACTTTGCTAATGAATGGGTTCATCTGAGAAAATCAAATACAGAACCTATTATCCGTATCTATACCGAAGCGCCTTCACAAGCACAGGCTGATACGCTGGCTTTGCGTATTATTGACGAAATTAAAGCGGTAGCTGGAATCTAAAACAGCGCTTTTTTTAAATACAAAACCCCTTTCAAAGTTGAATTTGAAAGGGGTTTTGCTTTTAGGCTCTTGTATATAAAAAGTGTAAATTGAAAGTTAAGCTTAATATGTATTGTCAAAAGTTTAATCCCATCTATTCGATGAAGATGCAGCCATTTTTCCACCGCCAGTAAAGAACAGTGTCAGTGCACCAAATAGGTATAAGCCCAATAATTCTAATTGCCAACCACCGTTATCGTTTAATAAAAATAGTTCTGCTGTGTGTACTAAGAAAAAAGCAAATAAATTACCGAAAATAAATACGGCTGCTGCTAATCGGGTTCGGTATCCAACTACGATTAGTAATGGCGCAATAATTTCGGTGATATAAACTCCATAGGCAAGAAAAGAGGGGAGTCCTTTTCCAGATAACATGCCTTCTATAAAAGAGATATCTCCTAATTTAGCAATTCCGTGAAGTAACATCAAGGCACCAACTGCAATACGAAGGATTAACAATCCTAAATCAGTGTTTTTATTCATAATTTTTCTTTTACATGTAATAATTAAAACACAGTGTAGTAAATCTACGCTACACTTCAGTCTCTATTTAGTTTCTCAAATATAAGCTATTTTTAAAAAGGATGTAGTTAGTTACTTATGAAATGTGTTGATTTTGAGGTATTATACAAATATCTCTCTGTAGTAATGTTGAATTTTAAAAAGGTTTTTAATTCTAAATCGGTGATGATTTATCTTTGACTAAAAATTAACTCTAAAACTTACATTAGGAGTCATACCCAGAGATTTGTTGTTTACGGCAATAGTATTACTGTTGTCGTTAGGATCTACTTTGTAATAGCGGTTTATGACATTGTCTTCATCAGTGATATTGATTACCCCACCGCGTAGTGTAGCTTTAATGGCAGAACTGAAATTGAAACTATAACTGAAAGAAGCATCTAATCGCATAAAGTCATCTAGATTTTCGCTGTTAGGTTCACCATAATTCACCATGGTATTGTTACCACTTTTTACGGTTTCGTTACCTTCAGGGGGGCGAGTGTATGGTTGCCCATTACGCCAAATTCCTCCAATTGAAATTTTTAGATTATCCAGAATATCATAATTAAACCCAAGCGAAGCAGAATGCCTAATATCAACGTTATTAGGGAAGCTAGAAGGAGTAAAGGAATCAAATTCATAGTCGTTAGTGCTATAGGTGTAACTAATCCAGGTACTGAATCGTCTCGCCGTTTTATTGGCCAGAAATTCAATTCCTTTTGCCGTATAACTTCCATGTGCGTTTTTGTATTGAAAATTATTATAAAACCCCTGATTAGAAGCAGTAATTCCGTCTACGATTTTATAAAACCCAGTCAGCTCAATATTCAATTTGTTTTGTTTGAATTCTACTCCAAAAGAACTCTGCTTGCTGGTCGCGATAGGAATGTCTTCATTGTTGACTAGTACCCATCGTCTTTTTTCAACACCTAGGAAATCGTCCTCAAAATCGATTATTTGAGTTGCGGTTTGATTTTTAAATTCCCCTTCTAGTTTTAACGCAAATTGCTTTGATAATTGTTGGCGTATATTAATACGAGGTTCTGCTAGTAATTTGTCAAATTTCTTAAAATAATTTAAGCGTGCTCCAAGTCTTAAATAGGTGTTATTCTTGTTGTACTCTGCTTCCGCAAAGACAGCATGATTCAACAATACATCTTTTTTAGTGCTGGAATAAGAGGGCGCACTCACGGTAGTCTGGTTGAGCATTCCAGTTTCATTAACCTGATACCCTAATAATAAACTAAGATTGGAGTTTGCTATATAATGCGCATTCAGCTTGGTTCCCGTTTCAAGTACTTCATTAGCTTCGGTCAATAACTGGTCTGTTGGCACGCGATAATCGGTAGCGTCAATATTGTATCGGGAAAAATAAGTTACCACTTCTGTACTAAAGGCATCCGTCCATTGCCCTTTCCAACTTCCTCCGTATCCAATGTTCTTTTGCGAAAGCTGGCTAACTTTAGATGCGCTTTGATCGGCATTAGAATATTCAGCATAATTCAAGGCGTTGTTGATTCCGATAATATTGGCTCTAAAGCTATGTTTGTCGTTTAAGTCGAATAGTAATTTAGCGGTAAAATCATAAAAATAGAAATCAGAACTGGTATTTTTATCTGCGCTGTCTGCATTGATTTCTGTGTCTTGAAAACTTCTCTGGTAATAGTTGGTAAACGTGGGTGTATTAATTAAATCAGTTACGGAGCGACGTGCAGAAATGTCCAACTCGAGATTTTTTGCTAACGGAATTTCTACAAACGCATCGGCACTAATTAGATTGACACCGCCACCTCCTGAAACAGAAGCTCCTATTTTATCATTAGTACTCATGTTGATAGTACTAGAAACTCCATCACTATAAGCAGCGCTGGTTCCGTTTTTACTTACGGTGACTTTATTAGTTACATTAGGGTTATAAGCCGAAATCAAACCAAAAAAGTGCCCAGAATGGTACATTTTTATATTGTCCCAAAGCATTAAATTCTGATCATTTGTACCGCCACGTACATTGATATTAGCAATACTTTCATTTGTACTTTCTACACCCGGTAGAGCTTGTATGGATTGTAGTACATCAGGATCTACCAGACCTGGGAGAATTCCAAATTTTTTAGTGTTTAAAACCGTGCTTCCGTCTATGTATTTCTGTAATCCAGGTGTTAGGTAAATATTTATCAACACTTGATTGAGTTCTTCCTTGGAAGGTTTCAAGAATATTTTCTTGCAAATACCTTCCGTAGAAAATAATTCATTTGCAGTAAATTGTTTCGATTCGTAGCCTATGTACGAAATGGTGATGCTGGCATCAAGTGGGACATTGTCCAGGTTAAAAGCACCATTTTTTGCAGTGATGGTTCCTTTAGAGCTGTTATCAATACGTATAGTTGCTCCCGGTAAAGAAATCTGAGAATCCTGAGCGCTCACGATGCCGCACACTGGGAATATTTTGTTTAATACAGAAACGGTTACATAACGATTGTCTAGCGCTTTAAAGTTTAAAAGCACTTTTGAGTTGAGGTATGCTATAGTTTGCTCAAGGGTTAGTTCAGGAGCTGGTTTTTCGATAGCTATGGTTGCTACATCTTCTACAGCATAGGAGAATTTTACATTAAATTGTTGCTCAATAGTAGCTATAATAGCTGTTAAAGCAGTTTTATTGGTTGCTGTTTGCGCCTGACCAATGGTTGTTATAAACAACAATAAATAAAGAGTCCATTTATTCATAGTTATAGAATACGATAGTTTTGCCATCTATTTTGTAACTCAATTTTAAAGGAATAGTTACTGCTTCCAGAGCAATTTTTTGATTGGTATGGGTAAAACTTCCTGTAAATAGCTTAGAAGTATCAACAGCATCTACTTTAATTTTAATATCGTATTGACGCTCTAATTCTGCTATTACTTGATTTAATGGGATTCTTGTAAAACTTGATTCTTGTTGCATCCACGATGGGTTTTCAGTAGTAGAATCATCGACGGCTTCAATTTGCTTATTGATAACTCTAAAAGTTTTACCAGGAGGTAACTTAACAGTTTCATTATTATAGGTGACACTTACTAATCCTTCGTAGCAACTTACTTCATAATAATTATTGTGTTGTTTTACATTAAAATGTGTCCCCAGTACTTTTACAACACCATCTGTAGTTTGTACGCTGAAGGTTTCTCCTTTTTGCACCTGAAAATAAGCTTCTCCATCAAGGGTTAAATCACGGTTGTTTTCCCATTTCTTTTCGTTGAATGTGATTTTTGATCCTGCATTCAATAAAACTTCCGAGTTATCAGGTAATCGAAACGTTTTTGTTTGTGCGATTCCAGTTTCGTAGGATTGGGTGTTGTTAAAAAACAAGAAATAGGAGGAGGTAAGTAATACTACTAAAGCGGCCGCCACCTTAAAGAAGGTTTTTAAGTTTAGGGTTCGCACTTTTGTTTCTTTTTTCGAAAGGGATCTGGTTTTGAAAGCCGCCAAAGCCGCTTGCGCATCTACAGTTGGAGTTTCCAGATGTGAAGCATAATGTGCTATTTTTTCAAGCGTGTCAAAACCTTCAGATTGTTTTAAATCTTCGATTTCTTTACTTGAAAGTTCGCCGTTAAGCCATTTTATTATTTCGTTTTCGTTTTTCATTTTTCAACTCTATATGTATAAGACAACTTCAATTCGATTTACCCTACTATAAATCAAATAATTATATGTTTTCTATTTGTGCTTTTAAAATTTTAAGCGCTGCCGACATTCTTTTCTCAACTGCTTTCTGCGAAATATCGAGCAATTCAGCTATTTCTCGGTATTTTTTTCCGTCTATTCGATTCATTAGAAAGACTTCTCGCTGTGCTTCACTTAAAGAGGCGATAGCATTCTGCAGTTTTACTTTAAATTCTTCTTCTTCGAGTAGATATTCTGGACTTTGATTAGTGGTGTCTAAATTAGGCGTCTCTTTGGCGAAAGCCATAACTACCTTATTGTGTTTTATTGTATTCAGAAATAAATTATTTACTGTGGTTAGCAAATAAGTTTTGACTTTACTAAAATCAATTTGGGAACAATTCTCCCATATTTTGGCAAACGCATCTTGAACAAGGTCTAACGCAGCATCACTGTCACCACATTTATAGTAGGCAAAATTAGTTGCTGATTGTACGTTCTTTATATAAAAGTCGCTAAAATGTTGTTCCTCACAAAGGTTTTTATCTCCGTTATTCATTTATTGTAGGTTGGTTGTATGGGTTGTAAATGTAAATTATTTTTTAAACAACGGGACAAGAGGATTAAACTGAAATTTTTTTTCGTCTTTTTAATGCATGTAAAATACTGATTTAAAGAGTTTTATATATTTATTTATTTTTTTATTAAAAAAGGGGGTAGGGTAAAAATAATGTTGATTGTCTTACTAACAGAAAGGCGAATCAATCATCGCTGTATAACATTAGAAAAACCTTAAATTTGTAAATTATGAAAAGATTAAAAAGTATTACCGGAATTGCATTGATGGCTATATTTGGTTTAACATCATGCCAAAGTGAAGTAGATGAAGTACAAGGAGAGAATCCAAATACAAATGCTGCTAATTCAACAACTGCAAACAACCTGAAACGTACTTCGATGTATGATGGTTCATTTGATGATTTTATAGATGGAGCTTCTTGTTCTTCTATTTTATTGCCTGCGACCGCAAAAGTTAACGGGATTCAGGTTTCTCTTTTTAGCCAACTGGATTACCAACAAGTGATTTCTATTTTAGGTCAGTTTAATAATGATCAGGATTCAGTGGTACTACAATTTCCATTGCGTGTTAAAACAAGTAACTATACAGAGGTTACAGTGAACAATCAAACAGAATACAATGCAATTTTGAATGCATGTAGTTCAGCCGAAAGTTCAGGTCAAGCTGCGATTACTTCATTAAATATTAACTTTCCTATTACAATTTTAACTTATAATGTGAGTTTACAACAAACGGGAAGTGTTGTTATCACATCCGAACAACAATTGTTTACGTATATGAGTAATGTAAGCAGTACTGAATTGTTTGCAGTTAAATACCCAATAACGGTTAAACTTATTGATGGTACACAATCAACAGTTAATAGTGATGCTGAATTGCAATCAAATATTAATGCTTCTCTTACAACGAAAGCAACAATAACACAAGCAGAGCAGAATTCGAAAAAACTAGAAACTATTTTAGTTAATGGTACGTTTAAAGTACAATCATTTGTAACTGCAGGAGTAGATTCAGCAAACAATTATAAAGATACTACGGTAGATTTTGCAAATGACTGGAAAGTAAAAGCGGTTACTGCTTTGACAACAGCTGCTACAGGGACTTATGCAGTAAGCTCAGAGTTAGATGTTTTTCTGAAATTGAATTTCACAGGAAGCAGTTCTTTTAGCTTATTAAATAATACATGGAAAGTAGCAAGTTTTACTACATCGACAATAACGTTACAAAGTAAAACAAATGCTGCCGTAACCTTAGTGTTGACGCAAATCTAATTAAAGCGATTAGCTTAAAAATATTGGATTAGTTTAAAACAGCAACCGGAAATGGTTGCTGTTTAAAATAAAAAGGATTCATAAAAAAAGAATAAAATGAAAAAAAGAATTGCATTAGTAACGTTGGCCTTTGCCTTATTAATTTCCTGTTCGAAAGAGGATAGTACCGATACGACCTCTGTAGACGGGTTTTCAATCACTAATAATAAGAAAGCAACAGGAAGTTCATCTCATGATTTATTATCTGGTGATACTTATAAAAGCATGGTAATCGAATTGGTTTATGTCCAAGGATACGAACCATCAGCGACAGCAATTAGCAATTTCACTTCTTTTTTGAATGCCAGAACTAATAAGTCAGGGGGAATAACAGTCGTAAAGAGAGCAATTGCGTCACCGGGGAAAGCCACTTTTACAAATCAAGAAATTGTTGCTATCGAAGATGCCAATAGAACGAAGTACAACACGCGAGATCAGATTGCAGTTTGGGCTCTTTTTATAGATGGAGCTTCTGCTTCTGACTCCGGAAATAGCTATGTTTTAGGAACTGCTTATAGAAATACGTCCTTTGTAATTTATGAGAAGACAATTCAAGGTTTAAGCGATAGTCCTTTTGAACCTAACAGATCTCTATTTGAAACAACGATTATAACACATGAGTTTGGTCATATTCTAGGACTAACTAATTTAGGAGCACCTTTGCAAAGCAACCATGAAGATACTGCACACGAAAAACATTGTAATGTCGAAAGTTGTTTAATGTATTGGTCTGCAGAATCAGGAAGTGGAGTTGCCAATATGGTTTCAGGAGGTTCAGCCCCAAAACTAGACGCCCAATGTTTAGCAGATCTTAAAGCAAACGGAGGGAAATAAAAGAATAATATAAATAATAAAATTATGAAAACGATATTTAGTACACTAGCGTTACTAGTAGGTATCGCTACATCAAACGCACAGGATACAGCGACGCAGCAGTCAAATGCAGGAATAAAAGGAGGCTATAATTTAGCTGCCGTAAGTTTTGATGGTGATGGAGAAACTGGACAACGCCATGGGTTTCACGTAGGTGTTTATGGAGAGTCCTTTATCAGCGAAAGCTTTTCTATCCAACCCGAATTGTTGTATTCTCAACAAGGGTACGAAATTAAAGATGCGAATGGAACGTTTACTCAAAAACTGAATTATATCAATTTACCGATAATGCTAAAAGCTTATCCGTCTAAAAACTTCTTCCTAGAGGCGGGACCACAAATAGGACTAGCTATTTCTCATAAGGAAGAATACGATGGTTTGTTTAGTAGTTCTCAAGAATATGATCCTAATAACTTTGACTGGGGAATGAACTTTGGAGGAGGTTTTAAAACTAATTCCGGAATCAGTTTAGGAGTGCGTTACCACTTAGGTCTTGGAGATTTGTATGATGAAGGAAAAGCACAGAACCGAGTTTGGCAATTTTCAGTTGGATTTGATTTGTAAGTTATGCCATTTTAATATTTAGACGAACCCTTTCAGAGTAGCACTTTGAAAGGGTTTCGTTTTTGTTTCGAATTATTGATTTTTTGGAAACAACTATTCCCCATTTCAAAGTGTAGATTTCAATTTCTCCAAAGTAAGTCTTTGGTAAAATGACGATCGATCTCAATTGCAGATTCCCTAAAATTCAATTATCTTTACGACCAAATAATGATTAGAATGACAACCAAAGAGAATCCTACCCAATTAGAACAGTATTTCCAACAATTTCGCAAGAACATCATAGGGATTGATCAAGATTTCACTTCTCCGTACGGACAACAACAAATTATCTATACGGATTGGACAGCCAGCGGTCGTTTATATCGCCCTATTGAGGAAAAATTGATGAATGAATTTGGGCCTTTTGTTGCAAATACGCATACGGAGACTACGGTATCTGGTACAGCGATGACCAAAGCATATCACCATTCCAGAAGCATTATCAAAAAGCATGTTAATGCAAATAGCGATGATGTTCTAATTACAGACGGAACGGGTATGACTGGCGTAGTAAACAAATTTCAACGTATTCTGGGATTGAAAGTGCCGGAGAACTTAAAAGACTTTATTAACGTACCTGCAGATAAAAGACCTGTTGTCTTTATTTCGCACATGGAACACCATTCAAATCAAACGTCTTGGTTAGAAACGATAGCCGATGTTGAGGTAATTCCTTCTACGGAGGATGGACTATTAAGTATCGAAAATTTAGAAATACTTTTAGATAAGTACAAAGACAGAAGTTTTAAAATTGCGTCAATTACTTCTTGTTCTAATGTAACGGGCATAAGAACGCCTTATCATGAGGTAGCAAAAATAATGCATCGACATAACGGACTTTGTTTTGTTGATTTTGCTTGTTCAGGACCTTATGTAGAAATTGACATGCATCCTGAAGATCCAGAAAGCTTTTTGGACGCCATTTTCTTTTCACCACATAAGTTTCTTGGTGGACCTGGAACCTGCGGTGTTTTAGTCTTTAATAAAAAATTATATCAAAATTTAGTTCCCGATAATCCGGGAGGAGGAACAGTTTCTTGGACTAATCCTTGGGGCGGACATAAGTATATTGATAATATTGAAGATAGGGAAGACGGAGGAACTCCTGGTTTTCTACAAGTGATTAAGACTGCACTTGTTATTCAGTTAAAAGAACAGATGGGAATTGATAATATCCTAAAAAGAGAACATGAAATTGTAGATTATATATTCTCAGCATTAGGAACGGTTTCTAATATTAAAATATTGGCGGCACAGCACCAAGATCGATTGGGTGTGATTTCGTTCTATATTGATGACTTGCATTTCAATTTAGGTGTGAAATTACTGAATGATAAATTCGGAATACAAACTCGTGGGGGATGCAGTTGTGCTGGTACTTATGGACATTTTTTACTGCATGTAGATCAGGAAACGTCTCATAAATTGATTGACGAAATTACCTTAGGGGATTTGATAAGAAAGCCGGGTTGGATTAGAATGTCTATTCATCCTACGACAACAAATGCCGAGATTGAATTTGTTTGTAACAGTATTAAGGCTTTGGCCGAAAGTCATAAAACATGGGCTTTGGATTACACTTACAATCGCGATAGTAACGAGTTTGTCCACAAGGATGCACAGCCGTTAGAAGACGAATTGGTTAAAAGTTGGTTCTCAATGTAACCGTTAAAATCTGTTTTATATAAAAAAGCCCTTTAAGAGATACTTAAAGGGCTTTTTATTTGGTTGTAATTCATCTTAAGAACTACAGGAAAGCATGGAGCTACCAATTTTTTCTCTGGCCCAATCCGGTCTTTTAGCAAACCATTTTTGGTATTCGTCTTGTTCTTGATATGGATTTTTTAACAAAAGATGTAGTTCTTCAATCAGTGAGTAATCCTCTTTTTCTGCGGCTTCAATAGCTAATTGTGACATGTAATTTCGCAATACATACTTAGGATTAACTTTATCCATTGCTACTTTACGGTCTGCATCTGATATCGATTCTTGTTTTAGTCTATTTAAATATTGGGTAAACCAATACATCCAGGATTCATTAGTCTTGTCTACAACTTCTTCTATTTTGTAAAAGGATTCCTTTACTAATTCAAATGCATCTTCAGCAGACTCTTCTTTTTTAATGTGGCTTAATTTTCTGAAGAAAATTGTCATATCCGTTTCCGTGAGTTGTAGATTTTCTGTTAGGATATGAATAAGTTGTTTGTCCTCTTCTTCCTTAGTGGATAGTCCTATTTTATCTCGCATCATACTTAAATATTCCTGCTCGTACTCCGATTGAAAGGCTTCTAGTATTGATTCTAATGGAGCGGCTTCTTGAATTAGGGGATATAGGGCGTTAGCCAACTGATATAAATTCCAAAGCGCTATTTCTGCTTGGTTGCCAAAACGATACCTGCGATTTTCACGATCTGTTGTATTTGGGGTCCAGTTGGGGTTGTAATCTTCTAACCATCCATAAGGGCCGTAATCTATTGTAAGTCCTAAAATGGACATGTTATCGGTATTCATCACGCCATGCACAAAACCAACGCGTTGCCAGTGCACAATCATTTCACGAGTCTTGTTTGCAACGGCTTGTAAAAGGGCAGCATAATTGGCTGTCGTATTTCCTTTAATTTCTGGAAAATGGTATTTAATCGTAAAATCAGCGAGTGTCTTTAATGTTTTGAGATCTTTTTGTGAGGAGAATAATTCGAAGTTTCCAAAACGAATAAACGATGGCGCTACTCTACAAACGACGGCACCTTTTTCATAGGCAGGGTTTCCGTCATACATCACGTCGCGCAATACCTGGTCTCCAGTTAGCATCAAGGATAACGATCGAGTAGTGGGTACTCCAAGGTGAAACATGGCTTCGCTACACAAATGCTCTCGTATGGAAGAACGCAATACTGCTAAACCATCTGCTCTACGGGAGTAAGGTGTCATGCCAGCTCCTTTTAATTGTAAGGTGTAAACTTGTTCCTTGTATTCTACTTCAGCAAGAATAATAGCTCTGCCATCTCCTAATTGCCCAGCCCAATTACCAAACTGATGTCCGGCGTAGCTCATCGAATAAGGACGTGAACCTGGAAGTAGTTCTTTCCCTGAAAATACGTTTGTGAATTCAGACGATTCTGTGTCTTCATTAGAAATGCCAAGCATTGCTGCCGTTTCTTCTGAAAAATGTATTAATTGGGGATTCGAGGGTATGTGGGGTGTCACATAGGAAAAACAAGCATTTTTTACCTGACGCGTAACATTAGTTTCGTCAGGATCTGCGGGTAATTCTGTGCTAAATCTATTGTTGATTTTTAACTTCATTTTGTTTTGCATAATGTCAAAATTAGTCAAATATATTTGGATCAACAGTTAATTAAAACTAAAATTATCTCGGGCTACTTAGCGTTTGTGTTTCCATCTTTTATGAGTCCAGAAATAATATTCGGGAGCTTCATGGATTTGTTTTTCAACTTCCTGAATAAAAGCATCGGTAATTTCAAAATCAGGAACCGACGTCGGATTGTCACTAATAGGAATCAGTGTACATTCATAATAACCTCTTCCTACTTTCTTTACTTTAGCAAAAATAACATTAAGGTCATATTTTTTTGCCAGCATTTCGGCACCGGTATGCACCGGAACTTCAATACCCATAAAGGATTTCCAATGAAAAATACGATCTGCTTTTGGGGATTGATCGCTAGCTAAACCATATATAGAAAGGATTCCCTCTTTTTGATTATGGGAGATATAAGGAATTGTTTTGCTGGTAGTAACCAGCTCAGTATTGTATTTTGATCGAATATCTCTAACTAGTTTGTCAAAATAGTTGTTGCTTAATTTTTTATAGACGCCTACGCCTTGATAACTTACTTTTTGATTAAGTGCAAGTAACCACTCCCAACTTGCATAATGGGAGGCTAAAAGCATGATGCTTTTTTCTTTTTGTTCGTATCCATTTAGCAACTCGATATTTGTGATTACAAATCTTCTGTTCATTTCCTCTGACGATATGGTCATGGTTTTTATCATTTCCATAAACATATCACATAAATGATGGTATGATTTTTTTTCGATTGCTAATCTTTCTTTATCGCTAAGATGAGGTAGTGCCAAAGCAATGTTTGCTCTAACCACTTTCTTGCGATAGCCGATAATGTAATACACTAAAAAATAGACTCCATCTGACAACCAATAAAAAATTCGAAAGGGAAGAATGGAAATAATCCAAAGAAAAGGGTAAGCTATGATGAAAACGAGAAATTGCATGCAGTATTTTTTCTTGCAAAGATAAGCCAAAAATGAATATCCAGATATATTTTGATGAGGTACTAATAGGGTCTTTGAGAATTAGTACATTTGTAATTCACAATAAATAGACTTTATGAATATCATTTTAATAGCAATAATCGTTGTAACTGTACTTATTAGTTTCAAAGGTTTTGATGACCAATCATTTTTTAGAAAATATGAATTTCATATGGGAAGTGTTCGTGCAGGTGAACAAATCAGACTTATATCCTCTGGCTTTCTTCATGCTGATATTTCGCATTTGGCATTTAATATGATTACACTTTACTTTTTTGCTCCTGTGGTGATTGATCATTTGGGCAGTTTGTCGTTTGTAATCATTTATTTTGGAAGTTTAATTTTCGGAAGCTTATTGACCATTATATTTCATAAAGACGATTATAATTATAGAGCGATAGGTGCTTCTGGGGCAGTTACGGGTGTTTTGTATTCGGCGATATTATTGCAACCGGACATGATGTTAGGCATCTTTTTCATAATTCCGATGCCGGCTTATCTTTTTGGAATCCTTTACTTGCTGTATTCTATTTACGGAATGAGAGCTAAGAACGATAACATAGGGCATACAGCACATTTTGGAGGCGCTATTGGAGGATATTTGATTACTTTGATCTCTAATCCACATTTAGTAGTCGATCATACTTTTATGGTAGTGTTACTTACTATCCCTATAATTATTCTTTTTGTAATGGCAAAAATGGGGAAATTATAGTGGCATAACTTTTGAAAGATTAATACTTCATAAATTAATTTAAATAGTTCAAGATGAAAAAAGCACTAGTAGTATTGTCCATGATGTTTATGACTATGTCATATTCACAAGAAATCAAGCAAGTTCCTCAAATCAGTGTTGCAGGTGAAGGGAAAGTAAAAGTTGTTCCAGATCAGGCAACTATTTCTGCTACGGTAGAAACAAAAGGGAATAATGCTAAGGACGTAAAAAAGCAAAATGACCAACAAATGGAAGCGGTATTGAAAATCATAAAAAAAATGAATTTGGCACCAGCCGATTACAGAACGCAGCGTGTTTCCTTAAATCCGGTTTATGATTATGAAAAAAAGAAAACGAGTTATAACGCTACACAAACGGTTGAAATTCTATTAAGAGATTTATCGCAATATGATGAGTTAATGGAAGGTCTAGTGAATCAGGGAATCAATAGAATTGATAATGTGATTTTTCAGTCTTCAAAATTAGCGCAATATCAATCAGAGGCAAGAAAATTAGCGATGAAGGACGCTAAACTGAAAGCAGAAGACTATGTGTCTGTTTTAGGGCAAAAAGTAGGTAAAGCTATGACTATCTCAGATAACTCACAAGTTTATCAACCACAGCCCGTTTATGCAAGAATGAAGACTATGGCAATGGACGAGAGTGCTGCAACAACAAGAGAAACGCTGGCGGAAGGTGAAATAACAATAACGGCAAATGTAAGCGTGAGTTTTATTTTAGAATAAAATAAGTTACTATAGATTTAATATGGCTCCGTTCTTTTTATTAAGAAACGGAGTTTTTTTTATTTTCCAATTCAGTATTGAACTACAGTAATAATTGGACAAAAAAAAACGCTGCAATTGCTTGCAGCGTTTTGTGGGGAGAGTAGGATTCGAACCTAATCGGCTGATCCCTTACTTATGCTGCATTTCTATAAATTTATAACCTAATGTGCCACGATGTTGCCATAAGAACTGAATGAATTCTTTTCATAGGTTAATTATCTTGTTATCAGCAAATTGACTTGGTTTTAATGAACGTAATAATTCCTGTTTAGTGAACAGTCAAATATAGCTAAATTTAGAATAAAATTGTAGTAGTTTAATGAAATTATTTTTGATTCTTAGCAAGAATATTATTCAATCTTGTGAGGGTATACTTTGACGCAGTAGTAAAGATAATCTTCAAATATATAAGCACTTTTAGAAATCTAAAGGAGTTATTCAATTACGCAAATATTATTTAAAAAGAAGGTAGCAAATTTATACTCGATTGCAGTTTAAAATATCAGGATGATCTTGATATACTTACCTTGATTCCATTACGGTCTCGCGATCACTTGCTAATGCAAGAAATAGGGTTGTTGAATTATTATAAAAAAGGATGATTCTTCAATTATCCAATCCAATGGAGTGACTGGGGCTTTAATCGAACACCTTGTTACAATTTTAACGTTGTTAGACAGTTGTGTTTTTAACCACTTTTACTCGTTTCCCGTCCACATCTGGTTCCAAACCTTTACCAGTAATAGTATTGAAGTTTTCAGCTTTTGGTATCGTTACCTTATTTTCTTTTACTTTTTTAATAATTCCAACGGCTATAGGATGTTCTGAACTTTGTTCTAAAGCACTTGCAAGTCGTAGCACTTCATCTGAAGTGCATTTTTCATCAACGGATTCAATACGGGTAACTCCAAAATCTCCTTTGGTCAATGTTCCTGTTTTATCAAATAGAAGTAGGGTTATTTTTCTTGATTCTTCGAATGCTGTCCTCTTGCGAATCAACAAGCCGTTCTGAGCAGAAACTGCCGATGAAATAGCCACTACCAAGGGAATGGCTAAGCCTAAAGCATGCGGACAAGCGATAACCATTACGGTAACCATTCTCTCCAAGGCAAAAACAAAGGGAAAACCCGAAATAAGCCATACTGCTAAAGTTGCAAAACCAATAGATAGCGATATATAGGTAAGCCATTTTGCCGCTCTGTCTGAAAGATTTTGCATTTTAGATTTGGTTTTCTGCGCCTCTTCCACCGTCTTAATAACCTTACTCAAATAACTGTCCTTTCCCGTGTGTACAACTGTCACTTTCAACGAACCATTTCCATTGATGGAACCTCCAATTACCTTGTCATTTAGTTCCTTTTTCACCGGTTTTGACTCGCCCGTAAGCATGGATTCATTTAAATAACTAGATCCCTCTAGAATAACGAAATCTGCCGGTATTTTTTCACCAGGTTTTATTAAAATAACATCGCCTCTCAGTAATTTTTCTAATTTTATATCAACTATTTTATCACCTTCAACGCGATGCGCATCAGCAGGCATCATACTTACTAATAATTGTAAAGCTTTGGAAGCGCCTAGTACACTTTTCATTTCGATCCAATGCCCCAAGAGCATAATGGCTATTAGCGTGGCCAGTTCCCAAAAGAAGTCTACTCCCTTTAAACCAAAAACCGTTGCAGAACTATAAAAATAGGCAACACTTATAGCCATTGCTATCAAGGTCATCATTCCCGGAGCTCCTTTTTTTACTTCTCCTACAAAGCCTTTTAGAAAAGGCCATCCCCCATAAAAACACACGATGGTTGAAAGAGCAAATAGGATATAGGGATTTCTAGGGAGTAAGTAATGATAGCCGAGTAAGTCCTGTATCATTGGAGAAATAATCGAGATCGTTAGTACGATTTTGATTACAGAAATCATAATGATGGTTGTAGGAAAAAAGATTGCTTTTTTTGGACTGCTCCCAAATCATGCCTACACTGTTGGAGGCAGTCTATAGAGGCCTTCCTCTCTAGTTTCCTTTTCTATCAATAAAATAATTAGTATCTTTCATGTTCATGCTCATGTTTATTTCCATGCTCCTCATTACCTCCAGAATCATCATTGTTATATTCTCTTTGATCATCATGTTCTCTTCGATTATCATAATTTATTGTTCTTTGTGGTCTGCCATGGTATCCTCTACGATATCTCAATCTATCATTATCAAAATTTCTATAAGGTCTTGAACCATGATAATCATTCAAAACTACTTTGTATCCTTTGTATAGGTCATAATTTCTATATTCTCTAGGCAAATATCTTGATCGTATCCATCTACCGCCACCAAAATAAATAAATTGAGAAGCTCTTATATCATAATACGCTTCAACATCTGGCAAATAATAATAATCTGCTTCCTCATATCCTACAGGCCCCCATGATGGTGGTGCGCCTATGTTGAGACTTACTGAAATTTGTGCATGAATTGAGTTGGATGCAAAAAGGATTATTCCTGCTACGATTAATTTTAATGTTCTCATTTAAAAAAATTTAAATTAATGATTTTATATTAATTTTTTATTTAAATACTTTTTTTTAAAACTAACAACTGTGCCAGTAAAAATTAGTTAGCATTTAAATAGGATTTTGCAAAAAAAAAAGAGAAGCTACGTAGGCTTCTCTTTCTATTTACTTTTAATTAATCTTTGTCATCTAAGTTAGTTTCGTTTTCCAACAGATTTTTTATTAGTTGTCCAATATCATGATGTCCATCATCATTATCCGTACTTATTTCGATAATACCATCTCCATCTGTGTCTTGTAATAAATTTTGACTTGCTAAAGAGGTTAATTTAGCCATTAGACCATCCAGTTGTA
Organism: uncultured Flavobacterium sp.; assembly: GCF_963974175.1. Lineage (GTDB taxonomy): Bacteria > Bacteroidota > Bacteroidia > Flavobacteriales > Flavobacteriaceae > Flavobacterium. The sequence goes on from NZ_CAXBBR010000007.1 coordinate 108,503, forward strand.
TTTTAATATTAAGCGTTAAATCATTACTATTAACTGTGAAATCTTTTGTTGGATCATCAAAGTCCATTTCAAGTTCAGCATCTTGACTACTCCAGATTGAAAAGTTTTTACCATCAATAGTTCCTTTAATCAAATATGTTTTACCTAGCATTTCGCCTGGAAGAATACTTTTTTCAAACTTAAATTTTATTTCCTCATATTGTGCATTTGGAATATTAACAGAAGTTATAATTTGAGTCAAAGTTTTGTCAGGATCTAGTATATCTAGTAAAAAAGGTCCTATGAGTTTTACATCATCATCATAAATAGAATCTGTATTATGCATTTCACCTTGTTCATCTCTTTCAAATTTAATTTTTCCAATATTAATTTGAAAATCCGTGATAACCACTGTTGATGCAGTACGAGCAGTTAGTGAAGGTTTTCCTGTCGCAGAGACAGCGGAAGCTTTTAATGCCACATTCCCACTTGTAGATGGGTCACTTGAACAAGAAACAGCCATTAAGACCAATGCCGCTAAAATTGTTGTTTTTTTCATTTTTTTCATTTTTTTAAAGGTTAAGTATTATATAATTAGGGGTTAATAATTAATTTTCTGGGCAAACGAGTTTAATAAATGCATTTATAAAAAATAGTTCTTTTAAATTTAAAGTAATTAATAGGGATTATATTTAGTTTTAATTAGTTTTTGGTAAAATACAGATAATCAGTTTCTCCAATACTACTGCTTTCATTTTTCAGTCTAACATTAGTAGTTGTATATTCCGTAATTTTCCAATCGTCTTCCAATTCATCTAATTTACTGTCATCAAATTTTAACAGAAATATATCTTGACCACTATTTACAAAAGTTGACCAAGTTCCGCCAATATTATTTGTTCCTTTTACAGCCACAACAATCCCATTAGAATTGAAAGTAAAATTATAACCATTGTAATTTGAGGTTTCATCAATTTTGTTAAAAAAATAAGAAACATGCCATGTTCCATCTGTTAAAATCGAAGTAAAATTAGGATTACTTCCAGTCCCTGAATTAGTATCGCACTCTTTTATACTATCTTCAATTTGATTTTCAAAATCAGCGTTATTTGTAAGTACAACATTTTGGCCATTAAAATTTGTAATCGAAATGGGATAGTTAATGGAAATATATACATTGACGTCTAAATTGTCTAAAAAGCTAGACATATCTTTATCGTTTTGAATCACAATAGTTTTTGCAATTTGATTATTTGCATCGTAAATACTAAACGATATTGGGTAATTTATATTTATACAATCAATTTCATTAAAATCATCATCTACATTACAATTTTCAATACTCTTTTCTAATTCATCCGAATTTAATATGAGTTGTGTCTTGTAGTTTTGATACTGAATTGTTATTGGATAAATAAAATTTATAATATCATCATCATTTGGAAAAGCATCCAACGTAGCCTGTACTGTTTTATAGTCATTTTGGTTCGATACTGTAATTTGATTTCCATCTACAATAACTTTTACCGGCAACTGAATATTAAAACAGCTCGAATTATCCAAAACATTATCCTTAGAAGTTGGGTTTTGTGACACTCTAAAAATCAAATTTGTAAGCGGTGAAACGGCCGTTAAATTTTGAGTGGTATCTTGAATAAGCACTGCACCCTCATTTTGACAAGAAATAAATACTATAGCCGTTAAGGTCATGAATAAATATTTAATTGTTTTCATATTTGTTTTACGTTTAAAATGCAATAGTGAATAGAGAATTTTGCTTGTATCATCGAACTCATTTATTTTTCTTATTGTCCTCAATTCAAATAGTAGAGGATCTAATACTAAAACAGTTTAAATACAACTTACCCTACCATAAATTAAAAATAAATATATCTTTGTAAAGCAAAAACACACAAAATAAATGCGAAATAACTCAATATTAAATACTTGCAATGAAATTGTTTTTTCTGATTTTTTTAAAAAACAGGCGAAGTTAGTTCGTAATTTTATTTTTTATAAATATGGAAATAAAGAGCTAGCTGACGATTTAACGCAAGACGCTTTTATTAAACTCTGGCAAAATTGTGCTGATGTCCCTATTGAAAAAGCTAAATCATATATTTATATAATAGCCAACAACGGTTCTCTTAATGCAGTAGCACATCAAAAAGTAGTTTTGGAATTTGAAAAAAATTTCACGGGTATTGATATTACAAATGAAAACCCAGAATTTATACTCGAAGAGAAACAGTTCAAAAATAAGATTTTAAAAGCAATTGAAAATTTGAATGAAAAACAACGAGTTGCTTTTTTGATGCATCGAATTGATGGTAAGAAATATAGCCAGATTGCAGAAGAATTAAATATAAGTGTCAAAGCAGTAGAAAAGCGGATACATTTGGCTTTAGTTGAATTAAGAAAAGAAATTGATGAAATAAAGTAGGGTAAAGTTGTTTTTACTTGTTTTAAATATAATAAGAGTAATGCTATGGAAAACAATCACATTTTAGCAAAATGGCTAAACAACGATTTGACAGAAGGCGAATTAGCTGAATTTAAAGCTAATCCTGAGTATGAAAAATACGAAAAAATTAAAAATTATACCGCCCATTTAGAAGTCCCTCCTTTTAATGAATCGAAAATTTTAGAAAAGGTTATAAATCATGAAAAGGTAAAATCCAAAGTGATTCCTTTATACAAAAAATGGTTATTTAAAGTGGCCGCGGTTTTAGTTATCGGACTTGGAATTACTTTCATAATGCAAAATTTTTCTTCAGAAAACCATTATGCCCTTAACGGTAAAAGAACCACTTTTTCATTACCCGATAATTCTGAAGTTGTTTTAAATGCAGGTTCAGAAATTGAATATAAAAAATGGAATTGGTACAATAACAGAAATATTGAGTTAGATGGTGAAGCCTATTTTAAAGTGGCAAAAGGTAAAAAATTTGAAGTTACAACTGCTCTTGGAAAGGTTACGGTTCTGGGCACACAATTTAATGTAAAAGCAAGAAAAAATCGCTTTGACGTAAGCTGCTTTGAAGGAAACGTAAAAGTAAATTACAATAACTTAGAGGTGATTTTAAGCCATGGGCAAAAACTTACTTTTGAAAATGGTAATCAGGTTTATGCAGACGCTAAAACTACTAAACCAGAATGGTTAGATAATAAAATAGCTTTTGACAAAGAAAATTTACGCGGCATATTAGATGAAATTCAAAGGCAGTACAACGTTTCCATCGAAGTGAAAGCAAAATATTCAGATGAATTATTTACTGGAAAAATTCCTTTGGACAATCTTGATATTGCACTTCATATTATTGCAACTACCTATCATTTAGTTCCAAATAAAATTGCTATAAACAAAATAATTTTTGAAGAAAAATAAATGGTTTTTATTAAACGTATTTATGTCTTATTTTTTTGCTTTGTTTTTGCCTTGAGTATAAAAGCTCAAGATAGAAACAAAGCAATTGCATTAAAAGACATTCTGCAAACGATAGAAAAGCAACATCACGTTTATTTTAATTATATAGATAATGAAATAGTTTTTATTAAAATTGTACCTCCAAAAAAATCTTTGTCCTTGAAAAAGACGATTAATTATCTTCAAAAAAAAACCAATCTATTCTTTGAAAATATTGACAATAAATCCATTACTATCTTTAGTAACACTGCAATAGATACAAGAAAAATTTGTGGATTTGTATTGGCGAAAGAAGATAATTCTCCATTGGAAAAGGTGAATATTAAGTTTGAGAATGGAGTTGGTACTTCAACCAATAAAAAAGGATATTTTGAATTAAAAAAAGACAAGTCAACTGATTTATTAATTAGTTGTGTTGGCTATACATCTAAAAAAATATCTCTTAATGACTTTCAAAATAATAATTGTAGTAAAATTTACTTGGAAGTTGAACTTTTGGAACTAAACAATATAATTACAAATCTTTACTTAACATCTGGAATTTCTAAAAAAAACTATGGAACATTCGAGATAAAACCTAAGAGACTAGGAATATTACCCGGTTTAATTGAACCTGATGTCTTACAAACTATGTTGCAAATTCCAGGTATTTACAGTACAGATGAAAGCATTTCAAATATAAATGTAAGAGGTGGTACCCATGATCAAAATTTATTCTTGTGGAATGGAATAAAAATGTATCAAACGGGGCATTTTTTCGGATTAATTTCAGCATTCAATCCTAATTTAGCCCATACTATTTCTATAACTAAAAATGGAAGTTCTGCATTTTTTGGAGAAGGAGTGTCAAGTGTTGTCGCTATTTCGTCTAACCCAAATAAATTAGAAAAAAATAGTTTCAGTGCTGGAATTAATATGATTAATGCTGATGTTTATTCAAAATTTAATATCAACAAAAAAGGGTTTTTAGAAATTGCGGTAAGGAAATCCATAACCGATTTAGTAAAAACACCTACTTATAAAGAATACAATAATAAAGCATTTCAAAATACCAATATTATTGATTTTTTCAATAAGCAAAATAGCACTTATTCAAGTGATGAGAAATTTAATTTTTATGACATTACAGCTAAATTTTCTCAAAAAATTGGACAAAAAGACCATCTTATAGTGGATTTTATCACTATAAATGATCAACTAAAAGTTTTTCAAACTTCCAAAATCAATAACGTAGTTCTATCGGAAAACAATAATTTATCTCAAAAAAATTATGGAGCTAATCTTTCATGGAAGCGAAACTGGAATGCAAAAAACTATAGTACAATCAATGTTTATAGCTCATCCTATGCCCTTAATGCCGAAAAAAATAAAATACAGGATAATCTAATTGTAAGACAAGAAAACAAAGTGCTTGATACTGGTTTAAAACTTGAAAACAGTAAAATAATTGGTTCAAAATTTACTTTTAATACAGGATATCAATTAAATGAAATTGGTACTGTAAATTTAGACCAAGTAAATAAACCCATTTTTTATAGAAGAATTAAAGAAGTGCTACGAACTCATGCAGTAATAGCAGAAGGGAAATTTAATGATACCTTATCCAAAATATATTTGAGCACAGGTTTAAGATTAAACTATATCGAACAATTTAATAAATATATCCTAGAACCAAGATTGCATTTTAATTATACTGCCACAAAACATTTGAATTTGGAAGTTTTAGGGGAATTTAAAAGTCAATATAGTTATCAAGTAATCGATCAGCAGGAGGATTATTTTGGAATAGAAAAAAGACGATGGATAGTAGCAAATAACACAACAATTCCGATTCAAAGAAGCAAACAAGCCTCAATAAATTTATTTTATACCCAAAAAAATTGGTTAATTACCTTTGAAAATTTTTTTAAAAAAATAAATGGAATTAATAGTTCGGGTCAAGGATTTCAAAACCAATTGGAATTTGTGAAAATAAATGGAAATTATGAAACTTTAGGAAGTGAGATTCTAGTTCAAAAAAAAATAAATCATTTCATTTCATGGTTAAGTTATGCTTATAATTATAATAATTATAACTTTCCAAATTCAAGCTCGCCTATATTTCCAAACAATTTTAAATTAGAACATATTATTTCTTGGGCGGGGATTTATCAGAAAAAAAATCTGAAGCTAGCTATCGGTTCAAAATGGTATTCTGGAAAACCTACTACAAGTCTTAAAAGTGATGTAATTAATTATAGTGATTTTTTAAATCCAAAAATTGATTATAATAGTCCTAATAATAAAATTTTGGACGACTTTTTTCAAGTTAATTTTTCGGCAACCTATAAATGGAAGGACTCGAATGATATTCAATATAAATTAGGTTTCTCTATATTGAATCTATTTAATAGAAAAAATGAAATTAATGAATTTCACAACATAAACGCAATAACCAACTCGATTGAAGATGTAAAGACTTTTTCTATCCACCGAACTCCAAATTTAAGTTTTAGAATGACTTATTAACCTAAATCTTTGCCGAAACATCAATCCCTAACAAACTGAAAAAGGTGCAATTGTTGCACTTGGACTACTAGGAGCTAACTTATGTATTTTATGAGTTAATTCCATTCGAATTTTTTGCGAGATTGAATTTGTTTCTTAAAATTATCATATACTCACTCACTTTTTTATCCACTACTTTTGCATAGTGTTGAGTAGTTCTTATGTTTTTATGGCCTAACATTTTGCTGACGCTTTCTATTGGAACGCCATTTGTAAGTGTTGCAGTCGGCGCAAAAGTATGTCGGGCAATATGGAAGGTTAAATCTATTTTAATGTCGCAAACATTCGCTATTTCCTTTAAGTAGCTATTGATTTTTTGGTTGCTCAAAATAGGGAGCAGTCTAGTTGAAACGATAATTGGAACTTTTTATTTATTCTATAGGATTGTCTGTTTTTAATAATTCCCTTGTATTGGCTGGTGCCAAGGTATGTCCAAACATTTTAAGCAATTGATTACCTTTTCGAGATTCAGATTTTCTTTCCTTGTTCTATTTTACGAACAACAGTTAGTGCCACTCCAGCAAGTTTTGGAAAAGCTTCTTGGGTAAGGTTTACTTCATTTCTTTTCTCTTTTACAAAATCTGCGATTGTTCTCATGATGATATGTATTTACAACGATTCTTAATAAATATAGTTAATTATATGTAAAAGCATATAGTTCAGGTATATGGTTTATTCTGAGTACCAACTGACATTTAGATCGATTTCAGCCATTTATACCGCTGGCTGCCATATGAAACAGTACTTATAATTTTGCATTGAAACTCACTTCATCTTTGTTTTTAATCACTCGAAAAGTGTTGCAACAGGATGATGATTGAGAGCGTATTTAGCAAAACTATTCATTTAAAATTTCAGGAATTATGGCAAGACAGAACGGCATAATCAAATTGAAAGGTACTATCGGGGACATTACTTTTTACAAAACCAAAGATGGCCACTTAGCCAGGGAAAAGGGAGGTGTCGATGCGAGCAGATTTGCGAGCGATCCAGCCTTCCAGAGAACACGTGAGAATGGAGCCGAATTTGGAAGAGCAGGAAAGGCAGGCAAAGTTTTGAGAACGGCAATGCGAACTTTACTCATTAATTCTGCTGATGGCAGAATGGTAAGTCGATTGACTCAATCTATGATTAAAGTCATTCAGGCAGATATGGTAAGTGAACGCGGCTTGCGTAATGTGATTGATGGTGAGGCAGAATTGCTTGCCGGTTTCGAATTCAACATTAGAGGCAAACTGGGCACTTCTTTATTTGCTCCTTTTGTTGGTACAATTGACCGTGCTTCGGGTGATATTATGATTGATTTGTTGCCGTTTGTTCCTGCGAACATGATTGCGGCTGCAAGCGGAACCACGCATTTCAAAATCATATCTGCAGGTGCCGAAATAGATTTTGAAGGCGAAACCTTTGTGGTTGCCACTTCGGAAACGAATATTCTAGCGTGGGATTCGAGTCAAACCGTTGATATCAATCATATCAATTAAGTTACTCCTGGTAGTACAAAACCATTGTTCTTGGCTTTGGGAAGAGGTAAATGGAAGAATGTATCCTTTGAAAAACGGGTCATACAATCCATTGGCATTGGTTCAGGTAAGCGGTCTGTAAGATCGTTTTGGTCTTGAATAGGACCTATTTTCCCAAGGGAACACAAGGAGCTTTGGATTGGAACGGCACTTTAGTTTGTTATACCATCGAATTGCCCTGGTTGCAAAACCAAAGGAGAATTTCTTGTATTCCCGAAGGAGAATATGTTTTACAGAAGCGGTTTAGTCCAAAACTCAAATGGGATTTGCATTTACAAAATGTTCCAGGTCGAGATTTTATATTAATCCATCCTGCTAATGATGCTAAAAAAGAACTGGTGGGCTGCATCGCTCCCGTAACCAACCATACCAGAATAGGGAAGGGCAGTGGCTCTCGAATAGCGTTGGAGAAGTTGAAAGCTCTTGTTTATAAAGCTTTGGCAAACAACGAAGAAGTGAAAATAAAGATCCAATCTAATCCTTCGACTCCGCTCAGGATGACCAGGCTTAAATAAAAGCAGATAAATTATGAATGTAGTAGAAAGAACAAAATCGCCCACTCCGAAGTTTTTCAGGGTATTGCGAAGTATTGGTTTGGCCTTGTTGGCCCTAAGTGGGAGTGTGATTACGGCACCGGTAGTTTTACCAACAGTTGTTGTAAGTGCTGCGGGTTATCTGGCAGTTGCTGGAGGTGTGCTTTCTGCAGTGAGTCAAATGACAGTTGATGATGATGCGAAATCAGAAGAGGATCTCCTAAATCGAATGCTTAAAAACAATAAAAATTTACCTAGAGATGGAATCAAATAACACCCTACAAATTGGAACCGCATCTGGAACTTTATTGAGTGTAGTACCCAATATTGTTTCTGAAGACGTTGTGAAAACCATTATTCTGACAATTGTAGGAGCGATTATTAGTTTTGTTGTTTCGCTCCTTTTAAAAGGATTAATAAAATTTAGAAAAAAATAGTTTGGGTTTGGCTTGGTAACCTTTTCCCGAATTTATACGAAAGCCTGATCGTGAGATCAGGCTTTTTTCGTGGCTGGATGGTAATTTCAATTCGATATTAGGTTTATTTTGTTAATGTTTACTGATTAAACTAAAGAGAAAATAGCAGAATTACAGCCATCAAAATCGGGATGGGTTTGTAAGTAGTCAATCATCGCGGTTACTGCATTTACAGGCAGTTCACTTCTATTTCTTCCAAAATTTTTGGGTACGCCTTGAACGGTTACAAAACTGCATGTATAGTATTTCTTTTTATCCAATGGATTGTTGCCAATGTATATTTCCTGAATTCGATGGCCTTTGGGGTTCTCTATTCTCATGTTGACCTTTATCCCAATAGCTCTTTTTATATAACCACCCATTTGCATCATCGGTTGAGGGGAAAAAGTGCGCTCCAAATTTTCTTCCAGCATTTCAATAATTTTTAATCCTGTAAGTTCCACTGTTGAAACAGGAGGATTCATTGGAATTAGATTGTATAAATCCCAATCGGTTATTGCTCCTGCTGCTACAGGTGCTCCATAACGCCAACCATTTGAAAAAGCAATATCAGTCTGAGCCGCAAACTTAATTGCCGATAATAAAAGGGCGTCAGCGGAGGAGTTAATCGTATTATATCGATGCAGTATCGTGGCTGTTTTCCCTCTTACAGTATTCTTCATATTTTGATACGGCATCATGATTTCAGTGACTATATCTTTTATTTCAGGATCTTCTGCAATGGTTTCAGACACTTTGATTAATTGATAATCGTGGGATACAATTTTTTTCTGTTGAATGTTTAATTCAAGATGCCCTAAAAAAGAACCGTGGCAACCGCATTGAATCACAAGGGTATTATTGACTTGCACCGTTTCATATAATCGGTTGTGCGTATGTGCACTCAAGCAGACATCAATTCCAGCAATAGTGTCAAGCATAGCCATATCCTGAGGAAAGCCATTGTGTGAAAGTAGCAGAATAATATCCGCACCTTCTGCTTTTACGGCTTTAATATATCCGGGTAATTCTTTCGCTCCATTTGTGATGGTTAGTCCTTCGCTAAATTTCTTAGGCATCGTTTTGTCTATGATATCTGAGCAAATACCGATTACAGCAACCTTTAAATCTTCGATTTCTATAATTGAGTATGGTTTTAGAAAAAGGGTTCCATCTTCATTATAAACATTAATACCCAACATTGGATAATTCAGTTGCGACAGCAAATGCTTCAACTGTTGTGGTCCATAAGCAAAATCCCAATGACCCACCATGGCACTAAATCCCATTTTGTTCAACAGCGGAACAATGGCCTGACCTTTAGATTCTACAAGAGGCAAGGTTCCGTGAAAAGTGTCGCCGCCATCGAAAAACAGCAGCTTGGAATTGCGCTGCATCATGCTGTTTTTCAAAGTGGAAATACGGGCGTATCCTCCGGCATTTTCAATAAATTCATCAGCACCATCATAAAATAATTCTGCATGGGACTCTAGATAACCATGCACATCGTTAAGGTAAACTATATCTAATTTCATAAAGCAGTTGTGTTAAGAATTTAGTATGACTGTAGGGTTTTAGGCGAGTTAAGGTTTTGTAATGTAAAAATAGGAAATACAGCATTAGAAATCAGACTTATTTTGAAAAACTACTTGACCATCGTACCGTCTTTAAGTTCTTCTGACGCCATTTTTACAAGGAGGGAGTTTTCAGGAATATCCCCAAAAATTTCAACTCGATTTTCCAATTCTCGCCCTTTCTGAATCGGCGTTCTTACCGTTTTATTGTTCTTTATTACAAATACATAGACACCATCACTGGAAGTCACCACAGCAGATTTTGGCACAACATAATTGCTGTCTTTTGATTTTATTGGCAAAATCACTTCGGCTACCATCCCTGGTAATAATTTTTGATTTTTATTAAAAACATCCAATTCCACACGCTCTGAACGAAGCCTGTTGTCTAAAGCTCCGGACATTCGGGCAATTTTGGCACGAAAGGTCTCGTTGTTGATCGACTTTACATTAAAAATCAGCTCATCACCAATAGTCAGATAGCCGGTATAAATCTCGGGAACATAAACAGGCAATCGCAATTTATCCTGTTGTTGAAGGGTAAACAGAGGTAATTCTGATCCTTTTCCAGACGGCCCCACAAAAGCACCAAGATTTACATTTCTGGCAGAGATGATTCCGTCAAAAGGCGCTCGGATTACCAAATAGCTTTTCATAATTGTAATTTCTTTGTAAGCTGATTTGGTAGCTAGATATTGGGCATAATCAGAATTTTTTCGCGCTGCAGCCTGTTCCAAATCATTTTTTGAAATCGTTCCTTCTATTTTGCTGGTTTCAAACAGCCTGTCGAAGGTACTTTTGCTGGCGGTATAAATTGCTTTTTGTGAAAGCTCTCGGGATTGGGCAGCAGCCAATTGCGAACTTATTTCTGGCGCTTCTAAAATGAGGAGTAACTGTCCTTTCTTAACCTGTGCGCCAATATCAACGTTGAGTTCTTTGACAAAACTGCTTACTTTAGCATAAATATCTACTTGTTGAAAACCAGCCAGTTCAGCTGGAATACGGAGTTCGGTTGTTAATTTTTCTTTACTGATGGTAAAGGTTTCGATAACCGGACTTGTTTCTACGGACGCAATTTTTTTCTTTTCGGAAGAATTGCAGGCAGTTAAAACTGTGGCTAGGACTAAAAACAGAAACGATTTTTTTAATAATTTATTTTTCATTTTGGTGGTGTAAAGATGAGATATAATGTTTGCTTTCGGGGTCTTCGGGATCTAAGGATAAAGAGTGTACCGGGGTTTTTCCCATTGCCCAAGCAAAGATCAGCGGTAAAACGAGAAGTACTGTGAAGGTTGAAAATACCAATCCGCCAATCACGGCTCTTCCCAGTGGGGAAATTTGATCACCGCCTTCTCCATGTCCGATGGCCATCGGCAGCATTCCGGCAATCATGGCAATACTGGTCATAATAATGGGACGAAGTCTGAGTGAAGCAGCCTCACGTGCTGACTGCAGCGCATTGCCATTGTGCTTTCGCAGTTGTTCCGCATTGGTAATCAGCAAAACAGCATTGGCAATGGAAACCCCCACTGACATTATGATTCCCATATAGGATTGCAAATTCAAAGTGGAGCCTGTAATCACAAGTAGCAATAAGGAACCTAAAACTACAGATGGAACCGTGGTTAAGATAACCAGAGATATTTTAAAAGACTGGAAATTAGCGGAAAGCATCAGAAAAATAACCATTATAGCAATAAGCAAACCCGTTTGTAAACTGCTCATGGTTTCCTTTAAAACGGTACTTAAACCTATTTGCTCTATAAACAAACCTCTGGGAAGTTCCCCAAGAGCTTCTATGCTTTGCTGAACGGCTTGGGTGGCAGTTCCCAAATCAACATGATCCATATTTGCAGTTACTGAAATATAGGGCATGGGTCCAATATTGTCATTTTCACCATAAGTGAAAGAAGGTGTAATAGTGGCCACATCACTTAAAACCGGACGGGATGCATTTTTAAGCAACGGAATTTCTTTCAGATCATTTTTACTTTTCATTTTATTTAAAGGGACCTGAACCTGAACGTTGTAGGAGAATCCAGCTTTTTCATCTACCCAGATGTTCTTTTCGGTATATTGGGAAGAAGATGTGGAAGCGATCAGAGAACGAGAAATGTCATTCATGTCAATCCCTAATTGGGCGGCACGAACTCTGTCAATAGTGATGTCTAGCGCAGGATATTTTATGGGCTGAGCAATCTGAATATCTCTCAAATAGTCAATTTTATTAAGTTTTGCGATGAGTTTATTGGCATAGGCTTCATTTCGTTTTTTATTTTTTCCGGCTACCCTGATTTCAATTGGTGTCGGGGAACCTTGACTCAGCACTTTGTCGGTCAGTTCGATTGGTTCGAAAGAAATTTTGACATCGGGCAATATTTTTTTAATTCTCTGGCGAAATTCATCTTTGAAAATATCCATGTCCACATGATAATCTTTCAATCCAATTTGGAAAACCGCCTCATGAGGTCCGGCAGTAAACAAATAGATTGGTGAAATGGAAAATATTCCCGGATGCTGCCCCACATAAACGGAGGATATTGCGACGTGTTCTTTACCAATCATTTTCTCCAGTTCGTTAAGCACTGCGATTGCTTTGTCTTCGGTACTTTCCAGACGTGTTCCGTCGGGAGCCCGCAATCTCATTTGGAATTGACTCGAATTGACTTTTGGGAACACATCTTGCCCAATAGTATTCAAAAGCACTAATACTAAACCCACAGATAGAAAAATATACAGCAAGGTAACCGGTTTTTTATAGTCAAAAAGCCGATTGATGAATCGCATGTAACGGTTTCTAAATCGTTCAAAAAAATTGATTTTGCCATCATTGTTAAAATCGTTCCTTTGAACCAGCATTTTTTTCTGGTCAAAAGTATCTTCTTCTGATTCTATGGTCAGTCCAGATGCATTAAACTCGGCTTCATCATCGCTTATATTTGAAGAATGCGCTTTTTTTGGATGTGCTTTCATCAGCCAGTTGGCCATCACCGGGACAAAGGTCTGCGAAAGTAAAAAGGATACAATCATCGAAAATCCAATCGCTAAGGCCAACGGAAGGAATAAGGCACCGGGTATTCCAGTCATCGTAAATGCAGGTGCAAAAACGGCCAAAATACACAGTAGAATCAACAACTTTGGCAAGGCTATTTCTTTACATGCATCCCAAATAGCCAAGGACTTGGGTTTGCCCATATCCAAATGTTGGTGAATATTTTCGATTGTTACCGTACTTTCATCGACCAGGATTCCAATCGCAAGAGCCAAGCCGCTTAAGGACATTAAATTGATAGTTTGCCCGAATAGTTTTAAGAATAACACACCTGAAATGATAGCAATGGGAATGGTGAGAATTACAATTAATGCAGCTCTTCGATCACCAAGGAACAATAAAACCATCAGGCCAGTAAGAATGGCACCAATGATTCCTTCAGTTATTAAACTTTTCAACGAGTCGATTACATGAACCGACTGGTCAAATTCATACGATAGCTTTACATCATTAGGTAAAGTACTTTGTATTTTAGGGAGTTGTGATTTTAATTTTTGGACAACATCCCAAGTCGAAGCATCGCCGGCCTTTGCTATACTAATATAAACGGATCGCTTTCCATTCACCAAAGCATATCCAGCAGTAATATCGGCACCATCTGTAACTTGTGCAACATCACCCAGATATAAATTTGGGACATCACCTTTGAACAAAGGTATTTTTTCAAAATCCTTAACTTCTTTAATGGTATTGTTGGTAGGGATGATGTAGTTGATATCCCCAATTCTCAGGTTTCCTGAAGGAGCGGTCTTATTGTTAGTACGGATGGCTTCCACAATCTGATCTGCTGTCAAATTATGTGAACGAAGCAAATCCGGATCTACATTAATTTCAATAGTTCTGGGGCTTCCGCCAAAAGGAGGCGGAGATAACAGTCCTGGAATAGCAGAAAAGGAGGAGCGTACATATACGTTTGCCAAATCCTGAAGTTCATTATTAGAACGGGTTTTACTACTCAAAACCAATTGACCGATGGGTAGCGAGGAAGCATCAAACCGAATGATAAACGGAGGTTGGGAACCCGGTGGGAATCTGGACTGGATTCTGTTGGATAGCGCACTGATTTCAGCAGCTGCCTGAGCCATATTAGTTCCTTCGTAATAAGTTACTTTCATCAGCGTGAGTCCTTGAATATTCTTGGTCTCGATGTCTTTTACACCATTGGCTAAAATCATTACATTGACATAATTCTTTGCGAAATAGGATTCCATCTGATCGGGCGTGTAACCTGCAAAGGAGTGGGCTAAATAAATAACGGGAAGATTCATTTCTGGTAGAATATCCACTTTGATATCCCGGACGGCACCAATTCCAAAAAAGAATAATCCAGCAACCAGTACCATTATAGAGATGGGTTTGCGAAGGGCAAAACGTATTAAATTCATCGTTTTAAATAATTAAAATTCATTCATAAATAAGTCAAAATCTCCCGTGGCTGCCGCTTTCATCAAAAGCGATTGCCAGACATTGGTGTAAATAATGTCGCGGTCGGTTTCCGCACGGTTCAATGTATATAGGGTCTGTGTTACATCGAGTAGATTGGTCATTCCGTTTTTATACAAAGTGGTTTTTTGTAAATAGGCTTGTTGTGCTGCTCGAACCTGTTTTGGAGCTTCCGTATAGTTTTCCAAAGCATATTTTATTTTGGCATCTGCCGCATCCGATTGTATTTTTAATTGCTGGTCGATTACTTTGTATTCCTCCTGTAAACCTTCGACAATCCATTTCTGGGCACTGACTTTTTTGCGCACTCGAGCGATAGTGGTCAGGTTCCAGCTGATGCCAATACCGAATAGATAATTTTGTCGTGAGGGATCAATACCGTCTAAATAATTTTGTGAAAAAGAATTCTGATTTGTGGCATAATCCGAATTAAAGCCAGAAGCTCGGGCTTGATATATCCCAAATAAACTGAAGGTAGGATAGTATTCCTTTTTAAAAAGACGAAGCTGTTGTTCGCTGAAAGCTACCCTGCTTTTATGATATTCCAATATGGGATTCAAATTCTCGCTTGAAGTTTTCAACGATCGCATCGCTTTTGGGATTGTCGTGACAAAAGTAGTGTCGAGCACAAAATCCTGAATGGAAACGCCCATCAGCGCGATGAGTTTGTTATTTTGTTCCTTAACCTGGTCTTTCACCTGATTCAGTGTGATTTTAGCTCGGGAAACTTCGGCGGAAGCCAGAGTGGAATCTACTCCGGCCAAAAGTCCATTTTTTACTCTGACTGCCGCAATATTCTGAAAGACCATAGCGCGTTCAAGATTTTTTCTTTGGGAAATCAACAATCGCTGACTCGCCAATAAGTTGAGATAAGTTGCTGCAATTTTAATTTTATGTTGAAATTTTTCCTGATTCAGATCTTTTTCGAAACGCTGGGAGTCTGCTTTAGACAGATTTATTTTTTGTTTCATTCTTCCAAAAGTGAAAAAATCCCAATTGACATTGACCAGATATAAAGCACCGAAAGCCGCATTCCAATTTTGCTTTTCCAGCGGAAGGCCCGAGGAAGCCACTCCGAGCCCTCCAAAACCATAAAGCGGTCCGTTTTGCCCGTTAACGGTTCCGTAATCCTGCTGTCCCGAGAGCGTGACATTGGGTAGATATTCTCTGCGAACCTGTTGGATTGTTTCTTTGGAAGCATTGGCATAGTTGCTTTTTGCTTTTATCGTTCCGTAATTGGCAATTCCGGTTGCCAGAGCCTCTTTTAGCGGAAGCGTCTGAGAAAAACCCTGAGAAAGGAAAACCAGAAATAAAAAAAGGGTTAATTTTATTGTTTTCATTATTGTATTATGAATAAATTTGAACTGCAAATCTAGCCTGTGGAATTCCTTTTGGAGGGTTATAAATGACGAACACTTTTTATAAATGACGAATTGAATTGGTCACTCAATCGGTGGCTGTTCAAATTATATGTCGTTCCTTTGGAGCTTTAATTGAATAGCAATGAAATGGAAATTTAAAGCGATTTTAGAAAATAAATGGGAGCAGGAAATGGCTATTTTGGTTTTTTCTTTTATCCTTTTTACACTCAACGACTGGGTTTTTATACAAAGTTGGAAAGGTTTTAGTAACGGTTTGCTCTATTTTTTCGTGCTTTATTTTCATGCCCAGCTCAACCGCTTTTTTCTGCTTCCGGTTTTATTAAAAAAACACCAACCGATTTTATATATAATTCTAACTATTGGGTTAATAGTTTTGTTTACGGTCTTTTTACATGAAGTCTCAACCCAGTATATTTATAAAAATTGCTTTTTATACAAATCATCCCATCAAAAAACATATCAGTTTCAGTTTGCAACCTTGTCTGGAACACTTGTTTGTATTTTGGGAACCATACAGATTTTAGAACATTATCGGGAGCAAAAAAACAGGACAAACAAGGCTTTTTTGTCCAATCAGGTTCAGCTTAATGCGTTAAAGAACCAGTTTAATCCCCATTTTTTGTTTAATACCATGAATACGCTTTATGGAATTAGCCTTCAATATCCGGAACGCACTTCAGAAATGATTATGGAAGTTTCACAGCTGATGCGGTATCAGGTGGAGCAAGGGAACAAAGAATTCGTTTCGTTAGAAAATGAAATCTCGTTTATTTCCAGTTACATCCAGCTTGAAAAAGAAAGGGTAGGTTACCGTTGCAGTATTGATTTTGATTGCGAATGCGATCAGCAAGGACAGTATGAAATTGCACCAATGCTTTTAATTACTTTTATTGAGAATGCTTTCAAACACGGCGCTTCCACTATCGAAAAGTGTTTTGTAACCATTCATGTAAAGGTTAAGGGAGGAAAATTGTATTTGGAGGTATCCAATTCGGTTCCGCAACATAAGAAAGACGTAATTTCCACAAAAATAGGTCTGAAAAATACGGTTGAAAGAATGGAAATAGTATATCCAAAAAAACATAATCTCATAATCACGCAAAACAAGCAAACTTATACCGTTAATTTAGTAATTGAACTCCACCAAGCATGACTGTAAGAAAATGTATTATCGTAGATGACGAGCCTGCCGCTCATTATGTGTTGGTGAATTATATCAGTCAAAATCCACAGTTGGAACTGGTGCAGCAATGTTACAATGGTATTGAAGCCTTAAATTTTCTTCGGTCGAATCCAGTTGATTTGATGTTTTTAGACATTGACATGCCAGAAATTTCAGGCTTGGAGCTTTTACGAACGCTGAATGAACCACCCAAAACAATATTGACCACGGCTTATTCGGAATTCGCATTGGAAAGTTATGAATTTGGCATTTTTGATTATCTGCTAAAGCCCATTTATCTCCCCCGTTTTTTAAAATCGATGGAGCGCTTCTTTTCTTCTTACACAGATGAAAAAACTGAAATAATGAACCCGACTATTGCAGTAAAAATTGATGGATTTATGCTTGATCTTAATGTGAAGGATATCCTTTTTGCCCAAAGCTGTGGTAATTATGTCAAAATTTTCACGATAAAAAAAATTTTTCTCGCATCGATGACGACTAATGAACTGGAAAAAAGTCTTTCCGCAGAACATTTCATGCGGGTGCATAAATCCTATATAGTAGCCATTGCTAAAATTAAGGATTGGGAGCGTAATATGGTGGTGATCGGTAATGAGAAAATTCCGGTGGGAATTACTTATCGAAGAGCATTGACGGAACGATTAAAGCTAAATGATAATCAATAAAATTAAAAATAAAGATTAACTGAAAAAACAAGAAAAATAAGACCCGTTTTGCAAGCTAAAAAAGAGCATCAAAGAATTTGAATTATCCAACCTTACTTAAAAAAGAAAAATGAACTGGAAAACACCAAAAAAAACAACAATACAAAACATTGCTTTTGTGGTGCTTTTAGCACTATTGTTATTTAGTCCGCTGGGAACTTTTGTTAAAATACAATTAAGTCGTTTATTGGCCTTTTCGCCTACGACAATAGAAGCAACTGAACAAAAAAAACTTTCGACTTACCAATGGCAGTTGGTAGACAAAAACGGAAAGACGGTATCTTTGGAAGACTTTAAAGGAAAAATAATTTTTATTAATTTTTGGGCCACATGGTGTCCGCCTTGTATTGCCGAAATGCCAAGTATGCAAAAATTATATGCGGACTATCAAGATAAAATTGTATTTTTATTTGTGACGACCGATTCCTTTGAGAAAGCTAATGCTTTTTTAGTTAAAAAAAATTTAAACCTACCAATATTTCAATCGGTTTCCAACCCTCCTTTAGAAATGGAGTCTGCAACGATACCCGCTACTTATCTTATTGATCAACAAAGTAATGTGGTATTAGCAAAAATCGGAACTGCAGATTGGAATAGTGATTCGTTTAGAAAAAAATTAGATCAATTGCTCAAAAATTAATGCAGACTCGTATCACAGGTTTTAAAATTATTTTTTCACGGAGTCATTTTATCGATAGATATAAATACTCAAACTCTTTTTACTCTCAACATTTTTTACTCAAATTCTAATACCTAATTATGAAAAACTTAATTTTATTATTTCTAGCTCTTATCACGATGACATCATGTAATGCTCAATCAAAAAAAGCAGAAGTAAATCAAAAACATAGAGTTGTATTCCAAATGAATTCTAACGATCCGCAATCACAAAAAGTACTTATTAATAACATCGAAAATATAAAAGAAACTTGGGGTGCCAATGTCACCATTGAAGTAGTCGCTTATGGTCCGGGTATTGAATTCGTAATGACTGAAAAATCTGCTGTAGCGGAAGGCATTGCCATAATGATTAAAAACGGCGTGATTTTCGTTGCTTGCGAAAATACTATGGCTAAAAAAAACATTACTAAAGAGGAACTCATTGAAAATGTTGGAACAGTACCTAGTGGAATAGTAGAAGTAATTATCAAACAAGAACAAGGATGGTCTTACATTAAAGGAGGGATCTAAAATAAAGATTAAATCGAAGGTTAATAGCAGTAGGTGGAATATTGTGGAGTCATACTACAGTCACTCATCATTTTGTAATGAAAGGACGGATAAATTTGCTGGATTTTTTCTTTTTCTTTTTGAAAAACTGAATATGCTGTTGTTGAATAGTGAACAGTTATTTTTTATCGATTTATAACTTTTCGATTGATTTTTAAGTTTTTTACTTAAAAATCAATCGAATAACCCTCCAACTCCGCTCAGGACAAGTTCTACTCCAGGTGGTAAAGAAATTGAAACCGCGCGAGAAATGGAGACAAATATTTTCGAACTGCTGTTTTTTTAGTACTGTGTCTGTGGAACGGAGGGAAACCAAACTATTAAATCGAAGTGATAAATTGCTTATTTACCAAAAGAGCTCTTATGAAAATGTAGGGTTGACCGACTGGAGCAGCCGAACGGAACAAAGGGAACGACCGCAGAGAGATCGCTTGTTTCCCCGTTATGTTTATAATGATAGTTTGTTGTATAGATTAAACTTTTTAAATAATTAAATTTATTTTGACATTATGTTTTTAGAAATATTAATTATTAAAAAATGTTCTCAAACAACTTCAAAAGGTTTTCTCTAACTATTACATATTCTGGTAATTTATCAGGTTGAATTTGGTGTCCTAAACTGTTCTTCCAAGCCCCTTTTAAAGCTTTATCACTTTTTGGATTGATTAATTGATCTACTCCTGTGAACTCA
Organism: uncultured Flavobacterium sp.; assembly: GCF_963974175.1. Lineage (GTDB taxonomy): Bacteria > Bacteroidota > Bacteroidia > Flavobacteriales > Flavobacteriaceae > Flavobacterium. Next base: position 128,229 of record NZ_CAXBBR010000007.1, read on the forward strand.
ATGTTTTTGAATTTCATTTTCTTGTAAAAAGCCTCAACAATCACTTTCCAGTTTAAGTCAGGGAAATTATTTGATAGGTACCAAATATCATAATAATCACGTGGTGCAGTATAAGAACGCTGGATTAAGGCTCTGATTTTTTCGGATAAAACTTCTTCGATTTTATAGCATGGTATTGTGTTTTCTAATGCTAGTTTGTCGGAATAGGGATGGCTTACGTTTCGTTCTGTAACTTCAAAAATCATTTCTTCATAGAGAATTATTTCGATTTTAATTTTGTCTGCCAGCGGTCTGGAGTTGTAGGCATTACATTTCTAGGATGGTCGGCACCCCAAAATTTAATGATGGCTTCGTAACCTGTTAATCGGTCTTTAAATTGTAATGGTTTTAATGAAACAATATGTGTTTTTACTCCAGTATTGTCTTCAATATGTTTTGTGATAAATTTTAAATGATCTGGAGTAAGTTCAAATTCTTGTGATTTAGATGTGAAATCCAAATCTTCTGAAAATCTATATTCTTCAAACCAACACTTCTTCAAACAAGTCCCACCTTTGAAGATTAGTGTTTCCTTTAATTCCGGTTCGTTAAATATTGCTGCTATAAAGTGACCCAACATCCAATCTTTATCAATAACTTATTTAGATACGCCTAGTTGTTCGGAAATGGTTGCTATTTCTTTTTGTAAAATCATTAATATTGTTTGTTACAGATGTCTAAAATTTCTTCGCTGCTTATGTTTAATCTCAACCGCCATTTGTTTACAAATTCGCCTTCTTCTATTCCAAATGGATCAAAGAGATTGTATTTTTCGTTGACCTCTTTTAATGCGAAGTTTATAAATGATTTCATTCCTTTTTTATTTAGTAATTCAGCGAAATATCCCATTCGTTTCGTAATAGCAATGTTTTTAATGGCTTTACAATACGCAATCATTTTCTCACTGTTGAGGTTTGCTTGATTGAATGCTCTGATTAATTCGGCATAACCACCGGAATATTGAGGTAAATCAAAACAGTCAATGATGGTTTTTTCCACATTGGTCATTTGGTAGCTATGGTTTCCAAAGCCTAATTTTTCTATTCCAACTATTTTTGATTTTGAAACTTGAATAAATTTATAAGAAACTCCAAAAACGCTTTTGTCCGATTTCCTTTTTGTAGTTTGAATAAAAATAGAATTTGGAAATTGTTCTGTAAGTCCGTGTTTGTTTAATGCGGACCAATACCCAATTGTTGAGTCTTCGGTCAACTTGCAGCCAATTACGTTTTCATCTCTAAAACTGTATCTGCAGTATTTGCCTCGTTCTATGCGTGAGAGTAGTTTTTTATGTACTAGATTTTCTAGTATCTCGTTTATGTTTTCAAATTCGCTTGATGCAATAGATTTAATCTCCTCTAAAGTAAAGATGTCGAACTCATTATCATCAAGCATTAGCATAAAATCTATTTGATTTTGTGTTGTGTTTTCTGAAATATAGGTACTTTTGGCCATTACTAATCGTTTAAGGATAAACCCTAAAAAATGAGGTTTATCTTGTGGTTAAAGGTAATCAAAAGTAATGCTAATTTTTGTATAAATAATGCTGTTGTGGGAATGTCTTTAATTCTTATCTAAATACTTCTTCATAAGCCATCCAGTTTCAATTAAATTATCTTTAGGATTGGTATAACTTACTAAAACCCATTTATGATTTACCTGTAAAATTATTACATCAAAACCTTTTGGGAGAGAGGTTATGAGGATGGTTTTAGTTTTTGGTTTCAACATTACATTTGAAACTCGGTTTGTAGTTCTGCATTCTTTCACTTTTTTGAATTTTAATTCAATTGCTTTTTGGATTCTTCTTTCAGAATTTATTATATCGTTTTTTGTAGCCGGTTCTGATTTTATTTTGGTAAATATTAACCCTCAGGATATTGCTAATTTTTTTTGGAAAAGCGACTTATAGCAAAATGTTTCAAAACTTGGTATGGGTTGCAGGCTAAAATTTGGTTGTCATTCCATTAGCTGCAGGAGTATTTTATTCTTCTGGGTTTGTTTTAGGTCCAGCCGTCGGGGCTATATTTATGATTTTAAGCACCATTATTGTTGCCATCAATGCCTAGTTATTGAAGAGAAAAATTAGCAAAAAATGATTGTAACAACAAACTCAGTATGCCTTGTGTCTTACTGAGTTTGCTTTCAATATAATCCATTAATTCTTGAAAATTGACGTAGATTAAAAAACAACAAATTGTAATTAGTATTTTGAAACAGAATGAAAAGCAATTAAAGAACGAATTATCTTAATATTTAGCCCAGTTTCTCAAAACGATATTACAGAAACAGCAGTTTTCTCTTGTTGTGTTAAATACTGATCCGAGTTTTCTAATGCTGAGGTGATTTTTGATTTTTTGTTTCAACAGTTGCAAAGTGTTGGTGACCGTCATCGTGAGAATGTTCAATTTTATAGTCAATGAGCAGAAAATCGCTTTTGATTATTAGTTATATTATTTCCTTTTTATTCAAGTGCGCAACAACGCTATTAACTATTTCTTTCATATGTCCACTCCATTAATTATATTTTTTTGAACCCACAAAATTGAAAGTTCTGAACCGTATTAAATGGTGTAGTATGATTTTCTGTAAAACATTTTACAGCTTCAAAACTTTCGCTAAAAATATGCTTCATTGAATTTTCAGAGTACTGCTTTATTTCTAGTCCGCTACATTTCAATGGTCCCTTTTCTGAAAAAGTTCCTAATAGAAAGTTACCTTCTTTATTGACTGCATTTTCTATTATGGTTTTATATTTATCAATACTCACTTCACTTGTTAAAAAATGAAAAACGGCTCTATCATGCAAAAAATCAAATTTCACTTCTGGTTTAAACTCTGTTATGTCTGCAACAATCCAATGAACTAAATCAGCTTTATCTCCCAAACGCTTTTTTGCTCTTTCTAACGCAAATTCTGAAATATCCAAAACCCAAATATTTTGAAATCCTTTTTCTAATAAGACGTCTACTAAATTACTATCTCCTCCGCCAATATCGATAATATTAGCGGTTTTTGATAGGTTTAAATTTTCTAAATAAGTCATAGCTGTTTTTGGATATTTTTGTGTCCAGCTTACTTCATTTGGATTTTTAGTTGCAAAAACATTTTCCCAATGTGATTTATTATTTTCCATATTTTTAATTTTTACTTAAGATCTTTATTCTTCCACATTTTTCATTTTCATCAAAAGTGCGTAAACGCCTTTTATTACAACAGTTGTTTATGCTAAAACAATGAAATTGGTGTCACTTTTATTAGATTCCCAATGTAGGAATTTATTTTAGGAAATAGTAGGAGGTCTGGGATGAGTTCTCAACAGAGTTATATGCTTGTGTTTTGAACTGCCCCCAAATAGTGTCTAAAATTTTGGTGGCAGTCTGTTTTTTTTACAAAAAACCTTTTTTTGAATTAAATAACTAATTTTAAACCTTCATTTGTTGTATTCTCACAGCATTTAAAATAGCCAATAAAGCCACTCCAACATCAGCAAAAACTGCTTCCCACATAAAAGCTAAAGCACTAGCGCCAAGTACCAAAACAATTGCTTTTACTGCAAATGCTAAACCAATGTTTTGATACACAATTTGTTTGGTCTTTTTACAAATATTTATGACTGTAAAAATCTTTGTAGGTTGGCGTTTTGAATCACTATGTCAGCAGTTTCGATGGTGGCATCACTTCCTAAACCACCCATTGCGATTCCGGTATCGACAACTATTGGTGCATGATATAGAATTGATAGTTACACTTTTTATCTTTATTTAACTCGCACAACAACTCAATTTTGAAACGTCTTTTCCGAATGTGATAGCCGCTAATTTTATACCTTCTCCTAGTGTCAAATAAGGATAAAAACTTTCTGCTAATTCTTTAACTGTTATTCCGTACTTGATTGCCATGCTCAACTGTTGTATTAATTCACCGCCTTCTGGAGCAATAACCCTTGCTCCAATTAAATTATCAGTTTCTGTATTACGTATTAATTTTATAAATCCTCTGGTATCGTTTGCGGCTATTGCTCTTGGTACATCTTTAAGGTCCAATTTTGATATTTCAAAAGGAATACCCTTTGATTCAGCTTCTATTTCATCCATTCCAGTTCCTGCAATTTGTGGATCTGTAAAAACAACCCAAGGTAAGGAAGAGTAATCAGTTTTATTGTTAGCTCCCGTAAATGCGTTTTCTACTGCAATTTTACCTTCATAAGCGGCTGTGTATACAAAAGCAGGGGTGTTCGCGACATCCCCAACGGCATAAATGTTTGGCAAATTGGTTTCCATTTTTTCGTTTACCCAAACGTGTCCGCTATTGGTGAATGCTAACCCGATACTCTGTAACCCTAATTTTTGTGTGTTCGGTTTTGTGCCAGATGCTACGACCACTTTTCCTTTTTCGATAATTTGTGTAAATGAACCATCAGGGCATTTGCAATGAATAACTGTTTCATTAACTGTTTTTTCAAATTTAATAGCTCTAAAGCTTGGTAAAATTTCAATCCCTTCACTTTTCATCTGAGTTTCTAAAACATCTGTAATATCCTTTGTTTGGCTTCTTAGAGGTCTATCTGTAAACTCTATAATACGGATTTTCACGCCCAAACGATTGTATGCCATTGCTATTTCCAAACCAATATAGCCAGCACCCATAATGGTGATGCTTTCGGGTTTTTCTTCTAGGTCAAAAAGTGTTGCATTTGTCAAGTACCCCACTTCGTTTAGCCCTTCAATGCTCGGGATATTGGTGGTTGCTCCTGTGGCAATAATAAATTTCAGAGCGGTATACTTTTCTTTGCGGTCTACCATAATGGTTTTAGGATCTAAAAACTCGGCCCAACCCGTTAGCATTTTCAGGTTTTTAAAATCACTTACCACGTCCATATATTTTTTTTCTTGGAGCGTTGCGACCAATTGTTTTTTGTCTTTGATTACTTGTGTAAAATCTATCTCAACCCCTTTGGGTTTGATGCCTGAAAAATTGGAATGTGTTGCGTGATACGCTGTTTCCGCTGCACGAATAAGAGTTTTAGAAGGAACACAGCCTACATTTACACAAGTCCCACCAAAATCTAAACCACCATTTATCATTAATGTGCTTAATCCTAAACTTTCTGCTTTAATAGCTGCCGAAAATGCCGCCGAACCGCCACCAATAATTATTAAATCAAAATTATTTTTATCTTGCATATTTGAAGTATTAAGGGTTTCAGGTTTTACTTTATAATTTTTAGAGGTATTGATGGTATTGATAATTTCTTCCTTGCTGGTTTTAGAAGGGTCAAATGAACATTCGCAACTGCCGTTTTGATAGCTAACGTTTGCTTGCGTTATCCCTTCTTTTTCGACAAGTATTTTTTCGATTCCTGTCGCACAATGATCACAGGTCATACCCGTTATTTCGAGTATTATATTTTTTGATTTCATATTAAATTTATTTTTAATTGACAATTTCGGCCTCATAACTAACCTTTTCAATGGCTTTAATCAGTTTTTCAGGATTTGTTTTTGTCGTATCAAATTGGATAATGGCAACATCCCCTGGATATTGAACTGATTGTTCAATAACGCCACTTACCTTTTTTAAGGTACTTGAAACGTGATTAGTACAACCTGCACAGGTCATACCTGTGATTTTTAATCTAAGCGTTTTTGTTTTTTGTTGATTCGATTTATAAAGTTTTGATTGTTGTTTAACAGAATGGCAACATTACGCATTTACTTGAAAATAAAACAGGATAAGTATGAATAGTGGTATTAGAAAATATTTTTTCATAGAAGTTTATTTAAAAGTTTACAACTTATCATTTTGGGTTTAATAACCAATCTTCCTGGGGAATTTGATGACTAATTTTTCTTTTGGTTTAAGAAAATCTTTGATTATTTTTTCACACTCGCTTATGGGTTTACCGATAAGTTTTTCCATCAGTTCTTCTGGGGGATTTTGTAGTTCACAATCTCCAATTTCTATACAGCAATCCATTTTGTCAGGATTGAATACTTTTTCATTTTTATTTGTGCTCATGATCATCTTTTTTGAATTACTATAAATAATGCTTAAAAATTAGTTGCAACCGTTTGGGTTGGAAACAGACCTTTATTTTCCCTGAGACGGATTTTCGGCTGTTGCCATTTCGCTCGATACCTTGTATCCCGTGGCATTGATAGCTTTCACGAGAGCTTCTTTGTTGGTTTTAGTGTTGTCAAATTTTACGAAAACCATTCCCTTACTGTGGTTTGCCGTAACGCTCACGATACCGCTTAACTTGTTCACGGCATGTTTTATATGTTCCTCACAGCTGGAGCAGGTCATACCGCTCACATTAAATTGTGCTTCCTGAATATTGTTCGAAGAAACAACTACTATTTGTTTGTCTGTTTTTGGATAAAAAATTTGCCCATAATAAGGGAAAGCCATCATGATTATGGAAAAAGCGGTTACGATTCCCAGAAATGTTTTGGTTTGCATAAATGGAGTTTTGTTGTCTTCGTCACAATCACATTGTATTTCTTCTGCTGTTCTGGGTTTCAACTTTTGATGCCAAGCAAAGCCCAAAACCAAAATGGTAATTCCAATTAAATAAGGTCTAAACGACTCCAACCATGAAAATGCGGACGCCGCTCCTGATGCTCCGGAAAGGAGAGCCAAAAAGGGAGTGATGCAGCACAATGAAGCTGCTATTGCTGACAGGATACCTGCTCCTGCCAATTTTCCTGATTTTGTTTTCATACGAATTCTTTTTTTGAATTTTGATTAATAATATATTTAAAAAAGGGACGGAGCAGATTGAGTTGTTCCAATTTCAGGGAATAGAAAATGGTCTGACCTGCACGCCTTGATTCTATTACATTGCCGTCTTTCATTTTGCGAAGATGTTGTGAGACAGCAGGTATACTCATCCCTAAAATATCGGCAAGATCGCAAGGGCAGAGTTCATTTTCTTCTTCTAAAAGAAACATGATTTTCAGTCGTACCTCGTTCCCTGCCAACGCCAATAGTCCACTCAATTGCTCAAAAGCAATGGCATTAGCATTTAGTTTGTTCCTGCACTCCTTGATTTGTTCTGTATCTGCCAAAATCCTAATACAAGATTGATTAACGTCCATATTTTTTAAGTATTAAATTAATATGATATAAATGTAGTTAATTATATCATTATTTAAGCAATTACTTAAATGTTTTAATGCAAATTTAACAACGGCTATTTAAAAACCATCTTAATTTCGAAGTGAATTTATTTTGTACTACTTATTGCCAGAAAAATGACTATTGTGGGTCTAAATTTCTGCAAACTTCCTAATGAATAATTCGGTTAGTTTTTCTACTGGTGTTAATTGTATGATTTGCCCAATAGTAATTTCAGATCCTTTTTAGAAAAAAACATTTTCAGCTTTCATTATTTATTGTATTGGATCTTTGACTAACAAAAAAGGATGCTTAATCTTTAGAATAAGCATCCTTTCAATCGTTTTATTCTCACTACAGTTACTATTTTCAGTAAAGCATCTCTAACATCATTAAAAAATTTTTTACTTAGTTGCAATTTTACTTAACTGATATTTAACCACTTATTTGTTCCTCCACAAAGCCAATTGGCACTACAACCTAAATCGTTTAAAATCTTTGCTCCATCGGATGAACGACCACCACCTTTTCCGCAAACGGTAACATATTTTATGTTTTTGTTAAAATTTTTAGCTTCATTTTTCAGCTCTATCAAAATAATATTTATAGCTTCCGGAATGTGTGCTTGCTCAAATTCCTCTTTTGATCTTACGTCTATAATTTGTATTTTTTTGTTTTGTAGCAACGCTTGTTTTACTTCATCGACTTCAATACATTCTTTGTTTACTTTGATGGTTTCCGGCATACGAAATTTGATTACGATTGAAGATGCTATCGTAAGTCCACCAATGAGAAAAATAGCATAATCGACCCCGAATAAATCAGCTGTTATTCCTGAAATAACAGCTCCGAAAGCATATCCTAAATCTCTCCAAAGTCGGAATGTCCCAATACTTTCTGCTCTTTGCTTTGGACTTGTAGCCTGTGCAATCGCTGCTAAAAAAGTAGGATAAACTAATGCTGTCCCCAAACCCAAAATTGCCGAAATACTTGAAAGCATAAAAAAACTATGGCAGAATGGTAAAAAAATGATAGCAATTCCTTGCAACAACATTCCCCAAAATAACATTCCTTTTTTAGAATAAATATCAGACATTTTGCCTGTAAACAATTGTCCAATTCCCCAAACTGTCGGATAAATGGCTGTTATTATTCCTATGTTCTCAGTATTGTAATTGAGGGTGAGAAGTACAAATGGCAATAAACCCCAAATCATTCCATCATTAAGATTATTGACTAGACCTGCTTGCGTAATAGAACTTAAAGTTTTGTTTTTGAAAGTTGTCTCCATAAACACATTCTCTAAGTGTATTGTGTTATCTGTCATACTTTCCTTATGAGCATGCAAACTTGTATCTTTTACCAAGAAAAGTGTCAATAAGAAACCAATAATAGAAATACCAATACCAATATAAAAAGGATAGGGTGTTATACCATATCTATTGGCCACATATCCAGAAAAAAAAGCTACTATACCCACTGCAAAATAGCCTGCAAATTCGTTTAACCCCATTGCTAATCCACGATCTTTTTCGCCGACCAAATCAATTTTCATAACTACGGTGCTGCTCCAAGTTAATCCTTGACTCATACCCAACAGTATGTTTGCAAAAATTACCCAATTCCAAGTTGTCGCATTCATCAAAATAAATGGAATAGGCAAAGCCATAAACCATCCAAATAACAACAATTTTTTTCTGCCAAATCGATTAGCTAATTTTCCGGTGAAGTAATTAGTTATTGCTTTGGTAATTCCAAAGGCTGTAATAAATGATAAAATGGCAGTTTTTGATGCTATTCCAAACTCAACTTCCGCAAATTTAGGGAATATACTTCGTTCCATTCCTATCATTCCGCCAACGAAGGCATTCACAATGACCAATATGGTGAATTGTTTCCAATTTTCTTTTAGACCAAGCTTTATGTGTTTCATAAACTAAAAGGTTAAAACTTTATCGCTTTCAATGATACTTTTAGTAAGTTCCGCCATTGAACTTACCTCTGCTTCATCAACAAGGGGAATTTCTTTCAGTCCACGAGCATCTAAACAACTGGTACAAAGAAACAGTTTAGTTGCTTTGTTGGTTGCTAATTTTAACATACATTCGATGTTGTAAAACTCATTTGGAGTATTCTGATTAGAAATAGCACAATTGACACCATCGGCTATTAAAAAAATGCAAACTTCCGCCTCAGGATAGTCTTTATTTATTTGATTGGCAATTCGCAACCTATTGTATGCTTTTTCAGTTCCATAAGGAGCATCGTTGATTATAATCAATGTTTTCATTTTGTTTATTTTTTACCAGAGTAATTCCATAAAAAATCTCCCTGCAGTTTAGCAAAAAGCAGTAATTTGAGTTCAATCCGAAAAACAGTATATTTTAAGATCTTAATTAAGTCATACTATTTTTCCATTTACTACGCTATATTCAAGAAATATTTTTTTTTATTTCTTCAAATTGTTCTTTGGTGATTTCACCATTTGCGTATCTTCTCTTTAAAATTTCCATTGGTGATTCAGAACTTGGTCCGCTTTTGGGTTGCAAATTATTTTTTACTAAAAAATAAATTGCGAGAATGATAAAAATCGGAATGAACCACATTCCCCATCCCATTCCCATTCCATAACATGAATTATCCATCATAGTTTTAGATTTTATGTTTTAACTGATTTTAATCCTGCAAAACTTTTTTTCCTGAAAATCGGTTCCAGGAATGCCATATCCATTTTTTAATGAATTAATTGAAGGACAAAGGTTTATTATTTCAGACTGAAATCCTTTAACAATTGTTAAATAATTATCGAATTGCAGCTCTAATTCTGCTCAAAGTAACTTGGGTAATCCCTAAATAAGAGGCTATGTGTTTGAGAGGGATTCTTTGTAAAAGAGTGGGTTGTTCTTTTATTAAAGAAGTATATCGTTCTGCGGCTGAATGAAATTGAATGGCTTCCATTCTATTTACTGTATCTAAATACCCCGCTTCAAAGATTTTACGAAATAATCTCTCTATCTCTGGATATGTATCATATAAATCAAAAAGTTGTATAGCGCTTATAGCTATTATTTCGCTGTCTTCTAAAACCTGTATTGCTTTTCGTGATGGCTTTCCTGTAAACAAACTTTCAACTCTAGCTATGATGTTATTTTCAAAAGCAAAGCTTTCCGTTATATCCACTCCATCATAATAGTAATAAATTCTTGCTATGCCTTTGTTTATAAAATAAATAGTTTTACAAGTGTGACCTACAGTCTGTAAGTCTTTATTTTTTTTAATCTTTATAACCGAACTGATTTCTTTAATAGCATTTTCAGCCTCTTTTGAAACTGAATTGTATTTTCTAAAATACTGGAAGAGTAAAGTCATTATTAAGTTTATTTCAAATTTAGTTAATTTTAATTCGTGGATTTACTTTATTTTTTTTAGAAGAGTGATATAAATCAAAATCAAAACCTCATTCTCTGAATTCTCACAGCGTTTAAAATAGCTAATAAAGCCACTCCAACATCAGCAAAAACGGCTTCCCACATAGTAGCTAAACCGCCAGCGCCAAGAACAAGAACAATTGCTTTTACTGCAAATGCTAAACCAATATTTTGATACACAATTTGTTTGGTCTTTTTACCAATATTTATTGCTGTAAAAATCTTAGTAGGCTGGTCGTTTTGAATTACAATGTCGGCAGTTTCGATGGTGGCATCACTTCCTAAACCACCCATTGCAATTCCGGCATCGGCAAGGGCGACCACTGGCGCATCATTTACCCCATCGCCAACAAAAGCAATGTGTAGATGTTCTTTTTTGAGTGCTTCTACCTTCTGAATTTTGTGCTCAGGTAATAAATCGCCATAGGCTTTGTCTATATTCAATTCTTTGGCAACAGCATCAACAACGGCTTGTTTATCGCCTGAAAGCATTACTGTCTTGACGTTTATTTTGTGTAAACTTTCTATAGCTTCTTTCGCATCTTCCTTAATTTCATCGGCAATCAAAAAGTAGCCGGCATATTTTTGATTGATGGCAATGACGATAATCGTAAAAGGGGTATTATCGATTCCGGCATCATAACTGATATTGAATTTTTTCATCAGTTTTACATTTCCTGCCAAGATTTCATTACCATCCACTTTTCCTTTTAGTCCGTGTCCTGCAATTTCTTCTACATCAGTTACTTTTACCTTTTTTTCTGAGCCTTTTGCATATTCTATAATAGCCGTTCCAACGGGATGTGTTGATTTGGTTTCGAGTGCTGCCGTATATTTTACTATATCGGCTTCAGGAATACTTACAGCAACTACTTTTTGAACTTTAAAAACGCCTTTGGTCAATGTTCCTGTTTTGTCCATAACGACTACTTTAATAGTTGCCATTATATCAAGAAAATTAGACCCTTTAAATAAAATTCCATTTTTGCTTGCTGCTCCAATACCACCGAAATAGCCTAATGGAATGGAAATAACCAACGCACAAGGACAGGAGATAACTAAGAAAATTAATGCCCTGTATAACCAATCGTTGAAATTATAGTTTTCGACAAATAGCATTGGGAGTAAACAAATTCCTATTGCCAATACTACGACTATTGGAGTATATATTTTTGCGAATTTTCTAATGAATAATTCGGTTGGTGCTTTTTTAGCCGTTGCATCCTGAACCATTTGTAATATTTTGGACAATTTGCTGTCTGTGTATGCTGTAGTAACTTCCACTAATACAACGGTATTAAGATTAATCATACCTGCAAGTACAATTTCACCTTTTTGTTTGGTATCCGGTTTACTTTCTCCTGTTAAAGCTGCTGTATTTAATGAAGCACTGTCTGAAAGTAATTTTCCGTCTATAGCTAATTTTTCACCAGGTCTTAATTGGATAATTTCTCCAATATTAATTTCTGATGCTTTTTTAGAAACGGCATTTTCTCCCTCCATTACTGTTGCTGTATCGGGTCTTTGATCTAACAGCGATTTGATGTTCTTTTTAGCTCTTTGAACTGCCAATGTTTGAAAAATTTCGCCAATAGCATAAAATAACATTACTGCAACACCTTCTGCATATTCGCCAATGGCAAAAGCTCCAATGGTAGCAATACCCATTAGAAAAAACTCTGAAAATATTTCTCCTTTCCGGATACTTTCATACGCTTCTTTTAGTACTGGGTAACCTACTAATAAGTAGGCGATTAAGTACCAGGATAAGCTTACATAACCAGTAAACCAAGTTGCTGTAAAATAGTTGTCTAAACCAATTGCAACAATTAAAAATATAAAACTTATTATAGCTGGCAAGAACATTTGAAATGTAGTGCGGTCGTCTCCTGAATGGTCGTGTCCATCATCATCATCATGTTCAGATTTATAGTCAACGGTGCAACATCCTGCTTGGTTATCGGTTATTCTATTTATTTTTTCTTCTAATGTGCAGCAAAGCTGTTTGCCGTTTGCATCATATTTGTGATTATGTTCCATTTTAATAATGATTAAAGTTTATTCTTCTCCTTTATTTGTCAATTTTGCATTTACAAAGAATGCACCTTTGGTCACAATCTTTGTATTTGCAGGTATGTCTTTTACTAATGTTATAGCCGTGTAACCCATATTGGAAACACCTTTTGCAACTTCAATTTTTTCAAAGTTGACATTTTTCGCTTCGTTTTCCTTTTTTACTTCAACATCTTCGGGTTTTTCCTCTGCTTCATGTTTGTTGGTAATAATAAAAATATAGTCTTTGCCATCTGCACTGACGATAGCCTCGTTTGGAATTGCAGTTGTTGTTACATCATTTAGACTTACAATGGCCGTTATGTTCATTCCGTCAATTAATCCTGATTTATTACCTTGAACGGTGGCGTGTACAGGAATACTTTTGCTGTCATTCTCAAATGCTGCACCTATTGAATATACCTTAGCGTTGTAATCTTGTCCCGAATTATTGGTAATTCTAAAATGAATAATTTGGCCTACTTTTAGCATTGGTAAATCTTTTTCAAACACATTTAAATCCAAATGCAATTGTGAGTTATCTACAATTTCGGCAACTGGTGAAGAGACATCAACATAACTTCCAATTTTAGAAAACACATTGCTAATTGTGCCACTTATTGGACTTGTTACGGATAACGAAGAACGTAAATTACTATTATTTAAATTATTAGGATTGATTCCCATTAATTGGATTTGTTGTTGTAAAGAGGCTCTGCGAGTTCGCATTGATTTTAGTTCCGCATTAGCACTCTGGTAATTTTTTAATGCTCCTGCATTTCCTTCGTTAAGCTCTTTTTGTCGTACTACTTCTTGTTCGGCAAAGATTATTTTACTGGAAGTGCTTAAATATTCTTCTTGTAATTGTATAAATTGTGGATTAGCGATTGTAGCGATTAGTTGTCCTTTCTTTACATAATCACCTAATTGTACATTGATGGTTTTTATAACGCCACCATACAACGAAGTTGCATTGGCTTTATTATTGTTAGGCACTCGCAATGCCCCATTGGCTTGGAGTGTGGCTGTTAATTGTTTTTGTTCAATTGTTCCGTATTGTATACCCACCGTTTTAATTTGCTCGGCAGTTAGCGAGGCAATTGAAGGGGTGGCTTCTTCCGTTGTTGCTTTTTGTTCTTCTTCTTGAGGATTATTTTCTTTGTTACCGCAAGAATTTAGAACGAGACAAAAGGCAATTAACAAAAGGTAATTCTTATATATTTTTAATGACTTCATTTTTTTTTATTTTATTTATTTGTGAAATAATTGTATTCTATAATCGCTTGATTGTACGCATTTAAATTGTCTAAATAATTTTTTCGAATTTCAATAGCTTGGCTTAAATACAAAGAGAGGTCTGAATAACTAATTTCTCCTGCTTGATAGGATTGGTTAGCTGCTTTAATAATTTCTTCTGCTTGATGTAATCCCGAAGTTTCGTAAAATTGCAAACCCGAAATGCTTTTTTCGACTTCAGTCTGGTGTTGCATTAAAGAAGATTTTAGTATTTGCGTTTGATATTGCAACTTTTGTTCTTGTACTTCTTTTTCGGTTTTAGCCGCTCTTATTTTATTTCTATTGGCGCCACTTCCAAATATTGGGAATGAAGTTGAAAATGAAAAACCAGTATATGGATCTTCAACACCATATAATTTTTGTGAAAAAACACGACCAGAAAACTCTGGCAAGCGATTACTTTTTTGGATTGCGATTTCACTATTGGCAATAGCTACATTTTGCTGTAATAAAAGAAGATTCGGATGGTTTTCTGTTGTACTTTGTAAACTATATTCTAATTTTTCTAAAGAGTTATCCAGTGGTAAAATTATTTCGGAATTATTCAACAATTGCATCAATACTTGTTGCTGTACCAGCATTTCTTTTTTAAGTTGAGTGATATTTGTTTCAATTTCCTTTAGTTTTACATTAGCCGAAATTTTTTCGATACCGGCACTTTCTCCAGTTTTCACTTTTAAGACAGTCGTTTTTAACAAACCAATATAAATAGTGTCTAATCGTTGATACAAAGCTGTCTTGTCCTGTAAATACCATAATTGATAGTATACAGAACGGATATTCTTTTTCAGTTCTGTATTTATTGCATCTTTATTTATTTCAAAATATTTAGTTTGCTCTTTGTAATAATTTTTCTTGGATTGATTTACTTGCGGCATATAGAAACTTTGTTGCAAGCCAATTTTCCAAACACCTGTTTTATCAGAAGGACGCAAATCTTCATTTTCTACAAAAATGCCTGTTTTAGGAAATTCCTTGTTTCCTTTTATCAATAGCTGATTTTTTGAGATTTGGGACTGATTGATATTGTATTGTAAATTTTCCTTTAAACCTAGATTCAAAACTTCATCAATGGATTTTCGTGATTGTGCTTGACCACTAGTAAATGAAAGAAACAATCCAATAACTAAAATAGTTACAATTGATTTCACTTTTGGTTTTCTTTTTAAATTCATTTTTGTATTGAATATAATATAAAGTAAAGGCAATACAAATAAGGTTAAAAACGTAGCTGAAAGCAATCCTCCAATTACGACAGTTGCTAATGGTTTTTGTACTTCGGCACCTGCACTGTGCGATAATGCCATTGGTAAAAAACCTAACGAAGCCACAGTAGCTGTCATTAATACCGGTCGCAATCTTATTTTTGTCCCTTCGATAACGCGTTTTATAACATCATCCCAACCTTCTTTTTCGAGTTGGTTGAATGTGCCTACCAGTACAATTCCGTTTAATACTGCTACTCCAAATAAAGCGATAAAACCAATCCCTGCAGAAATACTAAAAGGCATTCCACGAAGAAGTAAAGCAAATACGCCCCCTATAGCACTCATAGGGATTGCAGAAAATATCAAACTTGCTTGTTTCATAGAATTGAATGTAAAATACAAGAGCATAAAGATTAACAGTAATGATATTGGTACGGCAATCAATAGACGATTGGTTGCTTTTTGTAAATTTTCAAATGTTCCACCATAAGTAAAATAATAACCTGAAGGTAATTTTACATCTTTCGCTAATTTGGCTTGAATTTCTTGTACCACACTTTGCACATCTCTGTCTTGTACATTAAAGCCAACAACAATTCTGCGCTTTCCTGCTTCTCTGCTTATTTGTGCAGGGCCTAGTTTAAAGTCTACTTTCGCAACTTGCGATAAGGGAATTTGGTTTCCAGTTGATATTGGTATTAATAGATTATTCACATCATCGATGCTTCTTCTTGAGGTACTATCTAATCGCACTACCAAATCAAATTTTCGTTCATCTTCGTATACAACCCCTGCTGCTTTTCCTGCAAAAGCCGTACTTACAATACTGTTAATGTCTTCAATATTTAAACCATAATTTGCAATACGTAATCGGTCATATTCAATGTTTATTTGTGGTAATCCGGCCACTTGTTCTACTTGTGGAGAAGAAACTCCTTTTATATTTGTTATTACACTTTCTACTTTTTTTGCATATACGGACAGACTATCCAAGTTTTCTCCAAATATTTTTATGGCAACATCTTGTTTGATTCCCGTCATTAATTCATTGAAACGCATTTGAATAGGTTGGCTTTTTTCAATAAAAACCCCTGGAATCACGCTTAATTTTTCTTCAATAGCATCACCCAATTCATCATAGGATCTACCTGATTTCCATTCGTCTTGCGGTTTCAGAATTATCATCATATCAGTCGCTCCGGGCGGCATTGGATCTGTCGGTACTTCTCCAGCGCCAGTTTTACCAACTACAATTTTTACTTCATCGAATTGTTTTACAATTCTTGCGCCCTGCATCGAGGTTTCGATACTTTGGGATAAAGAAGTTTCGATCGGCATTTTAAATTCAAAAGCATAATCTCCTTCAGCTAATGTGGGAATAAATTCACCTCCCATTTTGCTAAAAATAAAAAATGTAACCAATAATAAAGCGACAGTAATGCCAACGACTTTGTATTTTATTGCAATCACTTTTTCTAAAAGTGGTTTATATTTGCTATATAAAAAATCCATCATTTTATCAGAAAACGTCTTTTTATGACTGATGTGTTTCGGTAAAAACAAGGCACTCATCATAGGAATGTAGGTTAATGAAAGTATCATTGCGCCTATAATGGCAAATGAAACCGTTTTTGCCATTGGGCCAAACATCTTTCCTTCGATACCTACTAAAGATAGGATAGGAAAGTATACGATCATAATGATAATTTGACCAAAGGCAGCACTACTCATCATTTTTTTAGCACTGTTTTCAACTGCAACATCCATTTGTATTTGAGTGAGTTTCGTTTTGCTTTTATTGTGTTCCAGAAAATACAAAGAGGCTTCCACAATAATTACGGCACCATCTACAATTAAACCAAAATCAATTGCCCCCAAACTCATTAAGTTAGCACTTACTCCAAAAACTTTCATTAAACCCAATGCAAATAACATCGATAGTGGTATTGCAGAAGCTACGATAAGCCCAGCTCGTAAATTCCCAAGGAATAATACCAAAACGAAAATTACAATTAATGCTCCTTCGACTAAATTTTTTTCAACAGTTGAAATGGCACGGTTTACAAATGTACTTCTATCTATAAATGGTTCAACGATTACATCATCAGGTAATGATTTTTGTATTATGATCATTTTGTCTTTAATCCTTTGTACCACTTCATTACTATTAGCTCCTTTAAGCATCATAACAATACCACCAACTGCATCTACTTTTCCGTTATAGGTCATAGCTCCATATCGTACTGCACTACCGAACTGTACATCAGCAACATCTTTTATGAAAATAGGAACACCAGTTGGGTTGCTTTTTACAACAATATTTTTAACGTCTTCTAGGGAAGTGGCTAAACCTACACCACGAATAAAATAGGCAGTAGGTTTTTTGTCAATATATGCTCCACCCGTATTTTGATTGTTTTTTTCTAAAGCTGTAAAAATTTCGGGAATCGTTACACCCATTGCTCTTAAACGATTAGGGTTAACACCAACTTCATACTGTTTTAGTTTACCACCAAAACTATTTATTTCGGCAATTCCGGGTGTGCCGTTTAGTTGTCTCGCTACTATCCAGTCTTGCATCGTACGCAAGTCCATAGCAGAGTATTTCTTCTCACTACCTTTTTTTGGATGTAAAATGTATTGATACACTTCGCCAAGCCCAGTACTTACCGGACCTAATTCTGGGGTTCCGATGCCCTGAGGTATTTGGCTAATGGCTTCTTTCAGTCGTTCGCTGATAAGTTGTCGTGCAAAATAAATATTGACATCATCATCAAAAACTACTGTGATTACCGATAAACCAAAGCGGGAAATACTTCTGGTTTCTTCTAAATCAGGAAGATTTGCAATACTTTGTTCTATTGGAAAAGTTACTAATTGTTCTACTTCTTGCCCTGCCAATGTTGGGCAAAGGGTAATGATTTGTACCTGATTGTTTGTAATATCTGGTACGGCATCAATAGGCAATTTGGATGCACTCCAAACTCCCCAAATAATGAGAAATAAAGTCATCAAACCAATGATGAATTTATTATTTATACTAAAATGGATGATTTTGTCTAACACTATTGTAAAGGATTAATGTTTAATATTGATTTATAAATCACAGCATTTGAATTTATCAAATACAGTAAAGTAATTAATGAAAAAGACTAGTTTGATTAATGTACAAGTCATTAATCGTTATTCATCTAATCATTAATAAAAAAAAAATTAAGCATTAATTTGTGGCGGTTGCCAAATACTTCCGTAGAAATTGGAAGTAAGAATTGACTTGTATTCTGGTACTTTTTTATCAATTATTGTTTTGACAGAAAAGAAATTGTATGCATAAATAGCATTGTATGAAAAGCCTAGGGCTCCACAACAGCTGCATAGGCACAAAGGCGAACAAGCATCTTTATCGTGGTGTTGTGTTGCATTATTGGTTATAGTAACTTTTTCAAACGAAACAAATTGTTCCTTGTCCGTGCAAGGCATGCAGGAAAGGATTAGAAAAACAATTGATAATATGGTGTTTGTAAATTTCAAGAATGTAAAAGTAGTAATAAAATATTTATAGTTTTAGATTTATAGTTTTAGATTTGCTTAAGATTTAATTAAGATATTTTTCGCATAATAAAAACGGAGTTCTAATTACATCAAGTTTTGATTTTACATCTTTAGGGATATTTACATACAAATTTATATCTATGACACTAAATGACTACTGGATATTTTTCCCATAGACACGAAACTAAGTAGACAAAAGTAAGGTATCAATAAGGTGGTAGAATAACATAGATTAAAGTAAATATATAAAGCGCATACACTAGTCATCGATTATGAAAGTACATATCACTATTATATTTATTTAAATTTTTAATTTATTGTGTTTATATTACTTTTAAAATTAGTGTCAAAGCCAAATTATAAAAATAATTAAATTGGAGGGCTGTTCGAAAAAAACACACATTTATTTTGATAATCGTATTTGGATTTAATTCTATTTCTTCAAATTGGAATTTGTTGATTTACTTTGGTGTTTTTGAGAAATATGTTATATACATATGTAAAAATAAAAAGGATGTTTGCTTTTTAAAACAAACATCCTTTATGAATCAAAGAATTAATTTAAAAAACTCTTTTCTGTCCATACTATATATTTACGTTTTTTATTCTTCCACATTTTTCATTTTCATCAAAAGTGCGTAAGCCCCTTTTATCACAACAGTTGCCTCATTCAAATCATCAGAAACAATTTCTGTAAATCCGTTTTCTGCATTTCCTGTTGTTACTTCTTTCATTTCAAATTGCTTGTTGGCTTTGGCAACAAAAACATAATTTTTGTTTTCATAACTTACTATAGCATCCGATGGTAAAACATTAGATTGCTGGCTTTTTAATTCAATTTCAGCATTCATATACATACCTGGTAACAAAGCTTTGTCATAATTGATAAAATGGCAATGCATTATGGTACTTCTATCTTCTGAAAAATCTTTACCGATTAAAATAATTTTACAAGGATATTTTTTCTCTGGATTGGTGTTGGTGTATGCTAATACCGATTGACCAATAGCCAGTTTATTGATGTCTTTTTCGAAAACGGTCAATGCCAAATGTATATCTGAAGGATTCACAATTTCAAATAAAATATCGCTTGGATTTACATATTTTCCAATGTTTACATTCACTTTTGATACATAACCACTTATAGGGGAATAAATATTAATGCTTTTTGAAATGTTTTTTGTAGATACACTGTTTGGATTTATTCCCGCAAATTTTAATTTTTCACCATACGATTGTACCATTACAGATAGTGAATTGTATTCGGCTTGTGCTTGTTGATACACTTTATCACTACTGGCTTTGCTTTGATTGAGTTCTTTTTGACGTTCAAATTCAGCTTTGGCATAACCAATTTTTGCTTTGGCCAAAAGGTAATCTTCCTGCAATTGAATGTATTGTTGGTCTTCCACCACACACAAAACTTGTCCTTTGGTAACAAACATTCCTTCTAACAATTTGGTGCTTTTTAAATAACCACCCATTGGTACACTTATTGACACTAAATTTTGTGGTGGCACTTCTATTTTTCCATTCAGTTTTAATATTGCAGAAATTTCCTTTTGCTCGATTTTACCGGTTTGAATCGCTGCATTTTTTATTTGTGCATCGGTTAGTGTTGTTGTGTTTGCGATAGTGGGTGTCGCATCCGCTTCGCTTTCTGATTTTTTATTCCCACAGGAAGAAAGCAATACTATTGCAATTATTGTGATTATTGAATTTTTAGTCATGATTTTTATATTTTGATATTGCTTTGGCTGTTCACTAAAGCTCGGGTTGTGAATATTCGATTTCATTTTATTTATTTTGATATTAAGAAACGGTTTGCTGTTTAAATTTTGTTGATAATCATTTATGCATCAATCTTAATGCGAAGGAGTTTTATAGAGTTAATAAAGACTAAAGTGTCGGGGAGCAAATGAATAGCTGCAGCCTCAATTGGTCCAATTATTTTAAGTAATACAAGGGTAATTCCAATTACATGAACAACACCCACCCCCACAAAAATATTTTCGCGAATGGTGCGATAGGCTCTTTTACTGATAGCGCGTGCCTTGGCAATTTTCTCTAATTTATCCTGCATTAGAACGATATCGGCTGCTTCCATTGCAGTTTCTGTACCCATTGCACCCATTGCGATACCAATATTTGCTTGGACTAAAGCAGGTGCATCGTTAATTCCATCCCCCACCATTGCTACTTTGGAACCGTCTTTTTGCAATTCTTTTATGATATTGATTTTATCTTCGGGTAATAAATTGGCTCTGTAATCTGTAATTCCTATTTGATTGGAAACATACTTTGCAGTTTCGGGATTGTCACCTGTAAGCATCACAATGTTTTTTATGCCGCTTTTTCTTAAGCCTTGAATCATTTCTTTTGCACCTTCACGAATGGCATCTGAGATATAAAAAATACCTGCCAGTTTATTTTCGATTGAAAGGTAAATAACAGTATCCGTTACATTTTCAGAAGAATTAAATAATGAAGTTTTATTTTCCTCCATAAAAAGTTTATTTCCTAATAAAATAGACTTGCCCTCAACTTTTGCAGAAACCCCTCGTCCTTTTATCACCTCAAAGTTTTCTGGTTCTCCATAGGTAAGTTTTAATTTATCTGCGTAACTTAAGATTGCTTTTGCTAATGGATGGCTGGAACGTCTATCAACTGTAGCAGCAAATTGAACTAATTTTTGCTCATTATAATTAGGATCTATTATTTCAACTTTATTCACGATAGGACTTCCAATTGTCAATGTTCCAGTCTTGTCAAAAACGATAGTAGTAACTTTTGCAAGCTCCTCTAAAAACAAACCTCCTTTTATCAAAATTCCTTCTCTGGCAGCACGTGCAATGGCCGCGATGGTAACCAATGGTGTTGCTAAACCTAATTCAGCAGGAGAGGTAAAAATCAGCAATGCAATAACCAGTTTAACATCACGGGTGAAAAAGTAAACTGTACCAACAAAAATAAATACTACAGGAATAAGCCAGGAAGCCACTTTGTCTGTAAATTTTTCAATAGGTGCCTGTTGACTTTCTGCATCCTCTACCAATGAAATGATTCGTGAAAAAACAGTATCTACACCTGCTTTTGTCATTTCAATATCCAGAGCCCCTAATTCCAGTATTGTTCCGGCAAAGGCATCACTACCGACTGTTTTTTCTTGTGGAACACTTTCGCCTGTTATTGGTGCCTGATTAACAGAACCTGAACCGGAAATTACTTTACCATCCACAGGAATTTTTTCTCCAGCTTTCACCAGAATAACATCTCCGATTTTCAAATCAGTTATTTGCACTATGGATTCCTGATTGTCTTTTTTTACTATTGCCGTTTTGGGAACGGAACCTATCAACTCTTTAATCGACGATCTTGCTTTTTCGGTACTGGCACTTGCAATATACTCGGCAATAAGAATAATCATAAGTACGACAGCACCTGCCAAATATTCTTTACCGAGAACAGAAATAATTACCGCTATGGTTATAAATAATTCGGTACCTATTTTACGTTGTTTTATTATATCCAATGCAGCTGTTTTTACTAAGGAGTAGAGCCCAAAAGCCATTGCAATAATTAATATTGGTAGTTGAATAAAGTCGAGATAAAAGAATAAACTCGCAAGACCAACGGTTATGATCCGTACAATTTCCCAAAGAAACTGACGTGAAAAGAAGGTTTTTGTGTAATTCATGGTTATTCAGTTTTAGTTAATGAATTAAGTTCAATAATGCTATTGTTTAACTTTCTAACGACTTCAATATAATTACTCTGAATTTGGGTATTTTGATTGATTAGCATTACCCATTCTAAATAATTAATGTCACCATTGTTGAATTTATCGTTGGCAGCTTTGGTTACTATATCAACACTTTTCAACGCTTTGGTTTCGTAATAATCAATGGTAGTTTTGTTTTTTTGATATTCTTGCAATACATTGTGATATTGGTTTTGCAGTTTCAATTTTTCAAAGCCCATATTATTTTCAGCGATTTGGGTTTTGGTTTCCAATGCTTTTTTCCTATTGTTGATTGATGAATTGAATAAAGGAAGTGCTACGCCAAATTGTCCGTAAACACCATTGTTGTTTTCCTGAAAAGAGGTATTGGTTTTGAAAGTCTGCCAATACAAACCACCAATTAGTTCCGGCATTTTCTTGGATTTCTCTAAAGCAATTTCGGCTTTATTGATATTTACTTCTTGTTCCTTTAGTTTTATGCTTGGCTGATTTTCAATTGCATTCTCATCGAGTTTTTCGTCGAAAGTCATTTTGAACTTATCCCACACTGGCATAAAATCTTTATCGTCATTCAATAGATATTTGAATTGTGTTTGGCGTATTTTATAATCGCTTTGCAATTCTTGTAACTGTATTTTTATTTGTCCTGATTGGTTTTCGGCTGTTACTTTTTCTAAAATATTACTTTCTCCTTTGTCAAAACGCAGGACTGATTTTCTTAAAAAATCCGAATAGATACTATCACTTTTCAGTAATATCTGTTCTTTTTCTTTGAGATAAACCATTTCATAAAACACGGTTGTAACTTGCTTGGTCAATTCTTTTCTTTGTAAAGCTTCGTTCCATTCGCCAGTTTTGGACTCTTCTATTAAAAGCTGTTTTTGCCTAGAGTAAACCGTTGGAAATTTAATGCTTTGTGAAATTCCAATTTTTATATCATTCACAATGCTATTAAACTGTCCATATTCGCTAATAATACCTGTGTTTGGAATGTCATATCCTGTCTTGGTCAGTTTTTGTAAATATTCAGAATTTAATTTTTGGTTTTTAACCTTTAGATTATTTTGCAATGCGGTTTCAATTGCTTTATCTATTGAAATTTTTTCTTGCGCATTTGTATTTTGAAAAGAGAAAAATATTCCCAACACGATGATTGTTGTAATTGATTTTATCTTTTTTGATTTTAATTTAATTCCTTTTTCGAACATAATGTATAAAATTGGTAAAACAAATAAAGTTAAGAAAGTAGCTACAATCAATCCACCAATAACAACCGTTGCTAATGGTTTTTGCACTTCTGCACCGGAACCATTGCTTAATGCCATTGGTAAAAATCCTAACGACGCTACAAGTGCCGTCATTAAAACGGGTCGCAAACGTATTCTTGTTCCTTGAAGCACAATTGCTTTTAAATCGGTTTCGCCTGATTTTTTTATGCGGTTGAATTCGGCTATAAGAACCAAACCATTCAAAACAGCCACACCAAATAAAGCAATAAATCCAACTCCTGCGCTGATGCTAAAAGGCATTCCACGCATTGCTAGAAAGAATATTCCACCAATCATTGATAACGGAATAGCCGAATAAATTAATAGTCCCTGCCTTACTGATTTGAAAGCAAAATACAATAAGATAAAAATTAGTATTAGAGATATTGGAACTGCAATTAGCAATCGTTGCTTTGCTGCATTTAAGTTTTCAAAAGCACCACCATAGGTTGGATAATAACCTGCTGGGAACTTGATTTGAGTATTTACCTTGTTTTGTAATTCGGTTACAATGCTTTGCACATCGCGACCACGAACATTAAAACCAACTACAATTCTACGTTTGGCATCTTCACGTTGAATTTGATTTGGACCTTCGGTAATTTCTACTTTTGCCAATTGAGATAGAGGAATTTGCATCCCGTTTGGCGCTGGAATTAATAAATTTTGAACATCTGCCAAGTCTTTTCTATTTTCTCCTGCTAAACGAACAACTAAATCAAATCGTTTTTCATCTTCATAAATCAATCCAGCACTTTGTCCTGCAAAGGCGGTATTCACTATTTTATTAATGTCTTCGATATTCAAATTGTATTGTGCAATTGCAGGACGATTATAGTCGATGACAATTTGTGGCATTCCAGTAACTGTTTCTACGTATAGGTCAGAAGTGCCTTCAACGGTATTTACAATCTTTCCTAATTTGTTGGCGTATAAAGCCAAAGTGTCTAAATTTTCACCAAAAATTTTGCATACTACATCTTGTCTAGCTCCTGTCATTAGTTCGTTGAAACGCATTTGTACCGGATATTGAAATCCATAAGAAACACCCGGAACAGCTTCGAGTTCCTTTGCCATTTTTGCTGATAATTCATCGAATGTTGATGCTGATGTCCATTCAGACTTGTCTTTTAGAATAACCATCATATCACTGGCATCAATAGGCATTGGGTCTGTTGGCACTTCGGAACTTCCGGTTTTACCAACCACTTTTTGTACTTCCGGAAACTTTTCTAATAATATTTTTGCCCCTTGCGAAATCGCGGTCATTGATGTTTGCAAATTACTTCCAGGCAAAACCCTTGTTTCTACTGCAAAATCCCCCTCTTCAAGTGATGGCATAAATTCTCCACCCATAAATGAAAGTGTAACGATCGCTAGAACAAATAATGCTAATGTAGTTCCGATTATAACCCTTGGAATGGCTAATGCTTTTTCTAAAAGTGGCTGATAGAAATTTTCTAATTTTGCCATCATTTTATCTGAGAAGTTTTGCTTGTGTGTTATTTTTTTATTCAAAAACAAAGCTGTCATCATAGGAATATAAGTCAATGACAAAACAAAAGCACCAAACAAAGCAAAGGCAATTGTTTGTGCCATTGGTAAAAACATTTTTCCTTCAATACCACGTAATGTAAAAATTGGAATGTAAACAATCAAAATAATTAGTTCTCCAAAAACGGCAACATTTCGCATTCTTACAGAAGTTTCTAAAACTGTTTTATCCATTTCGTGTTGAGAAACCTCTCCTTTTTTTCGACCGTGCAAACTAAACAAACAGGCTTCAACAATAATTACGGCACCATCTACAATAAGCCCGAAATCTAAAGCTCCTAAACTCATTAAATTTCCGCTTACGCCAAATAAATTCATTAGTATTACTGCAAATAACATTGCCAATGGTATAACCGAAGCTACTATTAAACCAGCTCGTACATTTCCTAAAAAAAAGATTAATACTAAAAGTACGATTAATGCCCCCTCAATTAGGTTTTTGCCAACTGTAGAAATAGAATTATTTACCATTTTTGTACGGTCTAAAAATGGTTCAACAATTACACCTTCCGGTAAGGTCTTTCTAATTTGTTCAATTCTTTCTTTAATGTCTTTGATAACAATATTGCTATTCGCGCCTTTTAACATCATTACCACTGCACCCGAAACTTCGCCTTCTCCGTTGTAAGTCATTGCTCCGTAACGAATAGCATTACCAATGCGAACATCTGCAACATCACGAATAAATAAGGGACTGCCACTATTGGTGTTTTTAATAGATATGTCTTTTATGTTTTCGATTGTATTGATTAACCCTTCACTTCTAATGTATAAAACGGTTGGTCCTTTTTCAATATAGGCACCTCCAGTATTTTCATTGTTTTTTTCTAAAGCATTAAAAACATCCGCAATCGTAATATTGTAAGACTGCAATTTATTAGGATCAATGGCGATTTCATATTGTTTTAATTTCCCGCCAAAACTGCTTACTTCTGCAACACCTTCAACGCTTAATAATTGACGGCGAACGATCCAATCTTGTATAGTTCTTAACTCGGTTACATCGTATTTTTTCTCATAACCAGGTTTTGGCCTTACTACATATTGATAAATTTCTCCCAAACCAGTTGTTACCGGTGCTAAAGTTGGAGAACCAATACCTTTTGGTATCAGTTCTTTGACAGCACTTAATCTTTCGGTTACTTGTTGACGTGCCCAATACACATCGGTTGCATCATTAAAAACAATGGTTACCACTGATAAACCAAAACGAGAGAAACTACGAATTTCTTTCAGTCCTGGAATATTACTGTTGGCTTGCTCGATTGGAAATGTTATCAACCGTTCAATATCGGTTGCTCCCAATGATGGTGCAGAAGTGATAACTTGAACCTGATTGTCTGTAATATCGGGAACGGCATCAATGGGTAATTTGGTGAATTGGAAAATACCGTACCCAATAAGCACAAGTGTAAACAACCCAACAATGAGCTTATTTTTTATAGAAAATTCTATTATTTTATTCAGCATAATTTTTTATATTATTGAATATTCAATAGTTACATTGAATATTGTCCGTTTAATTTTAGAGTAACAGTAATGGCTGTATTTTCATTATTTTTGAAAAACCAACCATGCTTTCCTTCAAAAGGAGCATAAAAGGTTCCTACCATATTATTGGAATAGGCAAGGGTGTAGCTTTCAAAATAGACATCATTAACTGCCTTTTCTTGTTTTACCTCCCCATGAAAATCTAAATAAACGGTTCCTTTGTCTGTAGTCCATTCGTACTTCATTTTGCCGTATTTCAGCATATAAATTTTATATTCAATTCCTTTTCCTGCTGGAACAATAACCTCGACGGTGTCTTCTCTTTCTGCGTATTGTTTTTCTGGAGCTGGATTATCTGCCTCGACAGGTCTTTTTACATCAGGTCCAGAACCCGCTTTTTCCATTTTTATTAATGGAAATGTTTCTTGTGTTGTTTGTCCCAGTTGATTTTCTCCTGCATTTTCTGGAACATACAATTTACTGAATCCGAACAATTTACCCGTTCCTATTGGGTCTATTCCATATTCGGCAGGTAAAACTGCACTAACTAAAATGATTATTCCTAAAACCAAAGCAAATAAGACCGCTTTGATAATTTCTTTTTTTTCTACTATTTGATGATTTATTTCTGACATTGTTTAATTTTTTTTTAAGATGTAAAATAACCTGTTAATTGATACCCTAGTAGGACAAATCCAGCAGCAATAAGCATGGTGTTTGTGAATGTTGAAAATTTCATAAAACTTGGGTGCCTACGCCATATTGTAATGAGAATCAATACAAAAGTAAGTGCGATAAACTGACCTATTTCTACACCAATGTTAAAACCAAGTAGATTCGTAAACAATCCTTCTTTTTCAAATTTGAAATCTTGTAACTTACTCGCAAGCCCAAAACCGTGGAATAATCCGAAAATCAAAACAGCTGCTTTTGTATTGGGTTGTCTACCGAAAAATCTCTTAAAACCACCTAGATTGTCAAACCCCTTATAAATTATTGATAGAGCGATGATGGCATCAATTAAAAAGGAGTTAATGGATATGCCACTCATAACACCCAACAATAAGGTTGTGCTATGACCAATTGTAAAAAAGCTCACATACAACAACACTTCTTTAGGGCGGTATAAGAAAAAGATAACACCAACTAAAAAAAGTAAATGATCGTAACCGGTAAGCATATGTTTAGCACCAATGTAAAGAAATGGACCAAAAGCTACGCCATCATTTCCTGTTAAAAAAGTTTGTGTATTTTCATCAACTCCGTGGGCAAAAACATTTCCGATGCACATAAAAAGTAGTAAGGCAAGGAATATTATTTTTTTTGAATTCATAATTTTATTTTTCTTTTAAAACCACTTCTCTTCTAAAATTTTCGGAAGAGAAGTGGCTTATTAAATTAATTTAATGGGTGTGTCCGTGTGCCGCATCAACTTTATTTGGTTCCACTATATTAATACTGTCCATGCTAACTTGATTAATACTATCTGTGTTTTCTTGAACTTGTTTAGTAGTTTCATTAGTCTGAATTTCTGTGCTTTCAGTTTCGTTTTTTGCTTTTTGGTTACAAGAAGTTAACATTCCGATTGCGATAGTCGCTACTATTAAAAAATTTTTCATAATTGTAATTTAAATTGAGTTTATTAAAGAGTAATAAAATTGAATTAATGTTGGTGTCCGTGATTAATATCATGTTCAGAGACTTGGTTGTTTCTAAATCTGGAAGTAATTGTTTTTCCTTTTACATTTACTGAAATGGTACAATAGGTATATATGTTTGCTTTAGGAACTTCTACAAACAAAGCATTATTTATGTCTAATGAAATTGGGTTTGTCGCTTTTGTTTTATTGAAAAATTCGAATACTACGGTTCCAGAAACGCCTTTGTTTGAGACTGTTTTTCCTTTGGTATCTAATACATAGAAACTACAGTTGTTTTCTCTTTCGACCATTTCGATTTTGTAGTTCCCTACATTCTGTATGACGCCGTTATGTGGTCCTTTGGATTGATTTACATTTACTTGTGCATTAGAAATTGTTGTTCCTACAACAAGCAAGAATATGCCAATTGCAATTGATTTTATTCATTACAGATGTTTTAGAGTTTAATACTAGTGATTGCATTACAGGACAGCACTAAAAACGTTATGAGAGTTCCGTGAAGTCTAAAAAGATTTTGGTTATTGGCTAACGCAAAACGCTTAAACTTTTAGTAAGTGATGAATGGTAATGGAATTAATACAAGGTATCGTTCGCTATAGGTAAGTAGCAAAAAATATTTTAAAATAAGCAATCATAAATATTTAAAATATAACTAATTGCGATTTAAAATAAAATGAATTAACTCAATTTAGGAGGGAGCCAGATAGAAGCAAAAACGTTGGAAATGTAAAAATCCCGACTGAAAGGTACAGTACGGTTTAGAGAAATAAAGTTAGGCTTGCGAAAAGAAAACTCTGTTTGGCTTTCAAAAGCAAGAACCGTATTGACATTTGTATTAATTGTCTTGAAAGGTAAATTCTGATGATTCTCATTTTCTTTGCTCGAGTGTTTCTCGGTCTTATTATAATGAAAATCAATAAAATCAGCAAATGAAATATCTAGATTATCGTCATGATGCTCTGTAAAGTGTTGTATTAAGGTGGGTATTTTCAATAATTGCCCTATTTCTGTGTTGGCACACAAAAAGATAAAAAGGAATGATATGGCAATTGATTTTTTCAAGATTGTAAAAGTAATAAATTTTATTGACTACTAATACTTTGAAAAATAAATATTAAGTAAATCTTAATATTCCATAAATTCTATACAAAATTTGATAATGGTTCATCAATTTTATTACCTTTTAGATTGTAATGTTGTATTTAATCCAAAGAACAGATTTATTATGTTTTTCACTCTAACTCATTTAAAATTAATTCAAATATGGTTTTATTAAAATTGTAACAGGAAATTGGCACCTCTGCATAATTTGACTTTCAGCTTTATAAACATAGGTGAAATAGGGGATCTAGGGTCAATGAAATTTCTAATTTATGGAAATAGAAAATTTATAAATTCCGAGGACATATTTAAATAAATCGTAAATTTATATTGAAATAGAAAAGAATATTTATAAAATACTTAAGTATAATGATTTGTGTGTTATTTAAGTGTTTTTTAGTGATTAAAAATATTGAGTATTTATATTGGTGTAGTCAAAAAAATTATTCAACAACTATGAAAAAATCAAAACATCATGGTGCATTCTTCGGACACACTCTGCATAAACTCTATCGAACTATAAAAACAATACTTGCATCATTACCTTAATGATGTATGTACTGTTAATGCTTACTTCCTGCCGGAATTCAGAAAAAAAAGAGAAACCAGTTGAACAGAACTACCCTCAACAAAAAGAAGAAGAAAATCACAATCCTGAACATAGCGAGCATTCACAACGAATGAAACTCGTGAATGGTTAAAACAGGAATTAGGCGAAAAATATGATCAGACCCTATCTCTTGGTACAGCGAAACAGCTAGCACAAGGGAAAGAGATATTCATAAAATATTGTTCCAGTTGTCACGGTCGTGGCGGTAAAGGGGATGGTCCAGGAGCAGCGACATTACAACCAAAGCCAGCCGATTTTACTAACCCTGAACATTCGTCCTATTATTCAAATCAAGGAAGAATATACCTCATAAAAAAAGGAGTCAAGGGAACTGCAATGCCAGCATGGGAAAACATTTTGAGCGAAGAAGAAATCTTTTCGGTTTATGTTTATATAAATTCTCTTAAAAATTCAGGTGAAATGATGGAACACCAAGGGCAGAATCATTAAAAAAATGAAAAAAATATAAATAATTCAAATTAAGAAAAAGAAGTACAAGCAGACCTATATTATATTAAATATAAAATCATGGCAAAAAAATTAAAAATAGTATGGGTATTCACTAATATTGTATTACTACTATGGAGCTTTTCAGCTAAGGCACAGCAAAGATATCAAACCAGGGAAGGAAGTATTGAAGTTATAGGTTCGCACAGAGATTCCATTATAATAGCCAATAGCAATCACCTGTTTGTTTTAATCAATTATGAAAATGCTGAAATCGAACTAATGTTTAATCCAGCTATTCTACGCACTTCAACAGATTCATTGAATGTGAAGCTTATCAACTCAAACATTGGGCAGGTATTACTGAAAGGACAACTAAACATTCCTTACGTGGAGACATTACAACATCCAGATCACAAACTAAATTTTGGAGCTGAATTATATTTGAATGGAAAGACGAAAAGAGTATTTGTAAACGGATTGCTTATACATATTGCAAGTAACGAAACGATCTCCTGTTTACTTACACTCAACTTTAAATTGAGATTAAGTGATTTTGGTATCATTTTACCCAAAGGATGGAACAACGAAATAACGATACAAATTTTTCAGACCGTACTTAAAAAATCTAACTAATTAAATCCATAAAAAAAAATAATTAATACTTAGAAAATGGCCCATTAAAAAAGAGAAAACATGAAAACAGATAAAAATTTTTACGGCTATTTAATTAGCTTTCTTTTCGTCGCTATGGCCGGATGCGGGGTTTATACGAAAATCACTTCTAATTATGATCGCAGTATTGATTTTACGAAATACAAAACCTTTGCTTGGCTACCGGATAAAGATACAGTTGGTGGCGAATATAATAACCAGATTATTCGCAACAATGCACGTAACTATTTTAGTCATTGTATGGGAGGGAGGGGATACAAGATAAGTATTGACACACCAGATGTTTTTCTGGAATTGGTTATCACTGCCGTTAAAAAGGAAAAAACAGTCAGTACTCCTTCTTCTACCTATCCTTTGGGTTGGTATTATCATAACCCCTATTATTACCATTATCCCGGCAATCACTATTACCTCCATCACTATAATTACAATTATACCACTTATGTTACCCAAAAGGTAGAATATACTGAAGGGGCAATCACACTGAATGTAATTGACCGGAAACTGAATAAACTTGTATGGACAGGAACCGCTAAAGGTGATTTATATGACCCTTCTTATATTGGGGATAATCTACATCCTGCAGTGTATGATATTCTTGAAAATTATCCCATAAAACCTCTTAATGGACACAGACGTCCGAAAAAAAAGATGTAAACTACATGGACTAAATAAAATGTAAAAAAGTTCAATTCATTAGATTTTACTGGAAATGAATTAAATAATAGGCCAAGAAAAAGACATGGATATAAAAACATCTACAAATCTTTTTGACGATACAATATACTTACAATAAGGGAACTTACATTAAATCGTTTTAACTACCAATAAGTTCAATAATTCGGCACAACAAAATGGATATGCGTTTGTCTCTTGTTACGTTTTTTATTTACGAACAATTTCTACAGAACATTTTGCATGTAAAGCAACTGAATGCGAAACAGAACCTAAAAAAAAACGCTCAATTGCTCCGTAACCATGTGAGCCAACTACTATCAAATCTGCTTTAAATTTTTCGGCTTCATCAAGTATTACGCTTTTTGGTGAACCTGAAACTACTTTTGTTGTTACTAACAGATTTGGATTTTTATTTTCAAGAATTTCGACTGCACTTTTTGTATTATTTTCTGCATTTTGAAATGCGTTTTCATCAAATTGTGCATAGTATTCGTGGGAGACGCCCATTGGTTCTAATGTGTTTACAATGGCTGTAATTTCATAAACAGCAAGAATGCATACTTCAGTTTTGGGCGGAAAAGGTCTGTTGGCAATTTCATTAATTGCTGTTTTACTATATTTTGAACCGTCGGTTGCCAGTAGAATTTTCATTCTTTTTTCTCGACTAAATTCATTCCGCATTTGGGACATTTTCCGGGTTTATCCGAAGTAACTTCTGGATGCATTGGGCAGGTGTACGTTTTTTGAGTTTCCATTTTCTTTAATATTTGGTATGAAGTAATTTTTACAATATAAAGGTACTATAACTAATTTATCAAAATGTTACATTATCCTTAATAATAGTTGTATAATTAACACGTTGTTAGATGTTTAGATAAAAAAAGATGCTTATATTTTACTATAAGCATCTTCAGCATTAACCTTAAATAAAAAATTTTAGTAATTAAAAGTAGCTCCTAATCCCATTCCCATATCACTATCATAATGAGTTGTTATTCCAAAGTTTCTTTTAACAATGTATCTCAAACCTGCCATATATTCTTTGTCGGTATTCCACATTAAACTCATTCGTAGTCTTTTAGAAACTGGAATATCTTTACGCTCAAATTGTAATCTAAAATTTCCATCGGTGAATACTTCCACCTGAGCCATTATTAGCATTGGCAAAGTATAGTTGACCCCCGCACTAAAAATAGCCCTGTTGTCTTTGGTATTGGTTTGGCCGAATAGATTATGTTCCTGATTGTCTATTCCCATTTTTCTGTATCTCCAATCAAAACCAATGAAAGGCATTAGCCATTGCATTTTACCAATATATCGTCCTATGTGTGTTTCGGTTTCGTAACCGTGCATATCATTGTATCCTAATCTCCATTCTGTTCCAATACTCCAACGTGTACTTTGATACATCGCTTCTCCATCGTTTCCGTTTGTTGCAAAATCATTTTCTGCCATAAAATGAAATTTTCTATCGTCAGCAAATAATTTTCGTTGTGCCAGTTTCGGGTTAGGAATTTCGGGATTTGGTTCTTGATTTTCATAGGAAAAGACTCTCCCCATACCACTCATCATATGATACAAAATATGACAATGAAAGAACCAATCACCTTCTACATTTGCATTAAATTCAAATACATCGGTTTCCATTGGCATTATATCCACAACGTTTTTTAGAGGAGCGTAATCTTCTTGACCATTTAATAGCCTAAAATCGTGTCCGTGCAAGTGCATTGGGTGTCGCATCATAGAATTGTTATGAATTGTGATGCGAACATTTTCGCCTTTTTTAATTAATATTTTATCCGCTTCGGAAACTACTTTGTTGTCTAAACTCCAAACATAGCGGTTCATATTTCCTGTCAATTCAAATTTTAATTCTCTTACTGGAGCATCTTTAGGAAGTATAGTTTTAGTTGGCGATTTTAACATTGCATAATTTAAGGTAGTAATATCCGAAAGCGCATTACTATTATAATCGGCTTCTGTCATTTTCATATCCTGCATTTTTTTATCGTCTTTCTTTTTTTGTTCTCCGGTAATTTCAGGGTACATTACCACATTCATATCCATTTGATTGTAGGACATACTCATACCCATATCATCTAAATCGCCATTCATTTTCATCATTCCGTTCATCATTTTCATTCCTTCAAAATATTTAAGTTTGGGAAGCGGTTTGATAAGTTGTTTGATACCATCCCCAATAAAATAAGAAGCTGAATACAATCTATCTTCAGTGGTGGCTAAAAATTCAAAAGCAGTTTTATCGGCAGGAATAGTAACGACAACATCGTAAGTTTCAGAAACACCAATAATTAATCGATCTACTTCTACAGGTTCTACATCGTTACCGTCATTTGCAACTACTGTTATTTTCCCACCGGCATAAGTAAGCCAAAAATAGGAAGAAGCCCCACCATTAGATATGCGTAAACGTACTTTATCACCTGCTTTTAAAGGTTTTTCATCAATACTTTTCACATCCGTACTTTGCTTACCATTCATAAGGATTTTGTCGTAAAACACATCGCTTACATCCATTGCATTCATCCTTTTCCATTCATTTTTTAGTTTAACACCTAAATAACCTTGCTTTATGGCTTCTGCATAACTTTGGGTTGTTCCTTTTTTAATGGCTGGATAATCGTTTGCGTTGTGCAACATTCGATGTACGTTTTCGGGTTTTATATCGGTCCATTCACTTAGTACTATTGGTATAGTTGGCAAATCGTCAATACCGCTTCTAAAAGTTGGGTCTTCAGCTCTTTTATTCATTACAAAATTACCGTACATTCCAATTTGCTCTTGCAAACCAGTGTGGCTGTGGTACCAATGCGTTCCGTGCTGAATAATAGGGAAGGTGTATAGATGAGTGGTATGCGCTTTGATCGGCATTTGTGTAAGATTGGGAACACCATCATAACGGTTGGGTAGAAATAATCCGTGCCAATGCAGAGAAGTTTCTTCATCCAGTTCGTTGTGTACATAAATTTCTGCAATGTCTCCTTCTGTAAAAGTAAGTTTAGGCATCGGTATTTGTCCGTTTACAGCAATTGCTCTTTTAGATTTTCCTGTGAAGTTTACGATCGTATCTCGCACATATAAATCGTAACGCACTGTTCTTGGCGGTGTGTTGTTTTCAATTTTAGTTACGGTCTCTATAGTTGCTTTTGGCATATCCATATTGCTCATATTATGATTTTGATGCGCATCAGTAGTATCCGTTTTCATATTGTCCCTATTGTCCTTCTTTTTAGAAGTCTCCTTCATGGGCATTTGCATTTCATCCTGCTTTTTAACTGCCGATTTCTTAACCGCTTTCATTTTTTCCTTAATCAATGTCATTCCACATTTAGGACATTTCCCTGGCTTGTCAGCGTGAATTTCGGGGTGCATCACGCAGGTGTATGTTACTGACTGTGTCTTCTCAGTATTTTCTTTTTTCTTCATATTCATCCCCTTCATATCTTGCGCTTGCGCAAAGGAGTAGATACAGAGAATGAATGCTACTACTATTATTCTTTTCATTTTTTTTGATTTTTAATTGGTTTATGAATTCTTAGGGTTTTATTTATCTAGTTCTTTACGTTTTGCTTTAATCAACATAATTTCAGCTTTTTAGCTGATAATACTAATTTTTATTAATTTTTTTATTTCGGGGTCGACTACCGATGTCTTTTTACCATTAACTGCGATACTGTGTGTTAAGTTTCCATAATTTTTCGATTTAAAAGTTATTTAGATTATATTATTTTTCATGATTTAGTTGTTTGTTCTAAATTTATATAATGAGGCGTATTTATTTTAGAATAGGTTATAGTGACTTCTTTCTGTATCTATGAACTATTAGATAAAAACAAAAACTACTTTTTTGTTTTTGCCTTACTATTTTCTATTTGTTGATTTATATTTTTGAATATTTTGCATCCTAGTTATTTTTGCTTTTAAATATTTAAGTTAAATATTTTTTAGGATTATCTTCGTTTCGCATAAACACGTAAAAATAGAATCCTGACAGTCCTATAAATAGATTCCACAAACTATGTGGTTGAAAATAACTGTTAGGGTTACACATAAAAGTGTGTTTATCTAACTTTAACCAAACAAGAGCTACGATAGTGCAAATAATACTTGAGACCAAGTAATTGACGTTTTCTTTCTTGGGATTTTTTAAAAGTATTGTAATAGCAAATGCAAAAAACATCAAAATACATACAAAACTGACTATATGTTCTTTGCCTTTTGGAACAAAAAAGGATAATAAAAGACAGACAATAAGATAAACGGAATAGATGGCAATAATTACACTCTTTTTTGAGATATCTGACAGTTTCGGATTATTAGTAAGCAGCCATAGGTAGGATAGATAAGTTATAGGAAAAAGCGAAAAAAAATATACAGCCGAGAAATCAATTTTAAAAGCAAAATTCGTAAGTGAAGAATGATAGAAGGTACATGCTAAAAAAACATACAGAAGAATGAAGGCAAAAAATATTTTATGAATCAGATTTTCTTTGTTTTGTTTTTCAGCGCTACTATTCTTTAATTCCTTCTGACTTTCTTTTAAAATAATAATTGCCACGATCAAATAGATTATTCCACTAAATGTATTAACAGGTTGGCGCACCACTTTTTTCATTTCTGTTTTTTCGCAAAAAAGTTCAATTATCTTATGATCTACTGGTAAATTTTTCCAGAAATCCACAAGAGATAGATCATGATTAAGCCACCATATTGCTAAAGCAAAAAGTAAGGTTATAAAAAACAATAGAGGAACAGTCCCTTTACCGATGTAGATATCAGGACATATAATGTGCTTTTTTTTGGAGTAGTATTTTATAATTTTTTTAATCATTCTCCTGTCGCTCTATGAGTCTAATCTAAGTTATGGTATTATTTTCTGGATGAATTATGACTCATCATGATTTTCCATTGCCCATTCATTTTCTTTAAAACACTTGTGCCAATTCCTTTGCGTTTTAACTCTTTATTGTCTTTTGCCACTACAATTGTATAATTGTACGTTTCGGTTGAAAACGCATACTCGCCACTCAAGGTAACAGCAACTTTATAATCGCTGAAAGTGAACGATTTGAACGCTTTCATTTCGGGTGCAAGGTGATGTTCTAAATAGTGAGCATAGCTGCCTTCATTGCCGCCTGATTCATATATTTTTGAATCGGAAGTAAATAATTTTTCAGTACCAGTAACATCTAATTTCTCAATAGCAGTATTGTACTGTTTTAGCACCGCTTTTACAGCCTCTGTGTCCTTGTCTTGGGCAAACATACTTGCCGATGACACTACTAATAAAAGAACTTTTACGAACAATTTTTTTGATGATTTCATTTCTATTAATTTTAAATTATTATTTTTTTATTTTCTTCCAAATTTTTCTAATGGTAGGAGAGGAGATGTACCAAAGTAAAAAACCACTTAAAACGGTTATTAATCCTAACAATGAAAAAACTCTTAATACAATATTATTCATATTGTCTCGCCCTTCGTAGTCCATGGTATGGGTCATCCATAAAAAATCAAACCATCTCCAATCACGATGTCTTATTGTTTGTAGTTTGCCATCATTTACTGAAATATACACTTTCAAATTATTTGGCTCTTGATAGGATATAACATAAGCAGGTAACAATCTCTCTCTGTATTCATGATGTTTCCCAACTTCTGTAATAAGTTGTATTTCTTTTACTTTTAGATTCGAAACAATATTTTTAGCTGCAATTGAAACCGCTTCTTCTTTTGAAACACCATTTTTGACTTCCCCTGTCCTGGCGTTATAAAGCAGTTTTTGATTCACCCAATAAAAAGGTTGTTTATCAATATCTCTCAATTCGATAGATTGAATAGTTGTCGAAGGTTTAAGGTCTGAAGGACTTATTAAACCTGAAAACGATTCTGCAACTATTCCTTTTTTATGAAATTGTTCTCCATGAATATCATCTATGTTGGTCCAACTAAAATACAAACCACTTATGGTCCACATTAAAAATTGAAGTCCTAAAAATATTCCTAAATAGCGATGGGATTTTCTAATCCATTTTGCTTTTTTACCTTTAATCATTAGCTCTTCTTATTTT
Organism: uncultured Flavobacterium sp.; assembly: GCF_963974175.1. GTDB lineage: Bacteria > Bacteroidota > Bacteroidia > Flavobacteriales > Flavobacteriaceae > Flavobacterium. The sequence continues at coordinate 166,248 of NZ_CAXBBR010000007.1, forward strand.
TTAAATTGATTTTGCTATTTTTTCCATTATGGAATAGTCTGAACCAAATTTGCAAATCGCGTCACATTGACTTCGCAATTCTGAAAACAAAATGTACTTGATGTTTATTTTTGAATTCTTAATCACGGGTCTGTTCAGTTGTTGTATCACATCTTTTTCGCGACTATCCGGAATGATGATATAAAATACTTCTTCACCATTGGAAATACTAAAATATAGATCAGAAAGGCGTAAAATACCGGAGTAAATACTGGTGCTTTTTTCAACTTCAAAAGCTCCAATGATTTTGTTTGTTCCTTTTTGAAACCAAAGAACATCTATTAATTTTATTGTGTTTTGAGTGTCTTTATCCGTTGGTAATTCTGGGAATTTACTAATTGATATAAACGAAAAACTTTGACTATTAAACGCTTTACCTTTATCATTACTAGCTGGTGTAACATCATAACCCAATGAAACTCCAATTTTTAATAAATGGTATTGCATTTCATTATGAAGATTTTCAGCCAATTTTTCTTCCTGAATTTCTTTTTGTCGTTTTAAGATGTTTTTTTCAAACTTTGTACGTTCGTCTTCACTTAAATATTCATCGTTACCAATCAGCATTTTTTGGGTGCCAATTTCAAAACATAAGCCTGCAATTGCACCTAAATCGTTTGATAGTTCCGCTTTGTGTTTGCTGTTGGTTTCTAATATTGTTTCTCTAATTTTCAGGTATTCTGTCCAACTGCCTAATTTTTTTTTGTCTTTGAATAAGAAATTAAATCCATTGAGAATCGCTGTATTGAATGGGGGAAACCAAGTGGGATGCAAAAAATATATAATACTCGCTACCGCGGGACCTAACCCTTTTATTTTTAATTCATCTAGTTTTACTATTTCTTTGACAACTTGCTCTTCGGTTTTGGCGTTGATACAATTTTCTAGAAATTGCCCAAAAGCGATTTTATTGTTTTGGTTTTCGTAAATATCAGGAATTCGCAATTTTGGTTTCCAATAAAAAGGATGTGCTACACCTACAAATATTTGTTTTTGTTCAGCGATGCAACTCAATACAAATTCTAAACTACTGCCTTTAAAATCGTTTGGAAAAGTTTTGTTTTTAATATCATCAATTACTTGTAAAATACCTCGACGAATAGTTCGGAATGCTTTTAATCGCTGATCATTATCGACAAACCAAGTATTGTAAACGCTTTCCGTATCGGTTTTGTATTGTTGGATAATTTGAGTGAAGTTGCTCATTGATGATGTTATTGTTTAATATTTTAGTATTTAATAATTATTTAGTTTGTTTATCAAAGTTTATATTTTGCCTACCATTTAGAAGAGAAATGCCATTAACTTATTAATTGAGTTATCTTTATTCGATTATACAGGCTGTTTATAATTAAATCAATTTTTTTTTAAAATTTATTGTGCCTAACAAGGGAAGGGCTAGGACTAGTCATTAATATTTTACCCTTCCCTAACTAGGACTTTTCTAATACCATAAATGGGGGATTTTTTACAAATTGCGAATCAATAATGAAAACCTTATGATCCCTTTTATGAATTAGATAACTTGTTCCTCCACTATAAAAGAGCTGGCTTAATTGTTGATTTCCTTTTGAACTTTTCCACATTTAAGCATTTTGCTACCATAATATGGATTTTTTACTTCGTTACTTGTACTTAACCATGCACTACCCTTATCGTACATTGGGCAAAACTGCTGGTACAACTTATTTTTAGTTCCAGTAATGGCAATCATATCAGTAATATCAGTGCTTAAGGTCTTAAAGTGCTCACGTTGATGTGCAATAGGACTTTTTGAAATGTGTTCGGCATTTTCTACAGCATCTTCTATAATATCGACTAGCTCCTTTTGCTGTTCTTTGTTGTAGCTGCTCACATCAAAAGCCTTTAAAGAGACCATTAGTTTACTTCCAGCCTGTGCCGCTTTTTTTGAATCATCGCCTACCAATGCATCTTTCAGTATAAAATAATCAGCTAGAACTGCTTCTGCTTTAGTGTTATTCATCTTATCCATTTTCATAGTGCTATGATCCATTTTCATGTTTCCATGGTCGTGGTTCATTTTTTCTTTTTCCTGTGCATTTGCAAAAGAAACCATTAACAATACCATTGTTACAATACTCATTTTTAAATTTTTCATTTTTTTTAATATTAAATTATTGTTTATAAATTATCTTTTAATTCTGTCAACCACGTAATGACTTCCTTTTTTTCTTCTTCTGAAAAACTTGCGTTTTTATGGATTAGTGTGTAAGAACTTAAAGGCATATTATCATCTTTGATCTGACTTATAATTGATTTTAATTTGCTCTTTTTTCTTCTATCTGAATAGTCTGCCCATTCGCTAAAATTCAATTCTTCTTTTCCGTTTTTAATATGTTTTGCCATAAACCACGCTCCAGGTTGAATTTTACTATACCAAGGATAATGGGTATTGTTACTATGGCAGTCATAACAGCTTACTTGTAATTTTTCACTGATTTTTTTTGGCACTGTATTGACCAACATAAAATCTGTTTTGGGAACATATTCACTTCGATTACTTACTGTGGGAATAAACTGAATTCCCACGAACGCAACCAGTAAAACTATTACTATTACTTTTACGATTTTCATTTAATTAATTTGTTTTTTCACAGAACCACAAGTCAACATTTTGCTTCCATAAAATGGGTTTTTAATCTCTTTAGTTTCGCTTAACCAACTTACTTTTTTCATTGGGCAATAATCTTGATATAGGGTTTTATCGGTTCCTAATAAAGTTATTAAATCAGTAATATCTGTGCTTAATGTTTCAAAATGCTCTCTTTGATGATCAATAGGTTTTTTTACAATATGTTCTGCATGTTCTTTAGCACTTTCAAGTATTTCCATATATTCTTTATGTTGTGCTTCATCAAGTTTTGACATGTCAAAATTTGAAAAGGCTGTAAGTAGCGCTGTTGCTCCTTTCGCGGCATTGTCTTTATTGTCCGCAACTAATCCATTTTTAATTTGCAAATAGCCGTCTATAATAGCAGAAGTTGCCGCATTTTTTTTAGAGGACGCTGTTATTTCTCTAGTCTTCATCGAAGCGTCCTTGTCGTGAGCATGTTCATCGTTGCCTTCTGCATGATGATGTTCTTCACTTTCATTATTCATTTCCATTTGGTTTCCTTCTGAAGACATTTCTGAATGATGCTCGTCCTCATTATCATGCTCTTTTTTTGAATCTTTACATGATACAACAGTTAGGGTTACAAATACTATTGCTAAAAGTCCCATTGACAATTTTAATTTTCTCATTTTGTTTGTTTTTAGTGATTATTATTATTATTATTATTATTATTTGAAGTTTTTTTAATTACATTTTTAAGTTTAGCGGTTATTTCATCCGCATTTTCCATCATTTGATAGTTGTCAACTGCCAGCATAGAAACCATCGTGCTAATAGCTACCAATTCTATAATTATGAGATTAATCTATTGAAAGATAACGAGTTTACATCCTGATTTTAATTATTAAAACCTTACGGAAAGCCCACCTCCAGCCCCAAAACGATTATCGTAACTACCCATAAGTGAAATATTTCTGGATAGAAAATATTCAGCTCCTGCACTCCATACAGTTTCCGAAGTTAAATCTTTTCCCACGGGCAAATTATTTACAATCCCTAAATCTAATTGATACTCATAATAGCCAAAAATAGATAGTTTAGGAAATATCATTATACTTCTCCCTAACGCAATTCTTGGTCTTAACTCATTATCTACACGTACATCAAGATTAAATAAATAGGGTGTTAAATAACGTATCCCAACCACTGCAGTAGTTTTAAATTGGTCTAAACTATTGCGTGTTTTATTTTCAATGTTAACACCTCCAAAAACACGTAAGTAATCGTGTAAATAACGTTCGTAGGTAAACTCTGATTCTAAATTTTTGTTCCAACCATATTCTAAAGACGCATTAAATTGGTTTCTTATGTTAGAAGTCATTAAATTAAGACCCATAGTATGCGAAGCTGCATCTACCAATCCCCAAGAATACCATTTATCTGTTTCTGCAATAATTTTAGAAGCCGGAAACTCATCCATTCTTGGATCTCTTGGCGTATCATAGGATACTACTCTTGCCATACCTCCCATCATATGATATAAAATGTGACAATGAAAAAACCAGTCGCCATATTCATCCCCATTATTCCCGTAAAATTCTATAGTAACCTTTTGCATTGGCGGTACATTTACCGTGTGTTTTAACGGGGAGTAATCTCCGTTTTTATTGATAACCCTAAAGAAATGACCGTGTAAATGCATGGGGTGGTGCATCATAGTAAGATTATTAAAGGTAACCCGTGTTACTTCCTTACTATTTATTTTAATTTTATCAGCTTCAGATAAAGGCACTCCATTCATACTCCAGATGTAGCGATTCATATTTCCTGTAAGATTCAACAGTACTTCTTTTACAGGAATATTTTTGTCATAGTTAGTTTTCTTTAAAGATTTCAAATAGTCGTAATTATACTCGGAAAATAAATCCATTCCCTCCATATTGTCTGTTTTCGTTGTATCCTTTTGCTCATTCATCTGCATGCCTTTCATAGCATCACCATTGTTCATTTCCATTCCTTTCATTTTGGAATGATCCATTTTCATCTCATTCATTTTATCAGTTGCCATAGCCTCTTTTGGTTGACTCATATCCATTCCAGATTTCTTTGAATCATCCATATTCATACCTTCCGTTTTAGTATGATCCATTTTCATCTCTTTCATATCACCCTTTTCCATCGCCTGTTTTGGTTTACTCATATCCATTCCAGACATTTTATCCATTTGCATTCCATATTCCTCCTTCATCTTAAAGCGTTCGTCTTTTTTGGGCTGAAATTTTAAAGCATGAGCGCCCATTTTCATATCCATTTTCGCCATTTTTTGCATCATCCCTATCTTATCTGGTCTTGGAATAGTCATTGCAGGTAGTACTTTTCCATTCCCAATAAATGCAGATGCAGTTCCCGAACCATCTTGAGCTGTGATTTTAAATTCTATTTTTCCATCTTCGGGAACAGTTATAGTAAAATCGTATGTTTCAGCAATCCCGATAAAAGTCTTATTCTTTTTAATAGGAACTACATCAATACCATCAGCAGAAACCAATAGTGGTTCTTCTCCTCCGAAAGTCATCCAAAACGACGTGGATGCACCTCCATTAATGATTCTTAATCGCACTTTCTCACCAGCTTTAAATTCTGGATATTCCACGCTTTCTTCGCCATTAACTAAGAAAGCGGGATAATATACATCTGCTATGTCGGCACCGCCCATCCGTTGTCTCCAAAAGTTTAACTGTGCTCCAAATGCGCCACGTGCAATAACCTGATTTAATGGTGTAGCGGTTCCTTTTTTGATACTATACCATTCATTACCTCGTTTTAAATTGCGAAGCACATTCATTGGTTTTTCGTTGGTCCAATCTGATAACATCAACACCAATTCCTTATCATATTTTAAGGTTTGTTCTTTTGGCTTAATAACAATTGAACCAAAAACTCCACTTTGTTCTTGCAACATGGTATGTGAATGATACCAATATGTTCCAGACTGTTTAATGGGGAACTCATATTTCTGTGTGTGTCCTGGTTCTATAGGAGGTGTTGTTAAGTAAGGAACACCATCAAAGAAATTAGGCAATAACAAACCATGCCAATGCACAGAAGTTTCTTCGCTCATTTCATTTTTCACGTAAATGACGGCATATTCCCCTTCTATAAATTCTAAAGTGGGGCCAGGGATTGTACCATTTACAGTCATCCCTTTGATTTCTTTTCCTGCTTTGTTTACTATTTCTTCCTTAATGGTTAAAGTGTATTCGTGTACAGGCAAATTATTAACATTTCCCTCCATGGACTGTCCAAATATCGAACTCAGGGGTATTATCAATAACATTATTAAATATTTTAAGTTTTTCATTTTTCTATTTATTATAGTTACTATTTATTTTATGATTTCTGCCTTTACTTCTCCACATTTTAACATGGAAGCGCCAAAATAGGGGTTTGCTACTTTATTTTCTTTACTTAACCAATTTGCTCCTTTATCACTGTTTGCCATGGGGCAAAATTGTATATAGGAACTTTCTTTTAGAGGACTAAAAGATTTTGTCATGGCTATCATGACATTGGAAATGGGGATAAATGATTTTCGCATTTCTTTTATATCTTTGATATGGGCAGCATGTAAGGTGTTCTTTTTCAATTCTGTATGGTACTTCATCCAGATTTTATGCGCATCACCTTTAAAGAGATTCATGTTTATTTTACTCAATGAATTTTCAAATTTGGCTATTGTCTTTTGTGCTCCGCTAAAATTATCCTTAGTTAACGCATCTTTCAACTCAAAATAATCTTCATATAAAGGCTTTAAGCTCGTTTTTGCATCTGAGCTAATAGTAGTTTTAGTAGTTTGTAAAGCCGTAGGTTTTTCATCAGACACTGCGGCTTGGTTGCCACCATGATTGTGAGCGGTACTCGCTTTACCACCTTCTAGGTTCATCATACTAGGCTTACCCGCTAATTGAGCAGCAGCATCGATATTGAAAGTACCATTAGCGACAACTTCTTCACCAGCTTCTAATCCCTCCTCTATGAGATAATCATTGCCTAATAATGGGCCTAGAGTGACTTGTCTTAACTTGAAAGAAACTCCTTTTTCTGATTCGTTTTTAACGTATACTATGGATCGTTTACCAGTCCACATTACAGCCGATTTAGGAACGCTTAAAGAAGATTTGTTAGTAGCGACTCTCGAACTAATTGTTCCTGAGACAAACATTTCTGGTTTTAATTTTAAATTAGAGTTTCTTACCTCCACTCTTGCTGTGGCAATGCGCGTACTAGGATTAATAAATGGGTCAATAAAAGAAATTGTACCAGAGAAAGATTCCCCTGGAAAAGAGGCAATAGTATAGTTCACTTGATCTCCTTTTTTAATCCAAGGAATGTCTGATTCATAAATTTCAAAAAGAACCCACACCGTAGATAAGTCAGCTACGTCATATAAGGTTTGTCCTCGTTGCACATAATCCCCAAGCTCCACATTTTTCTTTACAACATATCCTGAAACGTCAGCGGTGATGGGAAATTTATCTTGCGCTTTTCCTGAAGAAAGCACATTTTTTATCGTTGTTTCAGAAACTTTCCAATTTCTAAGCTTTTGCTTTACAGCTTCAAACAACTGTGGTTGTAGGTCTCTTATGCTATAGGCCTCTATAAGTTCTTGCTGAGCAGTAGCTAGTTCAGGGGAGTATACATAAGCAACGACCTGTCCTTTTTTTACATATTCGCCAGTAAATGTCACTAGAATTTTCTCAATTCTTCCTGGAATATGTGACGATTGACTGTACACGCCTTTTTCATTTACTTCTACTTTTCCATTAAGTGTGATTTCTTTTATTCCATCTGAATTTCCCACTTTATAAGTTGATACTCCAGCGATAATCATTGCTGATTCAGACATACTGATAGCGTCTGGATCAATATCACTATTGTCAGATGTTTCAAGCGGAATTAAATCCATACCACATATTGGGCAGGCTCCAGGTTCATTTTGTCTTATTTGTGGGTGCATCGAACAGGTCCAAATTTGATTTTTCGTTACCGTTTCTTCCGAAGTTTTTTGTTCTTCTTTGGCGCTTCCGCCAAATAGAAGAGCACCTAATAACAACCCTAAAAGTAAAGTTGCTGCGAGTGCTATTTTTGTTTTTTTATCAAATGTCATAATTAAAATTGTTTTGCGGTTAGATAATCCAATTCAGCCAATTTTATATAAAAAGCGCTAGTACTTGCAAGCTCTAATTTTTTATATTTCAATAATTCTTGCTGCATGCGTAGTACTTCTTCAAAGTCTTTATTAGCATTGCTGTAATACGAAAATAATAAGTTCAAACTTTTCGACAGTGTAACAACTTGATTACTATAGAGCTGTAATAACTCTTTTTCTTTTTCTAATTCAAAAATGAGTTTGTAGTAGGTACCATTTAATTTATTTTCTACTGCTTCTTTTTGAAACGAATAACTTTCTTGCATTAACTTAGCTTCTGAAGTTGCAGCTGTATATTTTTTTCTAAAAATAGGCAGACTCAAAGTGACCATTGGCATAATAACATCTTTACCAGAGTCGGGAAAATTATTCATTCCTTTATCTACAAGAACATAATCTAATCCAACGCCTAGTTTTGGCAAACCTTGTTTTATAGCTACCTCTACAGCGGCATTTGAAGCTTGCTTTTTTAATTCAAGTTCTATCAACAAAGGGTTTTGTGAAATGGAATCTTTGCGATATTGAAGTGGCAGTTCTACGATTTCAATTCCTTTGGAAACAATAACTTTCTCGTTATACTTCCTATTTAGAAGGCTGTTGAACCAAGAGGTCAATGCGGGTTCTTTTTTGTCTAAAATAGATATGTTAGTTTGAGCTTCTTTAATCATTAAGTCCACTCTTAATATGTCTACTAAATTTCCTTGCCCATTTTCTAATTTTGCTAAGGCAATCTTTTTATACGATTCCAATATTTGGATGTTTTCTCGTTCAATTAGCATTAAATTCTGCAATTCGTACAAAGGGTAATAAACAGTTGCCACTTGAGAAAACAATTGGTTTTTAGTATTTAAAAAAGCTTGATACTTACTGTCGGCAAGTAGAGCAGCAACATTTTTTTGTGCTTTTAAAGTACCAAACCAAGGAAACATTTGAGTCAATGAAAACTTCATGTTTTGGGGTCCCACTCGGGTTTCAACTGGTGAAATAAAATAACCCAGTGAGAAATTAGGATCGGGCAACGAACTCACTTGTGGTAACTTTTGCAAAGAAGCTTCAAAATCCTTGTATTTTGCTTTTAGCTCGGGGTTGTTTTCAGCGGCTACTCCGTAATAGTCTGTCAGCGATTGCGCGCTTAAATCGCAAACGGCAAACAATAGAGTCATTAATACTATTTTACGCATTTTGTTTGTTTTTATTTTTAATAACTGTTTCTCTCCAATAAGCTTGTAATACGGGTACAATAAACATGGTCATAATCTGAATTGTCATTCCTCCAAAAGTTGGAATGGCCATTGGAATCATAATATCAGACCCTTTTCCGGTAGATGTTAATACGGGTAATAGCGCAATAATTGCTACTGCAGCAGTCATCACAGCAGGACGTACACGCTTTTTACCCGCTTCTACAACCGCTTCTCTAACTGCAGTTACCGTTTGCGGATTTTTTTCTTCGAAAACTTGGTGAATATAAGTCCCCATAATCACCCCGTCATCAGTAGCGATTCCAAAGAGTGCTATAAATCCAACCCATACCGCAACACTTAAGTTAATAGGGTGCACCTGAAATAAATCCCGCATGTTCACATCTGCGACTGAAAAATTTAAAAACCAATCTTGGCCGTAGAGCCATAGCAAGATAAAACCACCAGAAAAGGCCACAAATACCCCCGAAAAGTGAATCGAAGAGGCAATAATAGTTTTAAACTGAAAGTAAAGCAGTAGAAAGATAATCACCAGACAGATAGGAATTACAATTGATAATCTTTTCATTGCCCTAACTTGATTTTCGTAACTTCCGGAGAATTTAAAATTCACACCTTGCGGTACTTTAAGTTCCCCCGAATCAATTTTAGCTTTTATCGCTTTTTGAGCATCATTCACCACGTCTACCTCAGCATAACTATCATTTTTGTCAAACAACACAAAACCAACTAAAAAAGTGTCCTCACTTTTAATGGCTTGTGGCCCTTTAGTATATTCAAATTTAACTAATTGCCCCAAAGGGATTTGGGCGCCAGTAGGAGTTGCTACTAAAATTTTAGCCAAAGCCTCGGGACTGTCTCTTAATTCTCTTGGATAACGAACGCGAATTGGGTAGCGCTCTCTACCTTCAACAGTAGAAGAGATTTTCATCCCCCCAATGGCTGTTTCGATCGTTTGCTGAATGTCTTCAACATTTAATCCAAATCTTGATATTTTTTCTCTATCGATATTTAAATGAAGGTAGGGTTTCCCGACAATTCTATCGGCAAAAACGGCTTCTTTTTTAACGGAAGGAACTTCCTTAAGAATTGCTTCTAATTCTAAACCAAACTCTTCTATGGTTTTCAAATCAGGACCAAATACTTTGATACCCATAGGTGCTCTCATTCCGGTTTGGAGCATCACAAGTCGCGTTTCAATAGGCTGTAATTTTGGAGCCGAGGTCACTCCGGGAATTTTAGAAACTTTAATAATTTCGTCCCATATATCATCGGGTGATTTTATTTTGTCTCTCCAATTTCGATAAAATTCTCCGTTATCGTCTTCAATCAAGTTTTTGATGGTTATTCCTTGTTTCAATGCATCAGCATGTGAAAGACTATCGTTAGATTTTGTAATAAAACGATCTTTTCTATCGACTTTAAAGCGCATTCGATGCCCCTTTTCGTTTAGAATGTATTCTGGTTTATAATTGATAATGTTCTCGTACATGGAGATAGGAGCAGGGTCTAAAGCACTTTCAACGCGTCCCAGCTTTCCTACAGCCATTTCGACTTCAGGAATCGTATTCAACAACATGTCGAGTTGACCTATTACTTTTCGGTTTTGTTCAACGCCAGAATGCGGCATAGAAGTAGGCATTAACAAATAACTTCCCTCATTAAGCGACGGCATAAACTCTGATCCAATACCGGGAAAAGTATGAGCAGGGCCAGACCAAACTTTAGATTTTCTGATGTCCCAACCCACTTTTTCAAATCCATTTGCTATAAATCCAAAAGTCGAATTGAATCCAATCCACACCATAAGACCAAACAGCAATGTTACTAATGGCAGTAACATAAATTTCCCTTTGTTTTCTAGACACCATCTTAATACCGGCTCATAAAAACGAACGATACTTAATAATGCGGAAAGGATAATCCCCAGAAGAACTATAACGAAAAGATAGTTTCCAATAACGCTAATTTGTGGTCCCAAAGGCATCCACTCCTCAGTAAGAAAAAAAGAAACTATGAATAACACCAATACCAAATTGAAATGTTTAGTGTAGGCTTGGAATTTTTCTGGAATTTTGTGATTAAATAAATCATACAATCCCATTATACATAAGGCTAAGGGGAGTGCCATTTTAAAATAAATACTCAATAGAATTCCAGCAGCAATAAATACATAACCCCAAAAACGTTTTACTCTTTTTTTATCATAATTGATACCAAAGATGAGATGTGCTAGGGCAGGCAAAACAATTACACCGAGAATAAAAGCTCCTAATAAAGCAAATGTCTTGGTAAATGCTAAAGGCCTAAATAATTTACCTTCGGCTGATTCCATGGCAAATACAGGAATGAAACTAACTATAGTCGTGGCTAATGCAGTAGTAATTGCCGAGGCTACTTCAATGGTAGCATTATAAATTACTGTTAATAGTTTTTGACCTTTGGCACCTTCGTTTTCTGGCATTTCTAAATGCCGAATAATATTTTCGATAAAGATAACCCCAACATCCACCATGACCCCAATAGCGATAGCGATTCCTGAAAGCGCGACAACATTAGCATCTACTCCTGAATAGCGCATTACAATAAAGGTCATCAATACTCCAACAGGTAATAAACTAGAAATAATTAAGGACGCTCGAAGATTAAATAATAAAATTAAAACCACAATAATACTGATTAATATCTCATGAGAGAGTGCGGTCTCTAATGTGCCTATCGTTTCATGAATTAATTGTGTACGATCATAAAAAGGGATAATTGTCAATTGACTTTCCACACCGTTAGCCAAAGTTTTTTTAGGTAAACCAGAAGCAATCTCGCTAATTTTTGATTTCACTCCGTTAATCACTTCCAACGGATTAGAACCATATCTGGCGATAACCACACCTCCTACAGCTTCAGCACCTCCTTTATCTAAAGCTCCACGTCGCGTTTCTGGTCCTAGGGCTACAACTCCTATATCTTTTATTCGAATAGGCACATTGTTGTTTACGGCTACAACAGCCAATTCAATGTCTTCAATATTTTTTATGTAGCCGAGGCCTCTTACCAGATATTCTGCTTGATTAATTTCGATGGTTTTAGCCCCCACATCTTTATTCGACTTTTGTACGGCAGTCATAACCTTAGCTAGAGGGATGTTAAACGCTTTTAGAGCATCGGGGTTTACATCAATTTGGTATTCTTGAACAAATCCTCCTATAGAAGCTACTTCTGAAACTCCCTTAACAGCATTTAATCCATATTTAATATAGAAATCCTGAGCTGTTCTTATTTCGTTTAAATCCCAGCCACCAGTTGGGTTTCCGTCTTTATCTCGTCCTTCCACTGTATACCAATATACTTGTCCCAATGCAGTTGCATCAGGGCCTAATGACGGTTTAACGTTTTCAGGAAGCAAGCTATTAGGTATTGAACTTAATTTTTCGAGAATTCTGGAGCGTGACCAATAAAATTCTATATCATCGTCAAAAATGATATAAATACTCGAAAAACCTAAAATTGAGTTACTTCTAATTGACTTTACACCTGGAATTCCCAGCATGTAGGTGGTTAAAGGATAGGATATTTGATCTTCTATATCTTGTGGAGATCTTCCGGGCCACTGTGTGAAAACAATTTGTTGGTTTTCTCCAATGTCGGGAATGGCATCCACAGACACCGGGCTTGAAGGTAAGAAAGGAATCTTCCAGTCGAAAGGAGCGGTTGCCATTCCCCAAAATATTATTACAAGAAGAATAAGTCCTGTGACTAATTTGTTTTCAAGAAAATATTTTATAGTTTTATTTAACATGTATTTTTAATTTATTTCTTCTTAATTGGAACTTATTTTTGATTGCTATAATTAAAGTATATTTAATCAGCAATCAAATTAGATAATAATGTTCCAATGGAAGAGTACAGAATTTATTAGTATTAAGATCTTGTGGCAATTATAAATAAAATGTAATCCTTTATTATTTTTCACTACATTTTATAACAGATCCATTACAAATCCAACTTTTCTTCTTCCTTATTAGGAGAACGATTATTATATTTATAATTCTTCTTTGATGACACCACATTTTGGCATTTTACTTCCCAAGTATGGATTTTTGATTTCTTTGATTTCACTTA
>NZ_CAXBBR010000008.1:0-162137 GCF_963974175.1 uncultured Flavobacterium sp.
TTCATTTGCTTACCAGGATGTAAAGAACTTATTCGTTGTTGCGGGTGCAAAAGTACACTCTTTATATCTTTAAACAATACTTTAAATCACCTTTTCTTACTATTTTCGAAGCTTTATTTTTAAGTAGCTGGAAATCTATCATTTGAAAATATTACTTTTTGACGCTATTAGTTAAAAGTAGGAATTATCAGCATTTAACCCAAGCGCCCCGCAAGTTTTTCAATTGATAACAGACCGCAATGTCAAATTTACTACCTTTATTCAACACATAATCTCCAGTCCTACCCTCTCCACAGGAAAAAAACCGTTTGTCGATGCAGATTTAACTAGCCTACACTAGATTAACAACCTAACATAATAAATTCCAGACCAAATCGAACTGCCTAAGCCCTACCGAAGAAAAATGAGAGCTTATCCAAGTAGCTTGAAGAACACTTATCTAAGTAAATAGTTTTATAGCAAAACATATTATTATGTTTTACATTATAAAAAATACAAAACAACCAATAAAACACTACTCCCCTAGCCCCGATAGCAGTGGAAATCCTACTGAGCCAAAAATCGGCGATGTAGATTGTAGCGAATAGCGGGAAACAGCTCCTCAAATCAAACTCTCCCTTCTTTATTACAGTAGCAAACATTAAACTATTTGTTTTTACTCCTATATATAGAACAAACCTTAGCTATCTATTGTTTGTGTTTTTGTAATGGCCTATATTTGCATTCTTAAATTAACAAACAATGATTAAGATTACTTTGCCCGATGGGTCAGTTAAAGAGTTCGCTTCAGGCGTAACTCCGATGGATGTTGCTAAAAGCATTAGCGAAGGATTTGCCAGAAATGTAATTTCGGCTTCTTTTAATGGTACAACAGTGGAAACATCCACGCCTTTGACGACGGATGGCAGTCTTATATTATATACATGGAATGACGAAAATGGGAAGAAAGCTTTTTGGCATTCGACTTCACATGTCATGGCTCAGGTTCTTGAGGAAATGTATCCTGGTATCAAACTAACGCTTGGACCAGCGATTGCTAATGGTTTCTATTATGATGTAGATTTTGAAGATCACAAAATAACGGAGGCTGACTTTAAGAAAATTGAAGACCGCGTTCTTGAGATCTCAAGAGGAAAACACGAATTCAAACTTCGGCCTGTTTCTAAAACAGACGCACTAGAATTATACAAAGACAACGTTTACAAAACCGAGATGATTACCAATCTTGAGGACGGAACGATTACATTTTGTGATCATGATACCTTTACCGATTTATGCCGTGGAGGACATATCCCAAATACAGGTATCATCAAAGCAATGAAAATCATGAGCGTTGCTGGTGCTTACTGGAGAGGTGATGAAAAAAACAAACAACTAACACGCGTTTATGGGACTTCATTCCCAAAACAAAAAGAATTAACTGAGTACTTACTTTTACTTGAAGAGGCAAAACGTCGCGATCATAGAAAGCTAGGAAAGGAACTTGAATTGTTTGCTTTTTCACAAAAAGTAGGCGCAGGCCTACCATTGTGGCTACCCAAAGGAGCTGCACTAAGAGAAAGATTAGAGCAGTTCTTGAAAAAAGCACAGAAAAAAGCAGGTTATGAGCAAGTAGTAACACCTCACATAGGACACAAAGAGCTTTATGTAACTTCTGGTCATTATGCTAAATATGGAGCTGACAGCTTTCAGCCAATATCTACTCCGCATGAAGGAGAAGAATTTTTATTAAAACCGATGAACTGCCCTCATCACTGCGAAATATACAATGTAAGACCTTGGTCATATAAAGATTTACCAAAACGATATGCTGAATTTGGAACTGTTTACAGATACGAACAAAGCGGTGAACTTCATGGCTTGACACGTGTACGTGGGTTTACTCAGGATGATGCACATATCTTTTGTACTCCGGAACAATTGGATGAAGAGTTTAAAAAAGTAATTGATCTAGTTCTTTATGTATTTGGATCTTTAGGCTTTGAGAACTTTACTGCTCAAATATCTTTGAGAGATAAAGAGGACAGAGAAAAGTACATTGGAAGTGATGAAAACTGGGAAAAAGCAGAGAATGCTATTATCAATGCCGCCGCAGACAAAGGACTGACTACCGTTATCGAATATGGCGAAGCTGCATTCTATGGCCCTAAGTTAGATTTCATGGTAAAAGATGCTTTAGGAAGGCAATGGCAATTAGGTACAATTCAAGTAGATTACAACCTACCGGAACGTTTTGATTTGACTTATAAAGGATCTGATAACGAATTACATAGACCTGTCATGATCCATAGAGCTCCTTTTGGTTCAATGGAAAGGTTCATAGCGATCTTGCTGGAACATACTGCAGGAAATTTCCCACTCTGGTTAATGCCTGAACAGGCTATTATATTGTCTTTGAGTGAGAAATATGAAATATATGCGAAAAAAGTTTTAGATTTGCTAGAAAATCACGAAATTCGCGCCCTCGTAGACAACAGAAGCGAGACAATAGGTAAGAAAATTAGAGACGCTGAAATGCAAAAAATCCCGTTTATGCTGATTGTAGGCGAGGAAGAAGAGAAAAACGGTACTATTTCTATCCGTCGCCATGGACAGGAAGGAAAAGGCAACATCAGCGTTACGATAGAAGAGTTTGCTGCAATAGTAGACGAAGAAATCAAAAAGACATTAAAAGTATTTACAGTTTAACTTAAATTATAAAGTCATAGCAATAAGAAGCAACAGAGGTTATCAACCTCGCGTAGAAAAAAAGGATGCCCATAGAATAAACAATCTTATTCGTGGTGTACAAGAAGTACGTCTTGTAGGTGAAAACATTGAGCCAGGAGTTTTTAAACTTTCTGAAGCCCTAAGATTAGCGGATCAATTTGAATTAGATCTAGTTGAGATTTCGCCTAATGCGGAGCCACCGGTTTGTAAAATCATGGATTACAAGAAATTTGTTTACGAGCAAAAGAAACGTGATAAGATTCTAAAAGCGAAATCTACTCAAGTAGTCGTTAAGGAAATTCGTTTTGGTCCTCAAACAGATGAGCATGATTATGAATTTAAGAGAAAGAACGCTGAAAAGTTCTTGAAAGAGGGTGCTAAATTGAAAGCGTTTGTTTTCTTTAAAGGACGTTCAATCATTTATAAGGATCAAGGTCAAATCTTATTATTGAGATTAGCTACGGACTTAGAAGAATTTGGTAAAGTGGAAGCTATGCCAGTTCTTGAAGGGAAGAGAATGATTATGTTCATTGCTCCCAAGAAGAAAAAATAATACTCAGTTTGCAGTATCGAGTATTCAGTTGTATAACTTTGAACTTGAAACATCATACTTGAATCAAAATAAGATACTGAAGCAAATTCAGTATAAAGATAAGTAAGTAAGAATAAATTAAAACACTAGGAAAAAATGCCTAAAATGAAAACCAAATCTAGCGCCAAGAAACGTTTTAAAGTTACTGGTTCTGGAAAGATTAAAAGAAAGCATGCTTTTAAAAGTCACATCTTGACTAAAAAATCTAAAAAACGTAAATTAGCTTTGACACATTCAGCGCTAGTTCACAAATCAGATATGAAAAGCATCAAACAACAATTAAGAATTATTTAATAAAGTCTTAAAGTTGCAAAGTCAAAAGTCTTCAAGACTTTCGACATTCGACATTAAAAACTTTTGACTAAATAGTCTTTAGGTTAAAACAATTTAAAATAACCTTGGAGTATGGCCTTTAAGTTCTCTTGATTTAATTCGGGACGCCTGCTACAAAAAAAACAATAAAATTATGCCAAGATCGGTAAATTCAGTTGCAAAAAGAGCAAGAAGAAAAAAAATAATGAAGCTAGCCAAAGGATACTTTGGTAGACGTAAAAACGTTTGGACAGTAGCTAAGAATGCGGTAGAGAAAGCAATGTGCTACGCTTACCGTGATAGAAAAGTGAACAAAAGAAATTTCCGTGCTTTATGGATTCAACGTATCAACGCTGGAGCTAGATTAGAAGGAATGTCTTATTCACAATTCATGGGAAAAGTAAAAGCTAACGGAATCGAATTGAACAGAAAAGTTCTTGCAGATTTAGCGATGAACCACCCTGAAGCTTTCAAAGCTGTACTTAATAAAGTAAAATAAACGTTTTATAAACTCCATTTAGATTACTTACTTATATAAAAACCTCAATCGAAAGATTGGGGTTTTTTGTTTTTGATAAACTTCACTAACTAACTCATAAATGAATTCAAAATAGAACTTTAATTATCGAATCTAATTGAGTAAATTCGTACTATGAACACCACAAGAAGACTGTATTTCCCTATTCATATATTCGTATTGACTATACTTCTTGTGTTCCAATCCTCATGTGGTAAAAAATCAAAAAAGGACATAACCAAGACAAAAGACTTCACTGTAATAAATAAACTATTAGCAAACGGTTACAAACATTTTCAAGATGAAGAAACTGATAGCGCTTATTATTATTTCAACAAAGCAAAAAATGCCGCCGAAATAAAAAACGATACTTCAAGAATTATTAATTCCTTAAGTTGGATGGCACAAATACAAAGACATCAAGGTGACTACGTAGGGAGCGAAGCCACAGCTGTAGAGGCACTCCCTTTTATAGAAAATACCGATAAATATCCCAATGGGAAATGGAACATCTATAATCAACTTGGTAATAATTATTTATGCACATTGTACTTTGATAACGCCCTTTATTATTTCAATAAAGCATTACTTTTAAAAACTGATCCAATTGAAAAGGCAGGTATGAAAAATAATATTGCCTTAACCTATATGGCACAAAACAAATACCAAGATGCAATAAAAATTCTTTCACCTCTAACCTTAAAAAAAGATTTTATAGAGGATCCAGAAGCATACTCAAGAGTACTTGACAATTTAGGCTATTGCTATAGTCAAACAGGAAATGCAAAAGCAATTGATTACCTATATCAATCTGTAAAAATTAGAGCGCAAGAAAAGAATGAACGAGGACTAATTGGAAGTTATTATCATCTTTCCCAATTTTATAAAAAAAACAATCTGAATTTAGCCACTCATTATGCCAACTTAGGCTATGAAAAAGCAACCAAACTAAATAGTGTAGATGATCGTTTGGAATGTTTAGAACTATTAATCCAAAACAGTTCTGGAAATAAATCAAAAGAATATTCATTAATATACCTTCATATCAATGACAGCATTAATAAAATAAGGCAAAAAGCTAAAAATCAGTTTGCCAAAATCAAGTACGACTCCACTAAAGAAAAGGATGAGAATCTAAAACTGAAAACACAAAAAGCAGAAAATGCTCTTCAATTAGAATTACAAAAAAACAAAACACTATTATTATACTTTATTGTAGTAATTATAATAGCCATAGCAGGTTTTTCATATTACTATCTAATTGCAAAAAGTAAAAGAGAGAAAGTTAAAACATCTTATGACACAGAAATAAGAATCTCAAAAAAATTACATGATGAACTGGCGAATGATGTATTTCAAGCTATGGCATTTGCTGAAACACAAGACTTGTCCACTAGTCAAAATAAAGAAATACTACTTAACAACTTAGACACCATCTATTCAAGAACAAGAAACATTTCTAAAGAAAATAGCATTGTTGAAACGGGAACTTATTTTTTATCTAATTTAAAAGAAATGATATCTGGTTTTAACACAGACACAACACAAATTATAACAAACGGTTTGGATTCAGTCAATTGGCCAACCATCGAAAAAACCAAAAAAATAACTCTTTATCGGGTATTGCAGGAACTGCTGGTCAACATGAAAAAACATAGTAATAGTAGTTTGGTCGTGCTATCTTTCAATTTAAACGAAAACAAGATCCACCTCAATTACACTGACAATGGCGTTGGCGTCCCTTTTAATAAAATAAATTTAAAAAATGGGCTCAAAAATGTGGAAAACCGTATTCATGCTATAAAAGGAACCGTTACTTTTGATACTAAATCTGACAAAGGGTTTAAAGTACAAATCACTTTCCCTTCCTAATAGCTGACTTCATGTTTAAAAAAATATTAATAGCCGAAGATTTGGATAGCATCAGCATCACAGTTGAGCAAGCATTAAAAGAGCTATCCATTACAGAGATTCATCATGCCAAATATTGTGATGATGCTTTACTAAAAATAAAAAAGGCCCTTCATGATGAGGATCCGTATGACCTACTGATTAGTGATCTTTCGTTCAAAATTGACCATAGAACAAATAAACTGACTAGCGGAGACGAACTTATTGAATCTGTAAAAAAAATACAACCAGATATTAAAACCATTGTCTTTTCAATTGAAGATAAATCCTATAGAATAAAATCTCTTTTTAACGACCTAGGAATTAACGCCTATGTGCCAAAGGGCAGAGATAGCATCCCTCAACTCCAGAAGGCAATTCAAAGTATTTATTCCGAGGATGAGAAAACCCTATCTGAAGAATGGTCTCATGTTTTGAGAGATAAGTCATTGCTAGAAATCGAAGCATATGACATCACTTTATTAAAACTATTATCGAAAGGGTTTATCATAGACGAAATTTCTTTATCACTTAAAAACTCTGGCATAGTACCAAATGGCAGCAGCAGTATTGAGAAACGAATCAACAAACTTAAAATTTACTTTAAAGCTAATAACAATGTGCACCTTATCTCGATATCAAAAGACTTGGGATTAGTATAAAATTACCCTCCGATTTAATCCAAATAGAAAAGCTAAATCATTTAAGTTCATAATCTTATTTTATACAATTTACCTATTAATTTTCTGCTTTACGGTTTCCCGTAAGGTTATCTCTTGTATTGCAATTAAATTTGTATTGACTTAAAATTCACGGAATGTTTCATTTAAATAATCAAATCATGCAAATTCATAATGAAGAAGAAATACTGGATATTACCATAAAAAGCAATGAAGATTTCATTGATAACAAATGGGGTAAACAACTTGCTGATTATAAGAATTATGTAAAGGAATACATTAAACATTATAAAAAAGCGCAGAAAGGAAATGAAGTATCACGAGCACTATATCCGTATATGAGAGTAAAATGGGAAGCGTTAAATGATCGGCTTAATACGGCAAGCAACAGAAATATTCTCACAGAAAAGCAAATCAAAAAGATAACTAAAATTAAAGCAAAAATAATTAACACCTGCGCCGAATAATATCAATCTATATAAAAGATAGTTAATACATTAGGCGCAACCTATTACTTCAAATCGAAGAAAAATTAGCCCGCAATGAGGTTTACCGTAAAGAAATCCATTTATCTCATTGTACTTTTGAAAAAAAACAAGATGACCAGTATAAGTAACATACAAATATCCTTTTATTGCTTATTTCTAGTCTTGGGCTCTTGTAAAAACCCCATCAAATCGCCACAAACAATCAATCATTCCACTTTTGAAGTTAAGAAAGAAATAGAACCTTCAGAACTTGGTAAATACGCGCAACAAGTAACAGGTACTGATGAAAACGGAAACAACGTTCATGGAAACATAAATATTGAAGGAAAAATTGGTCTTGGTACCCTTGTCAAGAAAGATGCTGAAAACATTGAAATTGTCGTGGAATGGAACGGAATAAACAGATTATTGGCCACGGATGCAGAAGGTTATCAATACAACCTAAAACTCAAGTAATTTTTACTCATCCAATAAGTATTTAGCTCAGTGTTATTGACATCTTCTATTTCAGCTATACCTGCTTCTTTTTTCCATTATAAATAAAGGTTTAACAGCAATTGTTTTAAAATAAATGACTAGGTTGCAGCCAATTCAATCTTAGTTTTTCCCAAATAAATGAAACGCATTCTCTTAGTATTCCTACTTCTTTTTTACACTTTACTTTACTCCCAAACCAAATTACTCTCCTGGAATATTGAAAATTTAGGACAATCAAAATCTCAACTAGAAATTGCCGATATAGCTCAGACAGTGCGAGATTATGATGTAATTGCAATCCAAGAAGTAGTAGCGGGTTATGGCGGTGCCCAAGCCGTTGCAAAACTGGCAGACGAACTGAACCGTAAGGGTACCAAATGGAATTATATAATTAGTGATCCTACAAGTAGTAGTGCCTATAAAACGGAGCGTTATGCTTATATGTGGAAAACCGCAAAACTTAAATTAATTGGCACCGCATGGTTAGAAAAAAAATACCATTTAGAAATTGATAGGGAGCCTTATTTGGCCACATTCGAATATCAGGAAAAACAATTTACCGTTGTGAATTTTCATGCTATAACAAAAAAAATGCAGCCAGAAACCGAAATAAAATATTTTAAGTACCTGCCTGATGAATACCCTACTCTAAACTTAATATTTGTTGGCGACTTTAATTGTCCGCAATCACATACGGTTTTTAATCCTTTGAGAAAAATGGGATATCAACCTATATTGGTTGGTCAAAAGACATCTTTAAAACAAAAATGTAAGAATAACAACTGCCTTGCTTCTGAATTTGACAATATGTATTACAAAACCTCCAAGATTAAAAGTACAAACTCAGGGGTTATTTCTTTTTATAAAAACTTCAACTCGCTGAAAGAAGCGAGGAAAATATCAGACCATATCCCTATCTGGTTTGAATTTTTGCTAAATTAATTATTCGAACACTTCAAATGTATCGCCGTCGAAACTTGCAAAAACCATAGACGGATGAGAATCCTGGTGGTAGACATTCCCCTTATTATCAATAGCTATCGCACCGGCAAAGCCATCATACGGCTTTAGTTCGTTAAAGGTTTTAGCAAAAGCTTCTTCTAAAGAAAAACCATCAGTAACACGGGTTACGATTTTAGTAGCTGTGGCATTACTCATGATGTCCTCACCTACTCCTGTTAGACTCACTCCACAGAAAGCATTAGCATAATTCCCCGCGACAGTTGCAGAATCAGAGATTCTACCGGGAACTTCAAATCCTTTACCTCCGGTAGAAGTGGCAACTGCTATTTTTCCATATTGGTCAAAAGCAACACAACCTACGGTTCCTGTACCTAATGATTTTACTTTTTCTTCATGCTCTGCACGACGTTGTGGAATTTCGGTTGAAAATGCTTCAAAACCATTTTTCCTTGCAAATTTTGTCGCACCACTCCCACCTAAAACGCGATCGTCGTATCCCATTAATATTTGGGCAACTTGAACTGGATTTTTTACTTCTTCGATATTAATAACACCGCTCATCTTTTGGGTTTCCCCATCCATTATTGCAGCACTCATCCTGATTTTTCCGTCACTTTGTATTTGGGACCCAATGCCTGCATTAAACAATTCATTGTCTTCTAAAAGTGAAACTGCAAAAACAACTGTTTCCAAAGCTGAGTGCGACTTTAGATAATCATACGAATCTTTAACTATTTGTTCTAAAGCGCCTTGTTTGGCTATTTTTGTCTCATTACTTGTTGAAGATTCAGAGAAAAAACCACCGTGTATAATTAGTTTCATTAATTTTTGATTTCAGATTGTAAATTCAGTAGTGTGACATAGCTATTTTATAAACATAACATCAGCATTGTGCTGGCATTCGTCCGCCCTCAACTTACATTAGTTATATTATGAAGTATGAATTTGCATTTTATGTGTACCAATGTTATAAGTATCATTCATACTCATCACGTGAACCACCAAATTATTTATCGAAATAGGTTGTCCCAATTCTACCTGAGTCAGATTCGTATCTTTTATATCGCGTCCATCAACTAAAATAACTAATCCGGAACCAATCGCTTCCATCTCGTTATTATTCGTTATTAACAAACCTGTATCTTCTCCCAATCCAATTCCAAGAACTCTTGGATTACTGACTACAGTTTGAAACAAGCGACCTATTCTACCCCTTCTTACGAAGTGGGTATCAATAACAACTCCATCGATTAAACCGAGTCCGCTTGTGATTTTCACTTCACCTTTCAATAAAGCTTCTGAGCTACTTCCTTGATAGATCATACTGTTAGAAGCTGCTGCTGCTCCAGCAGATGTTCCAGCATAAACAAACTCCTCGTTATGGTATTTATCCAATAAGATATCATGAAATGGTGTTCCTCCAAGAATTGAAGTCAAACGCAATTGATCTCCTCCCGTAAATATTACAATATCGGCTGCTTTTAAGCGTGTCAAAACAGCAGGATCTGCCGCTTCTTCTCGTTTCTCAATATAAAGAACGTCTATGTTCTTCGCATCTAAATAAGAAAAAGCTTTTACATATTCAGGACCAATTTCTTTTGGAATATTTGATGCCGTAGTAACGACCTCAATACGTGAATTCTCTTTATGTTTTGATTCGCTGATTATTCTTTTAAGAATTCCAGTTTCAAAAAAATTTAAATTACTGGCGCTATTTTTATCTAAATCGGTTTCAGTAAAACTTCCTTTGTCTACTGCACCTCCTATTATTATCAATTTTCCTATTATATTCATGCGGCAAAAATAAACAAAATAAAAAAAGGAGCTATTGAACTAGTCTGTTTATTTTTAAAATTATAAACGCACTACAACTGTTAATTAACAGTACATAAATTTTGTTTCATATTTAAAAACCATTATATTGGTAGCAATATATTCTTTAATAGAAACAAGATAGAATAGAGTTTACTAAAAGTAATTTGTTTCAACTAAAATAACCCTTCCATTTTTATGAAAATAATAAAAGTACAAGCACTTCGTGGACCAAATATTTGGAGCATCCAAAGAAAAAAATTAATCCAAATGCGATTGGATTTGGAGGAAATGGAACAGTTTCCAACAAATAAGATAGAAGGATTTAAAGAAAGAATAGAAGCAATGTTTCCTACAATGATTGAACATCGTTGTTCGGAAGGTTGTCGAGGCGGTTTTTTTTCCAGAGTGGAACGTGGTACTTGGATGGGGCATGTAATTGAACATATCGCACTTGAAATACAAACATTAGCCGGTATGGAGACTGGATTTGGAAGAACTCGTGAAACCAAAACCCTTGGGACTTATAATGTTGTTTTCAGCTACACAGAAGAGAATGTCGGACTTTTTGCTGCAGAATCTGCTGTTGCAATTGCTGAAGCATTAATCGCGGGAACTGAATATGACCTAGAAAGTGACTTACAAAAAATGCGAGAAATCAGGGAACGTGTTCGTTTAGGACCAAGTACTGGAAGTATCGTGGAAGAAGCCGTTTCGAGAAATATCCCCTGGATAAGATTAGGAACTAATTCATTAGTACAATTGGGTCATGGGATAAACCAAATGCGTTTTCAAGCGACCATCACTTGCAAGACTAGTAGTATAGCTGTAGATATGGCTTGCAACAAAGAACTGACAAAAAAAATGCTCGATATGGCTTCTATTCCTGTAGCCAGCGGAAGTATTTGTGTAGATGAAGAAGATTTGGCAGAGACCATAAATAAAATTGGCTACCCTATTGTCCTTAAACCGCTTGATGGAAACCATGGTAAAGGGGCTTCAATCAATGTTACTAATTGGGAAGATGCTGTTTCTGGTTTGGCTTTCGCCAAAGGATACAGCAAGCGTATTATCGTTGAAAAATTCATTACTGGTTTTGATTTTAGAATCTTAGTAATTGACAATAAATTAGTAGCTGCAGCAAAACGAGTACCTGCTCACGTAATAGGAAATAGTAAAAATTCAATCCAAGAATTGATTGACGTTGAAAACCTAGATCCAAGAAGAGGTTATGGACATGAAAATGTTTTAACACAGATTGATGTTGACAGAGATACCGAAGACCTACTTGAAAAACTAAACTATACTTTAGAAACAATTCCAAGATCAGGTGAGATTGTGTTTTTGAAATCTACCGCTAACCTAAGTACAGGTGGCACCTCTGTAGATGTAACAGATATGATGCATCCAGAAAACATATTTCTAGCCGAAAGAATTTCAAGAGTAATTGGATTAGACATTTGTGGTGTGGATATTATGGCCGAGAATTTAACGCAACCTTTGAAAGAGAATGGTGGTGTTATTCTTGAAGTAAATGCAGCCCCAGGTTTTAGAATGCATCTTGCGCCTTCTGAAGGTCTACCTAGAAATGTAGCAGCTCCTGTTATTGATATGCTCTATCCTCCAGGAAAATCATGCCGAATTCCAATTATCGCTGTAACCGGTACTAATGGTAAAACAACCACTACACGATTACTAGCACATATTGTAAAAAACAATGGCTACAAAGTAGGTTTCACTACTTCTGATGGAATTTATATTCAAAATCACATGATGGAAAAAGGAGACACTACTGGACCTTTAAGTGCACAATATGTATTAAGAGATCCTACCGTTGAGTTTGCCGTTTTAGAAACTGCTAGAGGAGGAATATTGCGTTCTGGTCTAGGTTTCAGTATTTGTGATATTGGGATTATAACCAATATTCAAGAAGACCATTTGGGAATAAGTGATATACACTCTTTGGATGATTTGGCAAGAGTTAAAGCTACTGTTGTAAAAAGCATCAAGAAAGACGGTTGGGCAATTTTGAATGGAGATGATGAACATTGTATAAAATTAGGTGCTGATTTGAACTGTAATGTGGCTTACTTCAGTTTAGATGAAGAAAATCCGTTCATCAAGAAATTAAGCGCTGAAGGAAAAACAGTTGCCGTCTACGAGAATGGTTTTATCACTGTCAAAAAAGGAGAGTGGAAAATCAGAATCGAACGTGCCACTCATGTTCCTTTAACACTTGGTGGGAAGGCTAAATTCATGATTGCAAATGTTCTTGCAGCAACCTTAGCCAGTTATTTATGGGGATTCAAAACGGAAGATATTAGTTTGTCATTACAGACTTTTATTCCTAGTGCTGCTCAAACCCCAGGACGTATGAATATTTTTGAATTCAAAAAATTCAAAGTCTTGATTGATTTTGCTCATAATGCTTCTGGATACAAAGGTGTTGAAGAGTACTTACAAAGTGTAGACGCTACCAAAAAAATTGGAATTATTGCGGGTGTTGGAGATCGTCGTGATGAAGACATTCGAGAATGTGCTACTATTGCAGCCAGAATGTTTGATCATATCATCATTCGACAAGAAAAATATTTGAGAGGAAGAACTGAAAATGAAATAATTGATCTAATATTAGAAGGAATTTCTGCTTCAGGTAAAAATGTGACTTACGAAATCATCCCAAAAGAAACAGAAGCTATCAGACATGCCATCAATTGTGCTGAAGAAGGAAGTTTTATTACTGCCTTAAGCGATGTAGTTACTAATGCTATCGAAATTGTACAAGAATATTTGGACAAAGAAAATGAATATGGTAGCGTTTAATTTTTTTATATAAACACAAAAGCTACTGGAAACAGTAGCTTTTTTTTTGCTAAAAAATCGACATTCCAGTCTTATTAGTGAGTAGTTCCAAGGCATGCATTCCCAATTCTGAATTACCTTTCATATTTAATTTAGGAGACCATGTAGCTACCACAAAAACTTTTGGAAATAACGCGACAATACCACCGCCAATTCCACTTTTACCTGGCAATCCTACTTTATACGTAAACTCACCTGACTCATCATAAAATCCGCAGGTCTGCATCAAAGCATTTAATCTTTTTACTTGACTCTGTGTCAAAATTTGTTTTCCTTCTTTAGTTTTCCCTTCATTGGCAAAAAAGTAAAAAGAATGTGCCAGTTCATTGCAAGTCATTTCAATCGAACATTGATGAAAATAGAAATCCAAAACAACGTCAACATCATTTTCAATATTTCCAAATGACTTTAAGAAATTAGCCAAAGCGGCATTTCTAAAACGGGTGTCTTTCTCCGATTGGGCTACATCCAAATTATATTCAATTGTTGGACTTCCAGAAATCAACCTTATATAGGCTAGAAAATCATCTTTGGGATTTTTTAAACAGGAAACTAACATATCAGCTATGACAATTGCTCCCGCATTAATAAATGGATTTCTCGGGATACCTTTTTCATGTTCTAATTGAACCAAAGAATTAAAAGCAGTTCCTGAAGGTTCAACACCCACTCTTTCCCATATTTTTTCATCTAAAAAAGAAAAGGCCAAAGCCACAGTTAATGCTTTTGAAATACTCTGAATAGAAAATTTTTCATTGCTGTCTCCAATGCCAAAATCGCCTCCTTCGATTGTAGTCAAATGAATCCCAAACTTATTTGGGCTCACCTTAGCTAATTCCGGTATGGTTAAAGTCACATTTCCTTTAGTGGGAAACCCATTTGACTCTTGTTGTATCTCTTGTAAAATTGATGCGTAATCCATAATGTAATACTAGTTTTAGAAAGCGGTCAAAGTTAGGTCTTTTGTTTTTTCTTTCTGGCAGCAGGAAACAATACATTATTTAAAATTAAGCGGTATCCCGGAGAATTAGGGTGTAAATCCAAAACTGTTGGTGCTTCCCCCACCTGATGCTGAAAATCTTCTGGATCATGCCCGCCATAAAAGGTAAACATTCCCTTTCCTTTTTCACCATGAATGTAACGCGCTTCCCCATTCAATTCACAACTACCCATAATTAAAACATTTGATTTAATCAGCGCAGCATCAAAAGAAGTAGTCTGTCCCATAAAACCCTTTACAAGTTGGGTATGATTTTGACACAGCATACTTGGAATAGGATCCCATTTAGCGGAAAACTCCATTAAGGTAAAATAATCTTTATCCATTGGAATACGCCGTTTCTCCGTCATATCAATATCTGAAAATTCATATTTATCCGGTTTTCTTTCTAAAATAAAATCTTTAAAAGCAAAAGTATTCCCATAATTCATGCTAGACTGATAATTGGCATCACTTGGGTCTCCATCAAACATCGGTTCACAAATATCTACTCCATCAGCTGCCAAAGCAATATCAAAACTGTCTGTAGCGGAACACATAGCAAACATGAACCCTCCTCCAACAACAAAATTTCTTATTTTTTTTGCTACAGCTCCTTTTTCCTCTGAAACTTTTGCAAAACCTAATTTGGATGCTAACTCCTCTGCCTCTTTCTTATCCTCAATATACCAAGGTACATTTCTGTAGGCGCCAAAAAACTTCCCGTATTGTCCCGTAAAATCTTCATGATGTAAATGCAACCAGTCATAAAGCACTAATTGGTCGCTTAGGACTTCTTCATCGTATATGGGTGTAAATGGAATTTCGGCATAGGTTAAAACGAGTGTTACGGCATCATCCCAAAGTTGTTTTCCTTTAGGTGTATAAACGGCAATTCTAGGTGCTTTCTCGAGGATCACCGTTTCCATGTTTTGAGATGGGCTCGATATTTCATCTAAAATCCTCGCTTCTTCACTGTCTGAAAGAACTTCAAAACTCACCCCTCTAATTTGGCATTCCTTACGAATTTCTGGAGCATCAGGCAATAGAAAAGAACCACCACGGTAGTTGAGTAACCAACTGGCTTTAAACTTTTTTTCTAAACACCAAAAAGTAATTCCATACGCTTTCAGGTGGTTTTGTTGCGTATTTTCGTCCATCGGCAACAAAATAAAAGATGCTTTTGCTGCAATCGACACTAGAAAAACTAAAACAAAAAATACTCTTTTAGAAATCATTATATAAGATTTTAAATCAAAGATAGAAAAGGAAAAGTTTTATACTGCTCAAATTTCACTTTTTAAATCAATTCAGTTATAACATTATTGATTACAAGAAATTGCTTAAAACAAAGTGTAGAATACAAATAATTAAAAAACAGGTAAAACTACCTATAGTCAACCTAATTACAATTCTTAAATTTGAACTGTTACTTTATATTAATATAAACAGATAAAAAAATGGTTATGAACTTCATTGATAATAACAAGCCGTCTGATCGATCCAGTATCTTCAGAAAACTAGGAATAGGAGTTTTAGTAATCCTTATTCTATCTTTCTATATTTTATCTTTCCTATTCCTTAGTTTATAATTTACCTCTATTAAAACGGGTTAAATAGTTATCGAAGCAATTTCATTTTGAATCGCAAAGACTACTAATCCTGCAATATTTCTAGATTCTGTTTTAAGCAATAAATTATTCCTATGCCCTTCAACTGTCCTTGGACTTATAAACAGTTTCTCTCCAATTTCTATTGTTGTTTTTTGATCGCATATCAGTTGCAACACTTCTAATTCTCTAGAAGTAAGAAAGCCACTATCTAATTTACTTTTGTTATTCTTAGACGTCAACACAGTATCCTGAATAATTTTCATTACCGTATCATTATAATAGAACCCTTTATTCGCCACTTCTTGAATCGTTCTTAACAACTCCTGTGGAGTCGCATTTTTTACGATATAAGAAACGGCACCAATATCTATCATATTAGCAACAAAAGATTTCGAATCATAACTAGTCAAAGCAATAATTTTAATTTGAGGAAAATCTTTATGAATAATTTTTGTTGCTTCAACACCATTCAACAAAGGCATTTTTAAATCTGTTATAATAATATCAGGCAACTGACTACTTTCTTTTAAAAAGGAAATCAGCTCTAATCCATTTGAAGCCTCGTGAATAATTTCTATGTTTTCTTCTCTACCTAATAAAAAGGAAATTCCTTTTCTAAAAAGAACTTCATCATCTACTAAGACAATTTTTATGGTGTCATTCATATTCTAAAAATTTAATAGTACACTAATTCCTTTGCCAATCTTAGAATCAACGGTCAGAGTAGCATTTAAAAAATCAACTCTGCTCCCAATATTTTTCATTCCCAGACCATTTTGGTTCTTTTTGTCTTTTATATCAAAACCTACTCCATTATCTGTGTATCTAAAATATCTCCCCACTTCATTCTCCCCAAATGAAAGCGTAATTTCAGACGCTTTACCATGACGCACGGAATTATTCATTAATTCCTGTAATATTCTAAACACATGAAGGTCCTTCTCTTTATCAGCATCATCAAACTCCAGATTATTTTGATAATCGACTCGTACTGCTTTACTACTGTTAAACTCAGAGCAGAGTTCTTCAATTCCTGCATGAAGGCCAAATTTATCGAATACCGGAGGTAATAAATCATGAGCAATTCTTCTTGTGTTTTCTAAAGCTTTGGCGGTAAGTTCAATTATATTGCCAGTAATTTCAAGCGTCTCTTTTGCCGTTAAATTAGGTGTCTTTAGCAAGTGACTGTTTAAGGAAACAATATTAAGTTTCGAACTGATGTCATCGTGTAAATCCTGTGCAATCCTTTTGCGTTCTTCTTCTTGGGTGATAATTACGGCGCGCAATTGTTCTTTTTGATGCTGAATTTCTAAATCTTTCTTCTCAAATTCTTTTTGGAGAATCTTCTTTCGAGAATAATAGAAAAACAAAATCAATACGACTGCTAGGATTATAAAAAAGACAGAAGTGTACAATATTATTGTAACGATTTCTCTCTCATAAACTGGATTCATTTTCATCTTAATTATTGTTTTTTTTCAATTGGATTGGTTTTTTATAAAAACTTTTATACCATTCAAACATAATAAATAATTGATAAATAACATATAAAAACGAGTTAGTCACCCAAGTAATTTTATTCCAATTTCCGCTCATATTAACGATGAAATTCCCAACTAAAAACAAAATTGTACTACCAAATAAGTAAAATAAAATTCCCATATTGATATAATAGAATTCCTTCTTATCAGTTAGCATATTATAAAAATGAAAAACTCCATATACAATCAATAAGAAAGAGGTAATAAATATTTCGAATAAATTAAAACTAAAAAACAAATTGGGTTCAAGACCATACTGAATTCCTAAAATAACGACGCAACATACATAACCGATATTAATAATTTTCTTTTGTAAATGATTTTTAAAAAGTGATTTATAAAACAGGCTTAGAAGTATAAATTGGCCAACGAAATAAAAATGAGATAAAAATAGGTTATAAATTCTCAAGGAGGATAAATAAGCAGAAACCAGTTGGATAACCAAAATGACTAACAGATAAACCATAAAGATTTTATTGGCTTTGCCATGAGTACCTAATCGAATACTAAACAATACTAAATTTACAAATAAAAGAAAATAACCAATATTTGCTATTAAATGCCAAATGTAGCTCATCATTATAATTGTATTGGACTATTAGTATTACAAACTAAAGACCAAGACTGCATAAATTCATAAAAATCATCCTCCGCAACATTGAGCTTTCTATTATGCACTTGCTTTTTCTCCCAACGTTTAGCCCATTTTTGAACCTTTTTTAAAGGAATAGCATTGATTAATACTCCAATTTCAATAGTTCCTTTATTGGGTTCTGTTTCTTTTGACATTTTAGTTTTATTAAATCCTTAGAATCTTGGCGTTAATTTAAAAGCATCCGCTAAATTAGTGTAATTTATAATTTTAACACCTAAAACACTACTTTTTATACTATTAAAAACAGCTTAAAATTACTAGTTTTAAAATATCAAAAATAATTTTAAATTAAAACAACAGAAGCAACCCATTCCTTACAAATAAATAACAAAATTCGTTATCTACTCCTTCCTTCAAGAAACTGGTTCTGTTGCATCTATATCTGATGAGATTGCTGTTTTATAAAAGCTCACCTTCCACTCATAAAGGATAAATAAATGATATAAAATCACCAGGAAAGCATTAATAGTCCATGGGAAGAAATGATATTTATCGCCTAACATTTCCATTAAATTGCCTACTAAAAAAAGAACTGTACTACTGAACAAATAAAATATTAT
This sequence comes from uncultured Flavobacterium sp., assembly GCF_963974175.1. Lineage (GTDB taxonomy): Bacteria > Bacteroidota > Bacteroidia > Flavobacteriales > Flavobacteriaceae > Flavobacterium. The sequence goes on from NZ_CAXBBR010000008.1 coordinate 18,651, forward strand.
CCCAATGGTTGCATGGTAGAATTCTTTTTTTTCTGACAACATATTATACAAATGTATAACAGCTAAAATTACTATAAGAAAAGAGGTAACAACAATTTCAAGTTTATTAAACTTAAAAAAAGCAGCTGGATCAATTAAATACTGAATACCAATTACTGTAAGTCCACCTAGAAGAAGACTATTAGCCATTTTTTTTTGCCAGTCTAATTTGTAAATGGATTTATAAAAAAGATTCAAACATATAAATTGACCTACAAAATAAAAATGGGATAAAAACAGATTATCGCCATACAGTTCAGTACAGATATGAGCTATAACCTGAACAGTAATTATTAAAAAAAGATAATAAGTAAAAATTTTATAGGGTTTGCTGTTTTTATAAAAACGCATCACATATAAAATAAAATTAAGAAACAGTAAAACATAGCTTATATTTACAAATGTAGTATACATATAACCCTACAATTTACTGATTTAATGGACTTGTGTCATCACCTTTATTTGGAGGACTAGGCTCTGTAAAATCGTAAACAATACCTTCCTCAGCACTATTTAATCCAAGTTCATTTGGTCCAAAGACATCTCGATAAACCTGTGCTGCTTCGTCCCATTCTGCACCTACAAATAACAAAGTCTTTTGCTTTTTATCATTGATCCCTATATATGCTCTAACCGCTGTAGTTTCAAGCTCCAAAACCATCTCTAGAGTTTCTCTTAAAATTACAAAAGAGTTTACCTTTTTCTTACTCTCTTCTATCGTTGTATCCTCTCGATAGTTTTTCGTCCATACTTCTGCTTCTTTTACAGGCACAATAATATCTTGTTGGAAATTTTTTTCTGACATATATTTATAATTTACTGATGAATAAATAGTTAAACTTGATTAATAGGAGAGCTAAACTACTAAAATAAATTTAAAGAAATAGGAACTTAATTACACTAACATCAAAAAATTAGTAACAATTATAAAGAAATTCAGCTATATAAGGTATTAAAAAAGCCTATAAAAATAGGCTTGTGATATTTTCTAAAAAGGCATGTCACTGTCGTCGTCGTCGTCATTCAGGTTACTCCCGAATGCTTCGTGTGCCGAAGGTAAATTTTTAGTTATAAAGGGATTATCATCGTCATTCATAGAAGAAGGTAAATCATCATAATTACCACTATGATCTTCTAAGTTATCAAACTTACCTAAATGTCCAATGAACTTCAAACGAACGTTTTCAATACTACCATTACGGTGCTTAGCAATCATTATCTCTGCCTGCCCTGCAGTAGGAGAAGCTTCATCATCATCCCATTCGTCAATTTTATAATATTCCGGACGGTATAAAAACGATACAATATCGGCATCTTGCTCAATCGCACCCGATTCACGAAGGTCAGAAAGTAAAGGTCTTTTACTAGATCCACGGGTTTCAACCGCACGCGATAGCTGTGAAAGCGCTATTACGGGAACATTAAGTTCTTTTGCTAATGCTTTTAAGTTTCGGGAAATTGTTGATATTTCCTGCTCTCTGTTTCCACCACCTTTACCATTTCCTCCGGCAGTCATTAATTGCAAGTAATCCACAATAATGATTCGGATTCCATGTTGTGACACCAAACGTCTCGCTTTAGCTCTTAAATCAAAAATAGACAGTGAAGGAGTATCATCAATAAACAAAGGAGCTTTCTCTAAGTTTTTAACCTTAGTACTCAATTGTTCCCATTCGTGCTTTTCTAATTTACCAGTACGCAATTTCTCTGAAGACAATCCAGTTTCAGATGAAATCAAACGCGTAATTAATTGTACAGATGCCATCTCTAATGAAAACAAGGCAACTGGCATTCCATAATCAATAGCCATATTCCTTGCCATTGACAATACAAACGCAGTCTTACCCATCGCCGGTCTAGCTGCGATAATAATTAAATCACTAGGCTGCCAACCTGAAGTAATTTTATCTAACTTTTCAAATCCTGTGGCTACACCACTTAAACCTTCTTGTCCTGCAATTTCTTCAATTCGTTTTTTAGCCTGTAGTACTAAACTTTGAGCAGTTTCAGAACTTCGTTTTATATTTCCTTGAGTAACTTCATAGAGCTTCGATTCCGCTCTGTCCAATAAATCAAAAACATCCGTACTCTCATCATAGGATTCTTCGATTATTTCCGAAGAAATCCGTATTAAACTACGTTGAATGAATTTTTGAAGAATAATTCTAGAGTGAAACTCGATATGTGCTGATGAGGATATCTTTTGCGTAAGCTGGATTAAATAAAAATCACCACCCGCTAAATCTAACTTCGCATTTTTCTTTAACTGTGCTGATACCGTCAGTAAATCGATAGGCTGTGTTTCCGTAAACAACTGAACGATTGCCTCAAAAATATGTTTGTGAGCATCTTTATAAAAAGCATCAGGAGATAGAATATCAATAACATCATCTACTCCTTTTTTATCAATCATCATAGCCCCAAGAACGGCTTCTTCCAACTCTAAAACCTGTGGAGGCAGTTTCCCTTTTTCCAAGTTTATAATTGTTGTTTTGTCGACCTTAACGGGGTTTATATTCCTGAAGTTTTCCATGTAGCGAAAGTAACAAAAAATTAAAAAATATTCCTGTTGACTTATTACAAATAATTGTTTATAACTAACTGATTTTTGTTTATAACCAAAAAAAAATCCGAAACTGTTGGGCTTCGGATTTTTTTAAATTTGTAAGATTTTACTCTTTGTATTCACCCATTTTACTGTATTTATCCATTCTCTGAGCGATTAAGTCTTTTGTTGATAAGTCTTTAAGTTCATTAAATCCTTTCATGATATATTCTTCCACAGTTGTAAAAGTTGTTTCTCTATCGTAGTGAGCTCCTCCTAATGGTTCTGGTATAATATCGTCAATTAATTTTTGCCTTTTCATGTCTGAAGAAGTCAATTTTAATGCTTCGGCAGCAATTTCTTTATACTCCCAGCTTTTCCATAAAATAGAAGAACAAGATTCTGGAGAAATTACAGAATACCAAGTGTTTTCAAGCATATAAACGCGATCTCCCACTCCTATTCCTAATGCACCACCTGAAGCTCCTTCACCAACAATAACAGTGATAATAGGCACCTTAAGGCGAACCATTTCAAATATATTTCTAGCGATTGCTTCTCCTTGTCCGCGTTCTTCCGCTTCAAGTCCTGGATAAGCACCCGGAGTATCTATAAGTGTCAGAACAGGTATACCGAATTTCTCTGCCATTTTCATTAAACGCAAAGCTTTTCTATATCCTTCCGGATTTGCCATCCCAAAGTTTCTGTATTGACGAGTCTTTGTGTTATACCCTTTTTGTTGACCAACAATCATAAAAGACTGACCGCCAATTTTTCCCAAACCACCAATCATCGCTTTATCATCTTTAAAGCCTCTGTCTCCGTGAAGTTCCAGAAAAGTATCACCGCAAAGTGCTCTTACATGATCTAATGTATACGGCCTGTTTGGATGTCTCGACAATTGTACACGTTGCCATGCTGTCAAATTTTTATAAATAGTCTTTTTGGTATCTATTAGCTTCTTATTGATTTGCTTACAAGTATTTGTAACATCAACATCTGATTCTTTACCAATAACGATACATTTTTCTAACTGATCTTCTAGTTCTTTTATTGGAAGCTCAAAATCTAAATATTCCATAGGATTTGTGCGTTTTTGTTTTTTATTTGGAACTGCAAATATAAAATTTTAAATCGTTTGCTGTCGTTTATTTTTTATTTTACTCCTAAAAGGCATTTTAAAACCTTAATTTAACCCTTAAATTCTTTGTAAAACCTGGAGTTCTCATTGATTTAAAAGTGAGACCAAAATACAAATAAATCTAATTTACCCTTCTATAAGAATGACTTTTTTAGAAATATTTAAATACAGGTTTAAAACTCAACTCTTTAGTTTATGTCATTGTTTTCCAGTGGCTAATTCCATCCTTGACTTATATGCCTTTAGGTATTCACCTTTAGGAGTTCCGTCATCAAAAGAACTAAATTTCACTAACGTTCTCACTCCTTGACGTGCTGCTTCATTAGTAAAGCCTTCATATTCGATTCGGTACAAAGCAGAGTACAACTCAGCCCTTCCTGTACCATGATAACAATGAATCAGCACCGGATAATTGGCCTTATTGTCCATTATTTCCGCAAAGACTTCGATGTTTTTATCGTTTGGAACCTGTTCTGATGGATTACTAAAATAATTTACCCCTTTGATTTTTGCAACAGCATTTTTTTCGGCTTGGATTTCTCCAATTTTTTCAGGATTTAAAGCCAGATCATTCGTTCCCGGCATCCGCAAATCTACAATAGATTTAATATGATATTTCTTGACATAGCTTTCAATTTCATCAGGAGGAATAACTCCTGATTTATAAACCTTCCCTTCCGTGATGGTCTCAAAATTATGATTGATATTCATGTCGTAAACATATTTACCCATGAATACTAAGAGAAGCGCTAGCAGCGAGAAACCAATTATTTTCTTGTTCTTTTTCATTTATGAATTGCAAAGTAGCAATTGTAAATCTAGTGAAATTTAACTACTTCGCCTACTGCTATTTATCAAGGAGTCAATCTGCGTAATCTTAAATAAAAACTTTACCGCTTTATTCGACCGCGATCCTCTTTATGATAAAATCAAATCGATTTTCTTAGGTTCGAAGCCGATATACTTCCTCCAGAAAAAGCATAGAAAATCATCTGAAAATTAGTCAAACTTATATCAAGTCAGCAGGACTGGCATCCTCAATAGATGCTGCCGACTTTTTCCCTGCCTTGTGTTTAATTATCCCGTTTAAGATTACGGTAATAATGATAATTATAGCACCTACATAAAAGGAAACGCTCATTTTTTCTTTTCCACCAATGATGAAATAGGCTAAAATAATTCCATACACTGGTTCTAGGTTTGTAGTCAACATCACCGTATACGGACTCAGTTTTTCCATTACTTTCACAGAGGCTGTAAAAGCATAAGCCGTACATATTGATGCTAAAATCAGCATCAAGACCCAGTTGTTAAAGCTCAGTACAAAGAACTCCGCAGTAAATTTATTTTGGTATAAAAAATAAATAGATATAAAAAAGACACCTGCAATAAACTCATAAAAAGAGATTACGGTAGCATCATGATTTCTAATTAATTTTCCATTCATGAGGGTAAACAAAACCCCTAAAATAATGGAAACTAAAGCATACAACATTCCGTTTAGGTAATTTACTTCTACTTTCATGATCATACCTAATCCAGCTATTATTATGAGTCCAAAGAATACTTCGTACCACAACACCTTTCGACCATAAAAAAGCGGCTCTAACAAAGAAGCAAAAAAAGCACCCAATGAAAAAACAGAAAGCGTTATGGAAACATTAGAAACATGAATGGCATGAAAAAAAGTAATCCAGTGCATCGCAATCAGGAATCCCACGAAGATTAATTTCAAAAAGGAGTTTAATGGAATTCGGAAGGGTTTTTTCTTAAAAAGGATAAAGACGAATAAGAACACCGCTGCTAAGAGCATGCGATACCAAACAATGGCATCGGCAGTAATTGTAATTAAAGCGCCTAAAATAGCTGTAAAACCCCAAATAAATACAATTAGATGAAGGCTGATGTAACTTTTTAATTTATCGTTTTGCATTGCGTAGTAAAAAAATCGCTAATATTCCGAAAATAACGTTGGGAAACCACACGGCCAATAGTGGAGAAAAAGTAGATTTCTCAGCTAACGTACCAAATATTTTATCAAAAAACACATAGCCAAAAGCAATCGCGATACCAATGGTCAAGTTCATCCCCATTCCTCCCCTTCTTTTCTTATATGAAACAGAAACGGCGATTATCGTTAATATAAATGCCGAAACAGGTACGCTGTACTTTTTATATAAAACCACTAAGTAGATATTGATATTAGAAGAACCCCGCTTTCTTTCTTTATCAATAAATTGATACAGCTTATCTAAACTCAAGGTTTCTGCAATATAAATTACCGGAGTCAAATCTTCGAGATCAAAACTGAATTTGGTTTTTTTCTCTGGCATTTTTTCAATCTTATCGCCTAGTAGGCCTACCGTTCTTTTAGTGTAATCGTACATGGTGTATGTACTATCCTCTGGATTCCATTTTATTCTGCTGGCAGTAACCTTAGAAACCAGTTTTTCTTTATCAAATTTCTCTAGGGCAAAATTAAACGCCACTTTCGATTGTGCGTTAAAACTGTTTACATAGAGAAACTCATTGTCGTTAATTTGTCGGTACACATCGGTATTGTCACCGCGCATCTGCTCCTGACCTCCACCTTTTAGATACGTATATCTAAAGTTATTAAATCCTTCACTTGATGCCGGAACTACATAGAATCCCATAATCAAAACAAAAACTGAAATAAGCGAAGCCCCAAAAATATAAGGTCTCAAAAAACGGGTGAACGAGATTCCCGAACTTAAAATCGCAATAATCTCCGTATTATTAGCCAGTTTTGAGGTAAACCAAATAATCGATAAAAACAGAAATATTGGGAATAAAGAATTGGCAAAATAGATTGTAAAATGATAATAATAGATTGCAATATCTAAAATGGGCACCTTGTTTTCAATCATCTTATTCACCTTCTCTGATACATCAATAACAATCCCGATAGGAATAAACATAAACAACATAGCCCCAAAAGTGGCCAGGTATCTTTTCAGAATATATTTATCAATTATTGAAAGCATTTTAAAAAGTTTAAGGTTTACGGTTTAAAAGTTTAAGGTTTAGAACAGTTGCAAAATCACGCTAGGAGTTTTAAACTTTAAACTTAAAAACTTTAAACATTTTTTTATAATCTCTGGCTCATATTCTTCACCATCATTTCTTTCCAAGTTCTAAAATCGCCAGCTAAGATATGTTTTCTGGCCTCACGAACCAACCACATATAAAACCCAAGATTATGGATCGTAGCAATTTGTTTTCCTAAGTATTCATTAGCGGCAAACAAGTGACGCAAATACGCTTTAGTATACTCTGTATCCACATACGTGATTGCCATTTCATCAATAGGAGAAAAATCATCAGCCCATTTTTTATTTTTAATGTTAATCGTACCGTTAGCCGTAAACAACATTCCGTTTCTAGCATTACGTGTAGGCATCACACAGTCAAACATATCCACTCCTAAAGCTATATTTTCTAAAATATTTATCGGAGTTCCCACGCCCATCAAGTAACGGGGTTTGTCTTCTGGTAAAATTTCACAAACGATCTCGGTCATGGCATACATCTCTTCTGCAGGTTCCCCTACTGAAAGTCCGCCAATTGCGTTTCCTACTTGGTTTGAATTAGCAATATATTCAGCTGATTGTTGACGCAAATCTTTATAACAACTTCCCTGTACAATAGGAAAAAAGGCTTGTTCATAACCATATTTTACAGGCACTTTATCTAAATGGTCCACACAACGGTCTAACCAGCGGTGTGTCATTTTCATCGAGCGCTGTGCATAACGGTAATCACAAGGATAAGGCGTACATTCATCAAATGCCATGATAATATCGGCACCTATGGTACGCTGAATTTCCATCACATTCTCTGGAGTAAAAAAGTGGAACGAACCGTCAATATGCGATTTGAACTTTACTCCTTCTTCTTTTATTTTTCTATTTGCCGAGAGCGAATACACTTGGTATCCACCAGAATCCGTCAAAATATTACGGTCCCAATTCATAAATTTATGCAAACCACCGGCTTTCTCCAGGATCTCCATTTGTGGGCGCAAATATAAATGGTAAGTGTTTCCCAGGATAATATCTGGGTTTATATCTTCTTTCAATTCCCTTTGGTGCACCCCTTTTACAGAGGCTACGGTACCAACAGGCATAAAAATAGGTGTCTCTATAACACCGTGATCAGTAGTAATGCTTCCCGCTCTGGCTTTCGTCTGCGGATCTTTTTGTAATAAATCAAACTTCATAGTAACGTTTTTCTCCCGACCATTCGGGAGCGCAAAGATAGGTTAATTCGACAATTTGAAAATTAGATAATTACAAAAATTAATTAAGATTTAGGATTTCCTGCTAAAAAGGGATTGTTAAAGTCCTAAATTACTATTTATCGTTCTAGAATCATTTGGGCGTGCCCTTCGTGATTGCTTCCTCGTTCCTCTTCGCAATTTCACTCCGGTCGGGCTATACGCTACAATCTTTCTCGTCTCGTTTTAAGAACGAGACGATAAAGGATTTCCACTGCTATCCCTCACGCAAAAAAATATAATTCTATAATAACCAGTTCAAAAAAACAAATCTATACTATAAATAAGTAATAGTTTTATTACGTAATTTGATTATGTTTGTTAGCGTAATCCATTATCCTGTAGTTGACAAAGGATGAGAATCTAAATGAAAACTAGCTTTTCATTATAAACGAGGACAAATAAGCAAAGACACATACATTAAAAAAAAACAAATGAAAAAAACAACACTTCTTGTAATTATTGGTCTTCTACTGTTCAATACCTCTTTTGGTCAAGACAAAGAAAAATACGCCTCTTTAATCAACGAGGCTTGGAAACTATATAAGACAAAAGAGTACTTACAATCAGCTGAAAAATATTCAGAAGCGTTTGCTGTTTTCGAAAACAAAGAGCAAACATCTGATAGGTATAATGCCGCCTGTTCTTGGGCATTAGCAAATAAAATTGATTCCTCTTTTTCACAACTATTTATAATCGCCAGAAACGGTACTTATGTCAACCTGGGACATATTTCAACCGATACTGATTTAGACGTACTTCACTCTGACAAGAGATGGAATAAAATAATTAAGTTAGTCACAAAAAACAAAGAAAAGGCAGAAGAAAACTTAGACAAACCCCTTGTTGCTGTTTTAGATACAATCTATCAGGAAGACCAAAAATACAGACAACAAACTGATGCAATAGAGAAAAAATACGGTTGGGAATCAAAAGAAATGAAAGACCATAGGAAAATCATACACGAGAAAGATTCAATAAATTTGACAAAAGTAAAAGCAATACTTGACAAACAGGGTTGGTTAGGCACTGACATAGTTGGTGGACAAGGGAACTCAACTTTATTTCTCGTAATTCAACATTCTGACCAAGCAACACAAGAAAAGTATTTGCCAATGATGCGAGAAGCTGTAAAAAATCGTAAAGCACAAGGTAGTAGTTTAGCACTTCTTGAAGACAGAGTCGCCTTAGGACAAGGCAAGCGACAAATTTACGGAAGCCAAGTTAGCCGTGACAAAGACACCAAAGAATATTTCGTTTTACCTCTTGAAGATGCCATTAATGTCGATAAGAGACGGGCCGAGGTTGGGCTTGGAAAACTCCAAGACTACATTTCAAATTGGGGAATGACATGGAGCGCCGAAGAGTACATAAAGAAACTACCTGAAATTGAAGCCAAAGTAAAAAAATAATTCTCCGTTTTACATGTAGAGTTTAGATTATCGCCAGAGCGGCTACCTGTAGAAGAACATTTCGTTCGACGCAGACGATTAAAACTAAAACTCCATTTGATGATTTGCGATAAAAATATTAATTATATATTTGAAATAAATACGCTACTGTGTAGCGAGTCTATACAAGGTGGCAGCAAGTTGGCCAAACAGAATTCAAATTGATAATCTAAAATGAAAAGAATTATTTGTCTACTGATATTTTTGACTTTAACTAGTTGCAGATATTTCAATGTGAGTCCAGTAAACGGAATTACCACAAAAAATATTACAGAAAAACCTACTCAGACAGAAATGTGTGGAATTTGGGACGTTGATAAATTTAGCTACGACTTAATTGAACGAAAAGGTTACGAAAAGAAAAAAATTGTGCTGAATTTAAAGAAAAATGGCACTTTTGAAATATCAAACCTGCCGAATTTTATAAATGTATTTGACCAAACCACAGAAAAGTATGTTAATACTAGCGGAACTTGGAAAATCGGAAAAGATTTTAATGGAGAAAATTGGGTTTTAGAAATGAGTTTTAATAAAAGTAACTTATATGAAAACGGAATGTCAATTTCATACGATTTATACTTTCAAGACGACGGAATTATAATTTGGAATTTTATTGGAGACCCAGATTCTGGAGAAAGATTTTTATATAAGAAAAAATAAAACCAGCTGCCAACACCATTTTTGCCGTATTTAGGACTGTAGTGGAATTACCGTTTCGCTTCACTTTTTCGTTAAGCCGAAAATTGAGCGGTTACGAATTTCCAGCCATTTCAAAGTGGCGAAACGTTGGCAGTAATTTTTAAAAACCGAAATGCAAAAATGAAATATATCTTTGTTTTAACTATAATCTTCCTTGTTTCTTGTTCAACTAAACAAAATAAAAACGGAAATAATTATACCCTTCAAGCAATTGACAACTCTAAAACTATTGACACAACAATTCAAAAAACAGAAATAATTGAAACTTTTGTTGATAGTACAAATATTGGAGTAAGAGGAGAATCTAAAATTGAGATTATTAAACACAGGGTTTTTGAAGATATATACGTAATTGTAAAATTTTTCACAAAAAGACGAAATCAGTGGTTTATCCAAAACACATACTTATATGAAAGTACAGATTTAATTAGCCTTGACCCTAACATAAGTGATTTTAATAATGACAAACTAAATGATATTACTTTTATTTCAGCACGTGCCGCAAGAATGGCAAATGAAGTTAGAATACTATTTATTTATGATGAACAAGAACGCGAACTCATTTCAATTATTAATTCTCAAGACTATCCAAATATGCTTTATAATAAAGAGTTGGACTGTATTGACGCTTTTCTAGTTTACGGTGGAAGTTCAACAGTTTTTACAAGAATTAAAAAAGATAGCCTTGTAGAGTTTGCAAGTGTCAACAATAGTAATTACAGAACCGTTTATGAAAAAGACAAAAATGGAAAAGAAATATTATTACAAAAAGATACTATTATAGATGGTGAAGGTGTTTATGTACGATATCTAAATTATAAACCTTTAAAACCGTATAAAGAATAAAACTACTGCCAACAGCTATTTTGACCTAGCTAAAGTTTAGTGGAATTATCGTTTCGCCTCAAGTTTTCGTTAAGCCGAAAACTGAGCGGTTACGAATTTCCAGCGATCTCAAAGTGGCATAACGTTAGTGGTTACCAAATCAAAAACACACAAACAACAACAACAACAACAACAACAACAACAACAACAACAACAACAACAACAACAATTTATGTGGATTCTTAGCATTTTCTTTATATTGGCAATTTTTACTTTGTGTTTGACTCTAATTATTGGAATTATACTTTTGGCAAGTGGAAAATTTAAACAAAAAGATAAACTATCAAATTTAGGATTGAAAATTTTATCAATTCCAATTATAGTTGTTGTAGCTTTATTTATTTATACAATTGGTTTTGAAATTTTAACAACTAAACCAAATTTGGAAGAATTGGCAGGAAAATACGTTTCAAGTGAAAATTATAAATTGAAACTTTTAAGCAATGGAAACTTCTCAATGGATAATATTCCCGAAATTGATTTATGTAAAAACGGAAAATTTCGTTTTGATGAAGAAGATGATGAAATTTGGTTTAATTGCGATAGTATTTCAAGCTCAGCAAAAATTAATAGAGGAATTGGAGATTATAAAATTGAATTTATAATTGGAGACCCTGACAGCGGTGAAAGCGTCTATTTTGAAAAAATTAAAGACTAAATAAGCTCGGCAACCACTAACAGCTACCACAACGGATTTGGGTATTTAGCTTAATGAGAGTTTGGTTTTGTACTTGGGACGATTGGGCAAATCCGAAAATAGGGCTTAATTTAGTCCCAAACCCGCTTTAGTGGCTGGACGTTGTGCGTCATATTAAAAAACAGACCTGAATGAACAAATTATTTAGAATGTTATATCTGCTTATTTTATTATCTCTGAACTTTTCTTGTGTTGAAAAGAAACCAACCGAAAAGGGAATTAATAAATCTGAAAATGTAAGCACTTCAAAAACCGACACCTTAAAATTCACTTCTGGAATCCGCGCTATCTTTCAAGACAGTAAAGGCAATTATTGGTTTGGAAGTCATCAGGAAGGAGTTAGCTATTATGATGGTAAAACATTTCAATATTTCAACAATACTAATGGTTTACTCGACAATCAAATCCGTTCCATAGAAGAAGATAAAAACGGTACTATCTGGCTTGGAACTGCAAACGGGGTGAATAGTTATAATGGGAAAAAGTTTACTACTTATGCAACTTCAACAAACAACCAAAAATTGGAATGGAACAAAACCAGTGGCGATTTATGGTTCAATGCGGGCGAAAAAGACGGAGTAAATCGTTTTGATGGGAAAAAGACGAACTACTTAATTTTTCCAAAACCCAAAAATAAAAATACTAATAATTCATTCGGGGTAACCGATTTATCAAAAGATAAAAACGGTACTGTTTGGATAGCCACTTATGGCGCGTTATTTAGTTATGATGGCAAAATGATAACTATTTTTGACCATGAAAAATTAAAACTTAAAGCCAATGAGAATTTGCACATAAGAAGTGTATTAGCAGATTCCAAAGGACGAATTTGGATAGGAAATAATGGAATTGGAGTTTTACTAATAGAGCATGATAAAACAATACATTTTTCAGAGATAAACGGACTCATTCAAAAGAATAGTAGTAAAAATGGAAATCTATCACCAGCCGGGACAATGGAACACGTTTTTGCAATTGAAGAAGATTCAGAAGGGAATATTTGGTTTGGGGATAGAGATACAGGAGCTTGGAGATATGACGGCAAAACTGTAATAAACTACACTATCAATAAGAAACTTTCGACCCCAATGATTTGGTCCATATATAAAGACAACAGTAACAATTTGCTTTTTGGAATGGCAGAAGGTGGAGTTTATAAATTTAACGGAAAATATTTTGATAAAACGTTTTGATAAGAACTACGAAGGCACAAGACACGTTTTTCCTCACTTTTTCGTTAAGCTGAAAACTGAGCGGTTACGAATTTCCAGCGATCTCAAAGTGGCAAAACGTTATGCATCAGCTCAAAATGACACTCTAAGACGAATATTTACAAATTTTTAAACACAAAAAATATGAAATTAATTTATTTCAACTTACTTCTTATACTTGCGACACTTAGCAGTTGTTCAAATATTAAACTACCAAATGACCCAGTGCCAACTCACGATGAATTCACAATAGAATCAAAACAGGTTGGAGAGACAAGAAATATTAATGTTTGGACACCACCAGAATATAAAACAAGTACAGACTGTTTGCCAGTTATGTATATGGCAGATGGAGGAATAATAGACGAAGATTTTCCTCATATTGCAAATACACTTGCAGAACTTATAAAAGCAAAAAAAATACCACCAATGATTTTAGTAGGTATTGCAAATACACAACGTAGAAGAGATTTATCAGGTCCAACAGAAATTGCTAAAGACAAAGAAATTGCACCAATTGTTGGTGGTTCTGAAAAATTCAGAGCTTTTATTAAAGAAGAGCTTTTCCCTGAAATTAGTAAACGATATAGAACAACTTCTGAAAAAAGTATTATAGGAGAATCATTGTCAGGTCTATTTGTTGTAGAGACTTTTTTTCTGACACCTGATATGTTTGACAATTATATAGCATTTGACCCTTCAATTTGGTGGAATAATCACTACTTAGTAAGAACAGCAAAGGAACATTTAGCAATTTTTCCTAAAACTGAGAAAAGAATTTGGTTCGCAGGTTCAAGTGCAGAAGACATTTCACAATATACAAACAGCTTAGCTGAAATTTTTAAGACAGAAAATCAACCAAATATAAAATGGAATTATTCACCCGAACCAAAAGAAAAACACAACACAATTTTTAGAGCAACTAAAGAGAAAGCTATAATTTGGACATTAAACAAAACAGAATAAAAGCCGAACGCACAACTGCTATTTTGGTATAGTGTTTGCTTTAGTGGAATTTCCGTTTTAATTCGTATTTTCGTTTAGCCGAAAATACTCCTTTTTAAAACCCCAAAACACGGCAAAGCGATTGAACGTTCTCGCCAATGCTAAAAAAAAACGAAGAGTCATTTAATAAGAATAAATATCAATATGGACAGCAGGGATAAGATAGCGCATGACCTCATTAAAGAAATAATGGAACCAAAACAAGAATTCCATTACATAAATTCTTTAAAAGATACTGACGACAAGACACGTGAACAACTGACGCAAGAATTAGTCAATGCTTATAAAGTGATTTTTACTCAAAATGAAGAAAAAGGAAAGCGAGTAGCCGAGTTAATTATTGCTAATTTGGAATTGGATTTTCAAAGCGAAGAGAAAAAGAAACGGGCAGCCGAATTAGTAATTGCTAATATAGAACTTGCCTTTCAAAGCGAGGAGAAAGCAAAACGTGCGGCTGAATTGATAATAGCTAATAAAGAGCTAACGTATCAAAACGAAGAAAAAGAAAAACGGATTGAAGAATTAGCCAAAATAAAAAATAAATTGGAACAATTAATTGATCAATATAAGGACAGAGAACGAGATATAGTTGGATTTAAGAAGGAAATAAATGAGTTCTTTTTAAAGGCTGGCGACGAATCAAAATATATTATTTAATTCGTAATGCTACGTTGTAGCTTGACAATGAAACCAGTTTGACAAGAGAAATAAAAGCACATGGTTTTAACAAAGGCTATATGATTTACATTACAAACAAAAAATAACTAAATAGTATGTTTTTAATAGACAAACCATTTGTTTCAGACTTTCTAATTGATACAATCAGAAACAATAATTTTAAAATAATTGCGACCAAAGTAGCCAAAGAATTAGTACAAGATGATTCGTTGCAATGGATCGAGGAAGAGGAAGCGATCGCCTTACTAAAAAAGAATCTACAAATTTCTATTTATAGCAATTCAGAGAACGCTCTTGCCTGGATCGATCAAAACTATGGAGAGAGTGAATTATCAAGTCAATTAAAAGTTTTAAAAAATAAAGTAAAGTTTAGAGAACTTATTAAAGGGCTATTTCCCGACTTTTATTTCAAACAAATAAGCATTGACGAAATCCAACGATTGACTGCTGATGAAATCCGTTTCCCGTTTGTAATTAAACCTGCTGTTGGCTTCTTTAGTATAGGGGTTCATATTGTGGAAAATGAAAAAGACTGGATAAAAGCTAAAAGTCAATTACAACCAGAAAAACTCAAAAGTATATTTCCTGAAAATGTATTAAACACAAGCTATTTTATTATCGAGGAATTTATTCAAGGAGAAGAGTACGCAATCGATTATTATTACGACAACAATGGAGATGCTGTTTTGTTAAACGTTTTACATCACCTTTTTTCATCTGGCACAGATACAAGTGATAGGGTTTATTCAACATCAAAAGAGATAATTGAAAAGTATAAAGTTGAACTTGAACATTTTTTAAGTAAAATTGGTAAAGAGTTGAATTTAAAAAATTTCCCTGCTCATGCAGAAGTACGAATAGATAAAAACGGAAAAATAATTCCTATTGAAATAAACCCATTACGATTCGGTGGCTTTTGTACTACTGCTGATCTTTTAGGAGTAACTGCAGGGTTTAATGAATACAAATGCTTTTTTGAAAACAAAAAACCGGACTGGGATACTATATTTAAAGGAAAAGAGACTAAAATATTTAGTGTCGTTATTTTGGATAATAATTCGGGAATAATCCCTTCGGATATTTTAAGATTTAACTATTCAGATCTTGCTAAAGATTTTGAAAAACCTGTCTTAATTAGAGAATTAGATATAAATAAATATCCTGTATTTGGATTTGCTTTTATTGAAAGTGCTGCCAATAATAAAAAGGAATTAAGTGATATTCTGACCTCTGATTTAAGAAAATATATAGTATCGAAATAATGAGGATTATAAGGCTTAAAAAACGTCCTCTAACTCTGATTTTAATCTACGCGGACTGACGTACAAGCTTAAAGTTTTGTGTTTTTAATGACCGTTACAAATAAATTAAAACTTGATGCTTCAAAACCCGCGTTAATTCAAAGACAGAAAACATTTTGCGGTATCTTCAAGATAGCAAAACCTGAAATGAAAACATGAAAAAAATATTTCTCCTTCTTAATTTAATATTATTTGTAAATTTAGTGGAAGTTGCCAAAATCAAAAATCAAAGGAAATTCTACAACCTGAATTTTCGGTTATTTTAGATAGTTTAAAAGTAAAAGGCTCCATTTTAATTTATGCTGTAAATAACAAAACGTATTATTCTAATGATTTTTCATGGGCGAAAACTGGAATAATTCCAGCATCAACTTTCAAAATTCCAAATTCAATTATTGCGTTAGAAACTGGAATAGTCAAAAGTGATTCTACCCTTTTTAAATGGAATGGGGAAAAACGTCGCTTTAAAAAATGGGAAGAAGATTTATCGTTCAAAAAAGCATTTCAAGTTTCTTGCGTTCCTTGCTATCAAGAAATAGCAAGAAAAGTGGGGGTAAAAAGAATGAAAACCTATTTAAAAAAATTGAATTATCCCGGAATGGTTTTCGACACTTTAACAATCGACAATTTTTGGCTGCAAGGGAAATCTAAAATTTCTCAAATGCAACAAATTGATTTTTTAGAACGATTATATTTTTCACAATTACCTATTACAAAAAGGACAGAAAATATAATGAAAGACATAATGCAGATTGAGAAAACGGAAAATTATCTTTTAAGCGGAAAATCAGGTTGGGGCATGAGAAATGATTTAAATAATGGTTGGTTAGTTGGCTATTTAGAAACAAATAATTCTGTTTATTTTTTCGCTACAAACGTAGAAAAACAAGAAACCAATATGGATGAATTCCCAGTCATTCGACTAAATTCAACGAAAGAAGCATTTAAAAAATTAAAGTTGATTGAATAAAATTATGGAGGTCCAAGAGCCATAGCTTTCGCACAACCTCCTTAA
Organism: uncultured Flavobacterium sp.; assembly: GCF_963974175.1. Lineage (GTDB taxonomy): Bacteria > Bacteroidota > Bacteroidia > Flavobacteriales > Flavobacteriaceae > Flavobacterium. Next base: position 35,618 of record NZ_CAXBBR010000008.1, read on the forward strand.
ACTATTTTGGGCCATCTTCAATACCCCAAGCATCCAAGCTTCGCAGAATAGCTTCTAGCGATCTTCCTCTCTCGCTTAATTTGTATTCTACTTTTGGAGGAACCACCGGAAAAACCTTTCTAGAAATAAGGCCATCCTTTTCTAATTCCCTGACGGTTTGGGTAAACATTTTATTTGAAATACCGGAGATCTGCTTTTGCAGCAATCCGGAACGCAAACCTCCATCCAATAGATGAAATAAAATCAAAGGTTTCCATTTAGTCCCTATTAAACTCATTGTATAATTAAGTGGACAATAATTTTTTTCGCTCATTTTAAATTATAATCTATTGATAATATATATTTTACTCTTTTAGGTAACTATAGCACTTAATGGTTAGTTCTTGCTATTTATGCAAATATAGCCTAATTTTGCAATCAAATACTATAACATATGACAACAAATACAAATTACCCAAAATCATTTTCACATATAGGGATTACAGTTCCAAATATAAAAGAGGCAGTTAAATTCTACTCCGAAGTAATGGGCTGGTACATTATTATGGAACCCTCTACAGTAAAGAAAGAAAAAGAAACGGCTATTGGCCAAATGTGTATTGACGTTTTTGGTGAAGATTGGGAAGAATTTGAAATTGCACATTTAGCAACTTCAGATGGTATAGGAATCGAATTATTCTCTTTCCCTCACGGAGTCAAAGAAGCACCAGAATTCAATCCTTTCAATACGGGACTTTTTCATTTTTGTGTACAAGATCCAAACATTGAAGACCTCATCGAAAAAATTGTATCTTACGGTGGTAAACAAAGAATGCCCATTAGAGAATATTATCCAAAAGACAAACCATTCAAAATGTGTTACGTAGAAGATCCTTTTGGAATTGTTTTCGAAATATACACACACAGTTATGAACTAACTTATTCTTCGGGAGCATACACAAAATAAAAACAAAAAGTCCAATAGAATCTATTGGACTTTTTTAAATTTAACTAAAATGAAAAAAAGCCTTTACCTACTCTGTCTTTCTATAATGGTTGTTTCTTGCAAAGAAGCGACGAACAAGAAAATAGAAACTGAAGTTTCAAAACAAGCTGACGGTCTTACCGCACAAGTACAGCAAGTTGCTGAATTTGTAGGACAGCAAGTTACAGGTGTTACCGTGAGCACCGCAGGACGAATTTTCGTAAACTTCCCTCGATGGAGAAAAGGGGTTGACAATTCAGTTGTTGAAATTACCAAAAACAATCAGCAAATAGCCTTTCCTAATAAAGAATGGAATTCCTGGGAAATTGGTAACACGGTTGAAGATCATAAGTTTATCGGTGTACAATCTGTCGTTGCTTTCGAAAACATGCTTTATATATTAGACACACGTAGTCCTCTATTTGGTGCCGTTCTCGACGCACCCCGACTTTTTGTTTTTAATCTAAGTGATAACAAATTAGAAAAAACCTATCTCTTACAAAAAGGCAGTTACTACCCTAATTCTTACATTAACGATTTACGGGTAGACAAAAAACATAACAAAATCTATTGTACTGATTCTGGTAGAGCGGGTTTAATTGTAATTGACATGACCACTGGATTAACTACTAGAGTCTTAGACAATCATTTCTCTACAAAAGCAGAGCAAGCCTATTTGACTTTTGGCGACAAAAAATGGGAGAATACGATTAATTCTGACGGAATTGCATTAGATACAAAAAATGACCTACTCTACTATCATGCTCTAACGGGTTATAGTTTATATTCAGTATCCACCAAAGTATTAGCCAATGGAACTAATAAAGAAGTAGAAAAATCAGTGAAATTAGTTGCCAAAACATCGGCTCCAGATGGAATGATACTTGATGAAAATGGCACTTTATATTTTGCTGATTTAGAAAACAACAAAATTATGTATCGAAAACAAGATGGTAGCATTCACACATTAGTTGAAGGCGAAAAAATTAGATGGGCCGATACCTTTAGTATCTATAACAACTACTTGTATTTCACAAATTCCAAGATTAATGAAGTTACAGCCGATATTTCAAACATGACTTTTACTTTAAATAAAATAGAATTGCCTAAAAATTAAAAGCGTTCGCTGTTACGAACCCTACAATAAACAATTTTAAAGAATACCTTATAAAAAGAACCCCGTTTCAAGCAATTGAAACGGGGTTTGTTTTTTACTTTAAACTAGTATTCTTCAATATTAGCTAAATTTATTTACAGCCTGGGATGATTCTCTAATGCACAACCAAAGGAGAATCACAAAACAATCAGTGATTAGCTTAGACTTAACCTTAATAAAGCAAATATAGAGTGACTATTACTGTGTACGAAAATTCATTATATTTGATTTAAATTAACTATCATGACAAGTGAAAAACGGTAAAGACATCAAATAACAGCGGTCAAAGTCGCTCTCGTTTTGCACTATTTAGATCAAACGATAGGCGTTAATACAGCTTATAAATCTTTCATGATAAACAATCAATCACTTAAACAATCAAATATGAAACAAGTTTCCAATGCTTCCTTAACAAAGACAATCGTTATTGGGTTATTATTGCAATTAGTCCCTATAAACAGCACAACTGCTCAAACCAAAGCAGAAAAAATTGATCAATTGATGAATACCTATTCACAATACGAACAATTTAACGGTTCTGTTCTGGTAGCGGAGCATGGAAAAATCATCTATGAGAAAGGTTTTGGAATGGCAAATATGGAATGGAATCTACCTAATGAAGTGAACACTAAATTCAGATTAGGTTCGATTACCAAACAGTTTACTGCCGTACTAACACTTAAACTAGTCGAGCAAGGGAAGATAAAGTTAGACGTACCTATCACAACCTATTTACCTGATTATCCAAAATCAAATGGAGACAAAATAACAATTCACCAATTACTTACGCACACAGCAGGAATTTCAAACTACACTTCTTTCCCTAACTTCACGAAAGATCTTAGTAGAAATCCTTCGACTCCAGAAGCCTTCGTAAAAACATTTGCTGACTTGCCACTTGACTTTACTCCAGGTGAAAAATTTAGCTACAGTAATTCGGGATATTTTCTATTGGGTTATATTATCGAAAAAGTCTCGGGTAAATCATACGAAGACTATTTACAAGAAAACATTCTTACACCACTAAAAATGATTAATTCTGGATATGATCATAGTGATATTATACTAAAAAACAGAGCATCCGGTTATGATAAAAAAGGCCGCAATTATAGCAACACATCGTATATTGACATGGGCATTCCTTATGCCGCCGGTTCTTTGTATTCAACGGTAGACGATTTATATCTTTGGGACCAGGCACTTTATACTAATCAGTTGCTTTCTCCTAAATCAATGGATTTACTGTTTACTGGCTACATGCCTGCTAGAAACGAAAGCTATGGATATGGTTGGTTTATCGGTGAAGTTTCTAATGGAACCAACGATAAATTGAAAGTTACGTCACACGGCGGAGGAATAAATGGATTCAATACTATTATCTCAAGGATTCCAGCTGATAAAAACTTAGTAGTTATATTAAACAATACAGGAGGCACGGTATTAAACGAGATGACTACCAGTATTCAAAATATACTTTATGACAAACCATATGACCTTCCAAAAAAGTCACTGGCAGCTTCCTTGCTTGAGGACATTAGTGACGATGGATTAGTTATTGGACTGGAAAAATTCAAAGAAAACAAAAAAGCAAATAACTATGCCTTGAGTGAAGACGAAATGAACAACATAGGCTATCAGTTCTTACAATCTGAAAAAGTAGAAGAAGCAGTTGCAGTTTTTAAACTAAATGCAGAAGCGTTTCCTAAATCAGGGAATGCGTATGATAGTTTGGGCGAAGCTTATTTGAAAAATGGAAATAAAAAACTGGCTATCTTCAATTATAAAAAGTCTGTTGAATTAGATCCAACGAATGAAAACGGGAAGAAAGTTTTGGCAGAAATTACAAAGTAGAGTTAAAAGTCAGTTGGTAAATAAATAGAAATTACTTTGTCTTGGCAACAGTAAAAAAGACCTCCTCTTTGATGATGTATAAAAAAAACTTAAATTTAGCTTCAATACTATTTTGCAAAAACGGTATTGTACAAGAGCTTCTATATTGAAATGCAAATAACAATTCCCTATGAGCAAACTCACTATTATTAAATTAGTACATACAGTAATTTGGGTACTCTTCAACGTGGTTCTTTTTTACTTGTTCTATGCTGTATTTACAAATAAAATTGACAAATGGGTTTGGATAGGTATTGGAATTATTTTGTTGGAAGGACTTGTTCTCGCTATTTTTAAAACAATGTGTCCCATAACGGTCATTGCCAGAAAATATTCAGACTCCACTAAAGATAACTTTGATATTTTTTTACCTAATTGGTTGGCGAAGTACAATAAACTGATCTATACCAGCTTTTTTATTTTTATTCTTATAGTCCTCGCATACCGACTTTTATCTAATTAATCAACACATAACTTAGCGTTTTTATTATTCAAAATAACTCAGGGCACCTTAATAAACAATCAAAAAAAGACCGCTTTTAAAGTAATTTAAAAGCGGTCTTATATATTGAATTGATTGCTATTCCATGTAAATTCTATATTAAAAAATCCCCAATCGTACCTTTGGTGTACTCACTCCTATTTGTGTATTCACTGTAGTTCTGGAAGATCTATTCTCATAACGTGGTTCCCTATATTCATAATAATAGTATCCTGCATGCTGATACCAATACTCACTGTGATGACAATGGCTATCACAATGGTCGTGGTGCGCTGCATAACCTTCTTTTTTACCTTGAAGATAAGCGCGATGAGCTCTTCTGTCGTTTTTCTTTAATTCCTTTTCGTACTGTTTTTGTTCCTCCCAAAAAGTACGTTCCTCTGTTTTGCTTTTTGCTTCAAACTTTTGTTCGTATTGCGCATCTTCTAAACCTCTTTGTTGGTAATAGGATACACTATGTTTTGTCTCTACTTTGGTATCATGATTAACTCTGGTTTCTTGTGCATTCACATTGGGCACAAAAGAAAAAATCATTAGTATTAATGTGGCTTTAATTGTTTTCATAATTTTAAAATTAGTGTTAGTACAATAGTAAATCATTGGTAACTTCAATAGTAAGACAACTATAAACCAGTTTACCCTACCTTACTATTCACTAATTTTAAAAAACATTTATTTCAAGTTACTTTTCATAAAATCAATCACCTCATCAAAACGGTCGCTCCAAGGATAAAAGTACTGAGTAACCATAGGAACATGCTTTTTGTTTATTGGTATTGCTTTCACTTCTGGCTGAAACGGATGCAAGGCGTCAATAAAGCGCTTGTTAGTTGTTTTTATGGAAGCATAGGTTTTATCGCCAACATAAATTAAAAAAGGAGGCGTGTTTTTATCTAAAAAATAAATGGGTGAGGCATCTTGCCATCTAGCTGGTGAGTTAGTCCAAGTTGTTATATAATTGTATTCGGTAGTAGGTGGGTTTTCCTCTAAATAATATTTCATATCTAATCCAGCGGCATCATTCAATATAATTCCGGAAATACTCTTAGAATCAATTCCGTACTTCGGATTCATAACTGCTAATGCCCCTAAATGCCCTCCAGCCGAATGTCCGGTTACAAAGACTGCATTTGGGTTACCCTTGTATTTACTAATACTGTCTTTCGTCCATTGAATCACGGCAGCAATTTGCTTGGCCATGCCGTCATAATCCGTATTTGGACTCAAAGTATAATCTGGAATAATAGTAACTACTCCTTTGCGTGCAAAGTTTCGACCTAACAAATCATAAGTTCCTTTTCGTCCACTATTCCAGTAGCCTCCATGTACAAAGATCAACACAGGAAGCTGTTTTGCTTTTGAATTTCTGGGAACAAAAATATTCATCTTTGGCACCTCTATTGTGTTTTCTTTCGAAGACACTAAATAAGAAGCATCTGTAATTTTTTTTGAGGCACAACTCCCTAACAAAAGACTATTAAGGAGAACTAGTATCGCAATTTTATAACGCATGGTTTTTTTACAAATATATAAATTAAAGAAAAAGCAGCCGCAATTATTACAAAAGGCTATTCTCTCATTTTCCTGCTAATGAAATTAAAAAATATGATAACGGAAAGAAATGGAATTCATTAGCTTTGTAACGGTATACGATAGTTTGAAATAGATGATAGATTCGTAGTTGCGTGTGCTACTACTAATCGTAAAGTGAATACGAATAAGACATCAAAAGCGCGAAAGCAACCCAATTTGTAGAGACCAGAAAGTTATTGTCTTTGAATTTAGAATTGCTCTTAAAATAAAAAAAAACATGAAGCACACTATATTAATTGTTCCCGGATTAGGAGACTCAGGAGAGACGCATTGGCAAAACTATTGGTTACAGCATTTTGAAACTTCTCAAAAAGTAGTTCAGAAGGATTGGGACAATCCTCTTTTAAAAGATTGGTTGGAAAGCTTAAACTCTTCAATCGAATCTGCAGAAGGAGAAATCATCATTGTTGCTCATAGCCTTGCCTGCTCATTAATCAGTCATTGGTCAAAAGAAAACAAAATCCACAAAATAGTAGGAGCTTTGCTTGTTGCACCAGCAGATGTAGACTCTCCTGCGCATACCCCCGAGCAAACCAGAAACTTCTCTCCCATTCCCCTATTAAAGTTAGATTTTCCCACAGTAGTAATTACAAGTTCCAATGACCCTTATATTTCAGTAGAAAGAGCTGAGTTTCTGGCGGAAAAATGGGGAAGTACTTTTATAAATATTGGCGAGAAAGGCCATCTGAATTCCGAGTCAAAATTAGAATACTGGCCCGAAGGACAAGAAATTTTGCAATCGTTACTGAAACTTATAGAAAGGAATCAATAGTTTTATCCATCTGATCTAAACTCTTGTCCGTTCTACCAAAATAAAATAGCAATGAATTGCGTTATAAATCAACCAAAACACGACCTCTTTTCCTTCTTTCGAAAATTAAAATAATGAAAAAATTAGCGTGCCTACTCTTAATTCTATTTTCAATAAGCAGTTGTTCCACAGATACGAGCGACTCCGAGAATAAAGCCATCATTGGAAAATGGAATTGGGTGGAATCTTCTGGTGGAATTGCTGGAATTACGACAACACCACAATCAACCGGTAAATCAATTCAACTAGATATCTCAAACACGACAGTAAAAAGATATATGGATGGGGTTTTAGTCTATGAATCATCTTATTCTATTCAAACCGGAAATTCTATTTTTGGAGGAGAAAAAAAATTAATTGTCTATGAAAATGATTCAAAACAGTCGTTCGTAAGAACTGATAGTCAATTAATCCTTAACGATGAATGTTACGACTGTTACCTCAATAAATACATAAAAGAATAATACTATCATCTATACTTATTAGAAATCAATAAAATGACTCCGTCATAATGTACAGCACTGTACAAACAAACGAAGTTTACTATATATTTACCTGTCAATTAGATTCATTTTGTCGCTGCTTTCAAGTATAACATTTTTTACGATATGGAACGAATAAATAAAGTAGCTCAAATCACATTACTGTTTTGGTTAATGAAAATTATTGCGACAACCTTAGGGGAAACTTTGGGTGATTATATCGCTCAAACCCTTAACCTAGGCTATACAATCGCTTTAGTTGTCACACTAATTTTCTTTGTTATAGTTTTATCCATACAGTTATTCACTAAAAAATACATTCCTATTTTCTATTGGTTGGTTATTATCGCGACAACAACGCTGGGAACAGAAATATCTGATTTTATTGATCGAAGCTTACACTTAGGCTATACTATAGGCAGCCTAATCTTATTTTGCTGCTTAGCATTGACATTACTACTATGGCAAAAAAAATTCAAAAATCTAAATGTCTACCCTATTATTGACAGAGATAAGGAAATCTATTATTGGTTGGCTATCCTTTTTTCAAATAGTTTAGGAACGGCTTTTGGCGATTATTTAAGTGATGTAGTTGGATTGAGTTATTTAAATGGAGCCCTTGTGACAGCAGGTGTTATTCTAATTGTTGTAGCCTTACATTATACCACAAAAATAAACCACATTCTGCTATTTTGGGTTGCTTTCATTTTTACAAGACCATTTGGCGCCACCTTCGGAGACTTTTTGACAAAACCAGTTGCAAAAGGAGGATTAGACTTAGGGACGTTAGCGGCCTCCATAGTTTCACTACTGTTAATGACAATTCTAATAATCATAGCGCATAGAAAAAGAAGCACAGTAAATCCATAAACTGACTATATATTATTCAAACTCTTTTAATAGCGGACTTTAATCACTAAGCAAAATGGAAACCATCAAAATATTTATAAACTACATCGCCGCATTTATTGAAATCATAGGGTGTATTACTATTTTTACAGGCGTAGTTTATTCCCTCGTAAAGTCACTTGTACTATTTTATAAAAGAAAACCAGAACCCTTTATTGAATTGAGGCAAACGCTGGGAAAATCAATACTTTTAGGACTTGAAATATTAATCGCTGCTGATATAATTGCTACAGTAGTTGCAGAGCCAACGTTAGAATCAGTATCGATTTTAGGCTTAATTGTATTCATCAGAACAATAATGAGTTTATCATTGCAGGTCGAACTCGAAGGTAAATTTCCATGGCAAAAAAATAAAATTTAAATCTATCTAATAACCCTTTATCAAATACACGAACTATGTTAGCAAAAAAAAATTGGCACCAAAAACATTTTGACACCTTAGGATTTGGCAGCCGTTTGGCCGATGCCGTAGCTAAAAGTATGGGGTCGTGGAAATTCATAATTGTACAAACAGTTTTAGTCGTTCTTTGGATGACCTTAAACCTAATCGCCTTTATGAAACATTGGGATGTCTATCCTTTTATTTTACTTAATCTACTGTTCTCAACTCAAGCGGCTTATGCAGCTCCGATTATCATGATGTCTCAAAACAGACAAAACGAAAGAGACCGTGCTCAAGCACAAGCAGACTATCAGACTAATCTTGATGCAAAACTAGAAATAGAAGCGCTGACATCAAAACTGAATAGTATTGAAGTCGACAAATTAGACAAAATAATCAGACTGCTAGAACAAATGGAAAAACAGCCCTAATTAAAGAATCAAATCATGCATCTAAATTTTAATATTTCATGATTTTTACTTCGAAAAAAAATCAACAATAAGCTCATTTAACCCGAAACAAGTAGGGCATAAATGGGCTTATATTTTTTATGCAGACATTAAAGTCCAAGACTTCTTTAAATTACCTAAGCTATATATCTCTCTTTTTACTTTGGTAACAACCGAAAATTAAAGCTACAACCCAATACTAAAAAGCACATGTCGTTATTATAAAGAAATACCCTATTATTATTAGTTAAAAAATGCCTATTTTATTGATTTTAAGTTAATTAACAGTTTTTATTGTCTTATTTTTTTTAATTTTAATAGAAACAAAAAGCAAAATATTAATATTTAAATTCAATTATCATGGCAACTCCAACAGGAAAAATAGTAGAAACTACAACAGCAAAAACAAATTCGGCTCATGGATTAAGAGATTTATTTGAAGTGGGATTGAAGGATATTTATTATGCAGAAAAAATATTGAGCAAAACACTACCTAAAATGGCAAAAAATGCTTCAACTCCAGAATTAACTACTACTCTAAATAAACACTTAACGGAAACTAATGAACACATTTCCAGATTGGAAAAAATATTTGAGGTTACCGGTATCAAACCTGCAGCAAAAAAATGCGAAGCAATAACAGGTATTCTAAAAGAGAGTGACGAAATGATCAATAAAACAGATCAAGGTATTGTTCGTGATGCTAGTATAATTGCCTCTGAACAAAAAATAAAACATTATGAAATTGCAACTTATGGTACTTTACATGCTTTTGCAAAAACAATGGGAGAAAACAAAGCAGCTGATCTATTAGCTATGACCCTTGACGAGCATAAAAAAGCCGACGTTGGCTTAACTGAGTTGGCAATAGCTTCGATTAACAACAAAGCTTTTAAAGCCGATGCTATCTCAAACCCACGCATGTAATTCTTGATCCAAAAATAAATTATTTAAGAAGCCTGTTCCGTACAGGCTTTTTTTATGTGACTTCTATTTAGGAAATAAGCATTTTAAATGTTGAACGTTAAATATTTGCTTGTGTAACAAAAGTTACTGACAAAGTTTTTCCTTTGTGCTACTTTTGTCTTATCAAATTAGAGTACACAATAGATACGATTGAATAACAGTGCTCCTTTTGAGACTAATTCTAACTTTATAAATTAAACAAAATGAGCATAGAAAAAATAATCAAAGAAAACGAAGGAACCATTGTAGATGTCCGTTCGCACGGCGAATTTATGGGAGGTAATGTAGTAGGTTCCATTAATATTCCGCTAAATGAAATACCAGAAAGAGTAGAAGAATTAAAAAAACTGAAAGCCCCTTTAGTACTCTGTTGCGCCTCTGGAAACAGAAGCGGACAAGCACAACACTTCCTTTCTCAACTTGGAGTAGAGTGTTATAACGGAGGATCTTGGTTAGACGTAAATTATTATAAATCACAAGCAACAAAATAAAATGATAAACACATTAAAAAAACTATTTGGCATCGGACCAAAAGTAGACTACGCCGATTTAGTAAAACAAGGAGCTGTAATTCTAGATGTTCGTAGTCCGGGTGAATACAAACAAGGACATATAAAAGGTTCGATAAATGCTCCATTAAATGATCTTTCGAGACATATTCCAAAATTAAAAAAAGACGCTACTATTATTACTTGTTGTGCATCAGGAATGCGAAGTGCTTCTGCAAAAAGCATCTTGAAATCGAGTGGTTTTGCACAAGTTCATAACGGCGGAGGCTGGAGTAGCTTACAAAACAAAATATAATGAATGTACAAAATTTATTAAATGATTGGCATTTCATGCGTTTTGTACGTCTTGCTCTTGGAATTTATATCGGTATACAAGCGTTTCAAACTCAAAGTATTCTTTCAGGGCTTTTAGCCGGTTTTCTATTATACCAAGTCGTAACAAATTCTGGCTGCGGTGGGGCGAATGGTTGTGCAGTACCGCTGAAGAAAAAGAATAACGACACCCTGGAAGATGTTGAATATGAAGAAATAACAACAAAGTAAGTTAGAATTACATCATATAAAAAGCCCCAAATTGGGGCTTTTTATTTTATTAAGGTTTAAAAATTAGTACAAACAAATACTCGTATTGCATCATTAGTATTTGACTATAAAAACAATAAACCTTACAACAAATTAAATATTCAGATAAAAATTAGGCATCCATCTTTAGAAAATCATTCCCTCGGCAGTAAACAAACATCGGTACAATCAGCATAATATAAAGCCGTTTCAGCTGTCGCTAATCATCTTCATTAGCTTCCTAGATTTTTCTAATAGGTTGCAGCTCCATTAACATAAGGACTAACAACTCATAGAACTCTGTTCAAACGAACTCAATAAAATGGTATTACCCTATTGTCCTAATTTGTTAATTTAGTTGGGATAAGTAGGTCGTAAAACCACATCCTTCGAAAATACCAGAAACGATATCCAAAGCTTTTGAGTTATGGCCTTCCAACAGAAATTCTTTCTCTAAATTTTCATCTGTAGAGATATTGATGATTTCTACTATTTTAGAATGAGGAAAAATAAGATCAAAACTTAGTTGGTTGTTTATCGACGACGTAAACTCATCTTCATTTTCCATAATAATGATGATTTTTGCGGTGGCGACTTCTTTTATTTTTTCAACAACGGCTGCATCATTGATACAAAATCCAGAAAGAATAATAATATCTGCTTCCCAACTGGCATTTACAGCACAATCCATTTTCTCAATATAGCCATGTCGATTTTGCGCCAAAAGACTTTCATGAATATCTGAAAGTGCTTTTGGATTTTTATCGAATAATAAAAGTTGATACTGTTCAGATAATTCTTTGAGTATTGTGAAATTTCTTTTCTCAGCAGCACCAATAACGGCAATCGTTCTTACATTTTGCATTTCCCTTGTTTTTACTATTGCAAAACTACAGTAAGAAACAGCTTATTTCCATTGAGTTAGAACAAGAAATACCATTGATCTAAATCAATTTTATTTTCGAAGAGTAATTTGTTTTCGCACCCGGCTTAGTGTTTCCGGGCTAAGACCAAGGTAGGAAGCAATCATATGCTGGGGTACACGCGCAACGATATCAGGGTAAGAGATAGTGAGTTTGGTGTATTTTTCTTCAGCCGTGGCCGTTAGGGCGGAGTTGACTCTTTTCTGCAAAGCAATATAGGCATTTTGTAACAAAAGCCTTTGGTAGCGTTCAAAAACCGGCAGCGCATCCATTAATTCCTCCCTTGCAGTCGCTGTTAACAACAACAGTTCCGAATCTTCAATAGCTTCAATTGTAAAGGTGGAATGCTCTCCCATTAAAAAGCTTGATAAATCAGTAATCCACCAGCCTTCAAAAGCAAACTGCATAATGTGTTCATGTCCTTTTTCATCGGTTGTATAGGAACGTAAAATCCCTTTTTCAATAAAAGCATTATACGTGCAAACATCGCCTTCTAACAGCAAAGTCTGCTTCTTTCGTATTTTTTTTGGAATAAAAAAAGTCTTACACACCTCAAAATCGGCAGCGGTTAGCGTTACTTTATCTCCAATACTTTTTGCTAATTGTTCATACATGTCCGCAAGATAATAATTACTGAATCAATTAAAAAAACCAATTGTAAAAAGGATCAACCTTTAATAAGGAAATCCTTAAATAAATACTGCTTCAGCCTTTATTTCTTGTCAATTATGCTACAAATAGCCCTAATAACAAAATCAAAAATCATTTGTCTTACGGCAAAATAAAAATTACCTTTGGCGCAGTTTAACTTTTACACACAAAATGAAGCCTAACACACAACAATTAAAGGATTTAACTATCCAAGTCAGAAGAGATATCCTTCGAATGGTACATGCAGTCAACTCAGGTCATCCAGGTGGATCACTTGGTTGTACAGAATTTATGGTAACATTATACCAAAACCTAATGGACCGCAAAGAAGGTTTTGATATGGACGGAATTGGAGAAGATCTTTTCTTCCTTTCTAACGGACATATCTCACCAGTTTTCTACAGCGTTTTGGCAAGAAGCGGTTATTTTCCAGTTTCGGAATTAGCTACTTTCCGTCTAATCAATTCAAGACTACAAGGACACCCAACTACACACGACGGTTTACCAGGAGTTAGAATCGCGTCTGGTTCTCTTGGACAAGGTATGTCTGTAGGTATTGGAGCTGCTCAAGCTAAAAAACTGAACAATGACAATCATTTAGTTTACACCCTTCATGGTGATGGTGAATTGCAAGAAGGTCAAAACTGGGAAGCAATCATGTATGCATCTGCAAAAAAAGTAGATAACCTTATTGCTACAATCGATTTAAACGGAAAGCAAATTGATGGAACAACTGACGAAGTTTTAGCAATGGGAAGTATCCGCGCTAAATTTGAAGCTTTTGACTGGGATGTTCTTGATATCAAAGAAGGTAACAGCATCGAAGCGATTATCGCAGGAATGACAGAAGCAAAATCTAGAACAGGAAAAGGAAAACCAGTTTGTGTGCTATTGCATACTGAGATGGGTAATGGAGTTGACTTTATGATGCATACTCATGCATGGCATGGTAAAGCACCTAATGATGCACAACTAGAAACTGCATTTGCTCAAAATCCAGAAACCTTAGGTGATTACTAATAAGTAAAAAGATACTGAAATAAATTCAGCATAAAATGAAAAAATATACAAATACAGGAAGTAAAGATACTCGTTCAGGTTTTGGAGCGGGAATGACTGAATTAGGTCAAAAGAACGAAAACGTAGTTGCACTTTGTGCTGATTTAATTGGGTCGTTAAAATTTGACGATTTCAAGAAAAATCACCCAGAGCGTTTTTTCCAAATTGGAATTGCTGAAGCAAACATGATTGGAATTGCAGCTGGATTAACTATTGGTGGAAAAATTCCATTCACAGGAACTTTTGCTAACTTTTCTACAGGAAGAGTATATGACCAAATTCGTCAATCAGTAGCTTACTCCGAGAAAAACGTAAAAATCTGTGCTTCACACGCAGGTTTAACTTTAGGTGAAGATGGTGCAACACACCAAATTCTTGAAGACATAGGATTAATGAAAATGTTACCAGGAATGACTGTAATCAATACTTGCGATTACAATCAAACTAAAGCGGCTACATTAGCACTTGCTGATCATCACGGACCAGCTTACTTGCGTTTTGGACGTCCAGTAGTGCCTAACTTCATGCCAGCTGACGAACCATTTGTAATAGGAAAAGCAATCCTACTTAGCGAAGGAGCTGACGTAACAATCGTAGCTACTGGACATTTAGTTTGGGAAGCGCTAATTGCTGCTGAAGCACTAGAAGCAAAAGGAATTTCTGCAGAAGTAATCAATATACATACTATCAAACCATTGGACGAAGAAGCAATTCTGAAATCTTTGGCTAAAACAAAATGTATCGTTACTGCCGAAGAGCACAATATCCTTGGTGGTCTTGGCGAAAGCATATCAAGAGTATTAGCATTGAACAATCCTGCTCCACAAGAGTTTGTTGCGGTTAATGACAGCTTTGGAGAATCAGGAACACCTGAACAATTAATGGAAAAATACAAGTTAAACAATCAAGCAATTGTTGAAGCTGTAGAAAGAGTTATTAAAAGAAAATAATTCACATACATATCCAAAAAAAAATCCCATTCACTTAGAATGGGATTTTTTTGTTTTCAGTCTATTAGTAATTAATGACAGGTTTTATCTAAATGCTTTTTAATTCGTGCCGTATTAGTTGTATTACCATCACAACTTGGAATACTTGCAAAAGGATAAACAACACCATTATTTGTAATTTCTATTCTTGTACCGTAACCATCTGCATCATCATCGACATCAAAAAAGTTAGGAATCCCATCGCCATCAGTATCATCAGGATTCACAACACCAGTGGCTAAAATTTTCATATAACCATCTCCATTTAAATCCTCTAAGTATGATGGTATCCCATCACCATCCTGATCCAATCGCTGTAGCTCATATAGTTTAAAGCTAAAAACTAAAGGTGCATAAGGTGGAATAGCAGCACTTCCAGAGGCAAAATATCCTAATCCTGAAGGAATAAACATAATCCCTGCCCCAAAATCGTTATACGATACCGTTCCATCTGCTTTTGTAGTGTAAGTTCCTGTTTTGAACTGTGGGAAAATCTCGCTCCAACCAGCAATAACGCTATACAAACTTAACATTTGTTGAGGGTACTTCACTTCTTCAAACTGCGTAGCCGTTAATGTAGTAACACTTGATGCCAATGTTTGCTCTAAATAATCACCTTTATAAGATGCTAAAACGGCATCTACATTACAAGGCGCAGTACCAGTTCCTTCTCTTAGTACTAAATAATATAATTTATAAGTAATATCATGCAAAGATACATCTCTACTTAGCAATTTAGGAAAAGTTGTTTTGCCTTTATAAGACATTATGGAAGGTTGAGTTCCTCCAACAGGAATCTTAGTAAATACCACATCCTGATCATCAGAAGAACCAGGCTTATCTGAAACCGTTATATAATAGGTATTCAAATATTCTTCAATATCAGTAATATCAGTAGCATATTGTACTGCGTAGTCTCTAGGAGGAGTAATTTCAGTAGTATCATTCTTCGAACATGAAAATAAAGAGAGGGTTGTAATTGATAAAATAAAATAATACTTAAATTTGTTCATTATAGCTGATTTTTAAGTGCGCAAGATACAATATTGATTGATTTTTGTAAACAATTTAACTCTGATTTTAGAATTTTTATGAGAATAGATAAATATTTATGGTGTGTCCGATATTACAAGACTAGAAATATGGTAACAGAAGCATGTAAAAAAAATCATGTTACCGTAAATGGACTTGTAGCGAAACCATCAAAGGAGGTTTTTCCTACTGATAAAATCACGTTCAGAAAAGACCAGATTACACAAATTATTACCGTTTTAGACATTCCAGAAAGCCGTTTAGGTGCAAAACTGGTTGATATGTATCGAAGAAACGACACTCCAGCAGAATCATATCAACATCTGGAACTGTTAAAATTATCAAAGGAGCACTATCGAAAAAATGGTACCGGAAGACCTACCAAGAAAGATAGAAGGGATATTGATGAGTTCGGAAATGAAATAAAAACAGACGAAGAGGAAGAAGACTAGTTTTAACGCTACTACTCTTCAAAAACTAAACTTTAAACTAAAAGAATGAGCAAAAATATCATTTTAACGAATCAAGAAATTGAACATAAAATAAAAAGAATAGCCTACCAGATCTATGAGACCTTTGTCGATGAAGATGAAGTTGTTCTTGCTGGGATAGCAAGTAATGGGTTCGTTTTTGCAGAAAAAATTGCCAAAGAATTACAAAACATTGCGACCTTAAAAGTTTCGCTATGCGAAGTTAAAATCAACAAGGTCAATCCAGAATTACCTATACACACTTCTTTAACAAAAGAAGAATACGCAAACAAGGGTCTAATCCTTGTCGATGATGTCCTAAGCTCGGGCACGACCTTAATCTACGCCATAAGACACTTTTTAGACGTTCCCTTGAAAAAATTCAAAACAGCAGTTCTAGTAGACCGAAATCATAAGAAGTATCCAGTAAAAGCTGATTTCAAAGGAATCTCTTTATCCACGTCTCTACTAGAGCACGTTCAGGTTGTTTTTGATGAAAACGGAAACAGTTATGCCTATTTAAGCTAAAACCGCAAGAATATCCAAAACTGTCTCATCAACAGTTTTCTCATCAACACTAACTATATGTTGTGCTTGATTGTAATAATAGCTTCTTTCAAAAAGATGCATCGCAATAAACTCCTTCATCTCCTCTTCATTTTTATTGGCGATAAGGGGTCTTTTGCTTTTATTGATTACCAATCTATTAAATAAAGTCTCAATAGAAGCTTTTAGATATACAGACAGTACATTCTCACCATTTAACAATTCGTGGTTATTAGCATAGCATGGAGTACCTCCGCCAAGACCAATAATCAAATCCCCAGGAGCACTTAATAATTCGACGAAAGCTTCATGCTCCATCTTTCTAAATTTGATTTCTCCATGTTGTTCAAAAATAGCTTTTACAGATAATCCAGCTTTTTCTTCGATATATACATCTAAATCGACGAACGGCACCCTAATGATTTTGGCTAGTGTTTTAGCAATAGTAGACTTCCCGCATCCCATATAACCTAATAATATAATTTTTCTCATAGAATAAAACCTTCTAAACTAAGGCGTTAAGATTTATTGTTAAAAAAAGACAAATTTAAACTAAAATTCTTTGGAAAACATCAAATAAAGTCCTTATATTTGCACCCGCATTCAAGCAAAGAAATTATGACTCGATAGCTCAGTTGGTAGAGCACATCACTTTTAATGATGGGGTCCTGGGTTCGAGCCCCAGTCGGGTCACAAATAGTGATCAACACATAATTTACTTGAATGCATTGACTCGATAGCTCAGTTGGTAGAGCACATCACTTTTAATGATGGGGTCCTGGGTTCGAGCCCCAGTCGGGTCACAAAGGTCGAGTAATTTATTACTTGACCTTTTTTATTTTTAGGCCACGTGGAGAAACGGTAGACTTGCCAGCTTGAGGGGCTGGTGCTCGCAAGGGCGTGTGGGTTCAAATCCCACCGTGGTCACGAATAAAAAGAAATGCTTTTAAAATAATCAAGCTTGCTTGAAATTATTTTAAAAGCATTTCTTTTTTCAAAGCGGAGCTTTGTTGGGAAAGACGAAGTCAACCCCAACGTATAGTAAAATTATAAAAAATAGTAAAGTTCCTTTTGAATATTTAACTTTCACATTTTGTTTTCAAAGCGGAGCTTTGTTGGGAAAGACGAAGTCAATCCCGCCCTGGTCAAGAATAAACCCATAAAATATAGCGAAGCATACTTAAGCTTAAATTTTTCAAACGCTATTTCTAAAACTATCCTCCAAGCTTCATTAAAAAAAACATAATTAGTAAAAATGATATTGAAAAACCAATTGCTATAATTACAAAAGTACCTATATACAAAAACAATCTCTCGTTTTTATGTTCCCTTCTTAGCAGCTCCAAATTAGCTACTCTGTATTTCTTGTCAATCATCATCTTATTCTTTATTTTAAGCCCGTAAACAGTATAGTAACGACCGTTTCTTCAGTAAAGTAAAGGAACACCTATTACGCCTCTTTCACAATACCAACTTTTAGTGATTTTTTAAATTAACCTCACTAATTCACAATTAAAAAAAATCTGTTACGAATCGACTTTGAACTTCCAAATAAGAAATTCTACGGTTTATAAAACCCTAGAGCTACTTTTCCCCAAAACCAACCCGCAACATTCAAATAAAAATCATCAATAACAGAAAAAGATACTAAACACACACTTTTACTATCTACCCCAAAATAGCATCCATAAAAAAAGCGTCCCGACAAACTGCCGGGACGCTCATAATTAAAAGTATTTAATTTTATTTTTTAAACATTTCTTGTAAAGGCTTCAATTGTGCCATATCGATATTAGATTTTTTCAAAACAGACATCAACGTCAGAATATTATTAGGATTCATATCGTCACCCAACACCCGCACGACGGCAAATCCGGCATCTTTACTATTCGCAAACAGTACAAACTCATCTATGTGCTCATCCGAACCTACATAACTCACTGAAGCCCCTGCCGAACCAGAACCATACTTCATCAATTGTTGGTACTTTTTCTCCTTTAGAATCAAGTTAATCTTCGCACGCTCGGTTTCGAATTGTGCTTTGTTGGTTTCATTAAGCTTAAACGCTAAAACATTCATTTTGTCAAATGATTCCAAAGCTCCATTTTCCTCTGCAGATAGTTTCGCTTTGTCTAAATTCAAGATGCTCGGCGAAACATCTAATACAATGAAGTCTTTATTTTCCGTATTTTCCACAAAGTACTTCTGCAGCGTAGGTTCTGTGTTACAACCAACAACTAACAGACTTAGAAAAATCGCAAAGCTATAAATCGTTTTCATCTTATTTTTTTCCTTTGGTTGCTCTTTTCAAATCGTCTCCACCAGGGATTCTCATCTTATCAGTAAGAATCGAAATTTCATTCAAATCAAAGTTACCTGTTAATGACATTAAAACAGTTTCATCAGATTTGCTTCCTCCTTCGATAAACATCAAAAGTTCTTTTATCTGAGAATCTGTCGCACCAGATTTTACCAATATTTTTATGTTTTTACCGCTATCATTGACACGCATCAATTCTTCTAAACCAGCAGTTCTTATATACTTCTCAGCAGCTGATCTCATGTCATTAGTCGCTCTGGTACTGCTAGTAGTAAAGACTTTTAAATTGTCCAACTTTTTTATCAAATTCATATATTGCTGCGTTTCTTTATCAGAAGCATCAACTTTAACCTTACTCATCAACTCAAACATTTTTTTATTTACGATAATGGACGTAACATCATCTTGTCCGTCAAATTTATCAAAAGCAGCTTGCGCAAAAAATGGGCTTGTAATTAATGCAAATACTAATGTGATTATACCTTTTTTCATTTTTTTTATATTTATTATTGTTTAAAAATTAATTTTTTTGAATCCTCGTATTGCTCCAAACATATAACACCTTCTATGCCAACATTCACATGGCTTGACAACATTGCCAATGCTTTTTGTGTTTCTTTCATCGCTACCTCCGGATTGTCATACGTCCCCAGATCCTGACTGACAATTTCCTTGTCAAAATACACATAGGTACCGGCAACCAGCATAACAACAATTGAAGCGGCAATCGAGAGCCATACTTTTGTTCTTTTCCTATCCTTAACTATCGTCGGTAACTGAGTTTCTTGTTTCAACTCCAGTGTAGCAGCCTTTGAAAAATACCCAAAAATTGGGGTGTACTGTTCCAAATGAGGCGCAACATCTGCAGAGGTAAAGTATATTTGCAGCTCTTTCTCATCATGTATACTAGTTTGACCTTCAAAGTATTTTTCTAGTAAAATTTCTATTTTATTCAATTCCATAACTGTGGATTTTTGACATATTTTCTCTAATTGTTTTTCTTGCCCTTGAAAGTGCCACCCGGATCGCCGTTTCATTCATTTCTAATATTTTTGCAATTTCTTCAAACTCGTATTGCTCAATGTCCCGCATCTGAATTATCAACTTTTGCTGCTCAGGCAATTGATTAATTATTTTTTCAACCCAATTTAAACTGTCTCCGTCTTCCAGTATTTTATCTAATCTTGCTGATTTATCAGTGAAATTATCATGACTGATCTTCACGTTTCCGGCTCTTCTTGACTTCAACTGATCTAAGCAATAATTTTTAGTCATCGTCATCGCAAAAGCTTCTACGTTATTAATAGCAACCAAACTTTCGTTTTTGCTCCATAATTTAACCAAAATCTCTTGAGTAGCGTCTTCAGCTTCCTCTGTACTTATGAGCAACCTTTTTGCTAATCGAAAGACTTTGTCTTTGAATAAAGCTGTAATCTGCAAAAACTCTATTTGGTTCATAAATCAATACATTATTGGTCCAGCTTATAGTATCAAGACGAGACAGTTTTATTTTTGTTACAAAAAAAACTGAAAATTAAAACTAAAGATACTATTTTTACGTTCATTATATAAATTACCCGAATATATGAAACCTACACTCAAATTTGCGCTATTACTTCTTTTAGTAGTTTTTTCTTTCCAAAGCTGTCAAGATAATGATGATACTGCAGCACCTATAAACCTGGAAGTACAGGATTTTATTTGGAAAGGACTAAACCAATATTATTTATGGCAACCAGATGTGCCTAACCTATCCGATGACCGCTTTGCGTCACAAGATATTCTAAACGTTTTCCTACGAGGATATCCAGTTCCTGAAGAATTATTTGACGCGCTAAGAGTCGATAAGTCTATCGATAGATTCAGTTGGATCGTAGATGATTATTTGGAACTTGAAGGCGCACTTCAAGGAATCACAAAAAATAGTGGTATTGAGTTTGGATTAGTTTACAAACCAGGAAGCACTACAGATATTTTTGGATATGTTCGCTACATCATCCCAGGATCAGATGCAGCAACTAAAGACATTAAACGTGGAGCCATTTTTTATGGTATTAATGGAACCCAACTTACCATAAGTAATTATCAGTCTTTATTAGCTAATGATACTTTTACTTTGAACCTTGCTGATTACAATTCAGGAGCCATTACACCTAATAATAAAACCGTTGCTTTAACGAAAACGGTAGTGTCTGAAAACCCAATATTAATCAATAAAGTCATCACTAATGGGACACATAAAATTGGTTACCTATTGTATAATGGATTTTATGCGGATTATGACAATCAATTAAACGATGCTTTCGGCACCTTAAAATCACAAGGAATTACTGATTTAGTACTAGATTTAAGGTATAATGGAGGTGGATCAGTACTTTCCGCTACTCGTCTAGCCAGTATGATTACAGGACAATATACCGGAAAAGTTTTTGCAAAACAGCAATGGAATCCAAAAATCAACAGCTACTTTGAATCTAATAATCCAGAAGCGCTAAAAAATAACTTTACAGATAAGATAGGAACCACTGCAGTAAACAGTTTGAATCTAAGCAAAATTTATATCCTTACCACAAAAAGCACGGCTTCAGCAAGTGAACTTGTAATCAATGGTTTAAAACCTTATATGACTGTAGTTCAAATAGGAGATATCACGACAGGAAAAAATGTTGGATCGGTTACCTTATATGACTCCCCTACTTTTGGTAAGGACAACAGAAACCCAAATCACCGTTATGCCATGCAGCCTATTGTTTTAAAAATTGTAAATGCAGCAGGTTTTGGAGATTACTTCAACGGACTAACACCTGATTACTCGTTAAAAGAAAATTACGGGAATTTGGATATCCTCGGAAATTCCACCGAACCATTATTAAGCACTGCTATAGGAAAAATTACAGGAACAGGTAAAATGCTGAAACAAAGTCCAGACAAAGACTTCAACTATTTTAGTGACACAAAATCATTGAATGGTATACAAAACCAAATGTATTTAGAAAAAGCACCTGAAGGTATCTTGAAAGCCTTGGAATAATTCATCTACGGTAAACATAAAACTAAAAAAGGCTTTCATCACTGAAAGCCTTTTTTAGTTTTATTAAACAATGAATTATCTATTCATTAAAATAGAATCCTGCAGGAATAACTCCTACTGTATAACTTTTATTTAAAGTTCCTGTTGTTGAATAAACATATACTTTCCCGTTCGAACTATAATCTACGGCATCGCCAACATAGATTGCATTATTCTTTACCGCAAAACTATACACCCCATAAACACCTTGAGCTGTTGTACTGAAAAGTGCCGTAGTAGGTAAAGTTGTTGCACTTACATTAGTTTTAAAAATATCAGCACCCACAGTATAGTAAACATCATTACCTTCAATATCTAAATTAGAAGGATGTGTCGCAGCAGCAAAATTAACAGTACTACTTACCGTATTATTAGCTAGGTTAACTTTTACCAATTTTCCAGCAGTTTCTGAAGCAGCATAAACCGGTTTACCACCACAAACAACATATAAGTTTCCATTATTTACTTCTAATGAATTAGGAACATCTCCAACTTCAATCGTTGCAGAAACGGTATTACTATCTGTATTAATCACTGATATCGTTTTACCGTATCCATAACCTCCTTGATGCGCTACATATATCTTGTTGTTGTATTCTAAGATTCTTTCAGGACCTTCAACTACAGGAATTTTACTGCTAACTAAATAGGTAGACAAATTAACAACCGCAACATAATCATCTGTTGCACTTCCTCCATTACCCCAGTTTGTAACATACCCTTTTCCATTTGCAAAAGCAATGAATCTAGGATTACTTAAACCACTATCAATAGTAGCCACATGTACCATAGTATAACGGTTGATGACTTCAATTTTATTCGAATAATTTAAAACTACAAAGGCTAAATCATTATATAAACCAATATCCTGACCCGTATCTCCCAAAGTCTTTCCCGGATTAACCAATGAAAAAATATTGTTCTGAAAAGTAACATAATCATTTGAAACATAAGATAGGGAAGCATCTCCATGTCCAAAGCCACCTTGATTTAAAATCAACACACCATTATCATAAGCACCAAGCGGAGCTTCGATTTTATCATCATCTTTATTACATGATGCAAAGAAAAATGGGCTTAATAAAGCCAAGAGTACAACTTTTTTGAAATTCATTTTATTATAGTTTAAAAATTAAATTAATGGAATAATTCCTTCCAGGCATAGGCCTTGAGGCAACACTTTGATATTTTTCGTTTAGAATATTTAAGGCTTGAAAACCCGCTTTAAACATTTTATTTTCACCAAACTCATAGTTAAAACCTAGATTGGTTACCTTATAATCTTTAAGTTCATAAAAATTATCGGTAGAAGTAAACACCTTACCATTGTACAAAAACTGACAGAAAAATGATGCGTTTTTATAGGAATAAGATAAACTGGATGTAAATTTATGGTAAGGCACGTAAATGAGTTGGAACTTGGTTTCCTCATTCTCAGAAACAGTATAAGCATAATTGCTATTCCAAATAATTGCGTGATTCCCTATTTTTTTATCGAAAGTAAAATTAGATTCAATCCCGTAAGTAGTTACTTTCTTAGTGTTTTCAGGTTGCCAAATACCTGAAGAATTGGGTTTCCAACTAATCAAATCGTTAATTTTATTCAAAAAAGCAGTTGCCGAGAATCGAATGGTCTGAAAACGAATTTCTTGCCCCAGTTCATACTGATACGCATTTTCAGGTCTTAAGTCAGGATTACCTCCCTGTTGCCAATACAAATCATTGAAAGATGGGATTCTAAAATTACGGGAAGCATTAATTTTTATATTATAGTTTTTAGTGACATCATATTTAGCACCAAAAGAATACAAGAACGGACTATCGTAGGTATTAGTAATTTCTTTTCGCAAACTCAATTCGTAACCCAACTTCTCCAATAGCTGATGCTTCATTAATAAAACACCCGAAGCTACCTGACGCTTTTTTGACAATAAATCAGAACCATCGCCTGTAGTTTGTGTAAAATCAATAATAGAATTCAGATCTATTTTTGAATTTAATCTATAGGACAAATCATGCTTGACAATAAAAGTTTCCGCTTTTCCGTGTGAAAAAAAAGTCTCATCCTTATCTTCAAAATATTTATATTTTTCGGTTAGAAAAGCCACTTTAACTTTTGAGACAAAGGAACCATAAAAGCCATCCCACTCTATTAAATTACGTGTGTTTAAATCTAAATACTTACTTTTTGAAGGCGCTGTTAATGTTCCCGAAAAATGTCTTTCTCCATCAAACAACTGACTGTAAAACTTTATAATGTTCTTAGTATCGAAACGATAGCCAACATTCAAATTATAACTCGAATTTTCATATTGCCCATTTTCATTTTTCTTGGTCGTTCCTAAATACTCATAATCATTATCGGAACTATTTCTTGAAAGACTAAGCTGACTGCTCCATTTATCATTTGACGCTACCAATCTGTAATGGGCGCCAAAAATATTGAAACTACCGTATTGCAATTTTACTTCGTTTGAAAAGGTGTTTTTAAAATCAAGTTCATTGTTCAAATGGATACTTCCACCTATCGCACTTGTGCCGTAAATAGCGCTTCCTCCACCTGCACGAACAACAATCAAATTAAAATCCTGGGTGGTTATGGTATTAAAATCAGTTTGCCCTAAAAGTTGTGAATTGATATTTATTCCGTTCCAGATTACCGCTGTTTGCTGGGCTGTGGTTCCTCTAAAAGAAGGCGAAGAAACCATTCCTTGTCCGTTTTCTTTAAAATAAATAACGGTATTATAATTTAAAAGAGACGTTAGCGATGCTTGATTTTTAGTAATAATCGAATCATTGAGTTGCTGAACCGATTGTGTATTGGAGAATTTCTTCAGTTGTGAGTCAGAAATTTTTACTTCTTGCAATGAAATAGTATCCTGTTGCGCCGAAATCAATTGGCACAAAAACAAAAAACAAGATAAAAACAGTTTATTTATAGTCATAATTTCTGAACCCTTTTTCCCGAAAGTTCGATATTCGTTAAGAAAAAAGGCAGGTCTCCTGGCTTGCGTCTTGTTGTTTACCTTCCCATTTCGTTTTGATGACGAGACAGTGGTTTTGTAGATAACAACAAGCTTGATAGCTTACAGTTGCGGGAACAGCTTAGGTTTTGAACCTAATTCCCTTTTAATGTGATTTAAAAACAATGAAATCACAACCTCAATTCGGGCGCAAAGATAGACTAATTGAATGATTTTATAAGAAACTTAATAAAATTAAAAGTATTCCCATTAAATAAAAAACATAATAACCTCTGAATTAGCAAATTATTATGATTCCTTATCCTCCTCATTCTTTTTAGCTAACTTATAAACCAACCAGGCTAAACCAACAACAAAATGCAATATGATAATCCCTGCAACAACATAAATAAAGGTATTTGAACTGTCTCTCATGATTGCTTTTTTTATAAAATTACTTGTCTAATATTGAAAAAAATGTATCAAATATCACACAAGATTATTTTTATTAAAACAAAACAATACTTTTGTAAAAAAATTAGATTTATGAAATTCGTCAAAAACACCCTATTCCTCTTTCTAATTTCTTTGTTGTTTATCCAATGTAAAAAAGAGACCAATCAGGAAACAAAATCAGCGCTAAAAAATGAAATCCAATACGCTAAAGGATTCGAAATCTATAAATATAACGGTTACTCAATAGTTAAAATCACCAAACCTTGGCCTGGAGCCAAAGAAAATTTCACTTACGTTTTACAAGAAAAAAACGGAATCGTTCCAGACAGCTTAAAACAGTTTACCACGATTCAAATCCCTATAAAATCCATTGTTGTAACCTCCACTACTCACATCCCTTCATTGGAAATGTTAGGTGTTGAAAACACACTCGTTGGCTTCCCCAATACCGATTATATTTCTTCCGAAAAAACCCGAAAACGAATTGATGCGGGACTGGTAAGAGAAGTGGGAAAAAATGAAAATCTAAATACAGAAGTGCTAATTGATATGCAGCCAGAATTGATTGTTGGCTTCGGACTAAACAGCAGCAATCCTTCTTTAGATCTTTTACAAAAAAGCGGTTTAAAAGTCTTATTTAATGGAGACTGGACGGAACAATCTCCTCTGGGAAAAGCAGAATGGATTAAGTTTTTTGGCGCTTTATACGGGCTGGATTCTAAAGCGAATTCGGTATTTAGCGAAATTGAAAGAGAATACAATTCTACTTTGGCTTTAGCAAAAAAAGCAACACAAAAACCAACGGTTCTAAGTGGTTCTATGTTCCAAGATCAATGGTATGTGCCTCAAGGCGAAAGTTGGGCTTCTCTATTTCTAAAAGACGCACAAGCCAATTATTTATGGAAAGACACAAAAGGCACGGGAAGCGTTTCCTTGCCATTTGAGGTCATTTTAGAAAAAGCACAGCAAGCAGAATTCTGGATTGCTCCCGGTGATTTTTCTTCTTTAAAACAAATGAGCGACAGCAATCCTCATTATAGCGAATTTGAGTCATTTAAAAATAAAAAAGTATATTCGTATGCCTTGAACAAGGGGGCAAAAGGAGGTATTCTATATTTCGAATGGTCTCCTACCCGTCCGGACTGGGTTTTAAAAGATTTGATAAAGATTTTTCATCCCGAATTAGTACCAAACCACACGCTTTTTTTCTTTCAGAAATTAGAATAAATTGAATCAGACAAATCGAAATACCGTTCTCTTTGCAATCCTAACCATTGGAATGGTTTGCTTGTTTTTAATTAACCTCAGTTTAGGATCTGTTTCTATACCCTTAAAAGAAGTCTTTAACAGTCTTATTGGCGGAACTACAAGCAAACAAACCTGGCACTATATCATCGTTAATTATAGATTACCAAAAGCCATTGCCGCCATATTAGTGGGTATGGGACTTTCAATTAGTGGCTTATTGATGCAAACCTTATTTAGGAATCCGTTGGCTGGGCCGTACGTTTTAGGACTGAGTTCAGGAGCCAGTTTAGGTGTTGCAGCAGTAATTCTTGGAGCAGCATTTTTACCGGAATCCCTTGCCACTATAATGCTGTCCTCCTACGGAGTCGTATTGGCTTCAAGCCTAGGAAGTTTTTTGGTTTTAATGGCCGTTTTGGCTGTGTCCTATCGGTTGCGGGACACGATGGCGATTTTAATTGTAGGGCTGATGTTCGGAAGTTTGACAAGCGCTATTGTGGGAACACTGACTTATTTCAGTACCGCTGAACAGCTACAAAAATTTACCTTTTGGTCTTTAGGAAATTTAGGGAATCTATCCTGGACATCTATTGGCATTTTATTCGTTTGTGTACTAATTGGACTCTTTCTAAGTCTTTTCAGTATTAAACCGTTAAACGCGCTATTGTTAGGAGAAAATTATGCCCGTAGTTTAGGATTAAATTACAAAAGAACAAGACTTATTATCATTTTTGCCACTAGCGTTTTAGCAGGTAGTATCACTGCTTTTGCTGGCCCGATTGCTTTTATAGGACTTGCGGTTCCACATATTGCAAAATTAGTCTTCCAGACCAGTAATCACACGATTTTGTTTTGGAGTACTTTACTTTTTGGCGCTAGCATCATGCTTATTTGTGATAGTATTTCACAAGTTCCCGGCGGAGATATCACACTGCCGATTAATGCGGTTACTTCTGTTTTTGGAGCGCCGATTGTGATTTGGTTATTGGTTAGAAAACGAAAAATGATTGGATAATTTTCTAAAAAAACTTTTATTCCTATAAATGATTAGCACGAAAGACATACTTACTACATCAAATCTGAGTATTGGTTACAAAACCAAACACTCTGCGATATCCATTGCCGAAAACCTCAGCTTGAACTTACAGGCCGGAAAACTAGTTGCTTTAATTGGTGCCAATGGAATTGGGAAATCAACTTTATTGCGAACAATTACAGGGATTCAGAAACCGCTTTCGGGAACTATTTTACTTAATGGGAAAAACATACATGAAATAGATGCTCTAACGGTAGCTCAAAACCTAAGTGTCGTACTAACCGAAAAATTACCTCCTAGCAATTTGACTGTTTTCGAGTTGATTGCTTTAGGAAGACAGCCGTATACTAATTGGATTGGAAAGCTTACTGAAACTGATATTGCAAAGGTTAACGAAGCCATGGAACTGACTCAAATCAGTCATTTGGCAACCAAAAAACATTACGAAATTAGTGATGGTCAATTGCAAAAAGTATTAGTTGCACGTGCATTAGCACAAGACACACCGCTAATAATTTTAGACGAACCCACTACCCATTTGGATTTATTACATAAAGTAGCGCTTTTCAAACTCTTGAAAAAACTCACTCAGGAAACGAATAAATGCATTCTGTTTTCAACTCATGATATCGATATGGCCATACAGCTGAGTGATGAAATGATCATTATGACTCCAGAAACTGTTGTCCAAGATGAGCCTTGCAATTTTATTTCCAAAGGAACTTTCAATACCCTATTCAAAGACGAACATATTGTTTTTGATTCAAATAAAGGGAAGTTCGTGATTGTATAATCATTATTTTACCTACAACATTCAGAATTAAATCACAAACAGCAATCAAAAGCTAAAAAAAACACAAAAACTACTGTATATCAATATGTTAAATATTGATTTTGTACTTTTACTTGTGTTAAATTCAGTTCCCTCCAGATCAACTTATCTACATTATTAAAACAATATTTTAACAATTTTAGTTATGGAAAATCTGTTTACTTTATCAAAAAAAATGATTCTATTGGGGGCATTTCTTCTCCTCTATTCCTGTAGTTCGGACGAAATGGTTAATAGTGATTTACCACAAAATTCCCCTCAGTTCGTAACATCTAAAAAAACTAGCGATAAGCTTAACGTATTTAAAGGTCCAGAGGTTACCGTAGGATATGGAAAAGTACGTTCTTGGATTAGTATGTATTCTAATGGTTTTCCTCATGAGATAGGAATCGAAATGACGAAAGACGCCTTACTTAATCCTGAAAGAGATAAAAAGAAATCTCCTGCTGCAGGCGCCACAATAAATATCCCTTTGCATTTAAAAGCAACACAAGCTACTCCTTTTGATCACATTGGACTCAATTGGAATCCTCATGGTCATGAACCTGAAGGCGTTTTTAATGTCCCTCACTTTGACATTCATTTTTACATGATTTCAATTGCAGAACAATTAGCAATACCCGAATGGTCTCTAAGTACAGATGCTGCATTTAATCTTTATCCTCCTCTTGGTTATTTACCGGCAGATTATTTTACCCCTCCCGGCGCAGGTACAGCCGAAGGTCAAATGGGAAAACACTGGCTTCCTGTAAACTTAGTTGATTATTTACCCTTTTCAAAAATTATGATTTATGGTTCCTATAATGGAAAAGTAAATTTTATCGAACCGATGATAACTACAGAATATTTACTCTCAAATGAAGAAGTAAGCCTAAATTATTCTCAGCCCGAATATTTTGAAAAAGCAGGGAACTATCCAACGAAGTATAACATATATCATGATCAGTCTACCGGGAAATTTTATATTACCCTAAGTGATTTTGTGGCCAGAAATTAAAACAAATGAGGAAGAATATCTTCCTCATTTGCTTCTATCATCACCTTCCTTTCAATAAATTAATGCTTACAGTAGCACTATTCGAATCCGGGAATCGTTTAAAATACTGAGTATCGGGATACAATCCTGCTTCGGCAGCTACTTTATGCAAAACGGGGATTTCCACGATATATTGATCTGAAAAACCATGAGTGGCATCGTACGCTGTTGCGGCGGTCTTTCCAAGATTGACAGCTGTTACACTGGGTGGAATGGTATGTAATTCTATCATCAGTAAACCAAAATTCCTAACGTAAGGTGACCATTTATTAAAATGTTCTACTAAATTATCTTCTACTAAATTAGTACTTACTCGCTTCCCTCTGTGGGCAAAAGCCCCAGTGGACTGACTTACTCTATCCTTAGTCCTATTTTTTGGTTCTTCCCAAATCCTGTTGTGGTCTAGAAAAGTTCGCACATTTAATAGATCTTTTAAATCAATCTCATAGTTTTCCATTAAATCTTCCGCCAACAAGTCGGGACGACCAATGTCTCCCCAAATAACTTTGGCCCAAATATCAGCTTTAATCAAATTAGCCCGAGTCACTTTTAGAGCTGCTTGATTATAATCGGCACCCACAAGAAATAACGGATAATCATCAAGCATTCTTCCTCTTAACGTTTGTCTTTCGATTACGGTGAAGACATGTTCTAAAAATGCTCCGTTTCCGCAACCCATATCCAAAATTCCTTTTGGCTGGTCTTCTATAGGTAAATTAAATAATTTTATTATGATTTCATCTACTACTTTGAAATAGGTTTCATGAGCGCCACCACTTCCCCAAACGTTCATTTCACGGTCTACATGAGCCTCATCTTGGCCTTCGGCAATCGCCCTTAAAATAGCAGCATTACCAAAAAGCAAATCGTCCATTTTACTAAAAGTTGGCAAATAAGAGACCGTCACACCATAAGCCGCAGCTCTTTTTGCAAAAAACAATCCCGTTTCCGTGAATTGATAATTTCCGTTCTTTTGAGTAAACCAGCCTAAATGGGCAAAGAAATCCAATATGATTTTGAAGTTTTCGGGGGACTTATGAAATTCTTCGGGGCGAAAAGATATCTCCATAAAATATTTATGGAACATCCCGTTCATGCCTAATCGCACCAAAGTGGGACCAACCAATGCGCCCTCAATATGCGTTAAAACCTGATCTTGTATCTCTCGCTCTAATGGGTCATTGGAGAATTCAACCGCATACTTTTTTTTATATTTTTCAAAAATCACCCGCAACCGCTCAAAAGGAGCCTCATCAAATAACCGAGGATGGAACTGCATCGAGAACTGTAATAAATCCACCACGTCTTCATACAAATGAAACAAGGAAAAAGCTATTTCACTTTTTTCCGTAATTGTAAATTTAATTTCGTCTGTAGCATTATTGATATGATAATGGAGAAATCCTTGGGAACATAAGACTCGTAAGCCTACATTTAGATAGCCTTCGTTTGCCTTAAAATGAGAAGTAAGTTCATCGAGTGTGGCTTCCTTTTTATCAAGTAAAAAAGATAAAACTCCTTTTTTATGCAGGGAATAAGCCACCGGAGCAGTCACTAAACCATCTAAATGTCTGAAAATTGTACTTCGTAGAGAGACTTTATCGATCATAAAAAGGAAATTTTTAAATGAGTGCTATTTGCTAAAGATACAAATGCGGTACTCAAATATATAAAATTCCTTGGTAACAATACGATTCCTTTACAACTCCTAGCGATAAGGTCTTACTTGAGCATAATCTGTCTTTTGGCCTCACCGATAACAAAAGCAACCGAATTAGCAATATTGAAACTCCGAATCAAATTTGACATTGGGATTTTTAGATGATTTTCGAATTGTCCCAAAACTTCCTCACTTAGTCCTTTGCTTTCTTTTCCAAAAACCAACCAATCTCCGTCTTGAAACTCTATCTCCAAATAAGATTTTTCAGCATGAGAACTCATTAAGAAAACACGTGAAGCATCTGGAATTTGAGCAATCCACTCGGCTACATTTTGATATTCGGTAACATCAAGATGCACCCAGTAATCCAATCCGGAACGTTTCAAGTTTTTATCATTAATTACGAAACCAAATGGATGAACCAAATGCAAGCGACTTTCAGTACCTACGCACAATCGACCAATATTTCCTGTGTTATTGGGTATTTCGGGCTCAACTAAAACTATATTTAACATTTAAAAAGATTTAAGATTGATGATTAACGATTTTTGCGATTGACATTGACTTTGATTTTTGCTATTGTAAATTTTCAACTTCAATAACTTCTCCAGATTGTAAATCGTCTAAGTAAACATTTCCTATTCGCACACGAACTAGCCTAAGAGTGGGAAATCCGACAGCAGCTGTCATTTTACGTACTTGACGAAACTTGCCTTCATTTACCGTTATCGAAGCCCAGGAAGTGGGTCCATGACGTTCGTCTCTTATTTTTTTACCTCTGGCTCCAAAAGCAGGAATATCAGTTATCAAAAAAGCATCACATTTTTTAGTGATGTACTTGGTTCCATTGAAACCTATTTCGACACCAGCCTTCAGTTTATCAATCGCTTCCTGATGAATAACCCCATCTACTTGTACATAATATTCTTTGTCTACTTTTTTAGATCGAATGATTTCACTCATCATCCCATCCGTGGTCAACAACAACAATCCTTCCGAATCTTCGTCTAGACGCCCTATCGCCATTGTTCCTTTTGGAAAATTGTACAACTCGCCTAAAAGTTTCTTTTTTCGTTTCAATTCATAGATAAACTGACTTAAATAGCCGTAGGGTTTGTGAAGGATGAAATGCTGATGGGACATTGACTTTGTTTGATTTTATAAAACGCAAAGATAACATTGTTTTATTAGCATATAAATTTCAATGACCTACATTTTAACAATCTAAAGGCTATGTTAAATGATTTACTTTTATCGTCAAAAAGCTGTAATATTATACTTCTAAAATAATAATCACTTAAATTTTACATCATGGAAAATAAAGATATAAATTCAAAAAAAGACCACGATAAGCAAAACACAAATGAAGCTTTTAGCGGAAAACACATGGCTGATAAAGAAAAAATACAAGATTCTATTCTTACTGACGAAGTAGAAATTGATGCCGAAGGAAATAAAGTAATTGTACAAAGAGCCCGCAATGTTGATGGGTCAGTTGCTCATATTCCCGATGAAGAACGTACATGGAATGAGAATGAAAGCTTAAGCCGAGGAGTTGCTACTGAGGAGGAAGCTATGAAAACAGTGGAAAATGAAGACCTAAACTCAGACATAACCGCCAATCGCTATCCAACCTCACATCCTGATAATCACAAAGACCGAGGGAATATGAAATTAGATGATGAATAAGGCCTATTAAATCATTTAAAAAGCCAATAAAAACAATCGTTTTTATTGGCTTTTTTTATTTTCTGATTAATAAATTTAGTACTGAGATGTAATATTGTTTACTTTTACTTTTTACAACAATCAGTCTTTCTATGCTAAACATGCTTCCTTTTTTATCCTTGTTTATTATTGCCCTTGCTATTGGTGCTTTCATTGGAAAACTCATTTTCTCTGCCCGTTTCCAATCTGAGAAGATCAGTTTAGAGGAAAAATTAATTGCGTCAAACTCGCAATTCAATCAATTGAAGGAACAATTTTCAAATGACAAAACTGCTTTTGAAAAACAAATAGAAAGCAGTACTTACGAGAAGGAAGTTATCCGTAACGAAAAAGACAGCTTGGCAATCCAACTTTCTAAAAAAGAAGTTGATTTTGAAAATCTATGGGAACGCAACAAAGAGCAAAAAAACGAAGTAGAAAAACTACAGCAGAAGTTTACTAAGGAATTTGAGAATCTTGCCAATAAAATATTAGAAGAAAAATCCAATAAATTCACTGAGCAGAATAAGGAAAACATGAAAAACATCCTGTCTCCTTTGCAAGACAAGATTCAATTATTCGAGAAAAAAGTAGAAGACACCCATAAAGAAAGCATTGATTACCATGCGGCTTTGCGCCAACAAATTTTAGGCTTGCGCGAAATGAATATCCAAATGAGCAAGGAAACCATCAACCTGACCAAAGCATTAAAAGGAGACAGTAAGATGCAAGGAAATTGGGGCGAACTGGTGCTGGAACGAGTATTGGAAAAATCAGGTCTAGAAAAAGGACGCGAATACGAAGTGCAGCAAGCTTTTACTACCGATGAAGGAAATCGTGTTTTTCCTGATGTGGTAATTAATTTGCCTGATGGGAAGAAAATGATAGTCGATTCTAAAGTTTCATTAACCGCCTATGAAAAATACATAAATGAAGAAGACGACGATTTAAAAAGTGGGTATTTAAAAGAGCATGTCAATTCGATCAAGCGTCACGTAGAACAATTAGGAAATAAAAACTATCAGGATTTATATCAAATAGAAAGTCCTGATTTCGTATTACTTTTTATCCCTATAGAACCCGCATTTGCCATGGCACTCAATGAGGACACCGCTTTGTATAACAAGGCATTCGAAAAGAACATTGTCATCGTTACTCCCGCTACCCTGCTAGCTACATTAAGAACGATTGACAGTATGTGGGCAAACCAAAAACAACAAGAAAACGCCTTTGAAATAGCGCGACAAGCCGGCGCCTTATATGATAAGTTTGAAGGGTTTGTAGCTGATTTAATAAAAATTGGCAAGAAAATTGACGAATCTAAAACAGAATATAGCGGTGCTATGAATAAACTAGTAGAAGGAAAAGGAAACCTAATTACCAGCGTAGAAAAATTAAAAAAGATGGGAGCTAAAGCTAAAAAATCGCTTCCTGAGAGTGTTTTGGCAAGAGCCGAAAAAGATGAAAACCAACAATTAAACTAAAATGAAGAAATTTTTAGGAGTTCTTGCAGCAGTGTTAATACTGTCCGTAGTTAGCTATTTTACGTTTGTCTATTATGCCACCTATAGTGAAGGTGTTCGATCTGGCCAACTAATCAAGTTTAGTCATAAAGGAGTCGCTTTCAAAACCTGGGAAGGAGAAATAAGCCAAGGCATATCAGGTTCATAAATATTTGCTTTTTCTGTATTGGATAAAGACAAACAAGTTATTAGTGATCTAAAAGATATGGAAGGACAGTATGTGAAACTGTCTTATATAGAACGATACAAAACATTCGCATGGTGGGGCGACACTAAATATTTCGTAATCGCAGTAAAAGAAGAAGAATCTCCCTTTAAATCAAAATAAACATGAATAGCACCTATAAAACAGTTGCCGCGTCAAATATTACCATTTCGGAATTAATGTTGCCGTCGCATACTAATTTTAGCGGCAAAATACATGGAGGTTACATTCTTTCGCTACTCGATCAAATTGCTTTTGCCTGTGCTTCAAAATTTTCCGGAAATTATTGTGTCACAGCCTCCGTGGACACAGTAGATTTTTTGAAACCAATCGAAGTGGGAGAACTAGTCACCATGAAAGCCAGTGTCAATTATGTGGGTAACAGTTCGATGATTGTCGGTATCCGTGTAGAATCTGAAAATATCCAAACAGGAGTGGTAAAACACTGTAACTCCTCCTATTTCACCATGGTTTCCAAAGACAAGGACGGAAAAAATGAAAAAGTTCCAGGTCTGATTCTTTCTAACTTAGAAGAAGTACGTCGTTTCTGTAATTGCTTAAAACAAATTTCCCTAAAAAAAGAAAAAGACCGTCATGAAGAAGTTTTTAATTACAGTTCCATTGAAACATTAGCCAGCTTAGAAAAGTATAATGTTCTTGTCGAATTAGGCTAATTCTTCTGTTTTAAACCCCTGATTTTAGATAAAATCGTCTAGAATCTAAAACGAGACCTATAAATCCATTTTCTAGGTCATATTTGCTGTTTTAGCAGCTGTCTTTTACTAGTTATTTGAAATAAAAATCGTAACTTTAAGTAGTATCATACAGACTCTAAAATGAAAAAAAAACTACTTCTTTTTTTGCTGTTAACTGCATTCACCATTGGTGCTCAAGAAAAAAGAACCTCAACGAAGGGGGTGATTGTTTTCGAAGCATCGGTGCCTTTTTTTGAGCCAGTAAAAGCCAAAAACGATGAAGTAAATCTTATATTAAATACAAAGAGAGGAATCATCTCATTTGTAGTATATATCGACCGTTTTTCGTTTGAAAGAAGTTTAATGCAGGAGCATTTCAACGCAAATTATATGGAAAGTAAAAAATACCCTAAAGCTACCTTTAAGGGATTAATTGAAAAGTTCGATTTAAAAAATATTGCCCCTAATGCAACAGAGTATTATATCGAAGGAAAAATAACCATGCATGGCAAATCAAAAAATATTCGAGTCCTTGCCAAAATTAAAAAAGTAGCCGCAGGGATAGAATTAATCTCCAATTTCACCCTAAACTCTGACGATTATGATATCGAAATTCCATATATCGTTAGAAGTAAAATATCCAAAAACGTAAATGTAAAGGTTAAAGCTGTTTTATAATCTGTTATCGTAGCGAATAAAATATCCTTTTTAAGATCAAAGTTTAGAAAAAAGCAAACTAGTATAAACTTAAAGTCCAATGTTTCACTATTGCCTAATTAATACTTTACACTTATTCTCAAAGAATAAATTCCGTAATTCATTCTACTCTATTGTCTAAAGGTTTTGCAAACAAAAACTAAGCATACGAAATCACTACCTTTCGACAGCTTTTACGACCAGTAAATCTACTTAATCTAAAATCTACTTAGACAAACATTTCCTGAGTGTATCTTCTAAATTATTATGCTTAAACTGAAAGCCTAACTCTTCTACTTTGTTGGATGAAATTCTTCTTCCTGTCAACACTATTTTAGACATTTCACCCAATACCATTTTAATCAAAAAACTTGGGACATTGGGAAGCCAGATTTTGTACCCAAACACCTTTGCCAATGTTTTAGAAAAACCTGCATTCGAAGTAGAATCACTTATTGCGGCATTGTAAGCTCCATCCATATTGGGGTTCTTAAGCGCTTCAAGATAGATTGCACACAAGTCCTCCACATGAATCCAAGGCATGTATTGTTTTCCAGAACCCAATGCCGAACCCAATCTCCATTTAAAAATAGGCGTTAATTTATTTAAAAAACCATCGTCTTTACCTAAGACTAAACCGGTACGTACCTTTACTGTACGTATTCCCAATTTTTCAAACTGATCTGCAGCGGCTTCCCATTTTTGACATGTAAGTCCTAAGAAATCTTCACCTACAGCAGTGCTTTCCGTGCAAATTTCTTCCCCATTCACCGCTCCATAAATACCAACAGCCGACGCAGAAACAAAGGCGTCTAATTTTTTATCATTCTTTTTTAAAATAGAATAAATCAGTTGAGCTGACTGTTGCCGACTATTAATAATTTCTTCTTTTCGCTTACTAGTCCATGGCTTCTCAGCAATATTAGCCCCAGCTAAATGGATTATATAATCTGCATTGAGTACCGCCTCTTTTTCTATAGTTTGTTTTTGTATATCCCAAGTATAGTAAAAAATAGTTGCTGTATTTTCTCTCTTACTTCTACTGAGTATAGAAACGGTATATCCGCTATTTATCAAAAGCTTTGTTAGTTCCTTCCCAACAAAACCAGTACCTCCTGTAAGTAATACATTCTTTTTCATAACAGTGTGTTTAATCGTTCAATTCATCTAAATCAAAGATACAACTAATTTTTGTTTAACTTTATGATTATTTCGTTAAACATTCCTTACCTTTATACTCTAATTTATTAATTAATTGAAAATGGCTACTAAGAAAACTGCAATTACAAAAGAGAAAATAGTTTCTATGTATATGAACTATATATTAGAGAATGGCGAAAAACCCAAATCAGTATATCTTTTCGCAAAATCGAATGGCTTTACAGAAACTGATTTTTATGCCTTTTTTGGAACTATAGAAAGTGTCGAAAAAGAAATCTTTAAAACCTTTCTGGATATGACAATCGAATTACTCCATAAAGATAAAGACTATACTGACTATGACATGAAAACAAAGATGTTAAGTTTCTACTTTACATTCTTCGAATTACTTTCTGCCAATAGAAGTTATGTCAGCATGATTTTAAAGGAGCACGATAACCAACTTAAAAATCTAATGCAGCTTTCAAGTCTGAGAACTGCCTTTAAGAAATATGTTGGTGAAATTATAACCGATGAATATCGCATTAAGCAGGAAAAGTTTCAAGACTTTCAGAAAAAAGCAATTCAAGAAAGCTCTTGGATTCAATTACTACTAACTCTAAAATTCTGGTTGGATGACGACTCCCCATCATTTGAGAAAACAGATATCTACATCGAAAAATCGGTGAAACTGAGTTTTGAACTGATGAATATTGCACCAATAGATAGTTTAATTGACTTTGGGAAATTTATTTTCAAAGAAAAAATACAAAACAAATAATGAAAACGATAGATTATATACCTACGTCAAAAATTGAAAGAGCCACAAAACTTGTACAAACAGGTGCAAAAGTGGGCGTGAATTACCTTAAATATTACGGAGAAAAAATCGTGAGTTCAGACTTGACACGTGATAAACTAAATGAGGACAATGCTGAGGACATTTACGACGGCTTAAAAAGCTTAAAAGGGAGCGCCTTAAAAGTAGCTCAAATGCTAAGCATGGATAAAAGTTTCTTACCACAGGCTTATGTAGAAAAATTCTCTTTGTCTCAATTTTCTGTACCACCACTTTCAGCCCCTTTAGTTTTAAAAACATTCAAAACTAATTTAGGAAAAACGCCTTATGAAATTTTTGATGAGTTTAATGCTAATTCTGTAAATGCAGCCAGTATCGGTCAGGTACATATGGCGGTAAAAAACAATAAAAAACTAGCGGTAAAAATACAATATCCTGGAGTTGCTAACAGTATCTCTTCGGATTTAGCTTTGGTGAAACCAATTGCAATCAGAATGTTCAATCTTCAAGGAAAAGACTCTGACAAGTACTTTAAAGAAGTCGAAGACAAACTAATTGAAGAAACCAACTATTTATTGGAACTGAAACAAAGCCAAGAAGTCGTTGATGCCTGCAAGAAAATAGACAACCTTGTTTTCCCTGAATATTATCCAGAGTATTCTTCTGAGAAGATTATCACTATGGACTGGATGACAGGAGTTCATCTTTCTGAGTTTAAAAATTCAGATCCTATTGTAGCAAATAAAATTGGGCAAGCCTTGTGGGATTTTTACATGTACCAAATCCATGTTCTAAAAAAAGTACATGCTGATCCTCATCCAGGTAACTTTATGGTCAATGATAAAAAGGAATTAATTGCGATTGATTTTGGATGCATGAAAATTATACCAAATGAGTTTTACGTTCCTTATTTTGAATTGATAGATCCAAAAGTAATCGACAACAAAAAGCTCTTTAGCGAAAAGTTGTTCGAACTAGAAATCCTAAGGGCTGATGATTCTAAAGAAGAAATAGCTTATTTCACATCTATATTTTATGATCTATTATCATTATTCACGAAACCGTTCCAAGAAGAAACTTTCGATTTCTCAGACGCAGTGTTTTTTGAAAGTATAGCTAAATTA
The DNA here is from genome assembly GCF_963974175.1 of uncultured Flavobacterium sp. Taxonomy (GTDB): domain Bacteria; phylum Bacteroidota; class Bacteroidia; order Flavobacteriales; family Flavobacteriaceae; genus Flavobacterium. The sequence continues at coordinate 74,969 of NZ_CAXBBR010000008.1, forward strand.
GGGGAACGATTTGCCAGTGACACCAACCTTAGAAAAATGAATGGAAACCGTGGTTCTAAACATTTTATCTATATGAACAGAACGTTTTTTGGCCTCTATAATTTAATGTTTGATTTAAAAGCCAAAATTACAGTAACCGAATATCTAAAATACTAACAATGACAGAACATCATCTATCTGATCTAGAAAAAGGTCGCGTGATTGAAATGGCTTGGGAAGACAGAACCACATTTGATGCTATTTTACTTCAATTTGGATTAAAAGAGCAGGAAGTCATTGATTTGATGCGCATCGAAATGAAACCAACAAGTTTTATAATGTGGCGCAAAAGGGTTCAAGGACGCAAAACAAAACATGAGAAACTTCGCGATTTTAAAGAAGGTCGCTTTAAATGCAGCAGACAAAGACAAATAAATAATAATAAAATATCAAAAAGATAAACCAAAAATACTTTTCAAATGAAAAACATAGTAATTATAGGCGGAAGTAAAGGTATTGGGAATGCCATTTTAATGCAACAATTAGAAACTAACCTCGTATACAACATCAGTAGAAATGCGCCGGACGTATCACACGCAAACTTAACTCACTATCCTTTAGACGTGCTGAAGGATGAACTTCCTTCTATAGAAAACATTGACACCTTAATTTACTGCCCTGGCTCTATTAACTTAAAACCAATAGGAAGTCTAAGCATTGATGATTTTAGAAATGATTTTGAGATAAACGTCATCGGAGCGGTAAAAGTGATTCAGAAATATTTACCCGTTCTAAAAAAAGGAGCAAACCCATCTATCTTATTGTTTAGCACTGTAGCGGTAAAACTGGGAATGCCTTTTCATGCCAGTATAGCTACTGCAAAAGCGGGAGTGGAAGGTCTCGTAAAATCTCTGGGAGCAGAATTAGCATCCACTGTACGAATAAATGCCATTGCCCCTACTATTACTGAAACGACGCTGTCAGCAAATATTCTGAGAAACGATCGAATGAAAGAAAATATGGTAGAACGTCACCCGATGAAAAGTTATTTAAAACCAGAAGAAGTAGCCGAAATGGCTAATTTCATTATTTCGGAAAAGGCAAAATCGATGTCAGGTCAAGTTTTTGAAATGGATTACGGTATCGTAACCTTTAAAATGTAAATAAAATCAAGAGTTAATACGATAAGAATATGATAGCTAAAGAAATGAAAAGTTACGAAAAAGTAGAGCGTTATGATACTGAAATCACAGACGCAATCGCTGAAAATTATAAAGAAATAATAAACAATTTAGGCGAAGATGTAAATCGAGAAGGAATTGTGAGTACGCCGGTTAGAGCAGCCAAAGCAATGCAATATTTAACGCATGGATATGGCCTTGACCCGCTACAAATTTTAAAATCGGCATTATTCACAGAGGATCACAGGCAGATGATCGTCGTAAAAGATATTGAAGTTTATTCCATGTGTGAACATCATATGTTGCCTTTTTTCGGAAAAGCACATGTCGCCTATATTCCGAATGGAAAGATTGTGGGGCTTAGTAAAATTCCAAGAATTGTGGATGCTTTTGCCAGAAGAATGCAAGTACAAGAAAGATTAACAGATCAAATAAAAGATTGTATTCAAGAGGCTTTAAACCCATTAGGTGTTGCAGTAGTAATTGAAGCACAACACATGTGTATGCAGATGAGGGGAATTCAAAAACAGAATTCAGTAACTACTACATCCTCATTTACAGGTGCATTTGAAAAAGATAAAACAAGAAAAGAGTTTATTAGTCTGATTTCCAATAAATTTAGTTAAATTTAATACTCAAAATAAAATCTATGAAAATTCTCTTAACCGGCGCAACAGGATACATTGGAAAACGGCTTTTACCCATTTTAATCGGGCAAGGCCATGATGTAATTTGTTGCGTGAGAGATAAAAACAGGTTTTATACACCAAAAGAATTCGAAAAAAGTATCACTGTAATTGAAGTTGATTTCCTAAAAGAAGAAACTTTAAAAAACATTCCCGATGATATTGATGCTGGTTATTACCTCATCCACTCGATGGCAAGTTCAAAAGATAATTATGATGAATTAGAAAGCACCTCAGCCACTAATTTTGTCAATAGGGTAAACACTACTAATGCACAACAAGTCATTTACCTAACAGGAATTGTAAATGATGATTCTCTTTCGAAACACCTTGCATCCAGAAAAAATGTAGAAGACATATTAAACACTGGTACTTTTGCACTAACAGCCTTAAGAGCTGGAATCATTGTTGGTTCAGGAAGCGCATCCTTTGAAATCATTAGAGATCTGGTACTTAAGCTTCCTATCATGATTACCCCAAAATGGCTCAACACAAGGTGTCAACCTATTGCCATTCGTAATGTCCTCGAATTCTTATCACAATCCTTATTAAATCCATTAACCTATAATCAAAATTTTGACATTGGTGGTCCTAATATACTTACCTATAAAGAAATGCTATTAGGTTTTGCCAAAGCTAAAAACTTAAAAAGATGGATTTATACAGTGCCTTTAATGACTCCTAAATTGTCGTCTTATTGGCTTTATTTTGTTACTTCTACCTCTTATAAATTAGCTTCAGCATTAGTAAGCAGTATGAAGGTTGAAGTAGTTTGCAGGGACACCAGAATAAACGAACTGCTTGGTATACATCCGATGTCATACAAAGAAGCACTTTCTCTTGCGTTAATCAAAGTAGGTGAAGATAAAGTAGTTTCTAGTTGGAAAGATTCCTTAGCAAGCGGTAGGTTTAGCACTAATATTTCTGAATATTTAAAAATTCCAAAAAAAGATTGTTTTATTGACAGAAGAAAAAAAGAAATTATAAATAAAGAATATACAATTGATAAAATCTGGTCCATAGGTGGTGAATCTGGTTGGTATTATGGCGATTGGCTCTGGGGAATTCGGGGGTTTATCGACAAACTTTTTGGAGGCGTAGGCTCTCGAAGAGGAAGAACAAACAGACATGAGATTCACTCTGGAGACGTTTTGGATTTTTGGAGGGTTTTGTATGCCAATAAAGAAGAAGGAAAACTAGTCTTGTATGCCGAGATGAAACTACCTGGTCAGGCATGGCTCGAATTCAAAATAATAAATAATACATTGTACCAAGCTGCCACGTTTAAACCTAAGGGTATTTGGGGAAAGTTATACTGGTATTCTGTATTGCCCTTTCACGGCTTCATTTTTAATGGGATGCTAAATAAATTGATTAAGTAAATCTCTTTTTTAAACATATAAGTCATTTAAGTTTTTTGACTATTTTATTAAAAACGTATATGACTTATATGATAAATCCCATTATTTCAATATCCCTGCTTTATATGTCGCAATCGCTCTATCTCTCGCCATTGCATGTTCTACCATAGGTTCGCCGTACCCCAGTTCAAATTCAGGAATCCATTTCCTGATGTAAATTCCTTTTTCGTCAAATTTTTTCAGTTGGATTTCTGGATTGAAAACCCTAAAGTAAGGAGCTGCATCACATCCGGTTCCTGCTGCCCATTGCCAATTACCCACATTAGACGCCATTTCATAATCCAGTAATTTTTCGGCAAAATAGGCTTCACCCCACTGCCAATTAATCAATAAATGTTTGCATAGAAAACTCGCTACAACCATACGCACTCTATTGTGCATATAACCCGTTTCATTGAGTTGGCGCATTCCCGCATCAACCATGGGATAACCTGTAGTGCCGGAACACCAGCGCTTGAAGTCGGCTTCATTGTTACGCCATTGAATTCCATCGTAGGCCAGTTTAAAATTATGTGTCACTTCTCTAGGGAAATTAAACAGAATTTGCATAAAAAACTCTCTCCATATCAATTCACTCAAAAAAACAGCATTTGTTTTAGCAGCCCAATTTACCATCTTTCGAACACTTACCGTACCAAAACGAAGATGAGGTGATAAATAGGACGTACCATCTATAGCAGGAAAATCACGTATTTCCTGATACTCAGAAATCTGTTTCAAATTATAAGGAAGCACTTTAATATTACTTTCCTCAAACCCTATTTCTCCCAAAGATGGAAAAGCATACTTTGATTTATGAAAATTAGAAGAAGTTGATGAGCCTGTATACTCGCGTACAGGTGCCATAGCATTATATTTATCCAACCATTTATTTTTAAATGGTGTATAAATCGTGTACGGCAATCCATCCGCTTTTGTAATTTCCTTTTCTTCAAAAACGACTTGGTCTTTAAAAGAAAAAGGAACGATATTCTTGATTTGCAAAAGTTCACAGATAGCATTATCCCTTTTGATGGCATACTGCTCATAATCTTTATTAAAGAATACTTCTTTAATGTCAAATTCCTGAATAAGCGATTTCCATACGGCAATAGTTTCTCCTTTTTTAACCAACAGCGAACTTCCTATTTGTTTTAGTTGTTCATTAATAGTGGATAATGATTCATGAATGAATCCAACTCTTGCATCGTTTCTTGGCAAACTATCTAAGATAGAATCGTCAAAAATAAATAACGGAATGACAGGATATTTAGATTCCAGAGCGTGAAATAAACCGATATTATCTTCCAAACGCAAATCGCGTCTAAACCAAAAAAAAGATACTGTCTCTTTTGCCATTATTTTGAATTAAATATTTCGTTTACCTTTAATACTCTATGTTCAAAAATTTCATTTAATTTATTTTTAACCATCAAGGTATTCATTATTCTACCTAAAAAGCCTAACGGCAAAGCGTAATGTACGATATCCGTCATCTTAGTACCGTTTTCAGTAGCTTCAAAAAAGTGTTTATGATGCCATAAAGCATAGGGTCCAAAACGTTGTTCGTCTACAAAGTAACTATTTTCTTTAACAAAACTAATTTCTGTCATCCAAGGAATTGTTATACCTAAAAGTGGGGAAACTTTATACTGAATTATTTGTCCAGCATACATAGGTTTATTATCGAAATCCGTGATTTGGAATCCCATTGTTTCTGGTGTTATTTTTTGCAAATTACCTGGTTTGGAAAAAAATTCCCAACATTCCTCTACTGTTGCATTTACGTGTTGTACAGTTTCTTTTTTATATACTTTCATGATTATTTTTGGATTAAATTGTAGTCTTGACAACTGTTGTGCGTGAGGGATTGCAGCGGAGCTCTTTATGGTGTCGTTCTTAAAACGAGACCATAAAAGCGGGAGTGTAAAGCCCGACCTCGTTGAAAAAACAAAAAAAATATTTTTTCAACGAGGTCACGCCCAAATAAAACTATTATATTTTATAGTACTTAAAAGGTACAAACAACATACCGAAACATTCGCCATGTTCTTTACCTAGATGTTTGTGGTGTACTTTGTGCGCTTTTCGTAAGCCAATAAGGTACTTGTTTTTTGTATTCTTGAACCATTTGAATCTCTGGTGGATTAACACATCATGAATCATGAAATAAGAAAATCCATAGGCTGTAATTCCGAGTCCGATGAAGAACAAATAGTTAATTCCTCCTTCAACACCATAGTAGAAAAGTACGATACTAGGCACGGCAAAAATCACAAAAAAGATATCATTACGTTCAAAAACATTAGCGTACTTAGGCTGATGATGATCTTCATGAAAATACCACATTAATCCGTGCATCACGTATTTGTGGGTTAACCAAGTCACACATTCCATAAACAGAAAAACGCCAAGGAAAATAGAAAAAGAAATCATTGTTGTTTGTATTTAATTAATTTTAAGTGCTGGAAATAGGTTTTGTAGCCTTATACTAGCTTCAACTTATATGACACGAAAGATTGTGCCAATAATGCCGCTTTGGTATAATTAGAAACCCGTACTCTTTCATTTCCAATTTGGTGATAAGGAGTATTCTCTAATTTCTTTAATAATTTTTTATAATATACATAGGCAGTATAAACCCCGAATTTAGCTTCAATAGGCAACTTAACAATTCCCTCATAGGCAATCTTAAAATCCTCTTCAATTTCTTTTATAATGGCATTTTTAGCCTTTTCATCGAAAGAATTCAAATCGATTCCAGGAAAATAATTTCTATTTAGAAGAAGGTTGTCTTCTTTTAAATCCCTTAAGAAATTTACTTTTTGAAAAGCAGACCCCAAGCGCATTGCCTCTCCTTTTAGTTGTTCATACTTCTGGTCTTGACCGGCTACAAAAACCTTAAGACACATTAAACCTACCACATCAGCAGATCCATAAATGTACTCATTATACTCTTCAAGACTGTTATAATCTGATTTGATTAAGTCCAGTTTCATGCTTTTTAAGAAAGCCTGAATAAGATCATCTGTAATATTATATTCTTTCACAGTACTTTGAAAGGAATTTAATATTGGGTTCAAACTTATCCCTGAATTGTAGGCTTTATAATATTCTTTTTCGAAATCATTAATCAAATCTTCTTTGTCAAAACCATGAAAAGAATCCACTATTTCGTCCGCAAATCTCACGAAACCGTAGATGCTGTATATAGCATCCCTAATACTTGGCGCAAGCATATATACCGCTAAGGAAAATGAAGTGCTATAGTTTTTTGTCACCAGCTTACTGCATTTGAATGATACGTCGTCAAATAATTGCTTCATATTTATTGGTCTAAAAATTGTTTGTTAATTAAATCTGACACTAGTTTTCCAGAAATTAATGCTGGTGGCACACCCGGCCCAGGAACGGTCAATTGTCCTGTGAAATATAAATTACGTACTTTTTTACTTTTTAGTTTTGGCCTTAAAAAAGCCGTTTGTAATAAAGTATTAGCCATTCCATAGGCATTCCCTTTATACGAGTTATACTCTTTAACAAAATCATTTTTACAAAATGCTATCTTAAAGATAATATTATTTTTTAAACTTTGCTGTGTTAACTGCTCAAATCGATCCATTATTTTATTAAAGTACTCCTCTCTCAACTCTTCCGAGTCATTAATGCCAGGAGCTAATGGAATAAGAAAAAAACCAGATTCCATTCCTTCTGGTGCCGCAGTTTTATCTGTCAAAGAAGGGAAGTTAGCATAAAACAATGGCTCTTTTGGCCATTGCGGCTCATCATAGATATCTTTTGCATGCTGATAAAAGTCTACATCAAAAAACAAAGCATGATGCGATATGTTTTCAATTTTTTTATTAAAACCAACGTAAAACAATAAAGATGAAGGGGCAAAAACACGGCTTTCCCAGTATTTTTCTGAATAGGCACGATATTCCTTGTCTAATAATGTTTCAGTATGATGATAATCAGCTCCACTTAAAACCAGATCTGAGATGATTTTTTCGCCGTTAACTATAATCCCTGTTGCCGTTTTATTTTCGACTATGATTTTTTCAATATTGGAGTTGGTATGAAACGTTACTCCCAGTTCTCTGGCAAGACTTTCCATGGCTCTTACCACATCGAACATTCCAGTTTTTGGATGCCAAGTTCCCATTCCAAAATCAGCGTAATTCATAAAACTATAAAAGGACGGTGTGTCTGACGGCTTTGCTCCAAGGAACAAAACAGGGAACTCAAGGATTTGAATTAGTCGTTCGTTTTTGAATTTCTTGCGTACATCTCGACTGATGTTGCTGAAAAACTGCCCTATCTTCTTTGTTGTTTCTACCGTTACTAGTTCTAATGGTGAAACTCCTGGACGGTATACTAAGTCTTTTATAGCAATATCATAATTACTTTTTGCTTCTGTTATGAATTTGTGCAAAACATCTCCGCTTCCTTCTTCAATCGCTTCGAAAGTAGCTTCGATTTCTGCTAAATTATCTGCGATTGCAATAAATTCATCTACACCGAAGTACACCCGATAAGCAGGAGATAACTTTATGAGCTCGTAATAATCTGTTGTTTTTTTTCCAAAATCAGCAAAGAAACGATCGAAAACATCTGGCATCCAGTACCAACTTGGCCCCATATCAAATGTAAAACCATCCTTTTTTAATTGCCTTGCTCTTCCACCGATAGTAGCATTTTTTTCAAAAACCACTACCTCATGACCGGCTTTTGCTAAATAACAAGCAGCAGATAATGCTGAAAACCCAGAACCTATAATTGTAATTTTCTTTTTCATTTGTTTAGCAAATATACGAAATGATTAAACAAAACCTAAATTTTTTCTACTAATTCAGCAATAGAGTTAAAAACAACTACCCTATCGGAAAGATTTTCTTTATCAATAAACTGAGTTAACCATCCTGTATACCAGAGTTCAGTCGTATCATCTAATAGTTCATCTGTCATTTGTCCTATATACTCATCAATGCCACTTCGCTCCGGCTGAACCGTTAGATAAGACACAAAAACAATGGATTCAAAATGTTTTTTGAGATCTTTTAAGTTATCAATGGGCATACTTTCCCCTAAATAAACGGTCTTATAACCACTTAACAAAATTTCGTAATTCAAATACATCAACCCCAACTCATGAATTTCATTCATAGGGAGTGAAAGCACGAAAACCCGATCTAATTTAGTAGGCTTGACCGTCTGAAGTTTTTCCGTATTGACTAATACTTTTTGTTTAATTAAATAACTAATAAAATGCTCGTGAGCAGGAGTAATTGTATCTGTTTGCCACAACAAACCTAGCTCTTCCAGCAATGGAATAAATACCTGATTAAATATCTCTTTGAATGATTTTTCCTCAGAAAGCCAATTGTACGTATTAAAAAACAGCTCCTGATCAAAATTCATCATAGCCATTTTGAAAGCGGTGATAGCATGATTTTTTGCACTCTTTGAAGATACAATTTCTCTTACCATCACAGGGATCTGATCCTCTGGATAAGCAGAGATTTTAGATATTTTATATCCATAATCGTGCAATAAAGTAATGTTCAACAGTTTTTGCAAACTCGCTAAATCATACAATCTGATATTAGTATCTGTGCGCATCGGTTGCAGCACATTATACCTTTTTTCCCAAATACGTATGGTGTGTGCTTTTATACCGGAAAGATTTTCGAGATCCTTTATGCTAAAAACATTTTTTATATTGTTCATTATTTATTCATATTTATTAAACAAATGTAGTTTATTTATTTGTTATAAATCTGAAAACAAATTAAAACTATCCTTTTAAAGGAGCATCCTCGAAGGAATTCAGTTTATCTAAATACAAAATAGTTTTAGAATTGTCAGTACTTCGGGTGTACATCGGCTCAAATTTAGCACCATAAATTACTTCCTCAAAAATATAGGAAGTACGGGTAGCCACGGTATTACTGAACATATCATCAAACGTTTTTACAAAAACAAGAATCTCACCTTGGGTGTTGGCAAAATCATCTTTTGTAAATTGGTATAGAGGACTTTCCTCAGTAATGGGATGTACTAAAGTCCAGCTCAATGGCAGTGCATTTACCTTTTCTAATTCTAAATCCAACGCGTAGAACTTATTAACCTTCTTTCCGTTTTCCTCAACACTCATCCCCAAAGTTATTTTAGCTTCTGCATCGGTAAAATTGGTGTTTTTATAAGGCGTTAAGCGTATCATCAGTCCTGAAATATCTCCGTAAGGAGCAATAACGGCATTGTGCGAGAATTTTAGAAAAGCGGTGGGTTTACTGAATCTTCCAAAGAACAGTCCTGTGGCAATAGCAAAACTTAACAAACCTATTAAAGCCTCGGCAGCTGAAAGTGCACTGGTTAAAAAACCAGTGGGACTGATGTGTCCATAACCAACAGTGGTAAATGTTTGTGCGCTAAAAAAATAAGCCTGTCCAAATTTTACCCATTCACTGTCTGTACTTGTAATTCCGTCTAAATGTTCGATCCCAATTACATAATAAATAGTGGCAAATATAAAATTGATACTCACATAAAATGAGAGGACAATAAGCATAAATCTCCACACTGCCATATCAATCATCGTGTGATACCAACTAATGCGCTGTAAAATAGGCATCCCTTGCTTCTCTACATTAGCGCTTCCGTTTTTATTCACAAAACGGCCGCCATAACTGCTAGCATTAGTACCAAATCCTGTATTTTTATCTGCTTTTGCCCTTAGGTTTATTCTTTCTAACAATGCCATTTCCTGTGTCTTATATATAACCAAAAGTAGATAAAATTAATTAGCATCCAAATATTATCTTCCCTCAGAAAACCACCCTATTGGCTCAGGAAATCGAATACCGGTTCCACAGGCCTATCACAATTGCCCGCTGAAGAAGTTTTCTATCTCCTATAGCAAATAAATTTTCACTTTATATTTCGCAAACAACTGAAAATCAGTATCTTTATGTAAGTTGTAGTATTTTATCGTTTAAAATAGTGAGACATGTATAACGAGATCTTAAAAGACCGAATAGAAGCGGCCATTTTACTTTCAGAAAAATTAAAAAAGTACAAAAACAGCAATTCGGTTGTTTTCGCAGTACCCAGAGGAGGTGTACCCCTTGGTTATGAAATCGCCAAAAACTTACGACTACCTTTAGATATTGTCCTTTCCAAAAAAATTGGACATCCATCCAATAAAGAATTTGCGATCGGTGCCGTTTCACTGGATTCTTCCGTTCTAGATAAACATCCTGAAGTACCCAAGGAATACATAAAAAATGAAATTACTAGACTCCGAACTGTACTTCGCAATAAATACAAACTCTATAGAGGTGATCGAGAACCCTTAGATATTAAAGCTAAAAATGTTATTCTCATAGATGATGGAATAGCGACAGGGAATACGCTATTAGCAAGTATAGAAATGCTGCGAAAACGGCATCCTGCGAAAATTATCGTTGCCGTTCCAGTCTTACCCTACGATACTGTCCCCCTATTTGAAAAACATACCGACGAACTTATCTATTTGATAGCCTCAAAACATTTCAGCGGTGTAGGTAGTTTTTTCGAAAATTTTCAGCAAGTAGAAGACGACGAAGTAATCCAAATACTGGAAGCCACCTACCCCCTTGCATAAATGCCATACAATACAATTCACTTATTCAAAGAATGGACATCATGAAAAAACTAGAACTAGACATCCCTCTAACTCATGTCACACTAAAAGGAAATTTAATAATACCCGAAGAGGCAGCGGCAATTATTGTGTTCTCCCATGGAAGTGGCAGCAGTCGGTTTAGCACCAGAAACAGGATGGTGGCTGAACTCATTCAAAAACAAAAAATAGGCACCTTACTATTTGATTTGCTGACAGTGGAGGAAGACAGCGTTTACGAAAATCGATTTAACATTGACCTATTGGTTAGCCGATTGATTGAAACTACGGAATGGCTTATGAATTATAATGAAGCGAAGAGCCTACCCATAGGTTATTTTGGAGCTAGTACGGGAGCGGCTTCGGCATTGCGGGCAGCGGCCTATTTTGGTGACACTATCAAAGCGGTAGTCACTCGCGGCGGCAGACCTGATTTAGCTTTAAGCGCCCTTCACCAAGTGACAGCTCCAACATTACTAATTGTCGGCGGCGATGATATGCCTGTAATCGAAATCAACAAAACGGCATATGACGAATTGCATTGCACAAAAGAAATGAAAGTTGTTACCGGAGCAACCCATCTATTCGAAGAGCCAGGAAAACTCTCAGAAGTGGCTGATTTAGCAATTACGTGGTATAAAAAACATTTGGTCCATAAAAAGGAATATCATTAAGCCACAACGCTACCAAAATCCCCATTGAGGGATTTTTTTTTGGTAATAACAGAAACAGCCACTTGAATAGTACATCTGGGCGATAGACTCATAATTTTTTTTATATTTGACATTAGGAAAAAAAACATTCAAAATGCCCGATAAAAAATTAATTGAAGACCATCCATATATCCGCTACAGCAAACCCATTCTTTCTGCCGAAGAAATGCTTGAACGTTCTCGTTCTTTTTATGAAGCTATGGACAGCAGACGTTCGGCACGAGAATTTTCAGATAGACCAGTTCCTCGCGAAGTAATTGAAAACATTATAAAGACAGCTTCTACCGCTCCTTCTGGCGCGCACAAGCAGCCTTGGACTTTTTGTGTGATCGAAAATCCCGAAATTAAAAAACAAATCCGTATCGCTGCCGAAGAGGAAGAACTACAAAGTTATGAATCCCGCATGTCTAGTGATTGGCTGGAAGATTTAAAACCATTAGGAACAGATTGGCGAAAGCCTTTTCTAGAAACCGCTCCTTACCTTATCATCGTTTTTAGACGTATTTATGAATTTGGTGTTGACGGCAAGAAGAAAAATAACTATTATGTTCAAGAAAGTGTAGGCATAGCCGCTGGATTTTTATTGGCAGCAATACATAATGCTGGCTTGGTTTCTTTAACCCATACTCCTAGTCCAATGAATTTCTTGACCAAAACCCTGGGCCGATCAGAAAATGAAAAACCTTTTTTATTGATTCCCGTGGGTTATCCTGCCGAAAAATGTTGGGTTCCTGATTTACAAAGAAAAGGACTTGAAGACATTTGTGTATTCTATTGATTGAAACAAAAGTGTACCTTTAACAAAAGCTATGACCATGCAAAAACTAACCAAAGAAGATATTAGTCAGGAAGTATTTGACCTATACGATGACTACGCCCATAACAAAATTGACAGAAGAAGGTTCGTTGAAAAATTATCCTTGTTTGCGGTAGGAGCTCTTACTGTACCTTCCCTACTTAGCTTTATGACGCCTAATTATTTGGATTCCATTTTGATTAAACCTGGTGATCCAAGGTTAAAATCGGAATACATCACATACGAATCCCCGAAAGGTGGAGGGAAAATCAAGGCACTTTTATCTCAGTCAATCCAAACGAAAAAAAAACTGCCCGGAATAATCGTAGTACACGAGAACCGCGGACTCAATCCTTATATCGAAGATGTAGGCCGAAGAGCTGCCATAGAAGGGTTCATCACTTTGGCACCCGATGCTTTATCCCCGTTAGGCGGTTATCCTGGAAATGACGACGACGGAAGAGAATTACAAAAAAAACGCACACGTGAAGAGATGCTTGAAGACTTCATTGCAGCTTATAACTATCTCAAATCCCATAAAGATTGTAATGGTCAAGTAGGTGTTGTAGGGTTTTGTTTTGGAGGTTGGATTGCCAATATGATGGCGGTTAAAATTCCAACTTTAGCGGCAGCAGTGCCCTATTACGGTGGGCAGCCCACCGCCGAAGAAGCCGCGCAAATAAAAGCTTCGCTATTACTGCACTATGCAGGTTTAGACAGCCGAGTAAATGAAGGTTGGCCTGCCTATGAAACCATTCTCAAAAAGAATAAAGTAGAAAATACCGCATATACATATCCTGGAGTCAATCATGGCTTTCACAACAACACAACGCCCAGATATGATGAAGCTGCAGCTACATTATCATGGACACGAACAATTGATTTTTTTAAAGAAAAACTAAACAAATAGTAGATTATGGCATCAGGAATTTTTGCACTGCTGGACGATATTGCAGCACTTATGGATGACGTTGTGGTGATGAGTAAAATAGCAACTAAAAAAACAGCAGGAATATTAGGTGATGATTTGGCTGTTAATGCTGAAAAGGCATCAGGATTTGTTTCCTCTAGAGAAATCCCCGTGTTGTGGGCCATAACAAAAGGCTCATTTTTGAACAAATTAATCATCCTACCGCTGGCTTTTCTATTAAGCTATTTTGTACCTTGGTTAATTACAGTCGTACTTATATTAGGTGCTATTTATCTTGCATATGAAGGTGCTGAAAAAATATACGAATACATAGTTCCTCATGAACATGCAGTTACTACAATTGAAACCACGACCCTTAGCGAAGAAGAAGTACTAACGCTCGAAAAAGGAAAAATAAAAGCAGCCATAATAACTGACTTTATATTATCAGTAGAAATCGTGATTATTGCCTTGGGTAGTGTTTTAGGAAAACCTATTTCGACTCAAATTATGGTAGTTACTTTTGTGGCGGTTTTAGCCACCGTAGGAGTCTACGGAATTGTAGCTGCAATTGTTAGAATGGACGACTTAGGAATCCGACTAACAGCTCACAAAAGCAAAACCTCAAAATTAATCGGTAACGGATTGATACAATTACTACCCATAGTGATAAAAAGCCTTGCCTTTATAGGAACAATCGCATTGATTCTGGTAGCAGGCGGAATATTCATGCACAATATTGAACCGTTGCATCATTTACTACAAAACCTCCCTTCGATAGTAGGAGAAATCATTGCGGGACTAGTTGGCGGAATCACAGCATTGGTGGTCGTAAAAGGATTCAAGAAAATATTTGGCAAGAAAAACGATGCTGTTATAAATCCGGATACTGTAAATAATGGCTAGTTTGCAACACATTGAAAACAAACCAAAAAAAATAGCCTAAGCAGTACTCAAAATCAATACAACATGAAATACTTTTTACTCCTACTAGTATTACTATCAACTCATTTAAACGCACAGAAAAGTCTATCATTTGACAAAACTAATCTTCAATGTGAAGACAAATGGATAGCGTATCAAATGGATAAAGACAGTATTTATCATTATGGCTTTATTTACATCGACGCTCAAGCAGGTTTAACACTTCACTACGAAGGAGGGTTCAAAATTGATGAAAAAGGTAGTTTTTACAAAGTTGACACAGATAAAAAGAAGGATGTTGCATTTGTAAAAATTCGATTGCAACCCAATAAAATTGCAATTGCAGTACTACCTGAAGAAAAATTTAGTGACCTTAATATTCAAAAATTTCCGGAATGGCTTGCAGTTTACAAAGCTGATGAAGGTTCTGTCTACAGATTGTATCGCTGGGGTTTTATGTACAATGGCTGGAATGAAATTGAAAAAGCATTGACTTTCTTAGAAAAAGCAGAAAAAATAGATCCAAATTTTAAAGGCTTACAAACTGAATTGGCTTTTTCGTATAATGCGATCGGTTTTTATGATAAAGCTGAAAAAAGTCTGAAAAAAGCAATTGCTAACAATCCTATGGATTGTTACACCTATAAAGAATTAGCTTATACCTATACCAAATTAGAACAAATTGATAAAGTAATCGCCACCTATGATGTCATGGTCAAATACTGTAAGGAGACCAATTTCATACAAGAAACAGCCTATAATTTAGCATTCGAATATTTCAAAAATAAAGACAAAACTCAATTTAATATTTGGAAAATTGAAACTAAGAAATGGTCAAAAACAGAAAACCAATATATCAAAAACATAACTCAAATGGAGGCGGAACTAAATAAATCTTAATTTTAGTTACAGTCAAAGGATGAATAACGAATAAATCATGATTTCCATACACTTAATAAATACCACAAATTCACTCTACCCACTAGAACAAGATCTAAGAAACCGTATATTACTTCGCCCCATTGGTATTCCAGATCATGCTTGGGAAATGCACGATCAAAAAGCCTGGCATTTTGTGGCAGTTGAAAGTGACGCTGTCATTGGATGTGTGGTATTGAATCCATTAAACCCTGAAAAAACCAAAACGCAACTCATGCAAATGGCCGTTGAAACCGATCAGCAAGGGAAAGGCATCGGGAAATTATTAGTAAAGGAATTACTGTCTTTTTGTAATGCTAACGGAATTAAAGAAGTGGTTTGCCATGCGCGAGACAATGCCGTTCCCTTTTATTTGAATTTAGGGTTCGAAATCTATGATGAACCGTTTGTGGAAGTAGGCATTCCTCATGAACACATGAGAATTCGAGTGGCAGAATAAAGGTTATTATAATATACGACTACAAGAACTTTGATCCTATTTTCTTTATTACAGTCAGATGGGTTTTTTAGACTAATTTAATTTATTTGCAATTTGCGTAAAAGCGTCTAATTGATTTGCCTGTTGCAATGACGTAACATCAGCACGTAAGCTCAATCTTGTAAATACATGAATATCAGAATCCATTATTTGTACATCAATATTTGCTCCTAAACTAGTTTTTAATCCTTTATATATTAACACTGAACTTGTTGCGCTAGCCACTGGATCATGCAAGGAATTAAATTCTTTTAAATAAGTTCCTGACGGCAGCTTCACTCCTCTTTCTAAATCATTGCGTACTACTTGCATCACATCATTCAACTGATTAATTGTTTCCTGAGGTCTAAATCGATACCAATATTTATTCTCTACTGCAGTTTGATCTGACTCAACATATACTATCATAGGACCAATGATACCTACAATGGATTGCAGTTTACTGGAAGCAACCACAATTGGATCAACCAAAAAAAGATTCTTAGGATGCAGATGCGTATTAAAATAACCCGAACTCACTAATTCCAAAAGCAAAGTTCCCCCTGTTGAAGAGCCAGCCATACTTATATTAGTGTATCCAAGTGCAATTAATTTTTCATATTCTTCAGTAATGGAAGATCTCCAATCCTGCCAGTTTGAAGCCTTAAATGTTTGATAGTCTCTTCCGTGTCCTCCCAATAAAACTTGCGAAATTCTGTAGTTTGCATTAACAGAATAATCTCTAAATTCATCCCATTCAAAAGTGGTCGCCGAGTAGCCATGAATTGCAAGTATAATGGGCTTACTTAAATCCGCAGGAGTTGGATTAGGGTATTTTGCTGATACCAAATATTGCTCAGGATTATATAATGATGGATCAAAAACAACATTACCATCTAATAAATCATCCGTTATTACAGGACCACTGCAAGAATTAATTATGGCTGCAAGTGCAATTATTAACGTTAAATTTAACTTCTTCATTATTTTTTATTTTTAAAAAAAGTGTAATACATATCAAAATGAAAATAAAGCGGTTGCAAAGTTCCAGGTGAATAACCCTCTTTTGCCGTAATGATGTAAAAGCCTGATCCCATGTTTAATGATATAGGCAGTTTCTTAAAGTCATAGGTGAAACCAACTTCTGGCGAAAAAAGAAAAGAAGTATTAGGAACATCTTTAAAGATATCACTCTCCAAGTCAGAATAAAAATAACCCACATTTAGTCGGGTCACAAAATGATACGGTTTGTTTTTATTGAATAACCAACTTCCTGAAATCAGATAATTATCTTGCTTTATTGCATTCGAATTATAGGCAGAACCAAATCTGGAAGTAACATAATCAAAGCCAATAAAAAATTGATTGGGTTTGAAATTAGCAAAGGAATATTGTGCAGATACACCATTTTCCCAATACATTTCCTGAGTTTTCTGGATTCGAATACCTCCTTTTAAAGTTTGAGATTGAACCATAACGCTACAGAAAAGAAATAAGGCAAGGATTGTTGTTTTCACTAGAAGTCGTTTTGTTAGAATGTTTGTCTGCACTTTGTTTATTGCCTGTGAAGCTTACGAAATAATCTTCATTGACTTAAAATCTGCTACTAAGTAAGACTTATATTCTGGATCTACCTAATTTAACTAGGTTTACAAATGTAAGACTATAGGAAATCCAAGAACAAAAAACCATTAAACAACAGAGATATACACCTCATGCATAAGTAAATAAGTTCGCAATAAACAAAAACTCTTTTCATTATCTTTAGTTAAAATAGCACAAATTTAATTAATACAAAATATCTCTTACACTCTCAAATCATTTCATCTCTATTCTGATTCTTTAATTGTTAAACGACCAATGTTGCTTTTTAAGCAAAATAAAAAACACTCTGAAAAAGAAATTGTACAGATTACATCTAGACGATCTACATCTAGAATTGGTGGCGGAAACTATTTAATAGTAGACACAAAGAATGCGGCAGAATGTTTTATCCTTATTTATTCAGCTAAAACTATAAAGGGATTAATCGATAAACTGAAGAAAATAAAAATTAAAACGCACCTAGAATTTAAAATAGAATAACTTAAATTACCTATAAAATCGCAGTTGTTATGACAGTAACTCGCTCGAGTATACCTGCAAATTGACTTTAACCCTACAAAAAAAGCCCCAAACGGGGCTTTTTACATTTAACAAATTCAAGCTTATTTGCTCAAGTACATTTTTCTTCTAGAGTACAATTCGTAGAATTGGTCGTCTTTTAAGTCGTCAATAAACAAGATGCTTTCTCCTGTTGACTTCATCTCTGGTCCTAATGCTTTGTTTACATTGTGGAACTTGCTGAAAGAGAAAACTGGTTGTTTGATGGCAAATCCTTTCAACTGTGGGTTGAAAGTAAAGTCAGTCACTTTATTATGTCCTAACATTACTTTCGTAGCGTAGTTTACATAAGGTTCTCCGTATGCTTTTGCAATAAACGGAACTGTACGTGACGCTCTAGGATTAGCTTCAATAATATAAACAATATCGTCTTTTATTGCAAACTGTATGTTGATTAAACCTACGGTTCTTAAACCTAGTGCTATTTTCTTAGTATGGTCTTTTATTTGTTGCATCACAAATTCACCTAAATTAAAAGGAGGTAAAGTTGCATTACTATCTCCAGAGTGTACTCCGCAAGGTTCAATGTGCTCCATAATTCCTATGATATACACATTTTCTCCGTCGCAAATTGCATCTGCTTCTGCTTCAATCGCACCATCAAGATAGTGGTCTAAAAGCAATTTGTTCCCTGGAATTGTTTTCAATAAATTAACAACATGCTCTTCTAGTTCCTGCTTGTTGATTACAATTTTCATTCCTTGACCACCCAATACATAAGAAGGACGAATCAATAATGGAAAGTCTAATACATCTGCAAGAGCAGAAGCTTCATCAGCAGTCTCTGCAATTCCAAATTGAGGGAAAGGAATTTCCAATTCCGTCAATAATTCAGAGAAACGACCTCTGTCTTCGGCTAAATCCAAAGCATCAAAGCTAGTTCCTATAATTTTTATGCCGTATTTAGATAATTTCTCTGCTAATTTCAAAGCTGTTTGTCCACCTAGCTGTACAATTACACCTTCTGGTTTCTCATGTTGGATAATATCGTAGATATGTTCCCAGAAAACTGGTTCGAAGTACAATTTATCAGCTGTATCAAAATCAGTTGAAACTGTTTCTGGATTACAGTTGATCATGATAGTTTCATAACCACATTCTTGAGCAGCCAATACTCCGTGTACACAAGAATAATCAAATTCGATTCCTTGTCCAATTCTATTTGGGCCTGACCCAAGAACAATTATTTTCTTTTTATCAGTAACAACACTTTCGTTATCTACATAACGTGTTCCGTCCGCCTTTTCTATTTCGGCTTCAAAAGTTGAGTAGTAATAAGGTGTCTTTGCTTTAAACTCTGCTGCACAAGTATCTACTAATTTGAACACACGATTGACATTCATTGTCATTCTCAAAGTGTGCACTTGACTTTCAAGACAACCTACCATGTGTGCAATTTGTCTGTCAGCAAAACCTTTTTGTTTCGCTTCTAGCAATAATTCTTTTGGCAAAGTATCTACTTTATAAGTGGAAATCTCTTTCTCTAAGGTATAAAGCTCTTCGTATTGTTTCAAGAACCACATATCGATTTTAGTGATTTCATGGATACGGCTCAAAGGAATTCCCATGGCTATTGCATCGTAGATCACGAAAACACGATCCCAACTTGCAAAAGTCAGTTTCTCGATAATTTGTTCGTAGTTTGTATAGCCTTTTCCGTCAGCACCTAGACCATTTCTTTTTATTTCTAATGATTGAGTAGCTTTATGCAAGGCTTCTTGGAACGAACGTCCAATTCCCATTACTTCACCAACCGATTTCATTTGAAGTCCTAAAGTCCTGTCAGCTCCTTCGAATTTATCAAAGTTCCAACGTGGAATTTTTACAATTACATAATCTAAAGTCGGTTCGAACAAAGCCGAAGTAGATTTGGTAATTTGGTTTTGCAATTCATCTAAGTTGTATCCCAAAGCTAATTTTGAAGCAATCTTTGCAATAGGGTATCCAGTTGCTTTAGACGCTAATGCCGAAGAACGAGACACACGAGGGTTAATTTCAATTGCTACGATATCTTCTTTTTCGTCAGGAGAAACGGCAAACTGCACGTTACAACCTCCAGCAAAATTTCCGATACTACGCATCATCAAAATTGCATAATCACGCATTCTTTGGAAAGTTGGATCAGATAACGTCATCGCTGGCGCCACCGTAATAGAGTCTCCTGTATGAATTCCCATAGGATCCATATTTTCGATCGAACAGATAATCACAACATTGTCATTTTTATCTCTCAAAAGCTCCAACTCATATTCTTTCCACCCCATTAAAGCTTTATCAATCAACACCTCATGAATAGGTGACGCTTCTAAACCTCTGGTTAAAAGTTCATCAAAATCTTCTTTTTTATACACGATAGCCGCTCCAGTTCCACCTAAAGTAAAAGAAGGGCGAATTACTAATGGGAAACCAAATTCCTGTGCAATCTCTTTACCTCTAAGGTAAGAAGTACATATTTCTGCAGGTGCAGATGGTACTCCAATTTTCTTAAGTAATTGTTTAAACTGCTCTCTGTCCTCAGTAATATTAATGGCGTTTACATCAACACCTATCATTCTTACTCCGAAATCCTGCCAAATTCCCTTTTCATCGGCTTCTAAACACAAGTTCAAAGCCGTTTGTCCACCCATAGTAGGTAAAACGGCATCGATTTGAGGATGCGCTTTTAGAATTTCAATGATCGACTTAGTCGTTAGGGGTTTCAAATAAATATGATCGGCCATGGATGGGTCGGTCATAATCGTTGCTGGATTCGAATTTATCAAGATAACCTCAATTCCTTCCTCACGGATAGAACGAGCTGATTGTGATCCTGCATAATCAAATTCACATGCTTGACCAATAACAATAGGTCCTGAACCTATAATTAAGACTGATTTTATGGAAGTATCTTTCGGCATTTTACTAAAATTATGTGTAGTTATTGTTGTAGTTCTTCTCTAATCCTTTTTACTGTAAATCAGCTAAATAGCGCTTTTAATTGTTACAAAAATCAGGATATGCTTCTAAAAAAAATAATAATTTAACGACAAGGTATAAAAAAAGGCGATACTAAAAAAAGTAACGCCTTATTTATGTTTATACAAACATTATTTTTTGTGTCTTGGTTCGCAAGAAACAGTCAATTTATGTCTTCCTTTAGCTCTTCTTCTAGCAAGAACTTTTCTTCCATTCGGAGTCTCCATTCTGTCCATGAATCCGTGCTTATTTCTTCTTTTTCTTTTCGATGGTTGAAACGTTCTTTTGCTCATTGCTTTGTATCTTTAAAATCTTATTTATATGTCTTCTCGTTTTTGAGTATCTGTTACCCTAAAACCGAGTGCAAATATACAAAGACTTTTTTTTCTCACAAGTAGTTTTGTAAAAATATTTTCAATTCATTTTACTATATTTGCGTTCATAAAACAAACTTACTATGTTTCACAAGAATATTAAACTTATTATCGCCGGACTTCTCGTAATTACTGGCATTTGGCAATTTACTGAAAACAATATCGGCAATGGAATTTTCCTTATATTATTGACTGCTATTCCAATTTTCCTTTATTTCAAAAACGAATTCATCCTTTTAGCATTTTTAAAACTAAGAAAACAGGATTTTGAAGGAGCAAAAAAATGGCTGTCTTTCATTAAGAATCCAGAAACAGCCTTAGTAAGAAAACAACAAGGGTACTTCAATTACCTACATGGAATCATGCTTTCGCAAACTAACATCAATCAAGCAGAGAAATATTTCAAGAAAGCAATCGAATTAGGATTGTCTATGGATATGGATTTGGCTGTTGCCAAATTAAATCTAGCGGGAGTTGCGATGTCAAGAAGAAGAAAGCTAGAAGCGACTAACCTTCTAAACGAAGCAAAAAGACTAGACAAACAAGGTATGCTGAAAGAACAGATCACCATGATGAAAGGTCAGATGAAAAAAATATAATTCAAAAAAGGGCAAATAAAATTATTTGCCCTTTTTTATTATACTTTCATCAGCAAATAAAAAGCATTAAAAAACGCAGCTTCGCAGGTCTATTGAAAAATAGTAATTGCGAAGCTGCGTTTTTTTATACAATCTAAAAGCAAAAGATTCTAAAAGATCTTGTCCTTTGGTAATATTCAGACCGTTTTGACTTAATATCCACTCAATGGAATTTCAATTGTATATTTTTTATTCGTTGGATTCTCTAATTTTTTATCTCTGAGCCATGGATTATGAATTTTCAAAATCTTATAGTTTATCCCCTGCGCTTTCGCAAAATCAGCTAAGTCATTAATCGTAGTGTCTACAGCGATTTTTTTGGTTGGCAATATCGCATACAATTCTTCATCTTTTAAAGAGAAACCAAATTTATCAGGATTTTTCATAATTTCTTTCAGTGCCAAAATTCGGAATACGTAACGAGATGTTTCTTCGGTAAGCAACAAATCATAGTAATTAGATTCTTTTTGGATCTCCATTTGCTTGTTAACTCCTCCCATTCCGCCATTATAAGAAGCAGCAGCTAAAGTCCAAGTACCAAATTTTGCTTTAGCAATCAAAAAATAACTACAAGCTGCCTGTGTTGATTTTTCTAAATCATAGCGTTCATCAACAATCTCGTTCACTTCCATTCCTCTTTCCTTAGCTGTTTCCGGCATAAACTGCCATACCCCTCTAGCACCAGCACCAGATACTGCATTGACTAAACCACTTTCTATCACTGCTAGATACTTAAAATCATCGGGAATACCATTTTTCTTAAGAATGGGTTCAATAACAGGAAAAGCACGGTTTGCTCTTTTTATCGCTAAAATAGTAGAGGCATAAAGATTTATGTTTACGATCAATTCCCGATCCAAGCGTTCTTTGACATCCGAAATTTTCAATGGTGTAGTTTCCCCAGCAAAATTAGCCGTAACCGGAAAATAGGGTGATACATATTCTTTTTCTTTACCCAGCTTGTCCTTCGACTCATATGTAGTTGCAAAAATCAATAGACCGCTTGCAAAAACTACCGTAAGGAGGATACTTATTCTTTCTATTCTTTTCATTTTTCTCATTTTTAGCATGTATATCAGGCAGCAACAATCAGTCCACAGTTGTATTTGTTCCCAAAATAATAGCGCCCAAATTAGCGTTAAACCACCTGTATTTATTCAAAATCATAATGTGAGTTCCTCCCTCTACCACAGTACATTCTTTGATATACTTTATTGGAAAAACATCATCCATATCGCCATGAATATGGATTACACTTTCGTCAACGACTGTTCGATCCCAAAGAATCACTTTCTCTACAGCCCATTCTAAATAACCGATATCACGGACCGACAGAAATTTTTCATATAATTTCAATCGATGATTAATCTTTGCACCAAAGGAAAACTTGGCTAAATTCTCCAAATTCAATATCAAACTCATCGGAATGAGTTTGTAAGCTTTGGTAGTCTTAGCAATTTTCATTCTTCGGGGGAATTCCAAATTACTTTTTACACTCGAGATGATAATTACCTTTCTCGCATCGATATGTTTTGCCATTTCTTGAACCAAAATACCTCCAAATGAAACGCCAATCAAAACAGGATTTTCCTTTTTGATTTTCAGAGCAATTCTCTTGGCATAATCGTCCAAAGATTCCTTAACCAACGGAATCTCCCACTCTAGAAGATGTATTTCAAAATCAGCTTCCGGAAGTTGTATTCTCTCAAAAATAGCAGCACTGGCCGCTAATCCAGGCATAAAATAAACTGGTATTTTACTCATAATTGTGCTTCGATATTTTACAACAGATTGCCATCTAATTATTACAAATTTCTTATAAAATTAATTTTTTTATTGAAACCAACTTCGAATCTACCTTTATATTAGCATTAAATTATGACTGTTCCACTTTACAAATCTAAAACTGTGGTCGCAGCAGCTATAGAGTCATTTTCTACTTTCCCGTCGAAAATTATTGTCCTTTGGCTCGAGTATGGATTAAAACACCGACACTTCACAACCGAAGATGAAATTGAACAGAGATAGACCATCCATTCCATGAATACCTAAACGAAACTGTAGCTGTATAAAAAAAAATAACGTGCAACAACCTTGCAACGACTATTGTTTACTGACAAAGAGAAGAGCGCCTCCAACATAGACGTTAAAATGATTTGATACTGATAATCAATTCAATACCTTTGTAAAGGTTGCCTCACTAAAAAAAATACTAGAAACATAATATAGGTTCACTAACAAAACCCTTTTATTTATCTGCAAATTTTCGAAAATAACACAACCCTAACACACAATGTTGACTTCCTGAAGAAGGGCGATTATCTGTTTTCTTAGTTGTAGTGAACAAATGGTACAAGCGTATTATAATAGCAATAGATAATCATGGATATATTTAATTTGAAATAAAACCAACACTAAAATTAAAATACTACTATTGGCAAAAACACCAATGAATCTTCAATAATAAAATTGGGCGAATATTAGTCCGGTCACAAATAATTAAAAAAAACAATATGGAACAATCTATTATCATGGAAATCAAAGACAATACTTTCGCAAGACAATTTGAAACTACAGTAGAGGAAGGGTTAGTTTCAGTTGAATATTCTTTTCAAGAAAAAAAGATATTTTTGACAAAAATAAATACTCCAGACGAATTTGACAACGAAGAGTTTGTTTCTCAGTTACTATCTGAAATAATGGCCATTGCCATTGAACGAAAATTAAAAGTAGTTCCCATACTTCCAAAAATCGTGGTTTTTTTTAAAAAAAACCCTATTTACAAAGAACTACTTCCCCCAGGAATTAGACTTTAAAAAAAAGCGGCTGTAACATTTAGTATGTTCAGCCGCTTTTTTTTTTACTAATGTCTAGTATAACACAAAAAGGCACAAGAATTAACTTATGCCTTTTTTATAATTATATAAAAAATTATTTTTCTATTTCTCTCATGCTCTCCATTTTCTTATTTGCCAAGAATCCCGTAATATCTTCAAAATGCTCTACTACTCTTTTATTTCCAAATTCAAAAACCTTTGTCGCTAGTCCGTCAAGGAAATCCCTGTCGTGAGAAACCAAGATCAAAGTCCCATCAAAATCACGTAGCGCATCTTTAATGATGTCTTTAGTCTTCATATCCAAGTGATTTGAAGGTTCATCCAGAATCAACAAGTTAACCGGTTCCAACAATAATTTAATCATTGCTAAACGTGTTTTCTCTCCTCCTGAAAGGACTTTTACTTTTTTAGTCACATCATCTCCGTGAAACATGAAAGCTCCTAAAATATCCTTTATTTTAGTTCTAACATCTCCTACTGCAATATCATCAATAGTTTCAAAAATAGTAGCGTTCTCATTTAATAAAGAGGCTTGATTTTGAGCAAAATAACCAATTTGCGCATTATGACCAATCTCAAGACTTCCTGCATCAATACCAATTTCTTTCATGATGGCTTTAATCATAGTCGATTTACCTTCACCATTTTTTCCAACAAAAGCTACTTTCTCACCTCTTTCAATAACAATATTAGCATCCTTGAAAACCACATGATCTCCATATGCTTTTGACAAGTCTTTTACAATTACAGGATATTGTCCCGAACGAACGGCTGCAGGAAACTTTAATTTCAATGCAGACGTATCTACTTCATCCACCTGTACTATAACCAACTTTTCTAACATCTTAACACGTGACTGAACAGCATCAGTTTTAGAAAACGTTCCTTTAAAACGATCAATAAAAGTTCTATTATCTGAAATCATACGTTGTTGTTCATCATATGCTTTTTGCTGATGAATACGTCTGTCTTTACGCAATTCTAAATAATGAGAGTATTTGGCTTTATAATCATAAATACGTCCCATAGTAACTTCTATAGTACGATTTGTAATATTATCAACAAAGGCTCTATCATGCGAAATTACAACAACTGCTTTCGCCGAATTAATCAAGAAGTCTTCTAACCATTGAATACTTTCAATATCCATGTGATTCGTCGGCTCATCCAATAAAATCAAATCTGGTTTTTGCAAAAGAATTTTAGCCAACTCAATTCGCATTCTCCAACCTCCTGAAAATTCAGAAGTTTGTCTTGTAAAGTCCTCACGAACAAAACCCAAACCAATTAGTATTTTCTCTACTTCAGCTTCATAATTTACTTCTTCAATGGCATAAAACTTCTCGCTTAAATCAGAAACGCGCTCAATCAACTTCATATAAGCATCACTTTCATAATCCGTACGAATCGTCAATTGCTCATTAATCTCATCTATCTCCGCTTTCATACCGAAAATTTCACCAAATGCTTTAGAAGTTTCCTCCATAACAGTAGCTCCGTCAGTAGTCAACAAATGCTGAGGCAAATAAGCCACTACAGCCTCTTTTGGCGCAGAAATATTCCCTGTTGACGGTTTGCTTTGCCCAGCAATAATCTTAAGAAGCGTTGATTTACCCGCTCCATTTTTACCCATTAAGGCAATCTTATCATTTTCATTAATAGCAAAAGAGACGTCGCTAAAAAGGGTGGTTCCACCAAACTGTACTGAAATATCGTTAACTGTAATCATTGAATTGTAAATTTGTAGATTCGGTTATTCGTTAAATTGAAAACCGATTTGTTTTAAAAAGTGCAAAGATAGATTAATTAAGTAGTTTGTTTGCAATAAAATAAAAGCTTCTAGAAACAGAATAAAATCTGATCTCTAGAAGCTTTTAAAGGCAGTAGCAAAATATAAACTACTCTTCTTTATTTTTATTTATCGTATTCCATATATGGGCATTTGAAACACCAATATCCTCTGGATTAAATACAGGGTCTTTGCCCGCCTTTCGTTGTTTTTCGTAATCCTTCAAGGCCAACAATGCCGGCTTTTGCAGCAGAATAATAGCTATAATATTAAACCAAGCCATTAATCCTACTCCTAAATCTCCGATATTCCAAGCTAATTTTGCCTGATTAATAGAACCATACATAATAACTACCATCATCAATACTTTAAGCAAATGACTGTAAATAGGAGAATTCAAATTCCTTGTCAAATAAGCGATGTTTGTTTCTGCAATATAGTAATAAGCCAAAATCGTTGTAAATGCGAAGAAAAATAATGCAATCGCAACAAAGTAAGAACCAAAACCAGGAAAAACACTATCCATCGCACTTTGTGTAAAGCCAGGACCAGCAGAAACATTTTCTGCTCCCTGATATAAAAACTGCGTAGCACCATCGGCTCCTAACACAGGATTTTGAACATTGTATTTACCAGTAATCAGCAACATAAATCCAGTAGCCGAGCAAACTAATAAAGTATCGATATAAACCGAGAATGATTGTACTAAACCTTGTTTGGTAGGATGCGAAACATTCGCTGCAGCTGCAATATGTGGTGCTGTACCCTGACCTGCTTCATTCGAATAAATCCCTCTTTTTACACCCCACTGAATCGCTAATCCAAAAACAGCTCCAAAACCAGCTTCCATATTAAAAGCACTTTTAAAAACTAAGGCAATAACCCCTGGAAGTTGATCGATATCAATCGCAATAATCACTAATACTATCAAAATGTAACCTATAGCCATTATAGGAACAACGAATTCAGTAAATTTGGCGATTCTTTTTACACCTCCAAATACAATAGCACCAAATATTAACGCTACCACTACTCCTGATTTCCAAGTCTCAATTTCGAATGCATTCTGTATTCCGTCTGCAACAGAATTAGCTTGAACTCCTGGTAGCAATACACCTGCTGATATAATAGAAACTATCGCAAACAAGATACCAAACCATTTTACACCTAATCCTCTTTCAATATAAAAAGCAGGTCCACCACGGAATTCACCTAAATGTTTCTCTTTATATATTTGTGCCAAAGTTGCTTCTACGAAAGCGGTGCTTGCCCCTAAAAAAGCAACCATCCACATCCAGAATAAAGCTCCAGGTCCTCCAAAAGCAATCGCCGTAGCGACCCCTGCAATATTACCTGTACCCACTCTACCTGCTAGAGACATTGATAATGCCTGAAAAGAAGAAACTCCAGACTCAGAACTTTTACCATCAAATAACAATCGGAACATCTCTTTGATATGACGCACTTGCAAAAAACGTGTTCGTATAGAAAAATAAAGCCCCGTTCCTAAACACAAAACGATTAAAGCATTACTCCAAACAATATCATTTAATACTCCAATAATCTCTTCCATAAATATATTTTACATTAATAATTATCAAAAAAATAGCAAAACCAACGTTTTGCGACTTTTTTTTTATAAAACTATAACATATCAGTAAAAAAAACTAACGAACAGCTATATAAAATCACAAAAACTGATTATTTAACTAAAAATCAAGAGCTAATAAAAAGAGTCGTTTTTAAACAAAAACCTGTTTTTTAACAGTAATTATTTACAATATTAAAACAATTATCAAAAACCAACCGTAACCACAACAAAAAAATGCTTCATTACAAGATAATGAAGCATTTACAATATTTTTCAATCTATCAAAGTAATTACTCTTTTCTCCATTTTTTACTTTCCTCAAAAACATGCTCTAAAATAGCAGCTTCTTTCTCATCAAAATCTACATTCCTGCGACTCATTACGATTCTTGCCGTTTCAAATGCTTTTTTAGTAATGTATGTAGAAAAACCAGAAGCACCACCCCAAGAAAAACTCGGAACAAAATTACGTGGAAAGCCACTGCCAAAAATATTCGCACTAACCCCTATTACAGTTCCTGTATTGAACATGGTATTAATTCCACACTTACTGTGATCTCCCATCATCAAACCACAAAACTGCAGTCCTGTTTTAGCAAAACCTTCAGTTTCATAACTCCACAATTTCACTTCTTCGTAATTGTTTTTCAGGTTAGAGTTATTACTGTCTGCGCCAATGTTACACCATTCGCCAAGTACCGAATTTCCTAAAAACCCATCATGTCCTTTATTAGAATAAGCTGAAATGACCGAATTATTTACCTCTCCACCTATTCTGGAATGAGGACCTACAGTAGTTGCGCCATATATTTTAGCTGCCATTTTAACCACAGCGCCTTCACACAATGCAAACGGCCCACGAATTACAGAACCCTCCATAATTTCAGTATCTTTCCCTATATAAATAGGCCCTGAAGTAGCGTTTAAAGTCACAAACTCTAACTTAGCACCTTCTTCGATGAAGATATTTTCATGTCCAAGTACATTGACACTTTTCGGAATTGGCTTTGATTTTCTATCCGCAGTTAAAAATTCAAAATCTTCCCGTATAGCAGCATCATTTTTTGAGAAAATATCCCAAGTATGCATCACCGTAATGCAGTCCTCATTGTACTCAATAATTTCATAGGAATCAAAATTCACTTCCTCCTGATTTTCATCAGTATAAAACGCAACAACATCTTCTCCTCTAAAAATAACCTGATTAGCCTCAAGATTACTAATCATTTCAGCTAGAACAGCATTAGGAAGAAAAGAAGCATTAATCATCACATTCTCTTCTAACTCAACCATAGGATATTTATCTGATAAATATTCCTCCGTTAATGTAGTGGTCGTAGAACCCAAATGCATCTCCCATTTTTGACGAATCGTCATAATCCCAATAAGAATATCAGCTACTGGCCGCGTAAAAGTAAAAGGCAATAAGGCATTTCGGGCGGGTCCGTCAAAAAGTATGTAATTCATAAAATGTTTATTTGTGAAGAATCAAGTCTCGACTTGACCGTACATTAATTTGTTTTTAAATAAAGCGCAAAGTTACAAAGTTTTCAAATAGATAAAAATAAAAAAGCCTTCCGATAAGGAAGGCTTTAGTGTATTTAAAAACAAGTTAAAATTATTTAACGTGTTTAGCGTATTTAGTTTTGAACTTGTCAATACGTCCTGCAGTATCGATAAGTTTGTTTTTTCCTGTGTAAAAAGGGTGAGACGTTCTAGAGATCTCTAATTTTACAACTGGGTATTCAACACCATCAACTGTAATTGTTTCTCTTGTATCCGCAGCAGATTTAGTGATAAAAACGTCTTCATTCGACATGTCTTTAAATGCAACTAATCTGTAATTTTCTGGGTGCGTACCTTTTTTCATCTTTTTTTATTTGTTTGGTTATAACTTGTTTTGAAGCTTTTCTTTCGACAGAAAAGGTGTAAACTCATTATAACTTTTTGTTTTACACTATTATTTTGAGTGTGCAAATTTACAATTATTTTTCAATAAACAAATCTTTGTTTCATTTTTTTTATTAAATCGTAAAAACTGTTTTTTGTAGCCCAATATATTGGGAATTGTTATATTTGTGGATTAATAAATAAAGTCTCTATGGAAAAAAGTGTATCCCCAGCTAAGTCTGGACTAGTATATGGTGTATTGTTTGGTGTTATAATGGTTCTGGAATTCGTTATTATGTACATAATAGGAATGCGATCCTTGGTTGGAACCAGTGCTGGACTAGTTGTCAACATCGGTAACTACTTAGTATTACCTATTCTATTCATCTATTTAGGATGCACTAACTACAAGAAAAATCTAAATAATGGCTTTGTCTCTTTTGGTGAATGTCTAAAAACAGGAGTTTCTATCACCTTTATAGCGGCTTTAGTATATGGTGTCTTTAATATTGTCTTTAACTTTATATTTCCAGAATTTATAAATGAGATGATTTCCATTTCTAAAGATGATATGCTGAAACAAAATCCTAACATCACAAGTAAAGATATGGAAATGGGAATTGAAATGATGAAAAAATTCATGAACCCCTTAATCGCTTTGCCTGCTACAATTGCTATGTATTCTTTTATGGGATTAATCTATTCGCTAATTGTTGGCGCAATTGTAAAAAACGAAAATCCTCAAAGCCTGTAATTAATGAATTTATCCATACTTATACCCCTTCTTAACGAGGAAGAATCACTTAAAGAGCTTTATACTTGGATTATTAAAGTGATGCAGTCGAACAATTATTCCTATGAAATCATCTTTCTAGATGATGGAAGCACCGACAGATCCTGGTCGATTATCGAAGAATTTGCGGCCGAAAACCCAAATGTAAAAGGAATTCGTTTCATGAAAAACTTTGGTAAATCTCAAGCTTTACATGCTGGTTTTGCTAAAGCCAAAGGCGATGTCATCATAACAATGGATGCCGATTTACAAGATAGTCCTGAAGAAATTCCGGGTCTATACAATATGATTACCTCCCAAAATTTTGATTTAGTTTCCGGTTGGAAAAAGAAGCGCTACGATTCTGTGGTTGCTAAAAACCTACCTTCAAAATTATTCAATTGGGCAGCCAGAAAAACGTCTGGTGTAGAACTGAATGATTTCAATTGTGGGCTAAAAGCCTATAAAAACATAGTGGTAAAAAACATTGAAGTTTCGGGTGAAATGCACCGATACATTCCTGTTTTGGCAAAAAATGCTGGTTTTGGAAAAATCGGAGAAAAAGTAGTGCAACACCAAGCTAGAAAATATGGGGAAACCAAATTTGGAATGGAACGTTTCATCAATGGATTCCTAGATCTAATTACGATTTGGTTTCTTTCACGATTTGGAAAAAGACCAATGCATTTATTTGGAGCCATGGGATCGCTAATGTTCATCATTGGGTTTTTACTGGCGGGGTACATTGGAGTTTCAAAATTATATCATATGTACACTAATATGCGCTATAACTTAGTAACTGACAACCCTTGGTTTTTCATTGCCTTAACCACAATGGTATTAGGTACTCAATTATTTTTGGCAGGATTTCTTGGCGAAATAATTTTACGTACAAAAAGCAACGAAGAACGTTATAAAATTTCGAGCGAGGTTAATTTATAATTTGCCCTAGCCCTGATAGAAGTGGAAATCCTTTTATGCTGGGGTTCAGCATAAAAGATTGTAACGGATAGCAGGATTAGCTCCTAAATTTGAACTAAAACTTAAAAATATATAGAAATGGAAATTAAACAAAACATTTTAAATGCGGTGAACGAATGGTTAACACCAACATTTGACGCAGCAACACAGCTAGCAGTAAAAGAATTAATAGCTAGTTCTCCAAAAGAACTAGAAGAAAGTTTCTACAAAGACCTTGAGTTTGGAACTGGTGGAATGCGTGGCGTAATGGGCGTAGGAAACAATAGAATCAATAAATATACCCTTGGAAAAAGTACGCAAGGACTTTCTGATTACCTACACAAAGCTTTTCCTAATCAGCCTTTGAAAGCTGCTATCGCTTATGACTGTCGTCACAATAGTGATACTTTAGCAAAAGTGGTTGCCGATGTTTTCTCTGCTAATGGTATAGAGGTATTTTTATTTTCAGAATTAAGACCTACACCAGAATTATCATTTGCCGTTAAACATTTAGGATGTCAATGTGGAATTGTACTTACAGCATCACATAATCCTCCTGAATATAACGGATACAAAGTATACTGGGAAGATGGCGGACAAATCGTTCCTCCAGAAGACGAAGCTATTATAGATGGTATCGAAAAGTTGAACTTCAATCAAATTAAGTTTGAAGCTAATGAAAATTTGATTCATTATATAGGTGCAGAAGTCGATGCTGCTTTCATAAAATCATCTATTGAAAATGCAAGTTTTAACACTCCCGCTGCAGCGAAAGAGAACTTAAATGTCGTTTTTACTTCATTACATGGAACTTCAATAACTTTAGTGCCAGACACTTTATCGCAAGCAGGATATACTAACGTTCATATTGTTCCCGAACAAGCTGTTCCAAACGGTGATTTTCCAACTGTAAAATCTCCAAATCCAGAAGAGCCAGAAGCTTTGACAATGGCGTTAGCTTTAGCTGATAAAACTAATGCTGATATCGTTATTGGTACTGATCCTGATTGTGACCGTTTAGGTATTGCTGTTCGAAATAATGAAGGTCAAATGACTTTATTAAACGGAAATCAAACCATGATTTTAATGACTGCTTTTTTATTAGAAAAATGGAAAAACGTAGGTAAAATAAATGGAAACCAATTTGTTGGATCAACGATTGTTTCCACTCCGATGATGATGGAACTAGCTACAAACTACGATGTAGAATGTAAAGTTGGTTTAACCGGATTCAAATGGATCGCCAAAATGATCAAAGATTTCCCAGAGCAGGAATTCATTGGTGGTGGTGAAGAAAGTTTTGGATATATGGTAGGTGATGCAGTGCGCGATAAAGATGCCGTTGCCGCTACCCTATTAATATGTGAAGTAGCCGCGCAAGCAAAAGCGAAAGGAAGCACCGTTTACAAAGAGTTACTACAACTGTATGTAGAAAATGGATTTTACAAAGAATTCTTAGTCTCTATTACTAAAAAAGGAATGGAAGGATTGCAAGAAATAAATCAAATGATGATTGACTTGCGCGAAAATCCATTAAAAGAAATCAACGGACAAAGAGTAATTATAGTCGAAGATTATCAATCATCTGTAGCTAAGAACTTATTAGACGGTTCAGAAAGCGCAATGGACATTCCAAAATCGAATGTACTAATCTATTATACAGAAGACGGATCTAAAATTTGTGCAAGACCAAGTGGAACGGAACCAAAAATAAAATTCTACATCAGTGTCAATACGATATTAGATGATGTTGCAGACTTTAAGGAAGTAGAAGCTGTTTTAGATCAAAAAATTAAAAATATTATTACTGCAATGCAATTGAAATAATGGATAA
This sequence comes from uncultured Flavobacterium sp., assembly GCF_963974175.1. Lineage (GTDB taxonomy): Bacteria > Bacteroidota > Bacteroidia > Flavobacteriales > Flavobacteriaceae > Flavobacterium. Next base: position 108,419 of record NZ_CAXBBR010000008.1, read on the forward strand.
AAGTTTATTAAAATTACTTCCTTATACAAAACCATATAAGTCACATATCATCTGGAATGTAGTCTACAATGTTTTATACGCATTGTTTAGTACTATTTCTATGCTTACCCTTCTTCCTGTGCTTGAAGTACTTTTTGGTAAAACAAAAGCAGTACTTACTAAGCCTGTATACACGGGAATAGGAGACATAAAACAGTTTGGTACAGATTATATGTATTTTCAAATATCGTCACTAACAAAAGACAACAGCATTCAAGTTGCCTTGTTATTTGTAGTTTTGATGGTAATTACTACATTTTTACTTAAAAACTTATTCAACTATTTGGCATCACATCATATTATGCACCTCAAGAACGGTGTTTTAAGAGATTTAAGAAAGTCAATGTATAATAAAATCATAGAATTGCCTATCTCTTACTATTCTGAAAAAAGAAAAGGAGATATTATGGCGCGTATGCTTGGCGATGTCAACGAAGTACAGAATTCATTTTTTTCAATTTTAGAACTTGTTGTAAAAGAACCGCTTACTATTATTTTTGCATTAGCAACGATGTTTATCATAAGTACAAAACTGACTTTATTTGTTTTAATTTTTATGCCTATTTCGGGATGGATTATTTCAAAACTAGCCAAAAATCTTAGAGCACAATCACTAGAAGCGCAAAAAGAAAGTGGGTTCCTGATTTCTATTGTCGACGAAACTTTAGGGGGATTAAAAGTAATCAAAAGCTATAATGCCGAACCTAATTTCAAAAATAGATTCGATGATTCAGTAACGCGCTTATTAAATTTAACGAATAGCATAGGAAGTAAGAATAATTTAGCAACTCCATTGAGTGAATTTCTGGGAGTAACAACCATAGCCGTTTTACTTTTCTATGGTGGTAATTTAGTTCTTATCGAAAAAACCTTAGATGGATCTGCTTTTATTGTTTATCTGACATTGGCTTTTAACATTCTTACCCCGGCAAAAGCGATTTCTAAAGCATCGTATTCCGTGAAAAATGGATTAGCGGCTGCAGAGCGTGTCTTTGAAGTTCTAGAAGTGGAAAACGAAATTACATCTAAAGAAAATGCTATTGTAAAAAATACTTTTGAGTCTGATATCACAATTTCAAATATCAATTTCAAATACGAAGATGAGAACGTATTGAAAGACTTTTCCCTTCAAGTTAAAAAAGGACAAACCGTAGCACTGGTAGGGCAATCCGGAAGCGGAAAAAGTACCATTGCTAATCTATTGACTCGTTTTTATGACGTCAACGAAGGAACTATAACTATTGACGGAACTAACATACAAGACATGAACTTGCAGTCGCTTCGTGGATTAATGGGACTGGTTACGCAAGATAGCATCTTATTTAATGACACTATAAAAGCGAACATTTCAATAGGAAAACTGGATGCTACTGACGATGAAATTATTGAGGCGCTGAAAATAGCGAATGCTTATGAATTTGTAAATGAGTTGCCAAAAGGTATTCACACTAACATTGGAGACAGTGGTAATAAACTTTCTGGCGGTCAAAAACAAAGACTTTCTATCGCTCGTGCCGTATTGAAAAACCCTCCAATTATGATTTTGGATGAGGCTACATCAGCATTGGATACAGAGAGTGAAAAATTTGTACAAGTAGCTTTGGAAAACATGATGCAAAACAGAACATCAATTGTGATAGCACACCGTCTTTCAACCATTCAAAAAGCAGACACTATCATCGTGATGCAAAAAGGAAAAATTGTAGAGCAAGGAAATCATGACGAATTAATCGCATTAAACGGAATGTATAATAAATTAGTAAATTTGCAGTCATTTGAATAATGACTGCAAATTTTTGATAAAGGTTTATCCATCGAAAAAAAAATGAATTATTCCGTTTTAAAATCTTAAAACAAAAAGAATGTATCTCAACAACCAAAATATAAAACTCCCCGAAGACCCTGATACTATCGTCTGGAAGTATTTGGATTTGTCTAAATTTTTGGATCTGTTAATGTCTCAGAAACTTTTCATGTCACGTTCAGATAAATTTGAGGATCAATACGAAGGTACTTTTAGCGAACCTACTTTTGAAGAAATCAGAAAATTATCGATTGACAATCCTGATTTTTTAAAATTTTACAAAATACACCGTGAAAAGGTAGCCATTAGCAGTTGGCATATCAATGAATATGAATCCTTTGCTATGTGGCAAATATTCACCCAAAACAGTGAAGGACTAGCCATACAATCCACAATTGGTCGACTGCAAAACGCACTAGCTCCTGAAAACAATTACAAACAGTATATTGGCGAGGTGAATTATATTGATTATAAGAAAGAATACATCCCTTTTGACGATATGTTTTTCCCTTTTTTATTCAAACGAAAAAGCTTTCAGTACGAGCGTGAAGTCCGAATCCTATCTGATGTATCCGACAACAACATTTCACTTAATGATGGACTTAAAATTAATGTGAACATAGATCAATTGATTGAAAAAATTTACATCCATCCAAAATCAGAAAACTGGTATAAAGACCTTGTCATCAATTTAGTAAAACAACTTGGCTTTGATTTTACTATTGAAAAATCAGATTTAGAGAGCGATATACTGATTTAGTGTTTTACCCCTATTTTAAATTGGCTCGTAATTAATTACTTTCCATTCATTACTTGACAGATCAATGTAATTGTACTGCACCACATCATTCTTGTCAAACTGTCCATTTTTATTAGTGTCTTCAACCGTTCTAAAATACAAACGACTTTTAGAATCTATTAAATTCCAATCAATCAATTCCTGAAAATCCTCTGACACTTTTGTAAATCGTTTGCCGCTAATATCACTTAAGTATAGACATTTAATATCACTGCTATCTAATTTCCCATCCCTGTTGGTATCTGTATCAAACATAGTGTACACCATAATTTGTTTTTTGGCTCTATCAGAAACAGACTTCAAATAAGTGGCCGTTTGTATTAAAGCCGGTTTATTAGTTAATGGTCGTATCGAATCAGAATCGGTCTTTTGAAATTTTAAGTTTTGCAAATAACCCGTAATCTCATTTTCTCCATAATTAGAAATCGTAAAACTCAAATCAATTACACTCGAAGAGCCATACCTTGCTTTCGTTCCTCTTTCATAAACTCTCAGGTCTCCTACAGGATGAATCAAATAATCAGTCCCTTCCATTTGAATAGGTAAATCAGAAATGGCTACCTGAGTAGAATCCACTTTAGAGATTCCTTTATTGGTAGCATCATAAATTACTTTAGGTTTTTCCTTTTCTTGCTTACAACTTGCTAAAAGCAAAATGGTGATACTCAATAATGCTATATGTAATTTTTTCATAATGATGTAATATTAAAATAAATCCAAATGTAATGAATTTTAAAAACGGTTCTGATATTTATAACTATTTTATATGATAAAGCGAATGGTTATCCTAATGACTATTCATCCTACTCTATAATCTAGCACTTAACTTAACATTAAAAACACGCGTCGTCATATAATTGGGAATTGCATATTCGCTTTTAGAATAAACATCACGCACCCAGGTATTCGTAATCGCATTTTGATTATTAAATAGATTAAAGATTTCTAATCCTATGGCAAGCTCTTTAAAATTTCCTAACCAATTTGTTTTTGGTTTTCCTACAGTATTATCCAAGAGCACTTTTGAAAACCCAACATCTACCCTACGATAATCATTTAATCTATTTTGATACAAATAAGGATCAGCATAAGAAGGGGAACCTCCCGGCAATCCAGTATTGTAAACCAAATTCAAATATATTTTCACACTTGGAATATTAGGCATGTAATCCTGGAACAAAAGTCCAAATTTCAATCTCTGATCAGTAGGCCTAGCGATATAACCCCTATTCTCGCTGTTTTCTTCTGTTTTTAGATAGCCAAAACTAAACCAAGATTCTGTTCCGGGAACAAATTCTCCATTCAACCTAAAATCAAGTCCCTGTGCATAACCTTTGGCCACATTAGAAGCCGCATAACGAATCCTAACATTATCAATTGTATAGGTATTTACATCCGTCAGTGACTTATAATACAACTCTGAAACCAGTTTAAAAGGGCGTTCCCACATTTTAAAACTATAATCGTTGCTTAGTACAAAATGAATGGATTGTTGTGCTCTTACGTTAGGCTGAACCACGCCTTCAGCATCTCTAAGTTCTCTATAGAACGGCGGCTGATGGTACACGCCTCCTGAAACTCTGAAAACCATATCCTTTTCCCAATCTGGTTTTATAGCAAATTGTGCTCTAGGACTAAAGGTAGTTTGAGCAGACCCATTCACATTCCCGCCTGTAACTTCCCAATTATGGATTCGGACTCCAGCATTGTACCAAACTTCACTACTGCCTATCTTATCTTTTCTACTCCATTGCCCGTAACCCGAAAACCTATTGATCGCATTAAAATTGGTGGCTCGTACATTTTGGTACGGAACTAATGGCCCAGTGTATGGAGAGTAAGGCTGGTCATTTCTAGGTAAATCAAAAATTGGTGGGTTTATAGAAAAACCAGCAGAATCAATTACTTCCCACTCCACTACTCTATCCCGAATTGATTCACGGGTATATTTAACTCCCCATTCTAATTGGTTTTTCCTCCAGTCATGAAACCCCTTTATTTCGGCATTTACGATTAACGCATCCAAATCATTTCGCGCATGATTAAGTTGGCTACCAATGCCTCGGGTAAAAGCTACGTCGCCATAGGTTTCTGATCCAATATTCGCATCCACTTCGCCTAAACGATATTGGGCAAAAATATCAAAATGCTCTTGTTCTAAAGTATGAAAAACAGAACCAATGAATTTTAATGTAGAAGTATCCGTTGCTTTGAATGTTGTTTTAAAAGCACCAAAATAAGTATCGTATTTGTCCTTTTCTAAACCTTCATAATACACAGTAAGCGCCATCGGGTTATCTAAAGTTCCAAATTTGGTTTCTCTTGTTAATGGCTGGTATTGGTATTTATTTTGAGAGATGTTCCCTAGAAAACTCCATTGCCATTTTGCTGAAGCCTGATAATTGACATTCGTTTGTACGTCGACAAAGGCAGGAGTAAAATTAGTTTGCGTATCCTGGCTATTGACTAAAAGACTGTTGTTTCTATAGCGAAATCCAGTAATTGCTGTCCACTTTTTATTTTTTGAAATTGCATCTACTGACAGGCTTCCGCCAAGAAAACTCGCTTCAAGTGTAGCACCAAATTTTGTAGGCTTTCGATACGTAATATCTAAAACCGAAGACAATTTATCTCCAAATTTTGCTTGAAAACCACCTGCCGAAAACTCTACGTTTTGAACCAAATCCGTATTAGTAAAACTGAGCCCTTCCTGTTGTCCCGAGCGGATTAGAAAAGGACGATAAATTTCGATTTCATTTACATAAACCAAGTTCTCATCGTAATTTCCGCCTCGAACAGCATATTGCGTACTTAATTCATTATTCGAATTAACTCCAGGAAGTGTTTTTAAAATATTTTCGATACCGGCATTGGCTCCGGGAATTTTTCGAATAACCTCAGGTTCGATAGTGGTAATTCCCTGAACTTGCTTTTTATTGTTTGTAGTGACTATAATTTCACCCATTTGTTCTTCCCGATCATTCATAACCAAGTTGAACTCGTAGTCCTCAACTGTTTTTAAGGTAAGATAAACCGTTGCTTTCTTTAAAGAAACATGGCTAAAAACGATAGCTACTCTTTGGTTTAACGGCACCCTAACAAGATAAAATCCGTTTTCATTAGATTGTGTTATACTTCCTCCAGCTGTGACATTTACATTTTCTACTGGTTGATTCTTTATATCGAGAATCACTCCCTTGATGCGTGCGGATTGCGCAAGCACAGGCAAACTTATCCAAAAAGTAATAAAAACAATGATTATTTTATTGATACTCAAGATGTCTGTATATTATTATTTTTGACTTCTAAAAAATTGAGTTTCAAAGATAGTAGAATTTCCTACATTATCCGTGACAACCACTTTTAAATCATTAGCGCCTTCTGCCACAACACCATCACTAAAATTATGCGTAATTCTCCTTGTTTTATTATCATATTCAAATAAAATCCAGTTCCCATTTAAATAACCATTGTAGCTTTTTATTCCTGAACCACTATCATTAATTGAAAGTTGAATTGTTTTTTGGGTGCTTAACCATTTGCCTTCAATAGAGCTTCCAATAGAGATTGTAGGGGCAGCAGTATCCATTGCCAATGTGTATTTACCCAAAGACCTCACCTTGGTCGTAAATACATTATCTTTCCTAGAAGTACTATTGTAGCCTACTCGTCCACTTTTACTAATATCCGCAATGAACACTTTTTCCTTTTGACTATCCGTGTATTTATTATCCTCGATTGTAATTGCAAAATTGGAGTGAACAGGAACTGTATCGTCATGAAGATACAGGGTATCATCCTTAACATTAAAATTCATATCAAAATCTTCGTAAAAGGTTCCTGCTGGAAAGAAAACTGACATATTATTTTTAGTGAAATTGTTGTCTTTATTCACCTTTACAAAATAATTAGAAACTACTGGCTCCTTATCAATAATGGTTGCCGACAAGTCATAACTAATCGGAATAGAGATCTTTGTTGTATTCCCCTGAAAATCGGAAACTTCAATACGATAAACAGACGTTAAGTTAGGAACTACTGTAATAATACCGTTTGCGTCATCTGTTTTTATAAAACTCAATTTATAAGGATTCACCATAAATAGTTTCTGCACCCTTTGTGAAGTTGATTTATATCTTGGATAATCGATTAATGCATTGATATAGCGCATTTCATCAAATGAATAGGTATCTAATTGATACCCAAAATTAGCCTTTCCATTCAAGTACGTTTGCAATTTATAAATTCCGTTTCTATTACCTGAAACATTATCATAATCGACAGCTGTGATACCAAAACCTATCTTACCATTAGCCACAACCTTATTTGCTAAGTAGCTTCCATCCTTTTGCAAAGACAAATTTAATAACAACGGACGCTTCGATTGGTTTACCGAAGTTTTACTATCAACAGGATATACATAAACGGCCGAAACCGATGGTTTTTTAGTGTCTTTTACCTCTTTATCAAAACCAAACAGCATCGGGTTGATAATTTTCTCTGTTTTGTTGTCGCGAAATTCAAAATGCAAATGAGGCCCTTCTGACGACCCAGTATTACCGGTCAAAGCAATAGTTTGCCCTTTTTTGACAACCAACTCATTTGGTTTCAAAAACATTTCTATCTCAAATGATTTTTCTTTATAATGTGTTTTTTCAATATAATTTTCGATGACACCAACACCTTTTTGAAGATGACAATAAACAGATGTAAATCCATTTGGATGCGTTATATATATTGCCTTACCATTCCCGTAGGTAGAAATCTTTATTCGAGATACATAACCGTCTGCAACAGCATGCACTTCCAAACCCTCTCGCTGCAAGGTCTTAAAATCAAAACCTGCATGAAAATGATTGGGCCGCAATTCTCCAAAATTACCTGACAGCTGCATAGGAATGTCTAATGGAGGGCTAAAATAGTCCTTTGGATACTCTGTTTGTGCCATAATAGCGCTCGAAAACAACAGAAAAAAAAGTAAAAATCTCATGGTATTCATTTTTGCTAAGATAAAAAAAGTAATTTGTTCTTCTTTATAAAATAATACATTTTGTAACCATTTACATTACAACAATTTGATTATTTTCTAATAAAAAAACGAATAATATATTGTAATAATAAAAAGTAATACTAAATTTGTAATATTAAGTAATGAATAGGATAAATAATGAGTGTAATTGCAGAAATAATTGATACTCTTGAAAATAAAGTTGAAAAACTGATTCTAAAAATTAAACGTTTAGATCAAAATACTCAAGAATTAAAAATCGAATTAACAAAGTCTGCACACATCATACAAACTCAGTCAAACGAGATTGAAGCGTTAAAATCGCAATATGAGACACTTAAGATTGCCAACTCATTATTAGGCAGTGACGATAATAAAAGAGATACGAAGCTTAAAATAAATTCATTAATTCGGGAAATTGATTACTGTATAGCACAGCTATCTGATTAGTAAAACATATGGACGAAAAGCTTAAAATTAAGATATCAATTGCAGACAGAGTCTATCCATTAACGGTAGAACTTTCTCAGGAAGAGGGGCTTAGAAGTGCTTCTAAAAAAATTGATGTAATGATGAAGCAATTTGAAGAAAATTATGCTGTACGAGACAAACAAGATGTATTAGCCATGTGCGCTTTGCAATTTGCTTCTCAAGTAGAACAAAAACAAATAGATAATACTATCAATGGAGATGAGACTATTGAAAGAATTAAAAAATTGAATGCACTTTTAGATCAATATCTCGACAATTAAACGTTCTTTACAGAAACTAAGATACTGCCTACATTAGTTCACATTTGGTAAACTCAACACTAATAATTTAGAATGAGCAAATCATCACTACTAAAGCATGCCACGCCTAGGCGAGGAAACTTGAACAGTGAGTTAGCTCAAAACTTGTCATTTTCGAGTTTATTCAATCCACCTAATGTAGGCTTTTTTTATATATAAATTTTAACAAACATGGACATATTAACGATCGTTATTTCAGGAATTATAGGTATTGCAGCGGGTTTTGGAATCGCTAAAATTATAGAAAAAAGCAATATTTCTAATCTTATTAAAAACGCAAAAAAAGAAGCTTCATCCATCTTAAAAGATGCTAACCTAGAAGCTGAGAATATAAAGAAAGATAAAATCCTTCAAGCAAAAGAAAAATTTATTGAATTAAAATCAGAGCACGAACAAGTAATTCTGACTAGAGACAAGAAAGTAGCTGAAGTTGAAAAAAGAATCAGAGACAAAGAATCACAAGTTTCTAATGAATTATCGAAGGTAAAGAAAGTCAACGATGATTTTGAAGCAAAAACAACCGAATTCACTGCTAAAATTGAAGTTTTAGACAAAAGACAAGTAGAAGTTGACAAACTACATAAAAGCCAATTACAACAACTTGAAGTAATTTCAGGCTTATCTGCTGAAGACGCAAAAAATCAATTGGTAGAAGGTTTGAAAGCAGAAGCGAAGACTAAGGCGATGTCTCATATTCAAGATACAATTGAAGAGGCTAAGCTAACGGCACAGCAAGAAGCTAAAAAAATCATCATTAACACTATCCAAAGAGTTGGAACAGAAGAAGCGGTAGAAAACTGTGTATCTGTATTCAACATAGAATCTGACGATGTTAAAGGTAGAATTATTGGTCGTGAAGGACGTAACATTAGAGCACTAGAAGCAGCAACAGGAGTAGAAATCATTGTAGATGACACACCGGAAGCTATCATCCTTTCTTGTTTTGATCCTGTACGTAGAGAAATTGCACGTTTAGCTTTACACAAATTAGTAACGGACGGACGTATTCACCCTGCCCGTATTGAGGAAGTTGTTGCTAAAACAGCCAAACAAATTGACGATGAAATTATAGAAGTTGGAAAACGTACCGTTATAGATTTAGGAATTCATGGATTACACCCTGAATTAATAAAAGTAGTGGGACGTATGAAATACCGTTCTTCTTACGGACAAAATTTATTGCAACACTCCCGTGAAGTTTCTAAACTTTGTGGAATTATGGCAGCAGAATTAGGGCTGAATGTGAAATTAGCTAAAAGAGCTGGTTTATTACATGATATCGGTAAAGTGCCAGATGCAGAAAGTGATTTACCTCACGCATTATTAGGAATGCAATGGGCTGAAAAATATGGTGAAAAAGAAGAAGTATGTAATGCTATCGGAGCCCACCACGATGAAATAGAAATGAAATCTCTATTGTCTCCAATAATCCAAGTTTGTGATGCCATTTCAGGTGCAAGACCGGGTGCAAGAAGACAAGTATTAGACTCTTATATTCAACGTTTGAAAGACTTAGAAGAAGTAGCTTACGGATTCACTGGTGTTAAAAATGCTTATGCAATTCAAGCTGGTAGAGAACTAAGAGTTATTGTAGAAAGCGAAAAAGTATCTGACGATAATGCAGCTACACTATCTTTTGAAATTTCACAAAAAATTCAAACAGAAATGACTTATCCAGGTCAGGTTAAAGTAACAGTAATTAGAGAAACAAGAGCAGTAAATATTGCTAAATAATAATTACAGCAATTAATATATAGTCTCGGTATGACTCACTTATGTGAATCATACCGAGACTATTTTTTATCCACATAACGACTAACTAAATACTGAATACTATTTTCTCGGATGAAAGTTATTAATCACTTCCGTTAAAAATTTCCGATCAAGATGCAAATAGATCTCTGTTGTAGTAATCGACTCATGTCCAAGCATCAATTGAATAGAACGCAAGTCAGCACCATTTTCAAGAAGATGAGTTGCAAAAGAATGCCGAAAGGTATGTGGACTTATTTTTTTATGCAATTCTATCTTAACAGCTAAATTTTTGATAATGGTGAAAATCATGGCTCTTGTGAGTTGGCCTCCTCTCCTATTCAAAAACAAAACATCACCATGCTCTTTCTTTACATTCAGATGGATTCTAATGGCATCTTTATAGATATGAATGTATTTTTGTGCTAATTCACCTATAGGCACAAAACGCTGCTTATTTCCTTTCCCTGTGACTTTAATAAAGCCCTCATCAAAGAACAAATCGGAAATCTTTAAAGACACTAATTCTGAAACCCGAAGACCGCAGCCATAAAGAGTTTCTAGCATCGCGCGATTGCGTTCCCCTTCATTTGAAGTCAAATCAATTGCCTTGATCAACGCATCAATTTCTTCAATCGATAATGTATCCGGTAATTTCCTACCCGTTTTGGGTGATTCAATTAATTCCAAAGGATTGTCCATTCGATAATCTTCAAAAATCAAGTAACCGAAAAAACTTTTCAGACCTGATATAATCCGAGCCTGGGAGCGCGGGTTAACTTGACTGGAAACTGCATATATAAATTGCTGCACTGTTTCCTCCCCGATCTTAAGTGGCGAAACTTCTATTCTATTTTCACTGAGAAATAAGCACAACCTTTCGATATCAAAAGAATAATTTTCTATCGTATTTTTTGACAAACCTCGCTCAATCTTTAAATAGGACTGATAATTTTTGATATATGAATTCCAACTCATATTACAAAGTAAAGCCTTTTTTACACATAAAAAAACCTCCCAAAACTAGAGGTGCTTAAATAGACTAATCAAAAAAAAACGAATCTATAATCGGAGGATAATTACCAATTCCGATAAAGCATTTTTTTTTTTGCTTAAAGCATATAAAATTTCGATAAATAAAACTTACAGAATCAAAAACAATATACCCCTTCAACTTACTGATCACCATATTTTTATTAATTTTAAAAATTAGTAACCTTAAAATATAAATTTCATTTTTTTATCATAAAACCCTAAATGCCAACAATTAACAATTTTTAGCAACCAGTTTTACAGTACCCTAATAGTCATTTGAAAAACTATAGCACAATACTTTTTTAATTTACGGCTCAGTATTTGATTTATCGACAATGTTATAAAAAAAAAAATAAAGAAAAGTGAAAGGCAATATTTATACTATTAAAGTGTTATAAATTGCAGCTTCAAATTAGAAAACATTACTTAAATACAATTTTATGAAAAAAACAATCTTTGCTGCCGTAGTGTTACTCGCTATGTCTGCTTCCGTTCAAGCTCAATTAGTAAAAATCGGAATTAAAGGCGGATTAAATTACGCTAATCAAAATGGTTCAGATATCACGATAAACAGCACTAATTATCAAACTTCTGCGATCACTAGTTATCATGCGGGTTTAGTGGCTGAAATTAAACTGGTAGACAGCTTCGCAATACAACCTGAACTATTGTACTCTACACAAGGAGCTACCTACAAAAATGCTGTGGAAGAATTTCAAAACGAACTAGGATATTTATCAATTCCGGTCATGGCCAAAATCTATTTGAATAAAGTAGTAAGCCTTGAATTAGGACCACAAGCTTCCTTTTTATTAAGCGAAAGAAATAATTTTGATGTGAAGGATGCCAATACATTTGACTTTGCTGCTAATGCAGGACTTGGCTTTAAAATTACAAAGAGTTTCTTCCTTGAAGGTCGTTATAGCTTAGGATTAACCGAAGCTTCTAAGGATGCACAGGTAAAAAACTCAGTAGTACAAGTTTCTGCTGGATTCCTTTTCTAAAAGAATTAAAACAATTTTAAAAAAACCGTTCTATAATTAGAACGGTTTTTTTATTTTTACAAAAACAACAACTATGAAAATTTGCATCATTAATGGCCCAAATTTAAACTTATTAGGAAAAAGGGAACCTGAAGTTTATGGCAGTCTTACTTTTGAAGAATATTTCACCACAATACAAATAAAATTTCCAAATGTAGAATTCAGCTATTTCCAGAGCAACATCGAAGGAGAACTAATCGATACAATTCAGGAATATGGCTTTAGCTATGACGGAATTATTTTAAACGCTGGTGCCTATACACATACTTCAATTGGCATTGGTGACGCTATTAAAGCCATCACGACTCCTGTTATCGAAGTACATATTTCAAATACCTTCTCACGTGAAAGTTTTAGACATCAATCTTATATTTCAGGAAATGCAAAAGGAGTTATCCTAGGATTTGGATTACAAAGCTATGAATTAGCTGTACAGTCATTTTTGTAGAAAACATCAAAAAATTCCTATAAATATTTAACAAATTATTAATACACTAGTTTTAAACATCTTATATTTTTGTGAAAGAAAAAACTTTCATGAAAAACTATACTCTATTTTTATTTTCTTTAATTTCTATTTCCAACTTTGCACAAATTAAAGGAACAGTAACGGACTCCGCTGGAAATCCACTCCCATTTGTATCGATATTTGAAGAAGATACCTATAATGCAACGACCTCTAATGATCAGGGTATTTATGAATTGAATATAAAAACTGCAGGAACTCATTCGGTAGTTTTTCAATATTTAGGTTATAAAACTCAAAAAACCACCGTTCAGACAAAGGGTACTCCATTCACTTTGGATGTTAAAATGCAAGAGGAGAGTTTTTTTTTGAATGAAGTAGTAATCAATACCAAACACAATCCAGCACTTGCAATCATAAGAAATGCAATTGAAACTAGAAAAGAGAATACTGAGAAGACGGCACGTTTCAAGGCCGACTTCTATTCAAGAGGTATTTTCAAACTCAAAAATGCCCCTAAAAAAATATTTGGTCAGAAAATTGGTGACATGAATGGTGCCTTAGACTCCACAGGAACCGGTATTATTTCATTATCAGAAACATTTTCTAAAATTACTTTTGAGAAACCTAATAATTTAAAAGAATTGGTAACCGCTTCGAAAGTAAGCGGAAAAGATAAAGGATATAGCTACAATACAGCAAGATCTTCTTTTTACGACTTCTATGACAACAATGTGAATTTTGGCATTAATATGATTTCACCCATTGCTGACAATGCTTTCAATTACTATGATTTTAAATTAGAAGGCACCTTCAATGACGAAAACAACCAAACAATAAATAAAGTAAAAGTCATCCCAAAACGTGATAACGAACCCGTATTTGAGGGATACATTTACATTGTAGAAGATTCTTGGGCCATTTATGCGATAGATTTAGATATAAAAGGCTATCGAATGAAAGAAGAGTTTATTGATACAATGACGATCAAACAAAACTTCAGCTATAATAAAAACAATAGAATATGGACTAAAAACACGCAAAGCCTAGATTTTACTGCTGGAGCTTTTGGTATAAAATTTACGGGGAAATACACTTATGTATACAGTAATTATAAGTTCATGAATGCATTTGACAAAAAAACATTTACTAATGAAATTACGACCGTAGAAATAAATTCAAACAAAAAAGACACTGTCTTTTGGAACAGCAGCAGGCCTATTCCTTTGACATTCGAAGAAAGCAATGACTACATTAGAAAAGACAGTATATACAAGGTGCGAAATTCTAAAAAATATTTAGATTCGATAGATCAAAAGGGGAATAAATTTAAAGTATTGAAACTAATTACCGGCTACACCTATAGAAACAGTATGGAAAAACAAACTTTCAACTATGACGGTTTATTTAACCTAAGCTCACTAAGTTTTAATACCGTTCAAGGACTAAATTTAGACTCTGGGTTTTCATTCACTGACTGGAGCGCGAATGAAAAAGGAAAGTATACATCTATAAAAACAACCTTTAATTACGGGTTTTCAGAAGAGCGCTTACGAATCACAGGAATGTTTACACATCGATTCAACAAACAGAACTATGCAAATATTGGCGTTTCCGGAGGAAGCACAGTAAAACAATTCAATGAAAATCTACCCATAACTAATATTATCAACTCTATCAGCTCTTTGTATTTTAAAAATAATTACATGAAATTATACAATTTAGAATTTGCTAAAATAAGCTATAGTCAAGATATTGCAAACGGGATAAATTTAATTGGAAAAATAGAATATCAGCAGCGAAAGCCATTGCGCAATACAACTGACTTTTCATTCTTCCACAAGGATGATTTATACTCTTCAAATAATCCGTTAGCCCCAAATGATTTTATGACAGATCCTTTTCAAGAACATCATTTAATAAAGGCGACTTTGAATACAAAGATTAATTTTGGCAACAAGTATTCCTCACGACCGGACGGCAAATTCAATATTCCAAACAAAAAATACCCCACATTATTTGTAGCCTATGAAAAAGCATTCGCTGGAAGCGAGAAAAAATATGAATTTGACCACATCAGTTCGCGACTCTCGTATGTATCCACTATAGGCAATAAAGGAATTTTTTCAATGAATGTAAAAGCGGGGAAATTTTTTAACGGCGATAATATCTCGTTTGTGGATTACAAACATTTTAACGGGAACCAAACACACATTGGACAAACAGATAGGTACTTGAATGTGTTTAATTTACTGCCTTATTATTCGAATAGTACTAACGACAGTTATTTTGAAGCGCATATGGAACACAATGACCAGGGCTATATTATGAATAAAATCCCTCTATTGAACAAATTAAAATCTACTATGAATATAGGATTTCATACACTAGCCATCCCAAACACAAAACCGTATTCTGAATTCACAGTTGGTCTTGACAATCTTGGTTTTGGTAAATTTAAAATGTTTAGAGTTGATTATATTCGCCCGTATCAAAATGGGTTTAAAGGCGAAGGAGTAGTTTTTGGATTGAAATTTTTGGATGTACTAGAATAAAAAAAATATTTTGGATAAATAAAAGACCAAGTTCCATTTTAAAAATAGGGCTCGGTCTTTAATCATTTCTGAAAAAATTACTTGTATTTATCTGGTTCCACATGTATCAACACATGTCCTAATTCAGGAAGTTCTTTTAAGAGTCTATCTTGTAACTTATGAGAGATATCATGTCCTTCTCTAACTGAAATATTGCCACTTACAATTGCATGTAAGTCTACGTGATATTTCATTCCGGCTTTTCTGATGAAACATTTTTCCGTATCAATAACCCCTTCAACCTGAGCTGACACTTCTCTAATCTTTTCAATTAAATCATCATATACATGTTCGTCCATTATCTCCCCGAGGGCTGGTCTAAAAATAAGATACGCATTAAACAGAATAAATCCTGAAGCAAAAAGTGCCGCCCAGTCATCTGCCGACTCATATCCTTTTCCTAATAATAGTGCGACTGAAATCCCAATAAACGCGGCAACAGAAGTAATTGCATCACTCCTATGATGCCAGGCATCTGCTTTTAATGATGAACTATTAGTTTCTATACTTCTTCTCATCACTAACCTAAAAGAATACTCTTTCCAAATAATAATTGCTCCTAGAACCAGAAGTGTCCAGGATTGTGGTAATTCATGAGGTGTTTGAATATTTGAAATACTCTCATAAGCAATAATAGTAGCCGAAGTTATCAGAAAGCCAACCACTATAAAGGTAATTAATGGCTCGGCACGACCATGCCCGTATGGATGATTCTTATCCGCTGGTCTGTTAGAATATTTGATTCCAAACAATACCAAAAACGAAGCAAAAATATCCGTTGTAGACTCAATAGCATCAGCAATTAAGGCATATGAATTGCCAAAAAAGCCTGCCATCCCTTTAATAAGGGCTAAGCAGGCATTTCCAATGATACTAAAGTAAGTTGCTTTTACAGCAGTTTGTTCATTCGTCATTACTTGTTGTTACATTTTTTTATTCAACGCGAACAATATTCGCGCCAATAGCTCTTAATCGTTCGTCAATTCTTTCATAACCACGATCAATTTGCTCAATATTTTGTATTGTACTTGTTCCTTTTGCTGAAAGCGCTGCAATCAATAAAGAGATACCCGCACGAATATCTGGAGAAGACATCGTTGTCGCTTTCAATTGTGATTGAAAATCATGCCCCATTACTACAGCTCGATGTGGATCACACAACATAATTTTTGCCCCCATATCGATTAATTTATCGACAAAGAACAAACGGCTTTCAAACATTTTTTGGTGTATTAAAACATCTCCTTTAGCTTGCGTTGCCACAACTAAAACAATACTCAGTAAATCAGGAGTAAATCCAGGCCAAGGTGCATCTGCGACGGTAAGAATAGAACCGTCAATATCTGTTTTAATTTCGTATCCATTTTCATGAGACGGGATATAAATATCATCTCCTCTACGTTCTAATGTAATACCAATTTTTCTAAATGTACTTGGAATTACTCCCAGGTTATCCCAACTTACATTTTTAATAGTAATTTCACTTTTAGTCATTGCGGCTAATCCAATCCAACTCCCAATTTCAATCATATCAGGAAGAATTCTATGCTCACATCCACCAAGGCTTTCAACTCCTTCAATAGTTAATAAGTTTGAGCCAACTCCAGTGATTTTAGCCCCCATAGAGTTTAACATCTTACAAAGCTGTTGCAAATAAGGTTCACAAGCAGCATTATAAACCGTTGTTATTCCTTTTGCCAGTACAGCAGCCATAACAATATTTGCTGTTCCAGTTACAGAAGCTTCGTCCAGTAGCATATCAGCACCTGTCAAGCCATCTGGAGCTTCAACACCATAAAAATGATCTTCTCTATTGTAACGGAATTTTGCACCTAAGTTAAT
The DNA here is from genome assembly GCF_963974175.1 of uncultured Flavobacterium sp. GTDB lineage: Bacteria > Bacteroidota > Bacteroidia > Flavobacteriales > Flavobacteriaceae > Flavobacterium. The sequence goes on from NZ_CAXBBR010000008.1 coordinate 125,592, forward strand.
AAAACCTTCAAAGTGTGTATCTAATCTTCTTCTTCCTATTTTATCACCACCCGGCTTAGGAATATATCCTTTTCCGAAACGAGCCAAAAACGGACCAACAATCATAATAGAACCACGTAGTGACCCTCCCTCTTTCTTGAATGCTTCTGTTTCAAGATACTCAACATTAACATCGTCAGCTTGAAAAGTATAAGAACCAGAACCATTTTTTTGGATTTTCACACCTAAATTCCCTAGAAGTGTTATCAATTTATTGATATCAATAATATCCGGAATATTATTAATTGTTACTTTTTCAGGAGTTAAAAGAACAGCACATAAAATCTGTAATGCTTCGTTTTTTGCTCCTTGTGGAGTGATTTCACCTTTTAGTCGAATGCCTCCTTCTATTTTGAAAATTCCCATATGATTGTAGTAAGATTTATGTAATACATTTAAAACTGTTCGGATTTACTTAGAGAGTTACTCTACAATCCGTACCCTATTTTAAAGCATTACTATTTCTGATTATTATTGTTTTTTGTATATGTTTTTGATTTGCCTGTTTTTGTGTTTTTATTGCTTTGAATTTTTGGTTGGCCAACCGGCAAAATTTTATTAGATATTCGCTTATTCGTTCGCAATAAATCAGATGTACTGATCAATTCCTCCGCACTTTGAATCATGTTTAATTTACCATCCGAAAGTTCATATAAGTGCTCAAAAATCACGTCATCTTTAACGGTATCTTTATTCCAACTTAAGTAGGATTTTTTCATGTGGTTTGCGATCACTTTAACCAACGCATTTTTCATGTCTCCATCATCCCATTTATTGGCAACATCAATCATATACTTAATGTTGTTACCGTAATACCTGTATTTTGGAAAATTCTGAGGGTATTGTAACACGTCCGGTTTTAGCTGTAAAACTTCACGTGATGGTATAGGATACGGTGACTCTACATCTAATTTAAAATCAGACATAATAAAAAGCTGATCCCATAGTTTATGTTGAAAATCCAATACATCACGAAGATGGGGATTCAAACTACCCATTACTTGAATGATATATTTTGCAGCTTTATTTCGCTCTTCTGCATCCTCAATTGCAGTTGCCTGCTCTATAAGTTTTTGTAGATGACGACCATATTCAGGAATAATTAAATGCGATCTCTCTGCATTATATTCTAAATGGTGAACGACATCGTTCGCAATCTCTTTTTGGTATTTTGAATTCATAAGTGAATTTAATTTTGAATCTATGTTACAGCCTGATATAAAGAAAGAACAAGTTAAGTATTTGTATTTGCTTTAATCAGTCTCTTCCCTATTTATAAGGAAACGATACCTTTAATTGTAGAAACTTCTAGGTATTTATCAACTATTTCTTGAGAATCCTTAACCTGAACATCAACTGATATACTGGTAAACTTTCCTGTTTTGGATTTTGTCGTTTTAATAACGGCGCCCATACAGTCAAAAGCCTGTTCTACTCTAACAATGTTATCATTTTCAGAAGGCACAATAAATTTAAACAAATATAAAGCAGGCCAGGTATTACTCATATCCAACTCCACTTTTAATCTAGTATAAAATTCTTCGGTGTTTTTATCCATTTTATATTTAAAATAATAATAGCAAATATACGGTTTCAAATGTAAATTACGAATTATCAATTATTAAATTTTACCGAAAACTATTATTTTAATGGTAATGATTTTTTCGATTTCCAATAAGTTTGAGTACTTTTGCGCCTTATTTCCAAAAAGTGCAGAAAGAAATCATAGTAATTATCGGCGGTCCAGGAACAGGAAAAAGTACTATTATCGATGGATTAATAGACAAAGGCTTTTGTTGTTACCCAGAAATTTCCAGAGAAGTAACCTTAGAGGCAAAAAAACAAGGTATCGAGCAATTATTTCTCGAAAAGCCATTATTATTCAGCGAACTACTTCTTGAAGGAAGAAAAAAACAATTCGTTGATGCACAGAATGAACCGCATGAAGTTGTTTTTATTGACCGCGGAATTCCTGATGTTTTGGCATATATGCATTATATTGGAGACAGCTACCCTGCTTCTTTTGATGCGATTTGCAGAGAACACATTTATAGTAAAATTTTCATTCTTCCTCCCTGGGAAGAAATTTATGTGAGTGATGAAGCCCGCTATGAAAACTACGAACAGGCTAAATTGATCCAAAATCACCTGATAGAAACCTACGAAGGCTATGGCTATTCTCTTACTGAAGTTCCCAAAGACACTATAGATAACAGAATTCTTTTTATATTAGATGAAATTTCTAAGTAATTAGTTGTTTAAGTCAGGAACTATGAATCATTGATTTATAATTCAAAATTTGTAATCAAAATTCATAATTGATGTCAGAAGCATTACAAATCCTAAAAAAATACTGGAAACACGATTCCTTTAGGTCGCTACAAAACGAAATCATTGACTCCGTTTTAAGCGGTCAGGATACCTTTGCATTGATGCCAACTGGCGGAGGTAAATCAGTATGTTTTCAGATTCCTGCAATGATGAACGAAGGAATTTGTTTAGTAGTTTCCCCATTGGTAGCTTTAATGAAAGATCAGGTTGCCAATTTGCAAAAGCGAAACATCAAAGCAATCGCATTGACAGGCGGAATAAAATCAGACGAAATGATTGACCTGTTAGATAATTGCCAATTTGGAAATTATAAATTTCTCTATTTATCTCCTGAGCGACTACAGTCAGACTGGATTTTGGACAGAATAAAAAATCTTCCCATCAATTTAATCACCATCGATGAAGCACATTGTGTATCGCAATGGGGACATGATTTTCGGCCAGCTTATTTAAAAATTTCCAACTTAAAAACACATTTTCCTAAAGTTCCATTTTTGGCTTTAACAGCAACCGCGACACCTAAAGTTAAAGAAGATATCATCAACGAACTCGGTTTAGAAGAACCGCAGCTTTTTGAAAAATCATTTGCAAGGAAAAATATAGCTTATATGGTTTTTGAAGTGGAGGACAAACTCTTTCGAATCGAGCAAATTCTAAAGAAAAACCCTCAATCCTCAATAATCTATGTTCGAAACAGAAAATCCTGTATCGAAATTTCATCACAATTACAATCCTTAGGATTTAAAGCCACTTATTATCACGGCGGACTGACCTCAAGGGAGAAAGATAAGAATATGCAACTTTGGATGGAAGACAAAGTGCAAGTGATTGTCGCTACAAATGCATTTGGGATGGGGATTGACAAAGCAGACGTTAAAACCGTAATTCACATTCAGCTACCAGAAAATCTTGAGAATTACTATCAGGAAGCAGGACGATCTGGCAGAAATGGAGATAAAGCATTTGCCGTGCTACTCACAAACCCTTCAGATATTAAACAGGCCGAAAATCAGTTTATCCACATTCTCCCTGACAAAAAGTTTCTGAACGAAATGTATAACAAACTATGTAATTTTTTCCAGATTGCATACGGAGAAGGAATCAACGAAAGATTCTCTTTTAATTTGAATCAATTTTGTTTAAAATATAAGTTTCCAGTTTTAAAAACATACAATGCAATGCAGTTTTTAGACCGACAAGGAATCATTACACTGTCACAAGAATTTTCAGAAAAGATTTTGTTACAGTTCATTATTCCTTCTAAAGAGCTAATTCGATACATGAGTTTGAATCGTAACGACGAGGAAATCATTTTGGCCATTCTAAGAACTTACGCCGGAATTTACGAAACGCAAACTGCCTTTAACTTACAATTAATTGCAAAAAAATCAAAGCATACTGAAGCTCAAGTACTGGCGGTTTTACAAAAATTAAAAGAAAAAGACATTGTTGATTATCAATCAAAAAACAATGATGCCTCTTTAATTTTTAATGAAATTAGGGAAGACGAAAGAACTATTTCCCGCGTTTCTAAATATTTAGAAAATCAAAACCAACTTAAAAAAGACCAACTTAAATCAGTATTGCATTACATTAGTGAAGAAAAAGTCTGCAAAAGCAAATTGATCCTGAGCTATTTTGGCGAAAAAACGGATACTGATTGTGGCATATGCTCCTACTGTATTACTAAAAAAAATAAGAAAACAGATAGTTCTAGTCTTTCAAACGAAATAATCAGTTTACTGAAAATTGCCGATTTAAATTCGAGAGAAATTGAAAATAAAACAAATAAAAAATCAGACGATATTATCTTTGTGCTGCAACAGCTTTTAGAAAATGAACGTATACTGATAAAGTCAAACAATAAATATACCTTAAAACTATAATGGAAAAATTAAGAATCGTATTTATGGGAACACCAGAATTTGCCGTTGGCATTTTGGATACTATAATCAAAAATAATTATACAGTTGTCGGGGTCATTACTGCCGCCGATAAACCAGCAGGTCGTGGCCAAAAATTAAAATATTCTGCAGTAAAAGAATATGCGCTTGCTAACAATTTAAGACTATTACAACCAACAAATCTTAAAGAGGAATCGTTCTTAGCCGAATTGAAATCTCTGAATGCTAATTTGCAAATTGTTGTAGCCTTTAGAATGCTACCAAAAGTAGTCTGGGAAATGCCCGAATTAGGCACCTTTAATCTACACGCATCGCTTCTACCCAATTATCGTGGGGCTGCGCCAATAAACTGGGCAATAATAAATGGAGAAACAAAAACAGGAGTCACTACTTTTTTCATTGACGACAAGATTGACACTGGCGCGATGATTATAAGTTCAGAAATTGAGATTGATCCAAATGAAAATGCAGGGCACTTGCACGACCGTTTAATGCATTTGGGCAGTGAAACCGTTATAAACACTTTGGAACTAATTGAAAAAGGAAATGTAACAACCACTATTCAAACCGATTCATCTGAAATTAAATCGGCATTTAAACTTAACAAAGAAAATTGTAAAATCGATTGGACAAAATCAACTTCAGAAATCAATAGCCTAATTAGAGGCTTGAGTCCGTATCCAACTGCATGGTGTGTATTTTCAGACAAAAATGAAGAATGGAATGTAAAAATCTATGATGCTAAAATACTACTTGAAGATCATGATTTAGATACCGGTAGTATGGTTTGCACCAAGAAAGAAATGAAAATTGCAGTAGAAAATGGCTTTATTCAGGTTCTAAGTTTACAGTTTCCTGGCAAAAAGAAGATGACAACACCTGAATTCCTCAATGGAATCACGTTTTCTGCCAACGCAAAAGTCTACTAACCTCAATAAAACAGGGTGGTTTTTACAAATCACAACAAATAATAGTGGTTTTATGAACAAAAAAAATAAGTTATCAACAAAACGTGCTAAAATCCACTTAAACACTTGCGAGGAAGGGATTTCCTGCTAAATTTGTGTATTAACAATTTTTTATAACCAACAATTAATAACTATTATTATGAACAAATCAGAATTAATCGATGCTATCGCTGCTGATGCAGGAATCACAAAAGCAGCTGCAAAATTAGCTTTAGAGTCATTTCTAGGAAATGTAAGTGGAACTTTGAACAAAGGTGGTAGAGTATCTCTAGTAGGTTTCGGATCATGGTCAGTTTCAGCAAGAGCAGCAAGAGATGGTAGAAATCCTCAAACAGGAAAAACTATTCAAATCGCAGCTAAGAACGTTGTAAAATTCAAAGCAGGTGCAGAATTAGAAGGTGCAGTAAACTAATTGTAAGTTTTAAAACCTATTATAATAAAAACCTTCCTGATGGGGGGTTTTTTTTTGTCTTTAAACGATTTTATTTGGTTTTTTCTCTTATTTATTCTTAAATTTATTAAAAAAATTACGGTATTATGATTTCAGAAAAATTAATAAAAGGACAACTACTTATAGCAGAGCCTTCTATAATTGGAGATCTATCATTTAATAGATCTGTAATTTTATTAGCAGACCACGATAAGGACGGATCAGTAGGTTTTATCATAAACAAACCATTGAAATACACGATCAATGATCTACTCCCAGAAATTAATGCCTCTTTTAAAATTTATAATGGAGGACCGGTTGAGCAAGACAACCTTTATTTTATCCACAATATCCCCGAATTAATACCAAATAGTATAGAAATATCTAATGGCATCTATTGGGGCGGAGATTTTGAGTCTACAAAAGCACTAATCAATAACGGAAAAATAAACAAAAACAATATCCGTTTCTTTTTAGGCTACACAGGCTGGGAAGAGAATCAATTAGAGATGGAAATGGCGTCAAACTCATGGATTATTGCTCCAAATAGTTATAAAAATAAAATCATCGGCAAGTCCTCAGCACATTTCTGGAAAGAACAAATATTAGAATTAGGAGGCGACTATATGATTTGGTCTAACGCTCCAGAAAACCCCTATTTAAATTAAGTTGCACTTACTACTTCATTTAATTTTTCCAATAATACTTTTGCCAAGACAACATCAAACTCTTTTTTTCTGTATTTTGTTATAGGTTGTATTCCTTTTATCACGTTTGTAATAAACAACTCATCTGCTTTTTGTAAATCAAAAGGGGAAATCACCTCTTCTACTACCTCTAAATTGTCCACCTTTTTAGCGAATTCCAAAATCTGTTTTCTCATAACGCCATTTAAACAACCTTCAGAAACTGGAGGAGTAATCAATTTACTGCCCGTTAGCATAAAAATATTCCCTTGAATTGCTTCTACAACATTTTTACTATCGTTTAATAGTAAGCAGTTATCATATCCGTTTTCACTAGCAAAAATACTTGCGGTAATATTTAGAATTCTATTTGTTGTTTTTATCGAAGAAAGCAATTGTTTAGTCACATAAAAATCTTTAAACAAATCTACTTCATAGTTCTCCTGACTGAATGAATAGAGCCTTTCTTCTATTCCGATCGTATGAATCAAATAAGAGACTGTATTAATTTGCGGTAAATAATACCCGCCATCGTTCCTAAAAACAGTAATTCTAGCACGAGAGGAGCTTGACAACGAATTATTAGCCGCTACAGAGAGAATTTGCTCTTCAAGGTATTCCATAGTGAAATTCATAGGAATTTCCATTCTAACGACACGCATGGACGCCATTAACCTAAAATAATGATCTTCTAAAAAAAGAATTTTAGAGTTTACGATTTTAACCGTTTCAAAAACGGCATCGCCATATAAAAAAGCACGATTCTGTGTCAATATATTACTATCCTGAGATACTATAGTTCCATTAAAATTAATCATAAAAAAAGCCCTAAATTTAGTTTAGGGCAAATGTAAGTTATAATATACAATTTTACTATACAGATCCAATTAGATGTTTTAAGTCTGATATTTGATTTTCCCATAGCTGCGTTGCTTCATCAACTTCATCTTTTTCAGCAAAGTCAACCACCATTAAAGAAACATCTTTGGTTAATTCATCAACTAAAATATGAAGCTCAAAAAAATACTCTGTATCCTTACCATCACCGTCCACCCACTTAAACTTCACTTTTTCGCCTGATTTCTTTGAGGCAAGCCTAGCTTTCTCCTCAGAATCATTCCATATAAACGTAAAAAACTCACCTCGAGAATTCACATTATCTGCAAACCACTCCGACAATCCAGATGGAGTCGAAATATATTGATACAATAATTGAGGAGAAGAGTTTATGGGGAACTCTATTTCGTAACGTACTTTTAAATCCATGAGCTACATTTATATTTTTTTCGAATATATAGAATATAATGCCATAAAAAAAACGTTTTTAAAAATATTTTTTTTTCTTTGATTTTTGCTTGTATGCTCTAAAATAATTTTTATATTTGCACCCGCGTTCAGGGATTGTTATTCTTTGAACATTTGGCGAGGTAGCTCAGTCGGTTAGAGCGCAGGATTCATAACCCTGAGGTCACGGGTTCAACTCCCGTCTTCGCTACATACAGACCCTTAAACATCAATTGCTTAAGGGTTTTTTTATTGGAATTCATTCCTCACTCCGTGAGGAATTTGAGTGAGGAATTTACAACAACAACAACCTACAACCCTCATAATGTGAACAATACATAACCAGACCTCGAGTCCAGCCCCAGTCGTCCTTTTTTCCAAAGAAAAAACATAATACAGTTTTGCTGGATTGACCTGATAAGTAAAAAATGTTTAGATCAAAACAAAAGCTTTGGTAAAACGAATTTTCGATTGCTTAATTAAATATTTTGGTTTAATACTCTGTATAGGTTATTAAGGACGAAACATAACCTTAACGTAAATTATCTAAGATCAAAATTACAAAAATCTTAATGTGCTTAAATATCTGCGTACACATTACTCCAATTAGCATATAAAATATTTTACCGATTGAAGGATAAGCTTTGCATTATTTAATCATACTGGTAATTGTATAAACAATCCATACCTAAAAAAAAGCAACTTCACCGCATTATATATAATTCATAAAAATAATGACTTATAAAATGATCAGTGAAGATAAAAAAACAATAGAAGTATGGAAAATTGTACCAAATTTTGAAAATTACGAGGTATCGTCATTTGGGAAATTGAGAAATAAACACAAGCGACAACTAAAAGGATCAGTTCAAAAAGACCATGGAAAATTTAATAAAACAAGAGTAATCTATAATTTAAGAAAGGATGGGAGAAAGTATAGAATGTATGGGTCTCGGTTAGTTGCAGCAGCATTCCTAAATCTAGATTTGAGAAATAAAACAAGTATTGTTGATCATATAGATAATAATAGTATGAATAATAACAAAGACAATTTACAAATTATTTCAAACAGAGAAAACACCACGAAAGACGCTAAAAACAAATATGGTTACACTGGGATCACAAAAAACGGCAAAGGTTTCAGAAGTTACATTTGTATTGATGGTTGTCAGAGAAATTTAGGGACATTTAAAACGCCGATACTTGCTCACCAAGCATACTTAAAAGCGTTGAAAGAATTATAATTCTTTTTAATGTAGGTAATTGATGAATAATAATGCGATTATGTAATTTTTTTTTCGTCTTAAAAATTATTTTAGAATTTTAGAAAACGCAACTCAAAGAGGAATAAACGCTCAATAAATTCCGAAGTATCATATAGTTTAGCCCTTAATAGTCCGGAGTGTTATTTGAAATTTCAAACTTAAATATTTGAGATATGAAATACAAGAAATGGAATTTAACTTAGAAGCTAGAAATAATAGCTGCTTCATAAGAAATTTATCTTCTAGAAATTTGCCCTAAGTATGACTTGAGCACGGGAAGCTTGTATAGCTAGAAGAAAAAATATGAGCACAAAGGACAGGCTAGATTAAAAATATCCTCGCAAATCTCTTTGTTTTTTAAGTAGGCATAAATTCAAACAAACATAATGAAATTATACGATTTAATTAATTTAGCTTTCATTTAAACCAAAAATTATTTTTTTTGTTTAAAAACTACCACTAAAACATATAATGTAGTTACTACATGCAAACAATCAGTTCATACACCATCGATAACTTACTTTAATTCACCTATTGCTAATGGTCCTTTTTATTTTTTAATTAGATTTCATTTACAGTCCCTCCTATATAACTATTCCTATCAACAGTAATTTTTTTACAAGGAGTTTCGAATAATCAAAGCACTCTCATTCTCAATTTGTTCTTTTTTACCTTTGAGAATCATTTGCGCTAGAATTTTCCCCATTGCTTCAAAGTTTGTGGAAATAGTCGTAATTCCATTTTCAACAATTTTTTTCAATGGAGTTTCGTTATATGAAACAATCCCGTAATCACTACCTAATTTTAGGTTTTGGAGCTTTGATTTTTCAATCACGCTTACTAAATCACGATCAGTCGGAATAACATACACTTCGCCCTTTTTTAGTTCTCTATTTTTAAAATCTGAAATTATTTCATAGCTAAAATTGTGGTCTTTACAAAAATTTTCAAAACCAATTTTCATTCCTAATGGTTCTCGAAATCCAGGAAATATTAAGATAATTTTTTTGTATTTATTTAATCTAGATTTTCCTTTAAGTAAGCCATTGTAGATGTCTTTAAGGTGGTTTTGGTATATCGCAGGATACAATTTTAAATCAGGATTTGTTTGGTCTAATATGTAAACATCGTTAACCGGTAGGGTTTTTATAACGGATGCTGCCTCAACTAAATTGGTGGGCATTATAATATATTTAGTATAGTTTCCATTGCTTTCATTTATTAGTTTTTTAAAAACTTGGATGTTAAAATGATGAAAAAAGATGTCAACTTGGGCCTCTTTTCCTATGTTTTCCAAAAAAGAGTTGTAGATGTCTTCTTTAAAGATATTTAGCTCTTCAAATAATAAGAAAATCCTGTGTTTAGTGCTTATTTCAGTGCTTTTTACGTAGTACCCTTTTCCGAGAATAGCATAGATTATTCCTCTTTTTTTTAATTCTTCATACGCCTGTAAAACAGTGTCGCGGGACAATGAGAATTCTAAGCATACTTTGTTTATAGAAGGTAATTTTTCATCTTTTTTTAGTTTGCCATCTTCAATAGTTTTTTCTATTGATGAGATGATCTGCTTGTATTTGGGTATCCCAAGATTGTTTTTAATGGAAATTGTTTTCATGAGACTGATTTTTTTTGCAATATACAAAAACTGGTAGGTACTGGTATGTAAAAGTGAATTATTATTCTAATTTTGATTTTTAATATTGATAAAAAAAGAATAGAAATAAAACACATATCATATTTTATGACTAATTATATAATGAAATTGTTTGGTTTGACACCTGCCGAGGAGGTTATTGAGTCTTTTGATTTAAGTAACAAAAACGGTATGAAATTAACCGTTATAAACTATGGAGCTACCGTAGTCTCATTAAAAATGCCATTAAAAACTGGAGAGCTTATTGATGTTGTTTTAGGGTTCGATAATTTAGAAGCCTATCTAAAATCTTTTCAATTGAAAAGTCCTCCTTATTTTGGAGCAACAGTGGGGAGATTTGCTGGAAGAATAAATAACAGTTTATTTAATTTGAATGGGAAAGCATTTTTATTAAATAAAAACAATAATAATCATTCGCTACATGGAGGGATTGAGAACTTTAGCCAAAAAATTTGGACTGTAGAAAATTCGACTGAAGGTAAAAACCCATCGATTACATTAAGTTGTTTAAGCCCTAATGGAGAAGAAAATTATCCTGGAGATTTAGTAGTAAAGCTAACCTATACGGTATCGGAAGAAAATGAATTAATTATAGAATACCAAGCAAGTTCAAGTGAAGACACTATTGTGAATTTAACACATCACAGTTATTTTAATCTTGATGGTCACAAATCAGACATATTAGAGCAAGAGTTAATAGTTAATTCTAAAAGAACTCTGGAAACTACAAACGAAAATATTCCAACAGGAAAATTTTTGAACATTGCCGGTTCTTCATTTGATTTTAGTAGTCCCAAAAAAAGTCCATCAGAAATTGATACCACCTTTGTTTTAGATAATAAAGAGGAGTTTGCAGCTTCACTTTTCAACAAAAGTAATATGCTAAAAATGACTGTTTATACAGATCAACCTGGAGTTCATATTTATGTTGGAGGCAATTGTTTTAATGAAGTGAAAGGTAAAGAAAATTGGGATTATCATCCTTTAAGTGGAATCTGTTTTGAAACCCAAAATTTTCCTGACGCTCCAAATCACGAACATTTTCCAAGTTCAGTTTTGAAAAAAGAAGAATTTTATCATCATAAAACAATTTATAAATTTCAATCTTTTTAAAATGATTAAAATTATAAACAACATACTTTTTCTATTGCTAATTGTATTGGGTTTTTCTTCTGGTGAAATTCAAGCACAGTCACGATCAAAAATAAAATTAAATACGAATTGGAAATTTCAAAAAGGTGATTTTGAAGAGGCGTATAAAGTAAATTTTAATGATTCGAAATGGGAATTTGTAACTGTTCCACATGACTGGGCAATATACGGGCCATTTGATAAAAATGTAGATAAGCAGAGTGTTGCCATTGTTCAAAACGGAGAAAATGAAGCTACCGAAAAAACCGGACGTACAGGAGCTTTACCTCACACAGGAACTGCCTGGTATCGCAATAAATTCACATTATCTAAAGATTCAAAAGGGAAGAAAATAATTTTACTTTTTGAAGGGGCAATGAGCGAACCTCAAGTGTATTTGAACGGAAAAAAAATAGGAGAATGGGCGTATGGCTATAGCTATTTTTATTTTGATGTTTCCCAATTTGTAGAAGAAGGAGAGAACACTTTATCAGTAAAACTAACCAATAAAGAATTTGCTTCACGTTGGTATCCTGGTGCTGGTTTATATCGAAATGTAAGTGTTATTATAAAAAATAACGTGAGTATTGACCAATGGGGACAGTTTGTAACGACACCTTTTATAAGTGATGAAGTTGCTAAAGTTAAAATTAAGACAAAAACTTCTGGGAAAAATAGTCGTTTAGTCACCACTATTTTTGATGCCGAAGGACATAAACTAAACTCTGAGGAGTCGACAATTCAATTCGGAAATGAGTTTGATCAAAATATAAAAGTTGAAAAGCCAAAATTATGGAGTCCTGAAACCCCTTATTTGTATAAAGCGGTTTCCCAATTGTATGTTGGTAAAGAACTGAAAGATGTGATTTCAACCCCTTTTGGAATTCGAGAAATAAAATATGAGCCCAATAAAGGATTTAGTCTAAATGGGAAGGTAACTAAATTTAAAGGCGTTTGTCTGCACCACGATCTTGGTCCACTAGGAGTTGCAGTAAATAAAGCTGCTTTGCGCAGACAAATGATGATATTAAAAGATATGGGTTGCAATGCGATCCGTAGTTCACACAATATGCCCTCTTTTGAACAACTGGAATTGGCTGATGAAATGGGCTTTTTGTTTTTGGCAGAGAGTTTTGATGAATGGGCAAAACCAAAAGTGGAGAATGGGTATCACCGTTTTTTTGATCAATATGCCGAAAAAGACATCGTGAATTTAGTGCATGCAACAAGAAATCATCCTTCGATTGTGATGTGGAGTGCTGGAAATGAAGTGCCTGATCAATGGGGAGAAGCAGGTGTAAAAAGAGCCAAATGGTTGCAAAATATATTCCATAGAGAAGACCCAACACGTCCAGTAACTGTGGGTATGGATCAAGTTAAAGCGACTATGGAATCTGGTTTTGGAGCAGTGTTGGATGTTCCAGGTTTAAACTATCGTGTGCATTTATATGATGAAGCCTTTGCGAAATTTCCACAAGGTTTTATTTTAGGTTCAGAAACAGCTTCAACTGTAAGTTCTAGAGGAATTTATAAATTTCCGGTGGTTCAAGAAAAAATGAAGCAATATCCTGACTTTCAATCTTCATCTTATGATTTGGAAGCCTGTAGCTGGTCTAATGTACCAGATGAAGATTTTGTACTACAAGATGATAAACCTTGGGTAATTGGTGAATTTGTTTGGACAGGTTTTGATTATTTGGGTGAACCTACACCTTATGATGAAAGCTGGCCGTCTCGAAGTTCTTATTTTGGGATTAACGATTTAGCGGGTTTACCTAAGGATCGCTATTATTTATACAGAAGCCGTTGGAATACGAAGGAATCAACTCTTCATATTTTGCCGCATTGGAACTGGGAAGGTCGTGAAGGAGAGATTACTCCTGTTTTTGTCTATACGAACTACAACAGCGCTGAACTTTTTATAAATGGTAAAAGTATGGGAGTACAGAAAAAAGATAGCAGTACTCCACAAAACCGCTACCGTTTAATGTGGATGGCTGTGAAATATGAGCCAGGAACGGTGAAAGTGGTGGCTTATGACGACAATGGAAAAGCCGTTGCTGAACAAGAAGTAAAAACTGCTGGTCAGCCATATCAAATAGTTTTAGACGCAGACAGAAAAACAATCACTGCTAATGGTGAAGATATATCTTTTGTCACAGTATCAGTAGTTGATAAAAATGGAATTCCGTGCCCTACGGCAACAAACCAATTAAAATTTAAAGTTACAGGAGCAGGTACTTATAGGGCAGCCTGCAATGGTGATGCTACTTCACTTGAAATGTTTCATAAAGACACCATGAAACTTTTTAGCGGAAAGTTAGTAGTGCTTGTAAAATCTATAACTACTGCTGGTGATGTTAACCTTGAAGTAAACGGAGCCGGGCTTAAGAGTGGTAAATTGAATTTAGTATCTACGAAATAAAAATAAAGCTGAATAGGATAGCTCAACTAGGTTTTTGAAAAAAGAAAGGTCTTAAAAAAATATAATTGCTTTTCAAGCGTCAAGTGTGGCTTAGAAATAACAAATTTTAAAAATTTAAAAATAATAGTAATTTAAAGAAAATGAACAAATTATTAATCAACAAAACGACCGCTTTTTTTCAGGAAACCTTCGGTACTACTGCAGAAAAAATTGTGCTTTCTCCAGGAAGGATTAATATTATTGGAGAACATATTGATTATAATGATGGTTATGTTTTGCCAGCGGCAATTGATAAAATTATTTGTTTTGCTTTCGAGAAAAACAATACAAATCAATCAAGAATAATCGCAATTGATCTTAATGATGAATTCGAAATTAACCTTGCAGATTCAGTTGAATTGACCGACAATGTTTGGACTAATTATGTGAGAGGGGTTATCAATCAATTGAAAATAAAAGGTTTTGAGTTTGAAGGTTTCAACTGTGTTTTTAGCAGTAATATTCCAGTTGGTTCTGGGTTATCATCCTCTGCAGCTTTAGAGTGTGGCTTTTTATTTGGACTAAATGCGCTTTTTAATTTGAACATAAAACCTGTTGATATCGCTTTAATGGGGCAAAGTGCTGAACATTGGGTAGGGATTAATTGTGGAATCATGGATCAATTTTCTAGTGTGATGGGTTTAGAAAATAAGGTAATAAAAATTGATTGTAAAACATTGGAATATGAATATCATAATGCTGATTTTAATGATTATTCTTTGATTTTATTTGATTCGAATGTGAAACATTCATTAATGACATCGGCCTATAATGAAAGAAGAGAACAGTGCGAAGAGGGTATTGCTATCATTAAAAATAATTTTCCAGAGATTACTAGTTTTAGAGATTGTAAAGAGCAACATATTTTAGGATTGCAAAATGTAATGAGTCCTAATGTTTATAAAAGGAGTCTTTTCGTGGTAAAAGAAATCAATCGTGTTATCGAAGCCTGTGAAGCATTGGATAACGGAAATATTGAAACACTAGGAAAATTAATGTTTGAAACACATGAAGGATTGTCTACCGATTATGAAGTAAGTTGCGCCGAACTTGACATGATTGTCAATACGCTTAAAAGTGAAGATGCAGTTGTAGGCTCCCGATTAATGGGTGGTGGCTTTGGTGGCTGTACCATCAACTTAATTAAAAAAGGACATGAAAACCGAATCAAAAAACAACTTTCGGGACTTTATCTAGAGACTTTTGGAATAGAATTAAAAATTTATGATGTCAAAATCGGAAACGGGACATCACTTTATAAAAATAATTAGGATGAGAAATTTTGATATCAATGAAGATCCACATAGACGCTATAATCCATTAATCAATGAATGGGTTTTAGTATCTCCGCATCGTGCGAAACGTCCTTGGCAAGGTCAAAATGAAAAAGTGACCTCAGGATCTTTGCCGGAATATGACCCAACATGTTACTTATGTCCAGGCAATGTACGTGCCAATGGAGAAGTAAATCCATCATATAAAAATGCTTTTGTTTTCGAAAATGATTTTGCCGCTTTAAAGCAAGAGGAAATTACTTTTAAAGAAAATAAAAAGGACACTTTTTTTAAAGTAAAACCTGAAAGAGGAATTTCTCGAGTAGTTTGTTTTTCGCCAAAACACAACTTGACTTTGCCTGAAATGCCAGTTGAAGGTATTAAAAATATTATTCATACTTGGCAAAAAGAATATACGAATTTAGGTGCTGTTGATTACATCAATCACATTCAAATTTTTGAAAATAAAGGAAGTGTTATGGGATGCAGTAACCCGCATCCGCATGGACAAATTTGGGCACAATCCTCTTTACCAACAGAAGTAGAGAAAACGCAAAACAATTTAAAAGGATATTTAGACAAAAACGGAAGTAACTTATTGCAGGATTATTTGCAAGAAGAGCTAAAACTAAATGAGCGTATTGTAATAGAGAATAATCATTTTGTAGCATTGGTTCCTTTTTGGGCTATTTGGCCTTACGAAACAATGATTATCAGTAAACGTCATTTGACAAAAATCACTGACTTTACAGAAGATGAGGTATCGAATTTTGCAGCTATTTTAAAACAATTAACTATAAAATACGACAATCTTTTTGAAACTTCATTTCCATATTCCTCAGGAATTCATCAAGCTCCAACTGATGGTGAGGAACATCCAGAATGGCAATTTCATATGCATTTTTATCCTCCATTATTACGTTCTGCAACCGTAAAAAAATTCATGGTAGGATATGAAATGATGGGAGAATCACAAAGAGATATTACCCCTGAGAAAAGTGCGGGACTTCTGAAAAACCAATCAGAACTTCATTATAAAACGCGCCTATAGTAAAAAAAATCTTTTAAAATATACACTTAAAAATTGAATTAGAGCTCAATTTAAATTTCCTTCTTTTTAAGTAGGGTTGCAAAACTTTTGTGTGTTTTTTTTAAGAATGATTAAGCAAAAAAAAATATTAACCAACCAATTATTAAAAACATGAATTTATGAAAACCATGAAGAACGTAAATCAGATGTTAAGGATTAAAACTTTCTTAACTTCTAAACTCACTTTATCTATTTTGATTGTGATTTCTTGTATTAGTTTGCAAGCTCAAAATACGGTTATGGGATCTGTTATCGATCAAAAGACGTCTCAAACTATTATTGGAGCTTCTGTACTTGTCAAAGGGACTACCAATAGTACCATGACTGATGTTGATGGAAATTATGTATTAAATGTAAGTGATTCTAATGTAACATTAGTATTCTCTTACATTGGATATGGTAAAGTGGAAGAGGCTGTTAAAGGTAGAAAAATCGTTAATGTAGTATTAAATGAAGAAAACAACACTTTAGATGAAGTTGTTATTATTGGATATGGTACTATCAAGAAAAGTGATATGACTGGAGCTGTTGGAGGCTTAAAAGCATCACAATTAGACGCTCAAAGTAACACGAATTTAGGTAGTGCAATTCAGGGAAAAATTGCTGGTGTAACAGTAGAATCAGGTGGAGGTGCTCCAGGTTCTGGAACTAAAATCCAGATTAGAGGAGCTGGATCATTAAACAATAATAATCCTTTGATTTTGGTTGATGATATTGCAGTAGCATCAATGAATAATTTGAATCCAAATGACATTGAGTCTATTCAAGTATTGAAAGATGCATCTGCTGCTGCCATTTATGGGTCTAGAGCTGCAAATGGGGTTATTTTAATTACTACAAAGAGTGGTAAAAAGGGAGATATGAAAGTATCTTTCAATTCTTCTTTTGGGTCTGCAAGCGTAGCTAAAAAGTTAGATTTGTTAAATCAAGAGGAATGGGCAAAAGTAAGTACTGCAGCCTATACTGCAGCAGGAAAACAGCCGTTGGATATTGCTCTAAACCCAGAAGTTTCGGGTGCGGGTATAAACTGGCAAAATGAAATATATAGAACGGCTCCAACTAAAAATTATTCATTGGGACTTTCAGGAGGTTCTGATAATGTAAAATATAATATGTCTTTAAGCTACTTTAATCAAGAGGGAGTTATAAAAGAAACAAATTATGACCGAGTTAATCTAAGGGTTAAATCTGAATATAAAAAAGGGATCTTTAAAATTGGAGAAACAGTGATGTTGACCAAAGAAAAAAGAAAAGATTTACCTGGAGTACCAGGACAAGGAACAAACGTTGTAGGATCTGCAATATCAATGATTCCTGGTTTTGCAATTTACGATGAAAACGCCATCGGAGGTTACGGAGGTGCTTCTGGCTCAGTTACAGATATATTTAATCCAGTTGCAGCTTTGAATCTTTTAGATGTGAAAAATGATTCTTATCAAGCATTAATAAATACCTATGCTGAGGCAAGCTTTTTTGATGGTTTTAAATATAAGTTAAATGTGGGAGCTACCATTTCTGAACACAAGGCTTATACTTACACTCCACGTTATGAAGTGGGTGGTTTCTTTAAGAATTTAAAGAATGTTTTGGCAGAAGGAAGTGATATGAATCAGTATTATCAAATAGAAAATACGTTGAATTATGCAAAAACTTTTGGAAAACATTCTGTAAATCTGTTAGTAGGACATACGATATATGAAAATAAATTCCGTTCAATTTCAGGCTCCGTTTCAGGATTACCTGATGGTATCTTTGTTCTAGCTGGAGCAGAAGATCCTTCGATTGTTGGTTTGGCTAGTGAAAGTAAATTACTATCTTTTCTTGGTCGTGCCATTTATTCATATGACAACAAATACATTTTTACAGCAACATTTAGACGTGATGGTTCTTCTCGTTTTAGTCCAGAAAATAAATGGGGAAATTTCCCATCTATATCTGCAGCATGGGGAATTGGCCGAGAAGATTTTTTTACTAAGTTAAACTTACCTATATCTGAGTTAAAATTACGTGCTAGTTATGGTGTATTAGGGAATCAAGAAATTGGAGATTACCAATATCTTGGTTTGATTTCTCCAGGAATAAGTTACGCAGTGGGTGAGCCAAATTCATTATGGATTGGAAACATTCAACAAGAATATCCTGCAATTGGTCTAAAATGGGAATCAACTGCAACCGCTAACGTTGGTGTTGATTTATCGATGTGGAATGGTCAATTGGATCTTACAGCTGATTATTTTGAAAAAAACACAACAGATTTACTTTTACGTGTGCCAATTCCTTTGTCTGTTGGTTCAAGTAACGACCCTTATACTAATGCGGGTAAAGTTTCAAATAAAGGGTTTGAATTGGGGTTAACCTATAATAAAAAAGTAGGAGAAGTTAACTTTTCTGTTAGTTCTAATATCTCCAGTGTGAAAAATCGTGTAGAAGATTTAAGCACAGGAAGTCAAATTCTTGCAGGTTCTAGTGGCTCATTCCATGGTGCAGCAGTAACGTATAGTAAAGTAGGGTATCCTATTTATTCTTTTTTCCTTGTTAAGACGGATGGTTTATTCAGATCACAAGAAGAATTGGATGCACATAATTTAAATGGAAATCCAATCCAACCTAGAGCACAAATAGGAGACATCAGATATGTTGACTTTAATGGCGATGGGCAAATTGATGGATCAGATAGACAGTATAGAGGAAGTGCTTTCCCAGATTTCGAATATGGATTACGCCTGACAGCTGATTGGAAAGGGATTGATTTTACTATAGCAGCTCAAGGAACACAAGGGAATATGATATATAATGGTAATAATACTGATTTAGCTACAGTGAGAGCTAATATTAATTACTCTAGCGCAACATTAGATTCTTATACTTTTAATCCAAACTCAAATTTTCCAAGGTTGGATATTGATGACTTAAATGATAATGGAGCAGACTATTCTGATCGTTTTCTTGAAAATGGTTCTTACTTTAGAATTAAAACGATTCAAGTTGGCTATACAATCCCAAATAGCTTAATTCAAAAATTAGCGATTGATAGATGCCGATTATTTGTTGCCGGAGACAACTTGCATACTTTAACTAAGTATACAGGTTATAATCCAGATGTTTCAAGTGATGGACTTGGAGGCAGAGGGATTGATTATAAATCATATCCGTTAAGCAAGACAATTACTTTTGGAATTCAACTTAACTTTTAAATCGACAAAAATGAAAAAGAAATTAATCATAGTATTTTTTATGGGTGGACTTGTAACGCTAAGTTCTTGTTCAGACAACCTTGAATTTGGGAACCCAAATAAACTAACAGCAGAATCTTTCTGGCAAACTCCAGCAGATCTTGAGTCTGGATTGGCTACGGTATATAATACCTTAGTAGATAATAATAATGCAGGGTATTGGGAAATCCAAGCCATGCAATTAAAAGAGAATAGAACAGAAAACTTTATTGCTAGAAATGACGTTCCTGGACGTTTTGCAGTTGCTACTTATAAAAACAGTCCTAGTACGGCAGAAACTACTGGGATGTTTAAAGCAATGTACATAGGTATATTTCGTGCCAATCAGGTTATTAATTATGCTCCTCAAATCCAAAACATTGACGAAACAAAAAGAGCGCAATTAGTTGCCGAAGCTAGTTTTTTAAGAGGGTTGAATTACTTTAATTTAGTAATTGAATTTGGAAGTGTACCAATATTTACTGATTTAGTAAAAGACCCATCTGATTACTTTAAAGAAAAGTCGACTGAAGATGAAGTTTGGAACCTAGTAATTGCTGATTTTCAATTAGCAGCTACTAGTCCATTACCAGAAATATATCCTGCGGCTTTAAAAGGAAGAGTAACTAAAAACACTGCTATTGCATATCTTGGAAAAGCTTATTTATATAGAAAAGAGTGGGCAAAAGCCGAAGAGCAATTTGCTAAATTAGTGAATAATGAAGGGACGAATGGATTTGGTCTTTTGGATGATTATGCTCAATTATTTGATGGTAAACATGAGAACAGCAAAGAGTCAGTATTTGAAATTCAGTTTAGTAAAGTAGGTGGAGCTACTATTTGGGGAGGAGAGCCTTCACAAAGAACTAGGGCTACAACAATGGCTCAAGAATGTGCTCCTGGAGAAGTAGGTGGTTGGTTTGAGTTATTGCCTACCAAAACATTATTAAATGCAATGACCAAAGAAAAAACAGTAGATGGAGGTTTTGATCCAAGAGCTACTGCTACTTTGGCATGGAACTACCCAGGAAGCATGTATTATAATGCTGATTTTGCAACAAAATTTGGTGCAAATTCCATTTGGATAAGAAAAAACCAAAACTGGTGGAATAACGATGAGGGAGATTGGAAATCAGAATTGAATGAATATGCAATGCGTTATGCTGATGTACTTTTAATGCTTGCAGAAGCGCAAACCATGCAAGGAAAAGTAGCAAGTGCTATCCCTTTAGTTAAAAGAATTAGAGACAGAGCGAAGCTAAGCAGTATTGTAATGACAGGATGGAGTCAAACTCAAATGATGGACGAAATTATGCATCAAAGAAATGTTGAGTTTGCTCGTGAAGGGATTCATTGGTATGACTTGAGAAGATGGGGTACATTAGAGAAAGTGATTAAAGAAAGTTTAAGAGAGGGCTACAATAATTACTCAGCAAAATACAATTACTTTCCAATTCCTGAAAGTGAGTTAAACAATAATCCGAAGATGACCCAAAATGATAATTGGTAATAGAGTATAATAATTAGTTCTCGGGTGTTGTTATTTTATAAAAAACGGCTGCAGAAGTTTAATGGTTTAATGATGTAGCAAATTTTGATACTAAATGAAATTTGGGATGTTGTCAAAAAACGTTTTTCAACCAATTAATTGGTTGCAGACATTGGGCTTACACTGTTTTAAAAACAAAATAAAGCCTATAAAATCAGTGTCGAAATAATTACACCCACTAACTAATAAGAATGTAATTAAATAGTGACAGATGGTTATTTGTATAATAACAGCAAATAATCATTTGTGCTATTTTTAAAAAAAACAGGGTTCCTTTACTTATATAATGCAAGCTGATTCATTATAGATTAAAGAGACTAAATGCAAAAATAGTTACCTAAAAAAAATAATGAACATGAAAAAAAGAACAATTTTAACCAGCATTTTTGCTTTTATATCTTTAATTGTCTTTGCCCAAGAAAAACCAAGTCGCAATGACTGGGAAAATCCTGAAGTATTTCAGATTAATCGTGAGCCAGCTAGAGCTGCATTTTTACCTTTTGCAGATGAAGCATCGGCAATTGCAGATGACTATACTCGTTCACCATGGTATATGAGTTTAGACGGAAAATGGAAGTTTAATTGGTCTCCTACTCCTGATGAAAGGCCAAAAGATTTCTTTAAAACTGATTTTAATACAACCACCTGGAAAGAGATTGGAGTGCCTTCCAATTGGGAATTAGTGGGATATGGAATTCCTATTTATACTAATATTACGTATCCATTTGTCAAAAATCCACCATTCATTGATCATGCCGATAATCCTGTTGGGTCTTACCGCCGTACTTTCGAGTTGCCAGAAAACTGGGACGGACGTCGTGTTTACCTTCATTTTGAAGGGGGAACATCTGCCATGTATATTTGGATAAATGGAGAAAAAGTAGGCTACAGCCAAAATACTAAAAGCCCAACTGAATTTGATATTACAAAGTATGTAAAAGTGGGTAAAAATCAGGTTGCTGTAGAGGTTTATCGTTGGAGTGATGGTTCGTATTTAGAGGATCAAGATTTTTGGCGTTTATCTGGAATTGATAGAAGCGTTTATCTTTATAGTACGGCTAATACTCGTATTGCTGACTTCTTTGCACGTCCTGACCTTGATACTTCTTATAAAAACGGAAGTTTATCAGTTGATATTAAACTTAAAAATGCCAATTCGGTTGCCAAAAACAATCAAACTGTAGAAGCTAAATTAGTTGATGCAGCTGGAAAAGAAGTTTTTGTAAAAACAATAAAAATAAATTTAGGAGCTAATACTGTTTCGTCAACCACATTTGAACAAAAGGTTAAGTCTCCTAAATTATGGAATAACGAAACGCCAAATCTTTATACTTTAGTTCTTACATTAAAGGATGAAAACGGAAAATTTGTAGAAACTGTTGCAACTTCAATCGGTTTTAGAAAAGTAGAATTGAAGAATGGACAATTATTGGTTAATGGAATCCGAATTATGGTTCATGGGGTAAATATTCATGAGCACAACCCAAAAACGGGTCATTATCAAGATGAGGCAACCATGATGAAGGACATTAAGTTAATGAAACAATTAAACATTAATGCGGTGCGTTGCAGTCATTATCCAAGCAATTTATTGTGGGTAAAACTATGTAATAAATACGGTTTATTTTTAGTCGACGAGGCCAATATTGAAACACATGGAATGGGAGCTGAATTACAAGGTTCATTTGATAAAACAAAGCACCCAGCCTATTTACCAGAATGGAAAGCAGCTCATATGGATC
Organism: uncultured Flavobacterium sp.; assembly: GCF_963974175.1. Lineage (GTDB taxonomy): Bacteria > Bacteroidota > Bacteroidia > Flavobacteriales > Flavobacteriaceae > Flavobacterium. The sequence continues at coordinate 148,615 of NZ_CAXBBR010000008.1, forward strand.
GTATTTATAGCTTAGTGGAGCGCGATAAAAATCAACCGTCTGTTATTCTATGGTCTTTGGGGAATGAATGTGGAAACGGACCTGTTTTTCACGAGGCTTACAATTGGATAAAAAATAGAGACAAAACGAGATTGGTTCAATTTGAGCAAGCAGGGGAGCAAGAAAATACCGATGTTGTTTGTCCAATGTATCCAAGTATGGAGTATATGAAGGAATATGCGAATCGCAAAGATGTAAAACGTCCTTTTATCATGTGTGAGTATTCACATGCAATGGGTAACAGTAACGGTAATTTTCAAGAATATTGGGACATTATTCATGGTAGTGCTAACATGCAAGGTGGATTCATCTGGGATTGGGTTGATCAAGGATTTGAAGAAACGGATGAAGCTGGTAGAAAATACTGGGCATATGGCGGAGATATGGGAGGTCAAAACTACACCAATGACGCAAATTTCTGTCACAATGGATTGGTTTGGCCAGATCGCACACCACATCCAGGTGCTTTTGAAGTAAAAAAAGTATATCAAGATATTCTTTTCAAAGGAGTCAATCTGGATAAAGGAATTATCGAAGTCGAAAATGGCTTTGGTTATACCAATCTTGATAAATACCTTTTCAAATTTGAAGTTTTGAAAAATGGGTTGGTTATAAAATCAGGGGTAATCAATATTCGTCTTGCGCCGCAATCTAAGAAACAGATTCAAATTGAATTACCAAAATTAACTTCAGAAGATGGAGTTGAATATCTTTTAAATGTTTTTGCTTACACAAAAGAAGGAACGGAACTATTGCCTCAGAATTTTGAAATAGCGCGCGAACAGTTTTCCATAGCAGAGAGCAAGTATTTTGTTAAAGTTGCAAAGGCTAGTACAAATCCGATAGTTAAAGATACTCAGGATGCGATTACTCTAAGTGCAAATGGTGTTGAAGTAACAATAAATAAGAAAACAGGTTTAATGCAAAAATATACATCCGGAGAGGAGAATTACTTCAATCAAATGCCAGTTCCTAATTTCTGGCGAGCACCAACGGATAATGATTTTGGTAATTACATGCAGGTAAGCAGTAATGTATGGAGAACCGTGGGAAGATTCAGTAGTTTAGATACCATTGAAGTGAAAGAAGTGTCTGGTCAGACAACTGTTGTAGCGCATCTTTTCTTGAAAGATATAGCATCGACTTGTAAGATTACTTACTCTATGGATGCTGATGGAAGTTTAACATTGCAAAATTCGTTCAAAGCGGGAGAAATGGCATTGTCTGAAATGCCTCGTTTTGGGATGTTATTCTCACTAAAAAAAGAGTTGGATAACTTTAGTTATTATGGAAGAGGCCCATGGGAAAACTATCAAGATAGAAACACATCGTCATTAAAGGGGATTTACGAAAGTAAAGTGGCAGACCAATATGTTCCTTATACTCGTCCTCAAGAAAATGGGTATAAAACAGATATTCGTTGGATAACGTTGACAAATAACTCTGGAAACGGAATTGAAATTGTAGGTTTACAGCCATTAGGCGTTAGTGCTTTGAATAATTACCCTGAAGATTTTGATCCAGGCTTAACTAAAAAACAACAACACACAAACGATATTACACCAAGAAATGAAGTTATAATTTGTGTTGATTTAGCTCAAAGAGGTCTTGGTGGAGACAATAGTTGGGGAGCTATGCCACACGAACAGTATCAATTGAGAAATAAAGCGTATAGTTATGGTTTTGTTATTAAGCCAATAAAGAAATAGATAGATTGTACTCCTGTTTTAGAAGATATATAACAGGAGTATTATAAAACCGAAATTGTTTCAAAAAGAGATTGTTTAAAATGATTATTATGAAAGAAAAATCACAATTCTGTTTCCATATAAAGGGTGTTTTTACATTGTTTTTTATGTTTGGTGCAATTAGTTTATGGGCACAGAAAGTGACAATACCTATTGCAACCAATAGCAATATGATGTTGTTACAAACAGATAATGAAAACCGGTTGATGACGGTTTATTTTGGGAAACCGCTGGCAAATACAAACGAATATTCATCAGCTTCAGCTGCTTACAATTTCAAGGATGAAAATGCGGGAATTTACAATGGAGCGTATACTCCTGCAGGAACTTGGAATCTATCGGAACCAGCTATTCAAGTCAAACATGCTGATGGGAATCCCTCTTTGGAACTTAAATATGTAAGTTATAAAACAGAAAAAGTGGATGCTAATTCCTCTCTTACCAGTATTGTTTTAAAAGATCCAGTTTATCCTTTTGAGGTGACTTTGTTTTATAAAGTTTGGCCAAAAGAAAATGTAATCGAACAATGGTCAGAAATAAAACATAATGAGAAAAAGGGAGTTTTGTTACAAAAATTTGCTTCAGCTAATTTGTATTTCACCAATAAAGATTTCTATTTGACTAGTTTTCAAGGGCAGTATTTAAAAGAAATGCAACCTATTGAATCAAAACTTATACAGGGAATTAGAACTGTAGATTCTAAATTGGGAACAAGAGCGATGTTACTTCAAAACCCTAATTTTATTTTGTCTTTTGGGAAACCCGCTTCAGAAACGGAAGGGACAGTTATGCTAGGACAATTAGCATGGAGTAGCAGTTTTAAATTGGATTTTGAAGTTGATTCTTATAAAAATCTACGTCTTATTGCAGGTGTTAATCCATTTGCATCTGAGTATCTTTTGCATCCAAATCAAGTTTTTAAGACCCCTTCTTTCATTTATGCTTTGTCTAATAATGGTACGGGGGAAGCCAGTAGAAACCTCCATGATTGGGCAAGAAAATATAGAGTTTTAGATGGTGAAGGAGAACGTCTTACCTTGTTAAACAATTGGGAAGCCACTTATTTTGATTTTGATGAAAATAAAATTGCTGATTTGTTCAAAGGGGCTAAAGATATTGGAGTAGACATGTTTTTGTTGGATGACGGTTGGTTTGGAAATAAGTATCCAAGAAACGACGATAAAGCAGGTCTTGGAGATTGGAAAGAAAACGCGAAGAAATTACCCCACGGTTTAGGTTATTTAGTAAAAGAAGCTAAAAAAGAAGGAATTAAATTTGGAATTTGGATTGAACCCGAAATGGTAAATCCTAAAAGTGAGTTATATGAAAAACACTTAGATTGGGTAATTCGTCAGCCAGAAAGACCTGAGGTATATTATAGAAATCAATTAGTACTTGATTTAGCGAATCCGGAAGTACAGGATTTCGTTTTTGGGGTTGTTGACGATCTTTTTGTAAAAAACCCAGAATTGGCATTTATAAAATGGGACTGTAACGCAGTTATTTACAATGCCTATTCAGCTTATCTAAATAAAAAAGGCATTCCACAGTCAAATTTATATGTTGATTATACAAGAGGTTTGTATAAAGTGCTAGAAAGAATTCGAGCCAAATACCCAAAAGTTCCTATGATGTTATGTTCAGGTGGTGGTGGTCGAGGCGATTATGAATTATTGAAATATTTTACAGAATTCTGGCCTAGTGATGATACAGAACCAATTGAAAGAATATTTATGCAATATGATTATTCCTATTTCTTTCCTTCTATTACTACAGACAATCACGTGACTGACTGGGGGAAACAACCTTTGAAATTTAGAGTTGACGTTGCCAGTATGGGTAAATTAGGATTTGATATTGTGGTGAGTCATTTAAGTGATAATGATAAGTTATTTTGTAAAGAAGCAATAAAAAATTATAATGGATTTAAAGATATAGTGTGGCATGGTGATATGTATCGTTTAGTAAATCCACATGAAAATGATGTATCAGCTGTAATGTATGTTGATAAAGACAAAAGTAAAGCAGTTGTTTTTAATTATTTAGTTAATAATCGTTATATGTTAACTGCAACTGCACTTCCTGTAGTTTTGAAAGGATTGGACCCAAATAAAAAATATGCAGTTAAGGAACTGAATATATATCCAGGTACGAGCTCGTCAATTGATTCTAATGCTGCTTTTTCGGGTGATTTTCTTATGAAGGTAGGAGTTAATCCTAGTGTGAATTTGAAGAGAACAAGTGTAGTTCTCGAAATAACAGAAGTGAAGTAAAATTTTAAAAAAGCGTATTGTAAAAAATTTTAAAAATGAAAATACTAGTTACTGGCGGATTAGGATTTATTGGTTCGCATACCGTTGTTGAATTGCAAAATAAAGGTTTTGAAGTAGTCATTATCGACAATCTTTCAAATTCTACAGAAGATGTCTTAAAAGGGATTGTTGCTATAACAGGGAAAATGCCTATTTTCGAAAAGTTAGATTTAAGAGAAAAAACAGCTGTTCAAGATTTTTTTAAACGACATTCTGATGTTAGTGGTGTAATTCATTTTGCGGCCTCAAAAGCAGTTGGAGAAAGCGTGGGAAATCCTTTATTGTATTATGAAAACAATATTAGTACTTTAGTCTATTTGCTTCAGGAATTGCAACAAAAAGAAGAGTCTCATTTTATCTTTAGTTCGTCTTGTACAGTATATGGTCAAGCTGATATGATGCCGATTAATGAAAATGCATCAGTTAAACCAGCCATGTCTCCTTACGGGAACACGAAACAAATTGGGGAAGAAATCATCACCGATTTTACAAAAGTAAGTGGTGTTACTGCTGTTTTGTTGCGTTATTTTAATCCTATTGGAGCACATCCATCAATAGAAATTGGAGAGTTACCGGTAGGAGTACCACAAAATTTAGTGCCTTTTATCACACAAACAGGAATGGGTTTGAGAAAAGAACTTTCGGTTTATGGGGACGATTACCCTACGATCGACGGAACTTGTGTTCGGGATTATATACATGTTGTCGATCTGGCTAAAGCGCATGTTATTGCCTTGCAACGATTGGTAACCAAAAATAATTTGGATAAAATTGAAATTTTTAATCTGGGTACTGGTACAGGAAGTTCGGTGTTGGAGGTGATTCAAGCTTTTGAAAAAGTAAGTGGTCAAAAATTACCTTATACAATTGTAGGCAAAAGAGAAGGTGATGTTGTTTCGGCTTATGCCAATACGGATAAAGCCAATACTATTCTTGGATGGAAAACAAAATATACACTCGAAGAAGGGATAGCAAGTGCTTGGGAATGGGAACAAAAGGTTAGAGGTTAACATAATTATTAATTTGAAACACTTCATTAACATTAATACAATAGTATGACAACAGAATTTGGATTTATAGATTATTTGGTTTTCACTGCTTATGCAGTTCTTATTTTAGGTGTTGGATTATGGGTCTCTCGTGAAAAAGACGGTCATCAAAAAAATGCTGAGGATTATTTCCTTGCTAGTAAATCATTGCCTTGGTGGGCGATTGGCTCTTCATTGATTGCGGCGAACATTTCCGCAGAGCAATTCATTGGAATGTCTGGTTCTGGTTTTGCATTAGGATTAGCGATTGCCTCTTATGAGTGGATGGCCGCCTTCACGCTAATTATTGTAGGGAAATATTTTTTACCCATTTTTATCGAAAAAGGAATTTATACAATTCCTGAATTTGTAGAAAAACGGTTTTCAACTAACCTTAAAACGATTTTGGCTATTTTTTGGATTGCTTTGTATGTTTTTGTTAATCTTACTACAGTGTTATATCTCGGAGGTTTAGCGATACAGACAATATTAGGTGTTGATATGATATATGCAATTATAGGATTGGCACTTTTTGCAGCAGCTTATTCTTTGTACGGAGGACTTTCTGCTGTGGCTTGGACAGATGTTATTCAAGTAATATTCTTGGTATTAGGTGGTTTAGTTACTACATACTTGGCATTAAATACCGTTTCTGATGGAGCAGGTGTTTGGCAGGGTCTAAAAACTATCTATGAAGCGGCACCTGATCGTTTTGTGATGATTTTAGATGAATCTAATCCAGAATATATGAACCTGCCTGGAATAGGAGTATTGGTTGGTGGACTTTGGGTTGCAAATATTTATTACTGGGGGTTCAATCAATATATTATTCAAAGAACTTTGGCTGCAAAATCTTTGCGCGAAGCACAAAAAGGAATATTATTAGCTGCATTTTTAAAGATGCTTATTCCTTTCATTGTCGTAATACCGGGTATTGCAGCTTATGTGATGGTAAATGATCCCGCGATTATGGCGCGATTAGGTGCTGCAGCTGCAGACAATTTACCAGGTCTTGGTACTGCTGATAGAGCCTATCCTTGGTTGTTGCATTTCTTGCCTGCAGGTTTAAAAGGGTTGGCATTTGCTGCCTTGGCTGCTGCTATTGTTTCCTCTTTGGCTTCGATGTTAAATTCGACTTCGACCATTTTTACCATGGATATTTACAAACAGTATATTAATAAAAATGCCGACGATAAAACGACAGTTAATGTAGGACGTCTTTCAGGAGGAGTTGCATTATTAATAGCAGTAATCATGGCACCACTTTTAGGTGGAATTGATCAGGCATTTCAATTTATACAAGAATATACAGGTGTAGTAAGTCCTGGTATTCTGGCCGTATTCATATTAGGATTGTTTTGGAAAAAAACTACTAATAAAGCAGCCATTTGGGGTGCTTTAGTCTCTATTCCTATTGCTATGTTTTTTAAAGTAGGACCTAAGTCGTGGGCTGCGGGATCTAGTATCGAGTCTTTCTTTCCAACATTGCCTTGGATGGATCAAATGGGTTATACAGCTATTTTGACTATGCTATTGATTATTGCGATTAGTTTGTTCCAAAATAACGGAGAAAATGATTCCAAAGGTATTCCATTGACAAAAGGCTTATTCAAAACAAGTCCTCTTTTTAATATATGTTCATTTGCAATAATGATATTATTAGTAGTGGTTTATGCAGTTTTCTGGAAGTAGAATTTATAGATAAAATTTAAAAATGTGAGATTGAAGCAATTCAGTCTCACATTTTTTTTACATAACATTATTTTAAGCAGTTACTTTTTATTTTATGGGCTACTTCTTACAATGCTTTGGTTCGTGAAAAATCAATACCACAAGTTAATTATTCCCAACGAACCTACTCTACTACACCTACCAAAAACATCTATAATCTTAAGGGCGATTTCAACATGTTAGGTATCTTCAACTTAACTTTTGTTAACTATAAAATTCCCTCTATGGGTTTCCAACTCGTAATTCTACAAACATAAAATGATTATTGATCATGGAACCAATCAGATTTCTTCTACAGACAGGTTATATACATATAGTATTAGCCAATTTATTTGTTAACAACTTACCTATTTAATAAATCAAATACCATAATGATTATGTTTTTTTAGAGTGAGGAAAAAGAGTGAGGAAAAGTAAAAAATACGACATAAACCAATTTAAGCTAAAAAACATAATGCCTAATAATCAACACTTTACAAAGTAATAAAAGTAACATTTCAATTTTCATAACCCTGAGGTCACGGGTTCAACTCCCGTCTTCGCTACGAAAACAAACCCTTAAACAACAACTGTTTAAGGGTTTTTTCATTTGTATTAAAAGTCTAAATAAAATAGATTTTGTTTTATAAAACTCCAAATTACAACCCTCAATTTGCTCCAGTTGTTTTATTTTACTTCGCCAATGCTCTACAATTGATACGATTATAGCAGTCAAAAGAATACGTTTCAAACACATTTTTAACTATCATTCAGTGGATCTTAATTGTTTTTTCTTTTTTTTCAAGCTCTACTGTAATATTCCTAATATAAAATTTACTTCAAAGCGATATGTGCACTTGTTATTCAAAATTATTGAATTGAAGTTAATTCTTCGATTCGATCAGGATTGACAACCTTTCATAAAAAAATTTTCTATTAATTTTTATAATATTTAACTTACTTTGTTTTATTTTTTGTGTATTTAATCGGTTTTTAAAGCTTTTTATCGATGCTAAAATAAAATGTTTTATACTTTTGTTATTTAAAATTGGATTTTTAAAACAGTCCTTCTTTTTACACTCCAAAACTGAAATACTTTCAATTAAAAAAACAACTTATGGAGAACTTTACTATTAAACAAAAATTATTTTTAATATTAATTTTAGTTATTCCTTTTTTTACAACATACGCGCAAACTGTTACTACTCCACAAGTAAATTTTTTACAGAGAACATCAGCAGCCACACCTACCAAAAAAATATATAATGTGAAAGGTGATTTTACTATGTTAGGTAATACTAACTTAACGCTTGCCACTTACGGGGACAACATTGACAATCAACTAAACTACATGAAGTTTGTAGATACTGACTCTGATCCTGCTACATTCAACTCCTCGAAAGCAACTCTAGAACTTTCTAATGCAGGTGAAAATAGCTCTAGCCAAAGTTGCTCCACTGTACTCTTTGCAGGACTTTACTGGACCGGAAAATCAAGTGCAACAGATACCTTTACTGCATCAAGACAAGTTCAATCAGGAACAAGAACAGTGAATACCAACTCAACAGTAGGTGATAACCAAAGCATAACTGACTCCAATTATCGCCTTGCAATAACTGTAAACAATTCTGGTAATAGTCGCTGGCCTGTTTATACTTTTAGCGGTAATGGTAACACCTATGCTTTCGAATTTAATAATACTCCCACAATAACATTAAGAGTAAATAATGGCACAGCAACCAACATCCCATTTACATCGGTCAGTTCGGGCGGTGTTTATACTGCCACACTTACTACTCCCTATGTTATTGCAGATGGAGGAGTAAACCTAACTATCAATCAACTAATAAGAAGTTCGGCTACAGACAATAATAATTCAACTGTTATAAGTACATCATCTGCAGCCGTAAATGTATCAGGAACTGCACCCAACTACATAACTGACTCTAAATCTTTTAATAAAAAAGTAATAAAAATTAAAGGACCAGGAGCAAGTACCTATACTACTATTACCGCAAAAACAGTAGGAACTAATTCAGAACTTCTTTTCCCAGGAACAACTTACAGCGGTATTTTTGTGGGGTATCAAGAAATAACTGATTATGTAAAAGCAAATGGACCAGGAGCATACACCGTAGCTGATATTGCCTTATTAGAAGCGGGATCAAATAATGACTCACCCGGATTTTCAGGAGGATGGACAATGATTGTTATCTATGAAAATCCAGTTATTAAAAGCCGAGCAGTAACACTTTTTGATGGTTATGCCTATGTAAACGGAACACTGAACAGTAATGCTGGCGAGTTCGGAAACATTCCAATTTCAGGATTCACAACTGTTGGCACAGGACCTGTGAACATGAAATTAGGGGTAATGGCAGCCGAGGGAGATGTGGGGCTAAGTGGAGATTATCTCGCAGTTCAAAAATTGAATGCGGACCCTAATACCTATAACGCAACTAATTATTTAACCTTAAACCATGCTGGAAACACGACTAATAACTTTTTCAATTCTTCTATTTTTCCGATTCCAGCTGCAGGCAAAAGTGATCCAATCCTAAAAAATAATACAGGAGTCGATTTTAGTATGTTTACGATTCCTAACGCAAGTAATTTAGTTATTGGAAATAACCAAACATCTACTACATTTCGCTTTGGCTCATCGGGCGATATATTTACTATCTTTGGTTTTGCAATGTCGGTAGACGCCTACATACCAGAGCCGCAAGGACTTATTGTTGTAAACAAAATTGGCGGTGTCACTCCAGCCACACCCTTAACAGCACTACCTGGGGATGAAATAGAGTACAAGATCGACATCAAAAATAGGGGTTCAGAGCCCACAAAGAATACAATCATAACCGTTCCAGTGCCTGTATCTGCATTATATGGAGTTGGAAGTATTACTACCAGCAATATTCATCCTTCTTTTACGCCCGCGAATGCTCCCTATTATGATTCTGGATCTAATTCCGTAATATGGAACGTAGGTAATCTCCCTTTACTTTCAGACCCAAACACATTATTAGGAAGCTTAATATTTAAAGTAACATTAACCACTGATTGTGCTACCTTATTTAATTCGGGTTGTAATGCAAGTATCTCAATAAATGGAGCGATTACTGGAAATGGATCCATATCTAACACCGCTTTTAATTTACCAATTTCGCAAGGCATCGACCCATCTTCTAGCTGTGGGGGCCTTATTTTTAAGCCTATTCTTGTGAATTTCAATAGTTCGAACAGCCCTTGTTTTGCAGCTTTAGCAGGTCCTGATAAAACACCACCTGTTTGCGGGTTAGAAGCTGTAACTCTTGGCGCCACTGCAGGCACCTCAGGTTCATGGTCCATTGTTAGCGGTCCAGCTGGGGGTGGTGAGGTTTTCTCCAATATTAATAGCCCAACGGCTGAATTCTCAAGTCCTAATACGGGGATTTATACCTTGAGATGGACACTCCCTTTTGGTGGTGGAAGCTGCACCCCTATTATTGATGATGCACTTGTAAGCATAGGGTTATGTAACAAATTAGATTTTGACGGAATAGACGATAATGTTAATTTAAAAAATAATTATAATTTAAATACTGGATCTTTTAGTATCGAAACTTGGATTAAACCGGGAGCATCTAATGCTGGGATTCAAACTATTTTTTCAAAAAGAAGTTCCAGCGCACTTACTGATGGATACGATTTAAGATTAGTCAATAACGTCGTTTCTTTCAACTGGAACAATGGCAACGCTATAACTTCAAATTACGCAATAAATACGGGTAGATGGTACCACATTGCTGTTACATTTAATGGTACATCCTATAATCTATATATAGACGGAATTAGCGTTAAAAATGCTGTAGCTGGTGTAAACCCAGTATCAAATAACAATGCTAAATGTATTCTAGGAGCCATGATTCAAGGATCTAGTTATCCTTACCTACCTGCGAACTATTTTAAAGGTTGGATGCAAGAATTACGTATTTGGAATGTCGCGCTTACAACGGCGCAAACGCGCCAAATGATGAACCAACGTATTACAAATACGAGTACTAATGTTCTAGGTGCAATAGTGCCATTAACTATTCCAGGGCTTAGTTGGTCCAATCTAGAAGGCTACTATCAAATGACTCAGTCTACGGATATCCTAAACGGCTTCTTAATAGACAAAACTAGTAATCTTCGTAATGGTAAATTAATCGGTATTGTAACTGCACAACCAGAAACAGCTCCTTTGCCATACACATCAACAGCACATACCGCTTGGGAAACATCTAGTACGTGGACAAACGGAAGCGTTTGGAACATACCTAACACTTTGGGTGTTGACGGTTCCACTTATATTGACTGGAATATTGTTAAAACAAGTAATAATATAACAACAGCAGGAAACAAAACACTACTAGGATTACTTGTTGAGAGCAATACCCTCGAGGCTAATAGTAATAATAAAATAGAGGTAACACATTATTTAAAAGTTAACGGAAAAATAGATCTTGTTGGCAAGTCACAACTTATTCAAACAGAAGGTAGTATTCTTGAAACAACTTCCTCAGGATTCATAGAAAGAGACCAGCTAGGCCAATCAAATAAGTACAACTATAATTACTGGAGTTCTCCCGTTAGTCCCATAAACACAACTACTAACAACACTGATTATACTGTTGCGGGTGTTATGAAAGATGGAACTACAACAACACCACAAAACATCAATTGGGTTGGTGGTTATGACGGATCACCTACTGCTCCTATTAGCCTGGCTCGTTATTGGTTGTATAAATTTGACAGTTTGAATAATGATTATGCAAACTGGACACAGTTTTTAGAAACAGCTCCTCTTAGAGTAGGTCTAGGATATACTATGAAAGGAAGCGGAAGCACTTTGGGAAACCAAACTTATACTTTTGTTGGTAAACCAAACAATGGAACAATCGTATCAAACACCGTAGGTGATGATCAATTACTATTAACAGGAAATCCATATCCATCAGCAATAGACGCGGATGCTTTTATAAATGATAATATTGGTGCTATCGAATCCTTTTCAAGCCCATCTATTGATGGAACACTTTACTTTTGGGAACATTACGCAACAAATAACACCCATATACTTCGTGATTACCAAGGGGGATATGCAGTACGAAACCTTACTGGAGGTATTGCACCGGCATCAGCAGGTATAGATTTTATTAGTCAATTAGGAACACCGTCAAGAGGAATCCCTAATCGTTTTATACCTGTCGGGCAAGGCTTTTTTGTAAACGGAAAAATTGGATCCGGAGGTATAATTACATTCAAAAATAGTCAACGTGGTTTTCATAAAGAAGACGATGCTACCTTTTCTAACGTTATTTATAAAACAAAGAAAGATGCAAAGCAAACCTGGAAGTCGAATGAAAATGATACCGAAACTGCAGACACCCGTAAAAGAATCCGTTTAGGCTTCAACTCTTCTAATGATTTTCACCGCCAGGTTTTACTGGGGTTTATGAATGAAAAAGCGACTGCTGGCATAGATGCAGGTTATGATGGATTGAATATTGATGATTTTGCAAATGATATGTATTTTCTTAATGGCGATAACCAACTTGTGATTCAAGGTGAAGGCTATTTTGACACTAATGCATCCTATCCTTTAGGAGTTAAAACAGATACTGAAGGTAAAGTCAAATTCATGATTGACGGACTTGAAAACTTCGATATAAATCAAAATATATTTATATATGACAGTACTGATAGTAGCTACCATAATATAAGAAATGAAAATTATGAAGTTATTATTCCTGCGGGAGAAAACAATGATCGATTTTCATTGCGATTCACAAATAAAACACTGAGTACCGTTGACGAAAAAATAAAAGAGGAAAGTATAATTATCACTCATTTCCAAAAAAGAAATATCATTGAAATACACAACAATTCATTTGATACAAGTATTAAAAAAGCAAACTTGTACAATATAAATGGTCAATTGATTATTAATTGGAATTTAGAAAATGAAAAAAACGAAAATATTCAACTCCCAATTAAAAAGACAAGTTCCGGAATGTATATTCTTAAAGTTTATACTTCAATAGGAGAGCTAAGCAAAAAAATTATAATTCCATAAAGATTGACACTAGACTTATATAAAAAACAAAAAACTGCCATAATAGGCAGTTTTTTGTTTCCTTGAAACTTAAGGATAAAAATGAGTGAAAAAAGAAACTATTTTTTTTAAAAGAAGTATTTCATCGATATTTAAGGCGTTTTAGTCGGTAAAATCTTTTTAATTCCCGAAAAAAGTTGTTACTTCGTTATATTGCAGCAATATAAGCCCATAATCTATATTTTACACTAATAAATTATTTGAAAACTTATACTGTTTTCTATATTAGATAAAAAGAGAGCTAGTGAACAAGTCACTACTTTGTTACTCTCTTAATGTAAATACCACAAATATAATCGGGCATTATTACAGTTATAAAACAGTTTTAGATTCTTCTATTTCCGTTGTATAAAATTATTAGAATTTCATTTCTAAAATGTAGATGTCATGAAAAAAAAATACTTATTTATAATTGCACTCCTAGTTAGCTCTATTTTTAGTTATGGCCAATGCACGGATCCAGATATTGAAAATCCAACCTTTACCTCTTGTCCAACAAACTTAACTCCAAATGTAGGAGCTGGTACTTGTACCGCTAGTGTAGCTA
>NZ_CAXBBR010000009.1:0-154654 GCF_963974175.1 uncultured Flavobacterium sp.
TAACAAGCAACTACGATGTTTCATATGTAAATGGAACTTTGGCAATAACCAAACGCTCACTTAACTTCACAGGAACAAGAGCATTCGATGGTTCAGTGACCTTTGCAGCAGCAAACTTAATTGCAGGCAACATTGTAAACGGTGATCCTGTTTCAATTGGGGGTAGCGCAACTGTTTCAAGCAGTAACCAAGGATTTTACACCAGTTTTGTCACAAATAACCTTACTTCATCTAATACAAACTATAAAGTTATCGGTGGTACAGTTAATGTTACTATCACTCCTGCATCAACATCTGTTACTGTTGCTTCTGTTTCTGTTCAGTATTCTGATCAAGTTACTTTAATCGCGACTGTTACTTCTTCAACTGGTCAAGCTGAATTAAATGCTACTGGTGGTACTGTAGCATTTAAAATTCAACTGAATAGCAACCCAATCATCACGCTTGGTTCAGCTTCGTTCACGTCAGGAAACACCGTTAGTAAAGACTTTATTATCACCCAAGCTCCTGGTACATATAAGGTAATTGCAGTTTTTACGCCTAATTCAAGTAATCTAAGTGGTATAACAAATGATAATACTGGACCGTTAACAGTAACTCAAGAAGATGCCCGTGTTTATTATACAGGGTCGACATTTGTTTCGACTTCAAGCAGTACTTCAAACACTGCAACTGTTGTTTTGAATGCAACAGTAAGGGATGTTACTGCCGAATCAGGGGATCCTTTATATGATGCCTATGCAGGTGATATCAGATATGCTAAAGTGAGGTTTGTTAATCGGGATGCTGGTGATGCACCTATTTCTGATTGGTTATCTGTTGGTTTAGTTAATCTTGCTGATTTAAAAACTGGAACTGTAAGCTATGTTTGGAATAGTGCAAGTACAGGTAGTGGAGATTCTGAACAGTATACAATTGGAATGATAGTTGACAATGGCTATTATATAAGAAATAATTCTGATGACAATACTGTAATAACAGTTTCCAAACCGCTTAATGACTTCATCACAGGAGGTGGTTATATGATACTTAAAAACTCTAATGGTCAACTTGCTGGCGATGCTGGTAGAAAAAATAATTTTGGTTTTAATGTCAAGTACAACAAAAGCGGTAAAAACCTTCAGGGTAATATCAATTCTATTTTCCGTAGAACTGAAGCTGACGGCAAATTACATGTTTATCAGATCAAAGGGAATGCAATGAGTTCTTTGAGCTTAATTGTCGAATCATCTACTACAGGTCCAGCAAAAGCAGTCTTTGATGGTAAATGTAATATTAAAGATATTACCTATACCAATTCTGCTTCACCTGAATACATCAAGATGTACGTAACGGATGGTTATCCAACGTCAGTTGATGGTGGTGCTTTACTACACGTAACAATGACCGATATGGGTGAGCCTGGGAAATATGATTCTATAGGAATTACAGTTACTTCAAGCAAAGGTGGAGTTTGGTTCTCAAGTAATTGGAACGGAATACAATCTGCAGAACAGATTATAGATGGAGGTAACCTTCAGGTTCATGGCTCCTCAAGTTCCATTGGTACTATTCCAACAGCTTTAGGTTTTGTAATGCAAAGTCCAGTTACATCACCGGTTAATTATGGTACAGAAATAACATTTAAAGCAACAATTACAGAATCAAATTCTGCAAATCCTTCAGGTTATGTTTATTTTTATGATGGGGCAAATTACCTTTCAAAAGGGGTAGTTAGTACAACAAGTGGAGTGACTTCAGTAACTTTAAAAATTGCTAATCTAGTTGCTGGTTCACATGATATTATTGCTTATTATAGTGGTGATTCTAAATTCGCTACTAGCACTAACTCTTTAGCTCTAACAGTAAATGCTTCAACTGCCCGCAGCAGTTCAGTAGTAACGGCTAAGAAAATAATATTAGCACCAGTAGGATTGGAACTGGTTCCATTCAATGTAATCGCTTACCCTAACCCTTCTAATAATCAATTTACATTGGCAATTGAGGGAGGTAGCAATGAAAAAGTGGAAGTGAAAGTGTTTGATTTATTGGGCAGATTGGTAAAAGTCATTAATAAAAATGACGCACAACCTACACTATTTGGTGAAGATTTACCAGCAGGTTCATACATAACAGTAATCAATCAAGGAATTGAGACAAAAACAGTTAGATTAATTAAAAAATAATTAAATTTTAAATAATGGTTAGTTTAAAGCCAGTCCAATTAGATTTGGGTTGGCTTTTTAATTCTCACACCTTCAATTTGAAGACAAATTTTAAAATTTAGTTAAAAAAAGGATGGGCTTAAAAACTTACATTTTAAAAAGGGTAGCTTTGAGTAAATTAAAAAAAAAACACAATTATGAAAAGAAATGCAACCGCAGTATGGAACGGCTCTCTTAAGGAAGGTGCTGGAAAGCTTACGACACAAAGTAAAACATTAGAGAATACTCAATATTCATTCAAATCTCGTTTTGAAGAAGGTACAGGTACAAATCCTGAGGAATTAGTAGCTGCAGCACATTCAGGTTGCTTTACGATGCAACTTTCGGCTTATATTACCGAAGAGGGTTTCGAAATTGAAAGTATTGAGACTAAATGCGATATTGATCTAGTTGATGGAACCGTTATTAGTTCTCATTTAACGGTAAATGCTAAAATAAAAGGGATTTCTGATGATGCTTTTCAACAACAAGTCACAAAAGCAGAGAAGAACTGTCCGATATCTAAATTACTGACTGCCGCGATTTCTACAACAGCCACATTGCTATAAAAAAGAAGTTTGAAATAAATAAGAAAAGGCTCCATTATGTTAATGGAGCCTTTTCTTATTTTAAAATTGATTTACTAAAACAGACACTATCGTCTATTCCTTCGTATTGTCCGTAATTTGAGGTTATGACGAAGCCATTTTTCTTGTACAGTGCGATGGCTTCCGGGTATTTTTTACCGGTTTCCAAAATGCAGCTTTTGAAGTTCTCTTCTTCTGCCCAAGACTCCAATTCTTTCAGAATTTTTGAGGCTATGCCTTTACCACGGTCTTCCGGATTAACAAACATCCTTTTTATTTCGGCAACTTCGTCTTTGTACACTTTAAAAGCGCCACAACCAATGGCTCTTTCGTCTTCGTAAACGACTAACGCGTGTTTGATGCTGTCCGTTTTGTTAAACTGCGCATAAAAGCTGTGTTCCTCCCCGTCGCGATTTTCAATATCTTTGTCGAGTTCCTGTATTAAGGCGATAAAATCAGGATTTTCAGCAGAGGTCCTTATAATTTGTATCATCTTAATCAAATAAATCAGATGATAAATAGCGATCACCTCGGTCACAGATTATGGCAACAATGACCCCCGATTCTAATTCTTCGGCAATTTTCAAGGCCGCCGCCACAGAACCACCGCTGCTCATTCCCGCAAAAACACCTTCTTCAAGCGCCAGTCGCTTGGTCATTGCACGTGCTTCTGTTTCACTTACTTCAATAATACGGTCCACTTTTGAGGCATCAAAGATTTTAGGCAAATATTCCTGCGGCCATTTTCGAATACCTGGAATTTGAGATCCATCACTCGGTTGCGCACCAACTATTTGTACATTTGAATTTTGTTCTTTTAGGTAGGTAGACGTTCCCATAATAGTACCTGTGGTCCCCATAGCAGCAACAAAATGAGTTACGGTGCCATGCGTATCATTCCATATCTCTGGACCTGTTGTTTTATAGTGGGCTTTCCAGTTGTCTTCATTGGCAAACTGGTTCAACATGATATAACCGCCTTCAGCTACCTTTTTGTCGGCATAATCTCTTGAGCCTAATATTCCTTCTTTTGCAGAAGTTAGGATTACCGTCGCACCATAAGCGCGCATGGTTTGGGTACGCTCTTTAGTAGAATCTTCGGGTAATACAAGTTCGATTTCTATATTTAATAATTGGGCAATCATGGCTAATGCGATTCCCGTATTTCCACTAGTGGCTTCAATTAATTTATCTCCTTTTTTAATGTCCCCTCTTTCTAAAGCGGATACAATCATATTATAGGCAGCACGATCTTTTACAGAACCTCCAGGATTGTTTCCTTCGAGCTTCAACAATAATTTTACATTCTTATTTTTAATCAAATTGACGCTTTCGACCAAGGGGGTATTCCCAATCAGGTCTAATAATTTTTTAGGCTCCATGCTATCTTAGTTCTTTTATTTTTACTTCTGTGGTTGTGGTATTGGTCACTAGTGAATTTTTAGGAATGGATTTGGTAATCCATGAATTCCCACCAATGATACTGTTTTTTCCGATTACGGTATTTCCTCCTAAAATGGTAGCATTAGCATAAATGCATACGTTTTGCTCCACCGTAGGATGTCTTTTTGCATTTTTCATATCTTTGCTCACGCTAAGCGCCCCTAAGGTTACCCCTTGGTATATTTTCACATTTTTTTCGATAACGGTTGTTTCTCCAATTACGATACCCGTCGCATGATCAATGAAAATGGGTGAATCTATTTTGGCTCCTGCATGGATGTCTGTTCCCGTAATTCTATGGGCATATTCGCTCATTAATCTTGAAAAGAGGAGCAGGTCTAAAACATAAAGTTCGTGGCTTAGTCTATAAATCGCGATAGCATAAAATCCAGGGTAGCCAAGGTATACTTCCTCGATGCTATTGGAAGCAGGATCATTTTCTAAAAAATAATTAGCATCTTGATTTAGTTTTTCAAGAACCGAAGGCAATTTTTCCAGATACTGATCCCAAATAGAATCACAGATTCCTTTTGGTTTTTTGCAGGCGATTACAGAAATTTCTTTGAAAAGAATTTTAAGTTCGTCAATGCTTTCGCTCAAAGGAGCATTGGCATCAAATAAAGTATAGAATAATTTTTCAGTAAAATCTTCTATTTTTGTTTTGATTCCGTAATTAATTGAAGAATGTCCCTTTAAAGAGATTATATTTTTAATAATCAGATCTTTTGTCATGATTATGGGATTGAATGGTTAGTAGAAAAGGCTTTAAATATGCAGAAATTAGGCATTGCAACAACAATTTCCTTCAGAAATTGATAAAAAAAAGTGAAAATTGAGGTGCTTTTTGATCATAATTTTGTTTTTGGTCTCAAAAAATAAGACGAAACAAATATATTGAACTATTTTGAATTAAACTCGAAGAATGACCATAGTCTCAGTAGAAGAGTGCTGATTTAAATTCTAATAGGTACAGAGTTCATTATTTTTTAAAAAGGAGGTTTTTAAATCCGTAAATTAGCATAGTAAAAACGATATAGATGGCTAGTATACCTACTTTTAAAAGTGATCTCTCAAATAAGGAATTCCCTTTGAAAGATAAGATCTCCGGGAAAATAATTCGAAATCCAATTTTAGCATTGATGCAAAACGATTTCCCTAATTTTTCGAAAGAGCAATCTTTATCTGTTACAGAATTAAATTTATATAAGGAAAAATACATCTCAAGCTATTTATCCAATGAAATAGGGGCGCTTTCGAATATTGAAAGTAAAATTAATGATGAACTAAAAGAGTATGACTCTCTGGTAAGTACAATTGAAGAAAAAGCAGAGCCTCGAACTTTTGGACAGATTATCGCTGATAAAGTGGCTGATTTTGGAGGTAGTTGGAAGTTTATAATCCTTTTTGGAGTTTTTATTGTACTTTGGATTTTATCAAATATATATATCTTGTACAATAAAGGATTTGATCCTTATCCTTTTATTTTATTGAATTTAATCTTATCCTGTCTTGCGGCTTTGCAAGCTCCGGTTATTATGATGAGTCAAAACCGCCAAGAAGAAAAAGATCGAGACAGAGCGAGAAGGGATTATATGATTAATCTAAAATCGGAACTTGAAATTAGAATGCTGCATGAAAAACTGGATCATTTAGTGAGACATCAACAAGAAGAATTAATAGAAATTCAAAAGATACAAATCGAAATGATGAATGATATCTTGAGTAGGATCAATAAATAAATGAGCTGAATTGTGGTTAATCGAAGTTCCTTAAAAATGTTTGTAGAAGTAACCGGCAATCATAAAAAGAACATTAATAAAAGCGACAACTAAAATTAATTTTTGAGAAATAAATCCCTTGTAAATAAAATGAAAACCAAGAAGGACTAAAAATAAAAGCGAGGTAAATAGGGCAGGATACATTTGGAAAGAAGCGGTAAGATCCCCTTTTAAAAGTAAGAGGAATGAACGTTGAAAACCACAGCCCAAACACTCCACTCCAAAGAGTGTTTTGCTTAGACAAGGAATCATATATTTTTCTAAATTCAAAGGTTTTGTTTTTTTACAATTTACAAAATTTCAGCAAACCATTTAATAAAAAAGAGAGCCAATTTTAAATTTATTACATTTGGAATCTGATAGGTAAAGAAATGAAAAAATTAATAATTCCAATGATGATTGTGGCAATACTTGTTGCTTTCTTTGAGCAGGTAAGTGCGGAAAAAAATGTGTATATAACCGTAATTGCAATTGCCGTTTTTATGTTTGGCATGATGCAGTTGAGCGCTAAAACGCCGAGTAAAAATCAAGATAATCAAGATAAAGAAGAAAAAGATGTTTAATAAAGGAGATAAAGTTTCAGTGCTGGACGAAGCCATAAATGGAGTAGTCGTATCTGTGAAAGATAAAGAGGTTACAATAGAAACAGAGGACGGATTCATGATGACATTTTTTGTCAATGAATTACTTAACATGAACGATTCCAGTAACTTAATGGATTCTATTAGAAGAGTTAATAGAGATGAAATAGCAAAAGAAAAAGAGATCCCAAAACCGAGGAGTTTTGTTAAAGAACGCAAAGATAAGCACGAAAGATCAGCCCCGGAATTCGATTTACATATAGAGAAATTGGTGCCAAACAAACAAGGGATGTCAAATTACGACATTCTTACTTTGCAATCTGAAACAGCTAAACGTCATATCGAATTTGCTATTCGCAACCGTATTCCGAAGATTGTTTTTATTCATGGTGTTGGTGAAGGTGTGCTAAAAGCAGAGCTGGATTTTTTATTGGGACGCTATGACAATATTGCTTTTCAGGAAGGTAATTATCAAAAATATGGTCAAGGTGCCACTGAAGTATTTATTAAACAAAACAGTAAATAAAATGCTGTCAGTTTAAAAAATAGTCCCGTTTGTAATTACAAACGGGACTATTTTTTGTTTTTTTTTAGGCTAGAACTGGTCGATTAATTAGAGGTTAATAGGACTCCATAAGTGAAACTATCACCCAGTAAAAAACTGTTATTTCCTTTTTTTAAAGTTGCTTTTTTAATGACAATGGTATGTTTATAATTTCCCGGTCCGTTCGTTGTAGTGGTTACTTCGATGATACCACTAGTTCCTGGAACACCTGCGACACCATTCCATTCTTGGCTCAAGGTAGGAGTAGTTGGGGTTGTTGTATTACAGAAATAGGATGCCGTTAATAACCCCGAAAATAAGCGATAAGTAAAGATGTTTGTAGACGTTCCAATAACCCCTGTTCGAGGGGTATTTAATGGTGTTGCTTCGTTGACAATTAGACTTGGATCTATATTAAGCATTAGTGCCTCACTGGTGGTGTAGTTGTAAATTTGATTAGAAGTCCCACATTTTTCTACTGTTTCATCAAAAAGAAAAGGTAAACTCGTAGCTGTAGTTACGTAATCCCCAAAAGGGAATGTTTCATAAACTTGGGTTCCGTTAGTTTTTGCAAAAGTAATATTTTTGAAAACTATGTTATGATTGTAGCCTGTAATTCGGGTACTGTTTTGAGTTGTGTTTACTGTTTTTACTGCCGTTGTAAAAATTTGTATTTGACCGGCTGTTGCGCTCCATTGGTCCGTTACGTAAGGTGTTGCAGGCGCAATTGTTTCACAAATGTTATCAGTTGCAACTGTACCATTGTAAAGTCGATAAACAACTCTATTTGTTGAGTTTATATCAATAATAGTTGGCGCACCTACAGTTGAAGGTTCAGTTGTAAATGAGGTAGTAGGGATGTCAAGAATCAGTGCCTCTTTATCATTTAGCTTGTAAATAAGATCATTTGTAGAACAACTTTCGGTTGTTACGTCTTCGAAGTTAATGTCTTCTTGAATTAAATTACCATCATCACAACCATTTAATGCTAACACAAAAACCAATAGGCTTAGAACTCTTTTCATTGTAAAATATATTTTTACAAAAATAGCTAAAAAATTGACAATTGATATTGGAGAATACACAATTGATATTTCATAACTTTGCAGTAATGAAAAAGATATACCTCGATAACGCATCAACGACAGCCATAAGACCCGAAGTTATTCAAGAAATGACCAAAGTGATGGCAGAAGATTTCGGAAATCCTTCGTCAACTCACAGTTTTGGCCGAAATGCCAAAAGTGTTTTAGAACTTTCCAGAAAATCAATTGCAAAGCAGTTGAATGCTGCTGCCCAAGAAATTATTTTTACATCTTGTGGGACGGAAGCCAATAATTGGATCCTTCGTTCTGCTGTGGAAGATTTGAAAGTAAAGCGCATTATAACCAGTAAAATTGAGCATCACGCAGTTTTATATACGGTTCAGGCATTGCAGAAAGAATTTGATATTCAGGTAGATTACGTTGCTGTCAAGCCAAATGGAGAAATTGATATCACAAATTTAGTTGAACTGTTAGCGCAGAATCATAAAACCTTAGTGAGTCTGATGCATGTTAATAACGAAATAGGAACTGTTTTAGATTTAAGTAGGGTTGCACCAATATGCAAACAATACAATGCGCTATTGCACTCTGATACGGTTCAGTCTATTGGAAAGAAAGAAATTGACCTGAAGGAGCTGCCTATTGATTTTTTGGTTGCTAGTGCTCATAAATTCCACGGTCCTAAAGGTGTGGGATTTGCATTCGTACGGAAAAATTCAGGCTTGCAACCATTATTTTATGGCGGTGAACAAGAGAAAGGATTGCGAGCTGGAACAGAAGCAGTACATCAAATAGCAGGAATGGCAAAAGCGATGGAGCTTTCCTATGCCAATTTAGAGACTGAAAGAGCTCAGATTTCCGAATTGAAAAAGTATTTAATTGAACAACTTGAAATCGATTTTCCTGGATTTATCGTTAATGGAAGTCAAGACGGTTTTTACAATATGCTAAATGTTTTATTGCCTTTTTCTAAGGACAAAACAGCCATGATTTTATTTCATTTAGATATGAAAGGGATTGCAGTGTCACGGGGAAGTGCTTGCCAGAGCGGAAGCATCAGGGCATCACATGTATTAGCTGAAATGCTTTCGGATGAAGATTTAAGAAAACCAAGTTTGCGTATCTCTTTTAGTCATTACAATTCTAAAGAAGATATAGACGTATTGATAGATGCTTTAAAAAGTATTTAAGTAAAAAAAAACCGCCAATTGGCGGTTTTTTTTAGACTGCTATATTTTCATTAAGTTCTGCCTCTTTTGCTCTCCTTATTTCTTCTAGAATTGTTTTTCTCTTTTTAGCTGTTATCATTAAACCAAGCATCATTATAATTGCTGTCATCAAGATTACTTGAATAATTAATGACTTGTTGACTAAAAGGATCATATGCTCAGGAGCGATACCCAAGAATAATAAGATTGTAATAAGCCCTCTAGGTGCTACAAAAAGCAAAGGAAATAAAGGCATTTTAGAAACTTTAAGCTGAATGAAACGCAAAATAAAAAGCATTACTACAATTCCTACAGCCCAGATAAACGTATCTGGATTTACAATTTCAGTGGTTTTAATCAAATACCCAAATAAAAGAAAGAATAATGCTCTAACCAGAAACGTAGCTTCAATTATCAATTCTTTAAACTTATGAACTTCCTTGTTCAGTAGGTCAAGTCTAAACTGTTGTGTCCATTTGTAGTGTCTTAACTCATCTAAATTACCAATTGACAGTCCAAAGACTAGGATGAAAATAAGTGCTGGTAAATGGAATATTTTTGATATTTCGTAAATTAGTATAATGAGCAGAACGATTGGTACAAACTTAATGTGGTGTTGAATTTTATTTAAAAGAAAGGATAGTAATATAGTTGCTACAAAAGAGATTGCAATTATGATTAGTATCTCCAGACAAAAGTATCCAAATGTTTCTAAGCCAAAGCTAGAGTTGTAGGCAATGAAATTGAAGAATACGACTCCAAAAATATCAGATAAGCTACTTTCGTAAATGATAAATTCCTTTTGACTAGAAGAAAGGTTTATTACGCTTGGAATCGCGATGGCGCTACTGATTACGCAAAAAGGAATCGCATTTATCAGACTAGATCTAAAAGAGTATCCTCCATAATAATGCAACAAATAGGCAAGGGAAAACGCTAACACAATCAAAGGCAAGAAAGCTCCTATAGATGATTTTTTTATCAATCCAATTTTAGATTTATTGAGTTCTAGTTCCAATGAACCTTCTAATACGATCAGAATAAGTCCAATTGTACCTAATACAGGTAAAGTAGCGGTAAGATCTGGTAGGTCAATATCAAAAAAGTAAGTTGCTTCTCTAACGACCCACCCTAAAAGTAATAATAGTATAACTGATGGTATTTTTGTCCTTGATGCCGTAAGGTCAAATAAATATGCGATGAGCAGCAGCAGACAAAGTGAAATTATAACTGTCATAGAAAATTAATTATATTTTTTAATTTTTAATGGTTTCCACAAGCAATAATGGAGATCTATTTTCTGAAATATAATACATTAGCTTGTCAAAACATAAATATATTTTTAAATATAAATAAATATTTGCGATTTAGCATTGTTTTTAGAAGCTAATAAGCTGTAAGTAAATGCTCTAATTTTTAATTTTTGCAGTCTCTAATTTTTATAAAAGTAACAGAAGCTAGCTATGATTCGGAGTATTTCTCCATTATTAAGTGAGTATTAGAAAAAAAGTAGAGTCAGCACTTTAGTTTATATTTTGTGTTTGTCTTCAAGACCAACTTGATAAATACCGGGGTATAGTACGTCCATATTTTCAATTTATAAGTTAGTGGGACTCAGAATTACGCCTAGCTTTTCTACAGTAATGATAATGGACTATTTTGTGATTCCTTTATCTGTAGTTTTTAAATGTTACTTTTTTTGTTCCTTTATTTTTTGTTTTTCTAGTCTTCTGAAGTAACCTCTGAAGAGAAAATTGTGTTTTAAAGCTTCTAAATTTTCGTTTAGTTTAGCACTGGATTCATTGACATTAGTCATTGTTGAGTCAATTTTATTTACAAGGTTGGGATCATTAGAAAGGTAGTTCAAGGCGCCTTTTCCATCTTTAATGTTTAGAATGGTTTTATTAAGATTAGTCACAACCCTATTTATTTCTAAACTTGAATTATCTAGATTATTAACGATTGTCTTTATACTATTGGCGACAGCTGTATCTTTTAAAAGACCTATTACGTTGTCTTTATTGTTCATCGATTCAAGAAGTTTGTTTAAATTTTTAGTGGCATTTGAGGTTTCTCTTCCTGATATTTTTAAATAATGCATGGTTTGTTTTAAATCTCTAGCTAGCTCAGCATCATTTAATAAGAGGCCTATAGTTCCTTTTCCAGCATTAATTTCTTCGGTGATTGTGAGTAAGTTTTCAGTAAGTAGTGCTGCATTATTATTTGTTTTACTGAGGGTGTTCAATAATTCATCTGTACTGACACGATTTACAGAGCGAATTTCATCTCCTGGTTCAACGGGCGCGTCAGTTCCTTTTCCAGGCAGAATATTTATAATCATACTCCCAACTAGTCCATCCGAACCAATAGTAGCTACTGCATCTTTCTTTATGTGTTTAAAGATAGTCTTGTCAATAATCATGTCCACTTTGATGTTAGTGTCATTGAGCATTTCAATCCCACGAACAGTTCCTACATTTACACCGGAGTAGCGGACATTATTTCCTATTTGCAAACCATTTACATTATTGAAAACAGTCTCCAAATGACTTGTTTTTCCAAACATTTTTTGCTTATCGCCAATGAGATAGGTAGCTAATATAAAAATCAGTAACCCAATTATTACAAAAAGGCCTAATCTTATTTTTTGTGATGTTGTTTTTTCCATGTCTATACTTATTTAAAAAAAGCTTGCACTTTTGGATCTGTTGAAGTTGATAATTCATCAAATGTTCCTTCGGCATAATTAATACCGTCGACCAGTAATATCATTCTATTCGAAATTACTCTGGCACAATCGACATCGTGTGTAATGATGATAGATGATGTATTGTATTTTTCTTGGATTGATTTCATTAATATCAATATTTCTTTGGCTGTGATAGGATCTAATCCTGTTGTGGGTTCGTCATAAAGAATAATTTTAGGTTGTAGAATTAGGGTTCTCGCTAAGGCAATTCTACGTTTCATTCCGCCTGAAAGTTCGGCTGGCATTAAGTTTACGGCATGTGCTAATCCCACATTTTCAAGTGCTTGCATCACTAAAGGTGTAGTGTCTTTTAGGACTCCGAATTTTTTAGTGTGACGACGCAATGGAAATTCTAAATTTTCTCTGACGGTCATCGAATCATACAATGCACTCCCCTGAAAAAGAAAGCCAATTTCTGTTCTGATTTCATCCAATGTTGTTCGACTGAGCTCTCCAATTTGCTCTCCCATAACCATAATGGAGCCACTATCAGCCTTTTCTAGCCCGATCAGGCATTTAATCATTACAGATTTGCCTGAGCCTGATTTTCCCATAATAACCAAGTTCTCACCTTCATGCAAAGTCATGTTAAAACCATTTAGAACATGATTGTCTCCATAGCTTTTTTTCAAGTCTTTGATTTCTATAATAATTTTTCTCTCTTGTATATTGGTACTCATAATTAGTTATAAATCATAAAATATATTAGTAACAAAAACAGCTATAAAATCGATAATAAAAAGGAGCATAGAGGTATAGACTACTGCAGAATTAGCGGCCACACCAACACCTGCCGTTCCTTTTTTACAATAATACCCTTTAAAGCATCCTACTAAGCCAATAGCAAAGCCAAAAAAGAAGCTTTTGATTGTAGCAGGTATCAGATCTCCAAATTCCAACGCATTAAAGACCTGATTGAAGTACAGTAAAAAAGATACATGCCCTTTTACATTTTCAACCAAATACGATCCAAAAAGAGCGATAGCATCGCCAAAAAAGACGAGTAGGGGAAGCATTAAAGTAGTAGCCATAATTCTGGTGACCACTAAGTATTTGAATGGATTGGTACCAGATACTTCCATAGCATCAATTTGTTCTGTAACGCGCATGGACCCTAATTCAGCACCAATACCGGAACCAATACGTCCTGCACAAATTAAAGCTGTGATAATAGGGCCTATTTCTCGAATTATTGAAATACTTACCATAGAGGGCATCCAAGAAACGGCGCCAAACTCAAGTAGAGTAGGGCGTGACTGTAAAGTAAAAACCAAACCTATAATAAATCCAGTAACAGCAACTAACAGCAAAGAGCGATTCCCCATATAAAAACATTGACGAAGAAATTCTTTAAATTCAAAGGGACGTCTGAAAGACTCTCTGAAAAAGCGACCGGCAAAATAGGAAAGTTCTCCAATTTCAAGTAAGAAAGATTTGATCAATTCGATTATCTTAAAAATGGCATTCATAAGCATCATGAATTAATTTTTATAATAGCAGACTACTCAAATATACGATTATTCTACTGATTATGAGATGTTTTAAATGCTGTAAAACTGATTTATTGGTGAGTTAGTCGAGGAAAAAGACTCTTTTATATAGATAATTTAATATTTAGTAAATACACTCTTATAAAAGACTAAAATGAAAGCTAGTGCTAACGCAGAACTGTATTTTTGAATATTGAAATTTATGTATGGTCTGAAAGATTTGCTCTCGCCAGTTAATTTTCAGATGGCTCACTTTATTTAAAGTAGCAGTTCAGTGGTTTTAAGAACTATTGAGTTTTTTGCAATTGTCGACTTAGAGAATCAATAAATCACTGATATCAATTCTATTGCTTTCATGCGGAATCGTGTTGCAGGTGATAATTTCCTTAGCACCAGAATTTTTTATTTCCTGATAAGCATTTTTAGCAAATACTGCGTGTACACCAATGCAAATAGGGGGTTTCATTCCTGCATTTTTTAAATGTGTAATCGTTTCAATCATGGTTCGTCCTGTTGAAATAATATCATCAACTAAAATAGGAATGTGCTCCTTGTACCGATCGACATTTGGTATAGATATTTCTACATCGTGGTCGCCATGACGAGTCTTATTTAAAATTATAAAAGGAGCATTGGCATTTTTTGCCACCTCAGCGACCCATTGTTCGCTTTCGCTATCGGGACCAATCAAAATAGGTTTTTCGATAGTATATTTTATCCAAGCTGAGATATGACTTGCGGCATGTGACACTGTGGTGGGGATGCTGTAAATTTCAGATAGAGAACTTCTTCGATGTAGGTGTGGGTCAATCGTTATTAAAGTATCTACAAATCCAGAAATTAAATTTGCAAAATACGTTGAAGTAACACTTTCTCCAGTATTGAAGGCTTTGTCCTGACGCATGTAAGCAAGATAAGGAGCGATGAGGCAAATGCTTTTAGCACCAAATTCTTTTGCGGTCTTCGCCAAAAAGTAAAGCGGTAACAATTTTGAGTCTGGTAGATGAAGGGTGCAAACTAGGAATACTTTTTTATCCTTTACATCAGATATAATTCGAACATAGGTTTCTCCATCAGGAAAAGAACGAATTTCGACAATTCCTTTTTCGGCCTGCTCTTTTTGAATAAGTATTTCGGCCAAATCTTCATTTCCAGGTAAAGCAAAATATATTTTTTTCATAACCGTTATTGAATTAAAATGATATCCTCTTCTGATTTCATGTAATCGATCGAGTATTTCAGCTCGCCTTTCGTTTCTGAATATATAGAATACAATAGATCTCCTTTTTGCACTTGTGTGTTCAAAGGCGTTTTTAGCGATACTCCTGCTTTGCTATCGTGCGGAGCGCCAGCGAGTTTTGCAATTTTCGCCAGTCTTCTGTTGTCAATTTCAATAACAATACCTGATTTCTCTGCTATAACATCTTCTTTATAGATAGCATATTCAGGTTCTCTAAAACCACCTTGCGCTTGGCATATAGCAAGGAACTTTTCGTATGCTTCCCCTGATGAAAGGATTTCCTTTGCAAGTTGTAATCCACTTTTGTTTTTTGTGCCATGAACCATGTCAATAATGCTCGCTGAAAGAAGTAACGATTTATTTCTTAAATCTTGAGGCGCGTCTTTTTCGTTTCGCAAAACACTCAAGACATCCATTGCTTCAAGTGAGGGACCAATGCCTCTGCCGATGGGTTGTGATCCATCAGTAAAAAGAACATTTACTTTGATTCCCATTGATTTGCCTACGACATTGAAGTAATATTTTAGTTTTTCAGCACCCTCTTCCGTTCTTACTTTTGCAGTTTTTCCTATTGGAATATCAATAACTACATGTGTGGAACCTGCTGCAACCTTTTTGGATAATACAGAGGCTATCATTTGTCCTTCACCATCTACATCAAGTGCTCTTTCTACACGTATTAGGATATCATCAGCGGGGCTGAGCTTTATGGAGCCGCCCCATACAAAGCATCCATTTTCTTGCTCTACTACTTTTTGAATTTGTTTGATACTGAGGTCTATTTTTGTCATGGTTTCTAAGCAGTCTGCTGTGCCTGCTGGGGATGTAATTGCACGAGACGAGGTTTTAGGTATCGTAAGTCCTAAGGCTGCTACGATAGCCACGACGATGGGGGTTGTTCTGTTTCCCGGAAGACCTCCTACACAGTGTTTGTCGACTACAATTTTTTTATCCCAAGACAATCTTTGTCCTGAGATTACCATCGCTTTGGTGAGTCCTATTATTTCGTCAATACTGAGGTTGTCACCGCCACAAGCCGTAATGAATGCTGCAATTTCAATATTAGAATATTCTCCCTTTACAATATCGTTTATAATGTTTTGTAATGCCTCATAATTCAGCTTCTGTCCATACATTTTAGCTCTAATACTTCTCATTGAAGTAACAGGCTGAACATGTGAAAAACTAATTTCGTCTCCCTCTTTAGCGTTTAAGTCACCCCAAGCACTTTCAGACAACCCCGCTTCTCCAGCTTGTAAAATTCCATCCGTAATAATGTATAAAGTGGCTATTTTAGATTTCCCTTTTACAGTTACCAATACTCTGTTTAACGCTTCAAAACCTTCAGATTTGCAGATGTGGCAATCTTTACGCATGAAAACAACATGTTCTCTTTGGGTGTCAATACCAAGATGGACTAATTTTAGAGTATTGAAAGTAGTATCCATTCTAATTTATATTTAAATGATTATTCCAATAGTATAGAGGAAAGAATTAATCTAATTATCCGAATTCATTCATCAGGAAAGGCAATCAGCAATCGATTTGATAGTGCGAGATTTCTATTATACCCTTCATAATTTATCAAAGACCAAATGAAATAGTTTAGAGATATAAATTAACTAGCTCTAATTTAGTCATTTATTCCATCATTTTTTTTAATTCTGCTATTGTTATAGGTTTTACTATATAATTACTTACCGCATCATAGGATTTTGCTTTAATTACATCGGCGGGATCTACTGAGCTTGTTATTATAAATATAGTTATTGGTCTATCATTTGGTATCTTAATAAACTCGTCAAGAAATTGCCAGCCATCCCAGACAGGCATGTTCAAATCCAATAATATTAAGTCAGGTAATTTTTCACCGCTCAATATAATGGGTTTCAATTTATCATAGGCTTCTTTTCCATTACGAAAGACCATAAAGGTTTCACAAAAATTAGCTAATTGCATTATTTTTTTTGTTCCAAAAACAAAAATTGGGTCATCATCAATTATACAAGCAATATCAATTTTTTTCATATTTAAAGTATGTTTTAAATGTTGTGCCTTTATTTTCTTCGCTTTCTACTTCTATTTTTCCACCGATCGCTTCTACTTGGTTTTTTGTTATAAACAGTCCAATGCCACGCGCATCTTCATTAGTATGGAATGTTTTATACATCCCAAAAAGCTTTCCTCTATTCTTTTTCATGTTGATCCCTATACCATTGTCTTCGATATGTACTACTACATAATCATTAGTGACAGTACAATATACCTTGACAAAACTTTCTCTTTCACCTGTTCTATATTTTATACCATTGGTGATGAAATTGAGTAATATACTTTCGAGATAGGCGGGAATTGCCTGAATAGATATTGCTGGGTCAATATGATTATATATAGTTACATCTGCTTCTACTGCAATAGTAGAGATGTTTCTAATTGTATTTTCCATGAACTCATATAGTCCTAAATTTTGTAGATTTTCAGTAATTGAAGTATTCATTAAAACAACTTCATTTAGATGAGTGATTGTTTCTTTTAAATTATTTGAGGCTGTATTCAAAAGTTGAATAAATTCATTCTCTGATAATTCAGGGTGCTCAAACGCTAATAAATCAAGCATCATAGTTATGTTCCCAGAATGGGATCTTAAATTATGTGAGACTATATGTGCAAAATTCTTGAGTCTTTCGTTTTGGTCTTTCGTGACATGAAGTAAAGATTGAATTTCTTTTTCTGTTTTTTTGATATAACTAATGTCAACAGCTATACCTAAATAGCCAGTAATATTTCCATCCGTTTTTACTGCAGTAACGGTAAGTTGGACAGGAAGTTGCGTTCCGTCCTTTTTAATGTAAGTCCATTCTCGTGTGTCGTAATCTCCTTTATT
Organism: uncultured Flavobacterium sp.; assembly: GCF_963974175.1. GTDB lineage: Bacteria > Bacteroidota > Bacteroidia > Flavobacteriales > Flavobacteriaceae > Flavobacterium. The sequence goes on from NZ_CAXBBR010000009.1 coordinate 17,734, forward strand.
TGCTGCATACGTAAAGACGTCAAATCCTTCGACAGTGTCATCATGTTCAATAGAAAGTTCATAAGCTCTCGTCTCTATTTCTTTTTTTAAATGAATCAATAATGGTGTTTGATGAAAAAGGATTTCTTCTTTTTTATATCCTAGAAGATTTTCTGACCCTTTGTTGAAAGTGGTAATGATTCCGTTTATATCTGTCTCTATAATCGATACCTGAGTGCTGGATTCGATTAATCCCTGAATTTTAGAAATGGTATCTGCGAGCTCTTTTTCTGCTTTTTTTTGTGGAGTGATGTCTATAATTTGAGAAATAAAATACAAAGGCTCGTTGTTTTCATTTCTAACTAGTGAGGCTGATAATATAATATTTATGGTACTACCGTTTTTGCAAATGTATCTTTTCTCCATATGATAGAAAGAGCGCCTGCCTTTTACAAGTTCCTCTAATAATTTCAAATCAGCTTCTAAATCATCAGGATGGGTAATATCTTGAAAAGTTTGGTTCATTAATTCTTCTTCAGAGAAACCTAACATAGTACATAGAGCGTGATTTACCTTGAGCCATTTACCTTTTTCATCTAATAGTGCCATTCCAATGGCTGCATTTTCAAAGTTTCCTCTAAAGGCCGCTTCGCTGATACGAAGTTGTTCTTCCGTTTTTTTTCGGGCAGTAATGTCTGCCGTATACATGATAATTCCTCCTACAGTTCCATTGTCATTGTGCCAAGGTTTTATTTCCCATTCGAGCCATTGGATGCTACCATCTTTTCTCACAAATTTATCTTCGTCGCGCTTATCGGTCATTCCTTTTAAGCACTTTTCATGGATTTGTTTCCATTCTTCACCAATTTCAGGAAATAAATCATAATGGGAAGTTCCAATTATTATTTTGTCTTGCAAGCTGTAATCTACTTTCCATTTTTCGGACGACGCTAGATAACACATTTTAGTGTCAAACATGGCAATTGCAGTTGGTGTCTCTTCGATAAAAACAATATTTCTATCAATGATTTTTTTTTGTTCTGTGATGTCATATTGAGTCCCAAACATCATTAAGGGTTTGTCATCATCAGTCCAACTAATGATTTTACCTTTATCTAATATCCATATCCAATGTCCGCTTTTATGTTTTATACGGTATTCTGAATGGTAGTACTCTGTTTTTTTATCAAAACAATCCTTTAGTTTTTCATTAGATAATATTAGGTCATCTGGGTGTACTAGATCTATCCAAGTTTGAATACTGATAGGTTCAAGTTCATTAAGTGAATAGCCAATAATATTTGCCCAAAGTTCATTATAAGAGGTTTCTCCTGTTTGAATATTCCATTCCCAAGTTCCTGCATTTGTTCCCTCAAGTACACTTAAAAGTTTTTCTTTTTCTTGTGTGAGTTGCAGGTTAGCTTCTTTAAAGAGGGTGATATCCTGGAAAGTCCCATAAATACGAGTGCATACATCTTCTGAAAATACAGCCTGACCTATTGATCGTACCCAGCGGGTATTGCCGTTTAAAGTCTTTATCTGTAGTTCATGATCGTAAGGAATCCCTTTCGATACTGTAAGTCCAAATGAAGCTGTAATTAAATCTCTATATTCCCCTTCTTTATAAAAGTTGATAGCGGTATCCAGATCGGGTTCATAATTTTGAGGAGCCTCATGAATTTCTTTAGTCATGTCACTCCAATAGAGATTTTGATTAAGTAAATCAACCTCCCAATATCCTATACGGGCAGCTTGATTGCATTTTTCTAGAAATTCTTTTGCCTTAATACGTGAGCCCGTTTTTTCTTTTTGTACAGCTACTTGTTCGTGACTTTCCTCTTGATGACTTATTTTTGTATGACCACTTAATATACGGAATGTATTTCCTTCATTATCTTTAATAGGCATTGTTCTATATCGTAGTGAAGTGATGCCACCCATCTTATGATTGAATCTTAAAATTGTATCAACTTCATTAACGGGAACAGCATTGGCTTTTTTTAAATCTTCGGGGTGGATTATATTTTGCCATGCTGAGGTATTGTTCGACATTTCTTGAGGATCGTAGCCAATAGTCGACCAGAATTTTGAACTAATCCACTCTTTTTCTTTTTGTTCTATATCTCTATAGGATATTCCATCTGAGCCCCATTCTTGAATGAAATCAAAAATGGAAATGTCTGTTTTTAACAGTTCATAAAACTCTTTTTTTAGGTAACTCATATACTTTAATTACTTTCAAGGAATGAAAAATGAAAACGCTTTTATTAGTTTCATTAGGTTTCAAACTCCTTTTACGATTTAATTGCTCTATCTTTTATTAAAAAAGATAGAGCAATTAAATCGTAGGTAATAGTCTTAAAAACTATTAAACCAATTTGTTGATTAATAAATAAAGGATAAATTTGGAAAATGAAAAAATAATCAAAAAAACTATAGCTTTTTTTGAATTGCATTTTTGATGTAGTGGTATTTACACAAATATACAAAGAAATTGTTGGGATGCTTTATTTTATATCTTAAAAGTAAGGATATACTTATTAGGCTAATTTTCATAAAGGCGTAGCCTATTTCGGACGTTAGCCAATTCTTTTTGCAATGAATCTATCTTTTGCAGTAAATTAAAAACAACATCAATGCCTTCTATATTGACATCTAATTCCTGATGCATTCGAATCATTTTTTCTATTTCATAAATAGAGTCCTGATGTATATATTGTATGTGTTCCACTGTTTGAATTTCTACTAATCCAAGTTCGCTTAGATTATTAAAGAAAGTTAGTTCTACTTTATAATGGGTAACTAATGTGTTTATGGGAATGAAGTTTTCTATGTTCATAGGGTTTTTAGCTTAGAAAGTTCAGTGAATAATTCTTTTTCTTTTTCAGAAAGACTTGTTGGAATCTTTATTTCATAGGTGATGTAAAAATCTCCAAATTGATTTTCTTTTTTATAAACGGGAAATCCTTTTCCTTTCAGTTTTACTTTTGTTCCATTTTGTGTTCCAGGTGCTACTTTCAGTTTCACCTGTCCATCAAAAGTATCGACGGTAATGTCTCCTCCTAAAATAGCGGAATATAGGTCTAAAGCAACAGTTGCGTATAGGTTCTCTTTGTCTCGTTTAAAAGCAGTGTGATTGTCTATGGTAAAAGTGATGTATAAATCTCCTTTTGGGCCACCTCCAGATCCTGCAGCTCCATGTCCGGTAATCTTTATAACCTGACCATTTTCTACTCCAGCTGGAATAGTAAGGCGAATGTTTTTGCCATTAATGGTTAGCGTGCGTTTATGAGTAGTATAAACATCTTTTAAGTCAAGATGCAATTCAGCATTAAAATCTTGTCCTTTAAATTGCGCAGTACGACCACCGCCTCTTGCAGAGCGACCGCCAAACATAGATTCAAAAAAATCTGAATAATCTGCACCGCCACTAAAACCACCGCCATAATCTGCTTGCTGTCCACGTCCATTGTATTGCTGCTGTTCCCTTTTCGATTGTTTATACTGATCCGCATGTTGCCAGTTCTCACCATGGACATCATATTTTTTACGATTTTCAGGGCTACTCAATACCTCATTGGCTTCATTTAGTTCCTTGAATTTTCTTTCGGCTTCTTTGTCGTTTGGATTCAGGTCAGGATGGTGTTTTCTGGCCATTTTACGATATGCTTTTTTAATCTCAGCTTCAGTTGCCTTTTTATCGACCCCTAATACTTTGTAATAGTCTATAAATGCCATTTTGTATTATTTTTTCAATTATTGATAAGGCCTTTCTCTTTAAATATCACCTACTATAATGTTCTTACTTTTGTAGAAAAAGTACAGAATATTACTTCATAAATTTAGTCATTTTTTAGATGATAAAGTGCAATAAAATGTTTTATTACAGATTATTATAAATTGTAAAGGTCCCGAAAAGAGACCTTTTAATACTATACTTTTTGTAATTCTGAGTTACATATTCTTAATCCCACAAAAGTTTTACTGTATTCGATTTCAAATCTTGCTTCTTTTTCAAGTCAATTAGAAATGATTTATAACCTATGAATTCAGTGTCTTTTGGGTTAATCTGCAAAACAAAATTTATTTTTCCTAGCAGGTGTTCTAAATAGTTCCTTTGGTTAATTTCTTTGTATTCCCGATGCTCATCAATTCCAAATTTCTGGATGTAATACATAGCTTGTCTTAACTCATTGCGTTTGTGAAACACGACTTGTGGTTTTTCATTGACAACTATACCGGTCACCGTTTGGCGGTTACAAGGTGTCATGAGTTTGGTTTTAGCAGTATTGATTTTAAAGTTCATTTTTTCAATGATTGGGTTTATGGTGTCAAAGAGTTCTTTTTCATCGAAATCTCCTGAAAAACTGAGGTCATCGGCGTAACGGGTATATCTTATTTTTCTTTGAAGGCAATAATCAGCAATCATTGCATCCGCCTCTTTAAAAATTATATTTGAAAGGGAAGGGCTTGTAGGAGCACCTTGGGGTAAAGTACCATTTCGTGTACATAATTTGGCTAGCAAATCAGAAACGCTTTTAGAATATCCTAATTCAGTAAAAACTTTTTCTACACTGTCAATTGTAATGGAAGGGAAAAAATTTTCTAAATCCAGCGTAAATACTTTCGGTTGGTTTTTATGAAATTTAAGGTTTTCGATGAGGCTTATATTTGGTTTGTAGGCTTTGGCAAAAGGACTCACCGGAATATTGTACAAGATATTTTTTAGAAGCCAATGCTGAATTTCTTTTAAACTAGGTAATGGTTCAGATATTGATCTTTTTTTTCCGTTTCGTTTAAGAATTTCAAAATCACGGTAAAAGTATTTTGTATGAAGAGCAGCTTTCTTTAGATATTCCTTTTTGTAGCCCACTAATACAGATAAATGTGAAGTATTATAAATTACGGGAAGGTCATTGGAAAATAAAGGAGCTGCATAATCCAAACAACGTTGGATATTCTGTTCAGAGTAGCCTTTCTTTAAAGCTTCTTTGGTGAAAGTGTCTTTGTAGTTTGAAAAATTCATAACGTTAATATCGTTAATGGAGTGAGGACTTTTATGTCGCTCACTCCAATTAGGAATACGGGTTTAAAAGGTTCGGAGCTCTGCGAAGAATCTTTTAAACCCAGTGCTTGAAAAAGCATTCAATTACAGAACAGTGACTCACTGCTCCGATGTTAGCTGAACTAACACAATCTTTAAAAAGCAAATCAGAATTGCAATTCATTCTGAAGTGGAATGTATATGGTTTTCCTAGACAATTTTGGGATTTTACTTTTTAAATCCTTTACTATCCATTCTTCTTTTTTTCTTCGTTGTATTTTTGTACGTTCCATAATAAAGCCCTCTGTTAAATATTATTCAGGTATAGTAACTCATTTTAAATAAGTCGATTATCTTAATTAAAGTTACGAAAAAATATTTAAAAGTTAATTTTTATACCCTTTTATTTTAGTTCCAAAATAAAAAAACCACCAAAAATTAATTTGGTGGTTTGAGATAATCTAAATGATTAATTCTTCAGTAAGAAACTATTCTTTTACCAAGTACTTGATGTTTTTTACTTTTCCATTAATAACTGTTTTCAAGAAATAAAATCCCTTATTTAAATTTGGTAAATCTAAGTAAGTTGCTGTGTTTCCAGCTTGGACATTATGTGTAGACTGTTGTACTAATTGTCCATAAAAATTGTAAGTTAAAAAACTTACAGTAGCATTTGATGAACTGTTAATACTAATAGTTACATGGCTCAAAAATGGATTTGGATAAACAGTAACATCAGTAACAACTACATTATCTTGAGTTGCTTGACAATTCCCTAAACTGTCTCCATGTGCTAAATGTGCACTTACCGCATTTTCATCAACACAAATTACATTTCCATTGTGACACATTTCTACTTTAGGATTTTTAGGGTTGTTACCACAACGAACATCTACAACAATTACTGTTTTTTCTACGGACGTAGAACAACCATTTGCATCTGTAACAGTTAAGGTATAAGTTGTAGTTTCTTTAGGACATACCTCAATAGTGCTAGTCGAAGCACCATTGCTCCATTTGTACGTATAAGGTAGAACCCCGCCATTTACGTTACCTGCAAGAAGTTTTGTGCAAGAAGTTTTAGCATAACCATAGTATACTGTAGCTTCTTTAGTGGAAGGAATTACAATAACTGATGGTTCATTTACTGTGAATGTAGAAGTGATTACTTTGTTTAAAGCATCTTTAACAGTTACAGTATAGACCCCAGCAGCGAGATCAGATATTGTATTTGTATCTGTTGTTGAGTCTGTACTCCAGTGGTAGGTATATGGAGTAATTCCTCCAGAAACAGATACTGTAGCTGTTCCGTTAGCTTCTCCATTACAACTTACATCAGTAGTAGTTAAAGCATCAACAGTCATTAATTTTAACTGTAAACGTGCACTTACTGGGAAGTGATCTGAAGCTGTTTTTGTGTAATCACTAGAGAAAAATTCATAATGCACTCTTGCTGATTGATCAATATATAAATCAGCTAGTTCGTTAGAAAGAGTAATGTGATCAATCATGTTTTCATATGTTGCATACGATCTAAATCCTTGCTCACTTAATGTTTTTGTTACCACATTATAATTTGCAGCATCATTAACATAAGCTACGTAAGTAGAAACAGTCGTAGACACATCTGATACGGTGTAATCAACATCGTCATTATAATCTCCAAGTAAGATTAAGTTCGCATTTGGATATTGTGCATCTAAAGTATCTTTTAATACCTCAACATCAAATTTACGCATGTCGTATTTGCCTTGAGCATCACCACTTGTATTGGCTCTTGCATGAAGGTCAATAATGTTAATTTGTTGTTTGTTACCATCAATAGTAACATTAGCAGTTAACATAAAAGGCAATCTTCCGCTGGCAAAAAAACGTGATTTATCAGTGCTTGGATAATTAACTAATACGGATGTGTCACCACCATTATAATAAGGGTGAATTGTTTTTAATAACACTTTGGTACTAACTGGTTCTACCGTTTTGTTTTTGTAAATGAATCCAACTTTTTGTTTTGGTCCTGTTGCATCAAAAGGGTATGAAGTAGCTTCAGATAAAATAAAACTGTAATCATTCATTTCGCTTACCATTTGAGCCAACAAGGCATCATCAGAAACTTCTTCTACAGCGTAGATATCTGCATCTAATTGTTGTAATATAGTTTTAACAGCTTCTTTTTGTATCGCATCTGAGTTTGGTTTTCCAGCTGCTGGAGAATTTGTTTCATCACCAAACCAAGCTACATTCCAAGTAGCAATATCCAAAGTTTTATCTTTAGAAATAGCTAAATCACTTCCAGTCTGTTGGTATTTATCAGCACATGGGAAGTCTGTTCTTATTCTAGGCAAAAGCTGTTGTGTTGCAAAATAATTTCCCACAACACCAATAATTTCAGAACAAGTTTCTGGTTGAGCAAAACCTACAAGTTCATTCACATCAGCATCAATACGCAGTTGAGCGGTACCGCTCTGATCACTAATGTTGATGCTTGAATTTCCAAACATAATAGCACCCGGCTTTGGAAAGATAGTGTTCACAACGCGTACTAATTCTGCAGGGTGATTTGCCAATTCATTTAGAGTGATCGTTTTAGGTTGGATAGGCTGAGTAGCGACTCCGTTATAGGTCACTGCTTTGACTGGACTTATTTGAACTTGATCTGTATAGGTGCTTTTCGTTCCCGTCACAGTAATAGAATCACCTATTTTAAATAATCCAGCACCATGAACTGTTTTGTCAAAAACAGCTATTGCACCTGATGCGTCTTGAATGTAAGCGCTTCCTGCAAATTGATCAGAAACAGTTAAGACACCTGTAACCGTTACTATTTCACCATCGGCTTTAGATCTTGCTTCAGCAATGGGAATGATGGTGATAATGTCTGAAGCATTTCCAAAAAACTGTCCTTTGTTTATTGCTCCATAAGTACTGTTAGCTGCCTGCCAAATAAAATCAGCATAAGTAAAGCCAGCTCCTGTTAGTTGCAGGGAAGTTCCCACTGCGGCAGTACTAGCCTCTGCTATCCCGATATCAGTACTTGTCATTCCAAGTGCAGGTCCGTTAGTAGCAGTAAAACTACCTTCGTAACTTAAAAATTGGATTACTTTACCACTTGGGTTTACTAATGCTACTCCGTCTGGAGAGCCATTTTGTAAATTTAGGATAGGGCTAAAAACAGTTCCGTAACCGTTTAATTGATCAGTTATGATTCCTGATAAATTTATAATTGGCGTGTAACTTTTCCCATCGGCTCCATTGTATGGAACTAAACTCCAACCGGTTAAATCTATTCCTGCATAACCTGCTATTTCAACACCTTCTCCAACATCAGTTCCTGCGTTGTCATAGTGAATTTCATTTACGAATACTAAATCTCCAAATTTTTGTCCTTTGTTAGTGTTACCAAAAGTACTAACTGTAGCCGTCCAAGTGAAATCACTGTATTTTGTTCCTCGTCCAATTAATTGAAGTGAGTTTCCTACCGTTTCCGTGCTAGTCTGAGCAATACCAATATCGGTACTGATCATCCCAATTGCAGGACCATTAGTTGCTGTAAAAACTCCTTCATAGCTCAAGAATTGAATTACTTTATTGCTTGCATCTACTAAGGCTAATCCGTCAGGAGAACCATTTTGAAGTCCAGAAATAGCTACTGATAGCGTACCATAACCGTTTAATTGATTTGGGATAATACCAGATAAAGTACCTATTGGATTATAGCTCTGTCCGTTAGCTCCGTTATAAGGAATGATTTTCCATCCTGTAACGTTTGTCCCTGCCAATCCAGCTATTTCAACGCCTTCATTACTATCAGTTCCTGCGTTATCGTAGTGAATTTCATTTATAAATACAGATCCAGCAACTACTGGAGTACTGTTATTTAAAGTTTTTACCGGAACATTAGCACTTGCTGGAGATGTATTATCATCGGCGTCTAAAGCTAGTACAGTAAAATTATAATCAGTATTAGCAATCAAATTATTAATTGTGAAGCTACTGCTTGTCGTTGCTGCTACTAAAGTAGTACCATTGTAAATTTCGTATGATACTGCTCCGGTCACTGTATCCCAAGATAAGGTTGTTGCAGTTGCTGTAATATTGCTTGCGACAACATTAGAAGGCGCAACCAAAGGAATTTTTACAGTCGAAAAAGATTGCCCACTGTTGATAGCTCCATAGGTACTTGCTGTCATAGGTTGCCACGTAAAATCACTATATTTTGTACCAGTTCCTTTTAACTGTAATGACAATCCGATAGCTTCTGTTCCGTTTTCTGCAACTCCAATATCAGTACTAGTCATACCGTTTGCTGGACCGTTTGTGGCAACAAAAACACCTTCGTAACTTAAAAACTGAATAGCTTTCCCAGTGTTGTCAACTAAGGCAATTCCATCAGGAGAACCATTTTGTAAACCATTTATGGCTACGAAAACAGTTCCAAAACCATTTGATTGATTTGGTATTGTTCCTGATAATGTACCAATTGGAGTATAAGAAGCGCCACCATTACCATTGTAAGGAATAATACTCCATCCTGTTAAATCAGTTCCTGCAGTTCCTGCAATTTCTACCCCTTCGCCTACATCAGTACCAGCGTTATCGTAATGAATTTCATTAATGAAAACAACAGATGTTGTAGGAGCAGGTGGTGGAGTGCCAACTAGCGTAGTCACGACAATACTGTTACTACCATTTGATATGTTTCCAGCTGCATCAAAAGCTTTTATAGAAAAAGTATAATTTGTATTAGCTGTTAATCCTGATAAAACATAATTAGCTGTCGATGACGAAGCGATTTGTACCGTTCCGTTGTAAATTCTATATCCTAAAACTCCCACATTATCTGTAGATTGAACCCATGCTAATGTCGTTCCAGTTGCAGTTGTATTTATAGCATATAAGTTTGCAGGTACTGATGGTACTTCTGTGTCTAATACAATAGTTCCATCAAATCTATTTTGTGCTTGAGGTCCTCCCCAAATTGTTGTTGCGAAAGCAGGATTGTCAATAAAAGGGTTTCTATTTCCTTGAACACCCTCTAATATTGTATTTCTGTTTATTTCTACTTGGGAAACAGGATCTTCAACATTCCATTGCAATAAAATATCTGGAATATCTGCATTGAAAGTTTTTGAACCCACAGTAACTACATTAGGTAGACATTGATTTCCGTAACGCACATACATGTACATTACCATACGCGCTACATCTCCTTTCCATTCGTCACCTGGATACCAATAAGTACCGTTTACTAACTTTGAATTCCCAGAACCAGCACCAAAAGGATAGTTGTTTCTTGTTGCATTCAATGTAATATCAGAAGCTCTTAAATGATGTGCATCACTTCCAGGCCCATCAGTGCCTAAATTTGGATTCCCCAATGACTTTGCATAAACATGCTCTCTGTTCCAGTTTCCTTGGTTTCCGCCATTTAAATCTTTAGACCGAGTACGGTCATTAGTAATATCGGTATCGGTATCATTGTAACCGTAAATCAATAATACTTTGCTAGGATCAGTAGGATCTAAGTCAGTTTGTTTTAAAGCATCCCATACTCCAGGAGTATAGCTCAAGTTAGTCGTATTGCTACTTATTAAAGTGGCAAGACTTGTTTTTAAGGCATTTCCCGTTTGGTTGACATTGGTCCCAGAGTAATAAGTGGGAACCTGACCAAATGATAAGAGACTTAAAAAACAAAATACAGCAACAAGAAGCAGCTGCTTTTTTAGGTAAAGTTGTTTCATGGTATTTGTAAGTTTATTAAGTCGTAAAAATATACAATCCCACACTTTTATAATTATATTAATATTAACAAATTGTTATAATTATTAACAATATACGGAGTGATGTAAATGATTATTTAATAAAAGCACTGTTGTATCATGTAAAAACGTAATAAATTGTAGTTTTCTAAAAATAATTATTACGGTATAAAACTCTAATTAAATGGCGTTATTGATGGTCTTGCTCTTATGGATTTACAGACTAAATAAAACAATTAAATTGATCAGTAAAATTTTTTGAATCTGTTTTGGGGAAAATAAGTAACTATATTGAGTATGAGCCTGGCAGTCCAATAGGACAACCAATTTATAAAACTCGAGGATATATTATTTCTTTTTTTTAGTGATTCGGGAGTTATTCTCTGACACTTTGATATTACTTCGTTGAGGTGCTCTAAATAGGTGCTGGAAAAGACGGTAGATTTAATTTCAACATTCATTTCGAGACTTCCATAAGAACTCAAATTATTGAGGTTGAAAGAACCGATAGTAGTCCAACAGCCGTCAACAACCGCTGCTTTTCCATGCAAAACGGTTTTATTCCATTCATATAATTCAATGTTATTGTCTAAAAGTGCAGCGTATATATGATAAGTAGCTCGTTTGGAAAGAGTAACATCTGATATGCCGGCTAGGATTAATTTAACTTTCACCTTGTTTTTTGCGGCTTTTTTCAATGCGTTATTCATTCTTCTGCCAGGAAGAAAATAGCTACCCACAATGACAATTTCTTTTTTAGCAGCAGTAAAGGAATTAATATAAGCATCATAGATTTCGTTTTTACTTTTAAGCCAGTCATTTTGAATAATACTGATCACAGTTTCTTGCTGTGTCTGTAAAACAGATTCTATCTTTTTTTTGAAAAAATATCTTTTCTTAAAAAAGAGGTCTCGACATAGTAATTGGAGTTTTTTGGCTATTACCAAATCATCTATCTGAACTGCGTAATCTAGCCAGGGTTCTTTTCCGGGGACACCATCGTATTTATTTGCAATATTTATTCCGCCAATCATAAGTACATGTGCATCTGCAACCACGACTTTATGATGTAACCTTCGGCCAATGTAAAAAGAGTTTGCTGAAAAAAAAGGAGAAAAAAAGCGAAAGTGAACTCCGCTTTCGGTTAATTCCTCTACTAATTCTTTCGGAAATGAAAAGGAGCCGAAGCCATCCAATAATAGGTACACCTTTACACGACGCGCTGCCGCTTCTTTAAGTTTTTCTATAATCGTAGCTCCAGTGGCATCGTTTTCAAAAATATAAAATTGAAGATGAATCTCGTATTTCGCATTTTGAATAATTTGTTCCAATCGGGAAAAATAGTCTTTGCCACTGTACACTAATTCTAGGCAATCAGGATGGGTTGTTTTTTGGATTTTTGGCATAGGCTTATCTTGATTTAACCCCTTTTATTAAAAGAAATTCCAATATATTTTCAGTATCAAGGGTCCCGACAAGGAGACCGTTTTCCATGACTAACATCAAGTTGGATTTATTGACAGAAACTAATTCAAAGATATCTTCGAGCAAGGTTTCTACATCCAAATAGATTAAGTTCTTGTTCATTGCAGAGCGTACATCAGTATTTTCCCCTCTTTCAGAAAGAGCTGCTATAATTTGATCCCGATTTAACGTACCAACAGGTTCATTATTCTCGGTGATCATAAATATCTTGGACTGACTGTCTAATAGTAGTGCTATAGCTGTTTTAATAGGCTCGTTTACATCAATAGATAGATATTGTTTCATAAGAACCTCCCGCACTTTAAACCCTTTGAGAATGAATTTGGAGGCGGCGTGCTCTGTTTCCATTTGAGCAGAGACAATAACAAATAACCCTATGAAAATTAGAAAAGGATTAGAAAAAAAGCCTAAAAAAATGAAGCCCATTGCTATAAATTGACCAATTCGTGCTGCTATTCTGGTTGCAACATGTCTTCTAAATTTAAAAGCTAAGAGTGCTCTAAGAATTCGTCCACCATCCATTGGGAAGGCCGGAATCAAATTAAAAACGGCCAATACGATATTTACAATAAAGAAATTAAGGGAAAAATTACTAGCATTTACACCAGTTGATAATTGTGCAGCGAGTACCTCTGCATTTTCTGGAAAAGTTATAAAAAAACCGGTTATTAATGCCAATAAAATATTTACCAGCGGCCCGGCAAAAGCAACTACTAATTCTTCTATGGGTTTTTCTGGCATTTTGTCTAATCGAGCTAAACCGCCAATGGGAAGCAATGTGATGTCTTTCGTTTGTATTCCATAATTTTTTACGGCCAGCGCGTGCCCAAATTCATGCATAACAACCGTGACAAAAATACATAGAACAAAAATGACCGACCAAAGGATTTGTAAAGCATTATAGCCTGTCCGATAGTTGATAAAAACGATAAAGGCAATAAGTAACGAAAATGTCCAGTGTATAAAAAGACCAACACCAGCTACTTTTCCGATTTTAAATGTTCCTTTCATTTTTTATTATTTTGTAACATTATAAATTCCAGTATAATTAGAAATAAAACACAAATAGTTGAAAATTAGAAAATTGTAATATTTTACATATAGAGGAAAGGAGACTTATCCTTACACTAAAGTACAATTTTTTTTTGAAGAAATGATGAAAAGAAAGATTAGGATGGATTTGTTTGTGCGAGTGCAACCTAAATCTAAGGTGTATGTTTGTATTACACTTTTTTAGAACGTCTAATGATCCATTTTCCTATTTCTACTGCCCAAAAAACGATGCTTGATGCCAATAAGGTTATAGCTAACTCATACAGCGACAGTGGTTGGGTTTTGAATACCATATTAAAGAAAGGTACATAGATAATCATCAGTTGGAGGAATACAGTCAACATCAAAGCTCCCAAAAGAGGTTTGTTCGAAAAAACGCCAATTTTAAAAAGGGATTCTCCTCCAGAACGAATTGCCATAACATGTCCCATCTGGCTAAAACAGAGAACTGTAAAAGCAATTGTTTGCCAATGTTGGATGTTTGCTTGTATTGCCCAGTATTGAATACTCAGCGTTACCACACCCATTAGTAAACCAACGCTTAGTATGTGCAATGCCATCTTTCCTGCAAATATATTTTTCGTCGGATTTCTTGGTGGCCTACTCATTATACTATCCTCAGCTGGTTCAGAAGCTAACGCTAATCCTGGTAATCCGTCAGTTACAAGATTAATCCATAAAATATGGATGGCGAGCAGGGGAAAGGGTAAACCAAAGAAAGGCGCAAGGAAAATGGCGCAGATTTCTCCAAAATTCCCCGTCATAATGTACTTTATAAATTTTAAAATATTATCAAATATCACTCGACCATGCTTTACGGCGATCATAACGGTAGCAAAATTATCATCAAGTAAAACCATGTCAGCTGCCTCTTTAGTAATGGCTGTTCCATTGATGCCCATAGCAATTCCAATGTTAGCGCTTTTTAGGGCAGGGGCATCATTTACTCCGTCACCGGTCATCGCTACAAATTGATTTTTTGCTTGTAGCGCTTTAATAATTTTTAATTTTTGCTCTGGGTTCACACGGGCATAAACACGAACATGTTCCACTATATCCAAAAACTCTTTTTCTGATAATTCAGCAAGTTTAGTTCCGCTCAATATTAGATCTTCTTCTGAGGTGATTATGCCTAGCTGCTTTGCAATGGCTTTTGCAGTGAGCTTGTGATCGCCGGTAATCATAACAGGTATAATTCCAGCTTGTATACATTCTGAAACTGCTTTTTTTGCTTCGCTCCTTGGCGGATCAATCATTCCTGCAAATCCTATAAAGGTTAATGACGATTCTATCTCCTCTATATTTAAAGTCTCTGGCAAGGATTGTATTTCTTTTATGGCATAACCAATAACCCGATAGCCTTCATTAGCTAAGTCGTTTGCTTTTCGATCAAACTCAGCAATAAGAGGTTGTTGATTTTTAGTTATTTTATCTAAAAGGACATCAACAGCCCCTTTAGTAATAACGAGTATTCCTTTTTCTGTTTGATGTAGCGTTGTCATGCATTTTCTTGAAGAATCGAATGGAAACTCTGCTACTCTTGGAAATTCTGTTTCTAATTCCTTTTTATTACTGTTTTTATTTAAAGCATATTGTACCAATGCGATCTCCGTTGAATCGCCATGCCAGCTTCCGTCTTCTTTTACTGAGACATCACTATTTAATGCCATCGCTATAAGCATAGAATTATTTTCAATAAAAGAAGTTTCAGTTTTTATATCAGGAGTCAAATAAACTTCTTCAACGGTCATTTGGTTCTTAGTTAGTGTTCCAGTTTTATCAGTGCAGATATAGGTCACCGAACCAAGTGTTTCCACCGCCGGAAGTTTTCTTATCAAAGCATTATTCTTTGCTAATCGTTTAGCGCCAAAGGCAAGTGCAATTGTAACAAGTGCTGGTAAGGCTTCTGGAATGGCCGCCACAGCAAGTGAGATAGACGTTAACAGCATGCTTAATATATTTTCGCCATTAAGGTAGCCTATCATAAAGATTAAAGTACATATTATCAAGATGGCAATAGACAGCCGCTTACCAAAAGCCGCTAATCGTATTTGTAGTGGAGTTATTGATTCATGTACTTGAATCATCTGGGCAATGTGACCTAGTTCTGTTTCCATTGCGATTGCTGTAACGTAGGCGCATCCATGTCCTTTTGTGATAAAGGTACCTTTGAAGCCTATATTGCTTCGATCTCCAAGCGAATAGTCGCCGTCAGGCAATTCGTTTACCGTTTTATCAATAGTATTTGACTCGCCAGTAAGCGTTGATTCGTCTACTTTAATTTGGTGGGTTTCAATAAAACGAACATCAGCGGGTATTCTGTTTCCGGCTTCGAGCAAAACGACATCACCGGGAACTAAGTCAGTAGAAGCAATGGTTATGGTTTTTCCTGCTCGAATTACCCTTGTTTCTTCTGGAATTATATTTTTAAGGGCCTCCATTGCTTTTTCAGCTCGGTATTCTTGCACAAAACCGATTGCCGCGTTGACAATTATGATGATAAGAATTATAATAGTATCTGTTAAGTCGCCCATTATACCTGAGACAATTGCCGCCAGGATAAGGATTAGAATCATAAAGTTGGACAATTGATTAAAGATCATCCGTAAAACAGTATTCTTTTTTTTGAAGTCAATTTTGTTTTTGCCATATTGGGTCTGGCGGTCTTTTGCATTTTTTTCATTTAGGCCTGCTGGGGATGTGTCCAACTTCTGGGATACTTCAGAAAGCGAAAGTAAGTGCCAATTAATGTTCATCTGACTTAGTTTTAATTAACCGTTCCTTCTGGTTTTTTAAATTTCAATTAAGGTAGTCATTAATTGATTCCGTAGGGGCAATTATTTAAAAGAATTTTCTTAGAATTGAAAAAATAAAAATCAACTGAGTAGCAAATTTTTTAATCAGGAAAAAACAGTAATTATCCTCTTTAAGTACTTAATTGTTAATGGAGTAATATAGAATTGAATTATTTGAAACAACTTATTTAAGTTCGTTTTTAGAGAGGCCATTATAAGCCCAAGCATTAAAATTAACAATGGTGGTCTGTGCAATTCTTTCTAATGCTTCTTTGGTCAAAAAGCCTTGATGTCCTGTAATTAACACATTAGGGAAGGAGCGGAGGATGGTGTATAAATGATCCTCCAATTTTTTATTAATGTGGTTACCAAAGAAGATTGTTTTTTCTTTTTCATAAACGTCTAAACCGGCTGCTCCTATATTTCCCATTTTGAGTGCGTCTATTAAATCCTCCGTGTTGACGATAGTTCCTCTTGCAGTATTAATAAAGATAACTCCTTTTTTCATCAGCATAAAATTGCTTTTGTTGAACATGTATTTTGTTTCAGGATTAAGCGGACAATGAACAGAAATTACATCTGAATTCTTACAAACATCTTCTAATGTGGTATAG
Organism: uncultured Flavobacterium sp.; assembly: GCF_963974175.1. Taxonomy (GTDB): domain Bacteria; phylum Bacteroidota; class Bacteroidia; order Flavobacteriales; family Flavobacteriaceae; genus Flavobacterium. Next base: position 34,463 of record NZ_CAXBBR010000009.1, read on the forward strand.
GATAGATTTGTTTGCTGTATCAATTCTTCATTTTCCTGCGGGTCACAAGCTAGAATTTGGCAACCAAAACCATGCATGATTTTTGCGAAAGCGGCACCTATTTTTCCAGTTCCAATAATTCCCACTGTTTTTCCATGCAAGTCAAAGCCTACCAAATGGTCTAGACGGTAGTCACCCATTTGCATGAGTTTTTGACCCAGAATTATTTTTCTGTTTAACGCCATTAATAATGTTACCGCGTGCTCCGCTACAGAATAGGGTGAGTAGGTAGGGACATTTGCTACTTTGATTCCTAAAGCTCTGGCTTTTTTTAAATCGACATAGTCATATCCCACAGATCTTAAAGCAATATATCTAACGCCGTAGAAATATAATTTTTCTAGTACGCTATCAGAGGCATTGTCGGGTGTAAATAGTGAAATCCCTTCAAAACCTTCTGCTAGTTTCGCCGTGTCTTCATTTAAAGCTTGGTTCGTATATTCTATTTCTAATTTCCCATGTGTAGCATTTTCGATAAATGGTTTGTCAAATGCGTATATGCTGTACATTAAAATTTTCATGATGTGTTTTTTATTTCCAATAAAGGAATGGTTGCTTTCGTTTTCGTAGCGGTATTTTTCATTTTGCGAATCAATTATTTAGAATAAAACAAATTAAATTGTTTTCCAACGGTCTAAAGTAGGCAGAATGTTTACCGCATCTTGGATCAAATGTTCTGAAAGTTTCAATTTCTTCATTTGTGTTTCTACTGTTTCTTTCATATCGCCAAACGTCATATTTGGATTAACAAATGAACCACCATCGTAACAAAATTTACAGTACTCATCCGTTTTTAGACCGTTTGCTTTCGTGCCTTTTAAGGCCTCGTTGTCAAGTGGAATTCCACAGCTTTGACATAATACTTTTGGTTCCATATTTTCTAATTTTAAGAGTTCAATTAATATGTTTTTTAATCTCTTTAGGTTTAATTCCTTCTAACTTTCCTTCGGTTTTTCACCACAGATTATAGCTTTGTAAAGGATTTTTAAAAATCTGTAGCTATTTGTATCTACTATATCGTAGGCTCTGCTCTGAGGTGATTTATTTATAGTCGTACCATATTTTTCTTTTCGGTTTCTAAAATATTTTCAATTCCTTTGATAATAGCATCGGGATTAAATGAAATGCTGTCGATTGCTTCCTCTACTAAAAATTGTGCAAATTCTGGAATGTCACTAGGAGCTTGACCGCACAATCCGACTTTTATGTTATTCCTCTTTGCGGCATGTATTGTTTCCCTAATTAAATTTTTGACTGCTGGATTCTGTTCGCTAAACAAATTACTGATTAATGCAGAATCACGATCCAGACCCAGTGTAAGCTGTGTTAAATCATTGGAACCAATTGAAAATCCGTCAAAATGAGAGGCAAATTCATCGGCTAATATCACATTACTTGGAATCTCTATCATGACATATACTTCGAGGCCGTTTTCTCCTTGTACCAGTTTGTTAGTAGCCATCTCTGCAAGCACCTTTTGTCCTTCTTCGATAGTTCTACAAAAAGGAATCATCAGTTTTACATTGTGAAAACCCATTTCGTTTCGCACTTTTTTCATGGCTTCGCATTCTAGTGCAAACCCTTTTCTATAAAAATCGCTGTAGTAACGAGAAGCACCACGGAAACCAATCATCGGGTTTTCCTCATCGGGTTCAAAGTATTTTCCGCCAATCAGATTAGCATATTCATTACTCTTAAAATCACTCATTCTCACAATTACATCCTTTGGATAAAAAGCCGCTGCGACAATTGAAACGGCTTCCGCTAGTTTGTCAATAAAATAGTTTTTGCTATCCTCATATCCTTTCGTTAATTCCGATATTTGGTCAATTACCGTTTGATCAGTTACTTTTTCGGGCTCACAAAGTGCGAGAGGATGAATTTTAATACTATTGGAAATTGCAAATTCCATTCGCATCAAACCAACTCCCTTATTGGGATAGTTACTCAATTCAAAAGCTCTATCAGGATCAGCAAGAATGAACATAGGGTCGGTTTCTGGCATGGATAAATGACTGAAATCCTGTTCTGTTATTTTCCATTCTAATTTGCCTTCATATACGTTGCCATCTTTCCCCTCAGCGCAGGAAACCGTAATTTGCTGCCCGTTTTTAATTAGGGTAGTAGCATCACCGCAGCCTACTACGGCAACGACGCCCAGTTCTCGTGCAACAATAGCGGCATGACTGGTTCGTCCGCCTTTGTTAGTGATTATGGCAGCTGCTTTTTTCATGATTGGGTCCCAATCGGGATTTGTCAAATCGGTAACTAGAATCTCTCCTTCTAATAATTGATTTCCTTCTTGCGGGCTATTGAGTATACGTGCTTTTCCAGTAGCTATTTTATCACCCAGTGCAATTCCTTGTGTGATAAGTGTGCCGTTTTCTGTGAGTTTGTAAATCTCCCGAACTTGTTTTTTATCTTTACCGTGAACCGTTTCAGGCCGTGCCTGAACAATATAAAGCTGATTGTTTAGTCCGTCTTTTGCCCATTCGATGTCCATAGGTTTTTTATAATGTTTTTCAATTTTGTAACACCATTGCGAAAGTTGTATAACCTCTTTGTCATTCAATGAAAATTGATTTTGTTTTTCGATTGATGTGGGTTTATTTATGATGGTATTTTCAGCAGAAGTTTCGTCACTCTTATGGGCATAGATCATCGTGAATTCTTTTCTACCGCAATGTCTTTTCAAAATGGGATTTAGTTTTGCATTTTCTAAGGTGGGTTTAAATACCATCCACTCATCTGGTGTTATGGTTCCTTGGACAATATTTTCGCCAAGACCCCAACTGCCGTTAATGATAATGGTGTTTTGAAAACCGGTATCAGGATCAATTGTAAAGGCAACACCCGAAGAAGATTTATCACTTCGAACCATCTGTTGTACGCCCACAGAGATTGCGATATCTAATTTTGTAAACCCCATGTCATGGCGGTACTTTATGGCACGATCTGTAAATAAGGAAACGTAACAACGATGTACAGCGTCAATTAATTGGTTTTCACCACTAATATTAAGGAAAGACTGCATTTGTCCAGCAAAACTTGCTGTTGGTAAATCTTCTGCCGTAGCGCTGCTTCTAACCGCTACTCCAAGGTTTTTTATGTCGCTTTGTTTGCTTAGCGATTGGTAGGCAGTTTGTATTTCGGCATGTATTTCGTAAGGAATAGGCGCTGATAGAATTAATGCTCTGGCTTTCTGGCCCACTTCAGACAGGTTAGTGTAGTGTTTTGTGTCTAATAGGTTCAATATATTATCCAATGATTTTTCCAAATTGTTTTCTTTTCGAAACAAACGGTAACCAGCTGCAGTAACTGCAAATCCATTAGGAATATTGACACCAATAGGATTCAATTGGTTATATAGTTCCCCAAGAGAGGCATTTTTACCCCCAACTTGATCTATTGCAGCAATACCAATTTGGTTAAAAAACAAGATGTATTTATAATTTTCCATATTTAATATATTAAGTTTTTAGTGACGTCTGCTTTATTTCAACTCGGCAATAGGAAAATATTTGGAGCGTATTTAATCTGTTCGAAATCAAAAATGAATTTTTAGACCCTATGCTAGAATTACAGGTACGATTTGGGAACTACAGTAAGAGCCAAGTAGGTGTGCCCTTTATAACTATTTTAGTGTACTACTAATTTAATCAAAAAAAAATATTTTTGATATATAAAACGTGTTTATTTTAAAAGTAATTGAATTTAATAATCTAATTAACAGCAGTTTGTAGGTTTTTTTTTGAATCGTTCCTTTTGTACCTTTAGTGTAATTTCGTTTGTTAAATTCAATTACTTGTAGCGTTTTCCATTTAAGAAGCAGTTAAATGAAATACTTAGATAGCTAGTATGGCGAAGCATCATAATTTACAGGCAAATACAGCTTTAATTCAATTATTATTTTATTTTTGTATACCCTCGGGAATTAATTGTTTATTGGAGCTACAATATTAATACGTTCTTAATACTTCAAATACATAGTTTTTTTTCGAATAATTGACCCCAAATCAATACCCGCCCGAAATAATGAAAAAATCAATATTACCGTTAAATGAATCAGAAAGGCTAAAGGCTCTTGCGAGCTATTCCATTATGGATTCTTTGCCTGAAGAGGAGTATGATTCCATTACACAGTTAGCTTCTTACATTTGTGGTACACCTATTGCCTTAATAAGTCTATTAGATGAAAAACGACAATGGTTTAAATCAAGTGTAGGTTTAGGTGCTAGCGAGACTGCTCGAGACATCTCTTTTTGCCAATATACAATTATGGGCGATGAGGTGTATGAAGTTAATAATGCAACAGAAAACAAGATTTTTGCTAATAATCCCTTAGTTACAGGAAACCCTGATATTCAGTTTTATGCTGGTGCTCCGCTGCAGGATGCTAATGGATTTAATTTAGGCTCACTTTGCGTCATTGATACGAAGCCAAGGATACTATCTAACGAACAGAAAACCGCTTTAAAATTATTGGCTAATCAAGTTATTCTATTATTGGATCTTCGAAAAAAAAATGTAGATCTTAAAAACACCCAACTCGAATTTAAAAATTTTATTGAACTCTCAAAAGATTTAGTATGTATTGCTAATGTGGATGGAACATTCCGTAAAGTAAATCCGGCTTTTACAATTGTTTTGGGGTACACTAAAGAAGAATTAGAAGGAAGGCCATTTGTAGATTTCATTCACCCCGAAGATTTAGATAAAACTTATAAAGAAGTAGAAAAACTAGCTCTAGGGCACAAAACAGTTAGTTTTGAAAATCGTTACCTCTATAAAAATGGTGCGTATATTTTGTTAAGCTGGAATACATCACCAGACCCTGAGACGGGAAATCTCTATTGCATTGCGAGAGATATTACTTTTGAAAGAGAGCAACAAGAAAGTGTAGTGCAAACTAAGAATGAATTAACTGCCATACTTAATGCATCTGAATTCTCAATAATTGCAACTGACCTTGATGGAACAGTGAAGCAATTTAATAAGGGGGCTGAGAATTTACTGGGTTATCAAGCAGATGAAGTGGTAGGGAAAGCTACAGCAGCTATTTTCCATGTCGTAAATGAAGTGGTAAAACGTTCCCAAGAGTTAAGCGAGGAACTCGGTGAACTTGTTGAACCAGGATTTGAGGTACTTTTTATTAAAGCTCGAAAATTTGGAATTGCAGATACACACGAATGGACTTATTTAAGAAAAGATGGTACTACTTTTCCAATACTATTATCAATTACTGCCATTAAGAATAGTGCAGGAGAAATAACCGGTTACTTAGGAATAGCTAAGGATATTTCACAGGATAAGGAAGCAGAACAGAATTTAATTAACAGCAACATCTTGCTAGATGAATCCCAACGGATTGCTAAAATAGGAAGTTGGAAATATGATGTAAATACAAATGATCTGGTTTGGTCAAAAGGACATTATACTATTTTTGAATTGGATGAGCTACCTGAAAATGAACTTAATGATGCGTATCGTAGTCGTATTTACCCAGAGGATCTGATAATCTTAGATGAATTAAGTGAAAATATAAATAAGACCGGTGAGAATTTTAAAATTAGCTATCGAATAGTATTTCCAGATGGAAGAATAAAGCAAATTGTAGAAATAGGCCAACCTTCTAAAAATCGAAGAGGAGAAGTAATTAGCATGCAAGGCACAATCCAAGATGTAACGAATGAAAAAAGAATAGAAGAAAATTTAAGAAATGCTAATAAACTCTTGGATGAATCCCAACGGATTGCTAAAATAGGGAGTTGGAAATACGATTTAGTCACAAGTGATTTAATTTGGTCAAAGGGACATTATCAAATTTTTGAGTTGGAGGAATTACCATCAGATCAACTCAATGCTGTTGCAAGGTCAAGAATTCACCCTGATGATTTATCAATACTTGATGAATCTGACAAAATCATGATGGAAACCGGCGATGACTTTAAAATTAATTACAGAGTTTTATTTCCAGATAGTAGAATAAAACAAATTATAGAAATTGGGCAACCCTATAGGAATGAAAAAGGGGAAATCATAGGAATGCAAGGAACGATTCAGGATGTAACAAAGGAAAAAGAAGCGGAGTTAAACTTAATTAACAGTAATAAGCTATTAGACGAATCTCAAAGTATGGCTAAGATTGGAAGCTGGAAATTTGATTTAATAACTCGTCATTTAAGATGGTCTAAGGGACATTATCAAATTTATGATTTAGAAGAATTACCCTCTGATCAACTGTTGATTGCGTATCGAGATCGAATTCATCCCGATGACCTAATAACGCTTGACAATATTATAGCGAATACATTAGACACAGGTGCTGATTTACACTATAATTATAGACTTTTATTACCAGACGGCAGCTTAAAATATATTTTAGGAATAGGAAAGGTAAATATAAATGACCAGGGAGAAGTTATCGGTATCCAAGGTACCATCCAAGATATTACCGAAAAAACGTTAGCCGAACAAATCATAATTGAAAAAGCAAAAGAGATCAACGATATTAGGTCTGCTTTAGATGAGTCATCGATAGTAACAATTACAGATCACAAAGGTGTTATCACCTTTGTGAACGATAAGTTTTGTAGCATTTCTAAATATTCGAGAGAAGAACTTATGGGGCAATATCATTATCTTGATAATCCGCATTATAAATTAAATAAGTTCATTAAAAATATATGGACGACTATTGGTAACGGCCGTAATTGGCAGGGAGAGATCTTGAATGTCGCAAAAGACGGATCATTTTACTGGGTTTATTCCACAATTGTACCTTTTTTAGATAAGAAAGGAAAGCCATATCAATACATCGCAATAAGTTCAGATATTACCGATCAAAAAAAAGCGCAGAAAACTTTAAATAATGCATTAACTGATGTTGAGAAAAAGAATAGGGAATTAGATCAGTTTGCTTATGTAGTTTCGCATGACCTTAAAGCCCCTCTTAGAGCGATTAATAATCTTTCGGAGTGGATCATGGAGGACATGCCTGAGATGCCTGATGATGTAAGCGCTAACTTTGGATTATTACGAGGCCGTGTCATGCGTATGGAGAATTTAATTAATGGAGTTTTAGATTATTCTCGTATAGGTAAAACTTCAATTGAAGGACAGCTGACGGACTTGAAAAAAATGTTACAGCAGATTGTTGAAACAATTGTTCCTACTGAAGGATATGAAGTTTATATTGCAGACACTATGCCTGAAATAAAAATTGCAAGAATATTATTTGAGCAGATTTTCGCTAACCTTATCAGTAATGCAGTAAAATATAATGACAAACCAATAGGGAAAATAGAATGTCTATATAAGTCATTACCTAACTTTCACCAGTTTACGATCAAAGATAACGGTCCTGGAATAGCAGAAGAATACCATGAGAAAGTGTTTAAAGTTTTTCAAACCATTGAAGCTCGGGATAAAAAGGAAAGTACCGGTGTTGGACTGTCTATTGTACAAAAGATAATTGAAGAGATGGGAGGGACTATTCACATCGAATCGGAAGAAGATAAAGGTGCAAGTTTTATTTTTACAATTCCAAAAAATAAAAAATAATGGAGTCAGAAAAGAAATGTCAAGAAGAGCTAACCGCTCTCAAAAAAGAATATGAAGATTTTGTTTACATTGTTTCCCACGACATTAAAACTCCAATGCGCGCTATTGTAAACATAGCTACTTGGATTGAAGATGATTTAGGGCCTAATGTTGATCAGGATATTTTAGATAATTTCAGTTTATTAAAAAATAGAGTGGGGCGTCTAGAAAACATGATGAATGCTTTATTAGAACTTTCACATGCCAATCGAACCAAAATGGAACTATTCGAAGTGAGTATTCCAAAATTGGTAAATGACTGTATTGCTATGTTAAGTGATAAAACAAACATAGAATTTCATACTAGTTATAATTTAATTGATGAAAAATGCATTACTTTGGGAAAAAAACTAGAGAAAGTAATTTATAGTTTACTTGACAATGCCGTTCGATTTCATGACAAAGAAAAAAAGAATGTCTCTATTGAAATAGTTGAAAATGAAACCGACTATGAAATAGTAATCGGAGATGACGGTCCTGGTATTCCAGAAGAGGTAAAAGATAAGATATTTTCTGTTTTCTATACCGTTAATTCTAAGGATGTTGTAGATTCAACCGGTGCGGGTTTAACAATATGTGAAAAAATAATAAAAATGGTAGGAGGAACAATAGAATATACTCCTGGATTGAATGGAGGTTCCGTTTTTAAATTTAATTGGCCTAAAGCAATAACAATAAATAATTAAAATTATGATACAGAAATTGGTAAATATTTTATTGGTAGAAGATGATGAGGTAGATGTAATGAATGTTAAAAGAGCATTCTCAAAAAACAATATCAAGAATGACCTCTTTGTTGCAGGAAATGGTGTTGAGGCTTTGGATATGTTGCGTAACTCGATCGTTCCTTTGCCAAGAATAATCATATTGGATATTAATATGCCTAAGATGAATGGAATAGAGTTCCTTAAAGAACTAAGAGAAGATGAAAGTCTTAAAAATATCTCAGTATTTGTGATGACTACTTCAAACGAGGATAGTGATAAAATTAATGCCTACAATCTTAATGTTGCCGGGTATATTTTAAAACCATTATCTTTTGAAAAATTCATTTCCTCTGTGGCTACACTAAAAGATTTTTGGTCTTTATGTGAAATGTAAAATCTAATAGCAATAAAAGTAAATTATGATAAACTCAAACATCTTATTCGTAGATAATAGTAAAGTTGGTATCGAAGGTGCTAAAAAGGCATTTTCAACACTTGGTATCGAAAACACTTTGCATTTTGCTGAAAATGATGTGGAAGCATGGGATATGCTTGATGGGAATCATAAAATTTCTCCTGTACCTAAAATTCTTTTGATTGATATTAATCAGGAGGGGATAAATGGTCTAGATTTAATAAATAAGATAAGAAGCCATGAGGATTTAAAATCAATATTAATATTTGTAATCACGAGTATAGATAATGAAAAAAATCGCAGCGAAGCTTTAAATTTAAATATTGCCGGATATATTCATAAACCAATTGATAACGACAACATTGATTTTTTTTCAATCCTATATAATTATTGGAATATTATTGAATATTCTAGTGAAAAAAAATAAAAATACTATAATATGGCTGTAGCCTTAAATATATTGGTAATCGATGATGATAAAGTTGATTTGATTACTATAATCCGTTCGATTTCACATTCTGGTATCTTAGCCGATGTAGAAAGCGCTTTTTCTGCCAAAAATGGAATAGAAAAGATTAAGGCATTTAACTACGATCTTATCTTTTTAGATTATTTGATGCCTGATAGTGATGGTATTTCTTTTCTAAAAATTTTAAAGGACCTAGGAATTGAAACACCGGTAATTTTCGTGACTTCTCAGGGTGATGAAAAGATTGCTAGTCAGGCGATTTTAGGAGGAGCAGCAGATTATATTCCAAAATCATTATTAACGCCTGACGGGGTTTCACAAAGCATAAGAAATGCACTTAAACTTCATGAAAGCCTTGCGCAAAGAAAGAAAACAGAACTAGAGTTAAAAATTAATTCGAATAGACTTTCAGAGGCTCAAAAATTGGCCAAAATAGGAAGCTGGGAATTAAATCTAGTCGACGATGCCGTTTTTTTCTCTGAACAATTTTATACTATTTTTGAAATAGACAAAAACAGCACTCCATCATTAGCCCTTTTAAAATCTCGCTTAATTAATTCAGATGACATCAAATTATTTGAAGACAACCTGAATTTGGTCGAAAAGAATAATTCAGAAGTGAAGTTCAGCCATAGCTTAACTGCTAAAAATGGTTCTGTTAAATACATTAATGAGTACATAAAGTGTTTGAACGATGAACATAACCAGCCGTTCAAGATTTTGGGCACTATTCAAGATGTCAGTGATCAGAAAAACATTGAAAGAGAACTTATAAAAGCAAAAGAACTGGCAGAGCAATCAGTGCGCGTAAAAGAACAGTTTCTTACTAATATGAGTCATGAAATCCGTACTCCAATGAATGGGATTCTTGGGTTTGCAAGAATTCTGGAAGGAACGACTTTAGATAGTGATCAGGAGCAAAGTGTAAAAGCTATTAAAAGAGCGGGAAATAACTTAATGGTTATTATAAATGACATTCTTGATTTTTCAAAAATCGAAGCAGATAAAATGATAATGGAAGAAGTTACATTCTCTTTATCAAAAAAAGTAAAAAGTGTTATAGAGGTACTTTCTACTATTGCGGAGGAGAAGAAGGTAAAATTACTTTTTGAAATTGACTCCAAAATTGAAGATTCTTTGATAGGCGATCCTACAAGGTTGTCTCAAATTTTGATAAATTTATTAGGGAATGCCTTGAAATTTACCGAAAAAGGATATGTTGAGTTGGTTGTTTCACAAGAAAGAGAATCTGAAACAGATACTTTTATACGGTTTACCGTGACTGATACCGGTATCGGAATTGCAGAAGATAAAATAGATTCGATATTTGACAGTTTTAATCAAGCTTCTAATGAAACGTCCAGAAAATTTGGTGGTACAGGTTTGGGATTAACTATAACCCGAAAATTGATCGAATTGCAGGGTGGTACAATAGCTGTAAAAAGCCAAATGGGAAAAGGAAGTGAATTTTCATTGCTTATTCATTATCCAAAAGATAAAAGCGGAATAAAAGATGTTACAATAACAGAAAATACAACGCTAACACATGATTTCTTAAAAGACACAAAAATACTATTAGTTGAGGACAATGAACTAAACCAACTTTTAGCCGTTAAAGTTTTTAAGAAATGGGATAAAGAAATTGATGTTGCAGATAATGGAAAGATAGCCATTGATAAAATTGAAAAAAATAATTATGATATTATTTTAATGGACATTCAAATGCCAGAAATGGATGGGAATGAACTGACAAAATACATTCGAAATCATATGGGCGCTAAATCAAATACCCCAATAATAGCAATGACAGCCCATGCCACATTAGAAGAAGAAAACCGTTGTTTGGAAAATGGAATGAATGATTATTTATCAAAACCATTTCATTTTAATGTGTTACTTGAAAAACTATATAATAATTTAATGAAGACAAATACCACCGTTTCATCTGACTTAGCAGCAGAGAAAGTCGAATCTGAAAATTTAATTGATCTTACATATTTAAATGATTTTGCTGATGGAGATGCCGATTTTATTGAACAAATGGTACATATATTTATACAAAACTCACCCATTTCATTAAAAATAATATTGGAAGCTAATCAAGCAGACGACATACAAAACCTAAAAAGTGAAGTGCATAAACTGAAGTCTTCTATCAATTTGTTAGGAGTTGTTTCAGCACTAAAGAGTATTGAGGTTATTGAGGAAGAAATTAATAGTAATCCATTGGGACAAAAAAGAAAAGAAGAAGTGATTCATCTTAACGAAATTTGCCAGTTGGTTTTCAATGAATTAGAATCATTACATGGTTTCTCAAAAATATAGTCTAATTTTGTGCATTAAATTGTAAAGAAAGATACTATCTTAAGCGTTTTATTTACTAACCATTAAAAATAAACCTACCAAATACTACTTTTGAAAAGTATACTCTAGCGATAGAAATATATTAATCAGTTTTTAAGAAATTATTTTACCCAAATAATAATTAAATTAAAACAAATGAAAATTTTAATAGCCGAAGATGATGAGATGATGCTTAGAACAATGGAGTTTAAGCTAAAAAGAGAAGGATTTGATGTAATTGCTTGTGCCAATGGTGAAAAAGCAATTAATAAAATAATAACGGAGAGTCCAGATGTAATAATTACAGATATCATGATGCCAATAATTACTGGACTTGATATCGTTAGAAAGGTAAAAAGCGAGTTAAATCTAAACATTCCTATAATAGTATTATCTGCTGTTGGTCTAGAGAAGACTGTTTTAGAAGCTTTCGAATTAGGAGCAGATGATTTTATAACTAAGCCTTTTAGTCCAAACGAGTTAATTGTCAGGGTAAGACGACTTATGTTAAAAGTGTAAAGGTAGTTATGTCGAATAGGGCTGCGCTAATCCTTTTTTAAATATTTAAAAATCGTTACTTTTAGTAGCGATTTTTTTTTGTGCTAAATGGAAATAAACAAAACATAGTAGTTGAAATAATTGTATGTGTTTGTTTTTCAGTACTTTATTTTCCATGTGGTGTCGTTATTAGTGGTTTATTACTTAGTGCATTTTACATAACTACATTCCTTTTTGAACCCCCAAAAAAAACAAGTACATTTGCAGACCGAAGACAAAAAATATTTTTGTTAGTTGGTAACATTGATTTAGCCATTTCGGCAAATGACTTAGATGTCAATTTTTTTATCGGTTTTAGAGGTTGGTGTACTATTGCTGATTCTTTTCCAGACCATAATCTCACAAATATTTTATAAAATAGAATGAAACAGTATTTCAACTTATTCGACTTTACGCAAAAAGTAAATTACAGAACGGAAGTTTTAGCCGGTTTAACCGTTGCAATGACTATGATTCCAGAATCATTATCATTTGCAATATTAGCTGGTTTTCCACCATTAGTTGGATTGTATGCTGCATTTATAATGGGGTTAGTTACAGCTATATTTGGAGGGCGACCTGGAATGGTATCTGGTGGTGCAGGGGCAACGGTGATTGTTTTAATAGCCTTAATGAAATCAAATGGGTTAGAATATGTATTTGCAGCTGTTGCTTTGGCGGGGGTAATACAGATTTTGATAGGCCTATTTAAGTTAGGCAAGTTCATTCGGCTAGTACCACAACCCGTTATGTTTGGTTTTGTGAATGGTTTAGCGATTATTATTTTTATGTCGCAGCTGGAGCAGTTCAAAACAATAGTAAACGGAGAAAGTGTTTGGTTATCAGGTAGCCCAATGTATATTATGCTCGGTTTAGTGGCTTTAACTATTGCGATTGTGATACTTCTTCCTAAGGTAACTAAAGCTGTTCCTTCGTCATTAGTTGCTATTATTGTGGTTTTTGGATTGGTGTTAGGATTGGGAATTGATACAAAAACAGTTGCAGATATTGCTTCAGTAAGCGGTGGTTTCCCACCATTTCATATTCCAGATATTACTTTAAGTTTTGAAACATTAAAAATAATTTTCCCATACGCACTAATTATGGCCTCAGTAGGACTAACAGAGGGATTATTGACGTTAAACCTAGTTGATGAAATGACGGGAACAAAAGGGAGTGGAAATCGCGAATGTATTGCCCAAGGGAGTGCTAATATTTTAAATGGTTTTTTCTTTGGAATGGGAGGCTGTCCTATGATAGCGCAAACTTTGGTTAATCTTTCAGCTGGTTCAAGGGCTCGTTTGTCAGGGATAGTTGCTGCATTAGCGATTCTTGTTATCATTTTGTTTGGTGCGCCCGTTATTGAACTATTGCCGATAGCGGCTTTGGTAGGAGTGATGATAATGGTGGCGATAGGTACATTTGAATGGATTAGTTTTAAAATAATCAATAAAATGCCAAAGCACGATATATTTGTTGGAGTCTTAGTGGCAATCATTACTCTTTTATTGCATAATTTGGCATTGGCAGTTTTGATTGGAGTGATCATTTCAGCTTTAGTTTTCGCTTGGGAAAGCGCTAAACGCATACGTGCTAGAAAATATATCGATGATAAAGGGGTTAAGCATTATGAAATATATGGACCTTTATTTTTTGGTTCTACTACTGCTTTTGCCGAAAAATTTGACGTGCTTGAAGATCCTGAGGAAGTAATTGTTGACTTCAGAGAGAGTAAAATTTCTGATATGAGCGCCATTGATGCCGTAAATAAATTAACAGAACGCTATGCAAAAGTGGGTAAAAAGATCCATTTGAGACATTTAAGCGCTGACTGTCGTCAGTTATTGCATGATGCAGATAAGGTTATTGATATTAATATTATTGAAGATCCTACATATAAAGTAGTTGCTAATTAAAGCTTGAATAATTTAGGGTTTGTATCCACTTATTTTCAGATGATTAAATGAATTATATAGACACTGCTGCTATCTAATTTTATTTACATTTTAGTTTTTTTAGTAACACTATTTTGGGCTAGAACATAGCGACAAATAAAAAGCGAGCTCATTTATAATATTAAATGAGCTCGCTTTTCTTTTTTAGGAACTGTGAAAGTACCTCAGTATTGTTATGTAGTGTTTTTTAGCGATTAAGACTAGTTTGACGTTCTACATTCCACATGGATTGATTAATGATTATTCAAACGACCTAATGTGCTGTCAAGTGATGTTTTTAATTTGGTAATGGCACCTTTCACCGCTAGCTCATGATTGTTAGCATGATTTGAAACAAGAATTGGTTTCATTCCTTCAAGACGTGCTTCTAGTTTACACAGTTTATCATTTTGTCCTTCTTTGTGTCCATTTTCATCTGAAAAATGAGCTTCTATCCTTGTAATGTGCGCACCAAATCTGCTTAATTCTTCAGTTAGTAAGGTACTTAATTGTGCTCTGAATGCTTCGTGTAAGGTTAAGTTGTTGTCTGAATTTAATTGAATAGTCATAAATAATTTTTTTTGTTATTAATTTTTTTGTTTAAAGAAGGTTAGTCAAATTAAAATAATGCTTTGCGACAATACTTCTGCAATTTGGGATACTCTTATCCTACTAATATACAAAATTGGTGAGTACCGTATTTAAATGCAATTCCTTCTTTGCAATTAATTTGTTATTATGTAAATTTAAGTATTATCGGACGAAAAGTGTTACATCTAAGCATAAATAAATTATATCATTCACACATCTAAGGGATACTATTCCGCAGCATGGGTATATAAAAAAGAATATATAGAAGAATGTATTTGAAGTCTCTTGAAGTTGCGAGAACTTTAATTTAATAGTAAATATCTAGAATGATGCTGCGCTTTGAATCGTCAATTAGTTTTTCAATTCGTTGATAATATTGTTCATTTACCATCGGACAGCCAAAGCTATATCCTATTTGATTATTCTGTTCTTCATAAGGTACATCGGTGCTTTTATGGAGAACAATATTTCTAGAGAAAGATTTGTTGTTAGTAGCATCTAATCCGTATAATTTGTAGGCTTTACCATATTGTCCATTATAACTGTTTCCGATGCTGTAACTGCCTAAAGAGGTACAAAGCGAACCATTTTCATTACTAAATTTTTGGTTTCCATCACTTTTTATTCGAGAACCAAAACCATGGGCTACTAACCCTTGATCTAGTAGTACATCATTTTTTAGATCATAAACAAAAAACCTATTTTTTCCTGACATTACTTCCATGTCTATAAAAAAGGCAATTTCTTGATTGTAATTGGAATTATTGCGAACTAAATCCTTGATTTTTTTTACATGTTGCAAAAGTTTTTCTTCGGTTGCGCTATTCAATTCAATATAGGCAAAGGGATTACTATCAACATTTTTTGCAAATATGTTGGTGCTCAAAAAGAAGAGTCCTATTGACAGCGAAACAAAGAATAGCTTTCTCATTTTGCAGGGGTATTAAATTATTGAACTGCTTTACAAAGTTAAGAAAAACAAAGGTGTGGTACGTTGAAAATCAGTATTTTAACAAATTTAAGGTGAAGGCTACCTCTTTAATTTGTTTTTATAAGAGCTAAATAGATTTATACATCCGGTACATGCCTCTTAAACTGGGATGGATTAGTTCATATTCTAATTCGAATGTACCACAAATTTTGTAGTCCATTTTTTCATAAAACTGCAATGCTTTTTTCTGGGTATCTATGGCTTCCAACCATAAAAAGGAGTGGCCATTAGCTGCCAGTCTATTTTCTGCCCAATGGATGAGACTTTTTCCGATGCCTTTCCCATGAAAAGCGGGGTCGAGATAAAGTCGATCTAGTTTTGCAGACTTTCTATCTTTATGTTCAACCAAAGTAACACTTTCGATTAGTTTTAATATCCCAATTGCTTCAGATTGATAATAGACAAAATAATAGGAAGAATTAGGAGTAGCGAGGTCTCTTTCTAGATTAGCGTAGGAATATATTTTATTCATATACCAGGCACCGGCATCGAACCACAAATGACGGTATTCTGGAAGATATATTTTGGACATTAAGGCGAACAGTTTTTCCTGGTCATCAATTGAAATTGGCTTTAACGTAATGGTGTCAGATACTGCTATCATGTTTTTATTATTCGTTTTCTTTATAATTTAGGATATTAAATAGCTGTATTCCTACGTGAAAAGATCATTTACTGTAAAAGTAAGGAATGCTAGGAAAAAGTCTCTTTTTTGTTCTAATTTTATTTAAATAATCATGTTAGAAAAAAACCAAAGTGGTGTTGCTAATATTGGGCTATTAAAATTTTCTGTAGTAAAGTGCTCAATTTTATAAGTTTGGAGGACTGTGTACAATCGCTATTCTATAATAGGTTTCCAAAGAAGCTCATTTTTTTTGTATAGGTTGGGTTCGCCAGTCATTTTAGTTGTCATAGAGAATATCTATAAGTATATAAAATCTATAGATAAAAAATATCGAAAATGTTTTTGTAAATTTGGAAGACCAATAAACGTAAATTCAATAAAAATGGAAGAAAATAAACAATCAAGCGGATCATCTTATAATACAAACAGCGAAAGCAAGTGCCCCTTTTCAGGAGGTGCTGCAAAGCAAAGTGCCGGTTCGGGTACTACTAATAAGGACTGGTGGCCAAATCAATTGAAATTGAACATACTTCGTCAACACGCGGCGCCGTCGAATCCGATGGGTGAAAATTTTAATTATGCAGCTGAGTTTAAAAGTCTGGATCTCGATGCGGTGAAGAAAGATATCTTTGCTCTAATGACAAACTCCCAAGACTGGTGGCCAGCAGATTATGGTCATTATGGACCGTTCTTTATTAGAATGGCTTGGCACAGTGCAGGTACGTATCGTACAGCTGATGGCCGTGGTGGTGCGAGTTCTGGTTCCCAGCGTTTTGCACCCCTTAACAGTTGGCCTGACAATGTGAACTTAGATAAGGCTCGTTTGCTACTATGGCCAATCAAACAAAAATATGGTAAGAAAATTTCATGGGCTGACCTTATGATCCTAACTGGTAACTGCGCTATCGAATCAATGGGTTTAAAGACTTTTGGTTTTGGAGGTGGACGTGAGGATATTTGGCAATCTGAAGAAGACATCTACTGGGGTTCTGAAGGGAAATGGTTAGATGACAAGCGCCATACTGGTGACAATGAGTTAGAAAATCCTCTTGCTGCCGTTCAGATGGGGCTTATATATGTAAACCCTGAAGGACCAAATGGTAATCCTGATCCACTTGCATCTGCACGTGATATTCGAGATACATTTGAGCGTATGGCTATGAATGATGAAGAAACTGTTGCCCTTATTGCTGGGGGACATACTTTTGGTAAAGCACATGGGGCTGCTGATCCAGACAAATATGTTGGAGCGGAACCTGCAGCCGCAGGGATTGAGGCACAAGGTATTGGTTGGAAAAATAATTTTGGTAGTGGAAATGGTGAACACACTATTTCAAGTGGGCTAGAGGGCGCTTGGACCACAACACCTACAAAGTGGAGTAACAATTACTTCGAGAACCTTTTTGGATTCGAATGGGAGCTTACCAAGAGTCCGGCAGGAGCACATCAATGGCAACCGAAAAATGGAGCAGGCGCGGGTACCGTACCAGACGCTCACAATCCATCAAAGAGCCACGCACCATTTATGCTTACAAGTGATATTGCTTTGAGAATGGATCCTATTTATGAGCCAATTTCTAGACACTTTTTTGAAAATCCTGATAAATTTGCAGATGCCTTTGCTCGTGCTTGGTTTAAACTGACGCACCGTGATATGGGACCTATAGAACGTTACCTTGGACCAGAAGTTCCGAAAGAGCAACTAATTTGGCAAGATCCTATTCCAGCTGTAACACACCAACTAATTGACAGTACTGATATAGCTACGCTAAAGACTAAAATACTTGATTCAGGGTTAACTGTGTCACAATTGGTATCTACCGCTTGGGCTTCGGCATCAACTTTCCGTGGGTCTGATAAACGTGGTGGTGCAAACGGTGCACACATACGTCTTGCACCTCAAAAAGATTGGGAAGTTAATAACCCTGCTCAGCTAGCGAAAGTAGTGCAGACACTTGAACATATTCAGTCAGAATTTAATAATACTCAGTCGGGGAACAAGAAGGTTTCAATTGCCGACTTGATTGTCTTGGGTGGATGTGCCGCTATTGAAAAGGCTGCAAAAAGCGCTGGTCATGCTGTGACAGTTCCATTTACACCAGGTCGTGGTGATGCATCACAAGAGCAAACAGATGTGGAAGCATTTGCTGTTCTTGAGCCTCAAGCAGATGGTTTTCGTAACTATTTGAAGGCGAATTATACGATATCAGCAGAGGAAATGCTGGTTGACAAGGCACAATTGATGACACTTTCTGTACCTGAGTTGACCGTTCTTCTTGGTGGGATGCGTGTTCTGAACACGAACTTTGATCACTCTACACATGGTGTGTTTACTAAACGTCCAGAAGTACTTACTAATGATTTCTTCTTGAATTTACTTGATATGGGAACAACATGGAAAGCAGTTTCTGAGGATGAAAAAGTATTTGAAGGTCGCAATCGTAATACAGGAGAAATAAAAGGAACTGGAACTCGTGCAGATCTTATATTCGGTTCGAATTCAGAGTTACGTGCTATTGCTGAAGTTTATGGATGTGCTGATTCATCAGAGAAGTTCGTAAAAGACTTCGTGACAGCATGGGATAAAGTGATGAACCTAGATCGTTTTGATATAGTCTAATAGGTCGCAAGACCAATAATAATTTTATAAAAAAAAGTGGTCCGGTAACGGGCCACTTTTTTGTTTTGTATTGTGAAGGCTTTCGTAAATTTATAAAGTACCGAAAGACTGGATGTAGTCATTATTTCCCCGAATTTTAATAAGTGAAAAATTCTCCAATGTGCCATAGAATACCGGAGGGATCGTGCAGGAAACATTCTTTTCCCCAGTCGTATTCCTGAATGGGAACAAGTTTCACATCAGTATATTTAGTGGTAAGATCCAAGGTTAAAAGTGATGCCCAAAAATCATCGACACTATCTACTTCTAAAAAAAGCATAGAATTGTCTATCCAATCCCGAACGTAAGCATCTTGCAAATAAAAAGCTACTTCTTCCATTTTGAAGACAGACATCGTATTGCCCAAAATAGTTTCTTCAAAACCCAATTCAAGATAAAAATTTCGCGACAATTCAAAGTCTTTGGCACCAATAAAGGGGCGAATTGATTTAGTTTTCATAGGTTAGTTTTACAGCGTCCCGCGTATTAGCGTAAAGTTACATTTTTTGTTATTAACTTGATAGGATGCTGCGATGTCAAATTTTGTAATAAGGTCTAAAAGAGGTGCTTCACTCATGGTTAAGTGAAGTCCTCAAGTAGAGTGGGTTATAATTTACTATCCTTAATCTTTTGTTGCAGTTCTGCGTCTTTTTCACTAGTACTTGTTAAAGCATAGGCAAATGCAACACCAAACAATAAGGTGATTATTCCTGCGAAATAGGGTATAAAATCAGTCATTTTTTTTTCTTTTTATTAGATGTAAGTAAATGCCAAAACAAAGTATTGATGGTACCCAAAGTCCTATGAAAATCGCATGATTTTCGTAGCCATTAAAAAATAAAATTTCAGAGTACACTAATGAAGCAAAGGCCGCAATAAATAGCAACTTATCAGTCAAGTTAAATTTATAAAACATAGTTTATTAATTATTTTAGTCCTACATGTATGGCTTGTCGGATGGCGCCCCGTTTTTTTTAGTGGGTTCTGGACTCCACGTTTTAATGTGATTACTGTAATAGGAGATGATCGTATCAGTTTCTTAAGCGAACTGATTTGTATTGTGGACCAACTTACGTACAGCCTTAGTTGGTAGAATAAACCGTTACACTGCTGCAACGGTTTTTAAATAAAGAAGTTAAAATGTTATTTAGGCATTACCACGGTATCTATTGCATGAATCACTCCATTTGAAGCAGCTACATCGGCAAGAATAACTGTTGCTGTTCCACCATTTGCGTCAGTCAACATCACTTTTCCGTCTTTCAAGCTTAAAACGATTGTACCTCCCTGAACAGTTGTAACACTGTATTTTCCGTTATTTTTGTTTATTGCATCAATTACTGTTGCAGCGTCAAATTTTCCTGACACAACATGATAAGTCAATACTGCTTTCAGTTTGTCCAAATTTTCTGGTTTCAATAAGCTGTCTACAGTTCCGGCTGGAAGCTTTGCAAATGCAGCGTTATTAGGAGCAAAAACGGTGAAAGGCCCATCTCCGCTTAAAGTTTCAACTAATCCTGCAGCTGTTACTGCTGTTACAAGCGTTGAGAAATCTGCATTTCCAGCAGCTACGCCTACGATGTTTGGAGTCTCAACAACTGCGGTTGTGTCCATTGCTACTACTGTTGAATCTGCCATCTCTGTCGATTCAGCTTCTTTTTTTTGACCACAAGAAGCAGTTATTACTCCTACTAATACAAATGCACTAATTGTTTTTACTAATTTCATAGCTAATATTTTTAAGTTTAAATTAAATTAAGATACTCAAAGGTAATCATTTATATGTTTTGTTCAGCATTTTTAGAAAATAATTAAACAAAATATAAATTTGATATGTAATAGATACTAGCAGTTGACCTTTAATCAGCCTAATTTAGAGGTAAAACGGCTTTCTCATATCTAGGCACAACTTGTATTATAATTAGTAGTTTATTTATTTTTCAACCAAATTTCTTCACGATTCTTACTCTTGAATAGTCATATCTCATTCTTAGGATGGGAACTTTGAATGTTTAAGTTGGGTTGCTGTTTAGAAGCTGACGCAATGGTTAAGTGGTTGTATAAAAAGAAGAGAAGGAAAACCATGCTATTGAGGCCTTCCATAAAAAAAGAAGCATTAAAGCTTCTTGTATACTCAAAATTCATAACGTTAAGATTGAAAGACGGAAGTGTAAGTGGTAACAGCTACCAGCCTTGGAGGGTTCAATAATGGTTTATTATTTCGTTTATTTATTATTGCTCGGTTATTGGCTTCTGAAGCCCATTGAAGCCATAGCCGTGGGGGTGTTTTTACCAATATCTTTTCCAATCAGAAAAAAAACGAAAAGGAACATATCCTAAATTGCTCATTTTTATTTCAATAGAGCTTTTCAATTCTTTATAATTAGCTAAGTGGAATTCGGATATATGAACCAGACTTTTTTTATTTTTTATCAGATACATTACTTCATAATTTCCCGCATTAGAAGCTTCGATTGAAGTTTCAAAACCATCAAAAGTGCTTATTTTGATTTTTGTTTTAGAAAATAAAATATTAGTTATTCTTATTTCTTGGCTATTTATTTCTATCCAAAGCACGCGTTTTATAGTTCCTAAAATAAACCAAAAGCATGTAAATAACATAATTGAAGAGACAAATAAAAATTTCAAATTACAATTTTCTCCAAATGTTTCCACTCTATTTATAAAAAGATAAATTGGCAAAAAGAATGTGGGGATTATCATAGCGACAAAAAGATATGTTTTGAAAGAAAATCGAGATTTTATCATTTTATACAAATATGGTTTTAGATTAGTGACAATGTTTGAAAGTTACACGATTCACAAGAGATGGGAAAACAGTGTTTTATGGTTAACGGGGACATCATCGTCATATGATAATTATACTAAAGCCTTTTTTATTGCGCTACTGTTGTTCAATGACATTTTTATTCTTTAGCTCCATGTAATATAAGTCAAAGCTCTCTGCCCAATAATTTTTTTCGACTTTCATAAGCTTGAACCCCATCTTTTCGTAGAATTTGTAAACAAGTTGAGTCGTTCTTACAATAATTAGATCAATTTCAAAATTCTTATTCAAATAGTTAATTCTGTGTTCAGTCAATTTTTTTCCAATTCCTTTTCCTTGTGATTCAGGTTCAATAATATCCCAAGAAATGTAAGCCGTTTTTTCTTTTGGAAAATAGTTGATTCCAGCTGCTGCTATAATTTTACTATTTTCTTCAACTACAAAGTAATCTTCTATCTCTTTATCAAGATAGGCTATTAAATCTTTTTCTTCTGCTGGGGCAAAAAAAGTAGGTGTGTTTGATCTTAGAAGTTCAATCACTGCGACTTTGTCATTCTCTATATAAGGTCTTATTTTCAATGTGTTTCTACAATTAATAGTGTCAAAGCTCCTGTAAGCTATGTTTTGGTTTAAGTGGGCTTAGTTTTCTCTTTCATGATAAAGATGTTCCAGTGATCGTACATCAGTCAATTCGTCTAGAACTCCATTACTAGCTGTTTTGATTTTGTGAAATGTCTTTCCAAATATAATTACTAACGGATTTTCCATTTGTCATTATCAAAAAACCGATTACTGTTGAAAAGAAATAGTACATCAGCCAGCCCGTTTCAAGGTAATTTATAAGTAGTTCTTTTTGTTTTAAAAAGTCGAATATTGAAGTAGCGAGACTGGGGAATGATTTTAAAAACCATACTGCTCCAATTATAGTTACTGTTATTGCTAAAACTGTTTGCGCAGGAAGCTCTAATTCAATTCTTTCTTCTATGAATTTTTGATCCAGTTTTAAGATTTTAATAATCCATTCCGTTTTAAATAGAAATAATCTCGTAACCAAAACATAAACTAGTAAAGTTATAAAACACATAAACCAAACTAAGATCAAATTATTCCAACCGATCTCACTGTCGATAAAACTTAAAGTTGATGTAAATTGAGGAATTATCCAAACACAATTTACTAAAAGCCATAATCCAATTGACTTGATAACAATTTTCCAAAACGTATTTATATGCATATGATTTCTTTGTAAGTTCGGTTTTCCGAAAGTTGTACATAATTTGTATATCAGTCTCATAAAAACCAGACTAAATCCGTAAGCTAATATATAGATAAAATAGTACAAATCATCATGTATGTTCAGGTGTTGCGCAAGGGATGGAAGCCTTTTATGGAATGCAATGAAATAAAATATATAGCATACAGCGCGACCGCACCGAAATGAAGTGGAAGTGGGGGTACGCCCAAAATATAAGATATAAAAAAATCCGACTGGCTTACACCAATCGGATTTTTGAACTATTAATATGTATTTGTTTTACAACTCGACAATAATTTCGTTTTTACGATTAAAAACTTCAAAAGGAGGATTGTACCCTAAAAAGTAAAATCGGTTAGTGTGCTTAATTCCCTCGGTATCTAAAGCTACTTTTAGTTTCTCTTTATACTTTTCTATTTTCTTATCACTAGCCCAACCGCCAAAGGATATGGCAGCAACAGTTTTTGCGGGTTCTTCTCGAAATTCTATCTGCGATTGGCTAGGCTGAGGAAGTGTTTCTTTTTTGAATTTTTTTGGAACCAAAAACATCATCGTCATAGAATCTTCGAGAGACATCGCTACCGGTGAGGTCATGGATATTTTTTCGTTTCTTTCATTACCGCCAAAAATATACCCTGCTAAAATGGAGAAACCCTTACTAGATGCCTCTTTGTATTCCTTTGTGGAGAGCTTGACGGAAGTAAATAAACTGGCCTCGTAGCTACGGATTTCAAATGCGTCGTATTTTTTATTGACAACATAAGGATAGGTTTCAATATTTTTTTGCTCCCTCATAACATAAATTTGTACAATAATAAAGGCTATGAGTAGTACTCCAAGTGAGATATATAATATTTTCATTGTTTGAATATAAGTGATTATCAGCTGAATTGGGAGTGATTTGCTTCTGTTAAAGATAAGTTTTTTTTGGAGGTACAAATCATTTTTTTTACACAACTAGTTATAGTAATGATACCGCTAGCACACGAATTCTGTGGCATGGTAATTCAATACCTTGATAATTCTATTTTATTCTAGTGTTCCTCATTTCCAAAAGGTTTTATAATAATTCCTAAACTAAATATAAACCCGTCAGTAGGGGCGTATAGTTCTGGAAATACTGGGTTTTCGTGAGGCGGTAATAGCAGTGGTGAAAATCTACTTTGTCTTCTGTCTGTAAAGTTTTCAAAATTCACGAAAACACTACCAAACTTTAAATTTCGCATGAGCAATAAACCCACTGTAGTAAAATCTGTTGTCTCAGTTCCGTTTGATAACAACTGCTTTCCTGTATAAAAGGTTTCGAATCCGATGCGCCATTTTTCAGATTCATACATAAAAACGCTTCCTCCGTTGTGTTTTGCAGTTAAAGGTTTTTGTGGATTTCCTTGTAAATAATTTAGTCTGGTATCTATTAGCGCATAATTTAAAAACCATCTAAAATCTTTGTAGCTGAACTTGATATTAGTTTCAGCTCCTTTGCTTAGAATTTTATCCGTTGCATTCTCATAGGTAAAGAAGCCATCATTTGTGCTATTCAATAGTAAAGCATTGTTAATTGCGGTGACGTAAAATAGTTGATTGATGGAAAAACCTACTACGTCAAATAAGTTTACGTTATAGTTTACATCAAAATTAACACCGTAGGAACGCTCTGGTTTTACTATTGATTTATCGATAGCAAGTACATCTTTAAAATTAATATATTCTGCCTCTTCAGTAAAAATATCAGGAATTTTATAGCCTAAACCACCACCAATTCTGCTCGAAAATCCGCTATCATTTTTGTATAGTAAAGACAACCTTGGTAGTGGAAAAAAGCCAAAATCAGTGTTGTAATCGCCTCTTAATCCTGTTTCTAAGATCCAATTGTCTGAAAGGTCATAGATGTTGTTGATAAACATTCCGTAGGTAAGATCTTTTTGGTCGCGTTGCAGTGTAGCATTTTCATTTTCATCAAAGTTTGAGGAGTATATATTGGCACCAAAAATCCATTCCGTTTTTTGGGATTCTCTTTGATAGTTAATTTCGGTGAAGGTATTTATTTGCTTACCGTCAAAGTTAAAATCAGGAACAGTAAGATTTCGGTCAAAAAAGGAGATACTATTTTTGATATGAAAAGAACTTACTGAATCCAGTTGCGTTTGATACACTGCTTGACTGCTTAGCCTTTTTGAAATGTTTTCTTCGGTGTATTGGTGAATTCCATTTTTACCACTTTTAATCGCTGTCATATCGCCACCGATTCGATCATCGTAAGTCCCGTTCAATCCAAACCAAAAAGTAGTTTTTTCTGATGGGTAATAATAGAATTTTGGGTTAAATGAAATGGATTTTGTTTTTGGTAAATTACTAAAGTCATCGTCTTCTGTATCATATGCTTTTTGATAATGTCCAGAGCCGTATAAAGAAATCCCCACATTCTCGTTCCTTTTGCTATAAAATACATTAGCAGTGCTTCCTAATGCCTGTGTTTGAGTGAGCATAATATCTAAATCTGCCTCATCACCAGGTGTTTTTGATACCATATTTACCAAACCTGCTATAGCGCCACCACCATAAAGAGTAGAGGAGCTTCCTTTAATAATTTCAAATTGTTGCAAGTCTAAGGGCGGAATTTGCAAAATACTCAAACCACTTGAAAATCCTCCATAGAGAGGAAATCCGTCTCTTAAAAGCTGTGTGTATCGTCCATCAAGACCTTGAATCTTAATATTTGTACTTCCACTACTTAAAGAAGTTTGCTGCATTTGTATTCCTGTACTTTCTCGAAGTACCATAGAAATATTGGTTGGATTCATAGCCGCTTTTTCGCCCAGTTCTTCGCCACCAATAAACTCTATTCTTGTTGGGATTTTCCTAACGGTTCTTGTACTTCTCGACGATTGTACTACCACTTCGTCCAGTTCGTGATCGTCGTCAGTTGTTAATTTGAAAATTAATGCGGTTGCACTGGGTGTAAGAATACTTGTTTTTAGGGTTTTATAGCCTAAATAAGAAATTGTAATAATGTGTTGTCCATTTGGAATTTCGGTAAAAGAGGCATTTCCGTCACGATCAGTTACTGCTCCTTTTTCTACTTTTTCAAAGTAAACCGTTGCGCCTAATAAGGGTTCGTTTTCGGTGGCCGTAATTACTTTTATTTGCACGGCTGATGTTTGCGCTTTTAATGAAAAGCACGCTGTAATGATGAGCATTGCGCTCAAGATGTATTTCTTCATTGAAGATATAAATTGATTTAGTAATTTGTTTTTTTTGACTTTGTAGTCAGTTAATTAGCTAATCAATTGCGGCGGTTGCCAAATATTAGAATCAAAATCAAATCGATAGATTGATTGATAAGAAGAAAATACTGTTGTTGGAATTTCTGTTTCTACTTCAAAATTGAAGGACGTAAGAGGTTCAGAAGTGATAGACATTCCGCAACAGTTGCAAATGCAAGTAACAGGACATGAATCATCGCTTTCGTTTTGATGATTGTGGTTCACACTTATTTCGTCTTGGTGTTGGTCTTCCGTATTATTACGGTTAGAACAAGGTTTTATTGACAAAAAAAGTAGTAGCAGCGATAATATGATTGTTGTTCCTTTCATAAGCAATCGCAAAGTTAATAAATACAATTTTTATACTACTGAATTGTTTTGTTTGTTTTTTGTGATGCTGTTCTCTTATGTATTAGGGAAAGTAAATGTGGAGTTTGTTATTTTGGCTTTTTAGCAACAGCTTTCGTTCTGCTGTATCGAAGGACATTTTACGGAGCCATAACTACAATATACACAGCAGTCGCCATCGTTTGGGCGTAATACCTTTTTACAGCTTTCACATTCGTAAAAGAATTGACAGGATTCTGTAGGCATTTCTTCAATTTTTTTATGTCCGCAGTTTGGACAAGTAATTTCTGATTTTAATTGGATTTCCATTAGTTTTCTTTTTTGTTAGTTACTTTGTAGCCTGTTGAGTTAATTACTTTTGTAATGTCAGTTTCATTGGTTTTGGTGCTGTCAAATTCAATGATTGCGTTTCCATTTTCATAGGATACTTTTGAGGTTACAATTCCGTTGAGTTTATTTACGTGTTCTTCACAACTTGCACAGGTCATTCCACTGATTTTAAACTCCGTTGATTGAATGTTTAATTTGTCAACTACGATTATTTGCTTTTCTGTGTTTGGGTAGAATACTCCCGAATAGTATGGAAAAGCCAGCATTATAACTGCAAAGACCGTTACAATTCTTAAAAATATTTTTGATTGAATAAGTTTTGGGTTTCCTGGCTTACTGGCAGTCAGGTTGTCCGTTTCACATTCGCAGTCGATTTCATTTTTAGGTTTTAATATATGATACCAAGCAAAACCAAGAACCAAAATTGTCAATCCAATTAGATAAGGTCTAAAAGGTTCTATCCAAGAAAATGTTGAGGCAATTCCGCTTGTTCCTGCGATTATAGCCAAAATAGGTGTAATGCAACATAGTGAAGCTGTAATTGCGGTGAGCAAACCTGCACCTATTAATTTTTTTTCACTTTTCATATCGCGTCTACTATTTTATTTTTATCAAGTATTTCAAAAAACGGATGCAGTAATTTTTCGTATTCAGTAGTTAGTGAGTAAAAAATAGTTTGAGCTTCTCTATCAGTTTCTAATAGATTTCTATCTTTCATTTTGCGCAAGTGTTGAGAAATAGCAGAAATGTTCATTCCAAGAATATCGCTTATATCACAAACGCAAAGTCTTTTTTCCTCAAAGAGTAGGTAAAGTATTTTAAGTCTTACGTTGTTTCCAACTAATGAAAGCCCATTGGCTAAATAGTCAAACGATTCGTTTAATTGCAAAACGGTGTCTTTACAACGGTTTATTTGCTCAATGTCTGCTTGTTGTCTTATGCAAGAATTATTTTCCATAACACAAAGTTACATTTATTTCTTATTTAAGCAAATACTAAAATAAGTAAAAACAAGAATAAATTTGGTCTTTCTGACGAGTTGTGTGGTTTTAGGCTTGTCACTAACTAGTAAATTACCACGATGCTTCAGGCTTATTCATTAAGCTACTATACAAATAAAATAGTACAAGTCATTTCATAGTTGTGGCCTATGAGATTGCCCCAGTGCTTCGGGTAAAAAAATAATTTTTAATTCCTCTCTAATTATCGTTAAAACGCTGTGCTATACCACCTCTATCTTTGGTTTCTACAACTGTTTTTTTTACGAATTTTAATAATTAGCACGAATTAATAATCAAAGTACTTGCGAAAACAGTGTTTGATCTCCATATAATGATGACATTCACTGTCTTGTTTTGAAATACTATAATTTTAAAAGCAATAGTTTTGTCAACTTCTTATCTTTGTTAGGCTAGTTAATGAAGCCTAAAAATAAAAATCATGATATTAAATAGAAAATTTATTCTCGAAGGAGCATCACAGCAAAAATTTGCAATGGATTTAAGTTATTCTGAATCTCGGGAACAAAAAGGAGTAATCATTTTTTGTCATGGATTTAAAGGTTTTAAAGACTGGGGTTGTTGGCAAATGGTCGCCGACTATTTCGTAGAAAATGGTTTTGCTTTCTTAAAGTTTAATTTTTCGCATAACGGAATGGGACTAGAAGATGCAGTCGAATTTACGGACCTCGATAAATTTGCTACTAATACTTTGGGAAAGGAAATGGAAGATATTGAGAGCGTGGAGCAATTTATAGTCAACGAATTACCAACAATTTTACCTGTAATTAACACAGATAAATTTTTTATAATAGGTCATAGCAAGGGAGGCGTTTCGGCATTATTGTATTGCACGCAATACGATACTAAAATTGAAAAAGTATGTACGTGGGCGAGTCCGTTTGATTTTCATCGTTCTTGGAATTCAAAATTTATGGACCAGTGGAGAGCTGATGGTGTTCAGTATATTAAAAATGCGAGAACTAATCAAATGATGCCTTTGGAGATAACTGTTTTGGATGATCTTGAAACCAATAAAGAAAAGTACAGTTTGGTTAATGCGGGTCAAAAGCTCCAAATTCCGTATTTGATTATTCAAGGAACGAATGATCAAGCGGTGAAAATGGAAGAGTTCAATTTGTTAAAGAAACATTTTAGTAAAGCAAAAAGCCATGTAATTTTAGAAGCCAATCATGTTTTTGGAGGATCACACCCTTATTCAGGAACTGAATTACCAGAGCATACTCAAGAATTGGTTGTAGTGACCAAAGAGTTTTTCTCGTAGTTGAGACTAGCTTCTTCTATAACTTGTCTAAAAAAAAGACTATAAACAGATAAGTTGCTATTTCACCCAGATGTACAAATTAAACGTAGCCTTTCACAAATAATTTCTACACAGTTTGTGGTTTTATATGACGATTTCGGGCTTGGCGAGGTTGCGAACTTCGTAACCGTTTATTTTCCTCTAAAGATAAAATTTCTTGCGGAACGTAAACGCGAATCTACCACAAAATTCGAAATCTTGCCAAACGGCTGTTATGCGTTCGCCCTTCTTTCTCGGTCGTGGTTTGTCTGTCCAATATTGCTGTGTCTGTGCGGTTGGAGAGGCATACTCTCTTGCAAGTTTTGGTTTAGCGTTGGCTTGTGCGACTTGCAAGAGTGTATGACTGTGAAAGGGAATTAACTTGCACAACAACTTAATTTAGAAATGTCCTTGCCGAATGTGATGGCTGCTAATTTTATTCCTTCTCCTAATGTCAAATATGGATAAAAACTTTCTGCCAAATCTTTTACAGTTATTCCGTGTTTGATAGCCATACTTAATTGTTGAATAAGTTCTCCACCTTCAGGTGCTACTATTCTTGCTCCGATTAGTTTGTCTGTGTCTGTGTTGCGAATGAGTTTGATAAAACCTCTTGTGTCATTTGCTGCTATGGCTCTTGGAACGTCCTTCAATTCTATTTTAGAAACTTCAAAC
Organism: uncultured Flavobacterium sp.; assembly: GCF_963974175.1. Classification (GTDB taxonomy): domain Bacteria; phylum Bacteroidota; class Bacteroidia; order Flavobacteriales; family Flavobacteriaceae; genus Flavobacterium. The sequence continues at coordinate 64,335 of NZ_CAXBBR010000009.1, forward strand.
GGAATGTTTTGAGCTTCCGCTTGTGCTTCGTCCAAACCTGCACCTGCCACTTGTGGGTCGGTAAAAACAACCCAAGGCAATGAAGAATAGTCGGCTTTGTTTTCTGTTCCTGTAAAAGCATTTTCAACTGCAATTTTTCCTTCAAAAGCCGCTGTATAAACAAATGCTGGCGTATTCGTCACATCGCCTATAGCATATATGTTTGGTAAATTGGTTTCCATTTTTTCGTTTACCAAAATGTGTCCTGTTTTATCAATTTCCAACCCAATATTTTGCAATCCCAATTTTTGCGTATTAGGTTTTGTTCCTGATGCCACTACAACTTTTCCTTTTTCTATGATTTGTGTAAAAGAACCGTCTGGACATTTGCAATGAATGATTGTTTCGTTTTCTTTTTTCTCAAATTTTACCGCTCTGAAATTGGGTAAGATTTCAATACCTTCTTTTCGCATTTGAGTTTCCAATGCTTCACTGATGTCAGGTGTCTGGGTTCTTAATACTCGGTCTGTAAATTCAATGATACGTACTTTTACACCCAGACGGTTGTATGCCATTGCGATTTCTAACCCTATGTAACCAGCACCCATAATGGTAATGCTTTCGGGTTTTTCTTCTAAATCAAAAAGCGAAACATTGGTAAGAAAACCAATTTCATTTAGACCTTCTATATCGGGTATATTAGTTGTAGCACCTGTGGCAATGATAAATTTCAAAGCGGTGAATTCTTTTTGACCATCAACAACGATGGTTTTGTTGTCTTTAAATTCTGCCCAGCCTGTAACCATTGTTAGGTTTTCAAAATCGCTGACAACATCCATATATTTTTTTTCTTGAAGTGTAGCCACCAATTTTTTCTTGTCCTTGATAACCTGTGCAAAATCAATCTCAGCTCCTTTGGGCTTGATGCCTGCAAAGTTAGAATGTGTGGCGTGATATGCAGTTTCTCCTGCTCGGATTAAGTTCTTTGACGGCACACAACCTACATTTACACAAGTTCCGCCAAAGTCCAAGCCACCGTTTACCATTAAAGTGGTTAATCCCAAACTATCAGCTTTAATAGCTGCGGAAAATGCTGCCGAACCACCGCCAATAATGATTAAATCAAAATGGTTTCTGTTAGTATCGCTATTTTCCTTAACCGCTTTTACTTTGTAGGTTTTTGTTTCGTTAATAGTATTGACAATTTGTTCTTTGCTTGTCTTGTTTGGGTCAAACGAACATTCGCAACTTCCGTTTGAGTAGCTTACGTTGGCTTCCGATATACCTTCATTTTTTGAAAGTAATTTTTCAATTCCTGTTGCACAATGGTCGCAGGTCATTCCGGTTATATCGAGTTTTATTGTTTCTTTATTCATTTTATTATTTAATTAAATTCTTAATAATGTAATCAAAAAAATTATTTACAACCATTAGGACCACAAACGTGTCCACTTTCACCGTGTGCAGGATTTTCATTTGTTACTTCTCCTGAAACTTTGTAACCTGTTCCGTCTATTGCTTTTGTGATAGTTGCTTTGTCCGTTTTAGAATTATCAAATTTAACATTAGCAATTCCTTTAACGCTGTTAGCCGAAACACTTACAATTCCTGGCAACTCATTCACTGCGTGTTTTACGTGTTCTTCGCAGCTCGCACAAGTCATTCCGCTTACATTGAATTTTACTTCTTGAATGTTGTCAGAAGAAACTACTACAACCTCTTTGTCTGCTTTTGGGTAAAAAATGTGTCCGTAATATGGAAAAGCCATCATCAAAAATGCAAACACCGTTACAATTCCTAAAAACTTTTTGGTTTGCATAAAAGGTGCTTTCTCGCCTTCTTCGCAATCACATTGTATTTCTTCGGCTGTTCGTGGTTTGAGTTTTTGATACCAAGCAAAACCCAAAACTAAAACGGTAATACCAAGTAAGTATGGTCTTGCAGGTTCTAACCAAGAAAATGATGAGGCAATGCCTCCAGCACCTGATATAAGGGCTAAAACTGGTGTTATGCAACAAAGTGATGCTGCAATGGCTGATAGGATACTCGCTCCTTCAAGTTTTCCTGATTTTGATTTGTTATTCATACTGTTTCCTTTTTGAAATGTTTGTTAGAAATAATTGTGAAAAACGGTCGAAGCAAAGTCAGTTGTTCTGGTTTAAGAGAGTAGAAAATGGTTTGTCCTTCTCTTCTTCCTTCAATAATGTTTCCGTCTTTAAGTTTCCTCAAATGTTGTGATACGGCAGGAATGCTCATTCCTAAAATGTCTGATAAGTCGCAGGGGCAGAGTTCGTTTTCTTCTTCTAAAAGAAATAAAATTTTTAGCCTCACTTCATTTCCTGCAAGAGCCAACAAACCGCTCAATTGTCCAAATGCCTTGTCGTTTGCCCGTAAAGTTTCTCTACAATTGTCTATCTGAACCTTGTCGGCAAACACCCTAATACACGATTGATTGTTGTCCATTATTTTTTTGTTTTGATTTAATAACGTAACAAAGATATAAATAGTTTGCTTATTTAAGCAAATTCTTAAATATATTTTTCAAAAGGTCGTCATTTTGGTCAGCGGTGGGTGATTTAGCTCTTTTGGTTTTGCGAAGGGTCGGCTTGTGTGTCGGGCAAAACCAAATGTGCTAAATGTGCGATTGGCTTTTTTTCTGTCCGTTCAATGTAGCACGGTCGTCTTTTAGGTTGACGCATAACGTTATGCCACTTTGAGATGGCTGGAAGTTCGTAACCGCTCAATTTTCGGCTTAACGAAAACTTGATGCGAAACGGTAATTCTACTAAAAGCCCAATCTCGCCAAACGGCTGTTAGGCGATGTAACAATTATTCACAATGTTTTTACGTTTTGTTAGTCTCTTTTTAAGTTTATTATAAATCTCGTCCTAATTATTTTTGCATTATAAGTTTAATCAACTGTTCCACACTTAAAAGTATCCCTTTCGATATTTAACTTCTTAAACATCATTAAAAAGTCATCTATTTTAGTGTTATAATCTGTTTTTCCGTAGCTAAGATAAATTGTTGTTTTTAAGTCACTTTTAATTATAAACTTCTTTTTAAATGGTTTACATTTTCGGGCATAAAATTTCATATAGATAGTATTATCAACAATGTCTTGAGGGTTCAAATAAAAAATGTCAATTCCATCAAAATCAGAACAACATTTCGCTTGAATTCTTTTATTTCCAGAATATACTTCAGTAAATGTTCCAATTAAAGTGTCTTTTGTGTTTTTTTCGATAGTTAACAAATCTACTCTAAAGTCTTTTTTAAACTTTTCAGCTTGCCCAAATATTGACAAAGTAAAAAGTACAAATAATGTGTAAATAATATTTTTCATTTCAAGCATTTTACAATATTAATTATTTTATTAAATAGTAAGGAACATTATTTCTTCACAATTCTCTTAATTTTTGGAGTTATATCGTCTAACTTCCCTTGGCTTTGCTCGGATTTAGGGACTAATATAAGATTTATCTTTCGGATTATTACTTATAATTCAAGTACAAGACCAACTTCAAATTAAGTCGAATAACCCAATCCGGCAAAATCGCTTTTAGGCGCTGGCTTTTCTTTTTTACAATTGATTTTCAACTTATTCAATACTGTCCTTTTTAAAAAGCAACTATATTAGTTCGAGTCAAACTCCCTCACTTTTGAAGTCCTTAAACCCAAAATCCGATTTTTTACTTATTCATATTTCCATTTGTGTCTAAAAAAGTCAGCCGTAAAAAGTCCTAAACCTGTCAATAACGCTCCTGCAATAAATTGCCAAGCATAAAAATGTGCATCAGAATTGCTAAAAACATTTTCAAATCCGAATACTGTTAACCCATTTATGAAAAACATTGTCAGTACGGCAAAGAGTATTTTCATTCCTATAGTTTTTGATTTGAAATAGACAAAGAGAGATACAATCGTAAAAATAAGATTTAATGATATAGCTAAGTCAAGGGTCTCTATTCCTATTAAATCTTCTGTAAGAGCTAATGTTCCGCCGTTCCAATACATTAAAATGACTTGAACAATTGGAATGAATGAAGTAATCAAAAGTACTCCACAGAAAATCAGTGATATTTTGTATTCGTTCAGTTTCATTTTTTTTAAGCTTGTGCCTAACGTATTTAGATAAGATTAGTTACGTTGTTTAAGCACCTAATTGAGCAAATACGAACGGAATAGAAATCCGAGTATTTTCGTAAGTAGGTTTGTACTAGCAATTAATTTTATACCGTGTTGGTGGTCATTTTTTCAATTATACGATTTTCTTTTAATCATTCTAACAGATATTATACGAATATCATTAATAGGTTTATCTTCTTTATTTGTTTCAACTTTGGCAATACGATCAACAACATCTATTCCTTTAATTACTTCACCAAAAATCGTATAATTTTGGTCTAATCTTGGTTCACCACCAATAGTTTTGTAAATTTCTCTTTGAGTTTCGGGAAGGCTATATTTTATCATCGTTTCCAGTTCAACAGTGGTTAATGAATCAAACTTTTTCTGAAGGATATCAAATTGAACAATATCCTCTTCACTGGCTTCTTCTTTAGACAATAAGCTCAATTTTTGATATTGTTCAAAAGCATCTTTTAATTCGGGTCTATTGAAAACTTTATTTTTTGCCGTCATAGAATTAATTCTCTCTGTGGCTTTATTTATAGTGCTATCCGTTTGTTTTCCTGTTTGAATAATGTAAAACTGGAAACCACTGGATGAACGATTTGGATTAGAGATATCTGATTCTCTAGCTGCGCCTAATGCCCCTCGTTTATGAAAAAGATCCTTTCTAAATTCAGATTCAATGGTATATGACAATTCTGGATCTCCTTCAGGATCATACGTTTTAGAGATTTTAGTGGTTGGGTTTCCTGCTTGGATTACAAAATTATCTTTTACCCGATGAAATGCGATACCATCATAAAATTTTTGGTTAACTAACTTTATGAAGTTATTACGATGCTTTGGTGTTTCATCTGATAGGCGCAAAATAATAGTACCAAAGTCGGTTATCATTTCTACATCTTTTGATAAATCACGTTTCTTGACACCTTCATAAACTCTTTTATTACAACCAAGAGAGATCACTATTATATATACAACCAAGAGTTTTGTAATTATTTTCATAGAAAAGGATCTTAATTATTAAGTTTCAAAGGACCACCAACGTTTTGCCACTTAGAGATGGCTGGAACTTCGTGGCCGCTCAATTTTCTGCTAAACGAAAACTTGATGCGAAGCGGTAATTCCACTAAATTCCAGCTATGTAAAAATGGCGGTTGGTGGCTGCCTTTCTTTTCGGCTGTTTTTTATAAAATATCTATTTACTATTCGCGCTTATAAAATGGCTCTACACTATTTAAAAAATAATCACTTAGACCATTTTTCTTATCTACTTTAATGAAGTCAACAAAGTCGTCTGCATCTAAAAATTGTTTTGCTGTAAAACCTGCTTCTTGTGTTAAATTTTCAATATTTCCGTCTGCCTCTAGTCCGAAAATATAATGAGGAGGTTCTCCACTTTCGGAATCAAAAATCCAACCAAGATAAGCTGCTTTTAAATTTGGTTTATTTGCAAACAAAATTTTTAAAGAATTAATGATTTCGGTTGGGTATTTTGTTGGTTGTCCGATTTGAACTTTAGTCTTTTTCTCAATTGTTAATGTTTTTGATGTGTCAGTTAGAATTTTACCACTTAACATTCTTTCAACTTCATCGGGTAATAGTTCTTTACCATATTCCGAATATGGATTAAGAAGAAAAGTTGCTCCTTTTGCTAAATCGAAAAGATTTTCTCCTGTCATTTCCATATATTCAACTTCTTCTTTAACAATACCTTTATCAAATATCCTATCTGTTGATGTGAATACTGGGATTTTTCCATCTGGATACGAAACTATTTTAACTTTAGTATCTTCTTGCAAAATTTGACTGCCTTTTTGGATTTCAGAATTTTGGGTAAGAATAATTAATTCGGCAGAAAGTATACGCTTATAGAATTCTGCTCTATATGCTGGTTCCGTTGCTGCTTTTTGAAGAAGAGTTTCTAAAGTAAAATTATCCAACGGCTGTTGGCTTTTTTTCTTCTTAAAGAGGTCGAATAATCCCATTGAAATATTTCTGTTTTATTTGTTAGATTCTTGATTCTGCGGTAAGGTTGCCCATAACGTCCTGGTACTATAGTGGGTTTGGGACTAAATAAAGCCCTATTTTTCGTATTTGCTAAATCATCCCAAATACGAAACCAACTTTCCATTAAGCCAATTGCCCAAATGATTTGTAGTAGCTTTTAGCCGGTGTTAGATTTTTTTCATTAGAAATTCTCCCAATCCAAGTTTCAATATTACTTCGGTTTCGTTTAGCTTTAGAATTAAAAGGTTAAGTTCTTCTTTTTCAGGAGTAATTAAAGTAATCAATTTTGTTTTTTCATTAAACGACCATTTTCCTTTCATATTTTGGCCAAATGCAAAAGCATTAAATTCGCTATTACTTTTAAACTCAAAAGTCATTTTATTAATTATATCTGCTTTTAAGGTTTGTCTGCCGAGATCATCAACTTCTTTATTTAAAGCTTTCTTAAAAATCCATTTTCCTTGTAAATTCCCTGCGCTTTGAGCGCTCAAAGACATACTTACTAAAAGAAAAAAGAACATTATAATATTTTTTTTCATACAATTTTAGTTTTATTATTGATTGTTGCACGAGTACTAATAACTCATAACGTTCCGCTACTACAACGGGTTTGGGATTATATCAAGCTATATTTTCGGTAAAAGACTGAACTTTGAAACACAAAACCAACTTTTCATTAAGCCAGTTGCCCATATCCGTTGTAGTAGCTGTTAGGCACAGTATTTTTATATTCGTTCTTTAAAAACTCCATAATCAGTAAACAAATTTGATTTCATTTTCTTTTTAGGAGTTAAAAAATAAGTCTTGCAAGATATGATTTCATTTGTACTTTTTGACAATATTAAATCTTCAATGTCAATTGATATAATTTCAAGATTATTATTTTGTTATGCATTGATTTTCTTTTTTATCATTTTTTGAATAAATACATTGTTTGGGATGGATATTTCCTCCGATTCTTTTTTGTTTTGAGAATAACAAAAAATAGACCTATATCACTAACTCTTCCTTCAACTTCATAATCTTTGTCAATTATGGTGATTGTGTCTTCAAGTTTAACTGAGTGATTAAAAAATATAATTATACTTGAGGTTATATTTGATAGAATTGACCATTGAGCGAACAATGCGATTCCAATAACAGTAAGCACTGTACTAATAAATAAAGCTAATTCCTTTTGGTCAACTCCCCAAATTAATAGAATAAAAATTGAAAAAATTGAAAAATAAATTAGATTTAGTGCTTTTTTTATAATTTTCCCTCTTTGTTTTTGAACTATCTTTTTTGTCATAGTTCTATCAATCAGTTTGCTCGATATTATTCTCAACAGGATATAGGCTACAACTACAATTACAGATTCTATGATTTTATGATTATTTGGTTCCATATTTTTGAATTCAGTTGTTTTTTGGTTACTTACGTACAACGTTTTGCGGCTTTAAGAAGTTGGGGATTTGTAAGCCCGAAACTTTCGATTAAACACCGAAAATCAAAAGTACAAAACAAACTTTAAACTCCCTAAAAGCCCAATTTCTTAAAACCGCTGTTGGCAGTAGTTATTTTTCAATAGCAATTAATGGAACTTTGCTATTCAAATTATCCCTTGTTAAGATTACAGCATTTGGCTTCCCTTGGTCAAACTCAAATTGTAACAAGTTAGGATAATCGATAATTCTAAATAATCCATTTTTTAGATAGACCAACTCATTATCATTTTTTCCTTTAAAATGTTCCAAAAGCTGAGATTCTACATAGAGACGGTTATTTTTTTCTACTATTTTGGTTTCAACTCCCTGACCATAAAGAAAATCATCATAAGTACCAATCAGTTTTTCTTTTAGAGTTAAAGGTATTTCCTGAATTTCATCATTAAATGTTTTTCCTTTCCAGTCCATCAGTTGTAGAATTGTTTTTTGCGTGTGACTCATTACAGGGAAACGATTAGGTTTTTCACCATTGGCAAGAAATGCAAAGCCATTTCCACCTGTCATAGTAGCTCCCAAAGTACCACCCACTCCAGTGTTAGAACCGTTACACAAAAACCAATCATAGTTATTGTAACCGAAAGACTTTTGCCATCCATAGCTCCAGCCGCCAACAGCATTTTGTAACGCCGTTACTGCTGTTACTTTTTTTGCCAAAGTATTAGAAATTACTTTATTGTTTTTATTACGTAAAGCATTTTGCATTTCAATAGCCAGTTTAGCCAAATCCGTTGGTGTAGACCACATTCCTGATGGTGCAACTTGTGGAATAATTGGCATTCCTGTTTTAATCACTTTTCCGTCTTTATCATGAACAAGAGCCACATTAGTTAGAAATCCATTTTCATTAGGCTGTATCATTGTTGTATTGTTCATGCCAATAGGAGAAAAAATATAGTCTGATGCAAGCACTGCAATAGGTTTATTAAAAGTGTCTTCTAATGCCATTTGAATAATGGTATAACCACCACCGCTGTATTGCCAGCTAGTTCCAGGTGTAAACAAAAATTCTATTTCTTTATCATATCTCGGTATTTGCCCTAAAAGACTTTGCTTTAGTGTTGGAATAGCTTCTCCGTCATAATGGTCTTCAAAACCACCTTGACTTGTACCAGCTGTATGATTCAGAAATTGTTTCCAAGTTGGACTATTATTTTCAGTAAACTTACTTTTTGGCAAATGCCAACGTTTTAAGTATTTGTCTATGGGCTCATCTAAATTAATTAAGCCTTTTTCTTCAAGCATAAAACAAAGTAGAGCTGTAATAGGTTTTGAAATTGATGCCGTTGAAAAAGCAGTGTTTTTATCTATCTTTTCTTTGGAATTTACCGATTTTACACCAAATTGCTCAGAATAAACGATCTCGTAGTTTTCAAAAACAACAACACTAAATCCGGGAAGTTTGTATTTTTCTAATTGTGGGTTAATGTTTAAGCTGTCGGTAAGAAAGTTGTAATCTGTTTTTTTTGTCGATGCTTTATGACTTGTTTGGCCACTCGAGATCGTTACTAAAAGAAGTAGTAAATAAAAAGGGTTTTTCATGGTATCGTATTTTTAAGTTAAAAAATTATTTCGATACAAATTTGAGATAGAAATCAAGACTAGGCGACCGAGTGGATGTATTCGAACGCTTTTGTTTTAAAAAATAAGTACGAGTAAATAAAACAACAAGTACGAATAGTTACAAAACATTGTTATACAATATTTTACGATAATCAGTTGGTGTGCTACCTGTGTGTTTTTTAAAAGCCGTATTAAAAGAAGATTTCGAATTAAAGCCCACTTCATAAAGAATTTCTAAAATAGTTACCTTACTTTTTGTATTGTCTTTTAAAATTTCCATAGCATGTTCTATTCGATAAGAATTAACGAAATCATAAAAATGCTGATCTAATTCATGATTGATTAAAATGGATAACTCCCGAGTTGGGATTTGAATTGTATTTGAAATATCTTGAATGGTTAGAGAAGGATTTAGAAAGGGTTTTTCGGCAATCATAAACTGTTTTAATTTCAATAACGTATCCTCTTGCTTTTTTTCATTTCCTGCCAAAGACTCGCTGTCTTTATCTTCCAGAATAATATCAGAAACCAATTTTAATTTTGAATCGATATTTCGAAACAAACCTGGATTGTTTAATGCTTTCAATAAATACCAACAAGTAATAAACAATTGAAAAATTAGGAGTCCACTATTGATCCCTTCAGAGATGTATTCATATTCCGAAAATTTAAAAATGTTTTTTACAAGAGCAATCAAATATAAAATTGTCAGTGCTGTTGTAAACTGGAACAACCACTGATAGGAATTAATATTGGCTCCTGCATAATTTTCAAGGTATAATTTTTTTGTTTTTCGCAATAGCATAAAAACTGCAATAAGATAAACAACGATTTGAGTATGAAAAAGAATGTGATTGAATTGCAGTTCAAATATACTTTGACGATTTTGAAGAAAATTAATTTTAGATACTTCATTTACGGAGTAAAAACGAGGTAATAAAATAACATTTCCAATCAAAAATGGAAGCAGGTGTACTAAATATTTGGGTTTAAGCTTAAAATCTGAATAGCAAACAGATAAGACATACAGATAAAAAACAGGAATTTGTAAGAATGCAAATGTATTTCTAAGCATTCCTAGATTTGAAGGTTTTTGAACGACTAAACTTAGCAAAGGTCCACTAACATCTATTGCCGTTAAAATTAAAAAAATAGCAAAAAGAGCATTGCTTGTCTTTTGTTTTGTTTTAATGCTAAATAGAAAAAAGGCAAGAAACAATGAAATGAACAGCGAAATTGAAGTTACAATAACCAATAAACTAATATTATCCATTCTTTATTTTCTTTTGTTGCATTAAGTTATTGAATTCGTCATTACGATTTATAATTACTGCCAACGTTTTGCCGCTTTGAGATGGTGTGTGGTTCGTAACCTTTCAATTTTCGGCTTTGAATAAATATGATGCGAAGCGGTAATTCCACTAAATTCCAGCTAGCTCAAAATGGCGGTTAGCAAATCGGTTTTTAATTCCATTCGACGTTCAGTTTATCCAATTCGTTTTTCAATTCAGTAAGTGAATTCGGGTCGATTATTTGTGTATTGATTGTCAATTTAGTTTTTTCTGTTTTTATGATATAATCTCCAGCAAATTTTTTGATTTGCTTTATATCAGTTAGATTTATTTTCTTTCCAAATGGACTATTCTCTTTTATAAATCCGTGTTCAATTGTTAAATATTTATTTTGCCTTTGGTAAAAATACAAACTCAAATACATTGCAGAAATTACAATCCAACCATAATCAGTCCAATTCGGTTTATCTGTTGTTAGAATTAGGATAAAAAACCAAACTAACCACATCAACCCGAAAATTAGATTGAAATTCTTATTTCTTTTTTTATAACTTATTTTCATTTTTAAGCTTTTTTACTTGTGTTTGTCTTAAACTGTTTGCTAACGTTTTGCCACTTTGAGATGGTGTGTGGTTCGTAACCTTTCAATTTTCGGCTTTGAATAAATATGATGCGAAGCGGTAATTCCACTAAATTCCAGCTATTTAAAAATGGAGGTTATGCAACGTTTATTTTTTTAATGTAGAAATCATGGATTTGATATCACTTCGTAAAATTTCTAATATTGTTTGTTTGTCTACCAAAGTTTTTTCTGTCTGAGGCTTTTCTGTAAATTGATACCAATACGGACCTTCTTTTACAATAATGAAATTGTTAGGAATTTCTTTAATTTTAATAAATTGAGAATCGCCTTCTAGCGGAACAATTTTTTCGGCATAATCATTTCCAGTATTTTCTTTGTACATGCTTTTCAAGCTTTTCCTTTTAATATCTGGCATTGCATGACTTCCTTCATATAGAAAACCAACTTTTGATTTTTCGGAAAAACAAATTGCAGTAACATATTCTCCATCACTAATCTTTATTAATCTAAATGTCGAAATCCACTCAAAACCAGCTTTTTTCATCTCTTCTTCTAAGATTTGGGCAACTTCGTATTTGTTAACCCAAGCTGTTGTCAATTTATTACCAGGCAAAAATTTTACAAAATACTCATAATAATTTTCTGGTGTGATTTTTTGGGCTTGTGTTTGTAGGCTAACTAAAACTAATAGTAATAAAAGGATTTTTTTCATTTGTTCATTTTAAGATTGACGTGTTTTTTTAAATGTTGCACAACGTTTTGCTGCTTTGAGATGGCTGGAAGTGCGTAACCGCTCAATTTTCGGCTTAACGAAAACTTGATGCGGAACGATAATTCCACAAAATTCGCAAATGGCACAAGACGTGTGTTAGCACTAGCCTTTTATGTAATTTTTTAATAAATTTTCTGGTTTATAAGTATCAATTTTATCTTCTGCTATAAATTTTATATTAACTAACTTATTTAGTGTTTTACAGTACTCTCTTATAGTTTTACGATATTGGTATAAACTAAGTGGATACTCATTACCAGAATATATAACTAAAAGAGTAGGGGCACTGCGTCTTTTAAAAGTTTTTTCATAATACTTGGACGAAAGAGTTAATTGAGTTGCAGCCTCTTTTAAGTTTTCAATTGAAATTGTGTTTTTATAAAACTTTATCTCGATTATTTTATCTGATCTTAATGAAATATCTTTACTCTTTAAGATTACGTCATAATTAAAATTTCCGATTTTAATGTTTTGTGAAGGAGAGTATTCACGCTTGTAAAATTCGGCCAATTGTAAGTAAATTCGATTTTCTATATTTAAGTAGTTATCAATATCTTGGTTTAAATTTTCATCAATATTTAAATCATTTTCGTCATCATTCAGTTCGATATCATCAGCTAATTTAATATCATCAGCAATTATTTCTCTCTTCATTTCAGTACTTAAATTTTGAAACTCCTTTGATTTTAATTCTTCATCTTGAATTCTGTCTGTTATAAGTTGCCGTTTGTTCCATCTATACAATCCTAAAAAAAGCATAAGAAAGCCAGTAAGGACTAAAGTCGAAGATATAATGGGAAATAAATTATTAACTGTCAAGAGCGTATTTTGCTGATTTTGAATAATCTCTTTTGCAATTGGTGTCAGTTTTTTTATTTTTTCTTCATCAATTAGGACTACAGAATTATTTTGAATAATAAACCACGGTAATAAAAATGCTAGACCAATGAAGATTGTACCTAGTGAAGTTAAGAATCTATTTATATCTGTAAACTCAATTTTATTCATATTTTTTTCCCGATTCGATTGTTGGTTAGTGCTAACGTTTCGCCACTTTGAGATGGCTGGAAGTTCGTAAACGCTCAGTTTTCGGCTTAACGAAAACTTGATGCGAAACGGTAATTCGACTAAACTCCAGCTAACTCAAAACAGCTGTTATGTGCTGGCTTTAATTTATTCCAATAACGTCTTTTCGAACTTCTTTACGCCATTTCCGACCATATTTTTTGTCTAGATAATTAAAAACAGTTTTATTGTATTGAATTACACATTCTTCATTTGGAGGCATACAACCAAAATCATAGTATTCTATATTATACTTTTTCTCAAATTCACCTTGATTATGATAAATTATTGGAGCAATACTCCCAATTAGTAGCAATCTTGGTTTCTTTAGTTTAATATCGATTTCGGCAATCTCTTTATTTATTTCGCAATCTGAGGTTACAAGTAAATCGAAATTGGTAATCGACTTATCTTTTATCTCAACTTCAAATTCTTTTGGTTTTATATTGAAATCGATAACTTTAATCTTATAAACTCCGCTTTTTAAATTTTCGAATTTGTAGTTTCCTAAACTATCAATATCAGCAATTTTGAGATTTGGCCTAAGTTCTAATAATATGCTTTTTGGCGTAATAAGTTCAAGTCCAAAAAGAACTTTTAGATTTCCACTAATGCTTAATCCATTCGATTTATCTTGACTATAGATCGAATTAATAAAGAGTAATAATATGAATACTGATTTTCTCATTTTTTGGTAAGCTTGCACATAACGTTATGTGGCTTTGCAAGGTTGCGAACTGCGTAATTGATTACTTTCCGCTAAGATAAATGTTCTTGCGAAACGTGAACTTGAATTTAGCAGAAAATTCGCAATCTTGCAAAACCGCTGTTATGCGACGTTTTAATATTAAATTTCTAGTTCTGGAATTGCTTCTTTCATACTTTCATTGTGATAATTTTTAAGCCAAATAATTTTAGACTTTATTTTGTTTAATACTTTCAAATTTTCCTCGTCACTTTCAAGATTTATCTGTTGATCAATATCTATTATCTTTTGTTTAATTATATCTCTGTGTACTACAAGAAATCCATTAACTGTCTTTAAAGCATCCAAATTCCCAAGCATTGTAGTAAATACAATTCTAATATTGTATTTCAAATAATCTAAATAATAAACCCCATCATCATCAACTCTTAAAAATGTATCTCGATCATAAATTTGTTTCGAGATGAAATTGAATGCTTTAATGAATTGTGTATTGTCTGTGATGTTTTGGCTTAATACAATTCTAGGATTTACAGCTCGTTTTGACTCATTAAAATACGCATCAATCACTCCGTCACCGACAGCATAATTATCACGTATTAAACAATACTTATTGGATATTCCACCTCGCACTAATATTCCGTGTTCTTTTAAACAATTAAATATGTATGTTTGAAGTCGATTCATAATTATAAATAGAGTGTTCGCTGAATGCATCATCCGAATTTGCTCTGAAAGAATCTCTTCAAATTCTTTTGGTTTAAAATTAATAATTAACGAATCTGAAACGAAAGTTGTTTGGATTTCATAATATTTGTACAAATCAAAAGACTCACTTTGATAAAGATTTTTAATTTCGGGATTATTTTGGTCATTAAAAATCTTCTCATTTGATTTCATAAAATCAAGAAAATCATTAGCATACTTATCGTTGTTGATTTCACCGTTAATTTCGCGGTAACCGAGCATATCGATAAATAAAACCCATTGTTCTAATTTCATACTTTTTTGGTTTCTGTGGGTAAATGTCGCATAACGTCTTGCCGCTTTGAGATGGTGTGTGGTTCGTAACCTTTCAACTTTCGGCTTTGCAGAAAAGTTGATGCGAAACGATAATTCCACTAAACTCCAGCTAGCTCAAAATGGTGGTTGGCAGATGTTTTGTATTAGTTTGCACTTGGAACTGTAAGTCTTTTTATTTTAGATTCTAATCCTATTAATTTAGTCGGGTCTGGAAATAAATTTGATACATTTTCTGGTGCGACCAATGCTGGATGTATTTCTGCACCTTTACCGATTAATTCAGCAAAAATTGTAATCGAGTTTTTTATTTTTTGAATATTTTCGGGTGCATTGACTTTAAAATGTTCAGAATTCAAGTGTTCGGCTTCAGCTTGAATCATTAAATTTGTTTCTGCTTTTTGTGCTTTTAATATATCTTCTAAACTTTCATTTTTAACTTTTAATCCTCTGACTTGTTCTTCTAATAATTTTCCTTCCTGAATTTTTTTGAAAATCACTGCAGCTGACCAAACTAAACTGGCTATGACAGTTACAGCGGTTGTTCCAACTAAAACATTGAGCCATATAGAACCATTTTCAACACTAATAATTCTAGTTTGTCCATTTACTTCTTCGTTAAATATTACTTGTGTTAATCCAACGTGGATTTCTCGAGATACTTTCGAAAGCTCATCAAAGTCATTTACAGGAGGTAATTTTATATTTATTGAGTCAATACTTTCTTCTGGAACGGTGCTTTTTAAGACTTCATAAAAATTTTCAATTAAACTTTTTAAAAGATTTAATTGGATTGATATTAGCGAATTTTCATTAGCTTGAACTCTAATAGTATCATTTGAAGTTGTAAAAATTGCTGAGTCTAATAGAATTTTAGTGACGCTTTCAAAAAGTCCCATTGATTCTAATTCACTTATTATTACTCGTAATTCTTTTAAATTTGAAATTTCATAAAGTGTATTATTGGCATTCGGTATTTGGTTAATTGTCCAAATTAAGCGAGTTTGTATATTCTGTAGTTGAAGTTTAATTAGCTTTAATGATGCTTCCATATAAATTATTATCTATTTCTTTTTGTTTTCTCTCGGTTTTTTCTAAAATATCTGCCAACTTGTATATAGACGAAATAAAACTTCGCCAATCTACCCTTTTTTCGGTGTATATGTGAAGTTTCGTTTCGTTTTGTCCAATCAAATATATTACTTTATTTCTTACAAATCATCAAAGGGGCTTTTTATTTGTTGCAGGCTTTTCGTACTAACGTGAGTGTATATTTCAGTAGTTTTACTGCTATTATGTCCTAATAATTCCTGAATATAGCGCAAATCAGTGCCGCTTTCTAGTAGATGAGTTGCATAACTGTGCCGCAACCAATTTAAAGTGACAGGCTTTGTGATTCCTGTTTTTTGTAATGCTTGCTTTAAAATACTTTGCAGGCTTTTTTCAGAATAGGGTTGTCCAGGAGCTTGTCCTTCAAAAAGCCAGGTTTTTGGTTTGTAAGCGATATAATATTCACGAAGCATTGTTAATATCATTGGACTCAGAGGTGTAATTCTATCTTTTTTTCCTTTAGCATTCTTTAGCAGCACAATATTCCTTTTCGAATCAATATCTGAGAATTTTAAATTTAAAAGTTCACTTCTGCGTAACCCGCAACTGTAAATCATGCTTAGCATTGATTTATGTTTGATGTTGCTGTGTGCGTTCAAGATCAGTTTTATTTCTTCTTTACTTAATACATTAGGTAAAACTTTGGCCCTTTTGGGACGGTGAATTTTATCAACTTCCATTTTGGTTTCTCTGACCGTCATAAAAAATAATTTTATTGCATTTACCCCGTAGGATAAAAAAAATGACGCATTCGGTTTCTAAGATATATTTTTCCATTTCCGGATTTTAAATATTTCTCTCTCCTGGTAGCATCTTGTTGGTTTATGCATCCTTCAAAATATATTAATTTTAGAGGCAATCTATATTTAGTAGATTGCACTTTAGCTGATAGATGTTCATTTAACCTCTTTTTTAAATCGGAGGTGTAACCAGTATAAAACTGATTATCTTTTTCACTTAACATAACATAAACGTAGTAATACATAGGTTCGATTTTTTATCCAACGGGGTGAACAATCTGATTTTGATACGAGGCCGAA
Organism: uncultured Flavobacterium sp.; assembly: GCF_963974175.1. Classification (GTDB taxonomy): domain Bacteria; phylum Bacteroidota; class Bacteroidia; order Flavobacteriales; family Flavobacteriaceae; genus Flavobacterium. The sequence continues at coordinate 81,093 of NZ_CAXBBR010000009.1, forward strand.
AGCTTGTTCTTCAATATATAGTCGTTGTTGTATATAATCACGTCTTCATTTGTGATTTTGGCAACTGGTTTTTCTCTATAGAAGACCAGGAAAGATTTCAAGGCTTCGCTATAAGTTGCAATGGTGCTTTGGCTATAGCGTTTAGAGCGCAGCCATTGCTTGAATTTCTCAATTTGCTCTATTCCCTCCATTGATGGTAAAGAGTGGGAGAGTGGTGCTATGTTGAAACGTTCTCTGTTTTCTATCGTGTCAGGAATATGCCAAAGCATTTTTTGTTGACTCCATCTTGCTCCGTCTACTTGTTTGATACGGGATATTAAGTCGGCATTTTTTTCAAAATATACGGCTATACGTTTTTATGTCTTGTGTACGATGAGTTTTGCTGTCCAGTTCGTAGTGTGCTGATTTTCTGGTTTTAAAGGTAAGAAAAAGAGAGTATGAAAAGGGAGAAGTGAGTGTTGAAAATAGAAGTGGTGTGTGGTGCTCGCGTGAAGGATGGCAGTGGAAATCCTTTTATGTAGTGCAACGAAATAAAAGATTGCAATGTACAGCCTGACGCTGCTGGAACGGAGTGGAAGCTGGGGCACGCCCATAAAAAAATCCGACTTGCTTTCACAAATCGGATTGATGTAATTGTTGTAGGGATACACTTCAGTGCGTCTTTACATGTTGATTATTTTACAAATGTATTACTTCGCCATAAGCGTCAGCAACTGCTTCCATAACGGCTTCACTCATTGTAGGGTGAGGATGAATTGCTTTTAGGATTTCATGTCCTGTAGTTTCCAGTTTACGAGCTACAACTGCCTCAGCAATCATATCAGTTACTCCTGCACCTATCATGTGACATCCTAACCATTCACCATACTTGGCATCAAAAATTACTTTTACAAATCCGTCTGGTGTTCCAGAAGCTTTTGCTTTTCCTGATGCTGAGAAAGGGAACTTACCAATTTTCAATTCGTATCCTTTTTCTTTAGCTTGTTTTTCAGTTAAACCTACAGAAGCAATTTCAGGAGTGGCATAAGTACAACCCGGTACGTTTCCGTAATCGATAGGCTCTACATGCATTCCTGCAATTTTCTCCACACAGTTGATTCCTTCAGCAGAAGCTACGTGAGCTAATGCTTGTCCCGGTGTAACATCACCAATGGCATAGTATCCAGGAATGTTAGTTGCGTTGTATGCGTTTACAAGAATTTTATCTCTGTCAGTAGCGATTCCTACTTCTTCCAGTCCAATGTTTTCAATGTTAGTTTTAATTCCAACAGCTGAAAGTAAAATGTCTGCTTCTAGGACTACTTCTCCTTTGGCCGTTTTTACAAATGCTTTTACACCTGCTCCAGTAGTATCAATTTTCTCAACAGAAGAGTTGGTCATGATTTTTACTCCAGATTTTTTCATTGAACGCTCCATTTGTTTCGAAATGTCTTCGTCTTCAACAGGAACAATGTTTGGCATAAATTCTACAATAGTTACCTCAGTACCCATTGAATTGTAAAAATGTGCAAATTCGACACCTATTGCCCCAGAACCTACGATGATCATCGATTTTGGTTGTGTAGGTAAAGTCATTGCTTGACGGTAACCAATAACTTTTACGCCATCTTGCGGCAAGCTTGGTAATTCACGAGAGCGAGCTCCAGTAGCAACGATAATATGGTCTGCACTATATTCTGTAACTTTATTGTCTTTGTCAGTAACATCAACTTTTTTTCCTGGTTTTAGTTTTCCAAAACCATTAATTACGTCGATTTTATTTTTTTTCATCAAGAACTGAACTCCTTTACTCATGTCTGAAGCAACGGTTCTACTGCGTTGTACTACGGCAGGAAAATCTTTGTCAAATGATGAAACAGTCAATCCATAATCAGAAGCATGTTTTAGATAATCAAAAACCTGTGCTGATTTTAATAATGCTTTGGTAGGGATACAACCCCAGTTCAAGCATACACCACCTAAGCTTTCTTTTTCAATCACGGCTACTTTAAAACCTAATTGCGATGCTCTAATGGCAGTAACATATCCGCCTGGTCCACTTCCTAAAACAATGATATCGTATTTCATTTTTACACGTTTTTCTAAATTAATTGATTTGGCGAATTTAAGAATTTATTCTGTTTTGGGAAAGATTAGGAGGAACAAAGTTTTAAAGATTAAAAAAGTGAGGTTTAAGAATGAGTTTAAAGCGAGGGTAGTGGGGCAAAAGGAGGGGTGGAGTTGGGTAAAAGTGAGAAGTGAATCGTGAATCGTGAGTAGTGAGAAGTGAATTGTGAAAAGTGAGTAGTGAGAAGTGAATTGTGAAAAGTCCATGAACCAGTAGTAATCCTCAATCAGTTTTAAATATTTATATAAAAAGGGTTCAACTTTAATTAAAAAGCTAAACCCTTCTGTTCTTTAATTTATAACCTTTTACGACGATTTCAAATATAAGTTAATTACTTCTCATAACCCATAACCTAACACCCAAAACCCAACCCCCAAAACCCATAACCCATAACCCAAAACCTAATTAGCTACTGAAAACTGTGAATCATACAGGTTCTTATAATAGCCGTTTTCTTTATTGATCAATTCCTGATGTGTTCCTTGTTCCACGATTAATCCCTTATCCATTACCACAATTTTATCAGCATTGATTATAGTTGCGAGTCTGTGGGCAATTACAATCGAGGTTCTTCCTGTGGTTATAGTTTCCGTAGCACGTTGTATCAATTCTTCAGAATAAGTATCAATCGAAGAAGTCGCTTCGTCCAGAATAAGAATACTAGGGTTACTCACATAAGCTCTCAAGAAAGCAATCAATTGACGTTGTCCTGAAGACAGCATTACGCCGCGTTCCTTTACATCAAAGTCATAATTATCCGGTAAACTCATAATAAAGTCATGTACCCCAATTTCCTTGGCCGCAGCCAAAACATCTTCTCTAGTAATTGTAGAGTTGTTCAACGTTATGTTGTTGAAAATAGTGTCAGCAAATAGGAATACGTCTTGCAGTACCACCGCAATTTGCTTGCGCAGTGATCCCAAAGTATAGTTTTCAATATTTTCATTATCAATACAAATGGTACCGCTATTAATTTCATAAAAACGGTTTAGTAAATTGATAATAGTAGATTTTCCAGCACCTGTAGAACCTACGATAGCAACAGTTTCTCCCGCTTTTACATTTAAATCGATTCCTTTTATCACCTCTTCATCAGGAATATAGCTGAAACGGACGTCTTTGAACTGAATATTTCCAAGGAATATAGGCGCTTCAACGGTTCCTGTATCTTGAATTTGATCTTGTGTGTCGATAATGGCAAAAACACGATTGGCAGCAATCATTCCTAGTTGCATCTCATTGAACTTATCAGCAATCTGGCGCAAAGGATTAAATAACATCCCTATAAACATCGTGTACGAAAACAAATCTCCAAAAGTGGTGAAATTATCGCCATTCAGTATCTTGATTCCGCCATAAAAGATAATAAAACCAAGGGTTAGCGAGGAAATAATATCAGCAATGGGAAAGAAAATGGAGTTGTAAAGAATTGTTTTTATCCACGCCTTTTTATGTTTGTCATTGATCTCTTTAAATTTATTGGCTTCAATTTCTTCCCTGTTGAACAGTTGCACAATCTTCATTCCCGTCACTCGTTCCTGTACAAAGGAATTCATGTTTGAAATTTGGTTTCTAACGTCCTCAAAAGCCACTTGCATCTTACGCTGAAATATTCTCGTTATAAACACTAAAACAGGCATCGCCACAATCACAATCCAAGTCAATTGCCAGTTCATGTAGAACATGAAAAACAGCACCACCACCATTTTCATTAAGTCACTGATAATCATAAATAAACCCTGACTAAAAATACGCGCAATTGATTCGATATCCGATACAGATCGGGTTACCAGTTGACCAACCGGTACCAAATCAAAATATTTCATTCTGAAACTCAAGATGTGTTTGAATAATTTGATTCGAATGTCTTTTACGATGTCTTGTCCTAGCCAGTTCGCCCAAAAAACAAAGTAAAACTGGGAGAATACTTCGCACAACAGCACTATACCCATCAAGGTGATGTAGTATAATAAGCCTTTGGCATCCTCGGTTTGGATGTATCCGTCTACGGTTTGCTTCAGTAAATACGGACGCAACGCAGCAAATACGGATAAGGAGATGGCAAATATAATTACGCCGTTAAAACGCCATTGATATGGCTTAGTATATTGTAATATTCGTTTGAATAATCGGGTGTCGAATGCTTTTGCTTTCATTTTTTTTAAGCTGAATTTAGTTCAGTTTTTTCAGGAGCTTAATCCTGCTGTTCATTACAATCTTGACCGCCGAACCCCGGCGCTCAAGGATTTCCATTGCCATCAGGGCTATGGATGTATTTATTTTAAAGTCCTTGGTGCTAAGTACTAATCACTAGGTACAAAGGATTTTCTCTTATGAGCTAATATAATCGTATTCTATTTCAGTCAGATATAAACCATGAGCTGGTACTGAAAACCCCGCTTTATCTCTATTTTTATTTAGGATGATGGTATTAAAATCATCAAGTGTAATCTTGTTTAGCCCTACGTTTACTAATGTTCCCACAATAGAACGTACCATATTTCTCAAAAAACGATTGGCCGAAATCGTAAATACGAGTTGGTTGTTGTTTTGTTTCCAGTTCGCTTCAAAAATCGTGCAATCAAAGGTATTTACGTCCGTGTTTACCTTCGAGAAACATTGAAAATCGATGTGATTAAACAACAGCGCTGCCGCTTTATTCATCAGTTCAACATCTAATTTTTGATGAAAGTACCAACTCTGCTCTTGCAAAAATGGATCCTTAAAAGTGTTGACATGGTATTCATAGGTTCGCTTTAAAGCATCAAAACGGGCATGAGCTTCGTCTGCAACGGCAATAATATCGTAAACCGTAATATCTTTTGGTAAAAAAGAATTGAGTTTATGAACTAAACTCGGCACGTCAAAAGGAGTTTCAAAATCAAAATGAGCATACATTTGCTTAGCGTGAACACCAGTATCTGTACGTCCGGCTCCCATAACACTGATTTCTGAGTTGAGCAAGGTAGAAACAGCCTTGTTCAGTGTTTCTTGAACTGACGCCGCATTCGGTTGGTATTGCCAGCCGTGGTATAGGGTTCCGTTATATGCTAATTTTATAAAATACCTCATTTGAACTTTCAGATTTCCCTCTTTTTACTTCACAATCAGATTGCGCTTAAGGAAATCATGTTTACACAATTAATGGCACAAAGATACTTATTTAATTTTTTTCAAGTAGAGCCAAAGTCATACTATTTTTGTAACTATTTCGCTGTCATTCACGACTCCTTTGTTCGAGTGTTTTGGCTGATAGAATGTGATTAGTTACGGGAATCTATAGCCAAAATGTATCGGGATCTTTTGTTTAACTGCTTGTTCTCGATATAATTTTTAAAGCGGGACATTATTTTTATAGGATATTATTATACGTAACTTTAAAAATCACTCGAACTGAAGTGAGGTTTGCCATAAGCTTTAGAAGACTATATCAACCAAAAGCAAGCTTTTTTTGGGCTGAAATTTATTTTTTATTTGGAGTCGGAATGTCTAATTTTACCAAAATTCCTAGCCCAGATAGAAGTGTTATCCTTTTTATTTTTTGTCTTTAAAAAAATAAAAAAATACAAGCGGATAGCTGGATTAGCTCCTTAAAATTAAAATCGAAGCCCACTAAAATCAAAAAAATAACATAAAATTTTGAGTAAAAAAATTCTTTTGCTTTCTGATACACACAGTCACATTGATGATACCATATTGAAATATGTCGCTCAGGCGGACGAGGTGTGGCATGCCGGAGATATTGGCGATTTAACCGTGACTGATACTTTAAAAAAACTAAAGCCGCTGCGTGCGGTTTATGGAAACATTGATGATGCCAAAGCGCGCTTAGAGTTTCCGCTTCACAATCGTTTTATGTGTGAAGGGGTTGATGTATGGATTACGCATATTGGTGGGTATCCAGGGAAATACAATCCTGCTATAAAAGCGGAGATGGCTGCAAATCCACCCAAATTATTTATTTGTGGGCATTCGCATATTTTGAAAGTTATGTTTGATAAGAAGCATAATCTGTTGCATATGAACCCCGGAGCTTGCGGAAAAAGTGGGTTTCATCAGGTACGCACCATGTTGCGCTTTGTAATAGAGGGAGACAAAATAAAAGACTTGGAGATTATTGAAATTGAAAAACGAGTCTAGCTATGCAAGATGTGAAATAGGAACTTTAATGTGTATTGATGTTCCTGAATTTAGTTTGGACTGTACAACTAGCTCCCCTTTCATATTGTTTATTCTGGCATTAATTTGATTCAGCCCAAAACCTTCAATAGTATTGTATTTGTTAGTGTCAAAGCCTGTTCCGTTATCCCAAACATGAATTAGTAATTGATCGTTTACTTGCTGTAAGCTAAGGGTTGTGTTTTTGGCCCCGCTGTGTTTATTGATGTTATTCAACAACTCCGTTATCATAAAATACATTTTCATTTCAAATTCAACATTGTATCGTGTTTTTTCATCGATTGTACTTGAATATTCAAACTGGATACTGGAATTTGAGTTTTTTTCGCACAAATCATTAAGCGCATAAAAGAGGCCGAAACGCGCCAGCAATGAAGGTAAAAGTTCATGGGACAAATCGCGTACCTTATCATGGGCTTCTTTTAAGATGGCTTTTGTTTTTACTATTTCTTCTGATTCGATAGTATTCTTCGAACTAAATACACTCAAATGTAAACCTGCCGATGATAGTAAAGCGCTGATGTTGTCATGCAAGAAGTTGGCAATTTTTTTTCGTTCCAGCTCTTGACCATTGATGGATGCATTAATGATATTTTCCTGAATTTTACTTTGGATTTCGCTGAGCTTGTTTTTTTGTTTCAGTTTTGTATTTTGAAAGAAAAAGTAGAAAAGGATAATGGCTAATAGCAGTAATGAGATAATAATAACGCTTATTTGCTTGTTCTTGGTCTGTTTTTCTATCAGTAGCTGCTCTTTGGTTTTGTATTTTGTCTCGATATTATCAACCTCTCTTTTGTATTCATCTAATTGGAGATTGATTCCAGCGACATTGATTTTTTTTACCTTCTCTTCATAATTAAGGTTTGCTGTGATGGTATTATAGGCTGCTAAATTTTGATATGCTTTTTCAAAGTCGCCATTTTTCAATAAAAACTTAGAATATTCCTGATGTGTAAATGATAGATCTGATTTTTCGTCTCCTTTTTCCCCCAGTAAGATGGCTTTTTCAAAGAAAGAAGTGGCTATTTTAGGTTCGTTTCTGTAGCCATAATACATTCCATTAAGCATATTTAAGGCAACAATTGTTGATTCGTCGCCAAATTTAGGATGGTATTTATTGACAAAATCGAGGTACGGGGCGCCTGAGTTGAAATCGCCAATGTCAAAATAAGCCCAAGTTATATTCAGATTTGTAAAAACAATTTGTACTGAATCGCCAATTCTTTTGCTATAATCAAGTGACTTTTTATAGTAGTAAATCCCTTTTTTGTATTCTTTTTTATCAAAACAATAGATGTTTCCTAGATTGTTGTAGAGCCAGTTTTTTAATTCGCTATTGTTGGTTCTGTTAGCATATACAAGTCCTTTTTGATAGTAGAAAAAAGCTTTGTCGAATTCACTTAACTCATCAAAATTAGCTGCAATAGTATTATAACAACTTGCTATTAAGTAATCATCATTAATTTGGATTGATTTTGTTAAGGCAATTCGTGATTTTATTAATGATTTCTCGTATTTCTGTTCTTTCATCAGAAGCGTTGCTTCACGAATTATATCTGCTATCTTTTGTTTGTCAACTAGATTAGATTGAGCAAATATACTAGTACAAGCAGTAAGCAGTAATAAAAGAATTAATAACGGTTTGTTTTTTAAAAGCATAGACAACTACAGATTATGAAAAATAAATAAACTTATGATTTAATCAATTTGTTTTTAAGAGCAAACTTAACCAAGCTGATTGTGTTCTTTGCTTTTAGCTTTTTCATGATGTTTTTACGGTGCGTTTCGACGGTATTAGTGCTGATAAACAATTTCTCACTAATCTCTTTTCCGCTATGCTCTAATGCAATTAAAATGATAATTTCAAGTTCTCTCCCCGTTAAAATGGAATCTACGATTGAATTTTCCTTGTTTAATTTTGAATTGTTTTTTGTTGCGGTATTGAATATTTTTTCTCTAACAGTATTACAAAAATATTCTTCTCCGTTAGAAACAGCTTGAATAGCTTCCACAATATTTTCTCCAGCACATTGTTTAGTCAAATAACCGCTCACGCCTAATTTCATGACTTCCTGAATAATCTTTAAGTCATCATAACTAGATAGGATTATTACTTTGCACGGATACCCTTTTTTTGTAAACTCTTTAATTACTTCTATTCCGTCTTTTTTTGGCATGCTAATGTCCAGAATAAGAATATTTGCCTTATTGTTGATTACTTCATCATAAAGGTTGGTGCCGTCTAAAGAAAACCCGATGACCTCAAAATTAGGGACCGTATTTAGCAGCGTACGCATACCGTCTATTAGTACTTGATGATCATCTGCAAGGTGTATTCGTATTTTATCTTTCATGCCGTAGGGGATTAGACCAAAATTAGAAAAAAAAGGACAATAATTTACTTAAATAGTTTTATTTGTTGCGCTATTCTCAGTTATGGGCACAAAAAAACCCGAATTTACATTCGGGTTCTCTTCGCACTAATAAACTAATGTTATGGGTCTACCTCAATCTGTCCACAGATTTTACAAGATCTTCGTCCTTTTTGATGGCCTTATTAGCTAATACTAATAATACGATAGCAACAATAGGAAGAAACATCCCAATACCTTTCTCAGAAACAAGAACTGTTTCTCCAGATAAGTTTAGTGAACGATATACAAATAATCCCAATAAAATTAAATTTAAAATTATATTCAATCTGCCAATAACAAATTGATTTTGTCTTTTTTTATAGGAAACAACACTTACAATTGAAATCGTAGTGCTTAAACCCAAAAGTATAACATAAAACTGATTTTGCATAAAAAAATATTCCTTTCCGTCGCTCATGGTCCAAAGCGGAAATAAAAAAGGTAATATTCCTGTCACTACAAAAGCAAGAAATAAATATATCGTCTGAATTCTTTGTATCATTTTGTTAATTTTGTTTGACAAAAATATATTTTCTTTTTTTAAAATACTATTGTATCATTAAATTTTATTCGTATTATTGCATAAGAGTACCGTAAGCACTTCATACTGCGGTCAATTCATAATGATATAGTTACTACCTATCTTTTTAGTATTATCCAAATTAATTAAACCAATAGAACATTCATGTTTGATATTTTTGCATTAAAAGAAATGAAGCTTTCTGAGCTTCAAGCTATAGCTAAAGCAGCTAAAACCATAAAGTTTAACGGTGTTAAAAAAGAAACCTTAATAGGTCAGATTTTAGAACATCAAACAACTAGAGTTGAGCCAGCTTTAGATTTAAAAATGGAATCCATTGCCGAGGACGATAAGCCTAAAAGAGCTCGTATCGTTCCCGTTAAAAAAGCGGCCATTCAAAAAGCAAAAATTAGTCCTTCTAATAATGGGGAAGCTCCAGTAGACACAGATCTTGAAGCTAAGATTGATGTTCCTGCAGAAGTTCAAGCTCAAGTAGAAGCTGTGAATGAGGCTGAATCAGGAAATGAATCTTCAGTGTCAGAAAAAAAAGTAGGCAAGATTATTAAGTTTAATAAATCAGCATACGAAAAGAAAATTGCTTTAAAAAAGGATAAAGAAGAAGCAAAGGAACTCAACAAAGAAACTGAAGAGGTTGTTGCAAATGATGCTGCTGAAACGCAAGAAGTCGCTGCGCCTGTAAAAAAAGTAAATCCAAATCAGTTAAATAAACAAAATCAAAACCCAAATTTTAAAAGTAAGAAAAGTAATTTTAGGGATTCTGATTTTGAATTTGACGGAATAATAGAAAGTGAAGGCGTTCTTGAAATGATGCCAGATGGCTATGGTTTCTTACGCTCTTCAGATTATAATTACCTAGCGTCACCAGATGATATTTATTTATCAACATCTCAAATCAGATTATTCGGACTTAAAACCGGAGATACAGTTAAGGGTGTGGTACGACCTCCTAAAGAAGGGGAAAAGTTTTTTCCATTAGTAAAAGTATTGAAAATTAACGGACATGACCCTCAGGTCGTTCGTGATAGAGTTTCATTCGAACATTTAACACCTGTTTTTCCATCAGAGAAATTTAATTTGGCGGCAAGACAAAGTACGATTTCAACTCGTATTATTGATTTGTTTTCTCCAATAGGAAAAGGACAACGTGGTATGATTGTGGCTCAGCCAAAAACGGGTAAAACCATGTTGCTGAAAGAAATTGCTAACGCGATTGCTGCTAATCATCCTGAAGTTTATCTTATTGTTTTATTGATTGACGAACGTCCAGAGGAAGTTACAGACATGCAACGTAGCGTGCGTGGAGAAGTTATTGCTTCTACTTTTGATAGAGAACCTCAAGAACACGTTAAGATTGCTAATATCGTGCTTGAAAAGGCAAAACGATTAGTGGAATGTGGTCACGATGTTGTGATTCTTTTAGATTCTATCACGAGATTGGCGAGAGCATACAACACGGTACAACCTGCATCAGGTAAAGTATTGAGTGGGGGAGTAGATGCTAATGCGCTACAGAAACCAAAACGATTCTTTGGAGCTGCCCGTAATGTTGAAAATGGTGGGTCTTTGAGCATCATTGCAACTGCACTGACAGAAACTGGTTCTAAAATGGATGAAGTTATTTTTGAAGAATTCAAAGGTACCGGTAATATGGAATTACAATTGGATAGAAAAATCGCTAATAAACGTATCTTCCCAGCAATTGATTTAACCTCTTCTAGTACAAGACGTGATGATTTATTATTAGATCAAAAAACCTTGCAGAGAATGTGGATCATGAGAAAATACCTTGCAGATATGAATCCTGTTGAAGCAATGAGTTTTATAAATGACCGTTTCAGACAAACTAAGAATAATGAAGAGTTTTTAATCTCGATGAACGACTAGAAAAAGGTTTAAAGTTTAAAAAGTTTAAAGTTGGAAAAGATTATGAGCTAAAAAATTAATGGCATAAAAAAAGTCCTCGATTTCCGAGGACTTTTTTGTGAATTGTAGATTTGAAACTTTAAACTTAACTGTATTAGTTAGTTCAACTTTAAACCTTCAACTTTATTGATTTCTTCTTTTCTTTCTAAAAGAGCCATATAAAAACCATCAAAACCAGATTCTGAAGCCAGAATTTTTTGATCTTTAATGAAGTTGAATTCTTTACCAATATCAGTAGTTAAGAACTTAGCTATTTGATCTTGATTTTCAGAAGGTAATATAGAACAGGTTGCGTATACTAGTTTTCCTCCTGGTTTTACAATTTTAGAATAACTTTCTAAAACTTCTGATTGTATCTTACGGATATTGTCAATAAATTCAGGTTGTAATTTCCATTTAGCATCAGGATTCCTTTTAAGAACTCCAAGTCCACTACAAGGCGCGTCGATTAATACACGATCTGCTTTTTGGTGTAATTTCTTAATTACTTTTGTGCTATCAATGATACGGTATTCAATATTGAATGCGCCATCACGTTTGGCTCTTATTTTTAACTGCTTTAATTTACTTTCATATAAATCCATTGCAATCAGTTGCCCTTTGTTTTCCATTAAAGCAGCGATATGTAATGTTTTACCACCTGCACCTGCACATGTATCTACAATGCGCATTCCTGGCTTAACATCAAGGAAAGCAGCCACAAGTTGCGAGTTAGCATCTTGAACTTCAAAGAAACCTTTCTTGAACGCGTCTGTCATAAAAACATTAGCTCTTTCTTTAAGTACTAAAGCATCAGGTTGATCTTTTAGTAAATCAGTATCAATGTCTAAGTCCATTAAGATCGCTCTTAATTCCGCTTTAGTCGTTTTTAGCGTATTAACTCTTAGGATAACTTTGGCGGGTTGGTTTTGTGCTGTAATTTCTTTAGCCCAAACTTTTTCACCTAATTCTTTTACTCCTAATTCATCCATCCAATCTGGAATAGATTCTTTAAGGGCTCTCACTTTTGACAATTCATCAAAGCGACCTTTTATTTTTCTTTCTGGTGTTCCTTCTAGTTGACGCCAATCAGGGATTGGATATCCTCTTAATACAGCCCATACTGAAAACATTCTCCAGATATTGTCTCTGTCAAACGGTGCCTTTACTTCTGCAATTTCAGCATATAATCTTTTCCATCGTACTACTTCATAGATGGTTTCGGCAACAAATTTTCTATCAGAGCTTCCCCAACGTTTGTCTTTTTTTAAGGCTCTTGCAACCACTTTATCTGCATATTCCCCTTCGTTAAATATTGCATTTAGGGAATCAATGGTGGTATAAACTAAATTTCTGTGTAATCTCATTTTAAATAATTGAGGTGCAAAGGTACTATTAATTGGTCGAAAGTTAAATTTTAAATAATGAATGTTGGTTTTATATTTTTTTAAAACAAAAAACACTGCTATTAGAGCAGTGTTTTTGAAATTTTTAAACGGGAATAGTTACTTAACTCTTGTTAAACCAATGTTTTCAGGAGCGTGAAGAACCATAGGGAATTGTTCTATTTTTACAGAACTACTGTCAAGTCCAAAGGCTCTTTCTTCAGACAAACTTAGTTTCTTAATAAAGAAGTAAGAGTTCATAATTATTTTTTCATGCCATCTTAAATCACTATCATTTGAAAGGAATTTCTCAGACAAAACAAATTTGAAATCACCTATTATATTGTTTTTACTCAAAGATTCATATCTACTTGTAATATCTACCTCTCCTTTTTTCACCATATCCTTGATAACTTCCTTGAACATCAGGTTTATTTTTGTAGGCTCTCTAAACCCTAAATTAAAGTCGACGCGATATAAATCATCCTTAATGATTTCCGTTACTTTATATTCGGTTTTATAGGGTTCAGATAATATGTTCACGTGAACAAACCAATAGATATCGGCTCTTTTTGGTCTTTTTTGCAAAATGGAATACATTACTTTTTCTTCAATTTCATCCACACGATTGGCATTGGTCATATAAACCAAGTGGGTCGCATATTTTGGAATCGAAAGGTCGGCACCTAATTCGGTCAATACTTTTTTATAATCTTCAATTTTTACAATTTTTGTGTAACTCTTGTTGATTTTTTTGGCTAAATACCAGATAGTCATAATCGAAATTAAAACTAGCGCAATAATTAATGTTACATAACCACCTTCTGAAAATTTTGTGATATTAGCCACTAGAAAACTAAATTCAATCAATAGATAGGTTGTGATTAGGGGGATGATAAAATATAATTTTACTCGTTTCATGATTAAATAGAAATTAAGTAAAATAGTAGTCATTATCATGCACAAGATTATGGCTAGACCGTAGGCATGTTCCATGTTTCCAGATTCCTCAAAATGCAAAACTATTCCAACACACCCAAAAAACAACAGCCAGTTTATTGAAGGGATGTACAATTGTCCTTTTAGTTCAGTAGGATATTTTATTTTTACTTTTGGCCAAAAATTTAATCGCATGGCTTCATTTATCAATGTAAATGAACCACTAATAAGGGCCTGAGAAGCAATAACAGCGGCAAGAGTCGCAATTACAATACCGACAGGTTGAAACCAGTCTGCCATAATCAAATAAAACGGATTACCGTTTGGTCCTCCTAAGGTTTTCAGTGTCTCTCCTTCATGATGGATTAAAAAAGCCGCTTGTCCAAAATAATTTAAGACCAAAGTAGTTTTTACAAAAATCCAACTGATTCGAATATTTTTCCTTCCGCAGTGTCCCATGTCTGAATACAATGCTTCGGCACCTGTTGTACATAGAAATACAAAACCCAAAACGAAAAATCCGTCTGGGTGAATCGATAATAAATGATAAGCATAGTAAGGGTTAAATGCTTTAAAAACTTCAGGATGCTTTGTGATTTGGATCAAACCAAGGATTCCAAGCATGCTAAACCAGATAAGCATCATGGGAGCAAAAAACTTACCTACTAATTTTGTTCCAAATTGTTGAATGCTAAATAGTACGAATAGGATACCAATAACAATAGGAATTGTGTTTATTTGAGGGTAATAGGTTTTTATTCCTTCCACTGCAGAGGACACAGAAATGGGCGGGGTAATGATTCCGTCTGCAAGTAGTGCGCTACCACCAATAATGGCGGGAACGATTAACCATTGAATTTTTGTTTTTTTAACTAAGGCATACAAAGCAAAGATTCCGCCTTCACCATGATTATCTGCGCTTAAAGTAATGATAACGTATTTTATGGTAGTTTGTAAGGTAAGGGTCCAAAAGACTGCTGAGATTCCTCCTAAAACAATATCTGCATTAATAATACTTTCACCAAGAATGGCTTTCATAACATATAGAGGGGATGTCCCAATGTCGCCATATATTATTCCCAATGTAATCAATAATCCGCCTAAAGATAATTTTGAATGTAGGTTTTTATGCGATGTGCTCATGTAGTACTTTTAAAAACTCGTCAAATTTACTCTTTTTAAATAAAATAGGCTTGTTTATTTAGAAAAAGACATAAAAAAAACACGCTCAATTGAGCGTGTTTAAAATCATTGTATTTCACTGTTTTTAGGATCTCCTATTGTTTCCTCTGGAAGAATTATCTCGACCTGATTCTGTTCGTTGTGGAGCACTCTTTTCAGAATTTCCTCTTTGAGTTTGAGTTCTTTGAGGAGCACTTTCTCGAGGAGCGTTTGCTCTGTTTTGAGAATTGTCTCTTTGCGTTTGAGTTCTTTGTGGTGCACTTTCTCGAGATTGATTAACTCTGTTTTGAGCGTTGCTTCTTTGCGTATCAGTTCTTTGTGGAGCAGATTCTCTAGAAGTGTTATTTCTGTTTTGAGAATAGTCTCTTTGCGTTTCAGTTCTTTGTGGGGCATTTTCTCTTGAAGGATTTGATCTGTTTTGAGAATAGTCTCTTTGTGTTCCTGCTCTTTGTGGCTCAGTTTCTCTTGAAGTTGTACTTCTGTTTTGAGAATTAGCTCTTTGATTTGTTGTTCTTTGTGGAGCAGCTTCTCTTGAAGTAGTGCTTCTGTTTTGAGAATAATCTCTTTGATTTGTATTTCTTTGTGGAGCAGATTCTCTTGAAGTTGTGCCTCTGTTTTGAGAATAATCTCTTTGATTTGTATTTCTTCGTGATTCTGTAGTTCTTGATGATTGGTTTCTGTTTTGAGAATAACCAACTTCGTTTCTAGATCCTACATTTCTATTACCTCTTCTTTGTTCTAATTCATAACGATTAGAAACATTGGCGTTTCTTCTCGAAAAGTTATTATTAGGGTACTGTCTTTCATAACCATTTGAACGTCTCGAGTTATAAAGCACTACCGCTTGGTTACTTCTTCTGTAATTCACATAATTATAGTTGTTGTATACATTCAAACTAACTTGGATGTTATTTCTATATCTGAACACAGGGAATGGGTTCCACGCATAATAGTACGATGGGTAATAATTCCAATACCAGTTAGAAACATATGGTCTGTAATTGTAAGACCAAAATGAAGCATAAATAACGGGAGTTCTATAATATACGGGTTCGTAGATATAGTTTGGGCCATACATATACTCATTACCTACAACTTGTAGATGTACCTTGTTGTATCTGTCTTTTTCTATTTCGATCGTTGCAACATCTTGATAAACATCACGGTCAAGTACAGATTGTATGATAACAACGTGGGTTCTATTTTCCACGGTTTCTATAACCCGTAAGTAATCTACTTCGTTATCGTTGTTTAAATCCAAATTTGATATTTGTAGTTCAGGGTCATTTAGTTGTCTCTCAAATTCTTGAAGATCTCGTGAATCTCCAAAAATATCAGCAACGGCTCTCAAATCTAAATTATCGCTAATTTCATTTGTCATTGCATTAACCCTGTTTCTATCTTGCGCTTGCACTATAAAAACTGAGGTTATCAGGCTTAATAATAATAGTTTAGTTTTCATAGTATGTGTATTTATATTTAACAATAACTGATTATCCAATTACTGTGCCAATAAATTTTAAGACCATTTGGTATTGCTATATTAAATTGTATTTTAGCTTCAAATAAAAGGATTGAAATGAGAAATGTTTTTTTAGTAGTACTGGGTTTGTTTTTTTTAAATCCCTGTAAAACAACAAGCTACATAGGTGTGGGTAATGATAAGATTATTTTTAAAACAGTGAGTATAGATACACTGTTTCAAGATAAAATCAGTATTAGAGCCATTAGCACGGATGGAAATAAAATTTGGTTTGCAGCGAATGATTCAAGGTTTGGTTATTATGATTTGAAAATAAAAGAAAAAATAGAACGTAAAATAACGAAGGATACTTTAAAATTAGAATTTAGAAGTATTGCTCAAACTACAAAAAATATCTTTTTGTTGAGTGTTGCTAATCCGGGTTTGCTTTATAAAGTTTCTAAGACGGGCTTAAAAACAACGTTAGTGTATCAGGAAAATAATGCAAAGGTTTTTTATGACAGTATGCAATTTTGGAATAAGAACGAAGGAATAGCAATGGGCGACCCTATAACTGATTGTCTTTCGATTATTATTACCAGAGATGGCGGGAACACATGGAATAAAGTTCCGGCATACAAACTGCCTAAAATTGTTGAAGGGGAAGCTGCTTTTGCAGCAAGTAATACTAATATTGTGATAAAGGGAAATAATACCTGGATTGTTTCAGGGGGTCAAAAAGCCAGAGTATTCTATTCTGCCGATAAAGGGAATACTTGGAAAGTGTATAATACTCCTATTGTACAAGGGAAAGCCATGGCGGGAATTTTTACGGCCGACTTCTATGATGCTAAAAGAGGGTTTGTTGCAGGAGGTGATTATGAGGCACTTAATCAAAATTTCGGAAACAAAGCGAGAACTGCTGACGGAGGTAAAACCTGGGAGCTCATAGCCGAAAATCAAGGGTTTGGATATGCTTCTTGTGTGCAATATGTTCCACATAGTAACGGAAAATCATTAGTTAGCGTAGGTGCATCCGGACTTTATTACTCGTATGATAGTGGGAATACATGGAAACAACTGGCTTCTGATCCGAGTTTGTTTACCATTCGATTTTTAGACAATCATACTGCAATTGCTGCTGGTAAAAATAAAATGATTCGGATTCATTTTCTAAAATAAAACCCTATTCGATGCTACGGTGCATGGAATAGGGTTTTAGATGTTGAAACGTGGTATTATATTATTTTTTTGAACTTCTGTATTGATGCAATAATTTTCTATTGAAACCTTCTTCAGATTTTCTGAGTTTTATAATTTTTACAGCAGGTAGTACTGCTTTTAGATCCTTGCTGAATTTTTTTCGTAATAAGAATAATTCCTCATCTGCGCTTTCAATTTGGTTAAGCAATGTACTAGCTTCTTTTTCACTCATGTCATCTAAAGCACTATCATTCATTCGGCTTTTAAAGGCTCTCATTTTTTGATGCCTAATATCAAATTGTTTATCATCATACGTATTGTAGATAGGCCAAAACTTTTGGGCTTCACGAGTTGTTAAGTCTAATTCGGTAGTCAAGAAAGCCACTTTTAGTGCTTTAATTTGCTCTTTTTTGTCCTTCATTCCGGAGTCTTGTGCGTAAAAACTAAAGGAAGTCAATAAGAGAAGTATTGGGATAATTTTTTTGATGTTCATTGTATATGATTTTTTATTATACTTTTTCACAAGATTTATTCTATTATAAGATTTTCTAAATTAGCATTGCTCACTAATATATCTTCAATAGTTGCATCTTCTAAAGCTATGGTAGCGTTGATATTATTAATTTCATCAGTATCCAAACCATTAATTAGATCGTATTGATTTATATTGGATTGGTAACTTAAATAATTTTCCAAGGTGGCTGTGTCTATTTCTTTACTATTTACATTAACGGTACTAGTGTAAAATACAGGAACAAGTAATGCTATAATTAAAACGGCGGCAACCATCATCATTATTTTTTTATTTTTTTGAAAAAGAGAAATTACCTTTGGTTCATTTTCAGGTAATTTATGCATTAGCTTTTCTGAAAAATTTTCAAAGTAATGCTCTGGAGTTTTAAATCCAGACTCAATTTTCGGCTCGTTTTCTAATTTAAATGCTTTCATAACATATATAGGACTTAATTTTAGACAAAAGGTTTAATTTGAGGTTACAAATGCTTCTATTTTTTTTACGGCATGATGGTAGGAAGTTTTCAATGCACCCACTGAAGTACCTAATATTTCTGATATTTCTTCGTACTTTAATTCTTCAAAATATTTCATTTTAAAAACCAACTGCTGTTTTTCAGGAAGGGTAACAATCGCTTTCTGTAGCTTTATTTGGATTTCATTTCCGTCAAAATAGCTATCGGATTTAAGGTTGTCAATAGTTTTGTTTTGTAATGTTTCAGATGAAACCCCTCCTTTTTTAGCTTTTTGACTTAAAAAACTAAGGGCCTCATTTGTGGCAATGCGGTACATCCAAGAAAATAACTTGCTTTCTCCTTTAAAATTTTTTAAATTTTGAAATACTTTAATAAATGTATTTTGTAAGACATCATCAGTATCATCATGATTTAAAATGATGTTCCGAATGTGACTGTACAGAGGCTTTTGATAGGTTAACAAGAGTTTTTGAAACGCCTCGTTTTGCGTTTTGGCGTTCAATAACTGTTGTATAAATTCCTCTTCTTCCTGCAAAGTTGTCTTTTATATAGTTAGATAGGAAATTATGAAATAGGTTTAATCAACAACTAAAAAAAAATTAAAACTCTGAAGATTCTTCCTCCGTAGTTTTATGTGTAGGTATTTTTTTTGGTTCGATAGGTTTTACTGATGGTTTCACTACTGGCTTAATGACTTTAGCGGGTGCAATTGAACTTACAGGTGTTGCTTCTGGAGCGACAACGGTCGTTTTTACTGGGGCCGGAGTGTACGCTTTTACAGGTATGATTTTCGGTAAAACCGGAATGTAAACTTCAGTAACCCATTTAGATGGATTTTTCATTTCATTTTTACCTATCGAATAAATCTCGATATGCGAAATTAGTGGGTCTTGAGTTAATTGGTTTTTATTAAGAAACGCAAGAGCCTTGTCATATCCATCTTTGATATGCGAATAGTCTCCTGTTAAAGTTGTTTTTACTCCTTCGGATGCTTCCAGTTTTCCAGAAACCATGTCGCTCCCGTAACTAATGAATATTTCCTTTTTTATCGGTACGCAGATCGAAATTTTAGCTAATCCTTTTACCACGTCATACGTATGATAAATCACAAAAGGCTTTCCATTTACATCAATTTCATTCTCTTCACAAAATGCAATTATAGTCGGGATGACTATTTTAGTGTTTTTATTGATTTTAGATAGTTCACTTGTAAAAGTTTGAGCTAAATAAAAGGTTTGAGGTTTTTTTACTAGTCCGTTTACTTTTACTGAAAAGGTATTTATTTCATAATCAAGTGATTTATCTAAATTCGCTAGACTTTTTTCATACATTGTTCCAATAACTTTGTCTACTCCTCCATTCAAAGCAGTGTATACTTTAAAAAGAAAACTCATCTCTCCAGTAGTTTTCCATGTGACCTTTGTACCACCAACGGTATCTTTAAAACTCCAGAAAACGGACGAAGAAGTTCCATTGTAATTCATTTTTTGAGCTATACTGTCATTTTCTTTGACAAAAAGAGTGCGCATTTCTCCTGGTCCATCTTTTCCTTCCCAAGAATAAGATGCTCCTTTACCAACGGTTACTTGCGGATATACTATTTTCATCTCTGGATCTTCAGAGGTCCAAGAACCAAAGTCAGCCCAATTTCTGTAATCGTTTACATAGTTAAATACGGCACTTTTTGGTGAATTTATGATTTTGCTTCTTTCGATAGAAAAGTTGCCTTTTTGAGTTGCAATAAAGATGGACAGAGCCACTATACTAAGTAATAGTAAAAGAAAAATATATTTTAAAATCCGCATAATAGATTAATTGTTTTCAACGGTAAAGTTAGAATTTTTATTAATATCTAAGACGAATCCTAAAAAAATTATGGAAATGCTAAATTTTAATGTAGGAGCACTTTTTTCTCGAGATATTTAATAATTAGATTAGCACGATTATATCTAAATGATTCTAAATGTAGTAGTACGGCTAATAAATGAACTAATTAAAATAGTTCCTAAAAAATGTTTTATTGCCGTTTAGTATTTGAAGCATTATGAGCACTGATTTTTATGTTTTATTTAAAGAATATGTATATTTGAGGAGTTATAATTTATTAAACATCTAAAAATCAATAATAATGAAATTATTTAAAAGCGCGGGTCTTTTTATGACTCTAGCAGTTTCTGTTGTTTGCAATGCTCAAAAAGTGGAAGCAACAACAGTAAAAGCAGCAGAGAATGAGCCTTTTAATTATCTTGTGGAACAGTTTGCCGACATTAAGGTGTTGCGTTATCAAATTCCAGGATGGGAAGATCTTACTCTTAAAGAGCAGAAACTAGTTTATTACCTTACTCAGGCAGGAACTTCGGGGCGTGATATAATGTGGGATCAACATTATAAATACAACCTAAAGATCAGAACCGCATTAGAGCATATCTATCAAAATTACAATGGAGATAAAACGTCTGGAGATTGGAAAAATTTCGAAATTTATCTTAAGAGAGTTTGGTTTTCAAATGGAATTCATCACCATTATTCGAGCGATAAAATCAAACCTGATTTTTCAAAAGATTATCTTGAGACTGTGATGAAAGCAACCAAAACTGAATTAGAGTCTGCGGTCGTTGCTATTATTTTTAATGATGTAGATTCTAAAAGAGTTAATCTTGATGAGTCGAAAGGGTTACTTGAAGGTTCAGCGATTAATTTTTATGCTAAAGGGATCTCATTAAAAGAAGCAGAAGATTTTTATGCTAAAAAAGTAAGTCCAGATCCTACTAAACCTTATTCTTATGGATTGAACTCTAAATTAGTTCGTAACGCAAAAGGACAGTTAGAAGAAAAAGTTTGGAAGTGTGACGGCATGTATAGCGATGCAATCGAAAAAATTATCTTTTGGTTGAAAAAAGCAAAAAGTGTTGCTGAAAATAAAAAACAAGGAGATGCTTTAGGACTGTTAATCAAATACTACAAAACAGGAAGTTTAAAAACTTGGGATGATTATAATATCGCCTGGTTATCAGCTACTGAAGGAAACATTGATTACATTAACGGATTCATTGAAGTGTATAATGATCCTTTGGGATATAGAGGTTCTTATGAAGGAATTGTACAAATTAAGGATTTTGATATGTCCAAAAAAATGGAAAAGGTTTCTAAAAACGCACAATGGTTTGAAGACAATTCTCCATTAATGGAACAACATAAAAAGAAAAACGTAGTTGGTGTTTCTTATAAAACAGTGATCGTGGCTGGAGAATCTGGTGATGCATCACCAAGTACACCTATTGGAGTAAACCTACCAAATGCAGATTGGATTCGTGCGGAACATGGTTCTAAATCAGTTTCTTTAGGAAATATAATCGATGCTTATTCTAAAGCTGCGGGAAAAGGTAAGTTAGAAGAATTTGCAAATGATGAAGAAGAGATAATTTTGGCAAAAAAATATGGAGAAATAGGGGATAAGTTACATACCGCTTTACATGAAGTAGTAGGGCACGCTTCAGGACAAATTAATCCTGGTGTAGGAACTCCTAGAGAAACATTGAAAAGCTATGCTTCAACTCTGGAAGAGGGAAGAGCTGACTTAGTAGGATTGTTTTATTTGTATAATCCTAAAATTCAAGAATTAGGCTTAGTTGACGATTGGAAAAAAACAGGAATGGAGTCTTATGACAGTTATATTAGAAATGGCTTAATGACGCAATTAGTACGTTTAGACTTAGGAGCTGATATTGAAGAGGCACACATGAGAAATCGCCAATGGGTTAGTGCGTGGGCATTCGAAAAAGGAAAGAAAGACAATGTAATTGAAAAAATTAGCCGCGATGGAAAAACGTATTTCAATATTACAGATTATGAGAAGCTGCATGATTTGTTCGGACAATTGTTGCGCGAAGTACAACGTATAAAATCCGAAGGAGATTATACTGCAGGTAAGGCTCTAGTTGAAAATTACGGTGTGAAAGTGGATCAAAAGATGCATGCGGAAGTATTGGAACGAAATAAAAAATTCCCTTCGGCACCTTATAGCGGTTTTGTAAATCCGGTGTTGGTTCCTAACGTAGATTCAAAAGGAAATATTATTTCTATTGATGTAAAACAACCAAAAACTTTTGCAGAACAAATGTTGAACTATTCTAAAGACTTTAGCTTTTTACCGCTAGAAAATTAGAATAAAATGAATAAAAAAATGCCCGCTGAGAAGCGGGCATTTTTTGTTTTAAAAAGTATGATTAACGTTTAAAATAAACTTTTATCACAAATAGAATCCCAATAAAAACAAGGAAACCTATTAATATCTTGTAATTTCCTTTGTAAAATTCTTTGTGAATTTTTATATCTTTTCGGTAAGCAAATATCATCGCAATAACAAAAGCAACAAAAAAACAGACTGCAAATATCAATTGTCCTTGGCTAAACATAGTGTAAATTATTTTTGGCAAATTTAATCAATTGTTTGCGATTAGTTGCTAATTTGCGATCTCATTTAATCAAATAATATTATGCAAAAGCAAATCGATTCAGTTAAAGAGTTTCATACGGCATTTAAAATAGGGCATAGTGAAACACCAATCGCCAATTTAGGTGAAAGTAAGAACACACTACGGTATCATTTGATGAAAGAAGAAAATGAAGAATACCTGGAGGCGGTTCAAAATAATGATTTAGTTGAAATAGCAGATGCCTTAGGCGATATGATGTATATTCTTTGTGGAACTATAATTGAACATGGATTACAACATAAAATAGAAGCTGTTTTTGACGAAATTCAACGCAGTAACATGAGTAAATTAGATGAGTTAGGGAATCCTATATACCGTGAGGACGGCAAAGTAATGAAAGGACCTAATTATTTTAAACCTGATTTTTCTAAAATATTGGGTGAATAACAAACTTGAGTTTGGTCGTTTAATTTTAGGTGTTTTACGTTTTAGAAAAAGCCTGTATCCGTATCCTGAAAAATGAGTTTATAAAAAAAAGCGATTTCCAAATCTGGAAATCGCTTTTTTACTTAAGGTAGTACCCGTTAATTAATGGGGACTGAAATCTATACTTTTACAGTCCAGCCAAATGTATCTTCAGCCAGTTTGTGTTGCATATTTGTTAATTTATCTTTCAATTGCATTGCATATGAATTTTCAGTTTTTGGCAATTCATAATAAACATCTTGATATGAGAATCCAATAATCGGATTAACTACGGCTGCAGTACCTGCTCCAAATATTTCTTTTAAAGTACCGTTTTTAGATGCTTCAACAAGTTCTGAAACTAAAACTGGGCGTACTGAAACAGTGATGCCTTCTTTTTCAGCCAAGTCAATAAGACTTTTTCTGGTAATACCATCAAGGATTCTTTCACTTGTAGGAGCAGTGAATAAAGTATCGTTTATTCTGAAAAACACATTCATTGTACCAGCTTCTTCCAATTTTGTATGTGTTGCATCATCAGTCCAAATTACCTGTTGAAAACCGGCAGCATTTGCTAAGCTAGTTGGGTAAAATTGTGCAGCATAATTACCTGCGGCTTTAGCAGCTCCAATTCCACCATTTGCGGCTCTACTGAAATGCTCTGCTATTAATACTTTTACTTCCCCAGAATAGTACGATTTTGCAGGAGATAAAATAACCATAAATTTGTAATCATTAGATGGATTTGCAATAACTCCCTCACCGGTAGCTATCATAAAAGGTCTGATGTACAATGAATTTCCTTTTCCTTTTTTTATCCAAGCTTCATCTAACTTTAATAATTCGTTTAACCCATTCATAAAAACATCCTCAGGAACTTCTGGCATAGCCATTCTTACAGCTGAATTATTGAATCTTTTATAATTCTCATCAGGTCTAAAAAGCCAAACGTCATCACTTTCATCTTTATAAGCTTTCATTCCTTCAAAGATAGCTTGACCATAATGAAAAACTCTAGCCGAAGGGTCTAACAAAAATGGTGCGTACGGCTTAATGACCGGTTTTTGCCATTCTCCATTTTTAAAGTCACATTCTAGCATATGATCGGTGAATACCGAACCAAAGCTTAAATTGTCAAAATCTACTTGGTTAATTTTTGAAGTCGCTGCTTTTATGATATCAATTTTGTTAGTGTGAGTTGTGCTCATAATATTATTTTGTTTTTATTTTAGTGTTGAAAATAGTGTTAACGGTTAGTTACAACATGCTATTAATGCAAATTAAACTTTGATTCATGCAAAATTAAATAAAAATCAATGAAATTCTTATGAAAACATCATTAATTATAGCTTTTAATTGTGATTTATTTACAGTTATTAAAATCAAATAAAAAGCTTGTATTTTCTGTCGAATTTACAATAAATGGGGTTTTTTGAGTGAACTATAACGGATTTTATTAAATTTGACCAAGTACAAAAAACATAAAATTAATATTACCTTCAAAAATAGTATTTTGAAAAGAGAAATTATACAGACACTTGATGGTTCGACCACCATACAAATTAAGGAATGGGATGAATGCTATCATTCTAAGCATGGTGCGATACAGGAAGCCCAACATGTTTTTATAAAAAACGGACTATCGTTATTTCAAAACAAGGAAATTTCAATTTTAGAAATAGGTTTCGGTACTGGACTGAATGCTTTTATTACGTTTTTGGAGGGAAGGAAGATGAATCAATCTATTGACTATGTAGGAGTAGAAGCCTACCCTATATCAGCAGAAGAACTGGTTTCTATGAATTATGTTGAAGAATTGAATGCAACTGATGATAAAGGCATTTTTGAACTTATGCATCAATGCAATTGGGAAGAAAAGGAGACTTTTGGGAATGATTTTTCATTAACCAAAAGGAAGCAGTTATTTGAAGAGATTAATGATTTAGATCGATTTGACCTGATTTATTTTGATGCTTTTGGTTATCGTGTACAACCAGATTTATGGAGTACTGCCATATTTAAAAAAATGTTTGATGCGCTTAAAGACAATGGGGTTTTAGTTACCTATGCGGCTCGTGGTGTTGTGAAAAGGAGTATGATTGAGGTAGGTTTTACTGTAGAGAAACTGGCAGGTCCTCCTGGTAAAAGAGAAATGTTTCGCGCAAGAAAGTTTGCTTGATTTTTTAGTGGATTGAATTGTAAGTTTTTTTATTATAATAGCATGTTGAAATAATAATGAAAATTACACGTTAAGTTTACAAGCGGTAAGTATAAAAAATGTATTTTTACAATAAGTTAAAAATCAAAATTTAACCATAAATTCTTAATTTATTATGTCTAAAATCATGTATGATTACACAAAATCAATACTAGAAAGAGTGAGTTTCGACCCAATACTTTTTTGTAAAGAGTTAGAAAAAGCGATCAAAACATTGTTGCCTTATGAGATGGAACAATTGCGAGAGTGGTTATTTAACTTTATAATCGAAAAACCAGAATTACAGCAATGTGTATTAAAAGTAAACCCATAAATTAAAAAAGGAACCTTGATAGGTTCCTTTTTTTTTACTTTAAAACGTAAAAAGTATACTACAATTACTATTTAGTTTAAAATTAGTGATGTAGGAATTTTAATAAATTAGATTGTAAAAAGTGTATTTAAACGATGTTTATTGTGTTTAATCTGCTTTTTTACTGTGATTATTGTCATTAATCAATATATTTACAATATGTTTTATTAAGATAATTTTTAAACCCTATTGTTATGTCTAGAATGATTTATGATTACACAAAAGAGGTACTTGAAAGAGTGAGCTTTAACCCCGAGCTTTTTATTAAAGAGCTTAAAAAAGCAATTAGAAATTTATTACCCTACGAAATTGACCATTTAAGGAAATGGCTTTTGTTCTTTACGAATGAAAAACCAGACTTAAAAGTGTGTCTTTCTATAATTGAATGAAGACTAAAAAAAAGGAACATCAGCTGATGTTCCTTTTTTTTATTTGCTTTTGAGTGGGCTTACAATTTGTACATTTTGAAAAACAATAGCTCCTTTTATTACTCCGGCGATTGTGGTTCGTAGTGCGTCAATTATATGCATTTTCAATTCACTTTTTGGAAAAATTAAGCTAACTTCTCTAGCTGGTTTTGGTTCTGCAAAGTGACGTAGTTTCACTTTGTCAGATTCTTTTAAATCTAAAGTATGCAAATAGGGAAGTAGCGTTGTACCTAATCCTTCATCGGCTAGTTTTATTAATGTTTCAAAACTTCCGCTTTCTATTTGAAAATGGCTAAATTCATTTTTCGGATTGTTTTTGCACAAATTCAATATACCGTCTCTGAAACAGTGACCATCTTGGAGTAAAAGGATTTCATCTAGATTTAAATCGGAGATGGTAATTTCCTCTTTATTAAACTGCTGATGACTTTCAGGAATGTAAGCTACAAAGGGTTCGAAATATAAAACGATTTCCTTTATTTTTTCTTCCATCAAAGGAGTGGCTGCAATTGCAGCATCCAGATGGCCATTATTAAGTTTAGTGATAATCTCCTCCGTATTTAACTCTTCTATTATCAGTTTAACTTTTGGATATTTTTTTATAAAATTATTTAAAAACATAGGAAGCAACGTGGGCATGATTGTAGGAATTATTCCTAATCTAAATTCCCCTCCTACAAATCCTTTTTGTTGTTCGACAATGTCCTGGATGCGATCCGCTTCATTGACAATATTTTTAGCTTGATTGACAATCTTTTGTCCAATATCAGTAAGCTGAATTGGTTTTTTAGATCGGTCAAATATTAATATGCTTAATTCCTCTTCAATTTTTTGAATTTGCATACTTAATGTGGGTTGCGTAACAAAACATTTTTCTGCAGCTAAGGTGAAATTTTTATGTTCAGCAACTGCTAAGACGTATTTCAATTGAGTAATTGTCATTTTTGATAGTATTTTACAATGCAAATATAAAAACAATCAATTTAATTTATAGTGTATTTCGTGGTTTTCTTGGTTACTTTGTTAAAAATAAAAACATGAAAACGAATATTTTAGGTCTACCAGTAAAAGAAACAGAAATAATAATCAGTGAACTAAATTCATTATTGTCCAATTATCAAGTTTACTACCAGAATTTGAGAGGAATTCATTGGAACATTAGAGGAAAACGTTTTTTTGATTTGCATGTAAAATTCGAAGAATTGTATAATGATTCACAATTAAAGATTGATATGATAGCGGAGCGTGTTTTAACTTTGGGAGGGACTCCTTTGCACACATTTGAAGATTATATTAAGCACAATAAAATAGAAGTTGGTAAAAATATTTCAAATGATGAAAAAGCGGTTCACCTAATTGTGAATTCATTGTCTCATCTATTAATTTTAGAAAGAGAAATTTTAAATAAAACAGCAGTGGTTAATGATGAAGGTTCTAATGCCATGATGAGTGACTTTATTGCTGAGCAAGAGAAAACGATCTGGATGATGCAAGCATGGTTAGAAGAATAGCACATTCCCTTTTTACTTTATCAATAAATGAAAACCAAAATAGTAGTTACATATTATTTTGGTTTTTTTGTAAATGTTAAATTTTAACAAAATTATTTCCCCTTAGTTCCAAATTGAGAAGTTTAATCATACTTTTGTAATAATGAAATTTATAGCACGCATTTTTTTATTCTTATTTATAGCTTTTCTAGCAACGCCAGCAATAGTGACGATGATAGAGAAGTCGTGCGATACTTCTGTCTTTTTTAGTTTATCTGAAGAGGAACATACTCAAAAAGAGGTTAAAGTTTTTGCTTACCACACTGAAATAGAACTTGGATTCTTATTGGGAAAGCATAATAAATCAAGCCTTATCCATTCTGTAAATCTCTCTAAACACGATAAGATTTCAGCAACTATATTTTCCCCTCCACCTAACTTGGCTTAATACTTCGGATTGTATTTTTTAAAAAATTAACTGTCTCATTTAAAAATGTTGTGGACAGTTTACGTATAAATTATTGTAGTATTATGACAAAGAAAATTAATCTTTTTGCCAACCTTAAATCTGATTTTGCATCAGGTTTAGTGGTTTTTTTGGTGGCGCTCCCATTGTGTTTAGGAATTGCGATGGCTTCTGGTGCACCTTTATTCTCGGGAATTATTTCTGGTATTATTGGTGGAATTGTAGTAGGGTATTTGAGTAAATCACACCTTAGTGTTTCTGGACCAGCAGCTGGTTTAACAGCTATTATATTAACAGCAATCACTGATTTTGGTGCTTTTGATATTTTTTTAACGGCAGTTTTAATTTCTGGGTTTGTTCAACTTGGTTTAGGATTTATAAAAGCAGGTAGTATCTCAAATTACTTCCCAACTAATGTAATTGAAGGGATGCTTGCCGGAATTGGACTTATTATTATTCTAAAACAATTACCTCATGCATTTGGTTATGACGCTGATTTTGAAGGAGACCAATCTTTTGTGCAAGCAAACGGCGATAACTCTTTCTCTTCATTATTTGAAGTTTTTAATCACGTTCAATTAGGTGCTATTGTAATTACGGTGGTTTCCTTAATCATTCTTATTTCGTGGGATAAAGTACCTTTTTTAAAGAAGTTGAAATTAGTTCCAGGTGCGTTAATCGCTGTAGTCGCTGGGATTGTTTTAAATGAAATTTTCATTTCATCAGGAAGCTCATTAGCAATATCTAAAGAACACTTAGTTTCGTTACCTATTCCTACATCTTTTGATGAATTAAAGTCAATCATTGTTACACCTAATTTTTCAGGTTTCACAAATCCTAAAGTATGGGTTGTAGGTTTAACGATTGCCATAGTCGCTTCTATCGAAACATTATTATGTATTGAAGCTTCTGATAGAATGGATGCTCAAAAAAGATATACGGATACTAATATAGAGCTTAAAGCACAAGGTATTGGTAATATTGTCAGTGCATTAATAGGTGGTTTACCTATGACATCTGTGGTAGTACGTACATCTGCTAATAATGCAGCTGGTGCAAAATCAAAAATGTCTGCTATCATACACGGAGTTTTACTTTTAATAAGTGTATTAGTTATTCCAGTTATTCTTAATAAAATACCATTAGCAACATTGGCTACGATTTTAATTTTAGTAGGATATAAATTAGCTAAGCCGGCTACTTTTAAACACTTTTGGGAGAAAGGAAAATACCAATTTATACCTTTTGTAGCTACCTTAGTTGCGGTTGTTACAACTGATTTATTAAAAGGAGTAGCGTTAGGTATCGTAATTAGTATTATTTTTATCTTAAAAGGGAATCTTAAAAGAGCTTATAGCTTTAAAAAAGAGGAGTATGTTGATGGAGATATTATTCATATTGATTTAGCCCAAGAAGTTTCTTTTTTAAATAAAGCAGCTATAAAAAGCACATTAAATGATATTCCAGAAAATTCTAAAGTAATTATAAATGCTGATGACACTGTTTATATTGCACATGATATTTTAGATTTGATTAAAGAGTTTAAAGAAACCCGCGCTAAAGAAGAAAATATTAAGGTAAAACTTAAAGGGTTTAAAGAAGCATACGATTTAGAAAACTCACCTGATAGTGCTAATCATGTTTCTTTTGAACATTATTATGATGTTGCAAAAAGAAAGATGGTAAAAAAAGAAGTAGCTACTGAGACTTTAGAAAATAAGTAAACAAAAAAATTATAGATTAATTAATACTCGTAATTTTAGTAAATTATAGAGTTGGTTATAAATTTAAAAACTTAAATAAAAATGAGTGATTTTTATAAAAAAATATTAGAAAACAATAAAGAATGGGTTGAAAAAGCATTAGCTGTAGATCCAAATTATTTTGCAGATTTGGCCAAAGGGCAAACACCACCATTATTGTGGATTGGTTGTTCAGACAGTCGTGTTCCAGCAAATGAAATTATCGGTGCTAAGCCAGGTGAGGTTTTTGTACATAGAAATATCGCTAATATGGTGGTCCATTCAGATATGAATATGTTAAGCGTGCTAGACTATGCAGTTAATGTATTAAAGGTAAAGCATGTTATTGTTTGTGGGCATTATGGATGTGGTGGAGTTAAAGCGGCTATGGGTAATCAGTCTATTGGTATTATCGACAACTGGATTCGTCATATTAAAGATGTTTATCGTTTACATAATGACTATTTAGATTCGATTGAGGATGAAACAGAACGTTTTAATACTTTTGTAGAAATCAATGCAAAAGAGCAAGTTTTTGATTTATCTAAAACGTCGATTGTACAGGCAGCATGGAAAAACGGCCAAGATCTAAGTATTCACGGTTGGGTTTACGGTTTAAATTCAGGTTTTGTAACCGACTTAAATGTAAATATTAGTTCCAATAAAGAGTTGGATGAAGTTTTTCAATTGAAGTTCTAAAAATAAAAAAAATCGCCTTAGGGCGATTTTTTTATTTAATCTATATCTATATCTGAATTTTCATTGAAGGCCGACGGAAGTAATTTTGGAATAAATTTGATAAGGATAGGTAATAGCAAGCTACCTCCAGGAAGCAAAAATATAGTCAGGGACGGAATGGTTTTGCAAATTTCTAATAATTGCTTTTTCACCTTTTTCTTTTCTCTTTCATCCAAGTCTCTCCTTGTGGAGATTCCTAAAAGTATCATTAAATCTCTACTTTGAACAATTTCTTTGACCAATCGATTTTTGTTTCGTGTAATTAATGTGATTACACTTTGAGTCGTTTGGTCATAAAAATGTTTAACAGGATTCGAATAGTTGAAATAAGGAATTTTGCTTTTATGTTTTGTGATAAATGCATCGGTATTATTAATGCTTTCCGTTACAAAAGAGTCAGGAACTGAAATCAGTTCTGCTAATTTGTGCAAAAAGTAAGCTTCTTCATTTTCAATCTTTCCATCGCTCCACAGTGCCATTCCCGCCATATCAATTAGATAATATTTCTCTAATTCAGATTCAAAATATTTCAGATTGAGTTCTTCTAGATTTTGAACACTTACTTTTGAAAATTTACTATAGCGTACTGAGGCTTCAAACAACTTATTTAATAAATCGTCATATTTGGATTTATTGGATTTGGTTTTTAAAGCAAGAGAAACAATGCTAATGACTGCTTCTTCTATTTTTTTAAGATATTTCTCGGGTATTTGACCATGAATTAAATATTGGCGAAAAGCTAAAACATCTATAAAAAGTAAAGCATTCGTTACAATATGAGAAAAGTTTTTGCTGATGATGTCAATGTTGGTTTGAACTCGATCATCAATTATTTTTTCCAAATTTAAAGAAGGCGGACTATCAGGTAATATTTTTTTTAGCAAATTATACCCTTGAGGAGTCATCTCATTATAGAAGTCTAAGGCTTTAGACAGAAAATTATCTGGATTGTTGTCACGGGTACTTAATCCATAAATTGCATAGAGTGTATTTAACAAAGCAACCTTTGGGATTTCATTTTGAACCCAGCCCTTCGTTGTTATAGGAACGGTGGTTTCAAAAGAAACAATGTGTCCGTATATAAATCCTGTTTTTCTAATATTGGTGTAAAACAAATCAGGACTCTCGTAAACAATTTGTTCCTTGTTCTTTTGTTTTGAAAAATACTTATCTATCCAACCGGATGCTGAAGGGTTAATCATTGTTTATTTTTAATAGTACAAAGCTATGTTATTTTATTGTCTTGGGATTAAATAAAAATAAAATATGCCTACAGTTATTTTAAAATAAGTACAGGCATATTTATACTAGTAAATTACTTGATAATAGCTGAACATGCTACTCTTGCTCCGGCATTACCAGAAGGTTGCGATACAAAATCATCAGCTCCTTCATGTACAATTAATCCTTTACCTAAAATATCTTTTGTAGGATCTCCTGAACCAATATTCCATTCATCTGTAGTTATAGTTATCGTTCCATTACCGTTAGCGTCAGCTGTGAAATTCCCTATGTCGCCTTTATGGTATTCGCCTACACCCCATTTTCCGTGTTTTTTGAAGGTAGGGTTCCAATGTCCGCCAGCTGAGCTTCCATCTGCAGCTGAACAATCAGATTTTTCATGGATATGAATGGCATGAATTCCTGGTTTTAACCCTGCTATTTTAGCTACGAAAGTTACTTTGCCATTTTTCTCAATAAAAGTGGCTGTACCAGAAACGTTGCTGTTGCTTTTTGCTTCAAAAGCAATAACTAATTTTTTAGCATCACTAGAGCTACTGTTGGTTTTACAACCAATAATTACAGCAATTATAAGGGCGATTGAAAATATGATTTTTTTCATGATAGTTTGTGGGTTACAATTATTATATAAAATTACGTATAAAATAACTATCGATAAATTAAATCACTATTAAATATTTAATAGGATAGTCTCACAAATTGTGGGGACTTATAAATGGTTACTTACATTCAGTGGTAAGTATTTCTATTTTGATTATTATTTGCAAGCTAAATAAGTAGTAAGTTTCTCTTTTTGGAGGTGTATAAGTGTACTTATTTATAGAAATAGTACTTTTTATTACCCAAATTGGGTTATAAAGCACTTTTATAAAGAGTTCGCTAACTGTTATTAATGAACTTTTTAATAGAATAAATGTAAATTGTTCATTATTCTGTTTCTATAGTTACGGTATTCTCTGTGAGTTTTTCTAATGTCTATTTATGGGTTGTATCGGCTCTTTTTTGACTAAATTTGCAGTCCAATATTTTGCTTTTTTAAGACTGTTTTTAATTAAACAGGTTGACATTGATTAAAGATCTTTAATCATTTACTCATTTAAGTTTTTTCGATATACACGCTAGGACATTTAGTCATTAGTTATGCTGTTATTTTGCTTTTTTCGCAAAAAAAAAGGTTCCTGATTTATTGATTATGATAGGAATATAAGTAGAGATTTAGTCCCTACGGGAAGTGTATATCGTTTTTTTAGATTATCCTTGGAGGCAATTATTTGTGCGTTTAGATTAATATTGGTTGGTTACGATTATTAGGTTTTATATATAAATGGAGGGTTTAAAACCCTTAGAGAGATTAAATTACATTAAATAACAAAATGATTTATGGCTAAGAAGATTATAAGAAGTGATGAGAGGAAATCCATTTTTGGATTGGATGTTAATGGGCCTGTGTTTTTTACATCGGCGATTACCATCATCATCATAATAGCATTAACGCTGATGTTTAAAGACGGGGCTGAACAAGTTTTTACGGAGGTTCAGAATTTTGTTGCCAATAAAGCGGGTTGGTTTTTTATCTTAAGTGTCAATATTTTCTTGATATTTATGGTTTATTTGGCCTTCAGTAAATTTGGCCATTTAAGAATTGGAGGGCAAAACGCAAAACCTGAGTTTAAAACGCTGTCGTGGTTCGCGATGCTTTTTAGTGCGGGAATGGGAATTGGATTGTTGTTTTGGAGTATTTCAGAACCAGTTTATCATTTTCTAAGCCCACCAATGGCAGAAGGCGGAACTGCTGAAGCAGCCAAGGAAGCTATGAGGTTTACCTTCTTACACTGGGGCTTTCATGCCTGGGCAGTTTATGCATTGGTAGGATTATCCCTGGCGTATTTTACGTATTCACGAGGGCTTCCACTTACCATTAGATCTATTTTTTATCCTTATTTAGGAGATAGAATTTATGGGAAAATTGGAGATGCCATTGACATCTTCGCTGTAATTGCTACTTTATTTGGTCTTGCTACTTCTTTAGGAATGGGAGTGCAACAAATTGCAGCAGGATTAAATCACCTTTGGGGAATAGATAGTGGTGTACAAACTCAAATTCTTTTAATTGGTGGAATAACTGCAATTGCTACCGTTTCAGTTGTTTTAGGAGTGGATAAAGGGGTGCGAATCCTGAGTGAATGGAATATGAGAATAGCATTGACTTTTCTTTTAATAGTTGTGGTATTAGGACCAACAATCTTTATTTTTAAATCATTCGTACAAAATACAGGAAATTATTTATCTAGTATTTTAGAACTTTCAACTTGGACAGAAAGTTATACGGGTGCTAACTGGCAAAATGCCTGGACCGTTTTTTACTGGGGATGGTGGATTGCATGGTCGCCTTTCGTAGGGATGTTTATTGCTCGAATTTCAAAAGGACGTACTGTACGTGAGTTTATTTTAGGTGTTTTGTTAGTACCTTCTCTTGTAACTTTTTTCTGGATTACTGCTTTTGGAAGTACCGCTTTACATATGACACTTCTGGGAGATGATACTATTTCAAAAGCTGTGAATGATAACGTTGCTACTGCACTGTTTGTGTTTTTAGAAGATTATCCTTTCGCATTTTACCTTAACATTATCGCTATAATTTTAATTGCAGGATTCTTTATTACCTCTTCAGATTCAGGATCTTTAGTAGTAGATAATTTAACTTCTGGAGGTAAGATTGACGCACCAGTAGGCCAAAGAATATTTTGGGCTCTTGCTGAAGGTGGTGTAGCTGCTGTTCTATTGATAGGGGGTGGATTACAGGCACTTCAAACCGCAACCATAGTTACCGGATTACCATTTGCCGTAATTTTAATAGTCATGTGTTTTTCACTTTACAAAGGTTTAAGTGAAGACCTGAAGAAATTACAAAAACGAGAATTGCAAAAAGACCTTGAGAATTACGAGGAAATAGTTTCGGACATCGTTAAAAAACAAAATAGTATTAGCAAAACAAAATTAAATATTCCCAATAATGACTGAAATTAAAAACATCTTGGTCGCCTTAGACCTTTCGGATATTGATAACACCCTAATTGAGTATGCATCATTTATTGCAGAGACGCTTAAGGTTAAGAAAGTATACTTTGTACATAATATCAAAAAATATGAGATCTCAGAATTATTTGAAGAGCAGTTAAAGGATATTAACCTTGACGAAATAATAGGGGATGAGTTAAATGAAAAAGTAGAAGAAAAATTTAAGTCTTCAGTTGAATGGGAAGTTCTTATTTCTGAAGATCCTTATTCAGAATCTTTGATCAATTATATCGTCAACAAGTATGAGGTTCAGTTGGCTTTAATTGGAAATAAAAACAAGATTAAAGGTACTGGAGTTGTTAGCGGAAAGCTATTGCGTTTACTGAAATGTAATATTTTGTCTATTCCTAAAAATGCGAAACCAGTTATTAGCAATATTTGGGCTGGAACCGATTTTTCAAGTGCTTCGAATAAAGTTTTTGAAGTGGCTGAAAGTTTACAGAATAGTACAGCGGCTAAAGTAAAAGCAGTACACGTTTACAATGTGCCATTACAATTTTCTCCTTATATTCCAAAGGAACACCTTGATACGAAGATTGAAAATCACCTAAAGGAAAAGTATGAGAAATTCATAAAAAAGGTGGGATACAAAGGGGAACTTACTACTGAGATTATTCCTGGAAGAGATAGTGGGGTTGCAGAAAAACTGCGTGCTAAAGCCGAAGCTTCTAAGGTTGATCTTATTATCGTAGGAGACAAAGGTAGAAATACTTTCTCTTCTTTACTTGTAGGAAGCGTTACTGAGGAGCTTTTTAATCAAGATCTGGAAGTACCTTTATGGATTGTAAAGTAGTAGATTAAAGCTGGACACAATTCCTAATATATAAAATGAGCCCATGATTTTGATCGTGGGCTCATTTTTTTGAGTAAACTAGTTCCGATTCCGTTGAAATAAAAACCATTGGATATAGAAATTAAAAAACCGCAATCAGTGATGATTGCGGTTTTTTTAACAAATAAAATTTAACTAAAAACTATCTTTTTGCTTAAAAGCAATATTCGTTTTCTGCAACTAATTTAGAAGTAATAGCTTCTCTTAGTCCAACAACATTTGGCATATTAGTATATTTAGTAAAACGTCTCAACCCCATAAGCATCATACGTTGTTCGTCACCTTCAGCAAAAGAGATTATGCTTTCTTTTCCTTTTAGAGTTACAACATCAACTGCTTGGTACAAGTATAATTTTGCCATTGCAATTTGTTCCACTATTTTGTCTTCACCTTCTTTTTTGGCCATTTTTTCAGTTCTTAAAATGGTACTTTCAGCCATGTAGATTTCGATAAGAATATCAGAAGCTGCCATTAATAACTGTTGGTGTGCATCTAAGTCTGGTCCGTATTTTTGAACGGCACCACCTGCTACCATTAAGAATGCTTTTTTCAATTTAGCAATCATTTCTTTTTCCTCAGCAAATAATTGAGAGTAGTCAGGAGTTTCAAAAGAAGGTATTCCCATTAACTCTTCTTGCACTTTTGAAGCAGGTCCTAATAAGTCAACATGACCTTTCATCGCTTTTTTAATCAACATTCCTACTGAAAGCATTCTGTTGATTTCGTTAGTACCTTCGTAGATACGAGCGATACGAGCATCTCTCCAAGCACTTTCCATTGGAGTGTCTTCTGAGAATCCCATTCCACCAAAGATTTGAATTCCTTCATCAGCACAGTTTTGTACATCTTCAGAAACCGCCACTTTAAGGACTGAACATTCGATAGCATATTCTTCAACCCCTTTTAATTCGGCGTCTTGATGCGTAGCTCCTTCAGCTTCACGAGCAGAGATTCTATCTTCAATATTTTTTGCTGCTCTATAAGTAGCACTTTCACCAGCGTAACAGGAAGTTGCCATTTCAGCTAATTTAGAACGAATCGCTCCAAACTGTGAAATTGCAGTGTTAAACTGGATTCTTTCGTTTGCATATACAGTTGCATTAGTAATCACTCTACGTTGTGCGTCAAGACAGGCTGCAGCCAATTTGATACGACCAACATTCAAAGCATTCATAGCAATTTTAAAACCATTCCCTCTTTCAGAAAGCATGTTTTCAACAGGAACTTTAGTTTCGTTAAAGAAAACTTGACGAGTTGAAGAAGCACGAATTCCTAATTTGTGTTCTTCTTCACCCATTGAGATTCCATTGTCATCAGAATTTTCAACAATAAAACCAGTGATGTTTTTATCATCTCCAATACGTGCAAAAACGATGAATACGCTACAGAAACCTGCATTCGAAATCCACATTTTTTGACCTGTGATAGAATATGATTTTCCGTCTTCAGATAAAACAGCTTTTGTTTTTCCTGAATTCGCATCTGACCCAGCACCTGGCTCAGTCAAACAATAAGCACCAAACCATTCGCCAGAAGCTAATTTAGGTACGTATTTTTGTTTTTGTTCTTCTGTACCGTATAAAGTGATTGGCATAGTTCCAATTCCTGTATGTGCTCCAAAAGCAGTTGAGAATGATCCCGTTGCTCCTGAGATATAATCACAAACCAAAACTGTATTTACAAATCCCATTCCCATTCCACCGTAAGCTTCAGGAACAGCAACGCTTAAAAAACCTAAGTCACCCGCTTTACGCATAGTTTCTTCAGTTAAGGCGTAATCTTTCTTTTCAAAACGGTCTTTATTAGGCCATAATTCTTTGTCTACAAACTCTTTTACAGAGTCACGCATCATTAATTGTTCTTCATTGAAATCCTCAGGAGTGAAGATATCTTCGCACTTTGTTTCTTTTACAAGGAATTGTCCTCCTCTAGTTACGTCGCTCATTTTATTATTTTTTTAAATGATATTTTTTTATTTTTTTTATTATCTAAATCCTTCAATAATTTCAAGTTGATAAAATTGATGGAAGTCACAAACTACATCACTTCATAAATACCTGCAGAACCTTGACCTGTACCAACACACATCGTAACGATTCCGTATTTGTTACCACGACGTTTCATTTCGTCAAATAATTGAACAGATAGTTTAGCACCTGTACAACCTAGTGGATGTCCCATTGCGATTGCACCACCGTTTACATTGATGATATCAGGATTTAAATCAAGTTCTCTTATTACTGCTAGCGATTGTGAGGCAAAAGCTTCGTTTAGTTCTATTAAGTCGATATCATTGATAGATAGTCCTGCTTGTTTCAATACTTTTGGTATTGCTTTTACAGGTCCTATTCCCATGATTCTTGGTTCAACACCTGCAGAAGCAAAGTTTACTAATCTAGCGATAGGTTCTAGGTTTAGTTCTTTTACCATCTCTTCGCTCATTACAAGTACAAAAGCGGCGCCATCACTCATTTGTGAGGAGTTACCAGCTGTTACGCTTCCACCAGCTTCAAAAACGGGTCTTAAACCTGCTAATGCTTCTTTTGAAGTTCCAAATCTTGGTCCTTCATCTTTGTTTACTACGTAAGACTTTGTTTCTTTTTTACCATTTTCATTGATAAACGTTTGTTCTACTGTGATAGGAACAATTTGTTTGTCAAATTTACCATCAGCTTGTGCTTTTAAGGCTTTCATATGAGAATTGTAAGCAAACTCATCTTGATCTTCTCTAGACACTTTAAATTGCTGTGCTACTGCTTCGGCTGTTAAGCCCATTCCCCAGTAGTAGTCTTCGTTTCCAGCTTTTGCAACAGCATAATCTGGAGTTGGTTTGTAACCTCCCATCGGGATAAAACTCATACTTTCAGCACCACCTGCAATAATACAATGTGCCATTCCTGACTGTATTTTTGCTGTAGCCATTCCTATTGTTTCTAATCCAGAAGCACAGTATCTATTTACTGTTACTCCTGGAACATCTTCAATTTTTAATCCCATTAAAGAGATTAAACGTCCCACATTAAGTCCTTGTTCTGCTTCAGGCATGGCATTTCCTACCATAACATCATCAATACGAGTTTTGTCAAAATCTGGTAATTCATTCATCATGAATTGAATAGTTTCTGCTGCTAACTCATCAGGTCTTTTAAATCTGAACACCCCTTTAGGAGCTTTCCCTACGGCTGTTCTGTATGCTTTTACTATATAGGCTGTTTTCATTTTTTTAGTTTCTTAGAGGTTTCCCTTTGGTTAACATAAATTGGATTCTTTCCAATGTTTTTCTTTCAGTACAAAGTGATAAGAAGGCTTCACGTTCCAGATCCAATAGGTATTGTTCTGATACTAATGTTGTCTCAGATAAATCACCACCAGCCATTACATAAGCTAGTTTGTTAGCGATCTTCTTATCATGCTCAGAAATGTATTTTCCAGCTTCCATTTGGTCTGTACCTACTAAGAACATCCCTAAAGCTTGTTTTCCTAATACTTTTACGTCCGTTCTGCGGATAGGTTGTGTATAACCAGCTTCGGCCATTAATAAAGCATGTTTCTTCGCTTCGGCGATTTGACGGTCTTTGTTTACCACAATAATATCTTTACCGTGTTGTAACAATCCTGTGTCAAATGCTTCGTAACCTGAAGTCGATACTTTTGCCATAGCGATCGTCAAGAAATATTCTTGCAATACATTAAGCTCCACATCATTTTTATGGAATAAGTCTGATGCACGCAATGCTAGTTCTTTAGAACCTCCACCACCAGGAATCACACCTACACCAAATTCAACAAGTCCCATGTATGTTTCTGCAGCAGCAACAACTTTATCAGCGTGTAAGCTCATTTCGCATCCACCACCAAAAGTCATTCCGTGTGGTGCTACTACTACTGGTATAGAAGAATAACGTACACGCATCATCGTATCTTGGAACATTTTGATAGCCATATTCAACTCATCATATTCTTGCTCCACGGCCATCATAAAGATCATACCGATGTTTGCTCCAACAGAGAAGTTTCCTGCTTGATTACCAATAACTAATCCTTGGTATTCTTTTTCGGCTAAGTCAATTGCTTTATTGATTGCTTGTAAAACATCACCACCAATAGTATTCATTTTTGATAGGAACTCTAAGTTGATGATTCCATCACCTAAGTCAGTGATCACACCACCACTGTTACTCCATATTTTTTTGCTTTCGCGAATGTTGTTCAGGATGATAAAATCATCTTGACCTGGAATTTTAGTTTGTGCTTTTGTAGGAATGTTGTAAAAATTAGTAGCACCGTCTTTAACAGTGTAAAAACTTTTGTTTCCTGCAGCTAACATCTCATTTACCCAAGCAGCTGGTTCAAGACCTTCCGCTTTCATAATGGCGACCCCTTTTTCTACTCCAATAGCATCCCAAATTTCGAATGGACCATTTTCCCAACCGAAACCAGCTTTCATGGCATCATCGATTTTGTATAGTTCATCTGAGATTTCTGGAATTCTGTTTGAAACATAAGCAAACATACCAGCAAAACTCTTGCGGTAAAATTCACCTGCTTTGTCTTTTCCTTTTACAAGAACTTTAAAGCGGTTAATAGGCTTGTCAATTGTTTTAGTAAGTTCTAAAGTAGCAAAAGATGCTTTTTTAGCTGCTCTATATTCTAAAGTGTTTAAGTCTAAAGTCAGAATTTCTTTTCCTTCTTTTTTATAAAAACCTTGCCCTGTTTTACTACCTAACCATTTATTTTCCATCATTTTATTGACGAAATCTGGTAATTTGAACAATTCGTGTTGTTCATCATTTGGACAGTTTTCATAAATACCGTTCGCAACATGAACTAAAGTATCTAATCCTACCACATCCACTGTTCTAAAAGTAGCCGATTTTGGACGACCAATAACTGGACCAGTCAATTTATCTACTTCTTCAATAGTTAAGCCCATTTCTTTAACCAAATGGAATAAACTTTGAATACCGTAAATTCCAACACGGTTTCCGATGAAAGCAGGAGTATCTTTAGCAACAACCGAAGTTTTTCCTAAAAATTTCTCTCCATATATAGTAAGGAAATCCAATACTTCAGATGAAGTTTGTGGACCAGGAATAATTTCGAATAATTTTAAGTAACGTGCAGGGTTAAAAAAGTGAGTCCCACAGAAGTGTTTTTGAAAATCTTCAGATCTTCCTTCACTCATAAAGTGAATTGGAATTCCTGATGTATTTGAAGTAATCAAAGTACCCGGTTTACGGTATTTTTCCACTTGTTCAAATACTAATTTTTTGATATCTAATCTTTCTACAACAACCTCAATAATCCAATCAACGTCAGCAATTTTTGCCATATCGTCGGTTGTATTTCCAGTTGTA
Source organism: uncultured Flavobacterium sp. (assembly GCF_963974175.1). Classification (GTDB taxonomy): domain Bacteria; phylum Bacteroidota; class Bacteroidia; order Flavobacteriales; family Flavobacteriaceae; genus Flavobacterium. The sequence goes on from NZ_CAXBBR010000009.1 coordinate 122,240, forward strand.
ATTCGGTTTGCGAATTTTTGGCTGTAAATAGGAGAGGGTTTCGATTTCAGAGCATTGTTTAAGTGCTCATTTACTAAGCGATTGCGAACAATTTTACTTTCTAATGTCAATCCTTTCTTTGTCTCTACTTCAGTAAGTTCTCTAGGAACGATATCGAGAAGTAAAACTTCGACACCAATATTGGCAAAATGGCAAGCAATTCCCGAACCCATAATTCCGGATCCGATTACTGCAACTTTTTTAATTGTGCGTTTCATTGTCTATTTTTTCAGTTTGATTAAATATATGTTTATTTTGAATTAATTCGTTGATCGTTTCGGAGACTTCAATAAAGTGTTGTAGTTTCTCATCCGTAATGTGATTTTTTACGGTTTCATTAAACTTTAAAACAGTGTTTTTTGATAAATCTCTTTTTTCTTTCCCTAACTCAGTTAAGTATATTAAGACGCCACGACCATCATCTGGATTTTTCTTACGGATTATTAGTCCTTTTTCTTCCATAGATTTTAAGGTTCTGGTAAGACTGGTTGCCTCCATTCCCATTTTAGGACCTAAGGACGTAGAAGGCGTACCTACATTTTTATCCATACTCAACAAGGCAAACCCTGTTGCCATTGTGGCACCGTACTTTGAAGCTTCTTCATTGTACATTCTTGAAACAGCTTGCCAAGTAGCTCTTAAAATGTAATCTATTGTTTTATCTTTCATATATAACTATATCGATTTCAAATATAATAAAAAAATACTATGCACGCATAATAAAATTAATTTATTTTTGTGTTAAAAATTTATGATTACAAAAAAACTCCTCACAAAAGGAGAAGTTTTTTTAGAAAATGTCGAATTATCAAAGTTCTATTTAAGCTTTCCGTTAACAAAAGCAATTGATGTTCCTATACTAGCCCCTGTTATTATTGAAATAAGAATATCAATAGCCATATTTTCATAATTTACAGGCATATTGGAATACATGAAAAAGTTCATCGACAAACTAGAAAAAAATCCAATTATAGATCCTATTTGTAAACCAATGATAGGGTTTTTAATTATCGAAAACCGATTCATTATATAGGAAGCAAAGAATCTATAGGTAACACTTACTAAAAGTACAAATAGCTAAGTTCATATTTCGTCTTGGGGAAAAATGTCTTTAAAGACGATTCCATAGAATAGCCCACCTAAGAGAAAGTAGAAAATACCTGCTACAATACCAGAAACTATAAAGTTTGTTGCTTTTATTAGTCTTTATATTTATTATTAAAGATATTAAAAAATAAGCAATACGGCATTAAAAAGTATAAAAAAACACCAAATACGCAATGGTAAGTGCTTGTTTTCTTCGAAAAAGGAGGGGGGTAATGTGGTTAGAAAAAACAATCTGGATTAACAGTAATTATGTGGTGTCAATACTTTTCGTGTTATCCCTTTTTAAAAGTGCCGTTATCTACGTCTTTTAAAAATTTTATCAATCCGTTAAAATATGTTTTTTGATCATCATATTGTGAAAGGTGACTGCCATTTGGGCAAAATAGAAACCTTCCGTTTTGAACTTCATTGGCAATCCATTTCATATGTTCCGGATCCATGGTGTCATATTTAGAACCAATTGACAGTGTTGGGACCGTTAATGTTTTTAGTCTGTCTTTTACATCCCAATTTTTTAGCGAGGCATTTCCAGTAATACCAAATTCACTGTGTCCCTGCATAAATACATAAACATTAGGGTTGATGTGCTTGAAACAGCGATTGATTGATTCGGGCCATTCTTCCAAAGGCTTTCTTAGAATGTGTTCTGTGTAATAATATTTGAAAAGTAACTCGCTGTATTTTGGATTGTCAAAGTCATTGTTTTTCTCCATTTGCTGCAGTTCTTTTAGGATTTTCGGATCCATTTGTGGTGCAAGAACTTCTTGGGCGTAGGCATTATATTCAGGAATACTGGCCATCATATTAGATATGATCAAACCTTTTAAATTCTTTTGGTACTTTAATGCATACTCCATGGCTAGGATTCCGCCCCAAGATTGCCCTAAGATATAAAAATTAGAACTGTCTGCACCTAGTGCAATTCGGACTTGTTCTACTTCCTCAACGAAACGTTCGTTAGTCCATAAGCTGTCATCATTAGGCTGATCACTGTAATAAGACCCCAATTGATCGTAATAAATGTATTCGATGCTTTCGTTTGGGAAATAACCGTCAAAACATTCGTATAATTCGTGTGTTAATCCAGGTCCACCGTGAAGTAATAATACTTTAATTGTAGGGTTATTCCCCACGGTTTTTGTCCACACTTTAAAGGTTCCTTTTGGTGTAGTAATAGGAATCATTTTTATACCTCCCGTATATTGGAATTCTCGTTTAGAATAATCCAAATAATTCGCTTTAATAGGATCTTCCTCTTTCTTTTGCTCGCAATTAGAAAATAACAAAATACTTAATAGAGAATAAAACAGGATTTTTAGTTTCATGGTTACCGTATTTATTAGTTATAATTCTAAACGAGAGTATTACATTAATTGTAGATTTTATGGAATAAATTGATATATTTTTCCATAACTATTTTTCTTTTTAGCTTGAGTGTTGGTGTAAGTTGACCACCTTCTATTGACCAAATATCTGGAGTTAGTTCAAAACGTTTAATCTTCTCCCAATTTCCAAATTTCTCGTTTAAACCATCAATTTCTTCCTGAATTCTTGCAATTACTTTTTCGTTAGACACAATGTCTTCATTGCTTGCTCCTATGTCTATTTTATGAATAAGTGCCCATTCTTTTACGAATTCAAAATCAGGTTGAATGAAGGCTGCCGGCATTTTTTGTCCGTCACCGATCACCATAATTTCAGTTATGAAACGAGATTGTTTCATTGTGTTTTCAATAAGTTGTGGTGCAATATATTTCCCTCCAGAAGTTTTGAACATTTCTTTCTTGCGATCCGTGATTTTTAAAAAACCATCCTTGTCTAAGTTTCCTATATCCCCAGTGTGAAAATAACCGTCAACTATGACTTCACTCGTTAATTTTTCATCTTTATAATAACCCATCATTACATTAGGTCCTTTACAAAGGATTTCGCCGTCTTCGGCAATTTTAACATCTACATTATCAATTACTCTTCCAACAGTTCCAACTCTGAAACCTCCATTTCTTACATCATTTACGGATATAACTGGTGAAGTTTCGGTTAAACCATACCCTTCCATTACTGGAATTCCGGCCGCAGCAAAAATCCGAGTTAATCTAGGTTGTAGCGCAGCACTTCCTGAAACCATTAAATCTAAGTTACCACCTAATCCTTCTTTCCATTTGCTGAAAATTAATTTTCGCGCAATTTTAAGTTGCATTTCATACCATAGACCATTAGCACCATATGGTTCATAGGCTAATCCCAATTCAATTGCCCAAAAGAACAATTTCTTTTTAACCCCAGTAAGTTCTGCCCCTTTGGCATAGATTTTATCATATACTTTTTCAATAAGCCTTGGAACAACTGTAATAACTGTTGGCTTTACTTCTTTTATATTATCACTGATTTTCTCAATAGATTCTCCAAAATATATTGAAACACCATAGTATTGGTGTAAATACAAAATCATTCTTTCAAAAATATGGCAAACAGGAAGGAAGCTTAATGCAGTACTTTTTCCAGCCTCAAATGGAATTCTTGGAGCACTGTTTAATACGTCTGACACGATATTATTATGTGAAAGCATAACTCCTTTTGGTCGACCTGTTGTTCCTGATGTATAAATGATTGTGGCTAAATCACCAGGTTTAACCAAACTTTTGCTGTAATCAACATCATTTTGATTGCTTTGGTCTTCGCCAAGAACAAGTAATTCCTTCCAGTTTTTACAACCTTCGATAGGGTTAAAAGAAAAGACTTCTTTTAGGTTAGGAACTTTCTCTTTTATTAAATTTACTTTTTTAAGTATTTCTGCATCAGATACAAAACAATATATTGCTCCGGAGTGGTTCAATATGTATTCATAATCGTCTTCGGTAATTGTTGGGTATATGGGTACGTTTTGGGCTCCAGTTTGCAGAATACCAATGTCCATAATATTCCATTCCGTTCTGTTGCTGGAAGAAATAACGGCGATTTTATCGTCTTTTTTAATTCCCATTCGTAATAATGCTCTCGAGACTGCATTTGCTTGAGAAATATATTCTTGTGTGGATGTTTTTATCCAAACACCATCCTGCTTTGTATTTAAAGCGTCTGGAATTGAAGTATATTTGTCTTGTTGATAATAAGGGAAATCAAAGAGTCTGGTTACTTGAGTCATTATGCGAAGGTTGAATTTTATCGCAAATTAAATAAAAAATGACAATAATTTTGGATTTTAAAAATTAAAATGGAAAAATTAAATGTTATCTACATTCTGTTACGAAATCGATTTCTTTATTTTGAGTTTAAAAGCTTGACTATAAGTCAAACAAAGAGGTAGAAGTAGTCTCTGTTTAAATACATAGTACTTATTTTAAAGAATAAAATTTTACATCAATTGGATGCATTTCTACTTTTTACTCTCATTTATTCGACAACAAACTTCAATAGTTCTTTAATTTCAGCGTTATTATAACGGCTAATAGCTATGGTTTTCTGTAAAGTACCGCCACGCTAACTGTATATTTTCTGGTACTGCTCTTTATAAAGCTCTTTAATAGCTTTTCTTTTCAGTTTCAGGGTTGGAGTCAATTGTCCGCCGTCAATAGACCAAACGTCTGCTGTCAATTCAAATCGTTTGATTTTTTCCCAGCTTCCAAATTTTTCATTTAAATTGTCAATGTCTTGTTGTATTCGTTCCAGTACTTTTTCATGAACTACATGTTCACTATTGGTTTTTCCAATATCCATTTTATGGATCGTAGCCCATTCTTTTAGGAATTCAAAGTTAGGTTGAATAATTGCGGCTGCCATTTTTTGTCCTTCTCCTATGACGATAATCTGTTCAATAAAACGAGATTGTTTCATTGTGTTTTCGATTAATTGTGGAGCTATGTACTTCCCTCCGGAGGTTTTGAACATTTCCTTTTTTCGATCCGTTATTTTTAAGAAGCCGTCTTCATCGATGATTCCTATATCTCCAGTATGGAAATAATGGTCAACAATGACTTCATTGGTTAATTTTTCATCTTTGTAGTAACCCAACATTACGTTAGGACCCTTACAAAGGATTTCCCCGTCTTCGGCAATTTTTACTTCTACATGCTCAATTACTTTTCCTACTGTTCCTATTCGTAATCCTTTATTATTTAAGTCATTAAATGAAATTGCTGGGGAGGTTTCGGTTAATCCATAACCTTCCAAAATAGGAATGTCTGCTGCCGTAAATACACGAGCTAATCTGGGTTGCAAGGCAGCGCTACCGCTTACTATCAATTCGATGTTTCCACCTAATCCTTCTTTCCATTTGCTGAAAATTAATTTTCGGGCAATTTTAAGTTGTATTTCATACCATAAACCGTTGGCTCCATATGGCTCAAATCGTAATCCTAAATCTACAGCCCAAAAGAAAAGTTTCCTTTTTATTCCGGTTAGTTCCGTTCCTTTTGCATAGATCTTATCATATACTTTTTCAAGGAGCCTTGGTACCGCAGTAATCATAGTTGGTTTTACATCTTTTATATTTTCGCTGATTTTCTCTATAGATTCCCCAAAATAAATGGAAACACCATGATATTGATATAAATATAAAGCGGTGCGTTCAAAAATATGACAGACAGGGAGAAAGCTCAGTGCTTTAGCTTTTCCGGCTGGGAACGGAACTAAGTTAACAATTGCTTGGACATTAGAAACTAGGTTGTTATGAGAAAGCATAACCCCTTTTGGTGTTCCAGTAGTTCCAGAGGTATAGATAATGGTAGCTAAATCGTTAGGTAGTACTTTTTCTTTTCGTTCTTCTAGTTCATTTTTATTGCTTTGGTCTTCTCCAAGAAGAAGCAATTCTGACCAGTTTTTACAACCTGGAATTTCATCGAATGAGTACACTTCTTTTAATGCTGGAACTTTATCGCGTATTGTATTTATTTTCTCAAATATTTCTACATCAGATATAAAACAATAAGTTGCGCCAGAATGATTGAGGATGTATGCATAATCATCTGCCGTGATTGTAGGGTAGATGGGTACATTTTGGGCCGCAGTCTGTAGAATCCCAATGTCCATAATACTCCATTCCGTTCTGTTGTTTGTAGAAATCATCGCGACTTTATCGTCTTTCTGAATACCCATTCTTAAGAGTGCTCTGGAAACAGCATTGGCTATGGAAATAAACTCTTCAGTTGAAGTTTTTATCCAAACACCATTCTTCTTTGTTGCTAAAGCATCTGCGATTGAAGAATATTGTTCTAGCTGATAATACGGGAAATCAAAAATTCTAGTTACGGCTGTCATCATATGATATTTAATAGTGATGCAAAATAGTTAAAAAATAATGATAATTATTATTTTTTTGTAAATCATACAGCGTTATTGATGGAATTTAATGCTATTCAAGAGGTTTGTAATCTACCGATAGTTAATTTTATTTATTGTAAAGAAGCCCTCTTTCATTTTGTTCGAATGGCAGTTTTTCGTTTTATAAAGCTGTCATAGGATACTAATAATAGTAGACTTTGCAAAAGAGTAAAGTCGCTCCTGATTGAAGTCTGAATAATTGATTTCCTAAAATTTAGAGTTTAGATTGAAAAGAATTTGTGCTTGTTTGTATGCTCTTTTTGATTGGAATTTTATTTATATATGGTTGATTATCAGGTATTTATGTATATTTTCGCTATATTTAATGTATTATTAACTAATACTATCAATAAAATGAAAAAAGCATTACTAATTGTGATGATGGGGACAACTCTTATCACATACGCGCAAAAGAAAGCTAATGGTACTATTTATGTTGAGCATCCTGCTATTACCGTAGTTGAAGCCATGACTAAGGCCTTTGTTAGTGGAGATGAAAATAAAGTAGCTAGTTATTTAGCTGATGATTTTAAATCCTTTAGTGGTACCAATCAAGCTGATAAAGGGAGTGATAAAGCTTCTTTTTTAAAAAGTGTTAAAAATTGGAAAGATAATATTGATTATCTAAGTATTAAACGTTCTACAGGTGCCTATCCTGATGCATTAGAATATACCGATGACAATCAAAAAGACGTTGTTTGGGTACAGACTTGGGAAGATGTGAAAGGAGTGCACAAAAAAACGGGGGTAAAAATTGACATGCCAGTACATAAGTTATTCGTAGTAAATAAAGACAAGAAAATAAAATCAATAATGACTTATTCTGACGCTGGTGTTGGCAGTGAAATTAATGATAGTTATAGTGTCAGAAAAAACGGAACGATATATAATCATCATGACTATATTAATAAAGTAAGAGTGATGGTTCAAGCATTTGGAAACAAAGATTATGATAAAGCCTATAGTTTTTATGATAAAAATGCAAGTTTCAGAAATATAAATATGGCTCCAGATGAAAAAAGTTTAAACCTGGACCAAATGAAGGAAATGGATAAAAAGATGACGCAGCAATTTGATATTTTAAGTATGGATATGGTAGGGTATCCGGATTATTTTAATTACGAACTTGGAGACGCAAAAGTTGTTCAGTCGTGGTGGAATTGTAACATGACAAGAAAATCGGATAATAAAAAAATAGTGTTACCGGTCCTTTTTATTGATACTTTCAATGGTGAAGGATTAATTACAGATGAAATAGCATATTATAGTGAGAAACTATTGGAAAAATAAATAGTACGTGCAAATATTCATTTATCTATAAAATCAAAAGCCGAAACAATTTGTTTCGGCTTTTTGGTATGATTTTATAGTTTACTCTACATAGTCTTTACTTCGTTCTCCTAAGATGAACATTTTCTTCTTTTCAAAGTGAATAGAAAAATGTGCATTAATCCAATTATTTTTAGCATCCGTTTCTGCAAACTGTTCATTGCTTTTATACCAGAGGGTGTATACTGCATAATTAAATCCTTTTTGGTAGATTGGTGTTCCATTCTTAAAACATTCAATTCCCCATGCCATGGCTATTTTTGACAAGTCGTGCAGTTGAAAAACGCCAGTTCCGTTGGGATTTAATTGTACAATAGGTTCTGTTTCGCCTTCAAAGAGGTAGGTTCCGATTATAGGGTAATCAATGGATGTCGTGATATAGTGAATTCCGTCTCTCGCTACGATTTCTTCTACTTGATTCTGAGCATAGCCATTTGTTACAAATAGTAGTATTGTGAGCAATAGAAGGGTAGAGTATTTTATCATTTTAGTTAGTTTTTGGTATTTTCGTTAATTTACTAGCACTACATAATCGAATAATCAATTCTTGTAGTATTTTTTTCGAAAGACAGCTTTCGGCTAATCTTCGATTTTAACTTACAGCTTATATTACGTTTGTTTGCGGTCAGGATTTCGATAGTGTTTCGTTAGATAATATATATTCACTCCTAAAATAAAGGCATTTGTAATAATAATAGGCCAGGAGATTGAAAGCATAATTCCATAAAGGATAAATAGTACCGCTCCTATTGAATTGATTATCCGAAATGTGTTGAAATTTTTCATTAAAAATGAAATTATCAATATTAGTGATGCTAAATAACCTACCCAGTCTGTTAAAGAAATATTAGTCATTTTTTTATTAAAGTTAAAAAAAGTTTCAATTTATCCTAAAATTTATAAATATAATTGGTTTGAAAACGGAAGGTATAAAGCAATATAGGCCTCTCTGTCGCATATTTTTAGAGGTTGCTGCGAAATAACTTCTATTTTATAAATTAAGAATTTTTTTTAAATGCAAAATATCACTAAAAGTGGGTATTGCCATAAAGAGTTAATTCATTTACTTTAGCTTGAAAATATAGAAAATCTGCGTGTTTGTTAATTACAAGTAATACAACAGTTTAGCAGCTATATTTTGAATGTTTTAGATACATATTAAAACTGTAGTTAGCAATCAAATAATTAATTAGGATGACGAATTTAGAAAAAATCAAAAAAGTAAATGAATTACTTATCGAAGTAATTAAAGACGAGGAGCATCAAGTTGAAAGTTCTTTAAGTGGTTTAAAGGATGTTGTGTTAAGTATCGTTGCCGATTATTGGTTGACTATAAGGGAACCTGAAATTTTTATGGCTAATGTTGAAATTGACCTAGATGAATATTTAGAAGCAGATGCATTGGTACAATAGAGCTTAAATAGGGAAACAAGTTTACTTGGGTGGCATTTCAAAGTGAATAATGCGTCAAGTGATAGGTATATTTAATTGGTAGGTATGTATTTTTACATTTTAGCCATCATTTTTTGAAGCTAAGTATTGTTAGCAGATATATAAAAAAAAGTAGAAAGTATTAAGAAAACTTTCTGCTTTTTTTGTGCGACAAAAAGTTTCTACTCTTATAGGTTTTGGATAAGGGCAATCCGAATTTTGACAGCTGGGAATTGTTTATTAGTTACGTACAAAAACGGACTATATAGTTTAGGTAAATTTTGATATATTTGGAAAATGGCAAAAAAAATTGCATTTATAATCAATGGTTCCCGAAAACTGTCGGATAAGGTGAAACGCAGCATTACGGGTTGCGAAAATCATAGTGCAATTGAATCTATATCATTCATTACTAAAGGACCGAAAGAGGCCATTGTTTTTGCGAATCAGGCTTGTTTGAATGGATTCGACGTCATTGTAGCAGTGGGAGGGGACGGTACCATAAATGAAGTGGTAAACGGAATAGTACAAAGTAAAAACACCAATATCACTTTAGGGATCTTGCCTAACGGCACGGGAAATGATTTCGTACGAGGAACTAATTTAGCGTTAAATCCCGACTCTTTTATAGAGGCTGTTCTTAGGAACGAAATACGATCTGTCGATGTGGGCAAAATCGAAACCTCACTTGGAGAAACATATTTTATAAATATTACAGATATCGGTTTTGGCGGGAAGGTGGTACAAATTCTAGAGAAGCAACGCCGGTTTCTCGGGGGGAAAACATCGTATGGAATAGCTATATTACGTGCTTTTCTTGGATATCGCGTGCCCGTTTTGAAAATTACAACTCCTAATTTTAATTTCGAAGGCCCCGTACTCATGGTGGCTATCTGTAATGGAACCATCTTTGGAGATGGGCTTACAATTAATCCATTTGCTAAGATAGATGATGGGAAATTAAATATAACCCTACTAGGCCGAGTAAGCTTGGTAGACTATATCAAGAATTTGAAAAATCTGAAATCAGGGAAAAAGGTTAACCATCCTGAAGCAATTTATTTTGAAACAGAAAAAATAGATATCAGTGTAGTGGATGGTATTGCCGTATCAGAAGTGGATGGGGAATATTTAGCATCGGGAAACCTAAGTGTTTCAGTTTTACCAAATACAATTTCGCTATTAGTGTACTGATTTACAGTTTTTATGTTAGCAAAAATTCATTTTTGCTGGGATATCTACTTGTTTGTGAAGGCAGTTAGACTGTGAATTAAGCCGCGTATTTTGTTTTAGTGTATAAATAGTAGGCGTGCATAGTATATTTGGTTATATTTGTTTCAATTAAAACTTTAAGTAATGACAAAGCCTACGTTAACTTCCCTTTTGAATATTGATCGTCCACTAATAATGGCACCTATGTTTCTGGTTTCGAATACTGAAATGGTAATTGAAGGAATGAAATCGGGTGTAGCAGGTTGTATTCCAGCCTTGAACTACCGAACATTAGAGGAACTGCGCGATTCCATTTTAGAACTTAGGGCAGCAAAAGTACCGGGAGGTAGTTTTGGTTATAATTTGATTGTGAATAAATCAAATATCAAATACAAAGATCAATTGGAAGTTTTGTGTGCTGAAAAAGTTGATTTTATAATTACTTCTTTAGGCTCGCCGGAAGAAACTATTAATGCAGCTCATAAAGTTGGAATTAAAGTTTTTTGCGATGTTACGGATTTGGCTTTCGCCAAAAAAGTAGAAAGTTTAGGAGCAGATGCTATTATTGCAGTTAATAATTTAGCGGGAGGTCATAGAGGACCACAATCTCCAGAGCAATTGATTAAAGAACTAAATGAAAAGACGGGATTGCCTGTCATTTCTGCTGGTGGTGTGAGTACTAAATCAGATTTAGACAAAATGTTAAGCTATGGTGCGATAGGGGTATCTGTGGGTAGTCCTTTTATAGCCTCGATTGAGTCTGGAGTTTCTGAGGAATACAAACAAGCCTGCGTTGATTATGGTGCGAAAGATATTGTCTTGACTGAGAAAATATCAGGGACGCCTTGTACGGTGATTAATACGCCTTACATTCAAAAAGTGGGAACGAAACAAACCTGGTTAGAGCGTACTTTAAATAAAAATAAAAGCTTGAAGAAGTGGGTAAAGATGATCCGATACATGATGGGGTCTAATGCCGTTACTAAAGCTGCTACTGAATTTACATATAAAACGGTTTGGGTTGCCGGACCAACTATAGAAAACACGACTGCAATACGTTCAGTTACTGCAATTGTTGATACATTAACGGTATAATTTTTAATCCAAATTTATAGGATTTTCATTCCTAATAACCCATTTGTACATCATTATACAAAAGGTTATTAGGATTTTTTTTGTTCAAAATGCAATCATATCCGGTACGAGTAGGATAGTTCTTGTGTGAAGCGCGTGAAGGATAGCAGCGAAAATCCTCTATTGTCTCGTTCTTAAAACGAGACAATAGAGATTGTAGCGAATAGTCTGACCCTTGCGGTCAAGCCCAAAATAATTTAAATAGACTCCACAAAAAAAGCGCTCTCTTTCGAGAACGCTTTCTATATATTAATAACTAAAACTTATTTTTTGTCAATCTAAATACGTCTTCCAAAGTTGGTATGAAATGGTGTGAAGATCGTTGTACCTTTATCAATCTGCTGTCCAACTATTTCACTCAATCGTTCTCTAATTTTATCAACATTAGTTGATGTATTGTGTGCAATTGATAAATTAATTGTTTTAGAAATTCCTTCAAATTTTTTTAGATATTCGGAGTCGGTAAAAGGAATTAATCCTCCAATATTCATTCTCTCAAAAATGCCAATCTTTTTTTGATTCATATTATTTTTCATTTTCAAAGCCCTCTTTTGCGATCATTACCGCAGTCATGGTTTTTGGCCAGCCTGTGTAGAATGCTAAATGAGTAATGATTTCTTTGTGTTTTCCTTCGGTCAATCCGTGTTCTTTTGCAAAATTTAAATTGCCAGAATGTTCGCCGACGACCAAAGCTGCTACAGTAATTAGGCCTCATTCTCGACGTGAAAGCTCTTTTCCTTCCATAAGTCACCAAAAAGTACATTGTCAGTATAAACCAAAAGTTTTGGCACAAAGTCACCTAACATTTATTGTGCAGCTGATATTTTTTCTTCCTTGTTCATTCAATTTGTATTTTTAATTGTCAGTCAAAATGTGTTCGTGTTCTTTAAAGTGTTTCATAATATTGTCACCAACTTTCTCGTGCTTCTAGACGTTTACAAGTTATGAAAACGAGTACTTTCTGATTTATGAAAACATGATAAAACACGGTAATTCCACTAGATTTGCAAATGCCCGATTACTATGACTCAAACAAGTAAAAAAGTTGTCTTTTTAAAAGGCACAAGACTTTAATTATGATTTATTTTGTAATAACGTATTAAATTGCGCAAAGTCGAAGACATTTGCGCAGTAGATACATTTTGCACAACTGGGTTATAATAAGATATGAAGAACCTAGAATGAATTTATAAAACTAAAGTTACCTGCGAACTGCATCATAAATATACCTGTTTTTCCGGCCGACAAACTTATCATAGATCCTGGGCTATAAGTCACGTATATATCACTTACTCCTGTGTTTTTCAATACTACTATCAATGATTTATTGAAGGTACTGCTAGTAAGGTTTACATTTGCATTTGTTTCAAGTGATTTAACGATATCTACACCGATGGAATTTAACCCAGTTGCTGTTACAGTTCCGGCTACCTCTAAAGCAGAACCTGGATTTACAACTCCTATACCCACATTAGCTCCGTTGTTATGAATATTGCTTGAGTTTGTCACCCAAACAGAACCATTCCAATATGGAGTGTTACCCGCTACCGTACCGCTCGAAAGCAGACCTGTAGCACCAGTGTCACCTTTTACTCCTTGCGGTCCAAGATTTCCTTGTGCCCTGTTACTCCAGTGTCACCTTTTGCGCCTTGCGGTCCAACATCTCCTTGTGCCCCTGTTACACCAGTATCACCTTTTACTCCTTGAGCTCCAACAGCTCCTTGGGGTCCTGTTATTCCAGTATCACCTTTTGCGCCTTGCGGTCCAACATCTCCTTGTGTACCTGTTACACCAGTATCACCTTTTACTCCTTGAGGTCCAACAGCTCCTTGTGTACCTGTTACACCGGTATCACCTTTTGTTCCTTGAGGTCCAACATCTCCTTGTGCCCCTATTACTCCAGTGTCACCTTTTGCACCTTGCGGTCCAACATCTCCTTGTGCACCTGCTACTCCAGTATCACCTTTTGCGCCTTGAGGTCCAACAACTCCTTGTGCACCTGTTACACCAGTATCACCTTTTACTCCTTGGGGTCCAACAGCTCCTTGTGCTCCTGTTACTCCAGTATCACCTTTTGCTCCTTGGGGCCCTGTTAAACCTTGTGGACCAGCTGTAGAACTACCCGATGTTTTTGCATAAAGTGCATAAGGCACACTTAACATTTGGCTAGTCCCAGTAATGGTGTAATCGCTTCCTCCGGTAGGATCTGTTTCTGTTTTAAGAAAAAAGGAGTCGGATCCCCAATCAATGTTCGAAAAATCACCAGAAATAGGAGTTCCTGTTCCTATTTCGAAGGTTACTAATCCGTTTGTATTTGTTTTTGTATTAATTTTTTCTACATAAACGGATGTCCCTGAGATAGAACCTTGCAATATACTTATTTGTGTGCCTACAGCTTTGTCTACTAAAAGGGTGTTATTAATATCTCTCACAATTGCTTGATAACTCAACTTGCTTGGGGCTTGAGCAAAACTGGTAGAAGTAATTATTAATGCGACTATTAGTGTGTATAATTTTTTCATAATCTTTAATGTTTAATGATTTTAAAGGATTTTAATTCTTTGCTGTTTTGGTTCACTTTTAGGATGTAAATACCCATTTCTAAGTGTTGCATGGTTATTTGAGTAGCATCATGCAATACTTGTCCTTTTGAGACAGTTCTACCTTGAATATCATACAAAGTGTAGTTAAGACTTGTTAAATTAGAGTCCATTAACTTAAGCACAATGTGATCTGTAGTTGGGTTAGGATAGGTAGCAGCGGTTAAAGTTAGCGCTTTAAATTCAGGGTTGCTTAAAGTATAAAGTTCAATACTTTGTTGAACACCATGCATTGTTGTTCCGTTAATCCCAGAATAAGGCTTGTTTGCCAATTGTCCAACAGAATAACTTAATGTACCACCACTTCCTGTGGCTTCCCCCCCCAATGCTGTTAGGCTTTTTTGTGAATAAATTGAATGTGTAACACAAAATAAAATGGCTAAAATTTTCAGTTTTATCATATGAGAAGGTTTTTTATAGGATTTATTTAAAGAGTTAGATCAATAAATGTATATCCTTGGTTTATTTATTAAATATAAATACATTTAAACGGATAAACAGGTGTTTAATCGATTTTCTTTTTTTTAAATTAAAAATAATTTCAATTAGATATGTTTTTATAACCTTTAAATGAAGTTCTTATTTGCTTAAATAAAATGAAGTTTACGGCGTTATCTTAGAATTAAAAGAGTTCGTGCCTGAATAAGCCACGTATGTCAATTGAAGTTTAAGCTAGACAGGAAAACATTAAAAGTTTAATTCTGCCATCCCAAAATACCAGAGTAGCTGCGATTGTTGATAATGTGGAGGCTTATGGAATAGATAATTTTAAACAGTTTATCATGTATTTTTCCACCGAAGACGCTTCTTTGTCTAACTTGAACATTGCGGAAAAGTTACCGAATTGTCTACCTCAAATAGTATTCATTCCCACAAAAAAAGCGCTCTCTTTCGAGAACGCTTTCTATATATTTATAACTAAAACTTATTTTTTGTCAATCCATTTTTTGGCATTCACAAAGGCTTCATGCCAAGGCGAAACTTCATCGTTTCTATCCTTTGGATAATGTGCCCAGTTCCATTGAAATGTAGAACGCTCAATGTGTGGCATCATCACCAGGTGACGACCAGTTTTATCACAAAGCATGGCTGTGTTGAAATCAGAACCATTCGGGTTTGCAGGATAGCCTTCATAACCGTATTTAGCCACGATATTGTAATTTTCTTCACCCATTGGTAAGTTAAATTTACCTTCTCCATGTGAAACCCAAACTCCTAATGTGCTTCCTGCTAATGAAGACAACATCACTGATTTGTTTTCCTGTACCGTTACTGAGGTAAAGATACTTTCGTGTTTGTGACTTTCGTTATGCAACATTTTCCCGTGTACTTCATGCTCTGGATTGATTACTTCCAGTTCCATAAACAACTGACAACCGTTACAAATTCCTACTGATAAAGTATCTTCACGTTTGAAGAAGTTTTTCAAGGCAGTATTTGCTTTTTCATTGTATTTAAAAGCGCCCGCCCAACCTTTGGCAGAACCCAGTACATCTGAGTTAGAAAAACCTCCAACAGCTCCAATGAACTGAATGTCTTCTAATGTCTCACGACCTGAAATCAAATCGGTCATGTGAACGTCTTTGACATCAAAACCAGCAAGGTACATAGCGTTTGCCATTTCGCGTTCAGAGTTACTTCCTTTTTCACGGATAATTGCCGCTTTTGGACGTGCTTGTGAAGCATCGATTATAGGTTTTTTTCCTGTGAAATGTGTTGGGAATGTATAATTTAATGCTTGGTTTTTGTAATTGTCAAAACGTGCTTGTGCCGTTCCGTTTTTAGATTGTTTTTGGTCTAATAAAAAGGATGTTTTAAACCAAATATCTCTGTATTTCGCAATGTCTAATTTGCAAGGACCAAAGTCTAAAGTTGCTTCGGTAGTTACCGTTCCCATTTTGTAGAAAGCGACATTGTTTGCTTTTAGTTTGCTTTCTAATGCGGCATCGTCTTTTGCTTGGAAAACGATTCCGATGTTCTCTGCAAACAAGTATTTGATGATATCTTTCTCTTCAAAAACAGAGAAGTTTATTTTAGCTCCTAAATTGTTATCGGCAAAACACATTTCCAATAGGGTAGTGATCAAACCACCACTTCCTATATCGTGTCCTGCAAGAATATTGTCTTCTAGGATTAATTCCTGAATCGTATTGAACGCTCTTTTAAAGAAAGCTGAGTCTTTAATCGTTGGTGCGTCTTTCCCTATAGTGTTCAGCGTTTGTGCAAGCGATGAACCACCTAGTTTGTATTCATCTTGTGATAAATTGATATAATAGATAGAACCACCGTCTCTTTGAAGTACAGGTTCTACCACTTTTTTAACATCAGTACAATTTCCTCCTGCAGTAATAATAACCGTTCCCGGCGCAATTACTTCTTCATTTGGATATTTTTGTTTCATCGAAAGCGAATCTTTTCCTGTTGGAATATTGATTCCCAATTCGATTGCAAAATTCGAGCAACTTTCTACTGCTGCATACAAACGAGCATCTTCTCCTTCGTTTTTACAAGCCCACATCCAGTTAGCCGAAAGTGAAATTCCGTCCAAGCCGTCTTTGATAGGTGCCCAAACAATATTCGATAAAGCCTCAGCAATAGCAGTTCTACTTCCTGCAACAGGGTCAAGTAAGGCCGCTACAGGCGAGTGCCCGATAGAAGTGGCAATTCCTTCTTTTCCGTTATAATCTAAAGCCATTACACCACAATTATTCAACGGCAATTGCAACGGTCCAGCACATTGTTGTTTGGCAACTTTACCACCCACACAACGGTCTACTTTGTTTGTTAACCAGTCTTTACAAGCCACAGCTTCTAGTTGAAGCACTTGTTCCAGATAAGTTGATATGTTTTTTACACTGTATTCTAAATCAGCATAATTTCTATCGATAGTTTTATCAGTCATGATCACTTTTGGAGAACTTCCAAAAAAGTCTTCTAAAGCAAAATCCATTGGTTTAGCGCCAGTAGTTTTTGATTCGAAAGTAAAACGATGGTCTCCAGTCACGTCCCCTACTTGATACATAGGAGCGCGCTCTCTATCAGCAATTTTTTGTAAGGTGTCAATGTCTTTCTGACCAATAACTAACCCCATTCTTTCTTGAGACTCGTTACCGATAATCTCTTTTGCCGAAAGGGTAGGGTCACCCACAGGCAATTTGTCTAAGTCAATTAAACCTCCGGTATCTTCCACTAGTTCTGACAGACAGTTTAAATGTCCTCCAGCTCCGTGATCGTGAATGGATACAATTGGGTTTTCATTGCTTTCTACCAATCCGCGAATCGCATTGGCAACTCTTTTTTGCATTTCTGGATTCGAACGTTGGATTGCGTTCAACTCGATACCTGAACTAAAAGCTCCTGTATCTGCAGAAGAAACCGCAGCTCCACCCATTCCGATTCTATAATTTTCTCCACCCAGAATAACGATTTTGTCTCCTGTTTGTGGTGTTTTTTTGATTGCTTGTTCTAATTTTCCGTAACCAATTCCACCCGCTTGCATAATCACTTTGTCGAAACCTAATTTACGGGCATCTTCTTCATGTTCGAAAGTCAGAACAGAACCTGTAATAAGCGGTTGCCCAAATTTGTTTCCAAAATCAGAAGCTCCGTTAGAGGCTTTGATTAAGATATCCATTGGTGTTTGGTACAACCATTTTCTTTCGTTCATTCCGTTTTCCCAAGGTCTGTTTTCTTCTAGACGAGAATACGAAGTCATGTAAACTGCTGTTCCTGCCATAGGTAATGAACCTTGTCCACCTGCTAGACGATCCCGAATTTCTCCACCTGAACCGGTTGCAGCTCCGTTGAAAGGCTCTACAGTTGTTGGGAAATTATGTGTTTCTGCTTTTAAGGAAATAACCGAATCAAATTCTGTTAGTTGATAAAAATCAGGTTTGTCTGCGCTTTTTGGAGCAAATTGCTCTACACGAGGCCCTTTTACAAAAGCCACATTGTCTTTATATGCCGAAACGATGTCGTTAGGATTTTCTAACGATGTTTTCTTAATCATTTTGAATAAAGAAGATTCTTTTTCTACACCATCAATAACAAATTTCCCGTTGAAAATCTTGTGACGACAGTGCTCTGAATTGGCTTGCGAGAAACCAAAGATTTCAGAATCAGTTAGTTTTCTACCTATTTTAACAGCTAAGTTATCAAGGTATTCTACTTCTTCTGGACTTAAAGACAATCCTTCTTGTTTGTTGTATGCTGCAATATCATCAATATCTAAAATGGCTTCTGGTGCGATATTGATAGTAAAAATAGTTTGATTTAACTCGGAGTATTTTTGCGAAAGCATGGGGTCAAAATCGGCAGAATCAGCTGTAGCATAATGAAACTCCTCAATTCTGATGATTCCTGAAATTGCCATGTTTTGGGTAATTTCAACGGCATTAGTACTCCAAGGAGTTACCATAGCGGCGCGGGGACCAACAAAAAAATCCGTCAGGACGGATTTTTCGATTTTATTTGAGTCGGCAAAAAGCCAGTTTAATTTTGAAATGTCTTGAGCTGAAATTTCGCCTTGCGTTTGTACTGCAAAAATTGCTTTGCTTTGGTTTTCAAAGAAATGGATCATTGTTGTGTAGTTTGTTGTATTACGGTGCAAATTTAGTCTAAAAAAACAGTAAGAACAAGTGTAAAAAACGACTTTTTAAAGAAGGTATAATTTAGACAGAACGACCAGAATATGAATTTTCCGCATTCGAAATTCTATACTCGAAATGTAAAAAAAAACAATAAGGTCGAATGTTTAATTTGGAATATGGAAAAACGAAGTTTTAGCTACTGTTATTTAGGGAATGGTTTAGTTTGATAAGCACCTAAATCAGGAGGCGTAGTTCTTGGGTTTCCTAGAATATCTAATGGAATCGAATAGACCGAATTCCCTTTTGCAAAAGCGCCAGAAGTTTCGTCAATATTCAATTTATTCAAGTTTATATTATAAAATTTCGGACTTTTATTTAGTATAATTGCTGAATAGTGTGCGGCATCGGTCGTGAACTGGTAATCTGGATTTGTGGTTGTAGCATCATATTTTATCAAGCAATTATTGAATTGATAGGCAAATGTGGCCGTTGTTTTTTTTGATAAGCTTAGCTCATTCGAATACGAACCATAAATAATACAATTGTTAAAAGTAGCTTGCGTTAAGTCTTTCACTTCGGGAACAGCGCCTGTAATAAAATTGTCTATGGAAACGGCAACTTGCGACGAACTGTTCCAGTTATTATTGAATGTGGAATGAGTGAATTTATAGTTTCCGCCGTAAGAACAAGCTAGACTCGCTAGTCCAGCAGAATTAATTACTATGTTTTCGCCATTGATTTTTGCTGTTTGGGCTAAGATCCCATAATTAGACGAGTCGTAAATCTGCGTATTTTTTATGGATACTGTTGTTCCATCATTGTTTTGAATTAGTAGACCAATAGTGGCATTTTTAATAGTCAAATGATTTATGATATTATTTGTGCTGCCATTTGTAAGCCAGATTGTTCCCCATTGTCCGGGAACATCAGCATATTCAGGTTCTAGCCGGTCGCCTTCAAAAACAACTTCATTTTCAGAGAGAGCTGAATTTGATTTGGATCCATTGATATTTATGGAGGCTTTATTGCTCACGATAAGTCCGGAGTTAGCATGGAAATGGACACGAGATCCTGAATTAAAAACAACTTTTTTTCCTGTGGGAACTGCAGCGTATCCGTAAATAACATACGGCTTTTGATTAGTGAATACGAGTTCGTTTCCATTTACGGGATCATTTTCATCCAGATAAAAACCATATATTTTTTCGTCACCTAACGGAAGTGTTTCGGTAGCACCATCTGCAAAGCGTTTTGGATATAAGAAAACGGCATCTTGGATAAGCGTCACTAATTCTACCTTTTGTAAATTTGTTCCGGCGTCAAATTCAATTTGGTCGGTATAGAGAAAGTCTGATGGGTTAGCATCGGTGATTTTGGCAGTCGTTTCTATAAAAATATATAGGCTGTCTTTTGCAAGTAGGTCTACGTTTTTAAAAGATTTTCCTTCGCTTCCTTGCATTCCGTCCACGGTCATTCGGTATTTAGAATTTAGTCCTTTAGCCAGTTTTATCGTGGGAATGGTAATGTCATTTTTACTTTTATTGTATACTTTTAGTCGGTACGTACTGGAGCCTATATTGGTGAAAACGGTATCTAGGTAGATCGTGTCCTTTGAAAAAGTTAAATCTCCTGTACTTGCAACAGTTTCAAAATCAGAGCGGCAAGAGCAAACTGACAGCAGTATTCCGATAAGAAACAATAGAGAGAAAGGACGCATTTCGTTTGATTTTGTGTAAAAATAGGAAAAAACTCATTTGAATGGTACTGAATTTTAGATTAGAATTTGTAATGTGACGTTTTTTAATGCTAACAGTAAAGCGTTTCTGTAAGTATGGATGAATAAAAACAAAACAATTACCCTAATAAGGTTTAGTTGCTTTTAATGGTTTAAATTAAAAATAGCTGTTCCTAAGTTCAAGAATAATTACTTGATTTATGTTTTGAACAGATGCTAATTCTATGCTAAAGATTATTTTTACTATTTTGTTTCTTCTCTTTTGTCTAAATTTACATTCTATAAAATAAAATTCATGACATTCGATAAAGAAAAAATACTGGAATACTGTAATCGTATTTCCAAAAACACTTTAATGGAAACCTTAAATATTGAGTATGTTGATGCTGGAGAAGATTTTTTGACAGCAACAATGCCGGTGAATCCAACGGTTCATCAACCTATGGGACTTTTGCACGGCGGTGCCTCGGTGGCCTTGGCAGAAAGCGTAGGTAGTGCGGCTTCATTTTTATTTATTAATCCAGAGCTTAGTGAAGTACGTGGAATTGAGATTTCGGCAAATCATTTAAAGGCAAAACGCAACGGGATAGTGACTGCGACAGCAAAGATTATTCATAAAGGTAGAAGCATCCATCTTTGGGAAATACGCATTACCGATGAAAATGACAGTCTCATTTCACTTTGCAAATTGACCAATATGGTTTTGCCTAAAAGAACGATAAAACAAGAGTAAGGGGGCTTTTTTATTAATTAAACTTCGGTTTATAATAAGGTAAATTATGATTGATTTTTTTATCAAAGTAAAACAACAAGAATCCCAAAACTTGCCTTTTGTACTTTACAAAAAGCCAAATAATATTAAAGTGGTTGGGTATTTTCAGAAAAATGATCACTTGTATTTTGCTGAAAATTTCGAGGAAGTTGGTTTTGTTTTTGCTCCTTTTGTAGGCAGCCAAATGATATTGATTCCTTTTGAACAGTCAGTAAAATGGAGTGCATTGATAACTTCTGGTGAAGAAACTCCTGACTCGGCATTTACTCAATTAGAAAATAAACAAAGTCAAGAACATTTTGAATCTTTGGTTCAAAAAGGAATTGACGCTATAGGCGAGGGTGTTTTTAAAAAGGTTGTGGTTTCCAGGAAAGAAACTATCGACTTGGTTAATTTTGATTTAGTTTCAGTCTTTGAAAAATTGATTCAAAGCTACCCAAATGCTTTTTGTTATTGTTGGTTTCACCCAAAAATAGGTTTGTGGATGGGCGCTACGCCAGAACGATTGCTTAAAGCTGATGATAAAAAGTTTTCTACTATGGCACTAGCGGGAACACAAAAAAGCCAGGGTTTAGCCGAAGCAATTTGGGAGAAAAAGGAAATGGAGGAACAGCAGTTCGTCACCGACTTCATTTTAAATAATTTAAAAGAGCTGACTTCAGAAGTAGCGATATCAAGTCCTTATGCTTTAAAAGCGGGTGCTTTATTACACATTAAAACAGATATAGAAGGTGTGTTAAACGATAATTCCAACTTGAAGCAGGTGATTTCTGTTTTGCATCCTACGCCAGCAGTCTGTGGCTTACCTAAACAAGAAGCAAAGGATTTTATTTTGGAAAATGAAGGATATGACAGAGAGTATTACACAGGTTTTCTTGGTGAATTAAACAAAGAAGCATTTAATAAAGAGACTTTGAAATCTGATTTGTATGTCAATCTAAGATGTATGAAAATCAAGGACAATCAGGCACATTTATATATGGGTTGTGGTATCACAAAAGATAGTAATCCAGGAAAAGAGTGGAAGGAGAGCGTCAACAAATCCATGACAATGAAACGGATGTTGTAAGAAGAGAAGAGGTTAGAGAAAAAAAGAAAATAAGTAAGAAAAAGATACAAATAAATATAAAAATGAAATTAGACATATTAGCTTTCGGAGCCCATCCAGATGATGTGGAATTGGGGTGTTCGGGAACCATTTTAAAAGAAATATCCTTAGGGAAAACTGTTGGTATTATTGATTTGACCCGAGGGGAACTAGGGACTCGAGGATCAGCCGAAATTAGAGATCAGGAAGCAAATGCTGCCGCAAAAATTCTTGGGGTTTCTGTTAGAGAAAATCTGGAGATGCGAGACGGTTTTTTTGTTAATGACGAAAAGCACCAACTTGAAATTATAAAAATAATCAGGAAGTACCGACCGGATGTTGTGTTATGCAATGCTATTGACGATCGTCATATTGATCACGAAAAAGGGAGTAAATTAGTTTCTAACGCTTGTTTTTTATCCGGATTGAGGAAAATAGAAACAGAACTAGATGGAGAGATGCAGTTAGTATGGAGGCCTAAAGTAGTTTACCATTACATTCAATGGAAAAATATTGAACCTGATTTTGTCGTAGACATTACAGGGTTTACAGCTGGTAAAATAGAATCGATATTAGCATATGGTTCTCAGTTTTATGATAAGGATTCTAAAGAACCAGAGTCACCAATTACCTCTAAAAACTTCTTAGAAAGCGTGAATTACCGCTCGCAGGACTTAGGTAGACTTGCAGGAGTAGATTATGCGGAAGGTTTTACGGTAGAAAGATATTTGGCAGTCAATAGTTTAGGAGATTTGCTCTAAATTTCCTGATTTTTTTTGAAAAAATTATTTGCAAAAGTGAACTTATGTTGTATCTTTGCCACCGCTAAGCATTATGGTGGTTGTAGCTCAGTTGGTTAGAGCATCGGTTTGTGGTACCGAGGGTCGCGGGTTCGAGCCCCGTCTTCCACCCAAAAGGCAAAAGCCTCTCAGAAATGAGAGGCTTTTTTTGTGCGTTTAATTTTGAGTATTAACTTATACGATAAATAAGCTTGCAATAGCAACAGCTTCGGCTCCTGTTAATGGTTCGTCATACGCTTCAGAACCTGCAGCAGCTCCAAATAGCAAAGCGGTATTAAAACCTGCTTGAGAGGTAACTTCTTCTCCATTGTACACCGCCTGTGTTGCTGCGGGCATACCTGCACCTCTTTCACTACCAGTTATCCATCCTTTAAGGCCTCGAAGCCTTCTTACTTCTGATGCATGTCTCGCCTCAACGGAATGGATCCGTAATGCTGCAGTCAGTAAATCGGGTGTTGAAATTAGATTAGCGGCTTGTCCTTTGTATGCGCGGACTCCTGTATCTTCAAATGCCTGTGCTAATACCAAGAATTGTGTATATGCATCAGCATTTCCAATTCCAGTCTTATTAAAAGGATCGAAAACACCACCCACAGTAAAGTCAAATGTTGGTTTAGATATAGAATTAGCGCCGAGACCGTTTTGTAAAAAAGTTACATGATCTGCTTCGTGTGCGGCGATCTGCATAAACACTTTTTCTTCTCGTCCTCCTGCTGGTATTACTCCTGAATCTAAACCTAATTGGTAAAACTCATTTTCCAAGTATTCTAAGGTAAGAGCTAATTGTAATGCAGCAACAGGGTTTCCTGACGTACTATCTTTTACAGCTGCGCTAGCTTTTGTTGATGTTAACGCGGCAATTCCAAACGGAATTGCTGTTAATGCGGCATTTTTTCCTACCAAACCCACTTGACTAAAAATATCTCTTCGAGAGCCTTTAACGTTCATCATATTTTCTGTGGTGAACGATTCTATAAATTTTAAAATATTCATAATGTTAAGGTTTAAGGTTATGGTAAGTATTTTGCGGTAAAAGGAGTAGTGATAAAAGTAGCTGCGATTAAAGCTACCTCCGATGGATTTTTACTCACATCAAGACCTGTAGTTGTATCTACTACGTCATTACCTGCAAAATCTTTTGAGTTAGGATTAATTAGGCTTCTAATGGCTGAAGCGTGTCTCGCTTCGACAGATACTATTTTCCCTGCTAATAATAGATAATCGGGATTGGATAGTAATCGACCAGCACCATTGTAGGCAGCAACTCCAGTGTCTTCTAATGCTTTTGCAGTTGCTAAAACCTGATCTCTATTATTGAAATTTAAATCTCCATAAGTAAATGAGAGGTTTGGTAACAATTGATGTTTCGGGTTTGGTAAACCGGAAGTCAATGCTGTTTTGAAAAATTCACGATGGATCACTTCGTGGTGATACAGATCGGTTAGCACTTCTTTTTCGATATCATTAAAAGTAGATGAAAAACCTGAAGCATTTACTACTTTGGTATAAAAGTCGGCTTCCAGTTGTTCTAATGCATAAGCGTAGGTCAATACGCCAAAATCATTTCCTCCTAGATCAAAGACTCCGTTTTTTACACCAGGGAAATGTCCATTATTTCCCATTTTAGCTGTGCTGCTAAAAGAACTATTTAGTTCTATTTTTTCATCAGAACTGCATCCAGCCAGAAATAATCCCGTTCCGGCTACAGCCATTCCACTTAATTTAAGAAACTCACGTCGGCCTTTGAGGGACGAGGAGCTTACTCCATGAATTTTTACTTCATTTTTCATAATTAAACAATTAAAAGTTAAAAATAATCAGTAACCATTATTTAATTAAGGGTATGGGAGGTTTGGGGAGCTATTTAATAATTGATTTTTTGGTGGGGCTGCAATTTATGATTGTTCATTTATAGTTCAACGGTTAGTATATAGTTTCATTTAGTCGAAAACGTAAAACATGCATTTTTGGGGATGTGACAGTGAATCAATTTCTTTTTAATTCTTAAATACGAGGGGGAATTGTATTTATATTTTTATAGTATCATTTAAAATTCAAAATCAACCAAATTTACATGATATTTTTTATAAATAGAAGCAAATAATTAAAAGTAATGTACTGTTTAACAATGATTTAACAAGTTGTTTATTGGTTCTAATAAAAATGTAATTTTTGTATTACTTTTTTATTTTGCTTTCGATTTTGGTAAGTATTTTTTCTAGTCTTATTGTAAAAGGCTACTAAGTGCTTACGAGAATAAATAACCTTATAATCCACTTTTATTGATCAAAACGAATATTATTTTTAGAAAAAAAGTAAAGTATAGCGTTGTTAAATTCCAAATGAAGTGTGTGAACATCTAATAAATACAAAAGAGCTTTGAATCACTTCAAAGCTCTTTTGTATTTGCATCAGGGATTAGCTCTCTGCGAGGATAGGAGAGGCGCGGAGCTGCCCATGTTTTATTTTTTATCTACAACAGGTCTGTTTTCTCGATTAGCTAATTCCCAAGCCATAGTAAAAGCAAGTTGAGCTCTCTTGGCCAAGGCATCGTATTCTATTTTATCTGGAGTATCTGTTTTTTTATGGTAATCGGCATGAACACCATTAAATATAAAAACGGAAGGAACACCATGCTTTGCAAAGTTATAATGATCAGAACGCTCATAAAAGTGATTAGGATCAGCTAGGTCATTGTATTTGTAGTCCAGCTCCATTTGAACGTATTTTTTATTTGCATCGGTAGTGATGTTGTCTAAATCAGTTGACAGGCGGTCTGCACCGATAACGTACACATAATTATTTGAATTCGCATGTGCCTCGTCGCGACGACCTATCATATCAATATTTATATCGGTAATGGTATTCTCCATAGGGAATAA
Organism: uncultured Flavobacterium sp.; assembly: GCF_963974175.1. Taxonomy (GTDB): domain Bacteria; phylum Bacteroidota; class Bacteroidia; order Flavobacteriales; family Flavobacteriaceae; genus Flavobacterium. The sequence goes on from NZ_CAXBBR010000009.1 coordinate 148,276, forward strand.
AGGATTTGCCGAATAATAGCTAGACCCTAGTAAACCGTGCTCTTCGCCTGTTACATGCAAAAACATAATGGAACGTTTAGGACCATGACCGTCTTTTTTTGCCTTTTGGAATGCTTCGGCAATTTCAAGTAACGCAACGGTTCCTGAGCCATCGTCATCAGCGCCATTATAGACATCACCATTTTTTACTCCCACATGATCGTAATGTGCAGATATAACCAAGATTTCATTCGGTTTCTCTGAACCTTCAATAAAGGCCCAAATGTTCTCTGAATCGGGTAGATTCTCATTTCGCTTGGCATTTAAAAATGAAGCAGGGACTTTTTGGTAAAAGCTGCTAGCTGCTTTAGGGAAAGAAATACCATTTTTTTTATATTGATTGATAAGGTAAGTTCCTGCTCTTTTTTGTCCTGCAGAACCAGTTTCCCGACCTTCCATTCCATCTGCTGCCACGATGTAAAGATGTGTTTTTAGCTCGTTAGCAGTAATTGTATTCATGTATTTTGTGGGATCAGAATTATCAGCTGATTCAGTAATTTTTGTACTACTGCACGATAGCGTAGTGGCTAGCACAAATAAGGCAAGGATTTTTTTCATTTAAGGGCTATTTTAGATTGATAAAGGTATAAAATGCAAATAGGGTACAATTTGTTAGAACTATAATAATAGTCTATTGTTTATCGTAAAGGCATGTTATAGTCATTTTTTTTCCAGTTTTAATTAACGGTTTTTTAAGGTTTTCCAAAAAGTATTTTCAATAAATCCTCTTCAAGTATCATATTAGTACAATTTGAGCTTTAATAGTTACATGCGTTGGGATAATATATTACTTTTTTAAAACCTCATTCAGGAAAAGTTTCAAATGTTCAAATGAACGTCTTGCCGCTGTGGCATTATAAGCAGCACCTTTTGAATTATCATTTCCATATTCCGGATTGGTAAAACCGTGAACTGCGTTTGCATAATAAATCATTTGCCAGTCCGCTTTTGTGTCACGCATTTCCTGTTGAAACGCTGTAATTTCTGCTGCAGATACATAAGGATCATCTGCACCGTGACAAACTAAAACTTTAGCGGTGATTTCTTCAGTAGGTCTAGTTTTGTCTCTACCTAAGCCACCATGGAAAGAAACTACGCCTTTTACATTAAGATGCCCGCGAGCGGCTTCAAGTACTCCTGTTCCTCCAAAGCAATATCCAATAACTACAATATTATCTGGATTAGCACCAGCCTTAATCAATTGTTCCAAGGCTAATGAAATTCTTGTTTGATATTCCTTATAATTCGTTTTATAATAACCAGATTTTTGACCAGCTTCTGCATTGTCTTTTGGATAATTTCCCTCTCCGTAAATATCTGCTATAAAAGCGTAATACCCCAAAGCAGCTAATTCTCCTGCAATATCCTTAGACGCTTTGTCAATTCCATGCCAAGCTGGAAGAATCAAAATTCCGGGTTTTTGCGAGCTTTTCTTTGTAGGTGTAATTTTAAAACCATTTAAAACCTGATTTCCATCTTTGTAAGTTGTCGCTTTTAACTGTGCGAAAGAGCTGTTTGAATAGATAAGAAGCCCCAGAATAAAGTATTTTATATTTTTCATAATGCTATAAATTTGTATGTACAAATATCCGAAATTAAATAGGGAAATGTTATTTGCCCTACTAATTTACAGTTTTTTTAATAACTGTTTAGCGATACCCTAAAGTATTTTTAAAGACTAATGTTTCTTTTGAAGGCACAGCCCAATTCAATCATGGAGTCTGTTTTTGCAATTCCCTGAATGGTATCAATTTTTTCATAAAGCAATTTTCTCATGTGCTCATGATCACGTGCAATCATTTTTATATACAAGGTATACGAACCAGTGATGTAATAACACTCCGTTACCTCAGGAATTTTTTTAAGTTCATCTATAATCCTGCTTGAATCTTCATCTTTATTCAGTGTGATTCCGGTGAAAGCGCCCCAGTCATAGCCTATTTTCTTTTCGTTTATGATGGGTTTTATTCCTGTAATGATACCTTGCTCCATCATGCGATTGATGCGTTGATGCACCATAGTATTAGATATTTTTAATGTCGCAGCAATTGCAGAGTATGCCATACGACCATCTTTTTCCAATTCCTTTATAATATTAATGTCGAATTCATCTAATATATCCATGAAGTTTATTTTAAATTAAAATGCGTAACTTTATTAGGTATAAAAGTAATTGTTTTTTTTCTTTCGTCATTATAATTCTAGGTTTATTTTATAAAATATGACTTTTTAAAAGGCTTGTAGAACAACAATTGACTTTTTAATATAGAAAATAAGTCAAAAACATCTATTTTTATTGCGAAAGTAAAAAATATTTGTATTTTTGTATTCTAAGCATTAAAAAATAAAATATATCATGGAACAAACACATCAAACACTCTCTTCAAAAGCAGAAGCGTTAATCGAAAAAGAAAATAAATATGGAGCCCATAATTATCATCCATTACCGGTAGTTCTTGAAAAAGGAGAAGGAGTTTTTGTATGGGATGTAGATGGTAAAAAATATTATGATTTCTTGTCTGCATATTCTGCAGTAAATCAAGGACATTGTCATCCAAAAATTGTTGGAGCAATGGTAAAACAAGCACAAACATTAACATTGACTTCTCGTGCTTTTCATAATGATCAGTTGGGCGTTTTTGAAGAGTATGTGACTAAATATTTCAATTTTGACAAAGTGTTACCTATGAATACAGGTGCCGAAGCGGTAGAAACGGCTTTGAAAATTTGTAGAAAATGGGCTTATGAAGTAAAAGGGATTCCTGAAAATCAAGCTGAAATTATTGTTTGTGAGAATAACTTTCATGGAAGAACAACGACAATCATTTCGTTTTCAAATGACGAAAATGCACGTAAAAACTTTGGTCCGTTTACAGATGGGTTTATCAAAATTGCCTATGATGATATTGACGCTCTAGAAGCAACTTTAAAATCAAGTAAAAATATTGCAGGGTTTTTAGTAGAACCTATTCAAGGAGAAGCAGGAGTTTATGTTCCTACCGAAGGTTATTTGGCAAAAGCCAAAGCACTTTGTGCGGCTCACAATGTATTATTCATTGCAGATGAAGTACAAACAGGAATTGCCCGTACTGGTAGATTATTAGCTACTTGTGGAAATTGTTCTTGTACTAAAGGATGTGAAAATAAACCAGAAGTAAAACCAGATATCCTTATTTTAGGGAAAGCAATTTCAGGAGGTGTATATCCCGTTTCTGCCGTATTGGCAAATGATGGAATTATGAATGTAATCAAGCCAGGTCAACATGGTTCTACTTTTGGTGGAAATCCAGTTGCCGCTGCTGTTGCCGTTGCAGCGCTTGAAGTAGTTCGTGACGAAAATTTATCAGAAAACGCAGAACGTCTCGGAATAATATTAAGAAAAGGACTAAACGAAATCGCTTCAAGAAATTCATTAATTAGTTTAGTGAGAGGAAAAGGGTTGTTGAATGCAATCGTAATCGATTGTGATGAAGAGTCTGATTTAGCTTGGCAAATTTGTTTGAGATTTAGAGACTACGGACTGTTGGCTAAACCAACACACGGAAATAAAATTAGATTTGCTCCGCCATTAGTTATTACTGAAGCTCAAATTCAAGACTGTCTTGCAATTATTGAAAAAGCACTTAACGATTTCAAATAAAATTTTGTTATGGAACGATTTGTAAAATTAATAAAAAACCGATCCGATATTGGTGCGGGAACGCGAGGATCTGATTTAGGGGTTGATGCTATCGAAATTGCAGCTATCAATAAAAATAGTGATTATTTTAATCGATTTGAGTTTGAAGATGTGAAAACGCACAACGAAAGCATCTATGATAAAAATAGAAACAATTTTGCTAAAAGAATCGAACACGTGGTAGAACAATGCACGAGAGTAAGCTACGCTGTAAAACATAATTTACAAGCTAATTATTTTCCTCTTGTACTTTCAGGTGATCATTCCTCAGCTCTTGGGACGATAAGCGGCATCAAAGCGGTTTATCCGACAAAGTCATTGGGTGTCGTTTGGATTGATGCGCATGCCGATTTGCATTCGCCTTACACTTCGCCATCGGGAAACATCCATGGAATGCCATTGTCAGCAGCTCTAGGAGAAGATAATTTAGATTGCCAAATCAATGAAATTACTCCCGAAACGTTAAAGCATTGGGAAGACATGAAAAACATTGGTACTCCTGGTACTAAAATCCGTCCTGAAAATTTAATTTATTTTGGAGTTCGTGATACTGAAGAGGCGGAGAACAGCCAAATTGAAAAATTTGGAATCAGAAACTATATGGTGGATGAAGTGCGTTATAGAGGACTTCAAACTTGTGTTTCTGAAGCACTGACTAAGCTGTCAAATTGTGATTTAATTTACATATCGTTTGATGTAGACTCTATGGATTGTGATATGATTTCATATGGTACAGGAACGCCTGTTGCTAAAGGATTTGATCAACATGAAGTAATTGCTATCATCAATCAGATTATTAAGAGTCGAAAGGTAGTTTGTCTCGAAGTTGTAGAAGTAAATCCACTTTTGGACACTAAAGGGAATAAAATGGCAGAAACCGCTTTTGAGGTTTTAGAACAAGTGACTTCCACTATAGTTTTACCTATCGAATAGTAGTTTATACTTTTCATTTCAAATATAAAATCCCAAAGTCTACAAGTTAGATTTTGGGATTTATTTTTTATGAGATTATCATATTCGAGACGGCCTAATTCCTATTTCAATAATTAAAAAGGCAAAAACCAATCATAATTGAATTCGGATGCAATAGCGTTAAAATTTTCGCCTAGTATATAGTAATTACTTATATTTGCTTAAGTATTTATACTTAGTATATTAATTTTATTAATGCAGTTTATTCTTTATAATATGAAAAATTTACAGACACCAAAGTTAACCATTGTAGGCGCAGGCCCTGGAGACGTAGACTTGATTACAATAAAAGGGGTAAAAGCGTTACAAAATGCTAATGTGGTTTTGTATGACGCCTTAGTGAATGAAGAACTACTATCATACGCGACAAATGCTGAGGCTATCTTTGTAGGAAAGCGTTTTGGTTGTCATGCGTACAGTCAGGATCAAATTAATGAACTGATTGTGGTAATGGCCAAAAAATACGGTCACGTCGTACGTTTAAAAGGCGGTGATCCATTCGTTTTTGGTAGAGGAAGCGAAGAGATAGAATACGCACAACAATTTGGTTTAGAAACCGCCATTGTTCCTGGAATTTCGTCAGCATTAGGTGTGCCAGCTTCAAACGGAATTAGTTTAACCCAACGTAAGGTTTCCGAGAGTTTCTGGGTCATTACCGGTACTACATCTGATCATAAATTATCCAAAGATGTGAGCTTGGCGTCACGATCATCAGCAACAGTGGTGATCTTGATGGGAATGCACAAACTGGATGAAATAGTCAGGTTGTATCAAAAAAATAGAACAGACGATTTACCTATTGCCATCATTCAAAACGGAACAACTGCGATAGAGAAAAAAGTAGCGGGAACGATAAGTTCCATTTCAGCATTGGTAAAAGACAAACAAATATCATCTCCAGCAATTATTGTGATTGGAGAAGTGGTTAGAAACACTTCAAAAATAACTACTTACTTTCAAGAAGAAAATCAAGAGGATGAATTCATTTTTCAAAATTTAGATTTTAGTAATTTTATTTAAAGCATTCTTTTTAGGAGCTTTTTCCCGTTATCCGTTACAACCCATTTGGTCTACAACCCTTTTTCTAGGCACTGGCAGGAGCTTCCTGCAGTCGCTCTGCCACCACCAGTAAAAGTGGTTTTCTACCGGCATTTGGTTTTCACTACTCCCGGGGCTAGGTGTTTGGTGTAAAAAAAAAATCGGTGACTGTAGTTTCTAGTAAAATTGTTATTCTAGAACAATTATATTTGATAATAAGTTGATTAGCTAGTAGATTATTAAGATATTTCGTTGATTAAATGATATATTTGGGATGGAGTATAATTATATTATAGCCTAAAGCGGTTAGATGAGAGTTGTTTTTATGACTTTTCTAAAAACCATATAGCTACATATTAAGAGTTCACCCCTTAAAACCAACATTATTATGGATATCGATGATATAGCTAATGCGGAGCTTAGAACGAAGTTGAATAGCTTATTTCAAGAGAAAAATTCTTTATGGGTTCAAATTGAGAAACTTGCAGCAGGGTTAGTTATTGCAAATGAAAAACTTTCTATCCAAAATAAGGAAAAAGAAGAACGTGCAGCTGAATTAGTTTTGGCTAATAAGGAACTTGCTTTTCAAATTGAACAAAAAGAAAAACGCGCAGCTGAATTAGTTGTTGCTAATAAGGAACTTGCTTTTCA
>NZ_CAXBBR010000010.1:0-146368 GCF_963974175.1 uncultured Flavobacterium sp.
GAAACACTGCCAATTGCTCATATACTGTAATTGTAACTGATAACATCAATCCAACACTTACTAATGTATCTGGTTTTACCGAAAATTTAAGCACTGCTTGTAGCTTCGTAATTCCAAATTATACTGGTTTAACTACTGCTGCAGACAATTGTACTGCAGAGGGAAGTATCAATAAAACACAATCGCCAGCTATTGGAACCGTGATTAGCGGACATAACTCAACTCAACTCATTACCATAACTGCTAATGACGGGAATGGAAATACAAATACTACTACTTTTACAATAACGTTGAAAGATGTAACCAAGCCCATCATTACTTGTCTGGGAACTGCAACAGCAAATACTAACAGTGATGGAACGGGCAACTGCACAACCACAGTTTCTTTAGGTACCCCAATAGCGACAGACAATTGTACGACTACTGGAAACTTTACTTTTATCGCTAAAGTGGAAGGTACAACTATAAACCCTGTTACTTATTTATTTGGGAAAGGAACTAGTACAGTGGTATGGACAGCTATAGATCAAGCTGGAAATATTTCTGCTTCTTGTAATCAAACTGTTATAGTAACAGATAATGAAAATCCAATCATCACATCTTGCCCTGGAAACAAAACCGCTAATACTAGTGCTAACGGAACTGGAGATTGTACTACAACAGTAAATCTCGGTTCTCCTACAGCTACCGATAATTGCGGAACTGTCTCGATAACTGCTAAAATAGGCAGTACTATTATCGACCCTGCTACTCACCTATTCGTTATAGGTACTACCACAGTTACTTGGGTTGCAACTGATAATTCAGGATTGACTGCTACTTGTAATCAAATAGTGGAAATTATCGATAATGAAAATCCAACAATCAGCTGTCCTAGTGATCAAAATGTTTTTTTTAATACGAATTGTGGATTTACACTTTTAGATTATACAACTTTTGCTTCCACATCCGACAATTGTGATAATAATCTAACTATTACCCAAAGTCCAGCTCCAGGTACAATAATTACAGAAATAACAACTGTAACATTAACCGCTAAAGACTATTCTAACAGAACAAGTAGCTGTACTTTTAAAGTTATTCCTACAGATAATATAAAGCCAGTAGCAGTCTGTAAAAACTATACTGCTTACTTAACTGCAAATGGAACGGTAACTGTAGCGGCCTCTAACTTAAATAACGGTTCCTCTGACAACTGTGGAATTGTAAATATGACGATATCACCTAACTCATTTAATTGTGCTGATATTGGAACAAAAACAGTAACGTTTACAGTTTATGATAATGGAGGAAATAGTGATAGTTGTCAGGCAGAAATAACAATCGTTGACAACACTCCTCCTACGATGCTTTGTAAAAACTTTGTTGTGGTAGTTGATGCTATTACTAGAGTTGCCACAATAAAGGCTTCAGATGTCGATAATGGTACAAATGATGCTTGCGGAATCGCAAGCTTAAGTGTTTCTCCGAGTGAATTCCCAGAGTCAGCTAATGTTTATACTACTACAACTGTATTAACCGCCGTTGATATTCATGGGAATTCAAATACTTGTACCGCAACAATTACTGTAGAGCCACCTAAAAACCAATTCACATATTTAACAGGACAAATTATAAACCCTGTTCCAGACAATCAACAACCTCCAGCTGCACTTATTGAAGCAACAGCTTGTCCTGGAGGAATAACAGTACCTAAAGACGTTCATTTTACAATACAAGCGATAGGAAGTTATGATTTACAAGCTTCAGATATTGAAAATTGGGAATACTCCAATGACAACGGTGAAACATGGATAGTATTATCTGGTACCGCAGGATTATTAGAATATACACTAACAGGATTACTTAGTGACACTTTTGTTCGTCTTAGAATTAGAGATTCAGTTGATCCAACACTTATCAAAACATCTGCTGAAGCCTATGTACGATTTTTACCACCAGACGAACGACCTATAATTATTAGTCATACCGCTTTAGATATTTGTTTAGGCGACTCAGTAACTGTAATTGCTGAAAGCTTTTTTGACCAACCTAATGGCCAATTTGGAGAGGGTGGTGAGTTTAACTATGCGCAGCCTGACGGATGGAGAGTAAACAAAAGAGATGGTTTTTTCCCTGCTAGTGGGGATAACGGTAATGAAGAATCATGGAAAGAAACGAATTCAAATAACAACGCTACTTTTAGTGGTATTAACTATGATACTACAGACAATACCAAATTTGCTGTTGCCCATGGTGTAGGAAATACTAGTGCTCTAGGAAATTACACCTCTTTAGAAACACCCGTTTTTAGCACTATTGGTATGACAGCTAGTGAAGCTATTTTAAATTTCAAAACAAGTTATTACTTCTGTAATGGAGGATATGGTGAAATTTGGCTTTCATTTGATTCTGGTAATACTTATACGGTACAACTTTCTACAAATGAACCTTTTGATTTTGATTCTCGAGATGGCGTGACTACTACTGGAGTCAAACTAGCAAAGGGACCAGGGAATAATTGCATAGGTAGAACTGACCCAAGAATGATGCCTGCCACCGTAAGTTTAGGGGCTTATGCAGGACTTTCAGGATTACGTGTTATGTTTAAATTTACTGGTAGTACTTCAAGTTGTGGAACAGTAAGTAGTTCTAACATTCCAAACCCTGATAACGTTAACTGCGGCACTGGTAATGCTCTAGCAAGTGGATGGGCTATTGATGCCGTAGGTTTTAATTTTGCTGGAGTAGATGACGAATTAGAATGGACAGATGAAAATGGTACTGTGATAGCTAGAGGTACTACGGCAATTGTTACACCAGTCACACCTGGAGTTAGAGAATATGGTGTAACCACATTAGTTAATGGCTGTAGAACAAATAATAATGATGGTACAAATTTCATTAACATAAATACAAGTTTAGCTTATGCGGGGGAAGATTACATGCCGTTAACAAGTAATTGTGGAGACAACACTTTAAAATTAAACGCTTATGACAACAGAATAACAGCTGTTGAAAATTACGATAAAGGAGCATGGAAAAGCAATCTCTATGTCGTACCTAACATTACGATGGGAAGTATAAACTATAAAGGTACTGGTGTTACAGGAGCTTGGTCTATTATTAGTTCTAGTTCATCATCTTGTGGTAGCTCTGCTACTTTTTCTAGTACAACTGATCCAAATGCAATCTTTACTGCCGACCCAGGAAGTTATTCCTTACGATGGACCCTAATAAATGGATGTTATGATGATGTCAATGTTACTGTAATAGATTGTAAAACTGTCGATTTTGACGGAGTTAATGATTTTGTTACATTTAAAAATAATTACAACTTAAATAATGATTTCAGTATCGAAGTATGGGTTAAACCAAATTCCGTAAGTAATACAAGTACTGTTTTTTCAAGAAAAAATGCGGCTAATAATACTACAGGATATGATTTAAGTATTGTTAATGGTCAAGTAAAGTTTAATTGGTACAATGGTTCTGGTTCTGGTTCAGTAACATCCGGAGCGTATACAATCAATACTAGTAGATGGTATCATTTAGCAGTAACTTTTAATGGTTCAACCTATAAACTTTATGTAGATGGTTTAGAATTAGGATCTGTAAATGGTACAGCACCTGCTCTAACCGCAATTAATGTTGAAGCAATTTTAGGCGCAATGTACCAAGTGTCACCAAGTGTACCTACTAATTATTTTAATGGCTGGGTTGATGAATTAGAAATATGGAGTAAAGCATTATCAGTAGAGAATATTAGGCAAATGATGAATCAAGAAATTGTTGCCTTAGGACCAGATGTAGGTGGTGTTGTTATACCTACAAAAATTTATGGTGCAGATAGTGATTTAGATGGTGCAGAAGACGTTGAATTAGTATGGAATGACCTTATAGGTTATTATCGTATGAGCGTTGTTTGTGGTGATTTATCAGCTTATAAAGGGGTAAGTGGTAGACTTCGTAACATCAATTCTAGTGAACAGCAAACTGCTCCTATTCCTTATACAACTAGAGTAAATGATCAAACTTGGGACACTGATAATACTTGGACAAATTTTAATGTTTGGGATGTTCCTAATAGTCTAGGAATAAATTCGAAACCTATAGATTGGAATATCGTTGTAACAAGTCACAAAGTAATCTCTGATACTAGAGACATTACACTTCTTGGTCTAATCGTTATGTCAAATGAATTAATTATTACCAATTCAGGTGTACAAGACGAAAATAATTTTGGACATCTATTATGGCTAACAAAATATTTGAAACTAGACGGTAAAATAGACTTAATTGGAGAATCACAACTCTTACAAAAAAGACATGGATATTATGATACTCCAGGTGGTAACTTTATTACTTCTCAATTTAATGAGAGTGTTTTTGAAAATTCAAGTACTGGATATATAGAACGTGACCAACAAGGAAAACAAAACAGTTACAATTATAATTATTGGTCTTCGCCTGTAAGTAAACGAGGAGGCGCAAACAATTCCAATTATACAGTTTCTGACGTTTTAAGAGGCGGAACAGTTTCTTCAAGTCCAAAAATAATAAACTTTGGTGATGGTGCGTATTTTGCAGACGGAGATTTCATAAGTCCAATAAAAATAAGCAATAGATGGATTTGGTCTTATAAGTCGTTAACACCAGATTCTAATTCTGATTGGGATAACTATTATCAATGGCAATACAAAGCCAATACGGGACTAATAGGGGTTGCTGAAGGATTCACCATGAAGGGAACAGGAGGTGTTTATTCAGTAGAAAAATTACAAAATTATGTTTTTACTGGTAAGCCTAACTCGGGAACAATATCATTATTTTTAGCTATATACCAAACTTATTTAGTAGGTAATCCTTATCCATCTGCTTTAGATGCAAATGAATTTATAAAAGACAACATCAAAGATTGCTTTGATTGTAGAGGTAGTCAAAACTCATTTGGTGGTGCACTTTACTTCTGGGATCATTTTGGTTTATCTAATAGTCACATCCTTGCAGAATATGAAGGTGGCTACGCAACTTACACTTTAACGGGCGGTGTACCAGGAATAAACGACAGCTCATTAACATTAAATGATGGCACGAGTGGAGTAAAAACACCTGGGCGCTATATACCCGTGGGACAGGGTTTCTTTATAGATGGGGATTTAGATCTTGAAGTGAGTGGAGCTGGCGTAACAACAACAGTAGGAGGAGGAACTATTACTTTTAAGAATAGTCAGCGAATTTTCGTTAGAGAGACAGGATCGCCGGTAAACTCTATTTTTATGAAAAAAAATAGTGCAAAAAGTAGCTTATCAGAAGATCAAGGAACAGAAAATGATTTTAGATTGAAAATCAGGCTTGGTTTTGACTCAACTGTAGGTGCACACCGCCAATTATTACTTGGAGCAGACAGTAATACAACTAATAAATTTGATTTAGGTTACGATGCACAGATGTTTGACACGAATGATAATGATATGTACTGGGAGTTAGGAGATATCCAGCTTGTTATTCAATCCGTTCAAAACTTCAATGATGACCAGATAATTCCTTTTGGACTTAGTGTGGCTAATGAAGGTAAATCGATTATCAAAATAGATGCTTTAGAAAACATACCAAATACTCTCGAAATTTATTTACATGACAATGTAACTGGAATTTATCATGACATAAAAAATAATGATTATCCTATTTCGCTCCCAATTGGTGAGTATAACAATCGATTCTCATTGCAATTCGTGAATAAACTATATAATGTAGGTAAAACTGCTTTAGATGACGGAATATATGTGTATTACACCAATAATAATGAAATGTTAAACATCAAGAATAATTTTATTGATACAACAGTAGACAAAGTATACCTTTTCAATGTTTTAGGTCAAAATCTGGCAAATTGGGATATAGACGACATTAAACAAAATAACATTCAAATTCCGATTAAAAATGTAAGTACAGGAGTATATATTGTAAAACTGAAGACGACAAAAGGCGAATTAAGTTCTAAAATACTTATTCCGTAACTACTAAGTAAGGGAAACATAAATAAAAAAAACTGTCCAAAAGGACAGTTTTTTTTTGATTTTATATGAACAAAAAAAAAAGAAAAATCTTTCTTCTTTTTTATTAACATGTGATTCACCGATAGATAAAATCCTTTAATCGGAAATAGAAAAAATATCAGCATATTTAAAGCTTAAAAGCTTAATTTTAAGATATATAAGCCATTATTTTCAATATGTTAATTGAAGGACAAAGGACTTAAATATATCTGTTCCTAATCTTTATATATGTAAACTTTCAATGTTTTTGAATAACAATCGAACCGATTTCCAATTGTTCTTTGAAAATAATTACACTACAAAAAAAACACTATTTCACTTAAAAAAAGCATAGCCTTCTCCTAGCCGATTTTAAATGAAACTATCGATTGTTTGATTTTAAAATGTTGGTGCCATGAAAAAAAAATACTTACTTATAATTTTATTGCTGCTAAAATCGCTTTACAGTTTTGCACAAGATTGTGCTGAAAGAAACGTATCGGATGACATAATTTGCAGTGGGCAAATTGCGACAATTATTTTAAATGGTAGTGTCAACTCTCAAGATTACCAATTAAGAATAGGAAGTACTGTTATTGAAACTAAAACAAGTGTAGCTGACGGAGCTGATGTTATATTTAACGTCGCCCCATCATCAACCACAACTTATAATATCAAAGCAGTAGGATGTACTTTCGCATATACTGATACCTCAACTGTTACTGTAAACCCAAATATCACTCCCTCTGTAACTATTTCAGCTAACACAGGATCTAGTATTTGTGCTGGAACATCTGTGATCTTTACAGCAAGCCCCACAAATGGTGGTACAGCTCCCTCGTATCAATGGTTCGTTGGCAGCACTCCAGTTGGAACTAATAGCGCAACTTACACAACTTCTGCCTTAACTAATGGAAATCAGGTAAAAGTGGTTATGACTTCCAATGCGACTTGTCCCCTTCCTCCTACTGCAACAAGCAATATATTAACGATGACTGTGAATCCTTTGCTTATTCCATCAGTTACTATTTCAGCTACGCAAACAACATTTTGTGTTGGAACTACTGTGACTTTTAATATTAATAATTTATATAACGGAGGACTAAGCCCGTCCTATCAGTGGCGTATAAATGGAATCCTAGTTGGAACAAACAGCGCCTCTTTTACTTCAAACGCACTTTCAAACAATGATAACATTACTGTAGATGTTACTTCTTCTGCCACATGCCCCTCTCCTGCGATGGTAACTAGCAACGCTATTCAAGTAACAGTCAATCCAGATGCTGCAATCAGTTTAACATCAGGAGTCGGCAGCAATAATCAAACCTTATGCGCTAATTCGCCACTTTCGTCTATTACATTTGCTATTAGCGGTGGAGGAACCGGAGCAGTCGTGACTGGTCTACCAGCAGGTTTAACAGGCAGTTTTAGTGGAGGGATAATTACAATTAGCGGCACACCCACAGCGAGTGGCTCTTTTACATACACAGTTACAACAACCGGTACCTGTGTCCAAACAACAGCAACGGGTGTAATAACGGTCAATCCTATAGCAACAATTAGTTTGACATCAGGGTTAGGTACTAATAATCAAACCAGATGTATAAACGTTGCCATAAACAATATCACTTTTGCTATAACTGGTGGAGGAACTGGAGCAGGAGTAACAGGATTACCTGCAGGCGTAATTGGAACATTTAGTGGAGGAACCTTTACCATAAGTGGAACACCAACAGCAATTGGATCTTTTCCCTATATTGTGACAACGACAGGCAGCTGTACGCAGACTACAGCTACAGGAACAATTACGATAAATCCGGATGCAGCAATGACTTTAGCTTCGGTAGCTGGCTCAAATAATCAAACATTATGTGCCAATACTTCACTAACGAATATTAGCTATAGTATAAGTGGTGGTGGAGCCGGAGCTACAGTATCAGGCCTTCCCGCTGGAGTATCAGGAAGCTTTAGTGCAAGCACCTTCACAATTGCTGGAACTCCAACAGTTAGTGGAACTTTTCCTTATACAGTGACAACCACAGGATCTTGTGCTCAAGTAACAGCAACTGGAAGCATTAGTGTTAGTCCAGATGCAGTTATCACTTTAACTTCCGCCGCAGGCACAAATAATCAAACCAGATGCATTAATATAGCAATAAGCACTATTACATTTGCCGTAAGCGGAGTAGGAACTGGCGCAACTATAACAGGATTACCGGCAGGCTTAACAGGCGTATTTAATAGCGGTACATTTACAATAAGCGGTACACCCACAGCTAGCGGATCTTTTCCTTATACTATAACAACAACTGGAACTTGTGCCCAAAAAACAGCCACGGGAACCATTATTGTTACTCCTAATGCAGCAATTACTTTAACATCTGGAGCAGGTACAAATGACCAAACAAAATGTATTAACGTTGCGATTACCAATATCACATTTGCAGTTAGCGGTGGAGGAACTGGAGCAACCGTAACGGGCTTACCTGCGGGAGTAACAGGTAGTTTTAGTGGCGGAGTTTATACAATAAATGGCGTACCTACAGCAAGTGGCTCTTTTCCTTATACAATAACAACTACAGGTCCTTGTGGCCAGGCAACAGCAACTGGAACAATTATAGTAAGTCCAAATGCAGCAATCGCTTTAACCTCAGGAGGTGGTTCAAATAATCTAACCAGGTGCATTAATACCGCAATTAGTACGATTACATTTGCCATTAACGGTGGGGGAACTGGAGCAACCGTAACGGGATTACCAAGCGGCGTAAATGGCATTTATAGTGGCGGAACATTTACAATAAACGGAACACCCACTGCTAGTGGCTCTTTTCCTTATACAGTGACAACTACAGGTTCTTGTAATCAGACCACAGCTACCGGAACGATCACTGTCAATCCTGCTGTAGTACCCTCTGTGACTATTACATCCACATCCACATCTATTTGTTCAACCGCTGGAACAAGCGTTACATTTACAGCAACGCCAGTAAATGGTGGACCAACTCCCGTCTATCAATGGAAAAATAATGGATCAAATATAGCTGGGGCTACAAGTTCTACGTATACAACTACCTCGTTGGCAAGTGGTTCAAACATCACAGCTGCAATGACTTCAAGTGTTACTTGCGGATCATCAGCTTCAAGTAATGCTATTGTTATGAATGTATATTCTAGCGCTCCCTCAAATTGGACTGGCGGTAACCCGATAACTTTGCCAGCTTCAGTATGCCCTCCAGGAACAATTACTATTTCGGTAACTCCACTTGCAAATACGGAGTATTATGTATGGACTTTGCCCCCTGGCTTTACAATTACCTCTGGTAGCGGAACATCTACAATTACTGTGTCTATAAACACTGGAGCAGCTGTTGGAAACGGTCAAAACGTTACGGTACAAGCATTTAATCCTTGTGGTAATAATAATTCAAAAACTGATAAGATTAATGTTGGTGGTTTCAATGGAGTAACTGCTTCTCCATCTTCTGCATCAGTTTGTTCCGATGGTTCAATTTCAGTAGTTGGAACTTTAACGGGAAATGCCGCATCTGGAACTTGGTCTGCTCCAAATGGAGGTTTTTCAAATATTGTTACTTCCGGAACAAATCCAATTTTAGTAAGTGCCACATACACCCCTGCAACTAATCCACCAGTAACAACTAGTAATGTGATATTAACAATTACCACAAATACTCCCTCTGGTTCTGGATGCCCTAATGTAGCTGGAACAGCTACAATTAATCTAACCGTAAACCAAGCAGTCGCAATATCTTCTCAACCAGTAGCAACGCAAACCTTATGTTCAGGAAGTACAGCTACTTTTAGCGTTAGCGCAACAGGGTCCGGCTTAACCTACCAATGGCAAAAAGGAGGAGTCAATTTGGTGAACGGCGGTACTATTTCTGGAGCAACCTCATCATCATTATCTTTAACAAATATTACAACAGCCGATGCAGCAAACTTTAGAGTCGTAGTTAGTGGAGCTGCTCCTTGCTCGGCAGTTACTTCAAATATTTCGGCCCTTTTGGTAAACCAAATAATTGCCATTGGGACTCAACCAGCAGCAAATCAATCCGTTTGTTCGGGAACATCAGCTAGTTTGAATGTGGTAGCAACAGGAGCTGGTATAACCTATCAATGGAGAAAGGGAACTACTATTTTAACTAATGGTGGTTCAATTTCAGGTGCGACCACAGCCACTTTAACCATAAATCCAACAGTTAGCAGTGATAGCGCTTCTGATTATAATGTGGTCATTACGGGAACCGCTCCATGTAACCCATTGACTTCAAATAATGCAGCTTTGGTGGTAAACCAAGTTGTTGCAATAACTGCCCAACCGCTAACGACACAAACCTTATGTTCAGGAAGTACGGCTTCTTTTAGCGTGACCGCAACTGGAACAGCTTTAAGCTATCAATGGAAAAAAGGTGGAACGGATTTAGTCAATGGCGGCACAATTTCTGGCGCAACTTCATCAACATTAACTATAACAAATATTGCCGCTTCTGATGCTGCAAATTATTCTGTAGTGGTCAGCGGAGCTGCTCCTTGTTCCGCAGTTACTTCAAATATTTCAGCCCTTATAGTAAACCAAATAGTAGGAATTGGTACTCAACCTGCAACAACACAAACAATATGTTCAGGAACATCAGCAAGTTTTAATGTGGTAGCGACAGGAACAGGTTTATCGTATCAATGGAAAAAACGAACTACTAATTTAACTGATGGAGGGGCTATTTCAGGTGCTACCACAGCAACTTTAACGATAAATCCAACAGTTACTGGCGATGCCGCTTCTGATTATAATGTAGTCATTACAGGAACGGCTCCTTGTACCCCTTTGACTTCAAATATTGCCGCTTTGGTGGTAAACCAAGTCGTTGCAATAACTGCCCAACCACTAACAACACAAACTTTATGTTCCGGTAGTACAGCAACATTTAGCGTAAGTGCAACTGGAACAGGTTTAAATTACCAATGGAAAAAAGGCGGAACGGATTTAGTGAATGGTGGCAAAATTTCTGGTGCAACTTCATCTACTTTAACAATAACTAATGTTGCTTCGACTGATGCTGCAAGCTATACTGTAGTTGTCAGTGGAACTGCACCTTGCTCGGCAGTTACTTCAAATATATCGGCCCTTTTAGTAAACCAAATACTGGCCATTGGTACTCAACCAGCAACAGCACAAACCGTTTGTTCAGGAACATCAGCAAGTTTTAATGTACTTGCCACAGGAACAGGTTTATCGTATCAATGGAGAAAAGGAACTACTAATTTAACTGATGGAGGTACTATTTCAGGTGCTGCCACAGCTACATTAACTATAAATCTAACAGTTAGCGGTGATGCGGCTTCTGATTACAACGTGATAATTACGGGAACTGCACCATGCACACCCTTGACTTCAAATAATGCAACATTGGTCATTAATCAAGCAGTCTCAATTATAACCCAACCTCCAGCAACCCAAACTTTATGTTCAGGAGGTACAGCCACTTTAAGCGTAAATGCAACGGGTGCAGGCTTAGTATACCAATGGAGAAAAGGCAGCACTAATTTGGTAAACGGCACCAATATAGCTGGTGCGACCTCATCAACTTTAACCCTCTCGAATTTACAAACTACTGATGCCGCTAATAATTATAATGTGGTAATAACGGGAACGAGCCCTTGTACTCCGTTAACATCAAACAATTCAATATTGGTTATAAACCGTTTAGTAGCTATAAATACTCAGCCATCTAATGTAGGTGTTTGTGTTTCCAACCCTGCAACCTTTGGTATAGTAGCAAGCGGAGACGGATTAACATATCAATGGTACAAAGGAACAATAGGAAGTGGAGTAGCCGTTGTGAATTCGTCTAATATAACTGGTGCTACCGCTAATGTTTTAAATTTTGCACAAGCTGCTTTGACTGATGACGGTCCGTATTATGCAATCGTTAGCGGGATAGCACCTTGCTCAGCTATTACTTCTAACCAAGTAACCTTGAATGTTGATCAATCCATTATCATAACATCTCAGCCAATTTCAAAAACTGTTTGTGAAGACACTCCAAACGTTAGTTTCTCAGTGATTGCGAATGCTGGCGGCGATCCTTTGACTTATCAATGGAGAAAAAATAGCGTTAACATATTAGGAGCAACAGCGACTACCTTCACTATTCCAACTGCCACATTGGCGACAGCCGGCACTTATGACGTATTAATTTCAGGGCCCTCTGGATACACTTGCTCCTCGATACAATCTGCAGCAGCAATATTAACAGTCAACCCAAAACCAATCGGTTCTGCCACTGCTCAAACTATTTGTAGTGGTTCAACAACAAATGTAGTATTAAACTCAACTCTTAGCGGTACAACATTTACTTGGACTGCAGCAGTTCAAACTACTCCAACTGGTGGAACAATTACTGGATTTAGCGATAGTTCGGGAAATACAATTACGCAAAATTTAACCAATTCAGGAACCACTGCAGGAACTATTCGTTATACTGTTACTCCCACTACAAACTCTTGCATAGGAGCAGCTTTTACAGTTGATGTTACAGTTAATCCAACGCCTGTGGGTTCTGCCACTGCTCAAACGATTTGTAGTGGTTCAACAACAAACATAGCGTTAAACTCAACTGTTATAGGTACAACATTTACATGGATAGCAGCCGTACAAACTGCTCCAACAGCCGGTACAATTACCGGTTTTAGCAATGGTACTCAAAATACAATTACTCAAAGCTTAAGCAATACCGGGACAACGGCAGGAATTATTCGCTATACCGTTACTCCTACTGCAAATTCTTGTACAGGAACATCTTTTACAGTTGATGTTACCGTTAATCCTAATTCAACTATTGTATTATCATCGGTTTCAGGGTCAGACAATCCAACAAATTGTGTCAATACTATACTAAATATTAGTTACGCTATTGGAGGCGGTGGAACTAATGCTTCCATAACAGCTGGTATATTACCAGCCGGTATTACCGGTTCATACAATGTTGGTACTAGAGTTTATACAATAAGTGGAAATCCTACTAATGTAGGAACTTTTAGTTATACCGTAACAACACAAGGACTTTGTAGTAACGCTTCTTTGAGTGGAACGATTACAGTCAATCCAGATTCAACTATTAATTTGTCCTTAGGAGCAGGAACTGACAATCAAACAAAATGTATTAATACTGCCATTACTCCAATAAAATATACCATAAGTAATGGCGGAACCAATCCTACCATCTCTTGGAACCCAGGACCGGCTAGTTTTACAGGATCATATGATACTGCTGCTGGAGTTTACACCATTACCGGTTCTTCAGCTATAGCAGGTAATTATAATTATACCATAACAACAGCGGGGACTTGTATTAATAGCTCATTAAGTGGAACCATAACTGTTAATCCTAATCCAACTGGCTCTGCCAATGCGCAAACAGTTTGTAGTGGTTCAGTTACTAACGTGGCACTAAACCCAACCGTTACTGGTACAACATTTACTTGGACTGCGGTAATCCTGAACACTCCAACAGCTGGAACAATTACAGGATTTGGTAGCGGTTCAGGAGCTTCAATTGCACAGGTTTTAACCAATACTGGAACATCGGCAGGAACAATTCGTTATACAGTTACTCCTACGGCCAACTCCTGTCCAGGATCAGCTTTTACAGTTGATGTTACGGTAAACCCAAAACCAACCGGTTCTGCCATTGCGCAAACTGTTTGTAGTGGATCGTCAACAAATGTGGCTTTAAACTCAACAGTTACTGGGACAACATTTACTTGGACAGCAGCAATTCTTACTACTCCGTCAGGTGGCACAATTACCGGTTTTAGCAATGGTTCGGCAAATACAATTACTCAAATTTTAAGCAATACCGGGACAACGGCAGGAATTATTCGCTATACCGTTACTCCAACTGCAAATTCTTGCCTAGGAACAGTCTTTAGTGTTGACGTAACAATTAATGCAGCAACAGTTGGAGGAACGACCACTATTTCATCCACCACTAATCCTTCTAATGTTAACAATGGAACCACCAGATTAACTGACTGCCATTCTTCTGCGGGAGTTATTAGGTTAAATGGGAATGTCGGTGCTGTTATACGATGGGAATCCTCAACTAATGCAGGAAGTACATGGACTAATTTATTTAATGGAGGAAATTTATCCTATTCTTATACAGGAATTACAGCAACTACTATTTTCAGAGCGGTAACTCAAAACGGCTCCTGTGCAACGGCAAACTCAGGAACTTCAACATTATTTATCATACCAAATATTAAACCAACTCCAATAAGTGCAAGTCCATCTATCATCTGTGAAGGGGATACTAGCGAATTAATTTCGGATAGTAGTTTTTCAAGCAGTCAAAATTTAGCTAGTGGAGGTCTTTTTAATACGGCTAACCCTCCCGGCTGGACGGTAGATAATGGAATTTTTCCTGCAAATGGTGACAATGGAGTAAATAATGGATTTTCGGAAACAAATGGAAATGCTGGCGATGAATATGATTCAGGAGACGGAAAATTTGCAATTGTTCGCGGTAACCGAGATTCCTTCATGCGAACTCCTACCTTTGACCTTATCGGATTGGCTTCTGCCAATTTAACCTTTGACCATGCTTATAAATTAAATGACCCTGGAGCATACGCCGAAGTCAGACTTTCTTTAGACGGTGGGCTAACATTTCCTGTGAGGTTAACTAGTTTGACTGGTAATCTTGGACCTAAAAATAAGTTTACGACCCCTGCTAATAAAATAAGTTTGGATTTGAATCCTTATTTAGGATATACAAATTTAAAATTAGAATTTTTCTTCCATGGAACAGTAAATAATGCAGGTAAACAAGCATCTAATATTGGAAGCACATGGGCACTTGATAATGTTCAAATTCCTCAAGCACCGGATCCGTTACTAACTTCACAATGGAAAAATTTAAACACTAATGAAATTGTAAGCGTCACCAATTCTACTCGTGTGACTGTTAAGCCACCGGTAACAACAACTTATGAAGTAACTTCATTCCTTAATGGATGCACCAGTTATGGTGTAGATGGAACATCTTATATAACTGTAACTGTCAATAAAGGACCAACGGCTAATATAGGTCCTGACCAGACTATTTGTTACGATGGCACAGCTACTTTTTCTGTTTCTTTAACTGGGGTAGCGCCATGGACAGTAACCTACACTAATGGTACAGTACCTACCACAGTGACAGGAATAAATGCAAGCCCATACGTTTTCAGTGTTCCCAATCTTAAAGCCAATGTTACTTATACTATTACAGGCTTAAATGACAATAACTGTTCTCCTTTTCCAGGAGGGATAACCGGTTCTGCAGCCGTGAATGTTCTAACTGGTAGAGCAGGCTGGTGGACAGGACTTGTTAGTACAGACTGGTTTGATTGTAAAAACTGGGAACAAGGATTGCCTTCATTTACTATTGATGCCAACATTCCAACCATTCCAAATAATGATGGGATACCTAAAAGAATGCCTAAAATAGATCGAACATCACCTTATGCTACTTTGTATAACTTTATAGCGAGTGCGAGAGATTTGATTGTCTCTCCCTCAGCTTCGGTAACTATGGTAAGCACTAATAATTCAGAGTTACAGATTAGTCGTGACTGGAGAAATAGTGGTGTTTTCATCCCTGGAACAGGAACGGTAACCTTTAATGGAGCAACAACGAATCAAATTCAAACCATCAACAATACTATTAAAACCAACGAAACTTTCAATAATCTTACGACTAACAATACCGGTGGAGCTAAGGGAATTAGCGTGGTGGATAAATTTGAGTTAACTGTTTTAAACAATTTATCGCTACTAAGTGGAGACATCCGATTGACCGGTGAAGCCCAATTAATTCAAGGTGGAACATCAGCAAATCCTACTGGAGGAACTGGTAATATATTAATTGACCAACAAGGACAAAAAAACAGTTTCAATTATAATTACTGGTCATCTCCAGTAAGTACAAATAATACTAATTATTCTATTGGAGGTGTATTGAGAGATGGTTCGTCTATTACAAATACTTTTACTGATCTTTCAAATTTTAGTCCGGGTACGATAACCTTTGGAGACGGCGCTTATTTTGCTGATTTGTTAAACTCAGGATCAATAAAAATAAGTAACAGATGGTTATGGTCTTACAATACACAAACACTGAATTCAAATACTGATTTGCAAGACTATAATCTATGGAATTATATTGGAAGTACTGGTACTATAAAAATAGGAGAAGGTTTTACCATGAAAGGAACTGGAGGAACTGCCCCTATTACATCATTGCAAAACTATGTGTTTATTGGAAAACCTAATTCCGGAACTATTGCTTTGAGTTTACCTTTAAACCAAACCTATCTCGTAGGAAACCCTTATCCTTCTGCACTTGACGCTAATGAATTCATATTGGATAATCTGCAAGGCAGAGCAGGAAGCAACATTTTTAATGGCGCACTCTATTTCTGGGATCATTTTGGGTTAACTAATAATCATTTATTAGCCGAATACCAAGGCGGTTACGCGACTTATTCCTTGACTGGAGGAGTTCCTGCCATTGCAGACTCTCCTCTAACAGCAAATACTACTAATTCAGTAGGAAAAGTACCTGGGCGCTATATTCCCGTAGCCCAAGGGTTCTTTGTTGATGCTGAACTAGACCCTTCTATATCAGGGACAACAACTACAGTTCAAGGAACAAGTGCAGGTATCAACCTAAACTTTAAGAATAGTCAGCGACAATTCTGGAGAGAAACTTCCGGTAATTCTCAATTTATGAAAACAGTTGATTCTCAAAAATCAAGAAAACAAGAAACGGTTTCTGACAACAGATCAAAAATCAGATTGGGATTTGACTCCCCTACTGGCGCACATAGACAATTATTATTAGGGGCAGACAGCAATACCACTAATGCTTTTGATATTGGTTATGATGCTCCAATGTTTGACATGAACGATAATGACATGTATTGGGAATTAAGTAATAGTCAGTTCGTGATACAAGCGATACCAAACTTTAATGATAGTCAAATAGTCCCTTTAGGTTTAATAGTGGCTATTGAAGGAGGATCTACTATAAAAATTGACGCTTTAGAAAACATACCAGATGGGTTGTATATATATATACACGACAATTTGACCGGGCTTTATCACGATCTAAAAAATAGTAATTTTACTATTTCACTTCCTATAGGACAATACAACAAACGTTTCTCACTCCAATTTGTAAACAAAACACTTAGCGTAGACACCAATAATTTAGAAGATGGAATTCTGATTTACTATTCGAATACGAATCAGACTTTAAACATCCAAAATGATTTTATCGATACTGAAGTTTCTGCTGTAGATTTATTTAACTTATTAGGGCAAAAAATAGCACATTGGACTATCGATGAGGTAAAACAAAGCAAGATTAAAATTCCTATTACAAATGTAAGTGCGGCAGGATACATTGTTAAAGTCAAAACAACAAAAGGGGATTTGAGTAGAAAAATAATTATAAAATAGAGTCCTAAAATACTAGCGCTGAATCAATTTTGAATATTTTATTCTAATAATTAACTTATTTTTAAAAAATAAGTAATTAAATTATTTATATATTTGATTTTGGTAATTACTTAAAAAATAAAAACAATGAAAAAAATACTTATCCTAGCAGCATTTGCTTTATTCACTATTACAACAAGTGCCCAAGAAGCAAAAACTGCCTCTAACAAAGAAGCGCAAACAGAAAAAAAATGTTGTGCTAAAGAGGCCGATTCTAAAGCAATGACTGCTGCAGAAGTTTCAAAATGCCAAGCTAAGTGTAAAGCTGAAGGAAAAAAATGTGACGCTAAAATGGTAGCAACAGAAGAAAAAAAGTGTTGTGCTAAAAAAGCATAATTTACTTTTTACGCATTAAAAAATGCCTCCAGATGGAGGCATTTTTTTTATAATCATAAGTTGAAAACTGATTTATTTTTTTACTCTAACACTCCATTCGAAATCCATTTCTGATACTTGGACTCCTTTCTCGTCAGTTCCAATAGATTTCATCCAGAACGTCTGCCCCTCGCCTGTTGCCACAGATTCTTGAATAGCACGCTCTATCAAATGACCGTCTTTACAAACAAATGTTATTCTTCCAGTGGCTTTTTTAGTAAAACTCCCTTTGTTGTTTGCTACTAACATTGATATTTTTTTTCCGCTTTTTTGAATTTGATACATCACCAAAGCTCCTGTTGAAAGCTCTGCAGCCATGGCCTGAACTGCAAAATACATCGAATTAAACGGGTTTTGGTTAATCCAGCGATGCTTTACTGTCACAACACAATCTGTTTCATCAAGTTTCTTCACCCGTACACCACAGATAAATGCGGAAGGCAATTTGAAAAATAAAAATTTATTAAGTTTAGACGCTGTAAGTTTCATTATCAGTGGTTTTTTTGCTAATGTACGAAAAAATACTATGCGTACATATAATATTATTTTGTTAAAATTATGTTAACTTTTACTACTATGCGATACAAGATACTGTCTTTTAGATATATATTTGCATAAGAAATTACTAGGTAGTACTATTTAACAATTACTAAAAGTTTCAATCATCAACCAAAAAAATCAAAAAAAATGGAAGCAACTACCGAAAAAAACATCGCCACTTTTACTCACCTGAGTGCATTGACACAATATTTTATTCCTTTTGGGAATTATATTTTCCCAATAATACTTTGGACTTCAAAAAAAGACAAGTCTGAATTTGTAGACTACAGTGGGAAACAAATACTTAATTTCCAGCTAAGCGTGTTGTTATACACAATAGCACTTGCACTGATCGCAATTCCTATTTTGATTATAACGATTTTTAATAATGTCTCTATGAATGCTATGCTTCACGAGGAAAGTTTTGTAATCAATCATTTAAATTTTGAAAACAACATAGCATTAATCACGCTTGGTTTAACAACTGTATTTGTTTTTATTTGTTTAAAAATAGCCGAGTTTTTTCTAATCATTTATGCTTCTATAAAAACATCTAATGGAGAAAAATACAAATACCCAATTACGATTCCTTTTATCAAATAGTGAGTCACTAGCCCTGATGGAAGCGGCATCCTTTTTTGTCTTGAATTTGTTTCAAGATAAAAAAGATATAGCGGACAGCAGGAAGGAGCTCCAGAAAACAATCATCAATCAAAAAATGAATAGTTTAATCAACACAAAAATCAAAAAAACGAATTATGAATATTGAAAACACAAAAGCCCAGATGCGCAAAGGTGTTCTCGAGTTTTGCATCTTATCTGTATTAAAAGAAAAAGATGCCTACACATCGGAAATATTAGACACTTTAAAAAACGCAAAATTATTAGTGGTGGAGGGAACCATTTACCCGCTACTTACCAGACTGAAAAATGACGGATTACTAAGCTACCGTTGGGAAGAATCAACATCGGGACCACCTAGAAAATACTATGGTCTGACCGAAATAGGACAGACATTTTTAAACGAACTTACCAGCACTTGGACTGAATTGTCTGATGCCGTAAACCTAATCACAAACCAAAAATAATAGCCATGAACAAGACTGTAAACATAAACCTAGGCGGAATGTTCTTTCATATAGATGAAGATGCATACCTAAAACTAACACGATATTTTGACGCCATAAAACGATCTTTATCTACATCATCCGGACAAGACGAAATTATAAAAGATATTGAAATGCGCGTTTCGGAATTATTAACCGAAAATCAAAAAACAGACAAACACGTTGTGGGACTAAAAGACGTTGACCAAGTGATTGCTGTTATGGGACAACCCGAAGACTATATTATAGAAGAAGACAATCATACGTCTCAAACATTTAGTAATGCTGCACCCAGAAGGACTAAAAAACTATACCGAGACACAGACAAAGGGATGGTTAGCGGAGTTTCTGCCGGACTAGGTCATTATTTTGGAATTGATGCTGTATGGGTTAGAATAATCTTTATCCTCTTAGTATGGGGAGCAGGAACAGGAGTTCTTGCCTACATCATCCTCTGGATTGTTGTTCCTGCTGCAGTGACAACATCAGAGAAATTAGAAATGAATGGAGAACCAGTCAATATTTCAAACATCGAAAAAAAAGTCAGAGAGGAATTTGAAAATGTTTCTGACAAATTTAAAAATGTAGATTATGACAAATATGGTAACCAAATAAAAACTGGAGCCGGAAAAATAGGAAGTTCTTTTGGCGATTTCATTATGACGATTTTTAAAATTTTTGCTAAATTTCTTGGAGTTATCTTAATTATGACAGGACTAGCTACATTAATGGCATTATTTATAGGTATGTTTACACTAGGATCTTCCTCTTTTATTGACTTTCCTTGGCAAGGATTTATAGAAGCAGGAAACTTCACTGACTATCCTATCTGGGCTTTTGGACTATTAATGTTCCTTGCAGTAGGGATTCCATTCTTTTTTCTAACCGTATTAGGTTTCAAACTATTGGCTCCCAATATGAAGTCGATAGGAAACATTGCTAAATATACGTTGCTTGCGCTATGGTTGATTTCAGTTGCCTTAGCCATTTCAATAGGAGTAAAACAAGCCTCTGCTTTTGCCGCGGACGGACGTGTAGTTCAAAAAGAAAACATTATGTTGCTACCAACAGATACGCTGCAAATTAAATTCAAACACAATGACTATTATGCAAAGAACGTTGATGATCGCGATGATTTTAAAATAGCACAAGATCCAAACGGTACAGAGGTAATGTATTCTAATGACGTTAGTTTGAGAATAGAAAGCACAGATGAAAAACTACCATATATCCAAATTGAGAAAGAAGCAAAAGGAAAATCTCTTTCTGAGGCGAGACAAAGAGCAGAACAAATAAAATACAGCTATAAAATTGAAGGAAATCAATTAATTTTAGACAACTATCTAACTACTGATTTAAAAAATAAATTTCGTGATCAGCAAATAGAAATTACTTTATTCTTGCCTAAAGGGACATTATTAAAACCAGACGACTCAATGAAAAATTATGATCGTACGGATGCGGATTACTTCCTATGGAACCCAAATTCTAGTAATGACATCTACAGAGTAGAGGATAATAAAGTGAGATGTTTAAACTGTGCTTCTGATGAAAATGCGTATAATGATGATAAAGATAACGAGAACAGCTCAATAAAGATTACTAAAGATGGTGTTTCTATTACAGATGATACTGTTAATGTATCGAATAGTAATATTAAAGAGTTGAAAATAAACAAAGATGGTATAATTATAAAAACGAGATAATCATGTTAAAAATCATCACAATAATAACTAAATTCATTCTAGTAGCACTAGCTGCCTTGTTATTTGCATCCTGTGACCATTCGATAAACATCAAATCTATCACGGGAAGTGGCCACGTTACTACGGAGAAAAGGAATGTAGACGGAGATTTTAAAAGTATTGAAGTTAGCAATGCTATCGATTTGATAATTGAACAATCAGACAAGACTGAAATTATTGTAGAAGCTGATGATAATTTACAAAAAAGCATCACTACAACAGTAGAAAATGGAGTACTTATTATAGCCTGTGATTATAATTCCTTTATAAATATCGAATCAAAAAAAGTTACGGTTAAAATGCCAATTATTGAATCCTTGCGCGCTTCTAGTGCTTCATCGATTACAAGTGCAAACACAATTAAAGGTGAAAACATTAACCTCAGAACATCTTCTGCTTCAAATATAAATTTGAATATTGAATCAGATCATATTGAATGTAAAGCCAGTAGTGGGAGTTCAATAACTATTGAAGGAATGGCACTAAATATGGAGGCTACTGCTTCTAGCGGAAGTGATATTGACGCTAAGGACTTACTTGCTAACGAAGTAAATGCTGTAGCATCAAGCGGAGCAACAATTAGCGTTCATCCAATTGTAAGTTTAAAAGCCAAAGCTTCGAGTGGTAGCAATGTTGACTATAACACTACCCCAAAATCAATCGAAAAAAGATCGAGTTCTGGAGGAAGTATAGACAAGATTTAACTTTTTATCTGACAATTAATAACTAAATCATCCATCAAAAGTGGATGGTTTTTTTATATTTGTAATAATCATAACAAAAAATAAAATGAAAAAACATATAGTCATCACGCTACTTGTACTATCGACCACTCTTGTTTCTGCACAAAAAAAAGAAAAAATAAAAGGTTCAAAAACAGTAACGACTGAGCTAATGGAAGTCGGTTATTTTGACACCCTTGAACTGGAAGATAATCTTGAAGTCTATTTAGAAAAGGGAGAAAAACCTGGAATAAAGGTTGAAGCAGATGACAATCTTCATGATATTATCTCAATGGACTTAAGAGATAAAATTCTTCGCATATACACTTCTAAGGAAGCTATAAAATATAGAAAACTGATTGTAAAGGTTACCTATACAAATGACTTAAAAAGTGTTTCTTCAAAAAATGATGCTGTTGTTAACGCGATACAAGAAATACAACTTGACTCGATCATTTTTAAAAGTATCGATTACTCTAAATTGTTTTTAAACATAAACACAAAGATTTTTGTACTACAAGCAGATGATAAATCAAAAATCGAACTGAATGCAAAATCTGAAAAAATAAAAATTGTATTGAGTAAAAATGCAGCTTTAAAATCCTTAATTACTACTCCTGACTTAACATGTGACTTGTATCAAAAATCAGAAGCGAATATTGAAGGTACTGCGACCAATGCCGTGATTCGTCTAGATAATAATTCTGATTTAAAAGGAGATAAATTGACGATTAAAGATCTAGAATTAATTACTGAGAGTTACTCTACCGGTAGTGTAAACGTAGAAACATCCATTAGTATAAGTGCTGGGGAGAAATCTCAAATTGAACTTTACGGAAACCCTAAAATTGAAATGAGAAAATTTGCTGATGAAGCCAAATTACTTAAAAAGGCAAAATAAACATCGATCCCAAATGAAAAGCCCCATTTACATTAGTAAATGGGGCTTTTTTATTAAATTTATATTCTTCGAAATTAGTCTTTGGCAGCTAAATATCTTTCGGCATCAAGTGCTGCCATACAACCTGTACCTGCAGCCGTGATTGCTTGGCGATACACATGGTCTGCTGCATCTCCAGATACAAAAACACCTTCAACATTTGTTTTTGAAGATCCCGGAGTATTAATAATATAACCCGTTTCATCAAGAGCAATAAAATCTTTAAAAATATCAGTATTTGGCTTGTGTCCAATGGCTACGAAGAAACCAGTTGCTGGAATTTCAAAAGCTTCGTTTGTAGTTTTGTTCAGTGCTTTTACACCTGTAACTACTTGTTCATCTCCTAAAACTTCAACGGTATCGTGATTCATCAGAATTGTAATATTTTCCGTTTTACGCACACGAGCTTCCATTATTTTTGACGCTCTAAATTTTTCACTTCGAACTAACATTGTCACTTTTTTGCAAAGTTTAGACAAATAATGCGCTTCCTCACAAGCTGAATCTCCAGCACCTACAATAACTACTTCTTGATTTCTATAGAAAAAACCGTCACAAACTGCACAAGCAGAAACACCACCACCCATTTTCAAATAGTGTTGTTCAGAAGGCAAGCCTAAATATTTAGCAGATGCTCCAGTAGAAATAATTACTGTTTCACAATGCAATTCTTTAGTTCCATTAATCCAAACTTTATGGATATCTCCTGAAAAATCAACTTTAGTTGCCCAACCGTCACGTACATCAGTACCAAAACGTTGTGCTTGAGCTTGCAAACCCACCATCATTTCTGGACCAGTTATCCCTTCAGGGTTTCCAGGCCAGTTTTCCACTTCATTAGTTGTAGTTAACTGACCTCCAGGCTGCATTCCTTGATATAAAACCGGATTCATATTTGCTCTTGCAGCATATATTGCAGCAGTATATCCTGCAGGGCCAGAACCTATAATAAGGCATTTTATTTTTTCGATTGTATCTGACATAGTGAAATTTTATAATTATTTTAAACAGTACAAAAATAAGTCTTATTTAATGGAATACAGAAACAGAATAATCAGTTTTTGCTATTCTACAATAAAAAAATCCCCTCTGTTGATACAGAAAGGATTTTTCATTAGGTGGAAAGAGGCTAAACAACTCCTCTATCTCATTATAAATTAATTATATACAGTTTTAATCGCACTATTAATATCTTACTAAGTAACTTTTTTTTTAGAAAAATTGTATTGACTATACAAATATTGAAAAATGAGTTTTAAAGACCTAGTTACTTTTATTTTAAAAGTTCAATTTGAAAAGTCTGTAAACTTTTTCCAATTTCTAATGGATGTCCTAATTCTGATAAAGCACGTTCCAAAGCTCCTAGTACAGCCAAAAGATCATTTGGAGAAACCGAACCCATATGCCCTATTCTAAAATAAGTGGCTTTGATTTCTGGCAGTAAACCTCCTGCTATAATTACATTACTATCAACCATTTTAGAACTTAATGCGGCTCCGTCTACACCCTCAGGATAATATACTGCTGTCAAGGTATTCGCAGCTATTTCAGTTGTTTTAGGTAATATAGTTAGGTTCAAGGAAGCTATTGCGGCTCTAAATGCTTTTGCTAAACTTTGATGTCTCTTCACCCTTTTTTTGATGCCTTCTTTACATATAATTTTCAAGCTAGTTTCTAAAGCTACAATTAAATTAACTGCTGGTGTCCCAAAATACGAAGGTCTTCTTTCTTCGTAAGCTTTCATTATGGGTAACCAATTGCTCCAGTCTGCATAATAATTAGGCACAGGCGTTTTCCTGTTTTCCCAAACTTGCATCGCTTTTTCTGAAACCATCAAAAGTGCCAATCCTGGCGGTACACCAATTGCTTTTTGAGATGCTGTTAAGACAACATCGAGCTCCCATTCATCCTGATTTAACTCTTCACCCGCAACCGAACATACACCATCTAGAATGCTTAACGTATTGTATTTCTTGGCTAATTGAGCTATAGGTTTAGGATCTACTATTATCCCCGTAGAAGTATCTACATGCGTAATAGTCAGAGCTTTGTATCGTCTATTTTTTAGTTCATTTTCTATAACTTCAAGAGGGACAATTTCGCCTAAAGGCGCTTCTAAAAGCGTTGTATTTGCCCCGTAGCGATCTAAAATATCTTTGAATCGTTTACCAAAATAACCTGAAGAAATAACTAGTACATTATCTCCTCGTTCGATGAGATTAGCAGCAGCCATGTCCATAGCTAACGTACCAGTTCCAGCGACGATAAAGGGTTGCCCCTTTGGAGACATCCAAACTTCTCTCATTAGCTCAAGGCTCTTTCCAAAAATTTCAATAAAATCTGGAGCTACATGACTCGTCGTAGGTATACCCATTGCTTGTAAAACTTCTGGTTCAAATTCGATAGGACCAGGAATCATCAGTAATTTTCTAGCTTTCATTTGATTTTTATTTTAATAAATTATTATTGCTTACCAATATTCCATCGCCATCTGCATAGATGTAATCACCCGGAATAAAAGTAATCCCTCCAAATTTAACTGGAATATTTATCTCTCCTAAATTACGCTTCACACTTTTAACAGGGGAAGTGTTCAACGCTTTTATACCTATATTCATTGCGTTAATTACTTCACTATCGCGAATGCAACCATTTACAATAATGCCTTGCCAATTATTTTGTATTGCTAATTCAGCTAATTGATCACCTATTAGCGCACATCGTAAAGAAGCACCACCGTCAATTAAGAGCACTTTACCTTTTCCATCAAGTTCTAACTGCTTTCGAACTAAGGAATTACCTTCAAACAACTTTATCGTAGTGATTTTTCCTGAAAAGTTTTTTTTGTTACCAAAATGATTAAAAATAGGGTCAACACAACTAAGAAGTGTATCATACTCATCCCAAAGATCTGCAGTTGTAAACATATTTGCAAGTAGTTATTTAAGGAAATTGTTTTAATTAACTCAATTTAAAAAGGCAACATGCGTACATGTTGCCTTTTTCTTTAAATAGAATAAAATATTATTTTTCTAATACTAATTCTCTTTTTTGCTCTGTTTTTTTACTTTCAAACTGATCACTAGTATTTTTAGCTCCATCCGCTTTTAAAGCTTTGTCTCCAGCAAAGAATGTTTTATGATCATCACCTAGATTCGATCCTGCCATTCTTTGATGTTTTACACAAGCAACACCTTTACGAATTTCTTGTCTTTGAACCCCTTTAACATAAGCTAACATCCCTTCTGCACCAAAATAACCTTGAGTTAAATCATTCATGTGAAGTGCTGTAGTATGATAAGTTGGTAGCGTAATTAAGTGATGGAAAATTCCAGCTTCTTTTGAACTATCTAATTGAAACGTTCTAATTTTATCATCTGCACGATGACATAACTCCGAGTCATCATATTGTACGTCCATTAAATTATTTCTATCATAAGCTGTCATGTTTTCACCTTCTGCAAGCATTTCATCATAAGCTTGGTTACGGAAATTTAAAGTCCAGTTAAAAGAAGGTGAGTTATTGTAAACCAATTTAGCAGTTGGTACCACTTCTCTAATTCTGTTTACCATATGAGCAATTTGCTTCACATTAGGTGTTGGAGTTTCAATCCATAAAAGATCGGCTCCATTTTGTAGACTGGTAATACAATCTAAAACAACTCTATCGATATTCGAACCCTCTTTAAATTGGTACAAACCGTTTGGTAATCTAACAGGACGTACTAATTTACCATTTCTTTTAAGAAGAACATCGTCTTCTTTAGCATCATTAATAGCTATTTCTTCTGCTTCTACAAAAGCTAAATATTGAGAAGCTAAATCTCCCGCCTCAGTGCTAACTGGTAACTTTTGAGTTAAACTTGCCCCTTCTGAATCAGTTCTTGCAACAATAATTCCGTCATCTACTCCTAATTCTAAGAAAGCGTATCTAATAGCATTAATTTTAGCGATAAAATCTTCATGCGGCACAGTAACTTTTCCATCTTGATGACCACATTGTTTAGCATCAGAAACTTGATTTTCAATCTGAATTGCACATGCACCAGCCTCAATCATTTTTTTAGTTAGCAAGTAAGTCGCTTCTTCGTTTCCAAAACCTGCATCAATATCAGCAATAATAGGAACTATATGTGTTTCAAAATTATCAATTTGATCTTGTACATTTTCTCCTTTTTCAAGTCTTCTAAATAAATCATTTAACTCAATTGCATCTGCTTGACGTAAGAAATCATAAATTTCTTTTATTAAAGCAGGAACAGTAGTTTTTTCGTGCATAGATTGATCTGGCAACGGCCCAAATTCTGAACGTAATGCAGCAACCATCCAACCTGATAAATAGATATAACTTTTGCTAGTCGTTTTATGATGCTTTTTAACAGCGATCATATTTTGTTGAGCAACAAAACCATGCCAAGAACCTAGTGATTGTGTATAATTAGATGCATTTGCATCATATTCTGCCATATCTTTTCTCATAATAGCAGCTGTATATTTAGCGATGTCTAAACCCGTTTTAAAACGATTTTGAGTAACCATTCTAGCTGCGCTTTCAGGGTTTATGGCATTCCAAGTACTTCCGTACTTTGCTTTAAGATCAATTACAGTTTGTAATGCAGAACTATAATTACTTTGTGCTAAATTTTTCATAATTTTGTTTTTTTTATTATTAAGATTTTTCTAGATTTTGATAATTCCGTCTCGCAAACTATTCCAGTAGTTGCGAGACATTTTTTTTAAATATATTGGTATGCTGGTAATGTTAAAAATTCTTCAAACTCTTCTGAGATCACTAGCTTATTAAAAAGCTCAATAGCTAATTCAAACTTGCTATTCTTTATGTTCTCTTCACCAAATTCAATAATGAGTTTTTCTATCTCATCATCAAAAATGGCTTCGTATAACTTCCTATTAAAAGTTCGTCCATCTTCTATGACAACTTCATTATGTAACCATTGCCATACTTGAGTTCTGGAAATTTCGGCTGTTGCAGCATCTTCCATTAAGTTATAAAGAGCCACTGCGCCATGACCTCGTAGCCAAGCTTCCGTATACAAAATACCAACATTAATGTTTTTTCTAATTCCCTCTTCGGTAACGGTTCCTTTAGGTATTTCAACCAGATCTTGCTCCGTTATATTTACATCGTCACGTGTCACATGCAATTGATTCGTTGTTGGCATGTATTTGTTAAATTCTGCCATGGCGACTGCTACCAGTGCAGGATGCGCAACCCAAGTACCATCATGACCATTTTTCACTTCACGCTCTTTGTCTTTTCTTACTTTTTCTAAAGCAGCAGCATTCGCTTTTTCATCATTTTTAATCGGAATTTGCGCTGCCATTCCGCCTATAGCAAGTATTCCTCT
Organism: uncultured Flavobacterium sp.; assembly: GCF_963974175.1. GTDB lineage: Bacteria > Bacteroidota > Bacteroidia > Flavobacteriales > Flavobacteriaceae > Flavobacterium. The sequence goes on from NZ_CAXBBR010000010.1 coordinate 28,378, forward strand.
TTTGTGACAACGTTGAATCACTAACTTTGAATACGCATCCATGAATGGTGTTGTCATAGTTACTTGATCACGGTTTGGAACTACAAAATTTGGATGGTTTCTGAATTTTTTGATGTAAGAAAAAATATAATCCCAACGACCACAGTTTAAACCAACAATATGATCTTTTAGTTCGAAAATTATTTCGTCTAATTGAAAACTAGCTGTAATGGTTTCTACTAAAACTGTCGCTTTAAAAGTTCCATTTGGCACTTCTAAATACTCTTGAGCAAATTCAAACACTTTGTTCCACCAACGCGCTTCTAAATAATGCTCTAATTTTGGTAAGTAGAAATACGGTGCAGTTCCATTTTGCAGCATTGTTTGTGTGTTATGGAATACATACAAACCAAAATCAACTAAACTACCAGAGGCTTTTTCATTGTTAATTATAATATGTCTTTCGTCTAAATGCAAACCTCTTGGTCTAACCAATAAAACAGCTGTCTCTTGATTTAATGTATATGTTTTATTGCGTTTTGTATCAACTAACGAAATGGTTTTTTTATTGGCATCTATTAGGTTTTGCTGACCTTCAATAGTATTTTTCCAAGTAGGAGCATTACTATCTTCTAAATCTGCCATAAATGTTTTGGCTCCTGAATTCAAAGCATTGATAATCATTTTTTTATCAACTGGACCTGTAATCTCTACACGTCTATCCTGTAAGTCATGCGGAATACTACCAGCAGTCCAGTTTCCATCTCTTATAGTTTTAGTCTCACTTGGAAACTTTGGAAATTCACCTTCATCAAAAACCTCTTGTTGAGTTACGCGACTTTCTAAAAGAGATAATCTCTCTGCATTAAATTTTTCATGAAGAGCAGTAATAAAAGTTAATGCTTCATCAGTTAAAATTTCCGGATAGTAATTATTAACCTCTTTAGAAAAGTTAATTTTAGATTGTTTTAAATAGGTGCTTTCCATGTTGTTATATATTTATAATGCAATAGTATAACAAAGTTTTTTATAAAACAAGCGAACGTTCGTTAAATATTGTATTTCGCTAAAAAAACATATTCGCTAAAAATTATTGAATTTACTTTCATTGAAAGCGAAGATATTCCTACAGCAACTATTTCATAACCAGGGTAAAATTATTAGACATAAAAAAACCTTCTTGGTCTACAAGAAGGTTTTAGTCGGGGTGGCAGGATTCGAACCTGCGGCCTCCTGCTCCCAAAGCAGGCGCGATAACCGAGCTACGCTACACCCCGAAAGCGAGTGCAAATATAAAACTATTTTTTGCTTAAACAACACTATTTGAAAAATAAGAAATAAAAAACAATTGTAAAAAAAGAACGCTGTAACATTATTACCCACATCGGCTTCATCTTTTGCAGTTTAGCTTCCTTCTTCATAAATCTATAACTACAAATAAAAAATCTCTTTATCTAAACTCAGTTTTAAATGACCTATAAACAGCCAAAGTACAACTCAGCATAAACTAACAAAACAGTCCAAACTCGAATATTCAAACTCTATAATCAGCGACCCAAGCGGACCTAGTTGACAATCCAAAAAAATTCTAAAATAAAAATCAAGAAGCACATAATAAAACACAGCAATACGCCCCTAATCAAGCTTTAACAAATGTTAACAAAATAGATTTTTAGAAACCATAATAAATTGTATTTTTACGGTTCAAAATTTATAAAATAAATGGGCAAAATCATTGCGATTGCTAATCAAAAAGGAGGAGTTGGAAAGACTACAACATCTGTAAATCTTGCCGCTTCCTTAGGAGTTTTAGAAAAGAAAGTATTACTTATAGATGCTGATCCACAAGCTAATGCGAGTTCTGGATTAGGAATCAACGTCGACGAAGTTGAAATCGGAACGTACCAAATTCTGGAACATAGCAATACCCCCAGAGAGGCAATTATTAAATGTTCAGCACCAAACGTAGATGTAATTCCATCACATATTGACCTTGTTGCCATCGAAATCGAATTGGTAGATAAGGAAAATAGAGAATATATGCTTAAAAAAGCACTAGAGAGTGTAAAAGACGATTATGATTATATAATCATTGATTGCGCGCCTTCTCTTGGACTGCTTACGTTGAATGCATTGACAGCAGCTGATTCAGTAATTATCCCTATTCAATGTGAGTATTTTGCACTAGAAGGTTTGGGTAAATTACTAAACACAATAAAAAGCATTCAAAAAATTCACAATCCAGATTTAGATATCGAAGGATTATTATTAACCATGTTTGACTCCCGACTTCGTTTATCGAATCAAGTTGTCGAAGAAGTGCAAAAGCATTTTAACGATATGGTTTTTGACACTATTATTCAAAGAAATGTAAAATTGAGCGAAGCGCCTAGTTTTGGAGAAAGCATCATCAACTATGACGCAACCAGTAAAGGAGCTGCAAATTATTTACATCTAGCGCAGGAAGTTATAAAGAAAAACAGCAAATAGTTTTATGGCAAAAGCAATAAAAAAACAAGCCTTAGGCAGAGGATTATCTGCATTACTAAAAGATCCGGAAAACGATATTAAATCAGTACACGATAAAAATGCCGACAAAGTTGTAGGTAATATTATTGAGCTTGAAATAGATGCTATTGAGATAAATCCTTTTCAACCCCGTAGTAATTTTAATGAAGAATCATTAAGAGAACTTGCCACTTCTATAAAAGAATTAGGAGTGATACAACCTATTACTGTTAGAAAACTAGAATTCAATAAATACCAGTTGATTTCAGGGGAACGCCGTTTACGCGCCTCTACCCTAGTGGGATTAACAACTGTCCCTGCATATATTCGTATTGCAAATGATAATGAATCGTTAGTTATGGCTTTGGTTGAGAATATTCAACGTCATGATTTAGATCCAATAGAAATCGCACTGTCCTACCAAAGGTTAATTGACGAAATTCAATTGACTCAGGAACAAATGAGCGAGCGTGTAGGAAAAAAACGTTCTACTATTGCTAACTACTTGCGTCTTTTAAAACTAGATCCGATTATCCAAACAGGAATTCGTGATGGTTTTATCAGCATGGGTCATGGTCGCGCCATTATCAATATCGAAGATTTAGACATTCAAACTGATATTTACCAAAAAATAGTAAGTCAAAACCTTTCTGTGCGTGATACAGAAGCTTTGGTAAAAAACTATCAGGAAAGTTTAAAACCAAAACCAGCAACCAAAGCTAAATCATCATCAGGATTTGAAATTGAAGAAACACAGAAAAAAGTTTTTACTAATTATTTCGGTGCCAAAGTAGATGTAAAAGTAGCTGGAAATGGGAAAGGAAAAATCACAATTCCATTTCAATCAGAAGAAGACTTCAATAGAATCATGGAAATAATAAAAGGATAGTGAATAAATTTCTTTACATAGGAATGTTCCTTTTTATTATAGGACACACCACTCTTTTTGCTCAAGTAAAAACAGATGCTGTTCTAGTGGCTAAAGACACAGTAAAGACAAACGATATAGATCCGCTTACCCCGGCAAAAGCAGCATTCTATTCCGCCGTTTTACCCGGCTTAGGACAGGCATACAATAAAAAATACTGGAAGATCCCTCTTGTTTATGGTGCTATTGGAACTAGCCTATATTTCTACTTAGACAGTAATACGAAATACCATCAATATAGAGATGCTTACAAACATAGGCTTGAAGGATATAGTGATGATAAATACTCCTACCTAGATGACTCCAGATTAATTGCCGGACAGAAGTTCTACCAACGAAATCGCGATTTATCTGCCTTGTTTGTTGTAGCATTTTATGCTTTAAATATTATCGACGCTAACGTAGACGCTGCCTTATTGCAGTTTAATGTAGACGAAAACTTATCAGTACGACCGGTAATTTATCCTAATGATGTAACATTAAAGACAAATGTAGGTCTAACCTTTAATTACAATTTTTAGATTTTAAACGAGACTATTCGTTTACCGTCTGATTTTTTAATTTATAAATAAACACCAAATGAAAATTGCGCTTTTAGGATACGGAAAAATGGGTCAGGTAATCGAAAGAATTGCACAGGAAAGAGGTCATGAGATTGTTTTGAAGAAAGATGAAAACAACACTTACGATGGACTTTCAACTGCTGATGTCGCCATAGATTTCAGCGTACCTACAGCGGCTGTACCTAATATTTCAAATTGTTTTCTTGCTAATGTACCTGTAGTTTCAGGCACAACGGGTTGGTTGGAACATTACGACGAAATGGTGGCGCTATGTAATGCTAAAAACGGTGCTTTCATATCCAGTTCAAACTTTAGCTTGGGCGTTAATATATTCTTTGAAATTAACGAGTATCTTGCTAAAATGATGGCTAAACTGGACAGTTACAGTATTGAAATGGAAGAAATTCACCATACTCAAAAACTGGATGCTCCCAGCGGTACTGCTATCTCATTAGCCAAAGGAGTAATTGAAAACAGCAATTATACGAATTGGACTTTAGACGAACCGGAAGCAGATCAAATTCATATTAACGCAAAAAGAATTGGAACTGTTCCTGGAACACATACGGTAACTTATAATTCAGCTGTTGATAGTATCGAGATAAAACATACCGCACACAATCGTGAGGGATTTGCTCTTGGTGCCGTAATTGCAGCAGAATGGATTGTAGGCAAACATGGAGTTTTCTCAATGAAAGACGTTTTAGAATTAAAATAAATCAAATAAACTTTTGGGGACCAGTTACTAAACTTCCTGTCTCATAAAACTAAAAAATTAAGCTATGTCTATATATCAATGGTTTGTGTTTTTCCTATTTGTACAAATAGTTCACTTTTTAGGAACTTGGAAATTATATGAAGCCGCCGGAAGAAAACGTTGGGAAGCAGCAATTCCAGTTTACAACGCTATTGTATTGATGAAAATAATAGGTCGCCCTACTTGGTGGACGTTGTTGCTTTTTATTCCAATTATAAACCTAATTATGTTTCCAGTAATCTGGATCGAAACATTAAGGAGTTTTGGAAAAAAATCAAGCTTAGATACTTTTTTAGGAATAATTACTTTTGGTCTATATATCTATTACATCAATTACACTCAAAAATTAGATTACGTTGTCGACAGAAGTATCCATCCTCAAAATAAAACCGCAGACACTGTTAGCTCATTGTTGTTTGCTATAATTGTAGCTACTTTGGTTCACACCTATTTTGTACAACCCTATACTATTCCAACATCGTCATTAGAAAAATCGTTATTGATTGGAGATTTCCTGTTTGTTAGTAAAGTAAATTATGGTGCCAGAGTACCAATGACTGCTGTAGCATTGCCAATGGTTCATGATTCAATTCCTGTTGTCAAAACTAAATCATACCTGAACTGGCCGCAAATACCTTACTTAAGATTACCCGGAATAGAAGATATAAAACGTACTGACATTGTCGTTTTTAACTGGCCTGTGGATACAGTTCATTACTTTTTTGAAGCAAAGGGAAGCCCCGGTGTAATCAAACCAATCGATAAAAAATCGAACTATGTAAAACGATGCGTAGGAGTTCCTGGAGACAGCCTGTCCATAAAAGATGGTATTGTTTATATAGACGGGAAAGTACTACAACTACCAGAAAGAGCTAAGCCTCAGTTTTCTTATTCAGTAGCCTTAGACGGTAAAACGCCTATTGATTTTGAATATCTATTAAAAGATATGGACGTAACTGATGGTATTGGTTATAAAAGCGCCTCAAAAGACACTTTACTATTCAGAGCATTAACAGCTGCAGGAGCAGCAAGACTGCGCAATGTTCCCGGAATAACTGCTGTAACCCAAGAAATTTTTCAAGGAACAGAAGGCGGAATATTCCCGCACATAAATAAATGGAACCGAGATAATTTTGGTCCGATCTACATCCCTCAAAAAGGACAAAAAGTAGCGCTTACCACTGAAACATTACCGTTTTACAAAAGAATTATCACTGATTATGAATTGAATGATAACGGAGATAAAAACGATCTTAAAGTCACAGGAAACGAAATCAGATTAAATGGTGAAGTAGCTAAAGATTATACTTTCAAACAAAATTACTATTGGATGATGGGGGACAACCGCCACAACTCTGAAGATAGCCGTTATTGGGGTTTTGTACCTGAAAATCACATTGTCGGAAAACCAGTATTCATTTGGTTGAGTTGGGATACTAATGGAAAAGGATTGAATAAAATACGATGGGATAGAGTTTTCACAACCGTTAGCGGTGAAGGGCAACCACAATCGTATTTTAAATATTTCTTAATTGCATTAGCAGCCTTTTTCGTGGGTGAGTATTTTTGGAAAAAAAGAAAAGACAAAAAAAATATCTAGTTTAAAGGTTCAGGTTTAAAGTTACTAGTACCAATTGAAACTTTAAACCTGAAACAAAAAACAAAACTATGAATACACTCCTCCATCCTACTTACTTCCCATCGATAAGCCATTTTGTTGCCATGTCGCAATCAGACGGGATTATATTTGAAATAGAGGATAATTTCCAAAAACAAACTAATAGAAATCGTACTTATATCTATAGTCCTAATGGAATTCAGTTACTGAACATTCCAGTTAAGCACTCTAAAGCCAACCATCAATCAACCAAAGACATTCAAGTCGACGCTGATTTTGACTGGCAGAAGCAACATTACAAATCGCTGGAAACAGCTTACCGAAGCTCTCCATTTTTTGAGTTTTTTGACGACGATATTCGTCCCTTCTATGAAAAAAAACACAAATTTCTATTGGATTTAAACTTTGAGACCTTAGAAATTATCTCTAAATGCATGCGAGTAAAGTTTGACTATGTCACTACTAATGAATATGTACAAGAAGTAGATTCTAACCTAATTTTAGATTGCAGATCTCTTGCAGATGGAAAAAAAGACCCTTCCTCTTTTGAAAAATACATTCAAGTATTTGATGATAAACATGGATTTATAAATAATCTTAGTGTTCTTGACTTACTATTCAATGAAGGTAAATTTGCTTTAGATTATATGAAAAACCAAAAACTGGTTATTAACACCATTTAAGCCTAGAGATTACTGTGAAATTTTTCGCTCCCTGAATCTAACATTTAGTTTGAGGTTATGCTATATTGTAGTATTTTTAAAAGCCCAATACTATAAATAAAGATTGCTATTCTTTTATTCTAATGATAATTGTGCCATAATGGGGTAATGATCAGAATTTTCGAATTCAGGAAAGCTTTCAAACATTTTGACAGTCATCTTCTCATCAGCAAAAATATAGTCAATTCTGGTAGGATAATACTTGAACTTATAAGTTGCTCCAAATCCCTTACCAGCTTCTTCAAAACTATCTTTTAGTGTTCCTTTTATATTTCGATAAACATACGAAAATGCACTATTATTCATATCACCGCATATGATAATAGGGTATTCACATTCCTTTTCATGCTTCTTAAAAATCTCTGCTTGTTGCTGTTGTTGCTTAAAAGCTTTACTGATTCTTATAAGCATCATTTGGGACTTATTCTTATTAATCACATCTATATTCTCGGATATTTCATTAACATCAGGCGAAATCTTAATGGATTGCAAGTGCATATTATAAACCCTAATGATATCCTTGCCTTTCTTTATGTCAGCATAAATAACATTATTATTAGAGCTTGGAAATATAATACTCCCTTGATTTATAATGGGGAATTTAGAGAAGATAGCTTGACCCGTTTTAATCTTGTTTCCCTCCATCAAAATATATTTATGTCGGTACACTTTCAAATCAATAACAGCAGAGGACGAAAACTCTTGAATGCATAAGATATCAGGGTTTTTATCATTTATAAACTCAAGAATTTCTCCCGGAACATCTGCCTTATCTAACCATTTAAACAAATTGAACAAGCGGACATTGTAACTCATGACAGTGAAATTCTTTTCATCTGGCGGATACTCTTTGGCTGAAAACTTGTAAAATTTATTAATAAAGGTAATCCCAATCAAAAGTACCAACCCAGATAAGATCATGCGTTTTTTAAACTGCAGTCCCCAATACAAAAAAAACAAACCATTTAAAATAAAAAACAATGGCATGAAAAGAGTCAAAACAGATAAAATTGGAAATATTTTTGGAGCCAGAAACGGCAAAATATAGGCGACAAAAGTGACAATAATAAGAACAATGTTTAAACTATACATTGCTTTATTGAACCAGGAAAGTTTTTTCATATTTTTACTTGTTCCATTAATTAGATTGTCAAATTACTAACGGCTAACTATTTAATTTATTTCTAAAATATGCTGTAAAATTCTTATTTTCCAGCTTTAAACAAAAATTCTTTTTCATCCTTAGTCAAACTATCATATCCTGACTGACTAATTTTATCTAAGATTTCATCAATTTGTTGCTGCGCTTTATCTTTTGTAATAATTTTAGAAACCCTTTTTTCAGCCGGTTTACCATAATTTTTATGTACTTTTTTAAATGGTGTCGAGCTCGATTTTTTAAACAAATTAGCGAAAAAAGTAATAACTCCTGTTACTATTTCACTCAAATCAGTTCCTTTTTGCAATAATCGGATAAAAAGGAAACCAAAAAAAGCACCAGCCAGATGAGATATATGTCCGCCAGTATTATCTAAACGAAATTGCATTAGGTCAATCAATAAATATACAGCTGTAATATGCCATAATTTAACGTTTCCAATAAGCAACAAACGTAAATTCATAAAAGGATTATAAGTTGTTGTAGCTACTAATATAGCCATAACTGAGGCTGAAGCACCAATTATAGGAGCGTTCAACCCTAGGAAATAAAAACCCGTTATATATGCGATGCCCGCGAACATAGCACTAAGAACATACAATCCTACAAGTTGTTTTTGGTTGAAATAAGTTAAAAACAATCGGCCAACGAAATTCAAAACTATAAGATTGAAAAAAATATGGAAAAAATCTGCATGAAAAAAAGCGTACGTCAGCAGCGACCATGGTTTCCAGAGTAAATCAGCTGGATTTGAAGACAGACTAAAATAGGAAATATAATCGATTCGAATCCCAATCAAGTTCAAAAAACCAAAAACTAAGAAAGGAATAACAAACATAGCAATATTCCAAAAAATCAATTTTGTTACAATATCACCAAATTTGAATTGTGATTTCAAGTCATCTATAATATTCATTCTTTGTATTTAGGTTTTTAATGAAATAATATCTTTTACGAGAAGAAACATTTTAGTTCCACCTGTTGTCATTAAACTGATTCTTCTTCCAATACCACATAATCAGAAAGCCAAATAAAGCTCCACCCACGTGAGCAAAATGTGCGATACCACCACCGCCAAAAATAGATTGTCCAGAAACTCCTAAATACAAATCTACTAAAACTAAACCAGGTACAAAATATTTTGCTTTTATAGGCACAGGAATAAACATCAAAGCCAACTCAGCATTAGGAAACATAAATGCAAATGCGACTATTACACCATAAATAGCTCCAGAGGCTCCCACTACAGTTCCCATATAAGCACTAAGAAAATTTTTATATTCTGAAGGAGTCAACAACTCCTGCCATTGCGTATTTATTTTACCCTCATTTAAAAGCTGTATAACTTCAGTCTTAGAAAAACCGTTGGAAACCAGCGTACTTATAGCGTCATTAAAGTAATAGTAATTAATTCCTGTATGCAGCAATGCAGCACCTAAACCGCAAGAAATATAGAAGAATAAAAACTTCTTACTTCCCCAAAAACTTTCCAGAGCAGATCCAAACGAATACAAAGCAAACATATTAAAAAAGATATGCATATACCCACCGTGCATAAACATATGCGTGATAGGCTGCCATAATTGAAAGTCTTTATTTTCCGGAAAAAACATAGCTAACATTTTGTAAGCAGGATCTCCAACGATTAAAGTTCCAATGAAAAAAAGAACATTAATTATAATTAATTGTTTTACCGTTTCGGTTACATTTCTCATAGTGCAAATTTTTTGTCTAAATCTTCCACACGCATCGTGATGAAAGTTGGTTTTTGGAAAGGGGAAACATTGGGGTCTTTACAGGCAAACAGACCATTTACCAAGTTCTCTTGTTCTTTTAATGTTAAAGCCGTCCCTGTTTTTACAGCTAAACTTTTGGCCATTGATTTCGCGATCGTGTCATTCTGACTAAAACTACTGTCGGGAATTCCATCTTGCAAATCACTTAATAATTGTTCTAAAACTAACGAAACTTCACTTTCAGTTACGTTTACTGGAATCCCTGAAATAACAACATGATCTATACTAGTCTCTTCAAAAACAAAACCGGTATTCACCAGTGATAATTTTAAATCCTGTATAAGCTCCATTTCTGGAGCCGAAAAGAACAAATCTAACGGAAATAACAATTGCTGACTTGATGCCTGATTCACTGTCATATTAGTCAAAAACTGCTCGTACAACACTCTTTGATGGGCCCGCTGCTGATCCACAATAACCATTCCTGATTTAATAGGAGAAACGATATATTTTTTATGGATTTGGTAGGCATTATTAACGGTTTGTTCGACTTCTTCCTCATTGAACAAAGAACCTGTCACTTCTTCACTTTCAAATGAAAAATCAGTATTCCCGGAAATAAACTCTCCCTCTTGTTTTAATCCTACGTACAAACTTTCCCAAGAAGCTGTTGCTTCAGGCTTTCTATAACTAGAACCTGAATAATGCTTATTTACTTTATCATCTGAAAAAGGATTAAAACTCCCATCTACTTGTATTGTAGGCGTAGCACCTTCTAAATCTTTATAATGGTAAGGCGTATCCAAATTAGAATCTCTGTCGAAATCTAAAACTGGAGCCACATTAAACTGACCTAAACTATGTTTAATCGAAGCTCTTAAAATAGCATACATGGCATGCTCATCATCAAACTTAATCTCTGTTTTAGTAGGATGTATATTGATATCGATTGTATTAGGCGGCACCGTTAAATATAAAAAATAACTAGGTTGCGCTCCATCTCTCAAAATACCATCATAAGCGGCCATTATCGCATGATGCAAATAACCACTTTTTATAAATCGATCATTGACAAAGAAGAACTGCTCTCCTCTGTTTTTTTTAGCAAATTCAGGCTTACTGACAAAACCTTGAATTGTCACGATTTCTGTCTCTTCTTGCACCGGAACTAGCTTTTCATTGGTTTTACCAGCAAAAATATTAACGATTCGCTGCCTCATGCTTGAGGGAGGCAAATTGAACATTTCGCTTCCATTATGAAAAAAAGTAAAATAGATATTAGGGTGTGCCAAAGCGACACGTTGAAATTCATCAATGATATGACGATACTCTACCGTATCCGACTTTAAAAAATTACGACGAGCAGGAATATTGAAAAACAGATTTTTAACCGCAAATGACGTCCCTTTGGGTAATACTGCTACTTCTTGAGAGACAAACTTACTTCCTTCGACAATAATTTGCGTCCCTAACTCTTCCTGGTCTTGTTTTGTTTTCATCTCTACATGAGCAATCGCAGCAATTGAAGCCAAAGCTTCCCCACGAAACCCCTTCGTATGTAATGAAAATAAATCCTCTGCCTTACGTATTTTTGAAGTCGCATGGCGTTCAAAACACAAACGCGCATCGGTAACGCTCATTCCTAGTCCATTATCAACAACCTGAACTAATGCTTTCCCAGCATCTTTTATAATCAATTTAATATCACTTGCCTTTGCATCAACTGCATTTTCAAGTAACTCTTTGACAACGGAAGCTGGTCTTTGTACGACTTCTCCAGCAGCAATTTGGTTGGCAACATGATCAGGAAGCAATTGAATGATACTCGACATTAAAAAATATTTATTTAAAGTTTACGTTTTATTTTCAAAACCAAAGTGCACAAATTTAATGAATTTATGTTGGGTTTTAGGGTTTACTCAGTCATAAATAAAACAAAAAAAACCTATACTATTAACTAAACAGTATAGGCTTTATTATAATATATTATTGCTTTATTCCTTTAGTTCTAAAGGGGTCCCCTCCTCTATTCTCAAAGGACCTGTTGACAATAAATTTTGATTCCCTTTTTGATGCGTTAACGAAGCCTGTTGACGAATAAAAGCCATTTTAATAGCAGCTATAGCAGCTTCTGTACCTTTATTACCATGAATCCCACCACTTCGATCAATCGATTGTTGCATTGTATTATCAGTAAGCACACAAAAAATAACAGGAATATCCGTTTGAATATTCAAATCTTTAATTCCTTGAGTAACTCCATCACAAACAAAATCAAAATGCTTAGTTTGCCCTTGAATCACACAACCTATAGCTATTACAGCATCTACGTTTTGCGTTTGCAACATTTTTTTGCATCCATAAACAAGTTCGAAACTTCCAGGAACATTCCAACGAATAATATGTTCCTGCGGAACACTATTTTCTAAAAATGCCTGTTCTGCTCCATTGTATAATCCTTCAGTTATAGCTTCGTTCCATTCAGCAACAACGACTCCAAAACGAAAGTTCTTCGCTTTTGGAACACTGTTTTTATCATAAACGGATAAGTTTTTATTTAAGGTCGCCATTTGATATAGTTTTTAAAATTGAATTTTGAGATTTTATAAGTTAAAGATAGAATTTTGAAATCAAAAAACTGCAGTCTTAAACCAGAATCTTAAATCCTTTTTTACTATTGTGCTAAACCGATTAAAACATCAACTGAAGAAGCCTCTGGAGACGCTTCATAATTGTCTTTAATATCAGTGAAATATTTTAATGCATCCTCTTTCTTTCCTAAAGCCAAAGCTGTTTTTCCAGCTTTTAGCAAGAAACGTGGCGTAGTAAAATCATTTTTATTTGTTTCAGCAGCTTTAACGTAATTTTTCAACGCCTCTTCTGACTTGTTAGTTTCTGCATAAGCATCTCCAATTGCACCAATTGCCAAGCTACTTAAAATAACATCATCTGATTTGAATTTACCTAAGTAATCAATTGCTTCAGCATATTTACCTGTGTTCAAGTAAGCCATTCCAGCATAATAATTAGCTAAATTTCCAGCATCAGTACCTGAATACTCATCTGCAATTTTAATAAATCCAAATTTACCTTCTGAACCGTTTAAAGATAATTTATATAATGAATCGCTCGCAATACCATCTGTAGCTTGTTGAAAGTTTTGTTGTGCAACAAACATTTCATCTGCAGCTTCAAGTTGTTTTGGCTCAGCAATAAATTTTTGATACACTAAATAACCAATAGTTACCATAGCGACAGCTCCTACAACACCAATGATCCAATTTTGATTTTTAGCAACAAAAGCTTCTGTTTTTCCAGCAGTTTCGTCCAATGTTGAAAAAACACCAGCAGTCGTACTGTCTTTTTCATCGATAATTACATCCTCAACAGAATCATCTACTGCTCTTTCTTTTGGTGCTTTATATCCTCTTTTACTGTAAGTAGCCATTTAATTTTAATTTAGTGAACGGCAAAAATAAAATTTTTATTCAAACCGACACAAAAAAACTAGGATTTTATATTTAAATAAAAAAAATATTTTTCTTTAGGCACCTCTCATTCAATTATAATTAAAAATAATTAGCACAGAAAAAGTTCAAAACGGCTTTATATCAATATTTTTCAATAATTTGCACCCACTTTCAAAAAGCCCTTCAAAAACAACAAACTCCTCAATACCAGTAAGCCCTAAAGATGTATTTAAAAAAGATTTCATTATTCAATTATAAGAATTTTTCAGAAGCAAACTTCGAATTTGACGGAAAGATAATTTGTTTTGTAGGTAAAAACGGCATAGGAAAAACAAATGTATTAGATGCCATCTATCATTTATCCTACGGTAAAAGTTATTTCAACCCATTAGCAGTCCAAAATATCAAACACGGCGAAGAGTTTTTTGTAATTGATGCGGAGTTTATAAAAAATGAAAGAAACGAGCAAGTGGTATGCAGTTTGAAGAAAGGTCAAAAAAAAGTATTAAAACGCAACGGCAAAGCATATGATAAATTTTCAGACCATATTGGCTTTATTCCCTTGGTTATCATCTCACCTGCCGACCGTGATTTGATTGTTGAAGGCAGCGAAACCAGACGGAAATTCATGGATAGCGTCATCTCACAGTTAGACCCGCAATACCTACAGCAATTGATACAATACCAAAAAGTATTAAATCAACGGAATGCTTTACTTAAATATTTTGCCTTAAACCGCGTTTTTGAAATCGATACCCTTTCTATATATAATGAACAACTTGATGGTTATGGAAAATCTATTTTCGAAAAAAGAAAAGAATTCATAGCGCAATTCATTCCTATTTTCAATACTCATCACCATGCCATCACCGGATCGCAAGAAACAGTTCAACTGGTTTATGAAAGTCATTTATTCGAAAATAATTTACTAACACTTCTACAAGAAAACATCAATAAAGACAGAGCGTTACATTACACAAGTGTGGGCACACACAAAGACGACTTGTCATTTGAAATCGATGGCCACCCAATTAAAAAATTCGGTTCCCAAGGACAGCAAAAGTCTTTCCTAATTGCTTTAAAGCTGGCGCAGTTTGAATTTCTAAAAAAACAAAGTGGCGTAAAACCCATTTTACTGTTTGATGACATATTCGACAAGCTAGATGAAAGTCGTGTAGCAAAAATAATAGAGATGGTCAATAGCGACACTTTTGGACAACTTTTTATTTCAGACACACACCCAGAACGTACCGAAGCAATTGTAAAGTCGACACACCAATCCTATAAAATATTTAACTTATAGCGGTGTTTATTTTATGATATAAAACCCTCCTATCCTGATAAATTACTTATTTTAGCCTAATCAATTTTTAAATCAAATTCTAATGAAATTTCGTTCCATATTATTCTTACTAATTTCCTTCGTTATCCTATCATGTAACGGTCAAGCCGCAAAAAACATAAAAACGATTGAAGCAAAAGATTTTGCTGAAACAATGAACACAACCCAAAACCCGCAAATTCTCGATGTACGTACTCCTGAAGAATTTACAGAAGGGCACATCAAAAATGCTGAAAATGTAAATTGGTTAGGTGACCGTTTTATTGCTGATGCAGAAAAATTTGACAAGACAAAACCAGTTTTTGTTTATTGTAAAAGTGGCGGAAGAAGCAAAAAAGCAAGTGAAAAGCTTAAGGAACTAGGATTCAAAAACATTTATGAACTAGAAGGCGGCTTTATGAAATGGAGCGCCGAAGGTCTTAATACATCAACAGACTAAATCATAGATTTGATCAGCCAATAATACTAATATAAAAGCATTGACTTCTTATTAGTGTACAAATTGCAAAAAAACGACTCCGTACCTTACAAAGGTGAAAATAGAATTAGGTATAGTATGGCTATCATTCCTCTGAATTCAGATATAACAAGGCCTGATTTTCAAAAATAAAAACAAACGAACTTCCTTCTTTTTATAGTATAAAAAGTAAAATACAAATATTCTAGCTTTTTAAGTAATGAAAATTTAAGAACACTATTACAATAGTAAAAACATGCTTTCAAAAGACTCACTACAATTCCTGGAAGATTTACAAGCAAATAATAACCGGGATTGGTTTTTAGACAATAAAAAAAGATACGAGATTTTCAAAAAAGACTACCATCAATTGGTTGCCGATTTTCTTGATATCATGAAACCTTTAGACCCCTCTTTAGAACTGCTAGAAGTAAAAAACTGCACTTTTAGAATTAATCGGGACATTCGGTTTTCCAAAGACAAATCACCTTACAAGTCACATATAGGTGTTTGGCTGTCTTCAGGTACAAAAGGACAAAGCCGTGCTGGCTATTATCTTCATATTGAAAAAGGAGCCAGTTTTATCGCCGGTGGATTCTATGCGCCGTTAGCAGATGATTTGAAAAAAGTTCGCAAAGAGATCGCTTATTTTTATGATGATTTAGAAGCAATTCTAAACGAAAAAGACTTTAAAAAAGTATTCGGAGATTTTGATCGTAATGAAAAAAGCACACTCAAAAACCCGCCTAGAGGATACGACAAAGAACATCCCGCAATTGAACTTTTAAAACTAAAAAGTTTTGAAGCCAGTGTTAAATTTGACATATCAGAAATTCTACAGAAAGATTTCGTTTCAAAGACGAGTAAAAAGCTAATCCTTTTAAAACCTTTGAATGAATTTATCAACCGGGCACTGGCCACTGACGAATTTTAATTTATTTCGATGAAAAAAAGAAAAATACTTTTTCTTGGTGAATCTTATAGAGCTGATGCCTTAACTTGGACAAATGGTCTAAAAGAATTTGGCGATTTTGAAATAATCAGTTGGGAATTAAAAACACCCAGTGATACTTTCTTCAACAGAATACTACGAATTATCGAGTTCAAATTTGCTTTGCTTAAAATTAAGAAAATAATAAAATTGCAACAACCGGACATGGTAATTGCTGAAAGAACCACGAGTTACGGTGTTCTTGCTGCATTGTCTGGTGTAAAACTAGTGGCAATTGCACAACAGGGTAGAACTGACCTATGGCCAGAAAATTCTATTTTATTACCATTCAAAAAATTAATTCAAAATTACGCCTTCAAAAAAGCAACCTTAATTCATGCTTGGGGACCAGTAATGACCCTTTCTATGGCTGAAGCCAATGTAGACATGAATAAAGTCCTAGTCCTACCGAAAGGAATTGACTTGGCGAAATTTGACAATAAAAACACCGCAAATCCAGAAAAAATCAGTGCAATTGTCACGCGTTCCCTATTGCCCGAATACCGTCATGATGTCATTTTAAAATCATTTGGCCTTTTAAACAAAAAAGGAGTTGACTTCACTCTTACTATCGTTGGTGATGGAAAACAACTTCCTAACTTGAAAGACTTAGCGAAAAAATTAAATATTGAAAAGAAGGTTTTTTTCACTGGAAGAATTCAAAATACAGAATTACCTATGTTATTAAAACAGTCTAATTTCTATATCAGCATGCCGACAACTGAAGGCGTATCTGCATCATTATTTGAAGCAATGGCCTGTAACTGCTATCCTATTGTTTCTAACATAGCCGGAAACCAAAGTTGGATTACCCATCGCAATAATGGACAATTAATCACCGTTGATGATTCTGAAATGCTTGCTGAAGAGCTACTATGGGCTTTCGAGAACAGTGCATATAGAAAGGAATCTATTTTGAATAACAGAAAATTTATCGAAGATGCTGCCGATTACAAAATCAATATGAAATTAATTGCCAACAAATACCACGAATTAATTAACAGTATTGAAACTAACTAGCTATGTGCGGAATTAATGGAGTCCTGCATTTGCAGTCTCAAAAAAAAGTGGACAGTCGTATTCTGACCAAGATGCGCGATTCATTAGAACATCGCGGTCCTGACGACGCTGGCTTATTTATTGAAAACAATATTGGTTTCGGCCATCGAAGACTTTCAGTTCTCGATGTTTCAACTGCCGGACATCAACCCTTTCTTTCAGATAACGGAAGATATGTAATGGTGTACAATGGAGAAATTTACAACTTCAAGGACTTTTACCCAGAATTAAAAAGTAGCGGATTTAACATAAAAACAAGTTCTGACACGGAAGTTTTAATAAAACTATATGAGCTTTATGGTTTAAAAATGCTTTCTCGTCTAAACGGAATGTTTGCATTTGCCATTTGGGATAAATTAGAAAAAAAACTTGTTGTAGTTCGTGATCGAATGGGCGTAAAACCATTATATTATTCTTTCTATAACGAAACATTTTATTTCGCATCTGAACAAAAAGCATTATTTACTGCGGGAGTCCCCCTTAAAATTGCTCAGGACGGAATAGAAGAGTATATTTTCAACAGATTTGTAGCAGGAGAAAATACTTTATTTCAAAATGTTAATAAAGTCCTACCCGGACACAGTATGACCATTCATGAAGGTGGAAAAATCACTGTTAAAAAATGGTGGGATTTAAAAAAGGAAATTCAAAACCAACAAAAAATTAAAAACCCAATAGAATGGTTTAGGGAGACTTTTGACGATTCGGTCAGATTAAGAATGGTTAGTGACGTACCTGTTGGTGTATTATTGAGTGGCGGACTCGACTCCTCGTCAGTACTTGCTTCTTTAAGCCATCAAAACTACAAAAACATACAAACCTTCAATATTGGTTTTAAAGAGGAAGAGCATAATGAGTCCCATTTGGCAAAAATGATGGCTGAAAAATTTGGATACGATTTTCATACCATGCAATTAGAAGACATGGACCTTTATGACAATCTGATACAGTCAACCTATCTTCAAGATGAACCGATAATGCACTTAAGCGAGCCTCATCTATTGGCTATTTCGAAAATAGCAAAACCACTGGTTAAAGTATTGATTTCTGGTGAAGGCGCAGACGAATTGATGGGTGGCTATGTTCGATATAAAACATTGCAATTCCCTGCCTTGCTAAAATCGATTGCAACAATAGGAAATTTGGATCTTTTTGAAAAAAATCCACGTTATGAAAAGCTCATTAGATATTCGCAGATCAGTAAAAAATCTGATTTAATATTCTATAATGGTTGCAATATTTATCCGGGCGATATTTCAAAAACCTTTGGAATTAACTCTGCTCCCAAAAATGAATATAGAAAGAAAATATATAAAGAAGCTAAATCTTTGTATCCGCATAATTTAAGAAGACAAGCGCTCTATTTTGATCAACAAACCTATTTACGTTCCCTTTTATACCGAAATGACCGGGCCACAATGGGAGCTTCAATAGAATGCCGCGAACCTTTTTTAGACCAGAGACTAATAATTGGCTCAGGCTCTCTGGATGACAAATGGATGTTTACAGGAAAAAAGGGGAAATTCATACTAAAAACTGCGATGGAAGACCGACTGCCCAAAGAAATTCTAAAATTTAAAAAAGTTGGACTAAGTGCTCCATGGGGAGATTATTTAACAAAAAGTCCCGCTTTCAAAGATGAATTAGAGTCTTTTTCAAAAAGTGACCTCTTTCAAATGCCCTATTTTGAAAATATAAACATCAAGCAACTTATTCAGAAATTAGAAAAAGGAGACATTAGAATGGTTCCATACATTATGCCTTTATTTATGATGCATATCTGGATGAAAAGCTATGCAAATAAATTTTAATTCTTACTTTTGAACCCAGAATACATTACTAAAAAGCACTTTCTTTCATGGAAATACAAACTAATTTTTCTCTAAAAAACTATAATACTTTTGGCATTGAAGCTAAAGCAAAACAATTTGTAGCCGTGCACAGTGTCGCAGAATTGACAACTATATTAGACCAAAACAAATCACAGCAGAAATTCATCCTTGGCGGCGGTAGCAACATGCTCTTAACTAAGGATATTGAAGCTTTAGTAATTCACATTGATTTGAAAGGAAAAACAGTTATTAGAGAAAATGAAGATTATGTTTGGGTCGAAAGCCAAGCAGGTGAAAACTGGCACGAATTTGTACTTTGGACTATCGACCAGAATTTTGGCGGATTGGAAAACATGTCACTTATCCCAGGTAATGTAGGAACTACTCCTGTGCAAAATATCGGGGCATATGGAACCGAAATCAAAGATACGTTTGTTTCCTGTGAAGCGTTAACCATCATAAATCAAGAACCAAAAACATTCGTAAAAGAAGAGTGTCATTTTGGCTATCGTGAAAGCATCTTTAAAAACGAAGTAAAAGATCAATATATAATTACCTCAGTGGTTTTCAAATTAACAAAACGAAACCACAATATAAATACATCCTACGGTGATATCACCAACGAATTAGCCAAAAACAATATTTTAAATCCTAGTTTAAAGGATGTTAGCAATGCTGTTATCGCGATTCGAAAAAGTAAGTTGCCAGACCCAAAAGAATTAGGAAACAGCGGTAGTTTTTTTAAAAATCCAATCCTTTTAAAAACTGATTTCGAAAAAATACATCAGGAATTTCCTGAAATGAAATATTATGACGTCTCAGAAACCGAAGTAAAAGTGCCCGCAGGATGGCTGATAGAGCAGGCTGGATTTAAAGGAAAACGCTTTGGTGACGCAGGAATCCATAAAAATCAAGCTTTGGTTTTAGTGAACTATGGAAAAGCTACAGGGCAAGAAATTCTAAATGTCTCAAAGCATATTCAAGAAACAATCTTTGCTACATTTGGCATCCATATTGAAGCTGAAGTGAATGTAATTTAGATGTTTATTTCTATGTAATGATTTTAATTTCAGGGATTACCATAACTAATCTAAAACCATAAATCAAACCATGTATATTCCAGACCTTTACAAAAATGAAAACCAAGAAGAAATTAATGCTTTTTTACAAGCAAATAGCTTTGGTATACTAATCAATCAAACGGAAGGTAAATTAACGGCAACTCACATCCCGCTGGAACTGGACACTGACAAAGAAGGAAAAACTATTTTGCACGGACATCTTTCAAAAGAAAATCCACAATGGAAAGGTTTCTCTGAGAATGATCAAATACTAGCTGTTTTTTCCGGTCCGCACTCCTATATTTCATCCTCATGGTACGATCATAAACGTGTACCCACTTGGAATTACATCGGGGTACACGTTTATGGGACAATTAAAATTATCGAAGGAGAAGCTGTTATAGCATCTTTAAAGAAATTAGTAGATAAATATGAGAAATCATCTGAGAACCCTGTTCGTGTTGAAGATTTATCAAAAAAAACCATGATGCAAACTCACGGAATTATCGCTTTTGAAATTGAAATTACCGAAATTCACGCGACAAAAAAATTATCTCAAAATCGTGATGATAAAAATTATGAGAATATCATTTCAGAATTAGAAAAAACTGAAGATAATCAATCAGTTGCACTTGCAAATGAGATGAAAAAATGTCCTCGATAATTTTTTAAAAATTCAATAATTTATCATTTACAATTCACAATTCTATTCATACCTTTGCGCTTTCCCGAAAATTCGGGTTTAATAACTCATAAAACTCAGATGCTTATAATAATTCTTTACTTTTTTATTGTTGTCGTTGCCATTCAACTCTCCTATTATTTAGGTATTTTCGGAAAATTTTCTTTCGCTAAAGCACAAAAAACAACACCGAAAAGACTTTCCGTATCTGTTATTGTCTGCGCCAAAAACGAAGAGGAAAATGTGGTTAATTTTATTCCGCTACTTGCTGAACAGAACTACCCTGATTTTGAAATCGTCTTGATCGATGACGCTTCAAGTGATGGAACTTTGGATATATTTGAAGACTTTGAAAAACAATATCCAAATATCCGTTTGGTAAAAGTTCAAAATAACGAGGCTTTTTGGGGAAATAAAAAATACGCCCTGACCTTAGGAATAAAAGCTGCCAAAAATGATTATTTATTATTTACGGATGCTGATTGCTATCCTACTTCTAAAGAATGGATAACAGCGATGAGCTCTCAGTTTACAATGCAAAAAACGATTGTATTAGGATACGGAGGATACGAAAAAATTGCCAACTCATTTCTTAACAAATTAATTCGTTTTGAAACTCTCCTTACTGCAATACAGTACTTTTCATGGGCAAAAGCAGGACATCCTTACATGGGCGTAGGTAGAAATTTAGCCTACAAAAAAGACGAGTTTTTTAATGTGAACGGCTTTATAAATCATATTCAGATACGATCTGGAGATGATGATTTATTTGTAAATGAAGCTGCTACAGCAAAAAACACGGCTATTGCTTATGCTCCAGAAAGTTTCACGTATTCGAAACCAAAAACCAAATATAAAGATTGGATTACCCAAAAAAGAAGACATGTTGCTACAGCAAACCATTATAATAAATTAGACAAATTACAATTAGGTCTTTTCTATTGTTCCCAGCTATTGTTTATTTTACTTCCTATTATCTTACTATCGTTTCAATTTCGTTGGATTTTGGTATTGAGTTTAATTGCTGTGAGATATATTGCTGTTTGGATTGTTATCGGTTTTTCAGCTGGAAAATTAAAGGAGAAAGATTTAAAATATTGGTTTCCTGTCGTTGAGTTAGTGCTTATATTCACACAAATCAATATCTTTATATTGAATACTTTCTCAAAACCGGTACATTGGAAATAAATAATCAAATCGAAAAAGCAAAAAAAGGAGATCAAGCGGCCTTCACCTTTCTATTGAATTATTACTGGAATGAAGTATATGGCTTCATGTTAAAACGTACCGAAAACGAGACCAGCGCTGAAGATATTACTATCGAAACATTTTCGAAAGCTTTTGATAAAATTGCGAGTTACAATCCTGAATTCCAGTTTAACACTTGGCTTATTAGTATCGCTAAAAATGTGCATATCGATTTATTACGCAAAAAGAAATCGAGTCTTTTTGTCGAAATTACAGATAAGGAAGACCAGAAGGCATATAACATTGCTGACACCACACCGTCTAAAGAAGACGAACTAATCACAGAGCAAAACCTTTCGCAATTGCTCCGCTACATAAAGGAATTGAAACCCCATTACCAGGAAGTAATCCAATTGCGTTATTTTCAAGAAATGAGTTATCAGGAAATTGCCAATAAAATTGACGAGCCGTTAAGCAACGTAAAAATTAAACTCCTTCGCGCTAAAAAACTATTAGCAGAAATTATTCGAGATAAACGCTAATTGAGTTCCTCATCAGCAACTTGTCAGCCTGAAAAACTCCCCTACACTATACTTTTATACACTTCCTATTTTTCTTGCAAAAATAATCTTTATTTTACATACTAAAATTCTTGTTATTTACGTTAGTACTTAAAATAGTACATGCTTATGATTTAACTGATACTTAACCCATTAAATCCATGAATTATGTCAAAACTAAGTCTTTACGAAACCAGCTGGATTAATCTAGTTTTCGAAAACAAAAACAAAGAATACGGGGCATATCAATTGCGTCAAGAAAGTGCCAAAACTTCCTTATTTGCACTTTTTATGGGTTTACTATTATTTGCTTCTCTAGCAAGTATTCCAAAGATTATGAGTCTTCTTAATCCTGAAAAAAATATAGTTTCGCTAACTCCAGAAAGTATTGATCAAATTATTCAGGTGACTAAAATTTTTCCGAATCAAGTAAAAAAAATTGAACAACCGATTCTCCCGAAGGCAATCCAACAAAAACCTACGGTCCTCATTGCAAAACAACAGCTCACAAATCCAACAATAGTAAAAGCTGCACTAGCGACTCCAGATATTGCGAAAAACAGTGAAAACACAACTCCAATAAATGATAGTTCTGATGGGCTTGCAATTATCGGGACCAATCCTGTTGCATCACAAGGAACAGGAAATGCTACTCCCGCAATCACTGATTACGGAAATACTGTTGTGACCAGTGCGCTACTAGACAAGCTTCCTGAATTTCCTGGGGGAATTGCTAAATTCTACACCTACATAGGGAAGAATTTTGAAAGCCCTGAAATTAACGCTGAAAGAAGTATTCGTATTTATGTTTCTTTTGTGGTTGAAAAAGACGGAAGTATGACTGATGTACAAGTAAAAAACGATCCTGGTTATGGACTAGGGAAAGAAGCTATACGGGTGCTAAAGTCTTTAAAAACAAAATGGAATCCAGGAATGATAGGTTCTAAACCAGTGCGAACCTCCTACAATCTACCCATCATTGTTCAAATGAATTAGTATTAAACAAAAAAGCAGAATCGAGAGGTTCTGCTTTTTTATTATGTCGATACCTAGAAACAAAACACGAACAAATACCTATAGTTATAGCCCAGATAGCAATGAAAATCCTTGCCCTTTGAAAAGGTATTTTTCTTTAAAAAATAAAGCGACTGTAAGAAGCTCTTTTTTTTATTTAGAAAAACCGTTTTCAAAAGGCAAGATTGCAATGAAAAGCTGGAATTAGCTCCAAAAAACAGTATAAAAAAGTAATATAAAAACGGACTTCAAGCTTCATGCCCGAAACACCCTATTTTAAATCAACATTCCTTATATTTGCAGTCTGAAAATTGATTTATGGAAACTCTTTTAGAAAATACTTTACCTGTTCAAAAACCAAAATGGTTGAAGGTAAAACTCCCGATAGGACAAAAATACACTGAGCTTCGTGGCTTAGTGGATAAATATAGTTTGAATACGATTTGCGCATCAGGAAGCTGCCCTAACATGGGTGAATGCTGGGGTGAAGGGACTGCTACTTTTATGATTTTAGGAAATACCTGTACCCGTTCTTGTGGTTTTTGTGGTGTAAAAACTGGAAGACCCGAAACGGTAGATTGGGATGAGCCTGAAAAAGTAGCGCGTTCAATAAAAATCATGAACATCAAACATGCTGTAATTACCAGCGTAGACAGAGATGATTTGAAAGATGGAGGTTCTATTATTTGGATAGAAACTGTAAAAGCCATTCGTAGAATGAATCCAACCACTACTCTGGAGACTTTGATTCCTGATTTCCAGGGCATCGAAAGAAACATTGACCGTATTGTAGAGGCGAATCCTGAAGTAGTTTCCCATAATGTGGAAACCGTACGCAGACTAACTCGTGAAGTGCGTATTCAAGCGAAATATGACCGTAGCTTAGAGGTTTTAAGATACCTGAAAGAAAAAGGAATCAAGAGAACAAAGTCTGGAATTATGCTTGGTCTTGGTGAGCAAGAAGAAGAAGTTTTTCAAACGATGAGAGATCTTCGCGACGCTAATGTAGATGTGGTAACAATAGGTCAATACTTGCAACCAAGTAAGAAACACTTACCGGTTAAAGAATTTATCACACCAGATCAATTTGCCATCTATGAAAAATACGGATTGGAATTAGGATTCCGTCATGTAGAGAGTGGTCCATTAGTTCGTTCTTCCTATAAAGCACAGAAGCACATTCTATAATTATGTTAACTGTTGAATGCTAAATTTTAAATGAATAAAAAAACAAAAATTGCCATAAATGGTTTTGGAAGAATTGGTCGAAATCTATTTCGATTGCTTTTAAACCATCCTACTATTGAAGTTGTTGCCATAAATGACATTGCCGACACAAAAACAATGGCCCATTTATTAAAATACGATAGTATTCACGGTGTTTTACCTAACAAGGTTAGCGCAGATGAGAAAGGAATTCTTGTGGAAGAAGACCATTTTCTATTTTTTCATGAGAAACAAATTTCAAATTTAGACTGGAAAAGTTTAGATATCGATTATGTAATCGAATCTACTGGAAAATACAAAACTCATGAAGAGTTAAATGCGCATATAATCGCAGGAGCTAAGAAAGTAATCCTATCTGCTCCTTCGGAAGTCGACAGTATAAAAACTGTCGTCATAGGTGTAAACGATCATATCCTTGACGGTACAGAAACTATTATTTCTAATGCGAGCTGCACGACGAATAATGCGGCACCCATGATGAAGGTAATTGACGAACTATGTGGTATAGAACAAGCATATATTACTACCATACATTCGTACACCACAGACCAAAGCCTGCACGATCAACCCCATAAAGATCTACGCAGAGCTCGTGGCGCTAGCCAATCTATTGTACCTACAACAACTGGAGCAGCCAAAGCATTAACAAAAATATTCCCTACATTAGACGGAAAAATAGGCGGTTGTGGAATTAGAGTACCCGTTCCAGATGGATCATTAACGGATATTACATTCAATGTAAAACGTGCCGTTACAATAAATGAAATTAACGAAGCATTTAGATATGCTGCCCAAAATAATTTAAAAGGAATTTTAGATTACACAGAGGACCCTATCGTTTCCGTAGACATTATTGGAAATAAAAACTCATGTGTCTTTGATGCACAGCTCACATCCGTAATCGACAAAATGGTTAAGGTAGTAGGATGGTACGACAATGAAATAGGATATTCATCAAGAATAATAGACTTAATACTACTGACTGCAAAATAAAAATTGCTTAGAAAAATAAATAACAAATGAGATACCTGTTGGTTTTTATGTTTTTTATTAATTCATTTCTTTATTCTCAAAAAAAAGAGAGTACAGATAGCACTGCCTATTATACCAATCTGGCAAATTCTAGCATCAAAGAAAACAAATACAAAGACGCGCTTCTTTTTACTCAGAAAGCAATCAATTATTGCGACAACAATGGACAAACAGAAGCCCAAGCAATCCAAACGTATAATCTAGGAGTACTTTATTATAACCTCAATAAATACGGTGATGCCAAAGATATTTTTAATGAAAGCACCGCTTTATTCGAAAGTTTACCACCATCACACGAGGCTGCTAAAAGTTATTATTACCTAAGCCTTTCGTACATTGGCATAAACAATTACAAAGCTGCTGAAACTGCTCTTAATCAGGCATTATTTATTTATAAGGAATTAGGTATCGATACTGATGAAGATTTACTTAATCTTCAAAAAGGGATTATCTACAAAGCAAACGGAAATCTTAATACTGCAGCATTCTGTTTTAACTCTGTAATTTCTAAACCGGACAATCCAGCTATCTTCGACGCTAAAGTAGAGGCTTTATATCAAATGGGACTTATCGAAGCCTCTAATAATAGAAATAATCTAGCGCTAACTTATCTTAACAAAGCATTTGACCTTAACTCGAAGGAGAACAACTTAAATCAAAAATCAAGAATTTTATTAGCACTAAGTAAGGTATATGAAAAAACTCTAGATAAGAGCAATGCCTACTTGTATTTGAAACAGCACCTAAACTTAAAAGAAAGTTTAGAACTTGCAAATAATGAAAAGTTAGGTATCGATGATTACGAAAACTTTAAAGAAACGCAGCGAATAAAAAAAGCAGAAAGAATTAATCATAAAAATGCTGAAGAAGAAAAAACCAATAAATTTTCTAAACTCATTAACATTCTGGCAATTGCCTTAATCACCATTTTATCACTGCTGAGCTTATCATTGTACAAAAACAATATCATCAGAAATAAATCAAACCTATTACTTAAAGAAAAAAACAATGAATTACTGATTGAAAAAGAAAAGACGGAAAAAGCCTCAAAAGCCAGGTCTGAATTTTTATCAACAGTAAGTCATGAGCTTAGAACACCTTTAAATGCAATAAATGGAATAACCCATCTGTTACTGCAAGAAAATCCAAAGGAATCACAATTGCATTATTTATCCTCGTTAAAATTCTCCGGAAATTATTTAGCCACCTTCATCAATGAAATTCTTGAAATCAACAAAATCGATTCTAACAAAACTGAAATAGAATACATCAAATTTAATCTAAAGGAGCTTTTAGAAGACATTAAGAACTCCTTAAAAGGATTAGCAATTACCAATAATGATATTTTTACCCTTAATATCGATCCAAATATTCCAGATAATTTAATTGGCGACCCCACTAAGTTATCCCAAATATTCATGAATTTGATTAATAACGCCCTCAAATTCACAAAGGACGGGAGTGTAACAGTTACTACCAAAGTAACCCAATTAGAAACCGACAACGTCATCCTATCCTTTGAAATTACAGATACTGGAATAGGAATATCTGAAGACAAACTAGAAACTGTATTTGAGAGTTTTTCACAAGGGTCTGTGGAAATCAACCGCAAATTTGGAGGAACAGGCCTTGGGCTAACCATTGTAAAAAAACTAATTGAAATACTAGGAGGAGAAATAAAGCTGCAAAGTATCCTAGGACAAGGTTCTACTTTCTTTTTTGACTTGCAATTTAAAGTAGACAAAAATCAATTGCCAGAAGAGGCCCCAGCACCAACTTATGACAATGAAACTTTAAAAAATAAAAAAATACTTATTGTTGAAGACAATAAAATCAACCAAATGATTACCAAAAAAATGCTTGAAAACAAGGGTATTGTTTGCGAAATCATTGATAACGGCGAAGAAGCAATTGAAACTGTCAGGAATAATAATTATGATATGGTTTTAATGGACGTTCATTTACCTGGAATCAACGGTACCATTGCAACAAAGCAGATAAGAGAATTTGACTCTGTCACTCCAATTATTGCAATAACAGCCATTTCTCTAGATGAAAACAGAGAAATGTTGCTATCCTTTGGTATGAATGATGTAGTTACTAAACCATTTGCTCCTGAAGTTTTCTACACTGTAATTGCAAATAACCTTTCTTAGTTAATTGCAAATAACCTTTCTTAGTTTAGTATTTTAAAATTAATTCTTTAATTAGCTTTCTTACATTAGGCTCTGCATTTTGCGCTGCTTCTAATACTTCATCATGAGAGATGGAATCAATATTAGCTTCATCTCCTATGTCTGTAATTACAGATATCCCAAAAGTCTCTAAATCCATGTGACGCGCCACAATAACTTCAGGTACAGTAGACATTCCTACGCAATCAGCACCTAAAATTTTAACCATTTTATACTCTGCCAACGTTTCAAAACTAGGCCCTTGCAAACCTAAATAAATCCCGTCTTTAACTTCTATATTTAATGCTACAGCTAGCTCTTTTGCTTTTGCAATCATTTTTCTCGAATAAGGCTCGCTCATATTTACAAATCGGGGACCAAAACGTTCGTCATTTGCACCACGTAACGGATGCTCTGGCGTAAAATTAATATGATCCTTTATAATAATAATTTCTCCAATTTTATAAATAGGATTCACTCCACCTGATGCATTTGAAACTATTAGTTTTTTAACTCCTAAAAATTTCAACACTCGTACTGGAAAAGTAACTTCCTTCATGGAATAGCCTTCATAGAAATGAAAGCGACCTTGCATAGCTACTACCTTTTTATCACCAATAGTCCCAAAAACCAAAGCCCCTTTATGTCCCTGAACTGTAGATACAGGAAAATTAGGAATTTCATTATACGGTAGTGTAAATTCTATTTTGATGTCCTCCGTGAAACTTCCTAATCCCGAACCTAAAATGATTCCATATTCAGGATTGAAACTATTTATTTTATTGATATAACTTACCGTCTCTTGTACTTGTTCCCACATAATTCATAATTGTTTTTCTAAACTGTTCATCTCCTTTGAGAAACTGACTTTTTATCGGTAGATAAAAAAGCTGATCGGCAGGCAATCGTCCCAGCAATCGAACATAATCCTTCTCAGTAGTAATAATGATCCTGTTTAGTGATTTATTTTTAATGTCTAAAATATCTTTTTCACTAAAATGATGATGGTCTGGAAAAGCCATACTTACATCATTTGCAGCCTGCAAATATGCAAAAAAAGATGTTGGTTTTGCAATACCGGCCAAAAGTAATTTATCTGTAACTAAAACATCTTTTACTGTTCGTTCTCCCTTTTCAGAATAAACAAATTCATCGTACTCAATACTAGTAAAGTACAACTCCTGATTTTCGGCAATTTTCAATCTTTTTTTAATGTTGTTTTGCTCCGCTAATGATAGGTTTGAAGGGCATTTTGTCACGATAATAATAGTAGCTCTTTTTGCTCCGCTTTTACTTTCTCTTAAATTCCCCGTAGGAAGGATAAAATCATCACAATATAATTCGCCATACGAAGTAAGCAAAATATATAAACCCGCTTTTACTTTCCTATGCTGGTAAGCATCATCTAGTAATATCACTTCTGGTTTTTGCTTTTGCGAAAGCAGTTGTTCGATCCCGTTCTTCCGATTGGCATCAACGGCCACTTGAATGTTCTTGAATTTTTTATAGAATTGAAAAGGTTCATCACCCAGCACTTCAGCATTAGATGTAGCATCTGCTAAAATAAAACCTTCAGACTTTCGCTTATATCCCCGACTTAATGTTGCGACATTGTAGCTCACTGATAATAGCCGAATTAAATATTCAATTTGAGGGGTTTTACCGGTACCGCCTACACTTAGGTTCCCTACAGCTATTATCGGTAGATCAAAAGAATAGGATTTAAGAATTCCGCGATCAAACAGAAAATTCCGAATACCAGTTATGAAACCATATAAAACAGCAAACGGAAAGAGTATTTTTCGCAGTAAAATCATTATACGAAAGTATAATAAATTATCTTTGAAATAAATATTTTGTTTCTTTTGTTTAAAGTTTAAAGTTAAGCAATCATCAAACTTTAAACCTTAGACTTTAAACCAAAAAACCATGAAAATAAAAGAAATACTTTCAGTACTCGAAGAAATGGCACCGCTTGCTTATGCGGAAGATTTTGATAATGTAGGATTGCTTGTTGGAGACCAAAATACAGAAGCTACAGGCGTATTAGTATGTCATGATGCACTGGAAAATGTGATTGATGAAGCAATTACAAAAAAATGCAATCTAGTTGTTTGCTTCCACCCT
The DNA here is from genome assembly GCF_963974175.1 of uncultured Flavobacterium sp. Classification (GTDB taxonomy): domain Bacteria; phylum Bacteroidota; class Bacteroidia; order Flavobacteriales; family Flavobacteriaceae; genus Flavobacterium. The sequence goes on from NZ_CAXBBR010000010.1 coordinate 58,564, forward strand.
ATTTTGTTCTCAGGATTAAAGAAAATAACCGGCAAAAATTATGTGGAACGTTCTATCATCAAAGCTATAAAAAATGACATTGCTATTTATGCTGTTCACACGGCTTTAGACAATCATCAAAATGGAGTTAATAAAATATTTTGTGATGCACTAGGGCTTAAAAAAACCAAAGTCTTGATCCCTAAACTTAACTTCATACGAAAATTAGTTACCTATACCATTCCTGAAAATGCTGAAAAAGTTCGCAACGGACTATTTGACGCCGGAGCAGGAAACATAGGCAATTATGAAGATTGTAGTTTCAACTCCAAAGGCATTGGCACTTATATGGGTAACGAAAATAGCGATCCGCAATTAGGAGAGCGATTTGAATTTGTGGAAACCGCTGAAATCAAGATCGAAGTTACATTCGAAAAACATTTAGAATCAAAAATCCTTAAAGCCCTATTTACTAATCATGCTTACGAGGAAGTGGCGTATGAAATTTATGAATTACAAAATAGCCATCAAAATATAGGTTTGGGAATGATCGGTGAGTTTGAAGCTCCAATGGATGAAAAAGAATTTTTAACCGCTGTGAAAGAAAAAATGAAGGCAGAAGGAATTCGCCATTCTACTTTTACAGGAAAACCGATAAAAAAAGTGGCGGTGCTAGGTGGATCTGGAAGTTATGCCATAAAAAATGCAATTATGGCTGGAGCCGATGCTTTTTTAACCGCTGATTTGAAGTACCATCAGTTTTATGAGGCCGAAAATCAGCTTCTTTTGGCAGATATTGGACATTTTGAAAGCGAACGCTATACAAAAAATTATATTGTTGATTATCTTCGGAAAAAAATCCTTAATTTTGCAATCATTTTATCAGAAGAAAATACAAATCCAGTTAAGTACTTATAGAATATGGCGAATACGAAAGAATTAAGTGTTGAGGACAAGTTAAGAGCAATTTACGATTTACAACTTATTGACTCTAGGATTGACGAAATCAGAAACGTAAGAGGTGAACTTCCTCTAGAAGTGGAAGATTTAGAAGATGAAGTTGCAGGTTTAAGCACACGTTCTGAAAAATTGAAAAGTGAACTCGAAGTTATCGAAGACCTTATCAAAGGAAAAAAGAATGCAATTGACGAGCACAAAGAGGCTATCAAAAAATACACGAAACAACAAGAAACTGTTCGTAACAATAGAGAATTCAACTCTTTGACAAAAGAAGTTGAGTTTCAAGAGCTTGAAATTCAATTAGCTGAAAAGCAAATGAAAGAAATGAAAGCTTCTATCGAGCACAAGAAAGATGTTATTTCTCAATCTAAAGAAAGATTAGAAATAAAATCAAATCACTTGAAACATAAAAAATCAGAATTGGACGCTATTATGTCTGAAACTGCTAAGGAAGAAGAATTTTTAACAGAAAAATCTACTGAATACCAAAGCCAAATCGAACCTAGATTAATGGCTGCTTATACTAGAATCAGAACAAGCGTTCGTAATGGTTTAGCGGTTGTTTCTATCGAAAGAGGTGCATCTGCAGGATCTTTCTTTACAATTCCACCTCAAACACAGGTTGAGATTGCTTCTAGAAAGAAAATCATAATCGACGAACATTCAGGAAGAATATTAGTTGACAGCGTTTTGGCTGATGAAGAAAAAGAAAAAATGGAAAAATTATTTTCTAAATTTTAAATCTATTTAAGTCCCGATTCACATCGGGACTTTTTTTTTTATGAAAAAAACAATCTACTTCCTCTTTACCAAATCTGTCGGATTATACATTAATTTCCTAAGTTTGTTATTCCCTGAAAAAGCGACGCAACTTGCGTATACTTTATTTAGTGAACCCCGAGACGGAAAACTATCTAAAGACAATCTTCCTACAATACTACAAGAATCCGAGAAAGAAACCTACCAGCATAACGAATCTCATTTTCAAACCTACACTTGGAAAGGAAACGAAACTATTATTCTTTTAGCTCATGGCTGGGAAAGTAATGCCTCACGTTGGGAAAATATTTTACCGTACTTAAGAAAGTCAGGAAGTACCATCATCGCTATTGATGCGCCTGCACGGTCTTTCGGGTGGGAAGGAATTCAACATTCCACAGTATGCCGCATTCATTGACATTCTAGTTCAAAAATTCAAACCACAATACCTCATCGGACATTCTTTAGGTGCTAAAACCTGTTTGTACTACCAATCGAACTACCCTAATAATAGTATTGAAAAAACAGTAATATTAGGCTCGCCGAGCGATTTCAAAATCATACTCAATAACTATATTGAGATGCTTAGTTTAAATTCAATAATTTTAGGAGGTTTAGAAGCACACTATCTGAAGCACTTCCAACTCAAGTTAGAAAATTTTTCAGGAAAAGTATTTGCGGCCGACATACAAACAAAAGGATTTATCGCTCATGATAAAGATGACACCATCGTTTTATTTGAAGAAGGAAAGAAAATAGCAAGTACCTGGAAAGATTCAGTTTTCATTGAAACTAGCGGCCTAGGTCACAGCATGCACAGTGACGAATTATATACAAAAATCTCTCAGTTTTTATTCGAGTAATTATAGAAATGACCTGTTTTTGCAATTCCAATATTCAGCCTTCGATATTGAACATATAAAATTAAAAAAGGTTCAATAATTAACTACGTACAAGGAATTTTGAAGTTATACCCTTATCTATTTACCAAATTGATTACTTTTGCAGAATGGAAGATAATCTAAAACGCCTTAATAAATTCATAGGAGAAACTGGGTATTGCTCCCGTCGAGAAGCGGACAAACTAATCGATGAAGGACGTGTAACCCTAAACGGAGTTGTTCCGGAATTAGGCACAAAAGTTTCGCCGGATGATGAAGTGCGTATTGACGGTAAACTAATCCGTGAAAAACATGAGAAGCCAGTCTACTTAGCTTTCTATAAACCTGTGGGAATTGAATGCACTACTAACTTAGATGTTCGCAATAATATTATCGATTATATTAATTACCCGAAACGTATTTTCCCAATTGGACGATTAGACAAAGCCAGTGAAGGATTAATATTCATGACTAATGACGGTGACATCGTCAATAAAATATTACGTGCTAGAAATAATCACGAAAAAGAATATACGGTAACTGTCAACAAACCCATTACAGATCGTTTTATTGAAAGAATGGGAAATGGAATTCCTATTTTGGATACAGTGACCAGAAATTGTAAAGTAGAGCAAATCAGTAATGATATCTTTAAAATCATTCTTACCCAAGGTTTAAATCGTCAAATTCGTAGAATGTGTGAATATTTAGGATATGAAGTTATAGGTTTAAAACGAATCAGAATCATCAATATTTCACTTGATATCCCCATGGGACGATACCGCGATTTAACTGATACCGAAATAAAAGAACTGAACGAACTTATCGAACCTTCCAGCAAAACAGAAGAAGCGAGTTTGCCAAAAACAGAAACTCCTAAAAGGAGAACGGAATTCATCAAAAGAGATGATCCAAGATTCAAGAAAAGAGGAGACTATTAAAACATAAACGGTGTAAAATTATTTACACCGTTTTTTTATTTTTAAAACCATCTTTTTCTCTTAAACAAGAATACCCCAAAAGTGGAGAGAATAATGGAGACTAACACCAATACCCACAAACCCATTGGATTATCCTGTAACCCATTAGGAACATTCATCCCGTAGAAGCTGGCAATTACCGTAGGAATCATCAATATAATAGAGATTGATGTCATTTGTTTCATGATATTATTCATGTTGTTAGAAATAACTGAGGCATACGCGTCCATTGTTCCGGTCAAGATATCACTATAAATATTGGTCGTTTCCTGAGCTTGGCGCAATTCGATTTCTACATCTTCTAGTAATTCTAAATCATAATTAACTCGTTGCGATTTGATGTTTTTAATTCGATGCAACAAAATATCATTCCCTTTTAAAGAGGTCATGAAGAACACCAAACATTTTTCTATTTGCAACAAAGCCTGTAGCTCTTCATTTTTTATGGATTTCTCCAAATTGTCTTCAGCTAGTTTAATTTTTTGATTGACTTGTTTCAAATACTTCAAATACCATATACTGGTAGACAACAGTAGTCGTAAGACCAAATCGAAGTTGTCTTTGATATCGATATTCTTTCTTTGAGTGTAGGTTACGAAATCAGTAAGCATTTCTGTCTGATGAAAACTTACAGTAACACAAACCTCCTCTTTAAAGACAATCCCAACAGGAATCGTATGAAATGGAAGTTTCACATCATTACTCTTCACAGGAATACGCATGATGATTAGTGTCCATCCGTTTTCCACCTCAATACGAGGTCGTTCATCAATGTCTTCAATGTCGTTGTAAAAGGCTTCTGGAATTTGAAGCTCTTCGAGTAAGTATTTCTTTTCGGCTTCCGTTGGACATTCTATGTTTATCCAACAGTTAGGAAACCATTCTTCCACTGCAATTAATCCGTTATTGTTTTTGTAAAAAGCTCTCATTTCAAAATTCTATAGGTTTAGCATAGCCTCTTGAAATTAAACAAGCGCTACAATTAGTTCAACATTTCCGAATAATAATCGTCCATTATAAAGTACTATTTTTTAGTGCTGTAAAAGTATTCTTTATTTCATACTCCTTACCTATTTGCAAATTTTTTAAGAAAAATTTAAGTTGCCAATAAAACAAAATCTCGCCTTAATAACATTCTTCTTACTTGACTACCAGTAACCTTACTGTATCTTTCTTCTCCTAGCTTTAACAATCTGTTCGTCAATTGAAATAGCCTCATAGATCTGCTGCTTTAAAGAATCCACATCAATCTCTTTAATTGAAGAAAATAGTGACTTCGAACTAAAACTAATCGTCTCAAAAGTCTCGTCTAAAAGTGAAGCGCCTTTACAAAAACCTATTCCAACACCATTACTAACCTTCTCCCAGGGAATGGAAGCAGGTCAAATGTAACAAATCTTGGAATGGCGGTAATAAAAAGGCACATTATATGCTAATCTCTCTTTACAATCTGGCATACATTCCAGCACAATCTTACGAAGGAAAAGAACAATTTCTAATTCTTCCTCCGGCAAATAGTCCAAGAACTCTTGTATAGATGTGAATTCTATTTCTTGTGGATTTTCCATAATGCTAAAAAAAGCCTATTCAGAGGAATAGGCTTTGTATTTATTTAGTTTTCTAATTTCAGTATTTTCATTTCCCTTGCCAACAGCGTATTTTTTAATAACATCGCTATCGTCATAGGTCCTACTCCACCAGGAACCGGAGTAATAAAACTTGCTTTTTTGCTTACATTTTCAAAATCTACATCTCCAGTAATCACATATCCTTTTTCTTTTGATTCGTCTGGAACACGAGTAATTCCAACATCTATAACAACAACTCCGTCTTTAACCATGTCTGCTTTAAGATAATTAGGAACACCTAAAGCTGTGATAATGATATCCGCTTGAATAGTGATTTCTTCGATGTTTTTTGTGTAGCTGTGTGTCAAAGTAACTGTTGAGTTTCCAGGAAACCCTTTTCTTCCCATTAAGATACTCATTGGTCTCCCCACAATGTGACTACGACCAATTACTACGGTATGTTTTCCTTTAGTCTCTACTCCATAACGTTCTAGTAATTCTAAAATTCCGAAAGGTGTAGCAGGGATAAAAGTGCTCATATCTAAGGCCATTTTCCCAAAATTCTCAGGATGAAATCCATCGACATCTTTACTTGGACTAACCGCCATCAATACTTTTTGCTCATCAATTTGCTCTGGAAGCGGTAGTTGAACTATAAATCCATCAATATTATCATCTTCGTTTAACTCCTTAATTTTCTTAAGCAATTCAGTTTCAGAAGTAGTACTTGGCATTTTAACCAAAGTAGATTCAAAACCAACTCTTTCACATGCTCTTACCTTGCTTCCTACATAGGTTAAACTCGCTCCATCGTTACCCACAATAACTGCGGCTAAATGAGGTACTTTCCCCCCTTTATTTTTTATCTTTTGTACTTCAGCTGCGATTTCAACTTTAATATCTTCCGCTGTTTTTTTTCCGTCTAGTAGTAGCATTTTATTTTTAGTTTCAAGTTTTAGTTTCTATTTTTTTTTACAAGAACTGATATTCCTATAAAAGAGTAAGGTTTAAAATTTCAATAAACATGAAACTTTAAACCTTAACCAAATATTTTAGCGCATCGCTCCGCCTCCAGGCATTCCTTTCATTCCGCCCATCATCTTCATGAGGTTTTTTCCTCCTGGCCCTTGCATCATTTTCATCATTTTGCTCATTTGCTCAAACTGCTTCATCAATTGATTGACTTGTTCAATTTTTGTTCCTGAACCTTTTGATATTCTCGCTTTTCTTTTAACATCAATAAGAGAAGGTTTACTTCTCTCTGCGGGAGTCATCGAGTGAATAATAGCCTCAATGTGCTTGAAGGCATCATCTTCGATCTCCACGTCTTTCATGGCTTTTGAAGCACCTGGTATCATCCCAACCAAGTCTTTCATATTACCCATTTTCTTCACTTGCTGAATTTGAGAAAGAAAATCATCAAAACCGAATTCGTTTTTCGCGATTTTCTTTTGAATTTTTCTAGCTTCTTCCTCATCAAACTGCTCTTGTGCTCTTTCCACTAACGACACGACATCTCCCATTCCAAGGATACGTTCCGCCATACGAACAGGATAGAATACATCAATCGCTTCCATTTTCTCTCCTGTACCTACAAACTTAATCGGTTTGTTAACTACAGTTTTTATCGAAAGAGCCGCTCCACCACGTGTATCACCATCTAATTTGGTTAAAATAACACCATCAAAATTTAATATATCATTGAAGGCTTTTGCTGTATTTACTGCATCTTGACCTGTCATTGCATCAACAACAAATAAGGTTTCTTGTGGCTGAATTGCTTTATGAACACGTGAGATCTCATTCATCATCTCAGTATCAACTGCCAGACGTCCGGCCGTATCCACAATAACAACATCAAACCCTTTTGCTTTAGCATGCTTAATTGCATTTTGTGCAATTTCAACTGGATTCTTATTTTCAGGTTCTGAATATACCTCAACACCTATAGAATCTCCAACAACATATAATTGTTGAATTGCCGCTGGACGGTAGATATCACAAGCTACTAAAAGCGGTTTTTTATTCTTTTTAGTTAAAAGATAATTTGCCAGTTTTCCAGAAAAGGTAGTTTTACCTGAACCTTGTAGACCAGACATTAAAATAACGGTAGGATTTCCAGAAAGGTTTATTCCAGCAACATCACCACCCATCAATTCTGTCAGTTCGTCTTTCACTAACTTCACCAACAGTTGTCCTGGTTGAAGCGTCGTTAATACATCCTGTCCTAAAGCTTTTTCTTTTACTTTATTCGTAAAATCTTTCGCGATTTTAAAATTCACATCGGCATCCAGTAAGGCTCTTCTAACTTCTTTTAAAGTTTCAGCTACGTTTACCTCGGTGATTTTTCCGTGTCCTTTTAGTATATGAAATGCTTTGTCTAGTTTATCGCTTAAATTATCGAACATAGTTTTTATTTCTCTTTAATTAAGCTGCAAATTTAAGCATTTGATTTTGAAGTTTAAATAGTATTTTAAATAAAATAAGGCCATCTTAAAAAGACAGCCTTATTTTATTTAAAATCACTTTTATTTTTAATTAATCCTTATCATCCAAATGTGTTTCATTTTCAAGCAAATCTCTTATTAGTTCACCTAAATCATGATGCCCATCATCATCATTTGTACTAATTTCAATAGTTCCATCCCCGTCAGTATCGACTAGCAAACCTTGTTTAGCTAAATCTGTAATTTTAACCATAATGGCGTCGAGCTGAATTTTTATATTAAGAGATAAATCATTACTATTTACCATAAAGTCTTTAGTAGGATCATTAAAATCCATTTCTAACTCTACCTCTTTAGCGCTCCATACTTCAAAGGGCTTTCCATCAACCGTACCTTTAATCAAGTAACTCTTCCCATTCATATCACCAACGGCAGTACTTGGTGCAAATTTAAATTTTATCTCTTCATATTTTGCATTCGGTATATTGACAGAAGTAATGATTTGAGATAAAGTTTTTCCTGGGTCCAATAAATCCAACAAAAATGGTCCGTTAAGTTTAACATCTTCATGTGAAGGATCTGTGTCATGCATTTCATCCTGCTCATCAACTTCAAATTTGATATTCCCGATATTTATCTTAAAATCAGTAATCACTACTGTTGAAGTTACTGTTGAACGAGCCGTTAAAGATGTTTTTCCTGTTGTTGAAACGGCAGAGGCTTTTATAGTGACATTTCCAGTCGTAGAAGATGTATCATTCGTACAAGCACTTATCATAATGACAAGTAATGCTAAAACTGCTGTTTTTTTCATAATGGTATTTTTTTGCGTTATTAAATTAATAACGCAAAAAAACCACCCTTATTACATACGTTCCGGAACATTAATCCCTAGCAAGCTAAAAGAAGCCGCTATGGTATCTGCTACCTTTTTTGACAACTGTACTCTAAATATTTTTTCTATTTCTATTTCTGAACCTAAAATTGGTACCGCCTGATAAAAAGAATTGTATTCACGTACTAAGTCATACACAAAATTAGCCAATAAAGCTGGACTATGATTTTGTGCCGCATTTTGAATTACTTCTGGAAACAACTCAAGTTGTTTCAATAACTCTTTCTCTTTTGCGTGAAGTTCCACCATTCCTGATTCATTTGAAAAATCAAAATTAGCTTTACGAATAATCGACTGGATTCTCGCATAAGTATATTGTATAAACGGTCCTGTATTTCCAGCAAAATCAACTGATTCTTCTGGATTAAAAAGGATTCGCTTTTTAGGATCTACTTTAAGTATGTAATATTTCAAAGCACCAAGACCAATCGTATTGTATAATTTCGTTTTTTCTTCGGCAGAATAACTGTCTAATTTCCCTAAATCTTCAGAAATTTTTTGAGCAGTATCTGTCATTTCTTGCATCAAATCATCTGCATCTACTACAGTTCCTTCACGACTTTTCATTTTTCCGGAAGGTAAATCTACCATTCCATACGATAAATGATATAGGTTTTTAGACCAGTCAAAGCCTAATTTTTTCAATATTAGAAACAACACTTTAAAATGGTAATCTTGCTCATTACCTACAGTGTAAACCATCCCTCCTACATCTGGATAATCTTTCACACGCTGGATAGCTGTACCAATATCCTGCGTCATATAAACCGCAGTACCATCAGAACGCAAGACGATTTTACGGTCTAAACCTTCATCGGTTAAATCAATCCAAACAGAACCGTCAGGATCTTTTTCAAAAACCCCTTTTTCTAAACCAATCTGAACTACATCTTTCCCTAATAAATAGGTATTGCTTTCATAATAATAACAATCAAAATCAACTCCTAAGTTTTTATAGGTAGTTGCAAAACCGTCATAAACCCATTGATTCATTTTTTTCCAAAGCGCAATCACTTCTTCATCACCGGCTTCCCATTTCAACAACATTTCTTGGGCTTCAAAAATGATTGGTGCTTGTTTTTTGGCCTCGTCTTCGGTCTTTCCTTCACTCATTAATTGAGTAATTTCCACTTTATAGGCTTTATCGAAAGCAACATAATAGTTCCCTACTAATTTATCTCCTTTTTGACCAGTAGATTCAGGAGTTTCTCCGTTTCCAAATTTCTGCCATGCCAGCATTGATTTGCAAATGTGAATTCCTCTATCATTTATGATTTGCGTTTTGTACACTTTTTTACCTGAAGCCTTAATAATTTCAGCAACAGAATAACCCAATAGATTATTACGAACGTGACCTAAGTGCAAAGGCTTATTTGTGTTAGGCGAAGAGTATTCTACCATTACAGCTGTATCTTCCGGATTTGGAGTGACGAAACCAAATTTCGCATCATCCTTTATTCCATTAAAGAAATTCAAGTAGTACTCATCCGATATAACAATATTCAAAAAACCAGAAACTACATTAAAACGGCTCACCTCAGATACATTTTCCACTAAATAGTTTCCAATTTTATTTCCTAATTCGACAGGATTGCTTTTGATAACTTTTAATAATGGAAAAATTACCATCGTGATATCTCCCTCAAATTCCTTCCGTGTAGTTTGAAACTCTACTTTGTCAATAGCAATATCAAATAAGGCTTGGACAGCTTTTTCAATTGAAGGGGTAAGAATTTGTGATAATGTCATTTTGCGTGTTTATTTTAAGGTTGCAAATATAGTTATAATGTGACAATTTGTAAATTGGAAAGCAAGATAATTTCCTATTTAAAAATCAGAACCTTTCTCTTAAAAACTTAAAATGTTAGGGTTTTTTATAAAAACTGTAACAAAATCAAGACTTGATAGTCTATTAGGTATCTTTTACTCTTCTAATTTATTTTATGCATAAAACAGTACTATGTATTGCATATATTAAAATAAATACTATACATTTGCATCATCAATCAAATTTTTAATCAAAAATCATCAATCATGAAAATCAAATTAATCTTAGTATGCCTATTCGGGACCTTGGTTTCGATGCAAGCACAAACGTCAGTCAAAACATCACTTCTAGAAAATCCAGGGAGTATTACCGGAAAAGTAATAGATAAAAACAGTAACGAAACCCTTCCCTATGTCAATGTCATTGTAAAAGAAGGCGACAAATTTATTACCGGTGGAATTACATCTGAGAAAGGAAATTTTTACATCAAAAACCTAGATTTAAAAAATTATACTGTCGAAATACAATTTATGGGATACAAGACCATCTCAACAGCGGTCACATTATCTACTGACAAAAAGAACGCAGATCTGGGGACATTTGCACTAAAAGAAGATGCTATCGAGCTTAAAGGTGTCGATATCGTCAATGAGAAATCGACTATTGAACAAAAAATAGATAGAAAAATCATCAACGTTGGGAAAGATTTAATTTCGGCAGGAGCAACTGCAAGTGAAATAATGAATAACATTCCCTCAGTTAGTGTTGATCCGCAAACGAAAACAATCAGTTTAAGAGGAAACTCTAACGTACGTGTTCTAATTGACGGAAAGCCATCAAATATTGACGCTTCCCAGTTATTACAACAAATCCCTTCGTCATCTATTAAACAAATTGAATTAATAACAAATCCTTCTGCAAAGTACAATCCGGAAGGAATGAGCGGTATTATCAATATTGTATTGAATAAAAACAGCAAAATAGGTCTTAACGGAAGCATCAATAACGGAGTCACTTTTGGAAAAACACCGAAAATCAATTCAGCTTTCGACTTAAATTACCGAAATGGAAAATTTAATTTTTATGGAAATTACGGTTTAAATCATGGTAAAAACAATAATTATGGTTTTATAAAAAGCGAACAAGAAAACAAACAAAACACACAACTCTTTCAATTCAATAATCTTACCACCTCACATTTAGCGAAAGTTGGAGTAGATTACTACATCAATGACAACAATACCGTTTCTTTTTATACCAATCAAAGCTTCTATAACGGAAAAGGATTTGGAAGCACTGATGTGGACTATGTGAATAATGCTAGTACTGACTTGCTACAGCTTTTCACAAGTGATAGTAAGAATCATTCTCAAACCTACAATTTTGATTATAAAATTAAATTCAAAAAAGAAGGTCATAGTCTTGAATTAGAAGCAAATTACAATGAAAATGACGATCCCGAAAATGCAGTTTACACGAATTTAAACAGAGACAGTAAATCCCTAATCAATTCTTTTACGAATGACGTAACGACTCTTGGTAAAAACAGCATCATCAATCTTGATTATGTAAATCCGTTGACTGAAACTACCAAATTAGAATTGGGATTAGAGGCAAGAGATGAGTCTACTGCCAATAATTTATTTAGAGATAATGCGTACAGTTCTGACTTTACATATGATCGAACAATTTATTCGGCTTATGCAACCCTTGGTAAACAATGGAAAAAATGGAGTTTTCAAGCGGGAGCGCGTCTAGAACAATACAATGTTGAAGCAATATTCAAACAAGCATCTGCAGCAGACGGACAATTTAAAGATGACATCTTAAGTATTTATCCTTCTACATTTTTGAGTTATAATCCAGGTGAAAATAATTCCTTTAACCTTAGCTTTTCAAGAAGAGTAGACAGGCCGAGTATCGGACAGGTAAACCCTATTAGAGAATGGAGTACCGCCACTATAGATTCAGAAGGAAATCCAAACCTTATTCCGCAATTCACAAACTCATTTGAATTGAACTATACTAGAAAAACAAAAATAGGTTCTATCACTTCGGGTATGTTTTACAGAAGAATTGAAGATGAAATTACACGAGTTATTTTTACAAATCCTGAAAACCCAAACAAGCAAGTATTGTCTTTTGATAATTTTGAGAACAACAATGCTTACGGTATTGAAGTTTCCGGTAATTTAGACTTTAAGAAATGGTGGAGCGCTAATATTAGCGTAGACGCTTATCAGAAAAAAGTAAAAGGAACAGTAGAAAGCGCACCCGGTACTTATGAATTTATCGAAGTAAATGCCACAACTTTCAACGCCAGAATCAATAATACCTTCAAAGCGACTAAAGATTTACGCTTCCAATTATTTGGTATGTACCAAGGTAGAGACCAAAACCTTCAATTTGACAGAGCGACAATGTGGAAAATGGATATTGGTAGCAGCTACAATATTTTAAAAGGTAGCGGAACAATTAGCGCACGTTTCAGCGATATTTTTAACTCGATGAATTTTGCTTTTGCTGGTGATCGACCATACAAAGCAAACGGACAGTTCAACTGGGAAAGTCAATCTGTTTATTTAGGATTCAATTATAGATTTGGGAGCGGTAAAAACAAAGCCATTCAAAGAAAACAAAGAGACAAGAATGAAACCCAAGGCGGCGGTGGACTTTTATAAGAATTAGTTTTAAATTTTGTTACCAAAGAAAAACCCGGAGTATGCCAACTCCGGGTTTTTTGATATAAAAAGGATCTTTTTATTGAAGTAAAAAAATTACCATCTAATGATAGCACTTCCCCATGTAAAACCACTTCCAAAAGCTGCTAAAACAACAGTGTCACCACTTTTAATTTTTCCATTCTCCCACGCTTCGGTTAAAGCAATTGGAATAGAAGCGGCGGTTGTATTCCCGTATTTTTGAATATTATTATAAACTTGATCGTCATTAAGACCAAATTTCTTTTGTATAAATTGAGAAATTCTCAAATTTGCTTGATGTGGTATCAACATATCAATGTTTGAAACGGATAGATTATTCGCTTCAAGTCCTTCATTAATTACCTCAGCAAAACGAACTACTGCATTTTTAAATACAAATTGACCATTCATATGTGGATAATAACTTTCATCATTAGGATCATTATCAGCGATAATGTCCGTCACCCATCTTGCTCCCATACCCGGTGCGGTAAGTGCTAATTCCTCAGCATGTTGGCCTTCAGAATGTAAATGCGTTGAAAGAATCCCTTTAGTCAAGTCTTCTTCTCTACTCAAAACAGCTGCTCCTGCTCCATCACCAAAAATCACCGATACACTACGACCACGTGATGTCATATCTAATCCAGTTGAGTGTACTTCTGACCCAATAACCAAAACGTTTTTATACATTCCCGTTTTTATATATTGATCCGCAACAGATAAGGCATAGATAAATCCCGAACATTGATTTCTGACATCTAATGCGCCTACTGTTCTCAAACCTAAATCACGTTGTACTAAAACTCCTGGTCCAGGAAAATAATAATCAGGGCTTAGTGTTGCAAAAACAACAAAATCAATATCTTCTTTGGCCAAGCCTGAACGCTCAATAGCAATTTCGGCAGCTTTAACTCCCATAGAAGTCGTTGTATCTTCTCCTCTTATAATGTGTCTTCTTTCTTGAATACCTGTTCTTTCTTGAATCCACTCATCATTGGTGTCAATAATTTTAGACAAATCGTCATTGGTGACCACATTGGAAGGAACATAAAATCCTAATCCTGCAATTTTTGAATGATACATATAATTGTTATTTTATAATAATAAGATTGTAAATTTAAACATACTTTAAAACATTAGCCTACAAATTACTCTTTTTTTAGCAATTAACAATTTATAAATTTCAGTCGCTATTTCAATCACATTAAAAAACTAAGTTACAAATAGAAAAATACTATATTTTTACATAATAAAACAGAATATGCTGTAACAATTCTAAAAGAACTAAGACCTATATTTCTAATCAAAAAAACAAAACCTATTTATGAAATCAAAATTGAGCCTGATTTTATTTCTTGGATTAAGCATACATGCTTTTGCACAAGAAAATCTTACTTATCAAAAACCTTCTAAGTCAATTCTCGATTTAGTAGACTATGAGAGAGCACCATCTGTAAGCATGGATACGAAGAAGGAATACATGATTCTAACTTATAGAAATACCTACAAAACCTTAGATGACTTAAATCAAGATGAAATGCGTTTGGGTGGTCTACGGATTAACCCAACTACAAATATTTCCAGTACGGTTACATATACAAATAACATCAAGCTTCGCAAGATCAAAGATAAAAATGAAATTCAAGTTAGCGGATTACCTGCTGACGCGAGAATCTCTAATATTTCTTGGTCCCCTAATGAGAAGAAAATTGCTTTTTCACATACTACAAACAGAGGTGTAGAACTATGGGTTATTGATATCGCTTCGGCAAAAGCGACTCAGCTTACTGAAGACAATGTTAATGCAAACCTTGGAAATCCGTTTAGCTGGTATAGCGACAACGAAAATATTTTAGTAAAAATGCTCCCAAAAAACAGAGCTGCTTTATTAGATGAAAAGAAAAACCTACCAACAGGTCCAATTGTTTCAAATGCAACCGGAACAATTTCTCAAAACAGAACCTATCAAGATTTATTAAAGAACAAAACTGACGAAGCTAATTTTCAGAACATTTTGACTGCTGAGTTATACAAAGTAAATCTTAACGGAAACAAAACTTTATTTAAAGCGGCTGACATGTATGCTGGAGAGAATTTTTCTCCAGACGGAAATTACCTGATGATAAGCACGATTCAGAAACCATTTTCATACATAGTTCCCCTGAGCCGTTTCCCTTCAAAAACGGTTATTTATGACAAAGACGGTAAGGAAGTTAAGGTCGTTAACGAAGTGCCCTTAAACGAAATTATTCCAAAAGGTTTTATGGCGACGCGTACTGGTAAAAGAAATATGAACTGGAGAAATGACGAAGCAGCTACCTTGTATTATGTGGAAGCGCTTGATGAAGGAAACCCAGAAAACAAAGTCGATTTTAGAGATGATGTATTCCAATGGAAAGCGCCTTTTAATGAAAACCCTGCGCTAATACTAAAAACAAAACAACGTTTTAGTGGCATTATTTGGGGAAATGAAACTACAGCAATTGCTTATGATCAATGGTACGACACTCGAAATGCTAAAACATATTTATTCAATCCATCTGATGTTTCTCTAGAGCCAAAAATAATTACTGATAGAAACTCTCAAGACATCTACTCTGATCCAGGTAATTTTGAAACCATTAAAAATGCTTATGGCAAACGAGTTCTTGCGATTGAAAACAACAATCTTTATTTGCTAGGAGATGGGTTCACTAAAAACGGACAATTCCCATTTATAGATGAGTTTAACCTAAAAAACCAACAGACTAAGAGACTGTATACCTCAGCATACAAAGATAAAAAAGAAGACTTACTGTCTATTGAGGATTTCAAAAAAGGAGAAGTATTGGTACAAATTCAATCTAAGAATGAGTATCCAAATTATTACTTTAGAAACATCAAGAAAAAAGACCAGCTTACTCCAATTACCAGCTTCAAAAATCCTTTTGAAAGTATTAAAAATGTAAGCAAAGAAGTGATTCAGTATAAAAGAAAAGATGGTGTAGCACTTTCTGGGACATTATATTTGCCTGCAGGTTACGATAAAGCAAAAAAAGAAAAATTGCCTTTATTAATTTGGGCTTACCCAGCAGAGTTTAAAGACAAAAACTCAGCAGGGCAAAATAACCAAAACCCTAATGAATTCACTTTCCCTTATTATGGATCATTTGTTTATTGGGTAACCAAAGGATATGTGGTATTAGATGACGCTTCATTCCCTATTATTGGTGAAGGAACAACAGAACCAAATGATAACTTCATCACGCAGTTAGTTGATAATGCTGAAGCAGCTATTAACGCTGTCGATGCATTAGGATATATCAATAGGAAAAAAGTAGCTATTGGAGGACATTCTTATGGTGCTTTTATGACAGCTAATCTATTGACGCACTCTAATTTATTTGCTTGTGGAATTGCTCGTAGTGGTGCTTATAACAGAACGCTAACTCCTTTTGGCTTCCAATCAGAGCAACGTAATTACTGGGAAGTGCCTGAGGTTTACAATACCATGTCTCCATTTATGAATGCAGATAAAATGAAAACTCCGTTATTATTAGTCCATGGAGAAGCTGATAATAACCCTGGAACATTCACTTTGCAAACCGAGCGTTATTTCCAAGCCTTAAAAGGTTTAGGAGCACCGGTAAGAATGGTTATCTTACCTAAAGAAGCTCACGGTTATGCTGCTAAAGAAAATATCTTACACCTGCTGTGGGAACAAGATCAATTCTTAGAAAAATATTTAAAGAATTAATACAAAAGCAAAGCCCCGAAATTAATATTTCGGGGCTTTCTTTTTTATGCTATCATCAAAGTCACTTCTTGATTCAACTCTAAAGGAACATCATGTTCAAAGAAAATTACTTTCCGATCAAAAACTGCTTTAATTAAATAGTGACTTCCTTTAAAATAAGATTGCTTTACTACTGCCAATAACATTCCGTTGTCTACCACTGTTAACTGATGCGGATACAATAAAAGCAATTCATCTTCGTCTCCTTCTTCCAAAGAAATTAAATTTGATGCTTTTAACTCGTTTACTTCTCCAAATAGTGAAGCCACATATTTATTTATAGGATTGTTGTACAAACCATATGAACCCGCTTTATCAACTAGTTGTCCGCGCTGTAGTACAATAGTCTCGTCAGCAAAAGAAAGTGCATCTGTACTATCATGTGTCGCTACAAGACAGGTAACTCCATTTGATTTCAAATAGGCAAACAAGTTTCGACGAAGTGCGTTTTTTCTAAAGTTATCTATATGACTAAAAGGTTCATCTAACAATAATATCTCCGGTTCTAAAGCCAGAACCCGAGCCAAAGCTACACGCTGCTGTTGCCCCCCGCTTAAATATTTTGTTTTCACATCAGCAAATTCAGTCATCTCAACGATCTCTAATAATTCGTTTATCCGTTCTTTTTTCTTTTCTGGAAAAACGTTAGAAAGAAACTTACCCACATTCTCAGCAACTGTCGTATAGGGCATCAGATCAAAATCTTGCGATAAATATTTTATAAAAGGCATTCCAGGCACTAAATTGTATTTTGGGCCTAACACTTCTGTGTCATTCCAGAAGATACTACCTTCCTGCAAATCATGAATACCATAAATCAGTTTCAGCAGCGTGCTTTTTCCGCAGCCACTTTCGCCAATTATGGCAATGTTTTGCCCTTTCTCTATATTGAAATTTATGTTTTGAAGAACTATTTTTTCGGTATAACCGAATGTGATGTTTTGAACTTGAAGCATTTTTATAGTACTGAAATTTTGAGACTGCAAAGATAGATTTCTTTGACAAAAAGAATTTAATGTAAAGTGAAATTTATGTAAAAAAAGAAAGCCGTCTCGTTTTAAAAACGAAACGGCTTTCCATATATTTAAAACACTACTGTTTTAGTTTCCTGCTTCTAGCTTAGCATCTTCACGCATTTTATCATTTGCTGTAATAGCAAACTCAACACGACGGTTTTGACTTCTTCCTTCTGCAGTATCATTTGTTGCAATTGGATCAGCAATACCTAAACCAGTAACATGAAATCTAGCAGAAGCTACTCCCTTACTAACTAAGTAATTTCTAACTGATGTAGCTCTTTCTTTCGAAAGTTTTAAGTTATAATCAGCAGGACCTGTAATATCAGTATATCCAAAAATAGTAATATCAGTATCAGGATATTCTGTAAAAACAGGAACTAATTTATCTAAATTTTCTTTTGCAGTTGCCGTAAGAGTTGATTTGTTAGTGTCAAAACGTACTGCATTTTCATTCAATACTAATTGGATACCTTCACCTACTCTTTTTACTTCAGCTCCTGGGATAGCCTCATCAATTTGTCTTGCTTGTTTGTCCATTTTATTACCGATAACTCCACCGGCAACACCACCAACAACACCACCAAGAACAGCGCCCATCGCACCCTTACCACCTTTTCCTAAATTATTTCCTAAAATACCACCAATTATCGCACCACTAGCTGCTCCAATTCCTGCACCTCTCTGCGTATTGTTTGTATTTTTTAACGCTTCACAACTTGTAAAAAACGTTCCGATTGACATTAATAAAGCTAATGTTACTATAGAAATCTTTTTCATAATTATTTTATTTATTTAATTAGTTCGCTCTTTGAAATTGGTACACTACGCTGATGGTTTTACCTTCAACATTTCCTTTGTCGATCAATTGAAATGAAGTTTCAGTTTGATTTGCAACATGCAATACGTACCCTTCTCTTACTCTTTTTGCTTTAATATCAGCATCTAATACTTTCAAAACAAACTCACCATTCTTATTTACAAACCAAGTAATTGGTGAACTAAATACTGGACAGTCATACTTTGTCAAAGCCATATTTCCTTTGTTGTTATTAGAAACGAATTTCCATGTGCTTCCAACAAAACATTGTGAATCTGCAATTTCAAATGAGTTCACTTTAATATATTCTGACCCTGGATAAGTAACAGAACTGATTACCCAGTTTCCTTTCATTGCCACCTGCGCCCCTTTATCTAATTTTGTATCAGTAGCAGAAGTCGATTTACAAGAAAATAACACTAAGGCCATTGCTGTTAAAAATAATATTTTTTTCATTTTATTTGGTTTTACTATTAAACTTATACAAATATACGACGGTAACTAATTTTAACAGTTTCAAAATTAAGTTATTTTGTTTCAAAATTAACAGTTACGACAATTTGTCACTTTACAGTTAATTGGTATTCTATTTGAAAGAATTCGAGGAGATTGTAAAACTCTTTAATAAAATATAAATATGACAACAGGAAAAATTAATGTTTCGGTAGAAAACATCTTCCCTTTAATAAAGAAGTTCCTATATAGTGATCACGAGATTTTTTTACGTGAATTGATTTCGAATGGGACAGATGCAACGTTAAAATTAAAACACCTAACCAATATTGGCGAAGCCAAAGTAGAATACGGTAACCCAATTATAGAAGTAAAAGTTGACAAGGAAGGAAAAAAACTTCACTTTATCGATCAGGGAATTGGTATGACATCGGAAGAGGTTGAAAAATACATCAATCAACTTGCTTTTTCTGGTGCCGAAGAATTTTTAGAAAAATACAAAGACACAGCGAAGGATTCAGGAATTATTGGACATTTTGGCCTTGGTTTCTACTCGGCTTTTATGGTCGCTTCAAAAGTGGAGATTATCACTAAATCATACAAAGATGAGCCAGCAGCACATTGGACCTGCGACGGAAGTCCTGAGTTTACATTAGAGCCTGCTGATAAAACTACTCGTGGAACAGAAATCATTCTGCATATCGCCGAAGATTCTTTAGAATTCCTTGAAGAAGCTAAAATCACACAACTTTTAAATAAGTACAATAAATTCATGCCTGTTGCAATTAAATTTGGAACAAAAACAGAGAAAATTGAACAAAAAAAGGGTGAATCTGTTGACGCAGAAGATAAAGAAGAAACATTCAAAACTGTTGAAGTAGACAATATCATCAACAACCCTAATCCAGCTTGGACAAAACAACCAACTGAATTAACGGATGAAGATTATAAAAGCTTCTACCATGAGTTGTATCCATCGCAATTTGAAGAGCCATTATTCCACATTCACTTAAATGTAGATTATCCTTTTAACCTAACTGGTATTTTGTATTTCCCAAAATTAAGTGGTGATTTGCAAATCCAAAAAGATAAAATTCAGTTGTACCAAAACCAAGTTTACGTTACTGATAACGTAGAAGGAATTGTACCTGAATTCTTAATGATGCTTCGCGGAGTAGTAGATTCGCCAGACATTCCATTAAATGTTTCTCGTTCAGGATTACAAGCTGATGGTGCAGTGAAGAAAATTTCAAACTATATCACTCGTAAAGTAGCTGATAAATTGAAATCACTATTCACAGAAAACCGTGAAGATTTTGAATCAAAATGGAATGACATCAAAATCGTTCTAGAATACGGAATGTTATCAGAAGATAAATTCTACGAAAAAGCAGGAGCTTTCGTTTTATACCCAACCGTTGCTAATAAATATTACACGCTTGAGGAATTGAAAGAAAACCTAAAAGACAAGCAAACAGATAAAGACGGAAAACTTGTCGTGCTTTATGCAGGAAATAAAGAAGCACAACACTCTTATATCGAAATTGCACAAGAAAAAGGATACGAAGTTTTATTATTGGATTCTCCTATTATCTCTCACTTGATTCAAAAAATTGAAGGAGATAATAAAGACATCACTTTTGTACGTGTCGATTCAGATCATATCGATAATTTAATCAAGAAAGAGGAAGCTACTATTTCTAAATTATCTGAAGAAGAGCAAACCAATTTAAAAACAGTTCTGGAAGCAATTGTACCAAAACAAAACTACCAAGTTCAATTAGAAGCAATGGATAGTCAAGCAGCTCCTTTCATCATTACGCAACCAGAATTCATGCGTAGAATGAAAGAAATGAGTCAGTCTGGCGGTGGTGGCGGAATGTTCGGGATGGGAAACATGCCGGAGATGTACAACCTAGTGGTAAATACAAATTCGCCATTAGCAACTACAATTCTAAATAATACAGACAAAGCTGGCCAAGAACACTTAGTAAAACAAGCGCTTGACTTAGCTAAACTATCTCAAAACTTATTAAAAGGAGAAGCATTAACTGCTTTTGTGAAAAGAAGTTTTGAAATGATCAAGTAATACCAGCATCATGCTACACTAAAAGCTGTCCATCAATGGGCAGCTTTTTTTTTGGAGTAGAACGAATGATTTGCATAAGAACTTCCCTCCCGCTATTCGCTACAATCCGTTGCTTTTGACTATCGCAACAGCAAAGGATTTTTGCTGCTATCGGGGCTAGCTAGCAGGCTTTGCTATTATGATAACATTTAGGAATCCAAACAATTACAAGAAATCTAAGTATAATAAAAAGCTGTTTACCCCTAAAACTACTTAATCAATTGTAATAAAAAAATGTATATTTGAGAATTAAGATAAACGCTATTGAGTAGCGCATATTCACCCCAATCAGAGGCGGTATGCGCAACGTTATAGCGCATATATACAAGTTGGCAATAATTATAAAAATTGGAATGAATAAAAAACAATTGATTAAAAATAAAACAAATAAATCTAACCCTTTTTGGGATATATTTTTATTGGCCTTTTTAATTTTCTTGTACTTTATTCCGAAAGAAATAGCTTATCCAAAATACAAGCATATTGATTGGCTTATCATTATTTTACTCTTATTGGTACCTTATCTTGTAAGTAAAGCAAGTATCTCCTCGAAATTCAATAAAAATTATACTAATTACGGGATTGGATTAATTTCATTTTTAATAGTTGTTCCTACATTTATTGTCGTTCAAAACTACCGCGAAAAAAAAGAACTTGCAGAAAACGGGAAAATTAGTAGGTGCTATGTAATTGACAGAAAAAAATCAAAAAATGATTGGCTAATTAACTGTAAATATTATGTTGATAATTTTGAATATATAACATATTATCACACAGACGAAGAAAACAAAGTAAGAATTGGAGACACTTTAAAAATAACATACAATAAAGAATATCCAAGAATGTATAAGATAGAATTTGAAATAAAAAAATAACTAATGCCAACCGCCATTTTGAGCTAACTGGAGTTTAGTGGAATTACCGTTTCGCATCAAGTTTTCGTTAAGCCGAAAATTGAGCGGTTACGATTTTCCAGCCATCTCAAAGTGGCATAACGTTAGGTGCATAGCGCCCGCCAAATTAGAACCAAAATCTAAAACTTCACGAATGAAAAAGTTTATCGTAGTTTTTCTCCTTTGCTTTTTCATAAGTTGCAAAACTGAAAAATCAATTAGTAATATTTCTTGTGATGGAAAAGTTTCGGTTCAATATGACAGAATTAAACCAGAAGACCGAAATAAACCGAAAGCAAATAAAAATATTAATGGTTGTACGGTTTACTTTATAAATGAATATGACAACCAAATTGAAGCTTATGTTGACGGAAAATTAAAGTTTGAAAAGTATTTAAAGATTAGTGACAGTTCAGACAGTTTAGAAAATTATTTTGCGTTTGGTTATGCCGAAAATACAGAAATACCAATCTTGAAAATTAAGTCGAAAAGTCAGAATACATGTTTTGACATTCAAATTGAGAAAAAATACAAATTGATTTATGTGTTCTTGTCTCGGAACGGAAAGTGGACAGTAAGATTCTCAAATATAATTTACTTAATATAAGCGGCAGCACCTAACAGCCGTTTCTCGCAATTACGAATATTGTGGCAAGTTCAAGTTTCGCAATAATTTTTATCTTTAACAGCTAATAATCAGTTCCGCAGCTCGCAACTGCTTGAAGCGGAAGAACGTTGCTAATAATAGTAAAAAAATTAAAATTAAAATGAACATTGAGAAAGTATATAATATTTGGGCTGACAAATATGATACGAATTTAAATAAAACGAGAGATTTAGACACTACATCTACAATCGAAACGCTGAATAAATTTGAGTTTTCAAAAGTTCTTGAATTAGGTTGTGGAACTGGAAAAAACACAGCTTACTTATTACAAAAAGCGGACAAAGCTATCGGATTGGATTTTTCGCAAGAAATGCTTAATAAAGCCAAAATGAAAATTAAAGACGAACGAGCGGAATTCCAAAAAGCAGACTTAACGGTGGACTGGAATATTGAAAATGATTACGCAGATTTGATAACTTCTAGTTTAGTCCTTGAACATATTAAAAATTTAGATTTCGTTTTTAACCAAGCTAACCAGAAATTAAAAAATGGCGGTTTGTTTTTCATCAGCGAACTTCACCCATTTAAACAATATTTGGGAAGTAAAGCTAAATTTGAGACCGAAAATGGAACGCAAGAATTAGAAACTTATGTTCATCATATTTCGGAGTATTTGAACCTAGCGTCTGTAAACGGGTTTGAATTGGTGGAATTAGAAGAGTGGTTTGATGAAGAAAACAAAGAAGGAATTCCACGACTGATTGGAATAGCTTTACGAAAAAGCATTTTGGATCACAGCAGCTCCGTAAATAGTTAATTTGTAATATGATCACTGCGCAAATGTCTCTGAATTTGCGCCCACAACTATCATCCGTGTCCATTCCAACTGGCTTTTATACTACGGTCAAAACAAACCTCGACCACTATGACTTATTACCTCCAAAAACTATTTCAATATCACAACAATTTTAATTGTAATTTTGAGGTTCATTGGTCAGGCACAAAAAGAAGCACCACTTGCTTCATTAACTGGTCAATAAAAATAAAACTTCTAACACATGTGGTGGCAATATCTATTAGTTTTTTTGGGCGCTCTATTATTTGACATAGTTCCTTTTCCGTTTGCTCCGGCGTTTACAATAATGGTGTTTTTTCAAATTCTTTTTGATTTAAATGTCTGGGCAGTGATTGTCATTGGAGTTATGGGGTCGGTTTTGGGTCGGTCTATTCTTCTTTTATATACTCCGCTAATGGCTGACAAATATTTAAAAGAATCTAAAAATGAAGACATTAAGTTTCTTGGAGATAAAATGAACGAAAATAAATGGAAAGGTATTTTAGTGGTGCTTGCTTATTCTTTGTTACCTCTTCCTACCACTCCCCTTTTCTTAGGTGGGGGGATTTCAAAAATAAAGCCACTTTATATCATTGCTCCTTTCTTAGTAGGGAAATTTACTAGTGATTCTATCGCCTTACATTTAGGGAAATTTGCATCCGAAAACCAACAAAGTATCATTGATAATATTTTTTCGTGGCAGTCTATTTCTAGTTTTATTTTGGGATTTGTGATGCTGTTTTGTTTGTTTTTTATTAATTGGCGAACCTTAATTCATGCTAAAAAATTAGCTTTTGATTTTAAGATCTTTAATTAAAATCTTCTGCCTGGATATATAAAATTGCTTACCACAACGATATGACGGATTTACATACCGAAGCTTGAAGAAGGTATCCACCTGTTGCTTGTCTGAGACGAGCATCTACCTAAATGAGATAACAGGTTATAGCGTTTGCAATGGAGGTTCTTGAAGGACTTCAAGTACTCTTTTTTATTGACTACCTTATTTTATCTATTTTTGTGCTGTAAAACATACGCTGTTTTTAAAATCTGTAAACTCTCGAAAAGCGAAAAAACGTCGTACCCATTTTAAACCCAACAATTCCTTAAAAAAGAGTTACTACAAACAAACTGTTAATCACCATGAAAGTTATCTTTTCTTTTATTTTTCTATTTTTTTGCTCTTATAGCTGCTTTTCACAAAGTAATTATCCAGAACCCACAAAAACAGCGGCACGTTTATTTTATATTCAACATAGTAACAACCACAATACATACGTGTATGATGCTAATATAAAAGGAGGGACTATTGATTCGTCTCAACCAATTAACGAGTATCAAATAGTTTATACTGAAAAAGGCATACATAAACCTTTATCTAGTATACAAAAAAGATTAGCTTATGGGATGATTCTAGAAGAATCCCAACCTAATTTATTCAAATTACACCTTGCTGCTTCAGAAAAAATATATTTCTATCTTACCTATAATGAAAGTGAAGGAGCTAGAGTATATGTTACCGTAAATAAGCACAAAATGTATTTAGACAAGATCTTTGTCCAACTTAAAGAGGGGCTTTTAGGCCTCAAAGCAAAAGCGGAATACGTACTATTTTTTGGTAAAGATTATAATTCTGGCAAACCTATAACAGAAAAAATTATAATTGAATAAGTTCCTATAGCACTTCATTTATTCCATTAAAGGTACTTGTATTAAAAACACGAACTACTTAAAACACCATGTTAAAGTAATAGGAAACAGAGGTTTATGCTTATTCATCAAGAACTGCATCCTACCACTAGCATTCGAATTGACAAACGCTATAGCATTATATTGTAATAACTTTTCCAAATCCCTTCGAAACAAAACTTAAATACGCTTCTATAAATAACCAAACGTATAGAATGTCAGCAAGACAAAAACTTACATGACTTATATGTTTAAAAAATCCGTACTATCTTTGTTAAATTCCATTACTTAAAACTGATCAAATGACTCAAGAACTTCATAACTATTATTTAAATAAAAAGAAGTGAAAAAGCTAGAAAACACAGCTACTAGCTGGACTGTTTGTCAGGAATGTAAGGGACAGGGCAAAAAAAGCCGAAGAATCAATAAGAAAGTCCGACTCCAGTACCAGAAAGCAGTCGAACAGTTTGAAAAATCAAATGGCGAAAGCCCAGCTCCTATTCGTCCTAAGGCACACCTAGATTCTTGCTCGAACTGTTCCGGGTCTGGTTTGATTCCTGCAGCAAGTCCTACCATAGCGGATTCAGAAAACTATCCACATCTTGCTATTATTGGTGGCGGTATTGGCGGAGTGGCATTGGCTGTGGCTTGTTTGCACCGCGGAATCCCGTTTACGTTATATGAGCGCGATAGCAGCTTTGAGGCTCGATCTCAGGGCTACGGACTTACTTTGCAACAAGCAAGTAAAGCGATCGAAGGATTGGGTCTTTTTTCAATTGAAAACGGAGTGGTTTCAACAAGACATCTAGTACATACTACAGACGGAAACGTAATTGGAGAATGGGGAATGAGAAAATGGATGCAATCCGATGCCAAAAAGGCTCCCAAGCGCACTAATATACATATTGCACGACAGTCTTTGCGCTTAGCGCTACTGGAGCAACTCGGTGGACATGCTGCGGTAAAGTGGGGACACCAATTAGTCGATTTTAAGGAAACTGAGGATGGAACTGTTGATCTGACCTTTGAAGTAAACGGCGAGGTCAACAGCGCCAAGGCAGATCTTGTAGTTGGAGCCGATGGTATTCGTAGTACAGTGCGGAAGCTACTTATTGGCGACGACACAACTCCTTTGCGATACCTCGATTGTATTGTAATACTAGGCATTTGTCCTTTGTCGGCTCTCGAAGGTGTTGATTGTCCTTTGCTGGACTCGGCGACGGTATTCCAAACAGCTAATGGTAATGAGCGAATCTACATCATGCCTTATGATTCACAATCAGTAATGTGGCAATTGAGCTTCCCGATGCCGGAAGAAGACGCTAAAGCTTTGAGTGCACAAGGAGCGAAAGCACTTAAAGAAGAAGCCTATCGCAGAACACAATGGCACGATCCAATTCCGCAAATTTTAGCGGCGACTCTAGAATCGAAAGTTTCTGGCTATCCCGTTTATGACCGAGAATTACTCGATAAAGAATTGTTGGAAAAGAACGCACAAATAACGCTAATTGGTGATGCAGCTCACCCCATGAGTCCATTCAAAGGACAAGGTGCAAATCAAGCACTATTGGATGCGCTGGCGCTGGCTCGCAGTATTACAAGAGAATGCAGACCCTTATCACAATGGAGAGAAGCTGGAATAAGGAAAAGTGTGTTAACGGAGTTTGAATCAGAAATGTTAGAACGCAGTGCTATCAAAGTAAAACATTCAGCAGAAGCTGCACAGTTCCTACATTCTGAAATTGTGCTCCATGAGGGTGATGAGCCTAGAGGACGCTGCCTAACAAAAAAAGAAAAATAATTATACAACTAACAACCCTAACCGGATACCTACAACGTTTTCCTCACAAGTCTTCTATTTCTATTCAGTGAGTTTTTTATACAAAAAAGTAGTTATCCGGAAAAGTTTATCGAAATTTGGTAATTCAAACCTACCAATCAATTACTACAAATGACACTACACATAGAGACTCCAGCGTTATTATTCTCAGCTACTTCACTAATACTTTTAGCATATACCAATCGTTTTTTGACGATAGCAACCATCGTTAGAAGCCTAAAAAAAACCTATGATGAAAAAGAAAACAAGAGTATTTTAATCGAGATTAAAAACCTTAACCTTCGATTAACGCTAATACGTTACATGCAACTTTTTGGAGTACTTAGTTTGTTTGTTTCTGTTTTTGCAATGTTGTTACTTTTCTTTGATTTTGGAATAGGAGGCCTCTATTTCTTTGGCTTTAGCTTGCTAAGTTTGCTTGTTTCATTAGCACTATCTTTCTGGGAAATCAGTATTTCTGTAAAAGCACTACAAGTACATTTGAGTGATTTGGTTCAGTAACCATCTATCAAAAAAAACATATAAATAAAAAAGAGCTGTGAAATAGATATTCACAGCTCTTCGTCGTTACATTCAAGACAATTATTGGTTTAAAATCCCGCTATCTTCTTTTTTATCTTTATTCAATAAGTTTGGATTTTCTTTAGCCAACTTGTTTTTCGTTGGAATCTTGTAATTCAGGCTAAAACCAAATTTCCTAGTGTCCATTTTATTACTAATTAGCAATGGTGTTTCGTACGAATTAAAAGCATTTTCATTGGAATTTAAGATATCGTCCGCGTAAATTGAAAGTGTTAATTGATCTTTCATAAATTTCTTAGAAAAACTTAAATCCAAAGCATTTCTGAAAGGCTTAACCGCAATGAAATAAAAATAATTCCCTTTTGGAATAATGTAATTATAATTGGCAACAAATTTTATCTGTTTTGGCAATACAATTTGAGACATGAAGTTAAACATCCAGAATCCATTAGTATCTACATTTGGAATTTGATGGTATTGATAACCAGCATACACATATAAAAAGTTCATCGTATCTGGGTTAACATTCATTTTCATGGTTTCTGCCAGTCCTTTAGTAAACAACATATAAGGTATTGGCATACCTACACTAAAATTATGAATCTTTATCTCCGGAATATTCTCGTTGGTATTTACTACCAAATCATCATTAAGTGTCACTCTATTAATCACTTGATTCTTAGCCGAACTAATATTATAACTAATAAATGCATAATCATAAGCACTTAACTTCACCTCATAATTATCAAAAATAGTAGGTTGTAAGTTTGGATTACCAGAATAATCGATGTTTGGATTTTGATAATTGGTGTTGTTTGGATTCAATGCTGATGTACTTGGTAGCGTTATCTTTTTATTATAATTCATATTAAAATAGATCGAATTATTAAAGTTATACTGTGCACTTGCATTTGGAAAAAAACGAAACTGCTTGAACGCCGTTAACTCTTCCGTATCTGTTTTACCCGTAATATTATAATCTTCGGCGCGACCACCAAGAATAAAATTCACTTTATCAAACTTAGATTGCAGTTCGATATAAGATGCCGCCGTTCTTCGCTTATAATCTAAATTAGTAACTCCTTTACTTGCTGCATCAAAAAGTAATTCTTCATACAAACTACCAAAACTTAATTTCCCTTCATCAGAGAATTTAATAGGCTGCGAATAATCAAACTTGAAGTTATACAAATTTTGGTTTGAGGAATTATCTAAGGTCGAAGATGTGTTACCAATTGGACTTAGCTCAAAATCATTTGTGTTATTGTTATAATTAAATTTAAACTCCAATTTTTTGGCCGTGTTTTCAAACTTTTTCTGGTAAGTGACTACCGCATCTTGGCGCAAGCCCGTACTTACTGAACCATCATTAGTTGTAAAGCCGGGCCCGTTGCCTAAAGTATAACTATCATTATTATTTTGAGTGAAATCATAATTCAATAACAAACGGTCTTTGCCAATATCAAATGTCAATGCCGATTTAATAAAATTATTTCGCCCTATACGATCTGCATCCGTTCTTGTCAGTAATGAAGTCGTACCGTTTTCTTCTTTCTCCAGAGAAGCCCAAATCGCGCTTTCTCTATAATTCTGACCTACATTCAATTGCCAACCAAAATACTTGTTTTTAGCACTCAACAATAAACTGTTATTCATTCTCCAGCGTACATCATCGTAACTCGTAAAACTCGTACTGTTAGTATAAGTGGCACTCAAGTAATTCTTAGCATTCTTATTCGTAATGATATTCAAAATCGCTCCCCCAGAAGTTGCTGGAAATTCGGCACCTGGCTGAGTGATAATTTCGATTTTCTCGATCGCATTTGCCGGCATTCCTTCTAAAAAGGCATTCAATTCTGTAGTAGAAATATTAAGCGGTCTTCCATCCATAAAAACGTCCAACTGTTTTCCTTGATACATCATTCCCGCAATATCTGAAGCTATTAATCCAGGTAGTTTTTTAATTCCTTCTAAAACGGAACCCGTATTCAAACTAGCTTGTCCCGCAAAATCAAAGATGGTCCGATCTGCTTTTTGCTCTATTGCTTTCTTAGTTTTTATAATTGCGACCTCATTTAATTCCGTTGATTTTTCAGGAGCCTTTTCAGGAGTAGTTTGAGCAGAAAGTGTGGAAAAACTTGCTATAGCTATCAAAGCTACCAAATATATTTTTTTCATGTTTTTTGTATCAGATATTCCATAAGTCAACGTTCTACATTAGTTGTTACAACTTTGCCAAAAAAAGTTTAACCCAAGCTCCATTAGAATTAAAAATCCTGTAGTAAGAAACTTATTTTAAAAAATAATGACTCCTCTAAAGTTGCGTTGCACTTGAAAGCGTACCTTTGCCCCTCAAAAAAATAAAGAATGTCAAATAATAACGTTTTAAAAGGAGTTTTTTTAGTGGGTTTTGGTGCGACCAGTTATGGTATGCTAGCCACTTTTGTAAAAATGGCCTATAATGAAGGATACACCACAGCAGAAGTTACCACTTCTCAGTTTATATTGGGTATCTTAGGAATACTACTTATTAATTTGTTCCAAAAAACTAAAAATAAAAACACTGCAATAAAAGCATCTCGCCAAAACATTTTTCATCTAATGCTTGCTGGAACTTCTCTTGGAATGACAAGCGTTTTCTATTATTTGGCTGTAAAATACATTCCTGTTTCTATAGGTATTGTATTGTTGATGCAAACCGTTTGGATGGGTGTTTTACTCGAAATGATTTTAGAAAAGAAACTTCCTTCTACTCAAAAAATAGTATCCGTAATTATTGTACTGATTGGAACTGTATTAGCAACAAATCTAATTCAAAATGAAGTTAAGCTAGATTGGCATGGTATCATGTGGGGTATGTTGGCAGCAGCGTCTTTTACCACTACTATGTTTACTGCTAATCGTGTCGCAACTAATATTTCTTCGGCACAGCGCAGTTTGTATATGCTTCTAGGTGGTGCAATAATCGTGTTTTCATTTTCGATCGCTACACAAATCACTCCGTTTAACTTTGATATTTTTCTAAAATGGGGAATTGTTTTAGCCCTTTTTGGAACTATTATTCCACCAATGCTTATGAACGCAGGATTTCCACTAACAGGAATTGGTTTAGGAAGTATTGTATCAGCACTTGAACTTCCAGTCTCAGTAATGATGGCCTTTGTTCTATTAAACGAAGATGTAAAACCTATTCAGTGGTTTGGAATTGTCCTTATTATTATTGCCATAGTAATTATGAATGTTAATTTTAAACGCAAACAGTTATAATACTACTGCTGTTTGATTATAAAAAAAATAGTACATTCGTAAACTTCATCTTTAACTTTCTCATTATGAACTTCCCTTGGCATTTGTACTTAATGGCTTTTATTTATACACTAGCTGGAATAAATCATTTTAGAAACCCTAGAATGTATCAAAAAATAATACCTGACTATTTTAGCGACCCTAAACTATTAAATATCCTCAGCGGATGTGCTGAAATAATTTTAGGAGTAGCACTAGTTATCCCTTTACTATCAACCTATGCAGCTTGGGGAATTATAGCATTGTTAATTGCCGTCTTCCCAACTCATATCTATATGTACCAAGATGAAAAGGTTAGAATGGGGCTTCCGAAATGGGCCTTATTATTACGCATGCCCTTACAACTTGTTTTGATTTATTGGGCTTACCTATATACCTAACACCGTTAGAACCAAGAATTAATAATTAATTTATCGTTATGTTGTTATATCTAAAAAATGAGTATTTTTGGAATAAACAATAGCACTATGAACGAGATAATTAATTATTTTTCCACCATACCGTCCTCACATAGGAGTCTGATTTTAGTAAGTGGAATTACTATTTTTTGGTTAATTGAAAATGCTTTTCCGCTTTTTAACTTTAGCTACAAGAAATGGCACCATGCTGGTATCAATATATTTCTCACTTTAACGACTATTGTTATTAATTTCCTATTGGCTTTTGTTTTATTAAAAACTGCTGACTGGACGGTTGGGAATAATTTCGGAATTCTTCAATGGCTCCCTGAAATTCCATTATGGTTGTATACACTGATCGGTTTGTTGTTATTAGATTTAATCGGAGCCTATCTCGTACACCTTGTCGAACACAAAACTAAATTCCTATGGCGATTCCACCTAATACATCATACGGATACCTGGATAGACACTACAACGGCTAACAGACATCATCCCGGAGAAAGCGTTATCCGTTTTACTTTTACAACTCTGGGCGTTTTAATGGTGGGAAGTCCTATGTGGATGGTATTCCTCTACCAAACGCTATCAGTAATTGCAACTCAATTTAACCATGCTAATATTGCCTTACCAAAAAAATGGGACACTATCATGAGCTACTTAATTGTGTCTCCTGACATGCACAAAGTACACCATCATTATAAATTACCCTATACCGACAGTAATTACGGAAATATATTCTCCGTTTGGGACCGTCTTTTCGGGACATTCAGAACACTTCCCAAAGAAGAAATTGTATATGGAATTGACACACACATGAAGAATGAGGAACACAATGAATTGAAGAATTTATTGAAAATTCCTTTCCAAAAACAACGTTCCCCAGAAAAGAATTACACCCCATAAAAAAAAATCGTTTTTATGGTTATAAGTAATTATATTTTTATTAATATTGTTCTATCTAATTTAGAATCAATTATATTAATCATTAAAAACAAATTGAATTAATTTTCACGTGATGAAAAAGAGTAACCGCAAAGAATTAACCTGGGAACAAACAGAAAAACTTGTTACATTGGCCTTAGAGGAAAAAAATCCTTTTGAAATTATTAAAAAGGAATTTGGCTTGGTCGAAAAAGAAGTTTTGGAAATAATGAAAAAGAAGATGCCGGCAGAGAAATTTGAGATGTGGAAAAAGAAAGCTACTGCAAATAAGCCAAAACCAAAACCCATTAAAATCGATGATTTTGATGAAGACTTGGATGGTAAATACTATATCAAAAACAAATTGGACTAACCAATTAGAAAACACCCTCTTTAGGGTGTTTTTTTTTACAAGAACATCAACCCTCTTTTAAATATATTTGCTGTTCATAAAGTGTAACATTCTTAGCTTTTGACAGACTAATAACAAAAATAATATAGATAATGAAAAAAATAATTTTTGCATTTGCATTTACATCAATCCTTTGGAGTTGTAAAACTGTTAATTCGGTACCCACTGCAGCAACAAAAGAGCAGGTTCAAGTCGCGATTAATCTGGATGTAATAACGAATGACCAAGTAATGGTAACCGTAAATGCGCCTTCAATCAAAACAGATGAAATTACGTACCACATTCCAAAAACAGTTCCTGGAACCTATTCAGAAGACAACTACGGTAGATACATCGAAGATTTAAAAGCTTATGATACAAAAGGTAATTTACTAGCTGTAAAAAAAGTTGACGTTAATTCTTGGTCCATTTCAAAAGCAAAGACTCTAGACAAAATCACTTATTTAGTAAATGATTCATTTGACACTGAGAAAGGCACAAAATTTGGCGATGAGGATATCTTTTCACCTGCAGGATCAAACATCGATGCAGGAAAAAACATTATGTTAAACACACATTGTTTTGTAGGTTACTTCACAAACTTTATGTCCACACCCTACAAAGTTACTATTACGCACCCTGCAACACTATGGGGTTCTACTTCAATGACTGATATGGATGCTAGCACTACTGCCGACACTTTTATCACGGCTCGCTACGCTGAATTGGTAGAAAACCCAATTATGTATTCAAAACCAGACTACACGACTTTTACCGTTGACGGAATGGAAATCCTTATTAGCGTTTATTCTCCTTCTGGAAAAGTCACTGCTGAAAGCATAACACCGGAGATGAAAACGATGATGACGGCACAAAAGACCTTTTTAGGTAAAATAAATGCGACTAAAAAATACAGTGTATTATTGTATTTATCATCCATGCAGGAAAATGACGCAAAAGGTTTTGGAGCTTTAGAGCATCCAACAGCTACTACAGTTGTTTTACCAGAATTGATGCCAAAAGAAGAATTGGTAAAGTCAATGATGGATGTAGTTTCACATGAATTTTTTCATATTGTAACTCCACTTAGCATTCATTCGAAAGAAATCCAATATTTTGATTACAACAATCCAAAAATGTCAGCTCATTTATGGATGTACGAAGGTGTTACTGAATATTTTGCTAATCTATTCCAAATCAACCAAGGTTTAATTACTGAAGAAGATTTTTACAGTCGCCTTTCAGACCAAATGGAACGTGCTGCTGCGATGAACGACACTATGTCTTTCACCACAATGAGTGCTAATGTTTTGAAAGACCAATACAAAGACCAATACATCAACGTATACCAAAAAGGATCCTTGATAGGAATGTGTTTGGATATCATTATCCGAGAAAAAAGTAATGGCGAAAGAGGAATTCTTGATTTGATGCAAAAACTATCTAGTGAATATGGAGTTTCAAAACCATTTAACGACGACGAACTTTTTGCTAAAATCACTTCTTTAACCTACCCTGAAGTAGGTGCATTCCTTACGACTTATGTAGCCGGGACCACCCCTATTCCATACGAAACTTACTTTGCAAAAGTTGGCGTTACACAGTCTACTGTAAAATCTCCTGGAAATGTATTCCTAAAAGGACAAGTACCTTACATCACTGTAAATCCAGAAACCAAAGAAATTGTTGTTATTCCTAATATCGAATTAAATCCTTTTTATACTGCCTTAGATCTTAAAGGAGGTGATATTATAATGGCTATAAACAACAAGCCGTATTCTCTGGATAACATCTACGATATGATTAGTGAAAGTCAGAACTGGAAAGAAAACGACGCTATTACTGTTAAAATAAAACGCAATGGAGCTGAACAAGTTCTTAAAGGAAAGATCAATCTTCCTTATGAAGAGAAAGCAGCCCTTAACGCAACTGACGTAACTAAAAAGACTTTAAGAGAAGCTTGGTTAAAAGGTTAAAACTAAAAATCAGACAAGAAATCCCAATTTAGAAATAGATTGGGATTTCTTTTATAAAATTCACCTAATTTAGAGAGTAAAGATTCCAACAATTTTCTTTATTTTGCAGCAAAATATTTAACCAATGAAAAAATCACTTCTTGCATTCGTTTCCCTATTACTTTTGGCATCATGCGCTAAAAATGAATCAAAAACAAACTTACACGTTACCGGAAATATTAAAGGCCTAAAAACAGGTACCTTATATATTCAAAGAGTAGTTGACAGCGCTCTTGTTGCCATTGACACCATTAAAATCGACGGCAGTTCTGCTTTTGAAAGCGATATCGATTTAAAATCCCCTGAAATGCTATACCTATTCCTTGACAGAGGAGTAAGCAATTCATTAGACAATAATATATTGTTTTTTGCTGAGCCTGGAAACATCAATATAGATACGAACTTAGACTCTTTCCTTTCAGGAGCTAAAATTACAGGATCAAAAAATCAAGATTTATATGAAGAGTATAGAAAAATCAGCTCCCGTTTTAGAGATGAAAACCTAACTCTACTTGAGCAAAAATTCAATGCTATTAAAAGCAACAACAAAAAAGTAATAGATAGCCTGAGTGCTAGGCAAGACTCTAACACAAAAAGAAGATACTTGTACGCTACTAACTTTGCTATTAACAATAAGGATTATGAAGTAGCGCCCTATGTTGCTTTATCTGATATCTATGACATTAATCTTAAGTACCTAGACACGATCCAAAAATCAATGACTCCAAAAGTAGCACAGTCTCTTTACGGAAAGAAACTAACTAAATATGTAGCTGAGGTCAGAACTCAAGAACAAAACGATTAGAAAGCTCGTTTCAACGAATTCTTAAAGCGTTAAAAAAAATGCCCCAATTGTATTGGGGCATTTTTTTGGTCCATAAAGGAAATCATTATTCTCCTTTGTATTAAAACAAAAAACCATCTAACAAAAGTTAGATGGTTTTACAAAGAGCCGGCGGAGGGACTCGAACCCACGACCTGCTGATTACAAATCAGCTGCTCTAGCCAACTGAGCTACGCTGGCATTCTTACGGCTGCAAATATAGTTCTGAATTTCTAATCTCCAAATAAAAAAATCATTATTTATTAATATTTTTTTTATTTGGAAACCAACAAAATACTTACTGCTTGCTTCTCTTATATAAAAAAACCACCTAACAAAAGTTAGATGGCTTTACAATGAGCCGGCGGAGGGACTCGAACCCACGACCTGCTGATTACAAATCAGCTGCTCTAGCCAACTGAGCTACGCTGGCGTCTCATTACGGGTGCAAATATACAGATGAATTCGTGTTTTACAAAATAAATCTGCACTTTTTTATCGTTTTTTTTGACTACAATTCGTTGATTTTAGCAATCAATTGATTTGCAGTTTGTTCCAATTCAACATTGATTTTTTTGAAGTGAGCTTTTTTATCTTCTACCTTCTTAGCGTTCACTTTTGTGATCAAAACATCAAAAGCAGCGATAGCTTCATCAATTAAATCATTAGTTTCTGTTGTTGGTTTTCCAGTAGTTGAAATTTCAAACAAGTAAACTGCTTCAATAATATCTCCTAATACGTAGTTGATGTCTTTTTTTAAATTCTTAATATTT
Source organism: uncultured Flavobacterium sp. (assembly GCF_963974175.1). Lineage (GTDB taxonomy): Bacteria > Bacteroidota > Bacteroidia > Flavobacteriales > Flavobacteriaceae > Flavobacterium. The sequence goes on from NZ_CAXBBR010000010.1 coordinate 94,711, forward strand.
GCCATTTTATTTTTAATTTTAATTTGCGTCTGCAAAAGTACATATAATCTTTCTATTACCGACTATGAAATGTAAATTTCTAAAATTGAAGCTTTTCCACTCATCACATAATAATCCATTGCCGCAGGAATTAACACAGTATCTCCTTTTTGATACTGATACATATTCATATTGTACTCAATTTCAAATGCTCCGTCAATACACATATATACCGTAAAGCTATTTCCAGTCTTCGAAATGTTTATTGTATCTGTTAACGGAATAAAATTTGTCGTGAAATAAGGACAATTAACAATTGAGTTTGACTGATTTTCTTCTTCTAAATATTCTTTGTGAGTCTCAACCTTTTCATAATTTATTGCTTCCAGCGCTAAATCTACATGTAATTCTCTAGTATTACCCTGCGCATCTACTCGATCAAAATCATAAATTCGATAGGTAATATCTGATGTTTGCTGAATCTCCGCCACCACTAAACCAGCACCAATAGCATGCACCGTTCCCGTTTCAAGAAAGAAGACATCTCCTTCTTTTACATTTACACTATCTAGAATACTAAGCAAATCATTGCTTTTCAACTTTTCTACATATTCATTGGCATTCGACTCTTCTCTAAAACCAACAATTATTCTAGCTTCCGGATCAGCTTGCATGATGTACCACATCTCTGTTTTCCCAAACGAATTGTGCCTTTTCTTTGCCAAAGCGTCGTTAGGATGTACTTGAATAGACAAGTCTTCTCGAGCATCTAAATATTTAAAAAGTAAGGGAAACTGCTTCCCAAAACGTTCATGAACTTCTGTTCCTAAAATCTCATTTGGAGCTTCATCAATGACTTCTGTTAGCAACTTCCCTTTCAAATCTCCATTAGCAATTACACTAACATCTCCTTCAACAGTTGACAATTCCCAACTCTCTCCAGTTATTTTTGACGTAATTGGTTTATTAAGGACTGTCTTTAGTTTTTCACCGCCCCAAATTCGTTCTTTTAATATGGGATCAAACTGTAACGGATATATTTTTTTACTCATTTTTATCTATTTAAAAAAAACAGCAACCTCTGTTTTACAATTGTATCTAATGCTATTCACTGATTTAAGAGACTAGTTTTTTAACAGCTTCTAACGCCTTTGGAATATGCTTCGAAGCCATCATACTATCAAAAATCATTATTATTTTCCCTTTTTTATCTGTCACATAAGTCACCCTCCCTGGCAGCAAGCCAAACATCCCTGATGGAACCCCAAAAAGTTTCCTGATTTTCTTATCAGGATCTGACAAAAGAATAAATGGTAATTTATATTGTTTTGAGAATTTTTGATGGGACTCGACGCTGTCACTGCTAATTCCAATAACCTCAGCACCTAAATCTTTGAAGTCTTCATACTGATCCCTAAAGCTACACGCCTGTGTGGTACATCCCGGAGTATTGTCCTTGGGATAGAAGTAAATAACCAATGGTTTATGACCTACGAGATTTTGACTATCAAAGTCATCTCCATTAGTATCTTTCGCTTTAAAACTCGGGATACTATCTCCTATTTTTAATTCCATTACTCTCCTTTATAGGTTACGAAATTACGAGGAGTTTCATAAAGAACAACTTCTAAATCAAATTCTGCCTTGATTCTTTTTCTTATTTTATTCCAAATTACCACGACAATATTTTCGGCTGTAGGATTGAGGTTTTCAAACTCAGGCACATCTACATTTAGATTTTTATGGTCGAACTGATTCTCTACCTCTTCTTTAATGATATCCGATAAAATCTTTATATCCATGACATAACCAGTCTCTGGATCAATTTCACCAGTAACACCTACAATCAACTCGTAATTGTGTCCGTGATAATTAGGGTTATTGCATTTCCCAAATACAGCATCGTTTTTCTCGAAAGTCCAATCCTTGCGATACAATCGATGTGCCGCATTGAAATGTGCTTTTCTACTTATAGTTACCTTCATAATTGTTTATAATTTTAACCATTGCTTCCTTTAAAAGTCACAAATGGGTTTTGCATATCTAAAACATCCCGTAGAACATTCTTAAATTTTATGATCTTCCAAAAAATGATAGAATTCGTCGAAAATTATTTTAAACCAGACGGTATAGATTTCGGGATGGGACTGCATGTCATTTTTTACTTCATCAATAGCCATCCATTTCCAAGCTTCTACTTCTTCTGGATTTATAACTGGGCTTTCGTCAGAATAACCAATCATCACATGATCTAGTTCATGCTCTGTCAAACCATTGTCAAACGGAGCCTTATATATAAAATGAAAAAGTTCTTTGAGATCAGTTCTAAAACCCATTTCTTCAAACAACCGTCTACTCCCCGCCTCAATATTGGACTCTCCATCTCTTTGATGACTGCAACAGGTATTTGTCCAGAGTAGTGGTGAATGGTATTTGTGATGTGCACGCTGTTGTAGCATGATTTCATTTTTACTATTCAAAACAAAAACTGAAAAAGCACGATGCAAAATTGCTTTTTCATGAGCTTCTAATTTGGGCATCAATCCAATTTGCTCATCGTTCTTATTAACTAATATTACATTTTCTTCTATCATAATTATTTTTAGCCTCACAAAAATACAAAAAAGATAAATAATAGCGTGTCCTTTAACGTTCTGTTTCATTTTGTTGAAGCTAAAACAATACGATAGAATTAGATCAGTATTCGATAAAAACCATTCGCATATTCTTTCTTACTTTTGATACACTAAAACCGCTATGACAATGAATAAAATAAATATCCGCAAAGCTCGACTAGAAGACTTGAACATACTTCTCGAATTTGAACAAGGAATCATTACTGCCGAACGCCCTTTTGATCCTACTTTAAAAGAAGGGAAAATTAATTATTACGATATTGAAAAAATGATTACTGCACCTCATATTGAAGTATTAATCGCTGAAATCGATTCTGAAATTGTAGGCTCCGGCTATGCTCGCATAGAAACCGCAAAGCCTTATTTAAATCACGACAACTACGCTTATCTGGGATTTATGTACACAGACCCCAAACACAGAGGAAAGGGTGTTAATGCAAATATTATTGAAGCCCTAAAAAAATGGTGTCAATCTCAAAATATAACAGAACTTCGTTTAGATGTATATAACGATAATCCCTCCGCAATTAGAGCTTATGAAAAAGTGGGATTTAAAAAACACTTAGTGAATATGAGAGTTGAATTGTGACAATTAACCAGTAACAGCACCAAAAGCATCTTTCGCACCTAAAAAACAATAGTTAAAACTTACATAAATAGCTGTTAATCTCCAACGGAGGCGACATCAGGAAGTCAAATAACTACTTATATTTGTGTCACATCGAGAATACTGCATCAGCCATTAAAAAGTGATAATAAAACCTAATAAAAAAGGCATTACTTCAATAAATACTCCGTATTTACAAATAAAAAAACAGCCTTTATCCGCTTTTTATTTTTATTCTCCTTGTTTATGCATACCGCTTGTGGACAAATAACGAAAGATTACAATAAAACAGAAATTATGGAAAACAAAAGCAGTAAACCGGAAAACCCATATTACTCCAATACAGATACCACAAAACTACATGTCACGGATACCGAATGGAAAAAAGTATTAGCCGAAGACGTGTATGAAGTAACTCGAAATGCCGATACCGAACGACCTTTTACTGGAAAATATTGGAACTCGGATGAAAAAGGAACCTATTACTGTACTGCCTGCGGTAACAAATTATTTCGTTCCGGAGCCAAATTCTCTAGTAGCTGTGGCTGGCCGAGTTTTTTCGAACAAGAAAATAAAAATAGTGTTATTTACAAAAAAGACAACTCCTTTGGCATGCAACGAACCGAAGCGCTTTGTGGAAGATGTGATGGCCATTTAGGTCATCTTTTTGACGACGGTCCAGCTCCTACAGGAAAAAGATACTGCATGAATTCTATCGCGCTTGACTTTATCCCTGACGGCAAATAGTATGGAAAGCGCCTTAATTTATTTATGAACTGCGCTAAGTATGTTGGGATAAAACAACAAAAAAACTAAGGAAGCTGCTATACAAATCATCATCATCCTCCTGATGAGAATAATAAAAAAACAATAGCTCCTAAACCGAAAATTACTTATTGGTTTTAGGAGCTATTGTTTTATAGATACCCCAAATAGGAAACATTTTCTTGCCTTGCTATTGAAAAAACACCCTATAGTTTGGCTACAAATATTTTAGCTCCGCTTTTTTAGATTAAAAAAACCTTCTTTATAATAAATGACACGCCGATTCAGGTCATCATTTCAAAAACAACTCTGTTTTTTTGAATGGAATTTATTAGTAAAAATCAAATGCTTTTTTGTGTATATTTGGACAGTAATTGCAAAATAATATCAATAATCGTAGATAATACAACTTTAAAACATATCTGTTTTTAAAATATAATCATTAATTTCTTACAGTGAATATGAAAAGTAACGATTATATTGACTTTTTTAAGCAATCTCCGGCCGTGTCGCTGGTTATGGATACTAATTTTACGATAGTAACCGTAACTGATAATTATCTAAAAGCTACCATGACGACACGCGAAACCATTATAGACAAATATGTTTTTGATATATTCCCTGATAATCCAGAAGAACTGCTATCCGAATCCACCAGCAGTTTAAGAGCTTCATTAAACCGCGTATTGAAGAATAAAACGGTCGATGAAATGGACTATATACAATATGACATTCAAAAACCCGAATCAGAAGGAGGCGGTTTTGAAGAACGCTATTGGAGAATTATTAACTCCCCTATTTTTGACTCAAACAACAACGTTACACATATAATTCAGCTTGTTGATGATGTGACTCGAAATAAGGAGCTGATTTCAAGCAATACTAAATTAGAAAAGAACATTAAACTATTGGCGGAATCATATGAATTTTCCGAAGAAATTATCGCCACAATGATGGAACCAATGTTGGTTCTCAATGAAGACCTTCAAATTAAATCCGCCAGTAATTCCTTTTGCCGAAAATACTCCCTTGACAAAGAAGAACTCGAAGGAACGTCTGTGTATGAAATAGACAATAAAAAATGGGACTTACCTGAATTACGGAGCCTCTTGAGTAATATGCTTTCCAAAAGTATAGACTTTCATAAAGTGGAAATAGCGTATGGCATTTCAGATTCTGACAGAAAAACAATTATAGTTAGCGCTAAATATATTTTTCAAAAAACACATAATGAAAAATCAATCCTATTAGTCATACAAGATGTTTCCGAAGTAAGGCGATTGTCAATAGAGCTTCAAAATAAAGAAAAAAAAGAATTCGAAACATTACTTGAGATCCAGAAGACAGCAACGAAAGAGATCGAAGACAGCAATAAACGATTTAACATGATACTGCTGCAATCCCCATTTGCAATAGCGATATTAAAAGGAAAAGACATGGTTGTTTCTCTCGCAAATGACACTATCAAAGAAATGTGGGGTAAAGGCCAAAATGTCGAAGGTCAAAAATTCAATGACGTATTACCTGAACTTATTGACAAAGAATTCCCTTTATTACTCGATAACGTTTTTACTACTGGCATTCCTTTTTACGGAAATGAGCTTCTTGCTCCTCTAGTATTAGATGGAGAATTAAGAGACTTTTATTTTAATTTTGTTTACCAGCCCTATTATGAAGCTGATGAAACAATCTCAGGTGTTACCATAATTGCCTATGATGTAACGACTCAGGTTTTATCAAAAAACGCATTAATAGAATCAAAAATTAATGCAGAGCAAAAAACACTAATTGCAGAAGAAGCCGTGAGGTCAAAACAGCAATTTTTGTCAAATATGAGTCACGAGATTAGAACTCCAATGAATGCGATTATTGGATTTACCAACGTCATTTTAAAAACCGAATTAAATAAATCTCAAAAAGAGTATATCAATGCAATTAAGGAATCTGGAGATGCTTTAATAATCTTAATTAATGACATCTTAGACATTGCAAAGGTAGACGCAGGAATGATGAACTTTGAGAAAACGGCTTTTAAACTATCTAAGTCTATCTCTGCGACACTTCATCTTTTTGAACAGAAGATGCTAGAAAAAAACATAGCATTATCCCATAACTATGACCCGGCCATCCCTAAAATTTTGATTGAAGACCCGATGCGTTTGCGTCAGATCATTTTGAATTTAATGAGCAATGCCATTAAGTTTACTTCAGAAGGAAAAATAAGCGTAAATATGCGTCTTTTGAACGAGGATAGCGAATCTTGCACCATTGAATTTCTAGTAACCGACACAGGGATTGGAATTGCTCAAGACAGACTCGAACACATATTTAAAAATTTTGAACAGGCTACAAAAGCTATTAGTAACTCCTATGGAGGGACAGGACTAGGTCTTGCTATTGTAAAGCAATTAGTCGAAATGCAAGGAGGAACAATAATAGCATCTAGTGAAGAAGGAAAAGGATCCTCTTTTGGGTTTACAATGAATTTCATGAAGCCGAGTCATGAAGAAATCGGAACCGACGCCGATCCAGAATTACTAGCACTAGATCTTTCTAAAGAATCAACAACCTCAGGGACAAAAGTATTAGTTGTCGAAGATGTAGTACTAAACCAACTTTTAATAAAAATAATATTATTGGATTTTGGATTTGATATTGAAATCGCTGACAATGGTCAGATTGCGGTCGATTTACTTCAAAACAACAAATTTGACATTGTTTTGATGGACTTACAAATGCCAGTAATGAATGGTTTTGAGACTACATCATACATCAGGAATGTTCTGAATTCTAAAATTCCAATCATTGCCCTTACTGCCGATGTTACCACTGCCGATGTAGAAAAATGCATCTCAGTAGGAATGAATGATTACATATCAAAACCAATTGACGAAAAATTATTGCTAGATAAAATCAACAAACACCTTTCAAAAAAATAAGTTAACTGAGATCAATTATATCTTTTTTATGATTGCATCAAACCCTACTGAATTTTAATTTCCCGTACTTTGCCTTTCAAAAAAACACCACTTTAAACATGAAAGCACTTACTTTTTCGGAATTTGGGGATTCAGATGTTCTTGAATATATAGATATACCCGCGCCAGCACTAAAAAAAGATGAAATTCTAGTCGAAATGCGCGCGATAGGCTTGAATTTTGCCGATGTGTACCGACGAAAAGGGAATTATCATTTAAAAGGAAATCCCCCGTTCATTGCTGGTTACGAAGGTGCAGGCGTAGTGGTCGATTCAAACAATACCGAATTCAAGGTTGGCGATCGCATTGCATTTGCTGATGTTCCCTTTGTCAATTCAGAATTAGTAGCCGTTCCAGTTGAACATGTTATTCCTTTACCGGATACCATTAGTTTCGAAACCGCCGCCACCATTCTTCTTCAGGGATTAACTGCTCATTATCTAGCGACTGACAGTCATAAAACACAAAAAGGAGAAACAGTACTCATCCATGCTTCAGCTGGAGGAGTAGGTCAATTTTTGACTCAAATTAGCAAGCTATTAGGTGCCACCGTTATTGGTCTAACCTCATCAGTATCTAAAGCAGAAACGGCTTTAAAAAACGGAGCAAATAAAGTGTTTTTATATTCTGAAGACTGGAAATCTAGCGTATTAGAGTATTGTCCTAATGGAGTAGACGTCGCTTACGACAGTGTAGGCAGTACATTAAGTGACAGTTTTGAAGTAACTAAAACTTGCGGACAAGTAGTATTTTTTGGTATGGCAGGTGGTGATCCAGATTTTATCAACCCAAGAATGCTAATGGATACTTCAAAAACCTTAACTGGTGGTGATTTATGGAGCTATTTGACATCTAAAGAACAACGTATCAAAAGAGCCCGCCAATTGTTTGACTGGATCAGCAGCAATAAAATTACAATTGCACCTCCTACCATCTTTAAATTATCCGAAGGTAAGAAAGCACATGATTATCTAGAAAGCAGAAAAAGTACTGGGAAAATAATTCTAATTCCCTAATTAGAAAAGATAACTAAAAATACTGACCTCAATTTATTTAATCTTAAATCGAGGTTTTTTTATGTAAACTTTCACCAATCATCAAAGCACATTTCTCTCCATCAATAGCAGCCGAAATAATTCCGCCCGCATAACCTGCTCCTTCACCACACGGATACAATCCTTTTATCTGCAGATGCTCATAGGTAATTGGATCTCTTGGAATTCGCACTGGCGAAGACGTTCTTGATTCTGGCGCATGCAGTATAGCCTCATTAGTCAAATACCCACGCATGGATTTCCCGAATTCAGAAAATCCTTCTCTTAATATCTGAGTTAAGAAACCGGGGAAAACTTGTCCCATTTCAACCGAAGTCGTTCCAGGAACATAGGAAGTTTTAGGTATATCTGAAGAAACTTTACTTTGTGTAAAATCAATCATTCTTTGTGCCGGTACTTTTTGAGTTTCCCCAGCCAAATGCCATGCTTTTTGTTCGATACTTTTTTGGAATTCCATTCCGGCGAGCGCACCAAATTTAGCAAAGGGTTTAAAGTCTTCTAGCTTTAATTCAACTACAATACCAGAATTTGCCGTTGCCTGATCTCTTTTTGAAGGAGACCAACCGTTTGTTACTACTTCGCCAGGACTAGTAGCGCAAGGTGCAATTACGCCACCGGGACACATACAAAAGGAATACATCCCTCTTCCTCCCACTTGCTTTACAATACTATAAGGCGCCGGAGGCAAAAGTTCGCCTCGATAATCGCAACTATATTGAATACTATCAATTAAAGATTGTGGATGCTCAGCTCTTACGCCCAAAGCAAAAGCTTTCGCTTCTATGAATATCTTTTTCCTGTCTAATAATTCAAAAATATCTCTTGCAGAATGTCCGGTGGCCAAAATCATTTTATTGGCTAAAATCGTATCTCCCTTTTGGGTTACGATTCCCTGAACTTCATTATTTTTTACTAAAATATCTGTCACTCGGGTTTCAAACAAAACCTGTCCACCACACTCAATAATTTTCTCTCGAATATCCTGAATAATTTGAGGTAATTTATTGGTTCCAATGTGTGGATGTGCTTCTACCAAAATATCTGGAGTAGCACCATAAGCCACTAATAATTCCAGAATTCGGGTTACATCTCCTCGTTTTTTTGATCTTGTATATAATTTTCCATCAGAATACGTTCCTGCTCCCCCTTCTCCAAAGCAATAATTAGAATCTTCATTTACCAGATGATCTACATTGATTGCCTTCAAGTCACGACGACGGCCACGCACATCTTTTCCTCTTTCAATCACTATTGGCTTCAAGCCTAATTCAATTAACTGCAAGGCAGCAAAAAGTCCAGCAGGCCCAGCCCCAACGACAATTACTTCTTGTGCATTTGCTACATTTCCATAATCAGGAAGTTCTATTCTATTTTCTTCAAAAGGTTCACCTTTCAGATACACCACTACTTTCAGATTGATTTTAATCGCTTTTTGACGTGCGTCAATAGAACGTTTTAAAATGGAAACATGCTGAATCTCCTTTGGAGAAATTTTTAGTAATTTCCCAAGGTGTTCCTTTAGCAACATTTCGTTTGCAGCAATTTCTGGAGATACTTGTAATAGGTGTTCTTGAGGCATTTCTTTAGTGATAATTCGGTTATTTGTCCCTTGTCTTTATCGAAAAACAAAGTGCAAAAATAGTATTTTGAAGTGGATTTGATTGTTTGTTTTGGCGGTAATTGTTTTTCGTCTTGGAAACTTTGTAACTTTGCCTCTTTGAACCTTATACTATCTTACCATGTCCAGACAAATAAAACTAATATGGGATTTCCGCGGACCCGCTTCGGCAAAAACAGCTGAACATCACGAAATTCACCTAAAAGAATACATCGCAATTGAAAAACTGCCATTAAACATTACTGGTTTTAAGATCCAGGGCGAAATGCAAGCTATTGCTTTTATGGTTGTTACTGATGAAAATATGATTCAGGTACGTGATGCCCTGAAACCGCATCGCGGTGAACTTTATGAAGAAAGTAATCAGTAATTAGTAGTCAGTTTACAGTGTCTCTGAACACTAAATTCTGCAAACTGATTACTGCAAACTGAATACTTTTTTTAATTCGCTACTTCACTGATAAATTTTATTCGCATCAAGCGCAATTCATCAATATCGTAATCCCCTTCAAATTCTTTTAAGGCGCCTTCTATCTTATCTGATTCTGATTCCATAAAATAATCATAAATCTCTTCTTGTTGCTCGTCATCAAGCATTTCATCAACCCAATATTTAATATTCAATTTAGTTCCTGAATAGACAATTTGCTCCATTTCCTTAAGTAATGCTTCCATTGTCAACCCTTTTGCTTTAGCGATATCATCTAAAGACAATTTTCTGTCAACATTTTGAATAATATATAATTTCATTGCTGACTTAGTCCCTGTAGATTTTACAACCAAGTCATCTGGACGTATAATCTCATTATCGACAACGTAACGATTTATTAAATCGACAAATTCGGCACCATATTTTTTCGCTTTTCCTTCTCCTATTCCATGAATGTTAATCAATTCATTTAAAGAAATAGGATATTTCAAGGCCATGTCTGCCAATGAAGGGTCTTGAAAAACAACAAATGGCGGTACACCTAGTTTTTTAGATACTTTTTTACGCAAATCACGTAACATACCCATCAATACTTCATCTATAGCACCCGCAGATTTAGATGCAGTCACAATTGCTTCGTCTCCCGCCTCATTGTATTCATGATCTTCAGACATCATAAAAGAGCTTGGATTCTTAATAAAACCTAGTCCTTTATCTGTTATTTTTACAATACCATAAGTTTCAATATCTTTAGATAAATAGCCTCCCACGAGCACTTGTCTCAATAAGGCCATCCAATATTTTTCGTCAAAAGCGATACCACTCCCAAAAAAAGGTTGAGAATCAGTTCTATGCGCTTTTATCACTGCATTGACTCTACCGATTAATGTAAAAACAATCTCTTTTGATTTATATAAATGCTTGGTATCTCGTACTACTTCCAATAGTTTCACTACCTGATTTTGGGCCTCTACTTTTACTTTTGGATTTCTCACATTGTCATCCATATCAGCACCTTCACCGGTTTCACTGTCGAATTCCTCACCAAAATAATGGAGTAAAAATTTTCTTCTCGACATTGAAGTTTCGGCATATGCCACCACTTCTTGCAATAAAGCGAACCCAATTTCCTGCTCAGCAACCGGTTTACCAGACATGAATTTTTCTAGTTTCTCCACATCTTTATAAGAATAGTAAGCAAGACAGTGTCCTTCTCCACCATCCCTACCGGCGCGTCCTGTTTCCTGATAATAACTTTCTAGCGACTTTGGTATATCATGATGAATTACAAAACGAACATCTGGTTTGTCAATTCCCATCCCAAAAGCAATTGTCGCTACCACTACATCGACATCTTCCATAAGAAACATGTCCTGATGTCTTGCCCGTGTTTTAGCGTCTAATCCTGCATGGTAAGGTACTGCACTTATTCCGTTGACCTGTAATACTTGGGCAATTGCTTCTACTTTTTTACGGCTTAGGCAATAAATAATTCCAGACTTCCCTTTGTGCTGTTTTATAAAACGAATGATATCTGATTCTATATTTTTGGTTTTTGTTCGTACCTCATAATATAGATTAGGTCTGTTAAATGATGCTTTAAAAGTAGTCGCATCACACATATCTAAATTTTTCAGAATATCTTCCTGAACTTTTGGCGTTGCCGTAGCGGTAAGACCGATGACAGGCACATCGCCCAATTGTTTAATTATATTTTTTAAATTTCTGTATTCCGGCCTAAAGTCATGACCCCACTCGGAAATACAATGCGCCTCATCGATGGCAACAAAAGAAATGGTCACGTTTTTAAGAAAATTAACATTTTCCTCTTTTGTCAAAGACTCCGGAGCAACATACAACAGCTTCGTTAATCCAGAAGTAATATCCTTTTTAACTTGAGTGATCTCTGTTTTTGTGAGTGATGAATTTAAAACATGGGCAATACCACTTTCTGTCGATAAACTCCTAATGGCATCTACTTGGTTTTTCATTAAAGCGATCAAGGGAGAAACAACAATTGCCGTTCCTTCTTGAACTAAAGCGGGGAGCTGATAACAGAGCGATTTACCACCGCCAGTAGGCATAATTACAAAAGTATTTTGTTTATTAAGCAAACTTTTGATAACCTGTTCCTGTAGCCCTTTAAATTGGCCAAAGCCAAAATATTTCTTTAATTCTATATGTATATCAATTTCGTTTGAATTCATTCTTTATTGTATGGTATTATGTGGTATTTTGTATAAATTTGCATCACATAAAGATACTAAATTCTTTTACACTCACAAATTTTAAACATTCTGTTTTGATATCTAAAGAAAACATATTGGCGATAGCCAAAAAAACCATTCTGTCTGAGAGCGAGTCAATTACCAAACTAACTGATTTTCTAGACGATAATTTCTCAGATGCAACGCAGGCAATCTATAGTTCTAAAGGAAGATTAATCGTTACAGGAATCGGAAAAAGCGCGATTATTGCTCAAAAAATGGTAGCGACATTTAATTCTACAGGAACGCCTTCAATGTTTCTTCATGCCTCCGAAGCGATTCACGGAGACTTAGGGATGGTACAAAAGGATGATATTATCATCTGCATTTCAAAAAGCGGAAACAGCCCTGAAATAAAAGTTGTTGTCCCTTTTTTAAAACGTTTTGGAAACACATTGATTGCTATAACCGGCAACATGACTTCATTTCTTGCCAAAGGATCTGACTATGTCTTAAACACCACTGTAGATGCTGAAGCTTGTCCAAACAACCTGGCTCCTACCAATAGCACTACTGCTCAATTAGTGATGGGTGATGCTATTGCCGTTTGCCTAATGGAAATGCGAAATTTCTCAGCAGAAGATTTTGCAATATACCATCCGGGAGGTGCTTTAGGTAAAAAATTATTACTTAGAGTTAAAGACATGTTAGAGCATACTTTAAAACCTATGGTTTCTCCAGATACAGCAATAAAACAAGTGATTTTTGAAATTTCGGAAAAACGCCTCGGTGTTACAGCAGTTATTGAAAACGATAAAGTAATCGGAATTATAACAGACGGTGATATTCGAAGAATGTTAAACGAAAGAGATTCATTTGCAGAATTGACAGCGAAAGACATCATGACCAAAAATCCAAAATTAATTCAATCAAACGATATGGTTGTTGACGCATTAAATATTCTCGAAGATTTCTCTATCACCCAACTAGTTGTGGTAGACAATGGAGAGTACAAAGGCGTCTTACACCTACACGATATTTTAAAAGAAGGAATAGTATAATGGCAAAGAAAAATCAAAACGAAATGTCGTTTTTAGATCATCTGGAAGATTTAAGATGGTTATTAGTACGCAGCACAGTAGCAATCATAATTATGGCTATTGCCACTTATTTTTTTAGCGACTTCCTGTTCGACACTATCATATTTGGACCTACAAGACCAACGTTTTTTACCTATCATTTTTTCTGTGATCTATCTCATTCATTGGGCTTCGCAGATAGCATTTGTATTACTGAAATGCCCTTTATCATTCAGAACACGGAGATGGAAGGCCAAGTAAACGTATTTATTTGGGTCTGTATTCTTGCTGGATTTATATTAAGCTTTCCTTATATATTATGGGAAATATGGAAATTTATCAGTCCTGCACTCTATATGAATGAAAAGAAAAATGCTAAGGTATTCATCTTTTTTTCTTCGTTACTTTTCTTTATTGGTGTGCTATTTGGCTATTTTGTAGTCATCCCCATGTCAGTAAACTTCGTAGCTACCTTCACCGTCAGTCCTGTAGTACTCAATCAGTTTACGTTAGACTCATATATCGGAATGGTAAAAACATCTGTCCTAGCGAGTGGATTGTTTTTTGAATTACCAATTATCATCTATTTCTTGACAAAACTAGGACTTGTAAGTCCTGAATTTTTAAGAACTTACAGAAAATATGCAATTGTACTTGTTCTTGTTATTGCCGCTATCGTAACACCACCGGATGTAGTAAGTCAAACTATTGTTGCAATCCCAATGCTATTAATCTATGAAGCAAGTATCTTTATCTCGGTATTTGTATCTAAAAATAAAAAAGAATAATTATGGCTGCTATTATTGAAGAATTTAATGAATATCGTTCTAGAATGAACGAAAAATTACTGGCTGACAACAACAAAATAGTTAAAAGAATTTTCAACCTAGACACAAATGCTTATGCTGAAGGTGCTCTTGATGTGAAAACGAAAGAACTATTGGGCTTAGTGGCATCTGCCGTTTTACGTTGCGATGATTGCGTAAAATACCATTTAGAAACCAGTCATAAAATTGGAGTAACCAAAGAAGAAATGATGGAAGCAATGGGAATTGCAACCTTAGTTGGCGGAACTATTGTGGTACCTCATTTACGCAGAGCTTATGAGTTTTGGGAAGCATTAGAAGAAACCACAACGAAATAACATTCTTCTTCATTGATTAAAAAAGTAATTCCTGACGTTTTAGACTAATAACTAAACTTGGGAAGAAACTAAATAATTGTTAATAGGGTTATTTGTTAATTTGGTTATTCGTTTATTTGACACGATTAAACAATTAAACGACTAACGTTTAAACCAACGCATATGATTTTAAGAGCTGAGAATTTAGTAAAAACATACAAAGGAAGAAGTGTAGTAAAAGGTATTTCGGTCGAAGTAAATCAAGGTGAAATCGTTGGTTTATTAGGACCTAACGGTGCTGGAAAAACAACTTCCTTTTATATGATTGTAGGATTGGTTAAACCAAATTCAGGTAACATCTACCTTGACGATTTGGATATTACTGACTATCCTATGTACAAAAGAGCGCAGCAAGGAATTGGATATTTGGCGCAAGAAGCTTCCGTTTTTAGAAAACTAAGTATTGAAGACAATATCTTGAGTGTTTTACAACTAACTACTCTTTCTAAAGAAGAGCAAGTTGCCAAAATGGAAAGCCTAATTGAAGAATTTAGTTTAGAACACATCCGTACTAATCGTGGTGATTTACTGTCTGGAGGAGAACGTCGTCGTACTGAAATTGCACGATGCCTGGCTACCGATCCTAAATTCATCTTACTTGACGAACCTTTTGCAGGTGTCGATCCTGTGGCTGTAGAAGACATCCAGAGAATCGTAGCGCAATTAAAAAATAAAAACATCGGAATCCTGATCACTGATCACAACGTACAGGAAACCTTAGCTATTACAGATAAAACCTATCTTATGTTTGAAGGAGGAATCTTAAAAGCAGGAGTACCAGAAGAATTAGTCGAAGATGAAATGGTTCGTCGTGTCTACTTAGGACAGAACTTTGAATTGAGAAAGAAAAAGATCGAGTTTTAAGAGAGTGATCAGCTTTAGAAGAGTGGTCAGTGTACAGTGATCAGTTTAAAAAAAAGCGTACAGTGAGTAGTATCCAGTGAGCAGGTTTAAATCAGTGTACAGTGATCAGTTTAAAAAAAAGTGGTCCGTATTCACTGATCAGTTCTAAAAAACAACCCTTGTTTATATATCAAATTCAAAACTTAAACCAGTTTGTATTATGAGCCAAAAAGAAAAACCCAGTAAAGACATTTTAGAGAAATGGCACAAAGACCCCGACAATTGGAAGCTTGGCGTCTTTTACTACAATAAAGAAGACAAACGCATACTTCCTCCTAAAAGAATGGCTTGGGCTGGCTGGACAGTTAATTTTGCAAATTCCATTTCAGTTGCCGTTTTTGTGATTGTAATTATCATAATAATTGGAATAACCATGTACCTGCCAAAATAATGAGTGCGTGCTCCAATCCAAATCCTAAAAACTCAACACCGCAAACTGATTACTGTACACTGATTACCGAACAATACAAACTGAATACTGCAAACTGAACTGATCACTGAATACTTACTGAGTCACACCAAATTTATGCGGATTTAAAATCATGTAATTAATTAGTTTTCCAACTTCATTACTTTCAGTTAACAATTCATTGTAAACACTTTCAGTTATATAGTTGCATTTAAATGAAAACTCCAGCCAAACCTGAGTTTCTGAATTTTCGGCATCTGAATCTGTTAATTTGCTATGAAAATTTTTAGGATAGACCCTTTTTCTATAGGATTCTGAGATATTCGCTGGTACACTTCTTGATGAACGCCTAATTTGATCCGTTAAAGAATACATTTCTTCTTTCGGAAATAGTTTTGTCATTTCAAAAATTTTCATCGCTAATGAAAATGATTTCTGATACGCTAATAAATCTTGAAATTTCATTACTTATATTGTTATTTAATGCTGAATACTAAAAATTATTACCAAGAACTGAATACTGATCGCTACACACTGATTACTGAACACTGAACACTACTCCACCGTAATATATCGCAGTTGCTGCAAATCACCATTATATATATTCACATCTACACTACCTTTTACTCCTGAAACAGAAGCTTTTTCGGTAAATTGCCAAAACAGCCAATCTTCCTCCATATTTTCACGGTAAAAATTATAGTTGGCGATCCAGAAAAGATAATCACTAAATTCTTCTTTTAAAAAATCATCATAGTAACTTTCGCCGGTATAGATGATAGGCTTTACTTTATAATGTTCTTCTACCCTTTTCAACCATCTTTTCAACCCAACTTTTAGCCGTTCTACCGATTGATTTTTAGGCAGTTTTTCAATATCCAGAACAGGAGGTAAATCCCCTTTTCTTAAAGTAACTGTTTTAATAAAAAGTTCGGCTTGTTCTAAGGAATTTTCATTAGGACGATAGTAATGATAGGCACCACGAATCAGTTTGTTTTTTTTGGCGCCAAGCCAATTCTCATCAAATTGCTTGTCTATGCGGTCATTCCCAACGGTTGCCCGAATAAAAACAAAGTGTACAGGATATTTACTTTCTAAGGTATCAACGTCTACCCAATTAATTTTACCTTGGTATTCAGAAACGTCCAATCCTATCGCTTTCCCTTTATGATTGTCTAAAACCTGGTAATTTCGAACATCCGAAAGACGCTTGTCTTCCGCCTCTTGCCGCAAAACCTTATTTGATTTAAAGCTAAAATAATACGCTAGACCATTTCTATAGTGATAGCCCATCCCAAAAACGAGAAGAATAAAAAAAGTGAGCATCGTGAAGCGTAGTACTTTTCCAGAGAAAAAAGAAGCTTTCTTTTTAGTCCCGCGACGTACCGGCGGTTTTCTTTTAACGCTTTTTCTTCTCATCCAATAAAAATTTATTGCTCACTATTGACAGTAGTACATACCCAATGATGACCAATGGAATTCCAGCATATTGGAAAAAAACTAACAATAAAAAAGAAAGAAATAAAAAGACAATTTGGAGTGCATTATCCTTAAGGTTAAACTTCTTAATCTTCAAAGAAAATAAAGGAATCTCTGCATTCAAGATATAAGCACTAAAGAGTGTAATCGCTAACAAAACCCATTGATTAGTCAAGATTTCAAGCACAACTATAGAATCTGAATATTTCAGCACCAGAGGTAAGCTTAAAATAAACAGTGCGTTGGCAGGCGTTGGCAATCCAATAAATGAATTCGTCTGGCGCGTATCAATATTAAATACAGCCAATCGATAACAAGAACCCATCGTGATAATAAATCCAAGATAAGGCATCATAAAGTGTGTTGAAATTTCATGCTGACTGTTCGAAAGTAAAAAAAACATCACATATCCTGGAACTACTCCGCTGGTAACCATATCAGCTAAGGAATCCAACTGTAACCCCAGCGGACCTGAAACTTTTAATAATCGAGCAAAAAAACCATCAAAAAAATCTAAAAAGATTCCGAGACAAACAAAATAAAAAGCCATTTCAAAATCAGAGTTAGTCACAAAGACCATTGCTATACAGCCACACAATAGATTAAGTAATGTTATTGAATTAGGAATGTGTTTTTTAATGTTCATTGCAAATTGAAATTTAAAGTCTTAGCTGACAAATTTAATATAATAAGTGAATGCAACAGCCGTTTTTTATAGAGATTATCAACACTACCATTGGCAATCCTATTTATTTAGTAAAAGAACGAACTAAGCTCAGCAAAATATTATATTTTTGATGGAAATTAAATCCTGCTTTGGTTGGTAAAAAACTGTACGATTGAAAAAAAATCAATTCTTTTTATTGCTTTTGGTTTCTACCCTAAATTACGGGCAAGCCGTTAGAAAATATTCCAATGAATTTATGAATATTGGAGTCGATGCAGTAGCCTTAGGTATGGCTAACGCGGTTACGGCTTCAACTGCCGACGTGAATTCTGGTTATTGGAACCCTGCAGGATTAACCAAATTAGAAGACCACCAATTAGCTTTGATGCACGCTAATTATTTTGCAAATATAGCCCAGTACGATTACATTGGCTATGCTAGTCCAATTGACGACCGTAGTGCCTGGGGGATTTCGTTAATCCGTTTTGGGGTCGACGATATTTTGAACACTACTGAATTGATAGACAGTGAAGGAAGCATAGATTACAACAGAATCAGTCTTTTTTCGACGGCTGACTATGGCTTTACCTTTTCTTATGCTCGAAAGTTAGCCGTTCCCGGATTTCAATATGGAGTAAATGCAAAAATTATAAGAAGGATTATAGGGAAATTTGCAGATTCCTGGGGATTTGGATTTGATGTCGGATTTCAGTTTGAAAAAAATGACTGGCAATTTGGATTAATGGTTCGCGACATAACCACCACCTATAACATATGGAACATAGACGAAAAAGAATATCAAAAAATTGCCGACGCAGTACCGCGACAAAATCAAGAACTTCCAGAAAGCACTGAAATTACAGCTCCAAAAGCTCAATTAGGGCTTTCTAAAAAGTTTATTGTGCGCTACGACTACAGTATTATGGCTGCGGCCAATGTAAACATGCGCTTTACCAAAACCAATGATCTTCTTTCTTCTGATTTTGTAAGTATTGACCCCGCTTTAGGACTTGAGTTTGGATATACGGACTTGGTTTTTGTACGAGCTGGAGTAGGAAACTTTCAAAATATCGAGCAACTAGACAACACCGAAAAAGTAGGTTTCCAACCCAACATCGGATTGGGTTTTAAATACAAAGGCATCCAAGTGGATTACGCCTTAACAGATTTAGGAAATCAAAGTGCTGCTTTGTATTCGAATATTTTTTCGTTAAAAGTGGACTTATCGCTTTTTAGGAATTAATCAACTTAATCAATAATTTTGAAAAAAAACTGTAAGACAAAAGATTCCCAAAATAAACGAAGATAATAAGTAAAGTAAACCGTTGGGTGTAATTATTAAGAACGTCAGTTCGAGTGTTTTTTGTGTAGTAAAACGGAACAAAAAATGTATCGAGAACCGTTTTTAATGAAATTTTTCTAGTTCTCGATACAATTTTCTATCGAAAATTACTCGAACTGACGAAAAATCATCATCAAAAACTAATTGCACCCAACGGGTTAAAGTAATTTTATTTTACACTATACCCAAAAAAAACAGTGTTTTTAAGAACTCCTTTCGAGTGCCACGCTTTTTTGCGTGCTGTCTTTAAAACCGACTTAGTTAAACAAATAGACATAACAGTATATCAAATGAATTCATCATTATTATTAAAAAAAACAGTTCTATCCCTTCTGCTAATTACCTCAATAAACTTTAGCTTTGGGCAAACCACTATACTTTCAGAAAATGCCCGTGTTAGCGTATTGACTTGTGGAACTGGAAATGAATCGTATTCCCTTTTTGGACACACAGCTATCCGAATTAGCGACCCAAACCAATTTATAGACTTGGTATATAACTATGGTGCCTTTGACTTTAATACACCTAACTTTGTCGCGAAATTCACAAAAGGAGACCTGCAGTATTTTGCCGTTGCACATCCGTACACTGACTTCATAAATGAATATACTTACGAAAGAAGATCTGTTTACGAGCAGGAACTAAATATCCCTGATAGCCTGAAACAAAAATTGTTTGACAACTTAAATACTTCTTTGGCTTCGGGAGAAAGCCATTACACCTATAAATTTATTGATAAAAACTGTACTTCTATGGTTGTGGATATCATCAATAAAACATTAAGCACCACCGCGATCGTAAAAAATAGCGATACTAACATTACCTATAGAACCATTCTGTATCCTTATTTTGACGGACATTTTTATGAAAAACTGGGAACTAGTATTATTTTTGGAAAAAAGGTCGACCAATTAGGCACTCAGATTTTTTTACCCTTCGAATTAAACAAAAGTTTAAAAACAGTGCAGTTCAACAACCATCTGCTTGCTAAGGAGAACAAAACGCTTCTCGAATATAACGAAACCCCTCCTAGCTCTTGGTGGAATAATTTCTATACATATGGCCTCCTTCTTGGATTCATACTCTTTATGAATGGCAAAATAATAAACCAAATCTACTTTTTAATAATGGGAATGTTGGGGCTGTTCTTTTTGTTCGTTGGATTTTATTCGAGTCATCACGAATTGGCATACAATTACAATGTTTTATTGTTTAACCCCGCCTTGCTTGCGCTACTTTATTTCTACTATAAAGACAACAAGAAATGGATTTACAACCTCTGCTTGTTTAACCTGCTTTTTTTAGCGATATATTTAATTATACTAATCAACAAGGCGCATTTATTGATTGTGTTACCTCTTATTATTACGAATGGTGTACTGTTAGTAAAATTAGCAATAAAGAACAAAAAGAAGATTCCTATTATTATCTAGATAAAGTAATCCAAAAAGGTTAGTTCAATTTATCCCATAACTATTTCGGGAAGTAGTATCTATGCTTAGCCTTCTCGATACATTTCAAAATAAAAATTTTGAAACACTCGAAGTGACGACTGTGATTTTGACAGCGAATAGGGTATCGAAAAAAAACTATCCGAAGCACACCCCTAAGCTTTTGGTGAAGGAACGAAGAGTGAAGCACCGATCCGTCAGTTCGAGTGATTTTTAAAATTGCGTAGCTATTTTAAAATCGTATAGAGAACAGTTAAAAATATTTTTAAAGAAAAATTCGGACCTATTTTTAAATTAAATCAACTGCTTTAAAACAATTGATTCTTGAATTTTCAATTGATATTGCCCTTTGCCGTTCCCTTACTACTGCCCTCTGTAAAACAATACCGTTGTTATGGTTTTTAGTGCAATATTTAAATCCAAATAAAAGCTTCTGTGTTTGATGTAATACAGATCATATTGCAATTTAATCAAGCTGTCATCAATTGAAGCTCCGTACGAATAATTGACTTGTGCCCAACCGGTAAGTCCCGGTTTTATAACGTGCCTTGTCTCGTAGAATGGCATTATTTCTGAAATCTCTTTTACAAAAAAAGGACGCTCGGGCCGCGGTCCTACAATAGCCATATCTCCCTTTAAAACATTAAGAAATTGAGGGAATTCATCGATGCGGGTTTTACGCATAAATTTTCCAAAAGCTGTTACGCGTAAATCACCCGTTGTAGCAAAAACTGCTCCATTACTTTCGCAGTTATTCCTCATACTTCTAAATTTCAAAATAGCAAATACAACTCCGTCCTTACCTACACGTTCTTGAGTGTAGAATAATTTCCCTCTATTTCCAATTGCATTTCCAATGACAATAAAGGGTATAAAAATCGAACATAAAAATAGTCCAATTATTGAAAGTCCAATTTCAAAAACCCGAACAACAGCCAAATATAATTTATTGTGATTATTCCTGCTAAACGGGAAAAAACGGTAAAAATCCCTTGCTATATATTGTACCGGTATGCGATGCGTCTTACTTTCATAAACCTGGGTATATTCCCTAATCAGCTTTCCAGATTCTAACATCTGAATCAATTGCTGATACAATTCACTAGTAATCCCAGCTGTCTCTTGAGAAGCAATCACAATTTCGGAAACGGCATTTTTCTTTACAAAAGAAGCCAAATCATTTTTATCTATAGACTCCACATAATGATGATGACTAAAGTTGACATTTGCAGCTGTATCGGCACTTACATAGCCAATGATTCTATAATGCGGATCAATACTTTCTAATCCCAGAATCAATTCTTCCACTTGTGCCTGTTCACAAATCAATACTGCATTCTGAAGAAATCGATTACTAGCTAAAAAACGAACATAAAATAGCCTCCATAAAAACAATACAGTAAAAACAATACAGTAAAAAACTAAAATTTGAAGGCGGTTAGAGGGTAGTTCTGGTGAAAAAACAGGAGTCAGTAAATAGACCAAAACTGTAGTAGATGACGTTAACAGCGTGCTTTTCAAAACTTGAAACTCGTTACTGGCAACCTGCAGATTATACATTTCAAAAATAGCCCCAAAAACACTGAGATAAACCACAAAAAAAAGAGCCCAGTAGCCATTAGTGACAGCTGCTTCCAGATATTCAAAATCAAAAAAAGTTCCCACCAAATATAGACTACCTAAAACAAAAATAACATCAAAGAGACGAAGAATCATCTTCCGCTCTGATATTTCAAAATGTATTTTATTTTTCGGCATTATTTTTTTCGTGGTAATTCCCGCAATTTAATACTTTTGTCACCATATCATTATAAAAATGTTAAATATTATAACAAGATTCCTTTAAAAAAAACCTAATCTATGAAATAGTGAAGAAATAGCTATTCTATAAAGCAAAGTAAGGAGAATGCATACTACATTTTAGCTCCTTTTAGGGTAGTGGTAAAAACACTGAGCACTGAGCACTGAGCACTGAACACTGAATACTGATCACTAAAAACTGATTACTCGTCTTCTTCTCTCACTTTCATAGGACTCCCTAATTGCACGTTTAGCAAAGACAAGGAATAAACAAATGCAGGTATAGCCAGACGCATTGCCGCATGATTTATGGTGAAGAACCAAAAAACTACAAAACACAACAAAAACATATTGAACTTATTTTCTAAATACAAAACTAACGGAGTAACTAAAAGAATTAACAAGCCTAAAAGACCAAAAGAACCATGCTCCGCAAGCATTCTTGTAATTTCATCGTGAGACAACACATCATCTCCAGTTGAAATCTTTCTAAGCTCATATCCTCTGCCGACTCCTACCCCAAAAATAGGGTTTTGCAAAAACAAATCAATCTCATCCTTGGCAATATCTTCTCGACCTGTAAATTTACTTTCTTTTTGTTCTCCTTTAGCATTTTGATTGGCATAGCGATTATTAATTAATCCATTTGTTTGCGAAACGGTGAAAATCCATCCAACAGATAGCGTAAATCCAATAAGGATCATAATATAACTCAATTTTACACGGCCTTTAAAATTTGATTTTTGATATAAAAACAATAACAATAAGCCAAGCATTAGAATTCCTGTAATCATTCCTCCTCTTGAAAATGTTACCAATCCTCTGTAAGCGATACAAAGTGCCAAAATCGCATTAAGCACGACTTGAAAACTGGTTTTTGAGGATAAAATGATTCTGGAAAAAAAGATAAACATTCCCATCCCAAATATCGTAGCTACCTGATTTGGACCAAACCCACCTGACGCTGCTGAACTCGAGCTGGTACCTGTTATTATTTCTCTAGTACTCGGAGAATGAATAAAAACATAAGTCATACAAGCAACTATCGGCAACCCCATCGCTAATAAAACATCATTTGTATTTTCTAATGAAATTTTACGCCTAAAAGTATATAAAGATGCAATTCCCAAACATACAGGGCCAGAGATATTAAACATGATTGTGGTCCGCATGTTAGATTCAATACTCAAAACAGATGTAGACAATACTAAGCCAGGGACCAACAACAACAAAAAAATCCAATATGGAATTACTCCTCTCGATATCCCTTTATAATACATCCCAATTAAAAGAAAAATAATTACCCCGTATTTTGTAATCTCGTATAAAGGATTCCCCCCTGTCATCCTTAAAAAAACCTCACTCCCTACAATATAAGCTGCTGCTATAAGTACTTCATTATTTCTATTTTGCTTCTTGATGATGTATAAAATCCAAAACAAATACATTCCATACCCAAAAAAAATAGAAATAAAGGGAATAAACTGAACGGTTGCACCAATCGCAACGTGCAATAAAACCATATTCAAATAGGTAAAATCTTCTTTAATCATTTTTGATTATTTTCTTCTATAATGTAAAAGCAAAGTAGTTATTATATTCTCTTTTGAATATCGCTCTCCTACAAGTTTTTGCAAATTTAAACCAAACTGCATCCGACTACTAATAGGTTCATCAATTATTTCACTTAATTGACATTCTAACTCGTTCGGGTTATTAGGATTGAATAATAATCCATTTACGCCCTCATTAATAACTTCAGAACAATAGCCAACATTAGTAGAAAGAACCGCTAATTTAGCCAAACCATATTCTAGCAAAGAAACAGGGAACCCTTCTGCTGTAGAGACTAAAACACCAATTGTAGCTTGTGATAATATGTGAGAAATATCGTTTCTAACATCTATTAAAAAAATGCTGCCTTCTAGCTTATTACTTGAAATATACTCCTTAATATCATCCGAATAACGATCATTATAAATCTTACCAACGCAATGCAAACTCCAACCCAATCGCTGCAGTTGCAATTCTTGAAATGCACTTAAGATAGCCATATGATTTTTCGGGCTTTTTAAATTCGCCAAAAGTACAATACGTTTGCCGACTTCTCCTTGCAAAAAAGTTGTCTTAATAACGTCTTCGTTTATAGTTGCAAAATTTGGAATGAAAAATACGTTCTTAAAACATAGTGTTTCTTTTACCCAACGCTCTAGTTCCAAGTTTACTACAAAAATGGATTCGAAAAATCGCGAACAAATAAACAGTATCCAATTTGACAAAAGTGATTGTTCTACCCGACCTCCATAATGTTCATGCCATATAATTCTAATTCGAGGATAAATTATTTTTAGTAAAAAGGCAATAAAAAAGGAAGTTCCGTGCGCATGAACGATAGCAATTTTATTTTTTTCTATAAAAGTTCTCAGTTTAAAAAGCGCTTTAAGATCAAAAGTACTCCTACGCTGCAAACACATATACGAAACGCTCTTATTTAATTCTGCCTTCAATGCTCCCTCTGAATGCGTAGTAACCATGGCCGAAAAGCTAATATGCTCAGACAAACCATTGGCATAATTAACAGCTATCCGTTCTGCTCCTCCAGCTTCTAAAGACTGTATCAATTGCAAAACTCTCATCTCCCTAATAATTTTTTAATTTCAAGCTCAAAAATATCCGTCGTATACAACCGAGACCACGATACAGCTCTTTTTTGCAGGGTATCAAACTGGATTGGATCCTGCAATAAAGCACTAATATGTTGACTGTCTTTTTCCAAATTCATTTCTAGTACAATTCCTCTTTTTCCGTAATCTAACATATAAGGTACGCATGACACCTTAGTGGCTAAAGGAACACATCCCCAAAACATGCCTTCGGCTATTACTTTTGGCCAACCCTCACTATCCGAAGGCAGCAGCACGAAATGACTTGTTTGATACGCCTGTTTTACTGTTTCTTTAGGTTGATTACTTGCTAAATGAACAATCTCCTCTAGTTGGTTCGCTGTTATATAGTGTTCCAAAACTGACCGAAGGACTCCCTCTCCATAAATTGTCAATTGTACTTTATGCCCAAGATGGTACAACCGCTCCACCATTTGAATGGCATACAATGGATTTTTTCCTTTTACCAAAGTTCCTACAAATACAAAACGAATTGTCTGACCCCAATTTCTAGGCAATACCGCTTCTTTATCCGCTTCGGAGTAGGTAGCCGTAAAAAAAGATCTAATATTTTTAGTACTATTCTCCCATTCTCCATAGACTAATACCTGCACATTACGGGTTAAAAAAGAATTACTAATAATCCATTTTTGTAAGCTATACGTCCAAGGCTGTTTCGACTTAGGATCCCAATTACCAGCATATTTAGCTGTTTTTGGAATTTTCGGAAATAGTAATTGAACAACGCTCCCTAACAATCCCATGTTTCCTGGACAGCGTAAATGAATGTGATTAGCTTCGCACATAGCTGCATATAATTGCCAGCTAATTTTTGGAGTTTTCAAAATTGTTTTTAGAATACCTTTCAAACTTAAAACATCAAAACTTTCGACGGGAATAAATTTGATAGCTAGATGTTCATAGGCACAGTCAATTGCTGTTTTTGTAAAATTACTTCTTGGAGCTACAATAGTAATTTCGTCCATATTATTTCCCCAGATATTCATTTCACGAACATAGGGAGCATAAGCAAAGTATTGGTTTCGCTCAATCTTATGAGTAACATTTGTTATAATTAAAAACTTCATTCTATCATTTTGTTAAATGTAAGGCGATATTTTCCCATACCAAAAGTTTCAAAGTACCTAATGCTCGAATTAATTCCAATGAGCTATCCTATATTGGAAAACAGCCCAAAATCCTTGAGTTAAAAAAACAATAGAAAAGAAATTGCCTCAATATCATTTGTGTTTTTTATAATCGGACCGTATTAGTTGTACTACTGTCATCTGCTTTTAGTCTAAAATTGAGTTGTAAAAAACTTTATTTTTCTCTACGATTTTATTTAGTCCATATTTACCAATTACAAAATCACGCGCCTTTAGACCAATGGCATTAGATTTCGTCTGATTTTCAAAAACCCAAATTATTTTTTGCGCTATATCATCAGGAGAACGGGGATCACAAAGTAAGCCTGTTTTAAAATCTACTATCGTTTCTGCACCTGGCCCTAATTTTGTAAAAACAACCATTTTACCCATAGCCATAGCCTCTGGAGCGACTAAACCTTGTGTTTCCATATGTGATGGAAAAACACAAACTTGTGCTTGCGCATATTTACTTGGAATACTTTCGTAATTAACAGCTCCAAAAAAAGTAATTGAATCTGCCAATGTCCCTAAATTAGGTAATTCTTTTTCTTTTAACATCGCTATAAAAGATTCCCCGTTAGGAAAAAACCAGTCTCTGCCGTAAATCATTAAAGTAGCATTAGGAAACTTTTCTTTCACTAATGCAAACGCTCTAATCAGTTCTACAACCCCTTTCTTTTTACAAACGGTACCGGCAAAAACGATTTGATGTTCCACAATATCTCCAGCAATAGGTTGAAACAAACTCGTATTTATAGGATATGAAATTAATTCTACTGCTTTATTATGATATTCTAAATACTTTTCTGTGTGCGTTTTTACATAATTAGAGACGGCAACAAAAGCATCTGCTTTTTTAAAAGATCTTTTTTCTTGCCATCCTTTCCATAAATCAACATCGCGATTTTCTGATTCAGCAAAAAAATGATGTCCTCCATGCAATCGAATCACATATTTTATATCTTTTATTTTTCGTAAAAAAGCAAGACCTAGCTCAGAAGTCTCAACAATATTAACTGGTTGCAATTGATGAATTTCTTTAATTTTTTTACTAATTCGATTAAAATTGTACCACCAAGTAATCCCTTTTATGTGTTTTTTTCTTAATCGATAAATGTGTACTCCTTCTTCAACAGTATCCTCATCATCTGCTGTGTAATTAACACCAATAACACTTACTTGATGTCCTTCCTTTACCAAAGCAACTGCTATTGTCTTAACAAAACTTCCTATACCTCCGTGAGGAAAGCCCTTTTTTGGATATTCATTCGTTAAATAACAAATATGCATATTTTTTTTATTGAATAATTGAAAATTTTTTGCCTCCTAAAATAGCAGCATACTTTGAAAAACTACTAGAATACATGCCGTCTAAACGCAGCATAACCACCTCATCACTTTCTACCATAAAATAGAAATCTGAAAATGTTTTTAAATGGGATTGATTAGCAGTTGTAGTTCCTTTTGAAAAATCAACATGTTCCGGACTGCCTGCTAAAACATTATACTTTGTGTTTCTTTTAATATACTCTAAAAAAAACGCACTGTCTGAAAGGACATAAATAATTTTGTCAGGATGACTCAAAACATTTTCGTCGATCTTTTTCATAATCTTATGAATCAGTAGCATTCTTGCATCTACATTTAAGACATGCCGAGTAGTATCGTTAAAATCACCCATTAAACTTGTAAAACGCAAGTGAAAAACCAGACGTTTACTAGAAAGTAAACTTACTAATTCATTTTCTAGGAGCATGCTTTTACGAAATAATTCGTTAAAATTACTCCTCCACAGCTGTTCATTGTCCTTTTGCGAATTTTGTTTATAAATTGTAGCTAAATAATCGACATTAGCATACACTAAATAATTTTTAGATTTTGTTTTTTTTATTTCGTCAATTGGATTGCAATCAAAATTATTCATCAAATAAAGTACCTTAGTATCTAAGTAATTAAACTTCATTTTATTGCTGTCTATTTGCCAAGAAACAGCATTGGGTTCTAAAAAAACGGCTAAATCAAAAGGATCGTTGAAATAGATATGAAAATCATAACCTAAAATTTTAGCTACTTCATAAAAAGAAACAATCCCTTTTATTCGATCTAATAAGCCACCATGAGAAAATAAACCGTCACAGCAAAAGATAATTTTAGGTCTTTCAGTAATTTCCTTTTTTTTTAATACAGATATATAACGCAGGTTTACCCGAGTTGTTTTGTATCGCGTACTAATTTCGTTTTTGATTTTTTTAATCATTTCGTGAATTTACTATTTGTTCTTGTACGACTTTAGCATACTCCACAAAATACTTTTCTTTAGTAAAATGATTTTCCCATAATTCTCGATTGCCACGTTGCATTTCTTCAAACTGGACATTCGTTAGAGAATTATGAAACTCAATTATTTTTTCAGCTATAGTATGTTCTTCCCCTTCCTGTATAATTAAGCAATGTCTTGTCCAATTAATTTTTGATTTGAATGGCAATCTGCAATCCGTATTAATTAAAACAGGAATTCTACCTAATGCTAAAGTCTCATAGAATCGCACCGAAAAATTACCTGTTCCTCTCAAACAAAAAACATATTGATTTTCAAATATATTCTTGTAAAAGGCTTTAGAAGTGCGATGTCTATCCGCCTCTGTCACTACACCTGCGCGGTATTTTTTACGAAAAATAAAATCTGTTACAATCCCTTTATTTTTTTGAATGCTTTTTAAATAAACATTTCTATAATAGCTAGAGGGATAAAATTTTTGATAGTCCGTATTATCTTTCCCAATAAGACGCAATCCATTTCCTTTAAGAAATAAAATAAATTCTTTAATGAGTTTTACGACTTCTCCATTAGCATGGCCCACAAATCCAATTTTCGGTTGCTCGGTTTTAGATACTATTTTAAATTCTTTATTTAAAAATAATAAAGGATCTAAAAAAAAGGGAGGCATCATTTCAGTTCGGCTGTCCATCTGACTATCAAAACCACTTAATCGTAAGGTATAAATCAAACTATTCCGTCTGGTCGTGCCAAAATCTCCTGTAGAAAATAGTAGAATCGGCTTCCCGTTTTGTACCGCTTCTGAAATAAAAGAATCTAGATATTCCTTTTGTTTAGCACTCTTAAAATACTCAATTGCTAACGGTAGAACAGCAAAGTCAGCGTCTGGCATATCATTCTTCAACTCATAAATAGGCGTTACCGTTCTAGATTCTACAGCCAAAAAGTCTAGCAAAGGATTAATATAGCCCTTACTATGGTCAAACTCATTGGTTGGTGCAGTATATAAATAAATCATTATGAATCGGTTTTAGACTGCAACAATACAGCAGCAATTAACTCGCTACTTTCCTCTAACGGATGTCTTACCACCCTTTCTATCCATACCTTTCGTTGGGAGGCTATAGCTAAAGGGAACTGTAAAGCTTCGTTTAATTTTTCTAGAATTGCTTTTTTATTCGCAATCCAACCTACAGCATCTAAATCTCCCATAGATCTAAAATGCTGAAAATTATAAATCGTCTCTACATTCCAATGCTCTGAATAGGTTTGATTGTAATTCAAATACAAACAGGGTTTATTATAAATAGCAAAATCGTGCGCCATAGTAGAACCAATATTCACCACCGCATCACAATGAAAAGCTAAGTTGACTAACAATGATACGTCTTCTACTTTTGGAAAATTACTGCCCCAACCTTCTCCATAATTTTTCCACACTGGTTCTATCGCAGTAATAAAACTGGAGTGTTTTGCAAGTATAGCCGTAAACCGATTATCGACATCCGCTGGGCTTTTTCTAAAAATGATTTCTGGGCGCGTTCCAGCCTCCATTGTGGCAACTGCATCAGCTACATCTTCTAAATACTGATGATCATAAGGTGAACTAAGAGCGTCATTTCCGCTAAAGCAGAGCCATTTTTTTGCAACATCTAAATTATAAATCGCAGCAAACGCTTCTCTAGCAACGATAGTGTCCTTGTTTGTATAGAATTCAAACTGCGGCGTCCCAGTAACAACTACTTTTTCAGGAGCTATTTCAGGATAATACAACTCCATTTCCTTTTTCATATAGTCTGACCATACTAAATAGTAATCTGCTTTTACCGCTAAACGTGCTTTGGGCAAATTATCCCACGAATATATTGCGCTAACCACTTTGATTTTAAGCGCATTTGCAGCTAAACATACCGGCATCAAAGCGGCAACACGTTGATGCGTTATAAAAACAACAGTAGGTTGCAGCGCTTTTAATTGGTTTTCATAACTAGCTATCATTTTAGAACTCCAAAAAGAATCGCTTATCTTTTCTAACCAAAGAATTCGATTGTACTTTTTTGAAGCCCAAAGTCCTATACTTTTTGAAATCTTTTTTTGAATTACTTGCTTAAAATTAATTCCCTTATTATTCCAATTAAACATAATAGTAGGATTGTCAACTAATTTCGCATTGTTTAACAATCTTGCATAGGTCGCTGACTCAGTAGCTATTTTAGTAACTATACTTTGTTTTTTTAAAGGTAAAAACTGATGGTCAATTTTGATGTCGTGTAGCTTTTCTACAGATTCAAAAGCTTCTTTCGGAAGAGAAGACCAAACGCATACCGTTGCTGCTTGCTTCGCATGTGCAATAATATCCGAATACAAATAGTTGCGAACCCCCACTCCATCGGGAACTAAAAAAAGAATTCTATTAGGCTTGCTGGTCATTAAATATACTTAATTCAAATTATTAAAAGACATTACTTTATTTTGCATAAACATCCCCAAAAGAAGTCTGCAAAAACGCATCCTGCTGAACTATTGCCATAAACTCGATATAAGACATCCAATTATTTTTAAAAACCATGGATTCCCCTATTGAATAATTAAAACTATTATAGCCTAGGTTTTGTAACTTATCAAGGCACTTGATAACAGTATCAGTCATTTCTGGAACATTATATTCAACAGAAATAGTTCCCGTTTTTTGGCTTAGTCCTTCTAAAACGGCATATTCATATCCTTCAACATCAATTTTTATAAACGATGGTTGACCATGTTTTAAAATTAACTCGTCTAAAGTAACAATCTGAACCTCCTCTTTTTTAGTCCAAATAGATGTCTTGTGCCGTGTGTTTTTTACTTTTTCAATATAATCTCCTGAAAAAGTAGAAAGTACTGAATGATCTGCCTCGTAAAAAGTTTTTAGTTCCCGTTTTGCACCTAGCCCTACTGCTTCAATTTCTACATTCTTAAATTTATTTTTTAAATAAGCAACACATTTTTGCTGTGGTTCTATTGCAACAACTTTAGCTTCTAGAGATAAAAAAAGGGCTACTCGATTTCCGTAATTAGCCCCAACATCAAATACTAAATCATTTGGCTTTACGAACGCTTTGTATAATTCTACGCCTACTTCCATAAAATCTTTATTTAAAGGATTTCCTTTATCACTTCCTTTAATCGCTTTTACAAAGTTCCATAACCCAAATTGCATTAAAACAGTCTTTATACGTTTTTTACTATTTTTACTTATCATGATACTATTTAAAAATTTAAATGTCTCGAAATTGTTTTTGATGATTTAATTGCCAAATTTCCATTTTATTTAGTGTTTCTAAAAACAATTGCGCACTATTCCCTTGGCCAAAATCAATATCCGAATGTACTACTTTATGAGAATCTATACTGCTTAATGCTTCAACTATACTTGCTTTTTGATAATCTACATTTATGATATCAGCATGAACAGCTCTATTTTGTTGCCGTGTACCGATATTAATAATCGGAATCCCATAATAGGGAGCTTCTCTTATTCCGGCACTGCTATTGCCTATTATGAATTGGCAGTTTTTAAGTAGTGTTAAAAAATATTCAAATCGCAAGGAAGGAAAAACCCTAAAACGAGGATTCTCCTTCAGCTTTTCATACGCATTGATTATAAATTTACTTCCTAAATCATTATTGGGAAAAATCACAACATAATTATGGTCGTCTTCTTTTATCGCATCTACGAAATCAGCTGTATATTGTTGCATTTCTTTAGCCTCAGTAGTAACGGGATGAAACATTACAATGGCATAATCTTCAAAAGAAATACCATAATATTTTTTTGCAATCGATAAATCTGGAAGCGTATCTGAAAACATAATGTCAATATCAGGTGACCCAATGGTATAAATAGACGATTTCACTTCTCCCATTTGCTCCAATCGTTTGGCTGCATCGGCATTAGAGACAAAATGAACATGACTCAATTTACTCACGCTATGCCGAATCAGTTCATCGACCGTTCCTGAAATTTCCCCACCTTCAATATGAGCTACTAAAATATTATTCAAAGAACCCACGATAGCACCAGCAAGTGTTTCTACTCGGTCACCATGTACGATTATCAGATCTGGATTAATGTTTTTTATAAAAGAGGAAAGTCCTTCAATAGTTTTAGCCAGTGTCAAATCCATAGTGGACTCGTGCGTATGATTTTCAAAAGTATGAACGTTTTTAAAGTTGCAACGCTCAATTTCTAATAAAGTATAACCGTATTCCTCCTGTAAATGCATTCCCGTAACAAATACAAAAACTTCATATCCTTGATGCTTTTCAAGAATAGAAATTAGTGATTTAATTTTACTAAAATCGGCTCGTGTGCCTGTAAGAAAAAGTATTTTTTTCATTGAATTCTTGAAATATTTTAGCCCATTTGCTTAAAAAAAAAATCTCGACTGCGCTCGATTTGACAAGCTCTAGTAATCCAGTTCATTGTCCTGATTGTATTTATGATGTGTGGCATTTCTACATTCTGACAATTCCTGTAATTTATCAAAATTTTCATCTATTAAGCACTGTTTTTTTGCTCTACTCCATTTTTTTATTTTCTTCTCAAACTCAATAGCTTGATTAGGATCTGTAAAGTTCTGGTAAAAAACCAATGTTACAGGTCTTCGAGAATGAGTATAAGCTTCTGGATATTTCGCTGCAGTATGTTCCAATACTCTCCTTTCAATATCAGAAGTAATTCCAACATATAAAGAATTATCGTTGCATTTCAGAATATATACGTAATAGAATTTCATAATCTATTGCTTAAAATGAATCTCGACTGCGCTCGATTTGACAATATATCACTCTGTCACGGCGAGCGCAGTCGAGACGCTACATTACATCATCCCAAACCAATTGTTCATCATTACCAATGTCTCTTGTCGCCATTTTTCCTAGTACATCATTAAAATGTTCCGCCAATATTTTTCCCGTTCCGGGGCGTTTTACCCATAAATTATCTTTAGTCAAAACTTCTCCTTTTCTAACTGCTTTTATGCTACAAACCGTTGCAAAAGCAAAATCAATAGTTACCTGCTCTTCTATCGCTGGTTCTTTAATCCCGCCACGCATCTGTGCCAACTCAGCACTATTGACAATCAGTTCACGAGTTGCTTGTTCGTCCATACTACAAATAATATCTGGTCCAGTTCGATTCATGTGATCGGTAAAATGACGTTCTAAAATAGAAGCTCCCAAGGCTACCGCCCCTAAACAAGCATTATTATTTAGTGTATGATCCGATAAACCGAAAACTTTATCCGGAAAAGCATTATGCATTTCCATCATGGCGCCTAGACGAACTAAATGAATAGGTGTAGGATATAAATTAGTCGTATGCAGCAACGCTACCGCTACATTATGTTTGTCAAAAATGGCCACCGCTTTGCGAATACTTTCAATAGTGTTCATGCCAGTACTCAAAATTATAGGCTTGCCAAAAGAAGCAATATGTTCTAGTAATGGATAATTATTACACTCTCCCGAACCTATTTTGTAGGCCGGAATATCAAACTTCTTTAGTCGTTCAGCAGCTGCTCGGGAAAAAGGGGTCGAAATAAAAATCATTCCTTTACTTTCTACATACTCTTTTAACGCTAACTCATCTGCTTCATTAAGAGAGCAACGTTCCATGATTTCATATATCGAAACTGTTGCATTTCCTGGAATTACTTTTTTGGCAGCCCCGCTCATTTCGTCTTCTACAATATGGGTTTGGTGTTTTACTACTTCAACACCTGCACGATGTGCCGCATCCACCATTTCTTTGGCGACTTTTAGGGAACCTTCGTGATTAATTCCTATTTCGGCAATGACTAAAGGAGGATAATCTAATCCTATTTTTCGTCCGGCAATTTCTATGTATGGATTCATCAATTGAGTTAAGAATTATGGTTTTTAAAAAGATACGCTGCGTAATCTAAATCCGCTTGGGTATCGATGTCAACCGTCGCAAAAATATGATTTACTTCGAAAGGAAACGCGTTTTCGGTTATAATTTTATGTTCTAAAATGGCTTTTGCTTTAGTGATATACAACAATCCATTTTCATAATACAAGGGCTCTAAATCCTGACTGCGTTGCCCCACTTCATAATTGTAAGATATAAAAGTCTGCTGTTCTATTCTTCCTAATTTCTGGTGGTTTCGGGTAACGGTAAACAAACTATCACAATTATTATTTTCATAATATTCATAGGCTTCTTTCAGCATATTTTCAGGGCGCAACGGATTGGTTGGTTGTAATATAATAACATTTGCAACAGCAGGAGTAATACTTTTTAAACCCTGTTCAATCGCTGTAATAGTAGGTTCATAATCCCCCGATAAATCATCTGGTCTATCTATTACTTTCGCGCCATAGTTTAATGCCACTTCTTTTATAGCGGCATTGTCTGTCGAAACATAAATTTCATCCACGATAGCGTGATTCTTTTGCGCATATAAAATAGAATGTGCGAGTAATGGAATTTCTCCAAACTGCATCACATTCTTATTTGGTAATCGCTTCGATCCGCCACGAGCGGGGATTATAACTATTGTTTTACTCATAAATACTATGTCTATTTGTAAAATCTTTCAAAAATAAGGGCTTTATTGCTGCTAATTCTTTCTCTGATTTATCCCACCAATTTAAAGCTTCAATTTCGGTTATAATGGCATCTGAAAATCGCTTTCTGATAACTCTTGCAGGAACACCCGCAACTATTGAATAAGGCAAAACGTCTTTTGTGACTACTGTTCCTGCCGCTAAAATAGCACCATTACCCACAGACACATTGCCTACAATAATTACACCATGACCAATCCAAACATCATTACCGATAACAATTTTATTATTTTCTTTTAATTGTTTTAATTCACCGTTAAACAAATTAGAGTTGATATAAGTGCTCATAAACGAGATAGGATGATTGGCCGCATGCAAAGCTACATCTGCACCTAATTGGCAGTACTTACCTATTGTAATATCACCTCCTAATAAATTATTATATCCTAAGGTAGTTGCATAACCTATTTTTATAATTCCCGAAAAATTACAACGATCAGGCACTATATTTTTACCTTCAAAAATTACATTTTGAACGCCGCGTGAAAAACCAGATAGTGTTACCTTCCCTTTTTTTTCTGGCATATTCAATAAGTAGTAAATTACCTTTTTTAAAAATAAATTTATCATCGTATTACCATTGATTAAATTATGATTTTCAGTTTTTTTAGTACTTTTACTAAAAATATTTTTACGGAATAAGGCAATAGATTGATATTGAAAACGTCTTTTTTAAGATTATGAAAACTAAAACTTTCTTCTGTAAACCCTTCTAATTCTTCATTTTTTTTTATTACCCAATCCTTTTCTAACACATTCCCCATATGCCATACATAAGCTTTTGGCGACGACAAACGAAACAAACCAGTTTTATCAAACGGAATGTCTAAATATATTGATTCTGACCCACCAGACACCGCGATATTGCATTTCTCTTTTGGCACATATTTTAAGATTGGTGTTTTTCTAATGGAACAGCAAAAATGTCCTGCTCCAATAATATAATTTTCTTCAGAAACACAAAAAACATAAGACTGAAATTTTTTTTCTGTAAAACTTGAATTCTGCCCTGTACTTTTATGAAAATGTTCTAAATCACTAAAATCGCAAATTGTGCTTGTTTTTTTTCTTTCGAACAAAACTGCAAATAGGTTTTTTATTAAGGTCGAATCAGCGTGAGTATAATTTCCTGGTGTTGGATTCATTGAAACAAAACCTGCTTTGGAGACGTTTTGAAACATTGCAAAAGTTTGCTTCAACCATCCTTTATCAAAAAAAACATCTGCGTCTGAATAGGTAACAAATTCTTCAAAACTGGCTCGGGTTTCAGCAATTACAGCATTCATCTTGCCAACATTTTCATTGTTAAAAACTGCCCTATCCACTTTCCCATCTCTGCATAAACTATATATATACTCGTTAACCTCAGCTGATGATCCGTTAGAAACAATTGAAATCGCAGTATCTGAATTAATCGTTGCTACTAAAGAGTTGATACAGACTTTAAATACATTTAAGGCATCTTTAAAGTATCCTTCTGCATTGGGGATATAAACAGGAATAATTACCCTATGTGATGTTGTGCTTATATCAACTACTTTGTGACTATTAGGGTTACTTCCTATTCTCATAATGATTAATAAGTTTTGTTATTCCTTCTTCTAACGACATCAATTCTCTTCCTAAAATATTTTTCATCTTAGTCGTGTCTGGGCATCTTCTAGTCATATCCCCTTCTTCCAAAGGAGGTAAATGGATAATTGAAGAATTAGAATTCGTTATTTCTATTACCTTTTGGGCTAAGTCTAAAATGGTCATTTCTTTATCACTTCCCACATTTAATACATCATTGACACATTTAGACTCCATCATCGCTTTTATACAAGTGTCAATATTATCGTCTACATAACAAAATGATCTAGTTTGTAAACCATCACCATACAAATAAATAGTCTCGTTTTTAAGAGCTGCTTTAATGAATCGTGGCACTACAAAATCTTCACTTTGATTTGGACCATAGGTATTAAAAAATCTAAAAATGGTATATTCTAAACCATATTCTTGGTAATAGGATTTAAAGAAAGCCTCTCCTACATTTTTAACAATCGCATAAGGCAATCTAGAGTTTAATGGAGTTGTATTTTCGTTTTGAGGAATTTCAAACGGTTCCCCATACACTTCTGATGAACTGGAATAAAACACGCGTTTCACTCCTGAATTTTTAGACAACGATAAAACGTTTTTTATTCCTTCAATATCGTCAAGTACCAACATCGGATTCTCCAACGTACGTTGTACCCCAACTAATGCTGCGTAATGAAATACATAATCAAAATTATACCTGCCAAAAATGGGAACTATATCATTGTAACTATTCGTGTTTGCCTTAATAAAAATTACATTATCCCGTTTTGGTATTTTGTTCAAGCTACCGGTTGAAAGGTTATCTACGATAACTATCAAATTATTGGGGTTTGCTGCTAATTTACTGGCAATAGCACTCCCTACATTTCCTGCGCCTCCTGTAATAAGTATGGTATTTGTCATTATATTTTTGATGCTTTTTTAATGTAATAATGAGGATATAAATATAGAATATATATATTTAATTTAATTTTCCTTGTTTTAGATACTTCATTATAGGTTCTCAAACTAGAAATAGCAAGCCGTATCGCAATTTTATAAAGAGTAAAAAAATTACGCACTCCCATTTTTTTGAAATTTTGATACATTTTTTTCTCAATACCAATGTACTTTTCAGTTTGAATGGACAAGCGATTCTGATGATTATAGTCTCTATAATATCCTAGTGGAGTATCAATATAATAGACTTTATGTCGGTAAAACATCCGTTGATAAAAATCAATATCTTCTCCTACTTTTATCGTTTCGTCAAAAAGCAGATCTGGTTGAAAAACTATCTTTCTAATTAAAGGTGTTGGCGACTTTACTACCCAAACACCCAATGCATTCCAAAAAACATTTCCAGTACGTTTGTGTGCCTTTTCTTTACTGGCACCAATTTTCTCCCCCGTTTCCTTTCCATTTGCGTCTATCACCAGGGCTGACGAGTGTACACAATCAATATCATTCATTTCGTCCAGTACTTGAACTTGCTTTTCTAATTTATTAAGAACCCAACGATCATCATCATCTAGAAAGGCAATATACGCTCCTTTTGCTTTACTTATACCAAAATTTCTTGCAGAGGACAAGCCTCCATTTTCTTTATAATAATAAGTACAATTTTTATACTTACTACAAATGGTCTTTGCATAATTTACAATTGACCCATCATCAATCACCAATATTTCAAGATCGTTAAATGTTTGCTCCGAAACACTATTAATTGCTTCTTCAAGAAATTGCTCGCGATTATGCGTGGGAATAATAACACTTACTAACGGATGTAACATGTTTTTTTAATTTTATTCATTACCCGTTTAAGGATACCAAAAAGCGTTTCTCTTCTCGCTTGATTAAGCTGTCTGATCATTTGATTCATTTTTTTGTAATCATCATAAAAAACACCATAATATTCTTTGAACATCGATTCATTTTCTACAACTTGTACTTCCTGATGCAAAACATTATTGCTAATTCCGGATAAGTCATAAACCGTTAAAGGAAAATTTATATGTTTAAAAATAAACTGATTACTCAAAAAACATTTTATATAAAAAGCTCGATCTGAAACTATTTTGTACTTCTCATCATAAAACCCCATCGCATCAAACACTTCCTTTTTAAAAAAAGTACTTTGATGCGGCAACGAACTTCGCACAAAAAATAAAGGAGTTAAATATTCTGGATAAACTTTCTCCCCTTTTTCAAATTTATAATCCCCATAAATTATATCGCCAACAAAATCAGGATGCAAAATAAAACTTTCTAATGCTGTAACTCCATTCAATACATCACCGCTATTTAAAAACAATAAATATTCACCATTTGATGCTTTTATACCTTTGTTCATAGCATTGTAAATACCAGTATCAGGTTCGCTAATTGAATAATTTATTCTATCCTTGTTCTTTGCCAAGATCGCTTTACTTCCATCAGTAGAATCACCATCGATCACCAAGAACTCAAAATTTCGATAATTTTGTGAGATAACTGATGCTATGGTTTTCTCTAAACCAATACAATTGTTATAATTTATAGTTACAATAGATAAAAATGGTTGCATGTACATTTAACGGTATTAAATTTCAAATTTAATAATTTGAAATCTTATTATAGATAGCGGTATATAATTCTGACTGCTGCTTATTAGTAAAATGATCTTGAGCGTACTTTCGAATTTTATCGCTCTTATATTCTTGTTTATTGTCACTAAATTTGATTATGGCTTTAGCTAACGCAAATCCAGTAATTTCATTAGCCAAGACACCAGTCAAGCCTTCTATGGTATGTTCTGCAATACCGCCAACATTAAAGCCAACGATTGGCGTTCCGCAAGCAAAAGATTCAAGCATTACATTCGGCAAATTATCTTCTCTGCTGGGCAGGATGAAAACGTCTGCCATAGCATAACAGGCTGCCATTTGGGAAACAGAATTTATTTCTCCTAAAGCTCTAATTTTCAAATTATCAATTATTGGAATATTCCCTTTACCAACAGTCAAAATAGTACAATTCAACTCTTTAAGAAAAGACAAGGATTCTAGCAGCAAGTCAAAACCTTTTCGTGGATTGTCTAGCGAATCTGAAACAAAAAGAAGGACAAGTTCAGTACTATCAATTGCATATTGTTTTCGTAAAATAATTTTATCCTGAAGCTTAAATACACCTAAATCTATCGAATTAGGTATGCAAACTTTATTAAAATTTAAAAAAACTTTACTTTGCTTTGCTTCCTCATATAACCATTTAGATGGCGTTACAAATGTTCCTTTATCGATACAGTCAAAACTGCTCTTTTTTATTCCTTTTATATTGCTATCAAAACTCTTAGCGATTTCTAAATTTCTAATTTCATCGTCCTGATAATGAAATATCCCTTGAAATGGATTCATATCATGAAAGGTCCAAACCATAGGTTTTTTACAATTTAAAAAAAAACTAGGATAATCAACTATTCCATCAATCCAATGTAAATTTATGATGTCAGCCGCTTTTACCAAAGGATGTACGTGAAGTTTATAGCTTGAAAATGGCAAAGTAGCAATCTCACAATCTAATTTAGGTTCTAAAACACTAAACTCTTTTATTAGTTTATCCTCGTAGGAAAGCGAAAAAAAAGAGACTCCTTTATTTAGTATTTTTCGTAGCAATGAAGGTCTTTTATAAGTAAAAAAATCGTCTGTTAAAACCTCGTTATTATAATCAATAGAAAGGTTTGTGGAAACAAATGCAGACTCGACCCCATCTTGACTTAAAGCTTGATGCAAACGAAGCGCTGCAATTCCTGCTCCACCTTTTGACGATCTAGTAATATGAAGTACTTTCATTTACTTATTTATTTTTGCTTTCAACTCTTGATATATTTTTCGTGAGAATTCTTTAAAATAACGTTTAAAATAAGTGTAAGAATAACCGTAAAACACAAAATCTACTATTACCCCTAACCAATTTTTAACTACTATTCTTAACCCTTTCTTAGGCGTAGCTTCCCATGAATGATCCCACAGATGTACAGCGTAGCTGTTTACAGTTGTATAAGTAGTATAATCTTCAGCTCGGTTTTCATACGGTAACGGATAGAAATATTCCGGACTAAAAATAATTTCATTTTTATCAATGGTCTTCTCATTGATTGTTGGGCTGAAGGTATGTGTTATAATGGGTGGCGAAAAAACGTTAAATTCAGTTGTACTATAAAAATCAAGCATTTTCTTTAAAAACAGATGTTCCTTTTTTGCTCCAAATAAACCAAATGCAATTCTTTCTGATACTTCTTCACCAATAAAAAAACTATAATCTAATAAATCATTAATTGGTTTCAACAGCAGCATATCAGTATCTAAATAAATGCCGCCCTGCTCAAACAAAACGCTGGTTCTAATGTAATCAGCGGCAAAGGCATACTTTTTTTTTCTCAATGCATTTTTATAAAATGAATTTGAATACTGTTCTGAATTAGTCTCATTCCATTCTATTATTTCAAAATCAGGGCACTGTTTTTTCCAACTACTAATACAATCTTGGAATAGTTCTGATTTTGGATTTGAGCCAAACCAACAATAATGGATTACTTTAGGAATCATTTTAAAATAAAAAGTATTACTTGTGTTTATAAAGGAAAAAAGACTTCAAAGCCAATTTGAATACATCATAATTTTGAAATTTTAAATTATAAGTATGTCTAACACGTAAATAATTGAAAAAATCTACTGGATAATATCGTGTTTTTTTCAAGAAAAAGCTTCTAACAACATTTGTTTCCAGCTTTTCTAGAAATGAACTAAATCCAACATTATCGAAAAAACCACTGCGATTGGCATCCAGAATCTTGGTTTTTAAAGCACTAAAAAAAACAATATCTTCAATGGCAACTCCCCCTTTACCCCCAATTATTTTCACTAATCGACTGTACTCTTTGTCATCTAATTTGAAATCTAATATCCGCAACAATTCAATTTTAGCAAGAACAGCTAAATCTCTTTGTTGTATGAATTTTTTCTGCGAAATTTGTTTATCATGTACTCTATAACGCAATAACAATTCTTGAATGTTATAAAATTTCCCCTTAGAAATTAATTGTACCCAAAGGTGATAATCTTCGGCAGGCTCTTTAGAACTATCATATTTTATATTGTTTTCAAGTAAAATACTATTTCTAAACATTACAGAAGGATGAGCTATTACACAACTTTTAAGCAAACCTAACTTAATGTCTTCATTAGTTTCAGGCAGCGTTACAACTTGGTTAGAACCTATAATACTATAATTTGAACCACACAAAACATATTCAGGATTACGGTCTAAAAAAGATAGTTGTTTAGCAAATCGTTCTGGTAAACTTATATCGTCTCCATCCATACGAGCAATATACTTCCCTTTTGCCATAGATAAACCTATGTTTAGACTTTTTGTAAGACCGCTATTCACCTCTTTTTCAACCAAATTAATGCGAATATCATCATACGCTTTAATAATAGAAAGTGTCTGATCTGTTGAAGCATCATCGATGATAAAAAACTCAAAATTAGCATACGTTTGATTCAGTATACTATCAATTGCTTCTTTTAGATATAGCTCGCAATTGTACACGGGCATGATTACAGAAATGAAAGGTGTCACTATATTCTTATCCACGATTCTGGTATTAAATCCTTAGTTTTCTCATTTGCATCCGTATTTAGAAACCATTTTTTGGGCGCAATCACAGTCTTTTCCGAAAATGAGTTTAACCAGGCTCCCCACCAACTAAAAGAGCTGTTGGCAATTATATTATGACTGCAATGAGTCATCAAGAACATATCTTTCCAGCTTGCGCTACCATTATTTTCGTCAACAAATATTTTTTTTACCAGTAAATCTGCAAATTCTTCTTTGACCCAAGCGATATCATCGGAAAAAAAGACATAGGTTAATCCTTTGCTTTTTTGTTCCATTCGATGTATTGCCTCTAAATAATATTCCTTTGCGCAATTACCATGAAACTGTTGTGTAAGTTTATCATTTACGTAATCCCCTCTACGAATATGTACTGACACTGTTTCAGTATTATTAATTTCTGCAAGTATATTTTTGTTCTTTTCGTCAAGATTCATTGTAGAAAAGGAAAATAAGTCTTTTACAAAACTTTCGAAACCTTCTAAATAATGATAACTTTGAAAATAACCTTCTAAATAAACAGGTGCTTTTAATTTCAAAACCGCAGCATCATATTTTAAAGAGGGCTCCATAAAAACCATTGGGTAATTTAGTCCATAGTATTTTTTCAGTTGATTGAATTTTGATAATTTAGTAAAACAATCTATTTCTTTTAGTGTTACAAATTGATAGTGATTATCAAAAACTGAAAGTTCAAATTGCCTTGGCGTAAATCCTTTGCTTTTCTCTGTGTTTTCAAAAAAACTGTCTTCGATTTTCACATTCGATTTGCTTTTCAAAGCCAATATACTAGAAACAGCATATTGAAACATTTGATTCCCTAATCCTCCTTGAAGTTTTACAACAATCATTTTTTCTTTGCTAAAACCTGGAATCCAAAACACAACAATTCAGAAGAATTAGTATCTATATCACTTAAATTTTGAAGTGTATTTGTTATCTGATAAATATTCTTACGATCATTTCGTTTAAAATCTACTCCACTATACGTTTTTGCTACACT
The DNA here is from genome assembly GCF_963974175.1 of uncultured Flavobacterium sp. Classification (GTDB taxonomy): domain Bacteria; phylum Bacteroidota; class Bacteroidia; order Flavobacteriales; family Flavobacteriaceae; genus Flavobacterium. The sequence goes on from NZ_CAXBBR010000010.1 coordinate 138,248, forward strand.
TTCTAACCTGTTAATTTCCTGAGCTAAATATTCGAAATAATTCCCGTTTGACTTCATTTCTATCAGTTCAAAACCAGTACGTTCTAATTCTTTTTCATAAAAAAACTTGCTAAAACCAGTATAATAATGAAAAGGCGCAAAATGGGTAAGACTACAAAAAGGAGCTGTAAGAATTAAGTAACCATCTTTTTTTAATAACCTAGAGAGTTCAGTAAAAGTCTCTCTAGGATTAATAATATGCTCAAAAACCTCAGTACACATAATAGCATCAAAAGAATTATCCTTTTCCGGAATGCTAGCAATATCTGAAATGATGTCTAGTTGACCATAATCCCAATTTTGCATTTGCAAACCAGAATCTAAATCTAATGGTTTATATTGTGCAAAATCTTGAGATACATAATCTAAATGTTTACAAAATTTTTTGAATTGTTGTTCTCCTGCTCCTGCATCCAAAATACGACTCCCTTTGGGGATTTCCTGTAGCACTTTTTCAAGCCAAGTTACCCTAGTAATTTCATTTAAAGTTCCAACAGTTGTTGAAACTTTTGGTTTTATAAAAAACCGCCTTATTGTTTTTAAATTCATTTTATGACTTTTTATTTGAATAAATGAATTATTTTATATTTCAAAAATTTTTTAAACGAAATTGATTTATATAAATCTTCTGCATTTGTAATTATATTAGACTTTGGTTTTAAATCAATTAAATCTAGATCGAATGTAATTTTTTCAAAGCTATTTACTTTTACCGATTCTATTTTATCAAACCACTCAAAACCCTGAAAATAAAATTGTTTTAAATCATTTATCATTGAATGATATTTCAATTCACAAGTTCTATAAAAAAACTTTTGAATGTCTTTATATTTATTTAGTTCACTTTCTTCTTTTGTCATCCAATAAATAATTCCTTTTTTCTCTATGGCAAACAAAATATGTTCGGGGAAATTATAAATATAATCATAATAAATAGTCGGAAATTCGAGATAACCTTTTTTTGCAACACGCTGAATTTCGGACAAAAAAACATCAGCATTAGGGACATGCTCAAGCACATGAGAACAAATAACGTAATCAAATTCATTGTCTTTAAACGGAAATCTACCACCATCATAATACACAATATCCTTTTCTGTTTCAAGTATGCCAACATGACCTGATTGAGCAATTCTCTCGTTATCATTCTCGTACAACAATTCTAAAAATACATCTGATCTAAAATGGGGTGTAGCACCAGGTCCAATTTCTAAAACTTTATCGTTGGGTTTAATTGATTTTATTCTATCTGGAAAAAACATTTGAATATCTTTATATTAATTTATTAACTTCTTTTTATCTTCACCCCCCCTTACCATCGCTATCTTTATTTACTATAGTATTTGCTGAAATTTTTAAATCCTTACCGTTTCTAAATTTAAGAAACCTTACAATTAGCAATATAACTTATTCACTTACAATTCTTTTTTAACTTGCATTCTCATTTGATCCACAATTACTCCACTTTTATTGTTAATAACGGAATTTTCTTGTTCATAAACCATATCGGAGATAGTTAAAAAAACATCTTTATCTATATATTCAATCACTTCTGAGCCTCTTGAAATACCAATAATTAATTTATATTGACCCTGATTAAATTTTATTTTATCCTCTATGAAAGTCGCCGAATAAACCCCTGGTTCAAAATCATTAGGGAGTGACCAGGTTGTTCTAAGGGGAGTGTCTAACATATCCGTCATTCCAAGTGCAATAACTAAATTTTTTGTTTCTTTGTTAACTGTAAAAAAAATTTTTACCTGCCATGATTTGCCAATAGGTATTTCATTTATCAAATTCCCATCAATATCTTCAATACACAGCTTAGTAGCATAAGCATTTTTTGTATCAGACATTTTAGTATTAAGTATATATTCTGAATCATTTAAAACGGACTGGCTTAAATAACAATTTAAAACGTCTTCAGTATTGCCTTGCATAATAAATCTTCCATTCTGCAACAAAATACATTTAGTACATAGCTTTTGAATTGCCGCCATATTATGGCTCACAAACAGCACCGTTCTGCCGCCTTCACGAGATATATCCTGCATCTTGCCAATCGCTTTTTTCTGAAACTCGGCATCACCCACTGCCAAAACCTCATCGATTATTAAAATTTCAGGTTCTAAAAATGCGGCTACAGCAAAAGCCAGTCGCACCGTCATCCCGGAGCTATAACGCTTTACAGGAGTGTCAATGTACCGTTCACAACCTGAGAAATCAATTATTTCGTCTAGTTTTGAAGCGATTTCTTTTTTGGTCATACCCAGAATGGCACCGTTCAGAAAGATGTTTTCTCTACCGGTCAACTCCGGATTAAATCCCGTTCCTACTTCGAGTAAAGAAGCGATACGTCCGCGTGATTTTATGCTTCCCGTTGTGGGTGCAGTAACCTTAGATAATATCTTGAGTAAAGTAGATTTTCCAGCTCCATTTTTACCTATAATACCCAATACTTCTCCGCGTTGCACCTCAAAATTAATATCTTGTAATGCCCAAACATAGTCGCTAGAACCTTTAGTAGAACGGTCATTAGTATCCCCAATCTTTAAGTACGGATTTTCCTTTCCGCGTATGGCATGCCACCAACGGTTCAGGTCATGACTCAGCGTACCTGTACCTACTTGACCAAGGCGGTATTGCTTTGAGATGTTTTCGGCTTTAAGGATGATGTTGTCCTCCCCCCGGCCCCCTCCAAAGGAGGGGGTGACTGAGTGTAATTGAATTGGTTTATCCTTCATTTCTTTACTGTTTATACAGCTTTCTTACCTTTCTATAAATACGTACTGTCTTTACTTCTTCTTCTACGAAGAAGTTAAGACCTCACTGAAATTTTTGTTTTTATAATACTACCCTCGGAACTGAGCCTAATTGAATTGGTTTATCCTTCATTTCTTTACTGTTTATACAGCTTTCTTACCTTTCTATAACTACGTAATATCTTAACTTCTTCTTCTACGAAGAAGTTAAGACCTAACTGAAATTTTTGTTTTTATAATCTACACGCTTATAACTTTTATCAAAATGACATAGTACTATCGATACGTTTACAACTTATTTTCACAAAAATAAAAAGCTATCTTTTAGCTTCTCGATTTACAAAAATTTTTCTATATACACTTTTTCGATTCCTTGTTTCAAAGCGATCGAATTTTCCCACCCTAGTGAACTAAGTCTGGATACATCCATTATCTTTCTGGGTGTTCCATCAGGTTTTGAAGTGTCAAAAATAATTTTTCCTTGAAAGCCTACAATCTCTTTAACCATAGTGGCCAAGTCGCTAATACTTATTTCACTGCCAGAACCAACATTTACAAAACCCCCATCGTCATAATTTTGCATTAAATACACACAGGCATCTGCCATTTGAGAAGCATGAAGAAATTCCCTTAATGGCGTTCCCGTGCCCCAAACTATAACTTCTGGTGATTTACTGCTTTTTGCTTCATGGAATTTTCTGAGTAGCGCCGGAATTACATGTGAGTTTTGCAAGTCGTAATTATCATTAAAACCATATAAATTACTAGGCATTGCCGAAATGAAAGAACATCCGTATTGCTTTCGATAGGCTTCGCACATCTTGATGCCCGCTATTTTTGCTATAGCATAAGACTCATTTGTTTCTTCTAACAAACCCGTCAAAAGATATTCTTCTTTTAATGGCTGCGGCGCTAATTTTGGATAGATACAAGACGACCCTAAAAAAAGTAATTTTTTAACGTTGTTTTTATAACTTTCATGAATTACATGCGTCTGAATAAGTATATTTTCATAAATAAAATCAGCACTGTAGGTATCATTGGCCACGATCCCTCCTACTTTGGCTGCAGCCAAAAAAACATACTCTGGCTTTTCTGATTCAAAAAACATTTTCACGGCGAGTTGATTAGTTAAATCTAATTCCTGTGAAGTTCTTGTAATAATATTTACAAACCCTTTTTTTTCGAGGTTTTCAACAAGGGCACTACCCACCATTCCGCGATGTCCTGCCACGTATATTTTTGAATTGAATTCCATATCCGGTAGCTTTTTATTTAAAATTTTTAAGATATTTTTCTTTTCTAAACAGTTCTACATCTGCTTGAACCATTTCTTTAACTAACATCTCTAAAGTATATTTTGGTTGCCAGCCCAATTTAGTTTTGGCTTTCGTACTGTCTCCTATGAGCAAATCAACCTCCGTAGGACGAAAATAAGCGGGGTCTATTTGAATTACCTTTTGCCCTATTTCGAATGAAAACTCAGTATTGGAAGACGAAACAACCACAGCAACTTCATCAATCCCTTCTCCTTGAAACGCAAGAACAACTCCTACCTCACTAAATGCCAATATAATAAAATCTCTAACCCTAGTTGTTGTTCCGGTCGCAATGACAAAATCTTCGGGTTGATCGTGTTGTAAAACTAACCACATAGCCTCTACATAATCTTTAGCATGTCCCCAATCCCGTTGAGAGTCAATATTACCCATATACAGGGTTTTCTCTAATCCAAGAGCCATCTGCGCTATTCCTCGAGTAATCTTTCTAGTCACAAATGTTTCTCCGCGCATTGGACTTTCGTGATTAAACAAAATACCATTGCAAGCAAACATCCCATAAGCTTCACGATAGTTAACCGTTATCCAATAAGCGTACATTTTTGCAACAGCATAAGGAGACCTTGGATAAAAAGGAGTCGTTTCTGATTGCGGTACTTCTTGAACCAAACCGTACATCTCTGAAGTAGAAGCTTGATATATTTTTGTTTTTTTCTCTAAACCCAATACTCTAACGGCATCTAAAAGACGAAGCGCTCCTATACCATCCGTATTTGCGGTGTACTCAGGGATATCAAAACTAACTTTAACATGACTCATTGCCCCAAGATTATATATTTCATCGGGTTGCGTCTCTTGAATGATTTTAATTAAATTAGTAGCATCACTCAAATCACCATAATGCAAAATAAAATGCTGATTTTCTTCGTGGGGATCTTGATAAAGGTGGTCAATTCTTTCAGTATTAAACGAAGAAGCTCTTCTTTTAATTCCATGAACAATATATCCTTTTGAAAGTAAAAATTCTGCGAGATAAGAACCGTCTTGTCCTGTTACTCCTGTTATTAATGCTATTTTCATTTTTCTTCTTCATTTACTAGTACTTCGAACTTTCGTTTCACGTTTCAGATTTATCAAATTATTTCTTTTCACGCTTTTATTGTTACACAGTTTCCTAAAACCCGTGCAGAGCTTCGCGTTCTGAGTCACATTTTATTGAAACAGATACTACTTTATTTTTTTTATTCGTTAGTACTCTTTGCCATGACAAAGACTCCGCATCGACTCCCCTTCCTTCGGAGGGGGCCGGGGGGAGGAATTTAAACCGTATCAATAAAACTCTTCTCCGTCTTATTAAAAATCAATACCCCTACTAAAAACACGAAAACTGTTACAATAAAAGTATACAGCAACCCAAAAACAGAAATCTGCCCCACATTCAATAACATATAACGCGCTGTTTCTATAACGTAAGCTAAGGGATTATATTGAACCAGCCATCCATAACTGGGGATTTTTTCCTTAATCAAAGCCATAGGATACATCACCGCAGATAAATACATCAGCAACTGCACCCCAAAACTGATTAGATAACTAAAATCCCTGTATTTGGTTACCAAAGACGAAATAAACATTCCCATTCCCAACCCTAAAACACCCATCAGAACAATAAGTAAAGGAAAGAGCGCCGCAGCGGCATTCAAACTTATAGCAGCTCCTTGAGCGTAATAATAAATGTAAAAAGCGATGAAGATGAGGAACTGGATTCCAAATTTAATCAAATTAGAAATCACGATAGAAATAGGTACAATCAACCTGGGGAAATACACTTTACCAAAAATTCCGGCATTGGCCCCAAAAGTGTTTGAGGTCCCCGTAAGACAGGCCGTAAAGTAATTCCAGACCGTGATTCCGGCCAAATTGAACAAAAACGGAGGTACCGTACCTGTGCCTATTCCAGCCACATTATTGAAAATAATGGTAAATATTATAGAAGTAAATAACGGCTGAATCAAATACCACAGCGGCCCTAAAACGGTTTGTTTATATACTGTCACAACATCTCTCTTTACAAAAAGAAGTAGCAAATCTCTATATTGCCATACTTCCTTTAGATTAAGGGAGAAGAACTTGTTTTTAGGTGTTATCTCAAACAACCAATTGTGATCTGTATTTTCCTGGCTATCCATGTGTGTATGCTAAGCGGCTATTCCTAGGTTAAATCTTTGTTTTTTACGTTTTTCAGCTTCGTGGTACTCTTGACTCACAAATATAACATTTCGTTCCAAATATTGTGTTTTATTTTAGATTACTAATTGTAAAATAGGGACTTTAACACATTCAAACATAAAATTTAAATCGTTTTTAAAAATAGTATTGTATTCGATTTACAAAATAATCCAACGGAACAAAAGCTCGTCTGTTATACTAATTTAGAACCACTTCACTATGATTCCATATCTTAAAAGCCGCATTATACACTTATATCAAAACTTAGGACAAAAAAAACTCATCTATTCAATGATTGCTATTGTGTACTTTTGATTTTAAATCCGTTAAACTGTGATTTCTATAGTAATCGTCTCCTAAATTTTCCTTACTTTGTTGTATCATTTTTAAAAACAAAGAAGTGTTTTTCTTTTCCAAAAATAAGCCCGTTTTAAAAGACCTCATCCCAGAAGGCCATGTTGACATTCATTCCCATTTATTACCCGGAATCGATGATGGCGCGAGAACTTTTGAGGATACTTTACGACTTACACAAGCACTTCAAGGTTTTGGAGTCACGCAGCTTATTACCACTCCTCATATTATTGAACATGTTTGGGAGAATACCCAAGAACAAATCCTTACCATAAAAACAACTACGGTTCTGGAATTAGAAAAAAACAACATTAGGATTCCTTTTAAAGCTGCTGCAGAGTACCTAATGGACGATCAATTTGTAAGGCTTTTTCGGTCCCATTCTTTATTGACGTTGAAAGACAACTACGTCTTGGTCGAAATGTCATATATAAATGCGCCCATTCAATTGTATTCCATACTGTTCGACTTACAACTAGCAGGGTACATACCGGTATTAGCACATCCCGAGCGTTACTTATTTTACCATAACAACTTTAATGAGTACGTTAAACTAAAAAGAGCCGGTTGTCTATTTCAGCTCAATTTATTGTCGGTTGTAGGGTACTACGGACCTCAAATCACTAAAATAGCAGAACAACTACTGACAAAAGGAATGTACAGCTACGTAGGTTCTGATGTGCATCATAACAACCATATTAAGGCTTTCGAACAAAAAGTAAAGTTGAAAGATTTGGCGCCATTAAAAGAAGCGATAGCCAACAATCAGTTTTTTAAGGTGGGGTAATTATGTTGCGACTTTGCTTCAACATTAAGAGAAGGTAGAAGTAGGAGGTTACAGCTTAGGGTTTAGAATGCATAGTACAAAAAATCAAAAACTGACAACCGAAGATAGAGTGTATAGATTAAAATGCACATTACTTCCTATTATCATCAGCAATCCTTTTTACCTCGCCCTAAAATTTAAAACGTCAAAAAACATTTGAAATTAAAAGGAGGACTGCCAGTGGCAGTTAGCTAGCAGCAGTCCGCGAGTTGAGCGGGAGAGGCGAACGGCTCGGGCTGAGTTTTGAGGTAGTTTTTAAGTTTTGAATTTTTAAGACGTGAAATCGGAGATTATTTCATCCGTTCGCCTTTCAGGCTCGGGTCATGAATACAAAAAAGAACAATATTAAAGCATGAATAATTTTTTGTTACCGTCACATAGAGGACAAAGGATTATATACCTTGATGCACAGTCAATCAATCCTCCAACAAAACGTAAACTCGCCCTTAAATTTAAAACGAAAAAAACAACGATAAAACGAAGTGGCAGCAGTCCGCGAGTTGAGCCTATAAGGCGAACGGCTCGGGCTGCGGAACGGCGTTTTGAGGTAGTTTTTAAGTTTTTAATTTTCAGGCAGTGAAATCGGAGATTATTTCATCCGTTCGCCTTTCAGGCTCGGGTCATGAATACA
>NZ_CAXBBR010000011.1:0-109246 GCF_963974175.1 uncultured Flavobacterium sp.
TTTCGGTTTTCGGTTTTCGGTTTTCGGTTTTCGGTTTTCGGTTTTCGGTTTTCGGTTTTCGGCACTTTGTGCCTTGTTATCTTTGCTCTATTGGAAATAATTCTCCATCCTATAACTCAACATATACTAACGGATAACCCATAACTGACCAAAAATAACTCATAACAGTTAACCAACAACGATCTACTTTAAATTATTCCAGTACCAATCAATCGCTTCTTTCAATCCTTGCTGTAAGGAAAATTGCGGATTATAACCCAACAACTCTTTTGCTTTAGCAATACTGGCCAAAGAATGCGGAATATCTCCTGCTCTATTTGGACCATAGGATACTTCTGTATCCGCTATCGCAGGATCATATTTTGCTAAATATTCTTTCAAATAATTCACCAAATCATTTAAGGTATTTCTATCTCCAAAAGCAGTATTATACACCGTATTTACCGCCGACGGGTTTTCTGTAGTCATAGCCAATTCATTCATCTGAATAACATTTTCAATGTAAGTGAAATCGCGTGAATAATTTCCGTCTCCGTTGATGGTAATCGTTTCATGATTCATCAATTGCATCACAAATTTTGGAATAACCGCAGCATAAGCGCCATTAGGATCCTGTTTTCGACCAAAAACATTAAAATAACGCAAACCTATCGTTTCCAAGCCGTATGTTTTGCTAAAAATATCAGCATACAGTTCGTTTACATATTTAGTTATTGCATAAGGAGAGAGTGGTTTCCCTATCACATCCTCCACTTTTGGCAATCCAGCCGAATCTCCATAAGTTGAAGAGCTGGCTGCATACACAAATCGCTTCACCTTGGCATCGGTAGTAGCTACCAGCATATTCAAAAAACCAGATACATTTACATCATTGGTAGTAACGGGATCATTAATAGAACGCGGTACAGAACCAAGTGCTGCCTGATGCAAAACATAATCTACCCCTTTCACCGCATTTTGACAATCAATAGCATTTCTAATATCGCCTTCAATCAACCGAAAGTTAGGATTATCGATAAAGTGTTTTAAGTTATGTCGGTGTCCCGTAGCAAAATTATCAAAGCAAGTTACTTCATGCCCTTTGGATAAAAAATACTCACATAGATTAGAGCCAATAAATCCAGCTCCACCCGTAATTAATATTCTGCTTTTCACTCCCTCTTTCATTTATATTAATTTAAAAATGCTCCCATTATTTTTTTCGTTTTAACCCCAATTTTCTACTGATTGCATCAAAGAAATTCCGCGGTTTGCCTTCATCCGTGTATCCATTTGAATACGGACCGTATCCATAACCATAGCCGTAACCATAGCCATAACCTGCACCATATTTAGCCTTGTTTTCAAAACCATTAAAAATAATACTGGCATTGTCAAGTTCTCCTCGTTTCACTCTATTATTCAACAACGTAATCATTTCCTTTTTGGAAAAATTCTGTCTCACAATATATAGAGTGACATCAGAGTACTGAGATAATTCCAGAGCATCGGAAACTAGTCCAACTGGTGGTGTATCTAAAATGATATAATCGTAGGTTTTCTTTAATTCTTCAATCAATTCTCCCATTCCATCACTCATAATCATTTCTGACGGATTAGGAGGAATAGGGCCTGAAAGAATTACATCAAGATAAGGAATCTGAGTATGGTTGATAATCTCATCAACACTTTTTTGCTTAATTAAATAGTTAACGATTCCAACTTCATTTGATAAATTGAACTCATCAAATAATTTGGGCTTTCTTAAATCTAACCCAATAATCACCGTTTTTTTTCCGCTTAACGCAAAAACGGTAGCGATATTTATAGAACAGAATGTTTTTCCTTCTCCACTGACAGAGGATGTAATCATCAATGTCTTCGCACCATCCACATTTTGTTTTTTATACAAATACTGAAGCGAAGAACGTATCGCTCTAAAGGATTCAGATAATGCTGATTTAGGTCTGTCATACACCGCCAAATCAGAAATTTCTTTATTTAGACCTACTACTCCGATTAAAGGAATTTTTGTCAGTTTTCCAATATCATCCGTATTTTGAATGGAATTATTAATAAAGAAAATAAAAAACACAAATAACAACGGAAAAAGTATCCCCAGAAACAGTGCTAACACATAGTTAGCGGATGTCCTTGGACCTATTTGCCCACCACCCACATCTTTTGCCGGGTCGATAAAATGAATGTCAGACAAATTTGCCGCTTTTACAATATCTGCTTCGCTTCTTTTTTGAAGAAAAGTACTATAAATGTTGTCACTTAAATCATACTTCCTTTTTATTTTAATTAGTTCCTGCTGGTCGTCTGGAAGCGTCTTTATTGTACTTTCCGTTTGGCTAATTTTATTATTTACCAATGCCAAATCATATTGCAAAGACGATTTTGCAGACGCAATATTTTCTAACAATACATTTTTAATAGCTGCCATTTGATTGTCAAAATCTTTAAATATCTTATCGCTTTTTACAGCATAAGCCATTTCTGATCTTTGGCCTGAAAGCGAAATCAATTTGGAAACATTAGTCACCACATTTGGATCGTCAATACCCGCTACTGATGGCGCTGGAAGTTTTGAGTAATCCACACTATTTTTTAGATACGACTTTAAGGTGTTGTAATACGTGATTTTACGGTTTACTTCATCTCTCTTCACATCAAATTCAAGCATCTTATCAGAAAACTTAGCTCCTCCTTCTTCAATATCGTAGATATTCTTGCCTTTTCTAAATGATTTTAGTTCATTTCCCGTTTCTTTCAACTGCGATTCCATCGCAATTAACGTACTATCAATAAAAGCGATTGTGTTTGTAGCAAATTGGTTCTTGCTGTCCAATTGTCTTTTGATAAGCATTTCTACGGTCGAATTCAGGTATTTAACCATCCTTGCCTTATTTCCCCCTTGCATTCCAAGTGTAATTATAGAACCTCCTTTGTCGTCTGAACGAACATTTATTCCTTTATACCCCGCAACTGTTCCATTAAAATCGCTAAACGAAACAAAATACTCATTGCCTTTATAAAATCCTGGATTATCATTTATTTGCAATTTCCAATTCAAAAAAGGCAAAGAAACCCGTTCACCAACCTTATATCTCTTAATAAAATCCCCTGTAGCAACAGCCGTATTACTATATGAATTATCTGAATAAGTAATCAACGAAACATTTTGACTTGCAAATGGGATTCGAATTTCATAAACATTTTCACTTACAAACGTAATTCCTATGAGACTTCCTGCTAGCTGCCCTTTTGATTTATCAATCTCAACATAAAAAGGAACTGCACCGTAAGCATCCTCAAGCGCATATTTACCCTGAACTAAATAATTAATGTAGTATTGAAGCTTGTCGACTACCAATTCGTTATGTGACCTGGATTGTATTGTCGTCGAAATAGTTTGAACCTGATCCGAAGTACCACCCCAATTAAAAACAAGACTGGTATTAGAAGTAAACAACGGATTACTTTCTTCCTTTACAGAAATAAGCGTCTCCATACTATACACTTTGCTTTTACGAATATTTACCTGATACGCGATGGTAAAGGTGATAATTAAGCTTAATAAGAACCATTTCCAGTAACTTCCAATTTTTATTAAAAACCCCTTAAAGTCAAAACTAACCTGGTCTTCAAAAATCGAAAAATCTTTTATATCTAACATTTTTTGATCTCTGTTTTAATTTTTAAATAGTAAGAAAAAGGTCGTTGTGGCCAATGAAAGCAAAGTAATAATTGTTCCCATCGATTCTATTCCCGTTTTTCCTGTTCCCCAAGTTTTTTGTTTGAGTGGTTTTACATAAATATAGTCATTAGGCTGTAAATAAAAATAAGGCGAATTCATTACATTGATGTCCGTAAGATCAAGATCATGCATTTGTACGCCTGTTGGCGAGTTTCTAATAATTGTAACCGCTTTTCTATTCCCTGTTATAGTAATATCTCCCGCATTTGCGATAGCCTCCATAATATTCACGTTTTCTTGAAATAAAGTCTTCGTTCCTGTACTTCCAATTTCTCCATTGATAGTATACTTAAAGCCCGCTAATTTTACAATAACAAAAATATTAGCTTCCTTTTTAAAATATTCAGATAACAACTGCTTTTCAATTTTAACTCTTATTTCATCCAAAGTAAAACCAATTACATTAAGTTCTCCTAAAACGGGCATTCTAATATTCCCATGATCATCAACCGTAAAACCATCAAAATACAATCCCGATTCTGATTTTCCAGCGGCTACTTCGTTTGTGGTACTAAAAATAGCAACTAATTTTGGATCAATCGCCTTGATACTAATACTCAACACATCGTTAGTTTGCAATCGATATGGTTTTGCGACAATAGCAGAGATTCCTATTTCAGTTTCAGAATTATCCTTTTTTTGCAAGTAAATTAAATCCTGAGTTGGAATACATGAAGTAAATAACACACTAATACCTAGTAATAAATAGAATATATGTTTGTTCATTTTTATGTTTTATTTAACAAATATAGCTTTTCATTTACTATATCAAAAGTTTAGTTATTTATTAAGACAATTAATTGTTTTTGAAAGACTTTTCAAAGGGTACGCGCTGCAATATGCTTCTACCTAAAGTAACTTCATCTGCATATTCTAATTCATCTCCTACGGCAATTCCGCGCGCGATGGTAGAAATCACAATATCAGCATCTGCTATCTGCTTATAGATGTAAAAATTAGTGGTGTCTCCTTCCATTGTTGAGCTTAAAGCAAAAATAACTTCATTTACACTACCGGCCTTTACCTTTTCTACCAATGTTGTAATTCGCAACTGACTAGGACCTACTCCATCAATAGGAGATATTTTACCACCTAAAACGTGATAAACTCCTCTAAATTGTCCTGTATTCTCGATTGCCATGACATCACGAATATCTTCTACAACACAAACAATTTGATGATTCCGATTTTTATTAGCGCAGATCTCACAAATAGCACTATCTGAAATGTTGTGGCAATTTGTACAATACTTAATATCTTCTCGCATGTTTACCAATGCTTGAGCCAAAAAACCAGTTTGCTCTTTGGGTTGTTTCAATAAATGCAACACCAAACGCAAGGCAGTTCTCTTTCCTATACCCGGTAACTGAGATATTTCGTTAACTGCTTTTTCTATTAATTTTGAAGAAAATTCCATAACTGCAAATGTAGCAATTTGTTTAATTGTTTAAATGGTTATTTACCTAATCCCTTCTATAAATTCATGCTCGAATAAATAAAGGAGGCATCGATTAACGGATTAACTAAAAATTTGTATTTTGGCTTTTCAAAATACAAAAAATGACACCCTTCGCTATCCTATCCCTTATCGTTATCTACTTCGGAATATTATTTACTATTTCCCATATTACCAGTAAAAAAGACAGCGGAAATGATGCTTTCTTTAAAGCGAACAAAAATTCGAAGTGGTATTTGGTCGCTTTCGGGATGATCGGAACAGCACTTTCCGGCGTGACTTTCATCTCGGTTCCCGGAGAAGTGGGAGCTCCAAGTGGAGAACAATTCAAGTATTTTCAGTTTGTTCTTGGAAACGCAATAGGTTTTATATTCATTGCCAAAGTACTATTACCATTGTACTACCGAATGAACTTGACTTCTATTTATGGATATATAGAACGTCGTCTGGGAACTTATTCTTATAAAACTGCAGCTACAATTTTCTTAATAAGCCGCACCATTGGATCTGCATTTAGATTGTATCTCGTTGTCATTGTATTGCAACGATTTGTATTTGATTTTTACGGAATCCCATTCGCAGTTACTGTACTAATTTCATTAGCTCTAATATTTGCTTACACCTATCGCGGAGGCTTAAAAACAATTATCATAACTGACACTTTACAAACATTTTTCTTAGTAACTTCCGTTTTTCTGACGATTTATTTTATTTGCCAAAGCTTAAACTTGAATATTATAGAAGCTTTTGAAGAAGTGAAAAATAGTAATTATTCTAAAGTATTTTTCTTCGAAGATTTTCTAAGCAGTAAATTTCATTTTGTAAAACAAATTCTGGGCGGAATTTTTGTAACGATTGCTATGGTAGGATTAGATCAGGACTTAATGCAGAAAAATTTAAGTTGCGCAACCATTGGCGAAGCCCAAAAAAACATGTTTGCTTTCACTGGAATATTTGTACTGATCAATATATTTTTCTTAAGTGTAGGTGCCTTACTTTATATTTATGCTGCAAAAAATGGCATTGAAGTCCCAACGGATTTGGTAACCGGAAAACCAAGAACGGATTTGCTTTTTCCTGAAATAGCCTTTCATCACTTAACTTTGATTCCGTCAGTAATATTCTTACTAGGATTAACAGCGGCTACATTTGCAACAACAGACTCGGCCTTAACTGCATTAACAACTTCCTTTTGCGTCGATTTTCTAGGAATGGACAAAACTGAAAACAGGAACAAGACCACTGCAATAAGAGCAAGACATTTTACTCATCTTGGCTTCTGCTTTCTAATGTTCTTAGTGATTGTGTTTTTTAATTCTGTCAACGACAGCTCTGTAGTAGGAATGATTTTTAGGATCGCTTCCTATACCTACGGCCCATTATTAGGATTGTACAGTTTCGGTTTATTTATGAAAACAAAAACAGTTAAGGACCAATTTGTACCATTTATCTGTTTGTTATCTCCTGGCCTAACTTTTTTACTTAGCGAAAATTCAAAAGTATTATTTTTTGGATATGTATTCGATAACGAACTGATTATCATAAACGGACTAATCACTTTCATAGGATTGCTATTGATTAGTAAACCAGCTATAGAAGAAACTCGTTTTTAATATTCATACAAAGTCCGAAGAAAGTGTTTTGTAATTGCATTCCGTCTCGTTGTAAAAACGAGACGGAATGAACACAATATTCTCATTTCATGAAGTAATAAGATACTTCAAAATTCATAAACAAATTTAGGTGTTTAATACCTATTTGTAGTCAATAAAACCAATGTACAAGCCACTTCTGATTTTATGTTATTCAATTCCAAAAGCTGGTAAAATTCTGGGTTTTCAGTACCTGGATTAAAAAGCACGCGTTTTGGTTTAGTTTCTACTATATAATTATAATAATCTTTTTGACGCGCTGGGTTTAAATATAAGGTAATCGTATCAATGTTTTTTAAAGGAATTGCTTTAGTTTGAATTTTTATCCCAGCCACTTCTCCAGCATTTTGACCAATAGCAAGAACAGAGTGTCCTTTCTCAACAAGCATAGTAATCGCTTTGTATGCATATTTCTCTGGTTTTGCTGATGCACCAAGAACTAAAGTTTTTTTATTTTTCATTATTTTATTATTTTTTGGTAAAAGTACTAAAATACTATAGTCCGTTTTAATTAAAATTAATATCTTTCGATTTCTAATACTATTATATTACAATTCTATTCTTCATATCATAACCTTTTCTTAATCCTAAAAATGCTTTAACAGGCAATACAACCAACTAATTTCGCGAAAAAACATGGAACTTTTTATTTATTTGTTTGCTGCCCTTTTTTCAGTTATCAACCCTATTGGTACAGTTCCCATTTTTGTTGGACTCACACAGGATGATGACAAAAAAGAACGTTCCCGTATTTCACTGTGGACAGCAGTCAATGTTTTTGTGATTATGATTATCTCCTTTTTTTTAGGGGAATATGTTTTATCCTTTTTCGGAATTAGTATGGAAGCTCTACGTATAGCAGGAGGAATTGTTATAGCTACTTCAGGGTTTTCTTTACTCTCAGGCCAATTTAACAAAAAAAGAGGTGTGAGTAAAAAAGTAGAAAGTGATGCACAAAAGCGAAATGATATTGCTTTAACTCCATTAGCCATTCCCATGCTTGCTGGGCCGGGATCTATGTCCCTGCTAATTGCATTTTATAGTGAACATCAACAAACATCCGAAATTATAATTTCCGTTTTAGCCATGATAGCCGTAGCCATCGCAATTTTTATCACCTTAAGAAGCGCACATTATCTAGCTAAAATACTTGGAGCTTCCGGAATTGTGGCTATTTCAAGAATCGTAGGTTTTATCGTAATTGCCATAGGAGTTCAATACATTATTAGCTCTATCCTAACAATAGTCAAAACAAATTTGATGTAAAAAACAGATCGCTATAATTCAAAAAAAAAAAAGACCTTCAATAAAGAAGGTCTTTTTTTTATGCTTTTGGTAAGAAAATTTCTGCCATCATACATCGGGCACTTCCACCGCCACAAGCTTCAATAGTATCTAAACTTGAACTTAGAATTGTCGCGTGTTTTTCTAACTGCTCTATTTGTTTTGGCTTTAAGCTCTGATGTGCAGCCGCACTCATTACCAAATATCTTTTATCATCTGCACCTCGCACTTCCAGCATGTTTCCAGCGAAAGTATTAACCTGTTCTTCCGTGATCAAAATCACCTCTTTGTTGTCCTTCTTTAGATTGTCCAGAACCGTTTTGCGTTCTTTTCTATCATCGATGCAATCAGCACAAATTACCGCAAAAGTTTCACCCAAACACATCATAACGTTCGTGTGATAAATCAATTTTCGTTCTCCATTTACAGTTTGAAAAGCTTCAAACAATACTGGTGCATAGTCAAAATCTTCACAGAACTCAATAAACAATTCTTCATCAGCTCTTGGAGACAAAGCACAATATGCTTTTTCATTCGCTCTATCAAGGAGTAAACTTCCAGTACCTTCTAAGAAAAAACCATCTTCCTCTGCAGAAGTATAATCTACAATGTTTTCAATCTTGAATCCTTTATCTTCTAACATATCCAAAATTTCCTCACGACGTTCATGACGGCGGTTCACTGCAAACATAGGATACAATGCCACATCTCCATTTTCATGAAAAGAAACCCAATTGTTTGGAAAAACACTGTCTGGAGTATCTGGATCTAATGTGTCATCGACTACAGTGACATCAACACCAACAGCTCTTAGTTTTTCAACAAAAGTGTCAAATTCTTGTTGTGCCTTTGCATTTACTGTTGCCGGTAAAAGATCGTCTAATACTTTTTGATAGTAATTATTAACTGCCGTTTGTTCGTTCATCCTAAACGCCACCGGACGAATCATCAATATAGAATTTGTTGTTTGTTTCATGCTGTTTTTTTGTTTAAAATTTAAAGTTTAAGGTTTGTTCCGCTAGTTCACGGTACTCAAATCAAGTTGCGAACGGCCAAACTTAAGACCTTAAATCGTGAAACGAAATTTTTAGTCTCTTATTAAAGGTAGTGTGGAACAGCGTAATAGTCCTTCTTGTTTGGAAATCTCGGCATAGGGAACTTCTTCCACTGTAAAACCTTCAGATCGCAACCAATTATTTAATCTTGTAAAGTTCTTTTCGGAAACCACAACATTAGAGTCAATAGAAAACACATTAGAATTCATAGTGTACATCTCATCTCTAGTGATATGAAATAAGTTTTCTTTACCAAAAAGATTCACCAGATACATATAATCCGCTTCTTCACGAAATCCGCTCTTGTAGATAATTCCCTTATTGAGGCCTACCGGCTGGAAACAACAATCAAGATGTAAAGCATTATCCCTGGCTTCAATTTTAGATTTCACCAAATCGAATTCTTTCACTACTTTATTAGGAAACAAGTCTTTTATAAATTGTACTCCCTCTTTATTTGTTCTTGCGGTAATATAATCTTTATAATCACTTCCTTTATAAGTACCGATAAATATATGGTCGTCCCAAAGCATTACATCTCCACCTTCGATATGAACCTCTTCAGGAGGACGAACTACTTTTTTAGGATCTATCTGATCAAGCACATATTGAATAGCATCCAACTCTCTCTCGCGTTCCGGTAAAATATTTGATTTGATAAAAATCCCGTCAATTACAAAACCGATATCTCTTGTAAATATCTGATTATAATCAGCAATTAACTCGGGTCTATAAATTGTGACATCATATTTATGAAGCACTTTATTAAAAGCTTCCATCTCAGCCACCATATCTTTTTCAACTGGATAGGTTCCTGCTAATATATGCTCTAATGATTTTGGGTCATATGCTTCATCTACTGACGGAATTTGACCATTACTAATTGCTGTTCCCAAAACTACTGCTCGTAATCTTGAACTCTCGTTCTTTACATTTAATTTTAACATATAGTATTTCAATTTGGACAAAGGTAAAAAAAGCCTCACTAGAAAGTGAAGCTTTTTAAAATTGAATTTATCGTTTATCTACTGTTTTAAAATCTCTCAAAGGAGACCCAGTATATATTTGCCTTGGTCTTCCGATAGGCTCTTTGTTTTCGCGCATTTCTTTCCATTGTGCTATCCAACCCGGTAAACGTCCAATAGCGAACATCACCGTAAACATATCAGTAGGAATTCCTAATGCTCTATAAATGATTCCAGAATAGAAATCTACATTTGGATATAAGCTTCTTGATTTGAAATACTCATCCTCTAGAGCCAATGCTTCTAATTTCTTTGCAATTGCAAGAATTGGATCATCAACACCTAAAGTTTCTAAAACTTCATCTGCCGCTTTTTTGATAATTTTAGCACGTGGATCAAAGTTTTTATAAACTCTATGACCAAAACCCATCAGTCTAAAAGGATCGTTTTTATCTTTGGCTTTAGCCATATACTTATCCGTGTCACCTCCATTGTTATGGATTTCTTCTAGCATTTCAAGAACTGCTTGATTTGCTCCTCCATGTAGAGGTCCCCAAAGTGCAGAAACACCTGCTGAAATTGAAGCGAATAATCCAGCATGAGAAGAACCTACCATTCTTACTGTAGATGTGGAACAATTTTGTTCATGATCTGCATGAAGGATAAACAATTTATTTAATGCATCGATAACAATTGGACTTGCTTTATAAGGTCCTGTTGGTATTTCAAACATTAATTTCATGAAGTTCTCCACGTATCCTTTTGTGTTATCATAATAGTTTAAAGGATAACCCATGCTTTTTCTGTACGTCCATGTTGCAATTACTAGGAATTTCCCCATCGTCTTACAAACGGCATGATACATTTCTTTTTCATTATCAACATTTACTGATTTAGGGTTAAATGCTGTTAACGCACTAGTTAAAGCAGCTAAAACACCCATCGGATGCGCCGTTCTTGGAAAACCATCAATGATGCTTTTCATTTCTTCATTAACTAATGTGTGTCTTCTAATATCATCTTCAAATTGCGTCAACTGAACTGCAGTTGGCAACTCTCCAAAAATTAAAAGAAAAGACACTTCTAAAAAATCAGCTTTATCAGCTAATTCTTCAATTGAATACCCTCTGTAACGAAGTATTCCTAGTTCTCCATCTAAGAAAGTGATTTTACTGGTACAAGAACCTGAATTTTTATACCCTGGGTCAAGAGTAATTACCCCAGTTAAATCTCGTAATTTGTTAATATCGATAGCTTCTTCGTTTTCGCTTCCTTCTACAACTGGAAACTCATACCTCTTACCATCAATTTCTACTATAGCTGTTTTTGACATAATATTTTGAAAATAAAACTTTATATTTAATAATCTACCAAATCTAAGGATAATAACATTAAATAAAAAGCGAAATTGATAATGTTATTGTTAAATTCAACAAAAAAGCCATCCGAATAACTCGAATGGCTTTATATAAATAAAAATAATACTATTATTTTATCTTGAACGCTTTTTTTCCAGGGAAATACGCTGTGTCACCAAGCTCTTCTTCTATTCTTAATAACTGATTGTATTTTGCCATACGATCAGAACGCGAAGCAGAACCAGTCTTAATTTGACCACAATTTAACGCAACTGCTAAATCAGCAATTGTATTGTCTTCTGTTTCTCCAGAACGATGTGACATTACAGAAGTATAACCTGCATTTTTAGCCATATTTACAGCCGCAATAGTTTCTGTTAATGTACCAATTTGGTTCACTTTTATTAAAATTGAATTAGCAATACCTCTTTCGATACCTGTAGACAAACGCTCTACATTAGTCACGAACAAATCATCTCCAACTAACTGAACTTTATCTCCAATTTTGTCTGTAAGCAACTTCCATCCATCCCAGTCGTTTTCATCCATACCGTCTTCGATAGAGATAATTGGGTATTTAGCAACCAATTCAGCTAAATAGTCTACTTGTTCAGCAGAAGATCTAATTTTACCAGTTTCACCTTCAAATTTAGAGTAATCGTATTTACCGTTTACATAAAATTCAGCAGCAGCACAATCTAAAGCAATCATGATCTCGTCACCAAACGTATATCCAGCATTTTCAACTGCTAATTTAATTGTATCCAAAGCATCTTCCGTACCACCAGCTAATGTTGGCGCAAAACCTCCTTCATCACCTACAGCCGTACTCAAACCTCTATCATGTAATACTTTTTTCAAACTATGAAAAATCTCTGTCCCCATTTGCATTGCATGGGTGAATGAAGTTGCCTTAACAGGAAAGATCATGAATTCTTGAAAAGCAATCGGCGCATCAGAATGTGAACCACCGTTGATGATATTCATCATTGGCACAGGCAATGTATTTGCAGAAACACCACCTACATATCTATATAATGGCAAACCTAATTCATTAGCGGCTGCCTTTGCTACTGCAAGAGAAACACCTAAAATCGCATTTGCACCTAACTTAGATTTGTTTGGCGTACCATCCAAATCAATCATCATTTGATCAATTACATTTTGTTCAAAAACAGACGTCCCTAAAAGTTCTTCAGCAATAATGGTATTAACATTTTTCACTGCATTTAAAACTCCTTTTCCTAAATAAGCTTTTCCTCCGTCACGTAATTCCACTGCTTCATGTTCTCCAGTTGAAGCTCCAGATGGAACTGCCGCTCTACCCAAAACACCATGTTCAGTAACTACATCTACTTCTATTGTAGGATTCCCTCTTGAATCGAAAATTTGTCTTGCGTGAATTTTGATAATAATACTCATACTACTTTATTTTAAATTTTAATAACACAAATATATTCTATCTTTTCTAATGATAATATGAAAATAATGAATCTTATTAACGAAAACGTTATAATTATATATAAATAAAAATTCTACGCTAATTTTTATAGAAATAACATAGCACTCTTGCTTTTTTTTTAAGTAAAAAAGAAAACTATTGGCTCAATCCATGCAAAATCACCACATAAGATAAATTAACAATGGTACCAATATCTCTATTTTACGGTTTAAAACGTATTATTCAAAACCATATTAACTAAAAAAGGATACTAACTTTAATTAAAAAGAAAGTATCCCTATAGTTTTTATAAAAAAGAGAACTCTTAATCTTACCCTTTGATATTTTCAATAAACTGATCGAATAAATAAGAGGAATCGTGAGGTCCTGGACTAGCTTCAGGATGATACTGAACTGAAAAACAATTTTTGTGTTTCATTTTCATACCTGCAACAGTTCCGTCATTTAAATGAACATGCGTAATTTCCATATCAGAATTGTTCTCCAACTCTTCCTTGTTAACTGCAAAACCATGATTCTGAGAAGTAATTTCACCTTTCCCAGAAATTAAATTCTTTACAGGATGATTTATTCCTCGGTGCCCATTAAACATTTTATATGTCGAAATTCCATTAGCTAAACCAATTACTTGGTGGCCTAAACAAATTCCGAATAACGGCTTATTATTTTCCAAAATTTCTTTTGCCACTTGAATAGCTCCTGAAAGAGGTTCTGGATCACCAGGACCATTAGACAAGAAAAAACCATCCGGACTAAAAGAAGCTAAATCACTGTATGTTGAGTCAAAAGGAAAAACCTTAATATAACAATCTCTTTTAGCAAGGTTACGAAGGATATTTGTTTTAATACCTAAGTCTAAAGCTGAAACTTTGTAGGTAGCATTTTCATCACCATAGTAATATGCCTCTTTAGTAGAAACTTTTGAAGCTAGTTCTAATCCCTTCATATCAGGAACATTTGCCAAAGACATTTTCAAATCCTCTACAGAAGTACCATCGGTACAAATAACAGCATTCATAGCTCCATTGTCTCTAATGTAACTTACAAGTGCCCTAGTATCCACATCTGAAATACAAATAAGGTTTTGTTTAATGAAGTAGTCTTCTAAGCTCTCTGAAGCATCTGCTCTGGAATAATTGAAACTAAAGTTTTTACAAACCAAACCAGATATCTTTATACCATCAGATTCTACTTCATTTTCATTTACGCCATAATTCCCAATATGAGCATTAGTGGCGATCATTAATTGTCCAAAATAAGAAGGATCAGTAAAAATTTCCTGATAACCGGTCATTCCGGTATTAAAGCATACTTCTCCAAAAGTTGTTCCACTGATTCCTATCGATTTTCCGTGAAAAATGGTTCCATCACTTAGTAAAAGTATGGCGCTTTGTCGTGTTGTATATTTCATGAGTAGTTAAATATTGTGCAAATTTAATCCATTAATACAATGGATGCAAACTTTTAAAAGTTATTATAAAACAAAAGTTAAAACTAGCCCTTATGACCGCTTTTACTTAATAGAATGTAACAAAACAAACAGAATAGTAGAAAAATATAAAACCCTACATTCATTTGTTCGAAAAAAAGCAAAAAAAAAGGATAAACTATTAATAGTTTATCCTTAAATTTTATTGAATGATTATCTTCATAATTACTCAGCTGCGTCTGTAGTTGTATCAGCTTCAGCAACTGGAGCTTCTTCTGTAGCTTCATCTGCTTTTTTAGCTTTTCCACCACGACGGCTTTTTGCTTTTTTAACTTCTTTTTTACCACCATTGTAAAGTTCATTGAAATCTACAAGTTCGATCATTGCCATATCAGCATTATCTCCCAAACGATTTCCAACTTTAATGATACGAGTGTATCCACCTGGACGGTCTCCTACTTTAGCAGCTACGTCTCTGAACAAGTCAGTTACCGCATATTTGCTACGTAAGTAAGCGAAACAAATACGACGATTGTGAGTCGTATCAGTTTTTGATTTTGTTATTAAAGGCTCAACGAATTGTTTAAGCGCTTTTGCTTTAGCGACAGTAGTGTTAATACGTTTGTGCTCTATAAGAGAACAAGCCATATTAGCTAACATAGATTTTCTATGTGCAGTCTGTCTACTAAGGTGATTGAATTTTTTTCCGTGTCTCATGACCAATTTATTTTAACTTCATCTTGCTACAATCCATTATGGAGAGCAAAATATGAAGTAAATTATTCTTTATCTAGTTTGTATTTTGCTAAATCCATTCCGAAGTTCAAATTTTTAATAGCAACTAGTTCATCTAGTTCAGTTAAAGATTTTTTACCAAAATTACGGAATTTCATTAGGTCATTTTTATTGAACGATACTAAATCTCCAAGTGTATCAACTTCAGCCGCTTTCAAACAATTTAATGCTCTTACAGATAAGTCCATATCAACAAGCTTAGTTTTAAGCAATTGTCTCATATGTAATGATTCCTCATCATACGATTCTGTTTGTGCGATTTCATCAGCCTCGAGTGTAATTCTTTCGTCAGAAAACAACATGAAATGGTGAATCAAAACTTTAGCAGCCTCAGTAAGCGCATCTTTTGGATTGATAGATCCATCAGTTTTTATTTCAAAAACTAATTTCTCATAATCTGTTTTTTGCTCAACACGGAAGTTTTCAATTGAATATTTTACGTTTTTTACCGGAGTAAAAATAGAATCCGTAAAAATGGTTCCAATTGCAGCGTTCTGTTTTTTGTTCTCCTCTGCAGGAACATATCCTCTACCTTTTTCGATTGTTAAATCGAAGTTCAGTTTGATTTTTGGATCTAGATTACAGATAACAAGTTCTGGATTCAAAACTTGGAAACCTGAAATGAATTTTTGAAAATCACCAGCTGTCAATTGATCTTTACCTGAAACAGAAATAGTAACTGCCTCATTATCTATATCTTCAATTTGACGTTTGAAACGTACTTGTTTAAGATTAAGAATAATTTCGGTAACATCTTCAACAACTCCTGAGATAGTAGAAAACTCATGATCTACACCTTCAATGCGAACGGATGTAATTGCATAACCTTCTAATGCTGAAAGCAAAACTCTTCTAAGTGCATTACCAACGGTCAATCCGTATCCTGGTTCTAAAGGTCTGAATTCAAACTTACCTTCAAAATCGGTTGAATCGATCATGATAACTTTATCGGGCTTCTGAAAATTAAATATTGCCATAAATTTCGACTAAGTCAATTATTATTTGTTGTACAACTCTACGATTAATTGTTCTTTAATGTTTTCTGGAATTTGAAGTCTAGCTGGTACAGAAACGAAAGTACCTTCTTTAACGTCATTATTCCAAGTAATCCATTCATAAACATGACTTGAATTAGATAAAGAACGTTCGATAGCCTCTAATGATTTAGATTTTTCACGAACTCCTACTTTATCACCAGGTTTAAGGTGGTAAGAAGCAATGTTTACTACATCACCATTAACGGTAACGTGTCTGTGAGACACAAGTTGTCTAGCGCCTCTTCTAGAAGGAGCGATACCCATTCTAAATACTACGTTATCTAATCTTGCTTCACATAATTGTAAAAGAACTTCACCAGTAACACCTTTAGTAGCTGATGCTTTTTTGAATAAACCTCTGAATTGTTTTTCTAAAATTCCATAAGAATATTTAGCTTTTTGCTTCTCCATTAACTGGATTGCGTATTCAGATTTTTTACCTCTTTTTTTAGCCATTCCGTGTTGCCCAGGTGGGTAACTTCTTCTTTCGAACGCTTTGTCATCTCCGAATATTGCTTCGCCAAATTTACGAGCAATTCTAGTTTTTGGACCAGTATATCTTGCCATTTCTAAAAATTTTATTAAGGTAGAGATTATGAATTCAGGTCATATCCTTCGATAATCGTGTTTTCTACCTAGTTATACTTAAATATATTATTAAACTCTACGTCTCTTAGGAGGACGACATCCATTGTGAGGCATTGGAGTAACATCGATAATCTCAGTTACTTCGATTCCACCGTTATGCAAAGAACGAATCGCAGACTCACGTCCATTTCCTGGTCCTTTTACATAAACTTTCACTTTTTTAAGTCCTGCTTCAATAGCTACTTTACTACAATCTTCTGCTGCCATTTGGGCTGCGTATGGAGTGTTCTTTTTAGAACCTCTAAAACCCATTTTACCAGCTGAAGACCAAGAAATAACTTCACCTTTTTTGTTTGTCAAAGAAATAATGATGTTATTGAAGGTAGCAGAAATATGAGCTTCTCCCGTTGATTCAACGATAACTTTACGTTTTTTTGCAGTTGCTTTAGCCATATTACTTATTATTTAGTTGCTTTTTTCTTGTTGGCAACAGTTTTTCTTTTACCTTTTCTTGTTCTAGAGTTGTTTTTAGTTCTTTGTCCTCTTAAAGGAAGACCAGTTCTATGACGGATACCTCTGTAACAACCAATATCCATTAAACGTTTGATGTTCAAAGAAACTTCAGAACGCAATTCTCCTTCAATTTTGAATTCTGATACCGCTTCACGAATTGCTCCGATCTCGTCATCATTCCAATCTTGAACTTTTTTATCTTGGCTAACTTGAGCTTTTTCTAAAATCTCAATAGCTCTACTATTTCCTAATCCGAAGATATAGGTAAGTGCTATAACACCTCTCTTGTTTTTCGGGATATCTACCCCTGCTATTCTTGCCATAATTATCCTTGTCTTTGTTTAAATCTAGGATTCTTTTTGTTTATAACGTACAATATCCCTTTTCTACGCACAATCTTGCACTCGGGACTTCTCTTTTTTACTGATGCTCTAACTTTCATTGTGAATATCCTTTAATATCTATAAGTAATTCTTGCTTTTGACAAATCGTATGGGCTCATTTCTAGTTTCACTTTATCACCAGGTAATAATTTGATATAATGCATACGCATCTTTCCAGATATATGAGCAATTACGATATGTCCATTTTCTAACTCTACACGGAACATCGCATTTGATAATGCTTCAATTATGGATCCGTCTTGTTCTATTGCTGATTGTTTTGCCATAAGATTAAGCTACTGCTTTTCTATTTTTTCCACTCTTCATTAAACCGTCATAATGTTTGTTTAACAAGTATGAATTAATTTGTTGAATTGTATCTATGGCAACACCAACCATAATTATTAATGAGGTACCCCCAAAAAACATTGCCCAAGATTGTTGAACATCCATAAGACTTACAATAATCGCTGGGAACACAGCTATTAGAGCTAGAAATAAAGATCCTGGGAAAGTTATCAAAGACATCACTTTGTCAAGAAAATCAGAAGTCTCTACACCTGGTCTAATACCTGGAATAAATCCTCCACTTCTTTTCAAATCATCTGACATCTTATTAGTAGGAACTGTAATTGCAGTATAAAAGAATGTAAATACAACTATTAAAGTTGCAAAAACAAGGTTATACCAAAAACCGAACATATTACTAAAAGCGCCAACAACTGATTGCGATGCATCTGATTTAGACAACCCAGCCACAGCAGCAGGAATGAACATGATAGCTTGAGCAAAGATAATCGGCATAACTCCAGAAGCATTAAGCTTTAATGGAATCCATTGTCTATTACCACCCATCATATCTTGTTCAAAATCACCTGACGTAGTACGACGAGCGTACTGTACTGGTATCTTTCTAATTGCCATAGTTAATAAAACACAGGCAACAATAACTAAAAGCCAAATAATAATTTCGATAACCAATAACATTGGTCCACCGTTGTTATTCGTAACTCTAGTAGTAAATTCCTGTATAAATGCTTGAGGAAATCTAGCAAGTATACCTACCATAATTAAAAGTGAAATACCATTTCCAATTCCTTTATCAGTTATTTTTTCACCTAACCACATGGCAAATATTGTACCTGTAACTAAGATAATCACTGAAGAAAATAAGAATTCAAAAGAATTAAACCCTAATAAAAATGCACTACTAGGTAAAGTTCTATATAGATTGTAGATGTAAGTTGGTCCTTGTACTAGTGTAATAACAATAGTTAACCAACGTGTTATCTGATTAATCTTTTTTCTACCACTCTCACCATCGTTTTGAAGTTTTTGCAAATAAGGAATCGCAATTCCCATAAGCTGAACAACAATAGAAGCCGAAATGTAAGGCATAATTCCTAAAGCAAAAACTGACGCTTTAGAGAATGCACCACCAGTAAACATATCTAGGATAGATCCAATACCACTTTTGGTTTGGCCTGCTAAACTATTTAATTGTGTTGCATCGATTCCCGGAAGCGTAACATGTGCTCCAAAACGATAAACTAAAAGCAGACCTAACGTAATTAGGATTCTGTTTTTTAGTTCCTCGATTTTCCAAACATTACTTATTGATTCAATAAATTTCTTCATATTAATTGAAAAATTACATTGTTACAGCTTCTCCTCCAGCAGCTTCAATAGCAGCTTTTGCAGTAGCAGTAAATTTGTGAGCAGTTACTTTTAATTTTGCTTTCAATTCTCCTCTTCCTAAAATCTTAACGATTTCATTCTTAGTAGCTAAACGGTTTGCAACATAAGTTGTCATATCGACAGCATCAGTTACAATTCCATTGTCTACTAACAATTGAAGTGTATCAAGATTCACACCTTCGTATTCTTTACGATTGATGTTTGTAAAACCAAACTTAGGCACACGTCTTTGAAGTGGCATTTGCCCTCCTTCAAAACCAATCTTTTTAGAATAACCAGAACGAGATTTTTGTCCGTTGTGACCTCTTGACGAAGTACCACCTTTTCCAGAACCTTCTCCTCTACCTAATCTCTTATTTTGACTGTGTGTTGAACCCTCAGCTGGTTGTAAGTTACTTAAATTCATAACAGTATTTGTTATTTAGTTTCCTCTACAGAAACTAAGTGTTTAACTTTGTTTATCATCCCAAGGATTGTAGGGTTTGAATCATGCTCTACAATTTGTCCCATTTTACGTAGACCTAAAGCTTCCAATCCTCTTTTTTGAGTAAGAGGACAGTTGATTTTACTTCTAACTTGTTTTACTAATAATTTAGCCATAATTTCCTTGAATTAACCTTTAAAAACTTTTTCTAAAGAAACTCCTCTTTGTTTTGCAACACTATAGGCGCTTCTCATTTGTAACAACGCATCAAAAGTTGCCTTAACTACGTTGTGAGGGTTTGATGATCCTTGAGATTTCGATAATACATCGTGAATCCCAACTGACTCAAGAACTGAACGAACAGCTCCACCTGCAATAACTCCTGTACCATGAGAGGCAGGAATTAAAAATACACGAGCTCCACCAAACTTACCTTTTTGTTCGTGTGGTACTGATTGTCCATTCAAAGGAATTTTTACTAGATTTTTCTTAGCATCTTCTACTGCTTTCGCAATTGCTTCAGAAACATCTTTAGATTTTCCTAATCCATGACCTACAACACCATTTTCATCACCTACAACTACAATAGCAGAAAAACCGAAAGCTCTACCACCCTTTGTAACTTTAGTAACACGATTAACACTCACCAAACGATCTTTTAATTCAAGACCACTTGGTTTTACCAACTCTACATTCTTGTATTTATTAGACATAATATATTAGAATTTAAGTCCAGCCGCTCTCGCGCCTTCTGCTAATGATTTAATACGACCGTGATACAAGTAACCTCCTCTATCGAATGTTACAACTTCTATCCCAGCTTTTAACGCTTTCTCTGCTACAAGTTTTCCAACTGCAATAGCAACCTCTACGTTTGTACCTTTTCCTATTTCTTTTTCTCTTGAAGAAGCAGCCAAAATAGTAACTCCGTTTACGTCATCAATAAGTTGAGCATAAATTTCTTTGTTACTTCTAAATACAGATAGTCTTGGATTTGTAGCAGAACCACTAATCGTCTTTCTAATTCTGAATCTAATTCTCTGTCTTCTTTCAGGTTTTGATAATGACATAATCTTATTTTTTAAGCTGATTTACCTGCTTTTCTTCTTAATACTTCACCCACAAATTTAACTCCTTTTCCTTTGTACGGCTCAGGCTTACGAAAAGCTCTAATTTTTGCCGCAACTTGACCTAAAAGTTGTTTGTCAAACGATGTAAGTTTAACAATTGGGTTTTTACCTTTTTCAGATATAGTTTCTAAAGTTACTTCAGCAGCAACTTGCAAAACGATATTGTGAGAATATCCAAGAGCTAAATCTAATTTTTGTCCTTGATTTGAAGCTCTATAACCAACTCCTACCAATTCCAATGATTTTGTAAAACCATCTGTTACACCGATAATCATGTTATTGATTAAAGATCTGTACAAACCATGTTTTGCTCTTTGGTCTTTGTGATCAGACGATCTGTCTACTTGAACCTGACCGTCTTCAACTGTAACAGTTACGTCCGAAAACTCCTGTGTAAGTTGACCATTTTTTCCTTTTACTGTAATAATACCATCTTTAACTTCTACAGTTACTCCAGCAGGGATTACAATTGGGCTTTTACCTATTCTTGACATCTTATAGTCTATTTATTAGTATACGTAACAAATTACTTCACCACCAACATTCAATTGTTTTGCTTTTTTTCCTGTCATCAATCCTTTTGATGTAGAAACAATAGCAATACCTAATCCGTTAAGGATTCTTGGAATGGTTGAAGAACTTGAATATTTACGTAAACCTGGTTTACTAATTCTTTGGATATCTTTTATTACTGACTCTTTAGTATCTTTATCATACTTCAAAGCAATTTTGATTGAACCCTGAACAGCGTTGTCTTCAAATTTGTAACTTAAGATATAACCTTGATCAAATAAGATCTTAGTTATTTCTTTTTTTAGATTAGATGCAGGGATCTCAACAACTTTGTGGTTTGCAGCCACAGCGTTTCTAACCCTTGTTAAATAATCTGCAATAGGATCTGTATACATATGTATAAATTTGCGGTTATGGTTTTCTTCAGACCTTCTGAAGAACCTTTAACCAATTAAAATTAATTTTTTACCAACTGGCTTTTTTAACCCCTGGTATCAATCCGTTATTTGCCATTTCACGAAATGTAACACGTGAAACACCAAATTGACGCATATAACCTCTAGGTCTACCTGTAATTTTACATCTGTTGTGTAAACGAACAGGTGAAGCGTTTTTAGGTAATTTCTGCAAACCTACGAAATCTCCAGCCTCTAACAAAGCTTTTCTTTTCTCAGCATACTTAGCTACCGTTTTTTCTCTCTTCACCTCACGGGCTTTCATTGATTCTTTAGCCATATCTTAATTCTTTTTAAAAGGTAATCCTAATTCAGTCAATAATGACTTTGCTTCCTTATCTGTTTTTGCAGTAGTTACAAAAGAGATATCCATACCTGATATTTTGTTTACTTTATCAATGTCAATTTCCGGGAAAATGATTTGTTCTAAAACCCCAAGGTTATAGTTTCCTCTTCCGTCAAAACCTGTAGCTTTTATACCACTGAAATCTCTAACACGTGGTAAAGCAGAAGTAATAAGTCTATCTAAAAACTCATACATTCTTTCTCCACGTAAAGTAACTTTAGCACCAATCGGCATTCCTTTTCTCAATTTGAAAGATGCAACATCTTTCTTTGAAATTGTAGATATCGCTTTTTGTCCAGTTATCTTTGTTAATTCATCAACTGCATAGTCGATTAATTTTTTATCAGAAACTGCTGCTCCAACTCCACGGCTCAAAACGATTTTTTCCAATTTTGGAACTTGCATTACGTTTGTGTATCCGTACTCCTCTTTAAGAGCAGATATTACTCTGTTCTTATATTCTTCTTTTAGTCTAGGTGTATACTCCATTACTATAGTACTTGATTAGATTTTTTTGAAAATCTTACTTTCTTATCTCCTTCAACTCTAATTCCAACTCTAGTTGCTTCCTTAGTTTTAGGATCAATTAGAGATATGTTAGATATTTGAATAGCAGCTTCTTTTTTCACAATACCACCTTGAGGGCTTTTTGCACTTGGTTTCGTATGTTTTGAAACCATGTTTACACCTTCAACAATCGCTTTGTTTTTCTCGCGGTCAACACGTAATACTTTACCTTCTGAACCTTTATGGTCTCCAGCAATTACTCTTACAATGTCGCCAGTTTTTATTTTTAGCTTTATCATCTTAAAACGAATTAAAGCACTTCAGGTGCTAATGATACAATTTTCATGAATTGTTTTTCACGAAGTTCTCTTGCTACCGGTCCAAAAACACGAGTTCCTCTCATTTCCCCTGCAGCGTTCAAAAGAACACATGCATTGTCATCGAAACGGATATAAGAACCATCGGCTCTTCTCACTTCTTTTCTGGTACGTACAACAACTGCAGTTGAAACAGCTCCTTTTTTAACGCTTCCGTTTGGAGTTGTATCTTTGATAGAAACTACAATCTTGTCACCAACTGAAGCATACCTTCTTTTGGTACCTCCTAAAACACGGATAGTTAAAACTTCTTTAGCTCCTGTGTTATCTGCTACTTTTAGTCTTGATTCTTGTTGTACCATAATTATTTAGCTCTTTCTAGGATTTCAACTAACCTCCAACATTTAGTTTTACTTAAAGGACGCGTTTCGCTAATCCTTACAGTATCCCCAACGTTACAGTCGTTCGTTTCGTCGTGTGCATGATACTTTTTAGTTTTCAACACGAACTTACCGTATAACGGGTGTTTTACTTTACGCACTTCTGCAACAACAATAGATTTATCCATTTTGTCCGAAGTTACAACACCAACTCTTTCTTTTCTTAAATTTCTTTTTTCTTCCATCTTTCAGCAGATTACAATTGTTGCAATTCTCTTTTAGTTAGCTCTGTAGCTAATCTTGCAATTGTTCTTCTTACACCTCTAATTTGAAGTGGGTTCTCAATTGGTGATATAGCATGAGCCATTTTTAGGTCAGCATATGTTTTCTTAGTCAAACTAAGCTTCTCTTGCAACTCCGCTGCAGAAAGATCTTTTATTTCTGATTGTTTCATAATATAATATAGATTATGCTTCGAAATCTCTAGCAACTACGAATTTAGTTTTTACTGGAAGCTTTTGAGCTGCAAGACGTAACGCCTCTTTTGCAACTGACAAAGGAACTCCTCCAACTTCAAACATAATTCTTCCGGGTTTAACAACGGCAGCCCAATACTCAACTGCACCTTTACCTTTACCCATACGTACCTCAAGAGGCTTCTTAGTAATTGGTTTGTCTGGAAATATTTTGATCCATAATTGTCCCTCTCTTTTCATGAAACGAGTTGCAGCGATACGTGCAGCTTCAATTTGACGAGAAGTTAGAAACATTCCATCTTCATGTACAGATTTAATACCAAACATTCCATTAGAAAGTTCATGCCCTCTTCCAGAGTTCCCTTTCATTTTACCTTTTTGTACCTTACGGTATTTTGTTCTTTTAGGCTGTAACATTTTTCTTTAATTTAAAAATTACTTTCTTTTACGAGCGTCTGGTTTTCCACCTTTATTAAAGTTAGATTTCCCACGAGGAGAATCTCCACCTTTTCCGCCAGATTGTTTCTTGTCCATTCCAGCAAGCGGAGAAAGATCTCTCTTTCCGTAAACTTCACCTTTCATGATCCACACTTTGATACCCATTCTACCGTAAGTAGTATGCGCTTCAGCTAATGCATAATCAATATCGGCTCTGAAAGTTGATAAAGGAACTCTTCCTTCTTTGAAACCTTCTGAACGTGCCATCTCAGCACCATTCAAACGACCAGAAATCAAAACTTTGATACCTTCAGCGTTCATACGCATAGAAGCAGCAATAGCCATTTTGATTGCACGTCTGTAAGAAATACGGCTTTCGATTTGACGACAGATGCTTGTAGCAACTAGATACGCGTCAAGTTCAGGTCTTTTGATTTCAAAGATGTTGATTTGAACCTCTTTGTCAGTAATTTTCTTAAGTTCTTCTTTTAACTTGTCTACCTCTTGTCCACCTTTTCCGATAATGATACCAGGTCTAGCAGTAGTGATAGTAACGGTTACAAGTTTCAAAGTTCTCTCGATGATTACTTTTGATACACTAGCTTTTGATAAACGAGCATGGATATACTTTCTGATTTTGTGATCTTCGGCAAGTTTATCACCATAATCATTTCCACCATACCAGTTTGAGTCCCATCCTCTGATGATACCAAGTCTATTTCCAATTGGATTTGTCTTTTGTCCCATCTTGTATTAAATTGCTTGTGTGTTATTAATAGATCCTAACACGATTGTAACGTGGTTAGAACGTTTTCTTATTCTGTGTGCACGACCCTGAGGAGCTGGACGAAGTCTTTTCAACATCATTCCACCATCTACTGTAATCGTTTTAACAAATAAACCTGCTTCTTCCATATTAGCGTCAGGGTTTTTTGCTTGCCAGTTGGCAATAACAGATAAAACCAATTTCTCTAATTTTCTTGAAGCTTCTTTAGAACTAAATCTTAAGATGTTTAATGCTCTCTCTACCTTCTGACCTCTTACCAAGTCCGCTACTAAGCGCATTTTTCTAGGTGAAGTAGGGCAGTTATTCAATTTTGCGAAAGCAATAGACTTATTAGCCTCTTTTCTCGCATCTGCTGTTTCTCTTTTACGAACTCCCATTGCTTCTTATTTTTTACCTTTATTTTTTGCTCCAGCATGACCTCTAAAAGATCTAGTTGGTGAAAACTCTCCTAATTTGTGACCTACCATGTTTTCTGTTACGTAAACTGGTACAAATTGACGACCGTTATGAACAGCGATAGTTTGCCCAACAAAGTCTGGAGTAATCATTGAAGCTCTAGACCATGTCTTAACAACTCCTTTATTTCCACCTGCGATGTTTTCTTGAACTTTCTTGTCTAACTTATAATGAACGAAAGGTCCTTTTTTTAATGAACGTGCCATATCTTATTATTTCTTTCTACGTTCTACGATATACTTGTTACTCGGGTTTTTCTTAGAACGAGTTCTATAACCTTTTGCTGGTATTCCATTTCTTGAACGTGGATGTCCACCAGAAGAACGTCCTTCACCACCACCCATTGGGTGATCGACAGGGTTCATTGCAACAGGTCTTGTTCTAGGTCTTCTACCTAACCATCTTGTTCTACCTGCTTTACCAGATACAACTAATTGGTGGTCTGAATTAGAAACAGCTCCAATTGTAGCAGCACAAGTTAACAAGATTAATCTTGTTTCACCTGAAGGCATTTTGATTGTTGCGTATTTCCCGTCTCTTGCCATTAATTGAGCAAAAGTTCCAGCAGAACGAGCAATTACTGCTCCTTGACCTGGTCTTAACTCAATACAAGAAATTACAGTTCCTAATGGAATTCTGCTTAACGGCAATGCATTACCAATTTCCGGTTGAGAATCTGGACCAGAAACTAATTTCTGACCTACTTTCAATCCGTTTTGAGCAATAACATAAGTTTTCTCACCATCAGCATAAGCTAACAATGCGATAAATGCAGTACGATTTGGATCATATTCAATTGACTTCACTGTCGCAGGAATTCCTTCCTTTGTTCTTTTGAAATCAATGATACGATATCTCTGCTTGTGACCACCACCCGTATAACGCATGGTCATCTTTCCTTGACTATTTCTACCTCCAGAGTTTTTTATCGGCGCTATCAAAGAGCGTTCCGGCTTATCAGTTGTAATGGCGTCATAACCATTCACAACTCTAAATCGCTGACCTGGGGTAATAGGTTTTAATTTTCTTACTGACATTTTTCTATCTTAGATATTGTTGTAAAAATCAATTGTTTCTCCGTCTTGTACTTGAACAATTGCTTTTTTAATTGCATTAGTCTTTCCACTGATTAAACCACTTTTAGTGTATTTTGTAGTTCTATCCGGTCTTACGTTCATCGTATTAACACTCAAAATAGTCACACCATAAGCAGCTTCAATAGCTTTCTTAATCTCAACTTTATTTGCTTTTTTGTTAACAACGAATCCGAAGCGGTTTAAAACTTCACTTTCTTTGGTTACTTTTTCCGTTACTATAGGTTTAATTATGATACTCATATCCTATTATTTACTTAAATTTTCTTCAATTATCTCCAAAGAGCTTTCTAAAAGAACTAGGTTATTAGCATTTAATATAGCGTAAGTACTTAATTCTAAGCTACTTACAACATTAGATGCCTTTAAATTGCGTGACGACAAATATACATTTTTATTCGTATCGCCCAACACAAATAGAGATTTTTTATTTTCTAACTCTAAAGCTTTCAAAACATTAATGAAATTTTTAGTGTTTGGTGTTTCAAATTTAAAGTCTTCAAGAACGATAATATTTGATTCTTTTGCTTTCATTGAGAACGCAGATTTTCTTGCTAAACGTTTCAAGCTTTTATTCAATTTGAATGAATAACTTCTTGGTCTAGGTCCAAAAACTGTTCCCCCACCTTTAAACAATGGATTCTTTGCACTACCCGCACGAGCAGTACCAGTTCCTTTTTGTTTTTTAATCTTACGTGTACTTCCCGCTACTTCAGCTCTTTCTTTAGCTTTGTGCGTTCCTTGTCTTTGATTAGCTAAATATTGCTTAACATCAAGGTATACAGCGTGATTATTTGGTTCAATTGCGAATACTGAATCAGAAAGTTCAACCTTTCTTCCAGTATCTTTTCCGTTGAAATCTAATACTTTTACTTCCATTACTTGTGAATGATTACATAAGAGTTGTTACATCCAGGAACACATCCTTTTATAACAAGTAGGTTCTTTTCAGTCACTACTTTTAAAACTCTAAGGTTTTGAACGTTTACATTTTCTCCTCCCATTCTTCCAGCCATACGCATTCCTTTGAATACTCTAGATGGATAAGAAGAAGCCCCTACAGAACCTGGCGCTCTTAAACGGTTATGTTGACCGTGAGTTGCTTGACCAACACCACCAAAACCGTGACGTTTTACAACTCCCTGAAAACCTTTACCTTTAGATACACCTTGTACATCTACAAATTCTCCTTCAACAAACATAGAAACATCTATAAGATCTCCTAGTTTTTGTTCTGTTGCAAAAT
The DNA here is from genome assembly GCF_963974175.1 of uncultured Flavobacterium sp. Lineage (GTDB taxonomy): Bacteria > Bacteroidota > Bacteroidia > Flavobacteriales > Flavobacteriaceae > Flavobacterium. The sequence goes on from NZ_CAXBBR010000011.1 coordinate 27,987, forward strand.
TCTGGAATTCAACGACTTTTTTCTTAGCTACAGTTCCCGCTTTTTTAAAGTGACCTAAAGCCGCTTTTGTGGAATGTTTCTCGTTTTTGTCATCGAAACCTAGTTGCAACGCTTCGTACCCGTCAACACCAATGGTTCTGACTTGGGTAACAACACAAGGACCAGCTTCAATTACTGTACAAGGAATATTCTTCCCGTTTTCATCGAAAATACTAGTCATGCCGATTTTTCTACCAATTAACCCAGACATAAATATTAATTATTAATTATTAAATATAAAAATAGAACACATCATTTAAGTGGAACTCATTTTTAAAGTGGTGCAAAAGTATAACTTATTTACACACAATCCAAAAAAAATTTCCACTTAAACAAAGTGCCCTTTTTACTCTTAAGTAAATCCTTAAACTTTGATCTCTACTTCAACTCCACTAGGCAATTCTAATTTCATTAAAGCATCAATAGTTTTAGATGAAGATGAATAAATATCAATCAATCTCTTGTATGACATTACTTCAAATTGCTCTCTCGCTTTCTTGTTAACGTGCGGAGAACGTAGCACTGTAAAAAGTTTTTTGTGAGTTGGTAATGGAATTGGTCCTGTTACTACTGCACCGGTACTCTTAACCGTTTTTACAATCTTCTCAGCAGACTTGTCTACCAACATGTGATCGTAAGATTTTAGTTTTATTCTGATTTTTTGACTCATTTTCTTAAAGATTAAGCGTTTCCTTTTGCTTTTTTGATTACTGCTTCTGAAATATTAGAAGGAGTTTCCGCGTAATGTGAAAATTCCATAGTAGATGTTGCTCTACCAGATGATAATGTTCTTAATGTCGTAACATAACCAAACATTTCTGATAATGGCACATCAGCCTTAATAGTTTTAGCACCAGCTCTATCACCCATATCATTAACCTGACCTCTACGACGGTTGATATCACCTACGATATCTCCCATGTTTTCTTCTGGTGTAATAACTTCCATTTTCATGATTGGCTCAAGAATAACAGCACCAGCAGCCTTAGCAACTTCTCTATACCCCATTCTTGCAGCTAACTCAAAAGAGAGCGCATCAGAATCGACAGGGTGAAAAGATCCGTCAGTTAAAGTTACTTTTAAACTATCCACTTGATAACCAGCCAAAGGACCAGTTTTCATAGCTTCTCTAAAACCTTTTTCTACAGAAGGAATATATTCCTTAGGTACGTTACCACCTTTCACAGCGTTAACAAACTGTAAACCAACAGGAACTTTACCGTCAACTTCATCAGCTGGCTCAAGTTTAAATACGATATCACCGAATTTACCACGACCTCCTGATTGTTTCTTGTATGTTTCTCTATGAATAGCAGTCTTTGTAAAAGCTTCCTTGTATTCAACTTGAGGCTCACCTTGGTTCACTTCAACTTTGAATTCACGACGCATTCTATCAACTAAGATATCTAAGTGAAGCTCACCCATACCTGAGATAATAGTTTGCCCTGAAGCCTCATCTGTTCTAACTGTAAACGTTGGATCCTCTTCAGCTAATTTAGCCAAAGCCATACCCATTTTATCTACGTCAGCCTTAGTTTTAGGCTCAATTGCAATACCAATTACCGGTGCAGGGAATTTCATTGACTCAAGAATAATTGGGTGTTTTTCATCACACAATGTATCTCCAGTTTTAATATCTTTAAATCCTACTGCTGCTCCAATATCACCTGCTTCGATATAATCGATTGGGTTTTGCTTGTTAGCATGCATTTGGTATATTCTTGAGATTCTTTCTTTATTTCCTGAACGTGTGTTCAATACATAAGAACCCGCATCTAAACGTCCTGAATAAGCACGGAAGAAAGCCAAACGACCTACGAAAGGATCAGTAGCAATCTTAAATGCTAAAGCAGCGAATGGCTCTTTAACATCTGGCTTACGCAATATTTTAGTTTGATCTTCTTCTAATAATTCAGCATCATCGGGATGAATCCCTTCGATACCATCTTTATCCATTGGAGAAGGTAAGTATTTACAAACTGCATCCAACATAAATTGAACACCTTTGTTTTTAAAAGAAGAACCAGCAATCATCGGGATGATAGCCATGTCCATAACAGCTGCTCTTAATGCAATGTTGATTTCTTCCTCTGTAATAGAGTTTTCATCTTCCATGAATTTTTCAAGCAAATTCTCATCATAATCAGCTACTGCTTCAATAAGAATCGATCTGTATTCCTTAACTTCTTCAAGCATATCTTCAGGAATAGGCACAATATCATAAGTTGCTCCTAAACCTTCTTCATGCCATACAATAGCTTGGTTTTTCACCAAATCCACAACACCTCTGAAATCATTCTCTTCACCAATTGGCAAAGTGATCGCAACTGCGTTTGATTTTAACATATCTCTTACTTGTTGACATACCATCAAAAAGTTAGATCCTTGTCTATCCATTTTATTAACAAAACCAATACGAGGAACTCTATATTGATCCGCTAATCTCCAGTTAGTTTCTGATTGAGGCTCAACACCATCAACAGCACTAAACAAGAAAACTAAACCATCCAATACACGTAATGAACGATTCACCTCTACGGTAAAATCAACGTGTCCTGGAGTATCAATAATATTAAAGTGGTAAGGTAACGTCTCCGGTAACGGCTTTCCTTGTGTAGTTGGAAAATTCCACTCACAAGTTGTAGCAGCAGAAGTAATTGTAATACCTCTTTCTTGCTCTTGAGCCATCCAGTCCATTGTTGCAGCACCATCGTGTACTTCACCAATTTTGTGTGATTTACCAGTATAAAAAAGAATACGCTCTGTTGTTGTTGTTTTACCAGCATCAATGTGAGCAGCAATTCCTATATTTCTTGTATATTTTAAGTCTCTAGCCATTTCTTATGAATTAAAATCTAAAGTGAGAGAACGCTTTATTAGCTTCTGCCATTTTGTGAGTATCCATTCTTTTCTTAACAGCAGCTCCTTCTTCTTTAGCCGCAGCTAAACATTCTGAAGCTAACCTTTGAGCCATCGATTTTTCATTTCTTCTTCTTGCATAAAGTATTAACCACTTCATTGCCATAGAAATTTTTCTGTCTGGTCTAATTTGCATTGGAATTTGAAATGTAGCTCCACCAACTCTACGACTACGTACTTCTACGTGAGGCATAACGTTTGCTAAAGCATCTTTCCAAATATCTAATGATGGTTTTTCTGCATCTTGCTTTTTAGCCTCTATAATGTCAATTGCATCATAAAATACTTTAAAAGCTGTTGATTTCTTACCGTCCCACATTAAGTTGTTCACAAAACGTGTTACCAATTGGTCGTTAAACCTTGGATCTGGTAAAAGTGGTCTTTTCTTTGCCGCTCTTTTTCTCATGTCTTTTTTTTAATAAAATGCTACACCTATACCAGCACGAAAAATCGTGTCACTACAAGAATAACGTTTTAAATTACTTTTTTGCTTCTTTTGGGCGTTTTGCTCCGTACTTAGATCTTCTTTGCGTTCTTCCTGCTACTCCTGACGTATCAAGTGCACCACGAACGATGTGATATCTAACTCCTGGCAAATCTTTTACCCTTCCACCCCTAACTAATACTATCGAGTGCTCTTGTAAATTGTGTCCTTCACCAGGGATGTATGCATTTACTTCATTACCATTTGTCAAACGTACACGCGCTACTTTACGCATTGCAGAGTTTGGTTTTTTTGGTGTTGTAGTGTAAACACGCGTACAAACCCCTCTTCTTTGAGGACAAGAATCTAAAGCAACCGATTTACTCTTCTTAGTCATCTGAGTTCTTCCTGTTCTTACTAATTGTTGAATTGTTGGCATAATTAATACTAAAAATTTATTATGTATATTTAATTCCCGCTTTTTACGGGGTTGCAAATGTATGAAATCTTTTTCACTCTGCAAACGTTAATTCATTAAATTTAATTTCAAGTAAACATTTGTCATTTAACGCTATAAAGAATCTCGCTTATCCACGATGAAGCAAGAACGCACTGCTCATTTTGAAGCTATTTCACCTACACTCACTGCGCAATTTGATTTTTACTACAAACCTTCGATATTTGCACTACTTTTATAAAAACTTAGAAATAAATTGAAATATTCCCTACTTCTTATTTTACTACTGACTTTTAGCATAAATTGCTACGCTCAAAACTTTGAACTGCAATTAAAAGCAAACTCCTTATTAGAAAGTAAAATAATTGACTCTTTAAACTACATTTCCAAGCACAAAAATATAAAATCAATAACCAACGAAATCGAGGCCACCTCTCAGAAACTTTCAAAACTAGGATACATTGAAAACAGAGTAATAGAACAACTCACACAAAATGACTCTACCTATATAACATGGTTTAGCTTAGGAGTTAAAATAGAACTCCTACATATATATGTAAGAACTGATCCGATAATCACTAAACTACTAACACCCGCCCCAACACAAGACAGCATTTTTCTACCATATACCGATGTTGAACGCTTTTTAAACGAAAACACCGCTGCCCTAGAAAGAAAAGGCTATTCACTCGCTAAACTTAAACTAACAAATATTCACCAGAAAAGCAATACCCTCTTTACTGATCTACAATTCGAATCAGAAAAAGCACGACAATTAAACGCTATTGTTATTAAACACAAGAATAAGGAACAAAACAAGAACTTCCCCGCTGGCTATCTAACACAAATCAATCGCAAATACAGAAACAAAACCTTTAACCAAGACATCGTAACTAAAATCTACAATGAATTTCAAAAATTTAGTTTTGTATCTCAAACAAAATATCCCGAAATTCTATTTACAAAAGACTCTACTAAAGTTTACCTGTATCTAGACAACAAAAAATCAAACACTTTTGATGGATACTTGGGATTCAGCAATAATGAGAATAAAAAAATAACCCTCAATGGGTACCTCGACATAACTTTAGAAAACACCTTACAAGTAGGTGAAAAATTTTCACTCTACTGGAAAACCGACGGTAACAAGCAAAGAATTTTCAACACCTCCTTAGAACTACCCTACTTATTCAAAACTCCGATTGGACTAAAAGCACAATTAAACATTTTCAAACAAGACAGCCTTTTTCAAAACACTAAAACCGAAATCGCCATCAGCTATATTGCCGATCATAATACCCGCACCTATATAGGGTATCAATCAACTACATCTAGCGACATACAAAACTCCAATAGCTCAATCATCGCAGATTTTAACAATAAATTTACAACCGCTACTATAGACTATTCAAAATTAGAAAATGGCAATACACTTTTTTACAAAAAGTCCGCCCTCTTCTTTAAAACAGGACTAGGAAAGAGAGAATTAAATAATCAAACAGAATCCAGCGAAAAACAAAAGCAATTCTTCATCGAGCTAGAGGCTATGCACAACTTCTATTTGAACTCGAAACATACTATTAACCTAAAAACTCAGAATTATTATTTACAAAGCTCAAACTACCTAAACAATGAATTACACCGCTTTGGCGGCGTAAATTCCATCAGAGGATTTATAGAAAATAGCTTGTCAGCAAACTTAATGACCGCTATCATAACAGAGTACCGCTACATCGTTTCCCCTAGCGTCTACTTTCACACAATCCTAGACTACTGCTGGCTTCAGGACACTACAACACCGAAAAAAACAACAAATTTATTAGGTCTCGGAATAGGGTTTGGCGTACAAACACCTAGCGGAATACTAAAAATATCAATAGCAAATGGAGGCGTTCAAAGTCAAAAAATAAATTTTTATAACACAATCATCCATATAAGTTACAATGTTAAATTTTAGATGCGCGCATAAAAAAGCTTTTCTTTTATTAGGAATGTTAACAAATTATTAAGAGTTTTGTGTCACTAATTCAAAATAATTAAAAATGAAACTAAAGTTCAATGGAATCTTAGTACTACTTGTAGTACTGATGGCGCAACTAACTTTTGCGCAAGAGAGAACCGTGACAGGTGTTGTTTCCGATGATGCAGGAATGCCTATACCAGGTGTAAGTGTATTAGTTAAAGGAACTAAATCTGGCGCACAAACTGATTTTGACGGGAAATATGCAATTAAAGCTGCTCCAAGTCAAATTTTACTTTTTAGCTACATTGGGATGAAAACCCAATCACTTGCTGCTAGTTCAACGGTTGTAAATGTTACAATGATTGGAACTGCAGTAGAACTTGAAGGAGTTGTAGTAACTGCTTTAGGTATTAAAAGAGAGAAAAAAGCACTTGGATACGCAACACAACAAGTTAGTGGTGACGAAGTATCTGATGTAAAAAGCTCGAATTTTGTAAACTCACTTTCTGGTAAAATTGCTGGTTTAGACATTAAAACATCGGGAAATTTCGGTGGGTCTACTCAAGTGGTTATTAGAGGTAACAACTCAATCGCTGGTAATAACCAAGCTTTATTTGTTGTTGATGGAGTGCCAATAGACAACGGTAACTCTAACGGTGCATCTCAACAATCTGGTAGAGGTGGTTATGACTACGGTAATGCCGCGTCTGATATCAATCCAGATGACATTGAGTCTATTAACGTTCTAAAAGGAGCTGCTGCAACCGCACTATACGGTTCTCGTGCTTCTAATGGTGTAGTTATGATTGTCCTTAAAAAAGGAAGAAGCCGTAAAGGTCTAGGTGTAACTATATCTTCTAGTTTAACTTTAGGAAATGCTGACAAAGAAACTTTACCTAAGTATCAAAACAAATACGGAGCAGGTTATGGTCCTTATTATGATTCTGCTGATGGTTACTTTAACTTAGCTGATATCAACGGAGATGGTATTGATGATTTAACAACTCCATTTACTGAAGATGCTTCTTACGGAGCTGCATTCGACCCAAGTTTATTGGTTTACCAATGGAACTCAATTTACCCACAATTAACTGAAACTTTTGGAAAAGCAACTCCATGGGTAGCTGGTAAAAACAATCCAAACTCAGTTTGGGGTACAAGTAGTACTGCTGTTAACTCTGTTTCATTAGATGGTGGTACAGACAAGAGCTCATTTAGATTAGGTTTTACTAACTTATTAGCTGAAGGTAACTTACCAAACAGTAATATTAAAAGAAACACAATCACTTTTTCTGGATCACAAGATCTTTCTGATAAATTAACTGCTTCTGCTAGCTTCAACTTTATAAAAGCTGACGGTAAAGGTAGAAACGGTACTGGTTATTCTGCTGGTAACGTTATGCAACAATTTAGACAATGGAATCAAATGAACGTTGATTTTGGAGCGCAAAAAGATGCTTACTTCCTTACAGGAGATAACATCACATGGAACCCTAATGGTCCAAGCAACCTAAAACCTATCTATTCAGACAATCCATACTGGACTTTCTACGAAAACTACGAGACTGATACAAGATCAAGATATTTTGGTAATGTTGCATTAGACAACAAAATTACTGATTGGTTAAGTGCTATGGTACGTTTCTCTTTTGACACATACAGTGAATTACAGGAAGAAAGAATCAATGTTGGAAGTTCTGATGTATCTTCATACTACAGACGTAACAGTAATGTTTCTGAATATAATTATGATGCAATGTTAAATTTCAATAAAGATTTAACTGAAAAATTAAACTTAGAAGGAAACATTGGTTTCAACTTAAGAAACAATGTAAGAAACAGTATCTCTGCTCAAACTAATGGTGGATTAAACTTAAGAAGTTTATATTCTCTTTCAAATAGTGTAACACCTATCAATGCTCCATTAGAATATGATTCAAGCAGCATGGTTGACGGTGAATATATTAGAGCAAGTTTAGGATATGATGGTTTTGCTTTCTTAGAAGGATCATACAGATCTGACCGTTCTTCTACATTACCAAAAGCTAACAACAGATTTGATTATTTCTCAGTATCTGGAAGTTTAGTTTTCTCTCAACTAGTTGACGCTCCATGGTTATCATTTGGTAAAGTAAGAGCAAATTACGCTGAAGTTGGTAGTGCTACAGATCCTTACAATGTATTTAATACATTCAATATTGGAACTCCATTTAACGGAACTGGAATCGCATCGAATCCTGGTGCTCAAGCTAACTTGAATCTTTTACCTGAGAGACAAGAAAGTTATGAACTTGGACTAGAAATGTCTTTCTTAAATAGACGTGTTGGTTTTGACGTATCATATTACAACAATCAAAACATCAACCAAATTACAGCTATTCCATTATCTACTTCAACTGGATACTCTCAAGCTTTATTAAATGCTGGAACTATCGAAAACAAAGGTATTGAAGTACAATTTAATGCTACTCCATTTAAAACTACTGATTTCAAATGGGATTTAAACTTAAACTGGACACAAAACAAAAGTTTAGTTGTTGAATTATTAAACGGAATTGAAAACTTGCAATTAGCTAGTTTACAAGGTGGAATTTCAATCAATGCAACTCCAGGACAACCTTACGGAACAATAAGAGGTAGTGATTTTATTTACGCTGACAATGGTCAACCTATTATCAACCAAACAGGTTCTGCAAGTAGAATTGGTACATACCAAAGAACAGGTTCTAGTAACAATGTAATTGGTGATATCAATGCTGACTGGAAAGCTGGTCTTAACAACAGCTTTACTTACAAAAACTTAAATTTAAGTTTCTTACTTGACATGCAAAAAGGTGGAGATGTTTTCTCTCTTGACACATGGTATGGTTACGCTACAGGGATGTATGATTTCTCTGCTGCAAATAACGAACTAGGAAACCCAGTAAGAGATATCGTTACAGGTACTCCTGGTAACTACGGTGCTAATTCAGGTGGTGTTATCTTACCTGGTGTTGCTCCTGATGGAACAACAAATACAGTAAGAGCTAATGCTAACATCTATGCAAACGCATGGGGTTACGCAAGAGCTCCTAATAAACTGCATGTTTACGATGCTGGATATATTAAATTGCGTGAAGCAAGTTTAACTTATAACTTTGGTGCTAAAACATTAGACAGATTACCTTTCACTACTGCTTCCCTTTCAATCATCGGAAGAAACTTATGGATTATCGACAAAAACACTCCATATTCAGATCCTGAAGCTGGTTTAAGTTCTGGAAACGTTCAAGGTTACCAATCTGGTGCTTACCCTTCTATTAGAGAAATTGGAGCAAGTCTTAAATTACAGTTTTAAAAAAAAAAATTATGAAAAAAATAATATTAACAGCGTTATCTATTCTAGCATTAGTATCGTGTCAATCTAATGACGCATACGAAGACTTAAATAGAGATCCCAAGAATCCAACTAAGGTTGATGCATCGTTTTTATACAACAATGCTACCAAAAGTTTAGTTGATCAAATGACAAGTACCAATGTAAACACTAACATCTTTAGAATGTTAGGACAACACTGGACTGAAACAACGTATGTAGATGAAGCAAATTATGACTTCAATACACGTAACATCACGAATGCACACTGGTCTGAAATGTACAGAGATGTGATTCTAGATTTATCTACTGCAAAAACTAATACTGAAGCAACTGCTATCAGCCCTAGTTTTACTCAAGCAACTAAAGATTCAAGACTTGCTCAAATCGAAATTTTAAGTGTTTATGCTTGGGCTAACTTAGTTGAGACTTTTGGAGATATTCCTTATTCTCAATCATTAAACCCAGGTACTTATGTTTTACCTGTTTATGATGATGCAGCTACTATTTACTCTGACCTACTTACACGTTTAAATGCTGCAATTCCAAATCTAACTAATACTGGTTTTGGTGCTTCAGATCCAATTTATGCTGGAAACCCAGCTTCTTGGAAAAAGTTTGGTAATTCATTGAAATTGAGAATGGGTATCCGTATCGTAGACGTTCCAGCAATGTCAGCTAAAGCACAATCAGCAATTACAACTGCTGTTAGTGGTGGAGTATTTAGTTCAAATGCAGACAATGCAGCTTTGAAATACGAAAGCGCTTCTCCTAATACTAATCCAGTATGGGTTGACTTAGTACAATCTGGAAGATCTGATTTCGTTATAGCTAACACTTTAGTTGACTTCATGAATAACCTTAGTGATCCAAGAAGATCAGTTTACTTTGATCAAAATCTAGGTACAGGAGTTTACAAAGGTGGACCTTACGGTGAAAACAATAGCTTTACATCTTACACTCACGTAAGTAGCACCGTTATTGACCCTACAAATCCAGCATCTTTATTAGACTACGCAGAAGTAAACTTCTATTTAGCAGATGCAGCTGAACGTTCTATTTCAGGAACTCCAGTTTCAGCAGCAGGTTTTTACAATAAAGGTATTACAGCTTCATTTGAACAATGGGGAGCTACAGGTGTAGCAGCTTACTTACTTAATCCTAACGTAGCTTATGCTACAGCACCAGGAACATGGAAAGTAAAAATTGGTAACCAACTTTGGTTAGCAATGTACAACAGAGGTTTTGAAGCATGGACTGCTTGGAGAACTTATGACATGCCAGGTTTCAACCTACCTGCTGTATCTGGACTACCTGTTCCTACAAGATATACATATCCTATTAGCGAACAAAACTTAAATAAAACTAACTATACTGCTGCTTCTACAGCAATAGGTGGTGATAAACAAACAACAAAACTTTTCTGGGATAAAAACTAAGAAACTATTGTTAGATTACAATCTATTAAAGGCTACCCAATGGGTAGCCTTTTTTATTGTGAAATCTCAACAAAATATAATATCAAATTAATATCACCTGAATAAAAAAACATAGCTTTCTTTCTTCAAATATTACTTAACTAATAACTTGCGAATAGTGTTCATTCCATTATCCGATATTCCTGTATGGCAACTACAATCCATGATCCTCAGTAGCTACGACCACAAAAACCGAACAACATAATCCGATTAAATATTATTAAAATTTCCATTCAAAAACTCGTGCTTTTTTTTTATATCTTTGCGCCATGGAAAAAGAACATCAAATATTTGGGATTAGAGCAATAATCGAAGCTATTCAAGCAGGTACTACAGTAGACAAAGTCTATATTCAGAAAGAAGCGAGCAGCGAATTAATGAAAGACTTAATGAAAGTGATGAAGCGTGCCAATGTAAACTTCTCTTATGTTCCTGTAGAAAAATTAAACAGATTAACGCCTAACAACCACCAAGGTGCTGTAGCAAGCATCTCTCCTATTTCCTTTTTTGATTTAGAGACCTTGATTGATACAGTGGTTGAAAACGGAAAAAAACCATTATTTCTTATACTCGATCAGATTTCTGATGCACGTAATTTTGGTGCAATCATCAGAACTGCTGAATGTACTGGGGTAAATGGTATTATAGTACAAAAAGCAGGCTCAGCACCCGTAAATGGAGATACCGTAAAAACTTCAGCAGGAGCTGTATTTAATATTCCTATTTGTAAAGTAGAACACATAAAAGACGCTATCTTTCTTTTGCAAGCGAGCGGAATTAAAACTATTGCTGCAACTGAAAAGACAGACACTACTATTTATAACGTTTCCTTAAACGAGCCCGTAGCAATTATAATGGGATCTGAAGATCGTGGCGTAAACCCATCAGTATTGAAGATCGTAGACGAAAAAGCTAAACTACCTATGTTTGGAACCATTGGATCTTTAAATGTATCCGTTGCTTGTGGTGCTTTTTTATACGAAGTACTAAGACAAAGAAGCTAACCTTATTAAAGGAAATTCTAGATAAAAAAAATGAATTAAGACTCCGGTTTTGATTCATTTTTTTTATTTTCAACAATCTCATAATCCACCGCTACATTTGAAGTAAAATAACCTAACACTACTTCAGGCTCCTCCTCTTCTTGTACTATTGGACTATTCACAAAATTCCCTTTCTCGTCAAAACGCTGCATAAATCTATCATCGGATGGATCATAATCAGGCTGTTCCCAATCGTATTTGACTGGTTTTTTATACTCTGGTGTCTTGTAAACGAAAGAAAGCACAAAACCAGTAATCAAACCTGCCAAATGCCCTTCCCAGGAAATGGTGTCATCCACCTTTGGAAAAACATACCAAAGTATTCCTCCATACATTATTATCACAGCCAGGGACAAAGCAACTAAACGATAATATCTGGTCAATATTCCTTTAAAAAAGATAAAGGCGACTAGAACATAGATCAACCCACTGGCACCAATATGATAGTTTGACCTCCCAATTAACCAAGTCAAAATCCCAGAAAACAAAATTCCATATCCAATAACCGCATACGATTGCTTTGCATAAAAAAACTGTAAAGCGGCCAGTAAAACTAGCAAAGGCATCGAATTATTATAAAGATGATTTAAATCTGAGTGAATGAAAGGACTAAAAAAGACTCCTTGTAAACCAGAGAATGTACGAGGATAAATTCCGTTTCTATCAAAATCAAATCCAAATCGAATTTCCATCCAATAGATAAACCAAAGGAACAACACGAAAAAAAGTGGCACTCCTACAACAGCATTGGTAAACTTAAAATGATTATCCATCTTGGTCTTTTTATTTTAAAAGACAAATCAAATATATGTCCAAAAGCAATTTAGTGCTATTTTGTCATATATTAAAATAAACAATCCGGAAATGGAATCTATCCGTCCCTAAAATCAACGAATCGACTAATTAGCCCAGATCGAAACGGCATCCTTTTGTTTCGTTTCTTAACGAGACAAAAGATATAGTGTAGAGCTGGAATAGCTTCAAATAAAAATAGTAATTTTACAAAATGGAAGCACCGTTAGCAGAAAGAATACGCCCCCAAAAACTAGACGACTACATAAGTCAATCCCATCTTGTGGGACCAAATGGTTCTTTGACCCAACAAATAGCAAAAGGAATTATCCCTTCACTAATACTATGGGGACCGCCGGGAACGGGTAAAACGACATTAGCACAAATCATTGCGCAAGAATCAAAACGTCCTTTTTATATTTTAAGTGCCATCAATTCAGGCGTGAAAGACATCAGGGATGTAATTGAAAAAGCAAAACAAAGCGGAGGTCTTTTTACTACAAAGAATCCGATTTTATTTATAGATGAAATTCATCGTTTTAGTAAATCACAGCAAGATTCTTTATTAGCCGCCGTTGAAAAAGGATGGATCACATTAATAGGTGCTACAACCGAAAACCCCAGCTTTGAAGTTATTCCCGCCTTATTGTCCCGCTGTCAAGTTTATATTCTAAATGCTTTCACAAAGGACGACTTAGAGTCCTTATTACAACGCGCTTTGAAAACGGACGTGCTTCTCGCCTCTAAAAACATCGAATTAAGGGAAACGGAGGCGTTATTGCGACTTTCAGGTGGCGACGGACGTAAGCTATTAAATATCTTTGAACTAGTCGTAAATGCATCCGCTGACACTGAAATTATCATCACTAACGATAGGGTTTTTGCACTAGTACAGCAAAACACAGTATTGTATGACAAAAGTGGCGAACAACATTATGACATCGTTTCGGCATTTATAAAGTCGATTCGTGGCAGCGATCCTAATGGAGCTGTTTATTGGCTTGCCAGAATGATTGAAGGAGGGGAAGACGTGAAATTTATCGCTAGAAGAATGCTTATTCTATCAAGTGAAGATATTGGGAATGCAAACCCTACTGCTTTTATAATGGCCAACAACACTTTTCAAGCAGTTGCAACGATAGGATATCCAGAAAGCCGGATCATCTTAAGCCAATGTGCCATCTATTTAGCTACGTCTCCAAAAAGTAATGCCTCCTATTTAGCTATTGGCACAGCCCAACAGTTAGTGAAGCAAACTGGTGACCTACCCGTCCCTATCCATTTGCGAAATGCGCCTACTAAACTAATGAAAGAATTAGGTTATGGTGACGAATATAAATACTCACATGATTTTGCCAATAATTTTGCCGACCAGGAATTTTTGCCTGACGCAGTCAAAAACACACCATTATATGTTCCTGGCAACAACTCCAGAGAAAATACAACCAGAGATTTTTTGAAAAATCGCTGGAAAGGAAAATACGGTTATTAAGTAAAAAAGTTCTAAGAAGTACCGCTTAGCTGTACTTCTTAGAACTTTTTTATTTTCTGAATTATGAATCTATTTAAAACTTAACTTCGATTTTTTCTGAAATTAAATTTTCATTTTTATAGTATTGAAAAAACCAATCTGCTCCTTTAGCAATTAAAACTCCCTGATTATCCCCTTTTACTGCTATATAACAACTAGGGTTAGATGTTTTAAATACTTTCATCACCACTTTTGGCGTAGTATCTACTAATTGATATCCATTGGCTACAGGCTGTGCATAAAGGAACTTAACGGATGTTTCTGAGTTGATTTCCTTCACCGGTACGGCAACTTTCTCAACTACCACTTCTCTCACTTCAACTACCTCTTCTTTGATTGACTTCATGCCAATATTAGATTCAGTTTTAGTGCCATCATACTTATAGTTTAAAGCTTGTACAGATTCGAAAGCTTCATTAAAGCATTCTGTATAAGCCGCTTCATAATCTTTTTCTTTACTTCTTCCAGTAGCTGATTGAAAAACAATCTTTCCATTACAGTCTTTTAAAGTAATGAATAGTTTAGTAATCAAAAAACCTCCTTCATTTTGCAAATCAAAATACAACAAATCACATCTTTCGCCAAACCCCATTGGCGTCGTTTCATTGCTATAAAAAGCCTCAAAACCGGCTTTCTTTAAATTGAATTTTGACAAGGTCGTAAGACGGTATTGATTTTCCTTTTTCAGGAAATCAAATTTCACGGGAACAATTACCGCTTTATAATCATTTACAGACTGCGAGTAACCATTTCCTGCAACAACGAACAGAAGTAATAAAATATATTTTTTCATAATTTAAAGGTAATTTTTTAATTCTAATAAATGGTTTACTTGTTTGATATGATTCCCAATCTGTGTCTTTTTTTCATTAAAAAAAATAGCGTCAAGCCCCATATCTAAAGCTCCTTGCACATCAGCGTCCAGAGAATCTCCTATCATAATACTATTTTCTTTTTTGGCTTTGGCCAAGTCTAACGCATATTCAAAAATAATGGGATTGGGTTTCTTTACCCCTGCCATATCAGAATTTGTGATGGTATGAAAATAGTCATGCAACTTAGAATTTTTAATTTTTCTATGTTGGACGTCCGCAAAACCATTAGTAATGATGTGTAGCTTATAATTTTTATTTAAATAATCCAAAATCTCAAAGGTCCCATCAAAAAGATGGTTGTTGTCTGGTAATAATTGGATGTATTCCTGCGCTATGCTTTCAATTTGCTCATCAGACACGGAATAATTGATTGCATCAAAAGAATGCTTCAATCTATTGTATCGCAACTCCTCATGTGAAATCTTATCGTATTGATACAATTTCCAGCACGCCTGATTTATCGGCACATACTTCTCAATGAATATCTTTATTTCAACACTAGGATGATTTCTTTGAAAAATCCCCTCAAAGGTCATCTCTGAATTTTTATCAAAGTCCCAAAGCGTATGATCTAAGTCAAAAAAGACATCTTTTATATTCGTAACTTTCATGCTATACTTTTTTTTAAAATATTCCTTCATCAACAAAACTATAATAACCGAACTCGGCAACAATTAAATGATCTAACACTTTTATTTCTAGGCTGTCTCCGGCAGTTCTTAACTTCTTTGTAATTTGTTTATCGGCTTCACTGGGCACTAAAGTTCCTGACGGATGGTTGTGACATAGTATTAGTCCAGTTGCTCCCATTTCTAGCGCCGTTTTAAAAACCAATCGCACATCTACCAAAGTCCCCGTTATTCCGCCTTTGCTCAATTGCGCTTTTGACAGAATCTTGTTTGAATTATTCAAATAGACAATCCAAAACTCTTCATGCGGCAATTCACCTATTATCGGCTGCATAATCTCGAAAATCATTTTGCTAGAAGTGATTTTAATCAATTCTACCGCATCTTCAGATCTTCTTCGCCTCCCTAATTCTAAAGCGGCGATAATGGAAATTGCTTTGGCCTCGCCTATTCCTTTAAAAACCATTAACTGTGAAATAGACAACTTACCTAGGGCATTCAGATTGTTGTCCACACTCTTTAAAATCCTTTTACTTAAATCTACCGCCGATTCATTTCGACTTCCAGAACCAATTAAAATAGCAATTAATTCAGCATCACTCAATGCACCTTTGCCTTTCAGCATTAGTTTTTCACGTGGTTTATCGTCCTCGGACCAATTAGTAATAGGGAAAAAAGCGTGTTCAGACATTGGCTAATTCTTTAAATTTGTTTCCGCATGCAAATACTATTTTTCAAACCCACGTAGGGCTCATAATTCTCAACTATCGCGTAGCCACATTTCTGATACATACCGATAGCCTCTGTCTGCTTATATAAAGTTTCCAAAACTGAAAACGAAAACCCTAACTCTACACCCCATTGTTCTAGTTCCTTCAAAATATTTTGTGCAAAACCATTACCTCTAGCTTCAGGTAAAACAAACATACGCTTTATTTCAATCGCATCTTTTCCCTTTTTCTTAAAGCACCCACAAGCAACCGCCTTATTATCTCGATACATTACCACAACATTAGGGTTTATTTCTAAAATATTATTCCCCCAATAATCAGATTTCAGTTCTGGATAACTTTCCCATAAACTTTGATCTAATGCTGCTACCAAAGTTATAAAACCCTCATTTTCGCTGGTCGTTTTACTGACCCTTATGTTATCGTCCATTTTTAATCCATTGAAGAATTACTCAATCAATCCTTTTACCTCATCAAAATTTAATCCTCCATAATTTCCTGAACTCATCAACAGTAATGCTGAGTTTCCTAGATCTAAATTAAACAGATACTCTTTGAAGTCTTTTGGATTTGTATAGATAATCAAGTCTTTTCTATTAAAAGCTTGAGCAATCTGATCGTAGGTCACCTCTTCCAATTGTTTGATTTTTACCGCGTCTGGGGAATAGAAAACAACCGCAACATCTGCATATTCCAATGCTCCTTCGTATTCCTTCAAAAATTCCGAATTCAAACTACTATACGTATGCAATTCTAAACAAGCCACCAAAGTTCTATCTGGATATTGTTCTTTTACAGCTTTGGTTGTCGCCGCAACCTTACTTGGTGAATGAGCAAAATCTTTATAAGCTACAGTCGTTTTACTTTCGGCAATTTTTTCCAATCGTTTTGAAGCTCCTTTAAAACTAGCAATGGCTTCGTAGAAATCAGCTTCATCAACACCCATGTTTTGACAAATCCATTTGGCTCCAGCCAAATTATTTAGGTTATGAGCTCCAAAAACTTCAATAGGCATATCGCCCTCAGGAGTTTCTAGTAAAGTTGTTCCGTTCTCCACTTTATAATTTGGAGTAGTATAGGCTAGTCGACGGGTTGGATTCACAGCTGCTTCCGACACACGTTTCACTTCTGCATCGTCTTCATTATAAACTAGAATTCCGCCACGGGTAATTTTTTCGACAAAAATCTCAAACTGTTCTACATAATTCTCATATGTAGGAAAGACATTGATATGATCCCAAGCAATTCCTGATATCAAAGCAATATTAGGCTGGTACAAATGGAATTTCGGCCTTCTATCAATTGGCGAAGATAAATACTCATCTCCTTCTAAAACGATAAAATCATTTTCTTCGGTAAGATGAACCATAGTATCAAAACCATCTAATTGTGCCCCTACCATATAATCGACAGCAATATCATGGTAATGCATTACATGAAGAATCATGGATGTTATAGTTGTTTTCCCATGAGAACCACCTATAACTACACGTGTTTTATTTTTTGATTGCTCATATAGGAACTCTGGATAGGAATAAATTTTCAGTCCTAATTCCTGTGCTTTCAATAATTCAGGGTTATCCGCTTTAGCGTGCATTCCCAAAATTACTGCTTCAATATCATTTGTTATTTTTTCTGGGAACCAACCCAATTCAGCTGGTAGAATTCCCTTTTTATCTAAACGTGATTTAGAAGGTTCAAAGATTGCATCGTCACTTCCTGTTACTTTATATCCTTTATTATGTAATGCTAATGCTAGGTTGTGCATAGCACTCCCTCCTATGGCGATGAAATGTGTTCTCATTTATGTTTATTCGATTATGCGTTTGTATGTTAAATTAACCAGACAAAATTATTACTTATTGGCCTGATTTTTCTTCTTAAATTCTTCCAACGTTACTCTGGCTCGCTCCGGTTGGTTCATCTTATTTTTATATAAGTCGGCGAGCATTTTATAACCTTCTACAGAACTGCCTACAGCAATTGCTTTTTTGTACTGAAACTCTGCGGCCTTATACCTTTTATAATATTCTTCGATACGACCTCTTGACATATAACCATCAACTGGAGACAATTTCAACAATTCATTCGAGTATCGTATTGCTTTACCTTCACTCCCACCAACAATCCTTGGCAATTGAATGTTTAACTCTATCAAAGCCCATCTCGAATCAATATGCCCTGGATCAAGTTTAATTGCTTTTTCGAATGATTCTCTAATATCATCGATCATTCCAAGAGCTCTAAATTTATTTACTTCCAAAGCACGCATCCCAGTAGCCCCACCAAATTTGTAAAAATAATCGGCCTCTGATGGCTTTAAGTCCTTCAGTTTTCCATAATAATCTATAGCTTCTTCCCATGACTTGCGACTACCTGCAATATCACCTAAATACTCAATTGTTTTTAAATTAGATGGATCCGTTTTCAGCAATGCTTCAAAGATAGGTTGCGCTTGTTCGTACTTCTCTTCTTTGAATAACTTTTCTGCTTTATCAAAACTAGATTGGGACCAAATCATCATTGGTAAGAATAAAATGAGATATACAATTTGTTTCATTCCTCAAAAATAAGGAAATTTATAATTGTAATCCTGCATCATTATGAAAGCTTTGACATTTTAAACTGAAAAATCTACCTCATTTATTGCAGAGATGCGATTTAATTCTTCAAGAAGAGGTATTAATCTCTCTAATATCTTTTGCGAAAAACCCAAAAAAAACACACTTCTACTCATTATTATAAATGCTGGTTATAATAATCACAACAGAAAATAAATAAAAACTTACAATAAATAGTCTTATATTCACTTAACAAAAAAAAATACATTTTATAAAGCTGCATGAAAAAATTATTCCTATTCTTCCTTTTGACGTCTCTGCCCGCAATAGCCCAACAATTTGACAAAAAATGGGATGCCGTTATCGAATTAGAAAAAGCAGGCAAAATTAAATCTGCAAGTACTCTCGTAGATAAAATATACAACAAAGCCGTTTCCAGTAATAATGAAGAACAGCTGATACGATGTTTCTTTTATAATTCAAAATACATCCAAACAGTAGAAGAAGAAGCTCAAACAAAAATTTTAAACAATCTAAAACGCCAAATAAAAACCGTTTCAGAGCCATCAAAAGCAATACTCAATTATGTGTATGCGAAATGTTTGAATGATTACTATTTAGAAAATAACGGTAAAATATACTATAGAACCACCACAGACAGCTCAGCAACTGATTTTCTCTTATGGTCAAATAAAACTTTCAAAAAGCAAATTGGCATTGCATTCGCCAAAAGCATCACAAACGAAGCAATTTTAAAAAAAACCTCTTTGAAGTCCTATCAATCTCTATTTGATTACTATTATCCAGAAAAGTTAAAAGAACAAAATTTATATGAGTACCTATTGAATGAAAACATTAATTATCTTACTCAAACTCTAAGTTCTTGGAATATAGAAACCTCCATTTTCGCAAAGTCAAAAGATACTTTATACGGTGATTCAAATACCTTTCAATCCTTAAACCTCGATTTAGTAAAGGATAACAATTTAAAAAAACTCATCACTTTATATCAAAAAAAAGAAAATAACAACAACTCCTTAGACAATCGCTTCTCGCGCATGCAATTCTGTCACACCTATTTAAACAAAAATGCTACCGATTATCTAAATGCTTTAGATCAAATACAAGAAACGGGTATTCCTCTTTTACTCTTACAGGATATCCAAGTTGAAAAGGCAAATCTATACACGACACTTGCATCAAAAGACAGCCATCCTGATTACAACCAAAAAGCAATCGCATTATTCGACACTATCTTGTCTACAAAAAGCAGATCTAATGCTTACAAACGAGCCTTCCAAAGAAAACATGAGTTAGAAAAGAAAAGTCTAAGCATTCAACTTTTAGAGAAAAGTTATAATAACGAAAATACAAGAACATTCGTAATTTATAAAAACATAAATACACTTAGCATATCTTACTTCAAAATTGATCAGAAAACGATCTCAAAACTTAACGACTGGAGAATGCACAGAAAAAAAGATAGCATTGCCGCAACTATAATCGAGAAAAACCCCTTAGCGAAAAGCATTACAAACGCATTACCAAATAAGAATGACTACTTCAGTTCTTCTACTGAAATCCTACTGCCTCAACTTGAAACTGGCTGCTATTTAGTTTATTTTGAAAGCGATTCAGATATAAAAAATACTAAAGCATTTGCATACGAAACGATCACTGTAACTAACCTTACCGTACTGACTGATTATAAAAATGAAACTAACTATTACCAAATATTGGATCGAAAAACGGGAAAACCAATAGAGAAAGCTTCTATAAAATTTAATAACACAGAAATAGTCACTGACAAAAATGGTTATGCTAGTTCTAAACGGGATGACAGTATTCAAAACTACTTTGATATAATAGTAACAAAGGAGAATGACACCTTAACTGTTTCTAATAGAAATCGCTATGAAAACAATACTTCCTATAAAAAAAGTACTGATGCCAAAATTGAGTTCTATCTAGACCGAGCCATTTATCGACCAGGACAAACCGTTTATTATAAGGGAATTGCTTTCCAAAAAAAAGCAAATGAAACTAGTATCGTCCCAAATGTTTTGATGAAAATTATCGTTAAAGACAACAATAATAAAAACATCCAAAATTTTGAAGTGACCACCAATTCTTTTGGTTCTTTTTCTGGGGAATTTCAGCTTCCACAGAATGGGCTAACCGGCAATTTCACATTTCAAGCAGAGGAGCCGGACAGCAGTAAAAGAGGTGAACATCCATTTTGGGATACGGTGAATTTTGAAAATTCAAGGACTCGCTTTAGGGTTGAGGAATACAGACGCCCCAAATTTGAAGTTGTTTTTGAACCTATAAAAGAGAGCTATCAAATCAATCAAAATATTCGAGTCGAAGGTGCCGCCAAATCATTTTCGGGAGCGAATATATCTGGCTCAAAGGTAAAATACAAAATTTCCTATATGGTGTATAGTGTCCATGACAATTCTTATAGATATAGAGGACAAGGAGGATCAACTGGTAGTGGGGAGACAACCACAGATGCCTTTGGCAAGTTCAATATTGATTTTATTGCCAATGCTAACCAACGTTTTCCAAAAGAAGACCGTCCTATTTATAATTTCATAATTGATGCCGATGTAACAGATAGTAACGGTGAAACACACACGGCAACCCGCACAATCAACGTGGGTTATCACACCATGAATCTTGACATAACTGTTCCCCAAGAAATCAACACCAAAGATAAAACCGCTGTCGAGATTAACAGTAAAAACCTTAACGACCAGTTTGCAGCAATTAAGGGTGAAATCAATCTATACTTTCTTAAGGATTTTCCAAATAAAATTAAGCCAAGAGTCTGGCCCATTCCTGAAATTGAAGCCATTTCAAAACAGGATTTTGAAAGCTTATTCCCCTTCGAAAATAATGAAAAACCAGTAGACGAAAAAGAATTGGGAACATTAGTCTATTCTAAAAAGGTTGACACAGAAAAAGACAAAACTATTCCACTTGATTTTATCTCAAATTACCAATCAGGCTATTATAAAGTGGTATTTACGGCTACAGACATCAATGAGCTTCCGTTAGAAAAACAAGTACTATTTAAAATCAAACAAAGTTCAGAAAAATTAAACTTTAACGAACTTTTTTCGATTAAGCAACTTAATAACAATCCAAAAAAAGACGGCTTTCTATTGCTTAACATCAAGTCCGTCATTCCTAACCACTATTTCAAAATAATGGCGACGTATGCTAATAAGCTCTTTTATGATGAAAATAAAACATTAGAAAACAACGAACTCCTACTTAAAATCTCTTTACAAAGACAATTTGAAAAATCAATAAAAATTGGCTTAGAGTCCATATTTGAAAACCAATCCTTTACTAAGGAACTGGAGGTATTTTTAAAAGCGGAAGAAACAAGCTTAGATTTTACTGTCGAAAGCTTTAGAAACAAAATACAACCCGGAAATATTGAAAATTGGTCTTTTAAATTAGCTCCAACCAATACTGCCTTAGAGTCTGAAGTATTAGCTTCCATGTACGATAGTTCATTAGACCAGTTTGCTAAAGGGTATTGGAATCCGCTAACTCTCGACCGATATGTATACAATAGCATTTCCTATAGAAACAAACTTGGTTTTGATAAAACTTGGGCTTCTCTACGAAATTTCAACACTCCCACAAACAGCCCAGTTATTATTGATAAAAGAACCCAACTAATGTGGTTTGGATTTAATTTCTCTGACGCAAAAGACTACGCAACAATAGCTCAGTATCAAAAATACCTTTCGAAACAAAATAAAAACCTGGAAAACACAAACTCGATTTCCGGCATTATTACGGATGAAAACGGAGATCCATTGCCCGGCGCCAGCATCACAATAAAAGGAACTCAAACAGCTACAACTAGTAATTACGAAGGGTATTTTGAAATCAATGCTTCACAATCAGAAACCTTAGTTATTGCTTATATTGGCTACCAGACTCAGACAATTCTTGTCGATAAGAATAACAAAATGAATATTAATTTACAACCCGAATCTGGAAGTTTAGAAGAAGTTGTAGCGACAGACTACGGTATCGATAAAGACAAAAAATCATTCGGTTATGCTACTCAAATAATGAATAAACAATTAGGTGCTGAAATTATAAAAGGAGATCCGGATGCAGTATTATCTGTTGCTCCCGCATTTGACAGAAAATCAAGTGCTGAAACAATTAGAGGCGCTGCCGGCATGAAAATTGTTGAGGAAGACAATCAAATATACAATACCGCAGGAATAGAACTATCTCTAGAAGGGAGTGCTGCGGGAAACATGATAAAGACAGCTGCAAAAAATAAAGAAATCGCAAATGCTATCTATATCATTGATGGAAACTTTGCCTCTAAAAACCAAGCTATCATGCTAGACTATTTAAACATTCTTTCCATCGAAGTTCTAGAGAAAGAACAAGCAACGACTAGATATGGAACAAAAGGAGAAAATGGAGCGGTAATAATCACTACTAATAAGGCATTAAAAGCTCTTTCTCAAATTAAAAGCCGAACTAATCTATCAGAAACTGCTTTTTTCTATCCAAATTTAAAAACGGACAAATCAGGAAACATTAGTTTCAATTTCACCTCCCCTGAGGAATTAACAGCTTGGAAATTACGCCTATTTGCCCACAATAAAAAAGCAGTTTCTGGTTATCTGGAAAAAATTATTGTTACACAAAAAGATCTAATGGTAATACCCAATTTCCCTCGTTTCTTTAGAGAAAAAGACAGTATTCAAATTATTAGTAAAATTGCAAATATTACCAGCGAGCCCAAAATTGGGATTGCCATTTTACAACTTTTTGACGCTACAACTATGGAATCTATCGATAGTAAAATGCTGAACACAAAAAGTTTGAAAAATTATTCAATACCTGAATTTGGAAATACGACTGTAAGTTGGAACATCTATATTCCGGAAGGACTAGAAGGAGTACAGTACAAGGTTTTAGCTAAAGCCGACAACTATTCTGATGGTGAAGAAAACATCATACCCGTTTTGACTAACAATATGCTCGTTACGGAAAGCATTCCTCTATGGGTTCGAGAAAACTCAAAGAAAGAATACACCTTTGAAAACCTAAAAACTAATACTTCCACAAGTTTACGTAATCACCAATTCACGCTAGAATATACGTCAAATCCCGCTTGGCTTGCGTTGCAATCCTTGCCCTACTTAATGGAATACGAACACGAAGGTGCTGAACAAACCTTTGCTCGTTTCTATGCAAATGCTTTGGCTGGAGAAGTCATTAATAGCAATCCAAAAATCGCCGCTGTTTTTGAAACTTGGAGAAAAAACAAAAAATACAATTCAAAACTAGAAGAAAACGAAGAACTAAAATCGATACTTCTTGCTGAAACACCATGGATAAATGATACGCAAAGCGAAGCCGACAAAAAAACCAAACTAGCCTTACTTTTCGACTTAGAAAAAATGAAAAGTGCTCAAGAAGCTACTTTTGACAAATTAAAACAAAAACAAAAACCTTCTGGAGGATTCCCATGGTATGGTGGTAATGAAGAAAACGAATACATCACACGACATATTCTCGCAGGATTAGGTCATTTGAAAAAACTGAATACTGATGATGCTACCAATGCGAAAATAGATGAAATTTCCAAAAACGGAATCCCGTTCCTTGATATCAAATTCTTAGAAAACCATAAACAAAGAACGAGCAATCTAAAAAACGGCGAAAAAATGATTTGGATGCATCCCTACTCCGACTTGCATTACCTCTATACCCGAAGTTTCTATTTAGCAACGTATCCACTTTCGGATACTTTGAAAAAAGCAACCAAAATATATGTTGACAGTGCCAAAGAAAATTGGCTAAGTTATTCTTTATACGAAAAAGGAATGGCAGCATTAGTGTTGAATCGTTTTGGAGAACCCGCTGCAGCCAAAATAATAATCGAAAGTTTAAAAGAAACGGCTTCCAATAACGAAGATTGGGGTATGTATTGGATTGCTAACAAAGCAGGTTGGTATTGGTATCAAGCACCTATAGAAACGCAAGCTTTACTGATTGAAGCTTTTATGGAAGTTAGCGATGACACTGAGTCAGTGGATGCTATGAAAGTTTGGTTATTAAAAAACAAGCAAGCTAAAAACTGGCCTACGACAAAAGCCACAACTGAAGCTGTATATGCATTACTAATGCAAGGTACCGATTGGCTGAGCGTAAAAGACAATACTATTATCAAACTAGGAGACGAAAAAATTCTAACAAAAAAATTAACTGCAAATGAAAAAGAAGCAGAAACAGGTTACTTAAAATTGAATTGGAAAGCCTCTGAAATCACAAAAGAAATGGCAACTATTAAAATAGAAAACAAGTCCAAAGTTCCAGGTTACGGAGGTGTTTACTGGCAGTATTTTGAAGATTTAGACAAAATAAAAACCAATTCGGATACTAGTTTGTCTATTTCTAAAGAGTTATACCTAAAGAAAAACACAAATAAAGACACAGTGTTACAAAAAATAACAACTAATAATCCATTAAATATTGGTGATCTAGTTACTGTGCGTTTAATCATCTCTACTAAAGAAGATATGGAATTTGTACATTTGAAAGACATGAGAGCTTCTTGTTTTGAGCCTGTTGATGTTTTATCAAGTTATCAGTACAAAGATAATTTAGGATTCTATGAAAGCACTAAAGATGCTGCGACTCATTTCTTTTTTAACAAAATCAATAAAGGAACCTACGTTTTAGAATATGATGTTCGAGTTAATAACAAAGGAAACTTCTCTAATGGAATTAGCACAATACAAAGCATGTATGCCCCTGAATTTTCTAGTCATACCAAAGGAATTAAAGTGCAAGTCTCAAATTAAACAGAAAACAAAAAACCGTTTCAATTTCTTGAAACGGTTTTTTTATAAGTAAAAAATGATTAATTAATCATTCAACATTTTCCATAGTTTGTCTTTCAATTCTGTCAATCCTTGTTGGGCAACAGACGAGATAAACATATAAGGAATTCCTTTAAAGGAAACGTCTAATTCTTCTTTCAGTTCTGCTTTTAGATCATCGTCCAGCATATCACATTTAGAGATAACAACCATACGCTCTTTATCAAGCATTTCTGGGTTGTATTTTGTTAGTTCGTTTACCAAAATATCATATTCTCCTTTAATATCTGGTGTATCCACAGGAACTAAGAATAATAGTGTTGAATTTCTTTCGATATGTCTCAAGAAATAATGTCCTAATCCCTTTCCTTCTGCAGCACCCTCTATAATACCCGGAATATCTGCAATTACAAAAGATTGAAAATCTCTGTAAGCTACAATTCCAAGATTTGGTTTTAAAGTTGTAAACGGGTAATCCGCAATTTTTGGTTTCGCTGATGTTAGAACAGACAATAGTGTTGATTTACCCGCATTTGGAAAACCTACTAAACCTACATCTGCTAAAACTTTAAGCTCTAAAATTACGTCCATCTCCGTTCCTGGTAATCCAGGCTGAGAATATCTTGGCGTTTGGTTTGTAGAACTTCTAAAGTGCCAGTTTCCTAAACCACCTTTACCTCCTCTAGACAACACTTGTTTCTCGCCGTCATCAGTGATTTCAAACAAGGTTTCACCAGTTTCTTTGTCTTTTACAACTGTTCCTAAAGGCACTTCGATGAATTTATCATCACCATCAGCTCCTGTACTTCTGTCCCCACTACCATCACCACCGCTTCCAGCTTTAATATGACGTGCAAACTTAAGGTGAAATAAAGTCCAAAGTCCTTTGTTTCCTACTAGATATACGTGTCCTCCACGACCTCCATCACCTCCATCAGGACCTCCCTTTTCAATAAATTTCTCTCTATGCAAATGCGTAGATCCTTTTCCTCCTTTACCGGATGAAACAAATATTTTTACGTAATCTACGAAGTTCCCTTCAGTCATAACTCTTTTTTTTAATTCAACAGTGATCTAAAGTACCTGACAGCCACACGCTGTCCTCCTATTAATTTTAAATCTTCTGTCATTTTTTTAGTATTCCGTCATCCGTTCTTAGTTTGTAGCAAATACTGCAAAACAAGTCCTAAAACAAACAACACTTTATTATTATAAATGAGCCTTATTAAGCGAACAGATTAACTGAACACCAAATACTGAACACTTTCTTTATATTCGTAATGATTTCACCATCACTTTATCAATCTTTATGCCATCCATATCAATGACTTCTAACTCAAATTTTCGCCAGATTAGCTTCTCTCCTTGTTTTGGAATATGAGAAAGCTCCGTCATGATTAAACCACTAACGGTAGTTACATCATAATCTCCTACTAAATCATCCAATTCAAAATACGTAAGAAAATCATGTAACGAATAATGTCCGTCTACTAACCAACTCCCATCTTCTCTTTCTACTAACTGAAAATCATCTTTATAAAAATCAGAGGCATTTCCTACTAATGCTTCCAGAATATCGTTTAAAGTGATTACTCCTTGAAAAACACCATACTCATCAGATACAAAAGCATAATGAATACCCGTTTTCTTAAACTTCTCCAAAGCTTTATAAGCAGTGGTATACTCCATCATAAAAGGAGCATCGGTCATAATCTCTTTTAAATTAAAATCTTCATCATCTATATGAGCAAAGATATTTTTTAAGTTTACAACCCCTACAATATCATCATCATCCTTATCATATACAGGGTATATCGAGTGTAACTCCTCAAGCATGGCTTTCTTTACCTCGCTTTTTCCGGAATGCAATGGTATAAAAACAACTGATTTCCTGTGGGTCATCAATGAGTTTATTTTTCGGTCGCCAATATGAAAAACACGTTCTACAATATCTTGTTCTATTTCCTGAACTTCTCCACCTTCAGTACCTTCTTTAATGATGGCTTTAATTTCCTCTTCGGTTACTTTTCCATCTGCAGTAGGTCTTATCTGTAACACATTTAATAAAAACTCTGTAGAATGCGTCAATAACCAGATAAACGGTGCCGTAGCAATTGAAACAAACTTCATCGGCATTGCTACCTTCTTAGCAATCGCTTCTGGATGGTTTAACCCAATTCTCTTTGGCAATAATTCTCCTAACACCAATGAAAAAAACGTTAATACTACTACTACAACTCCTACTGCAATAGTAGCTGCATACGGTTTCAATATTGCAAAACCAGCAACGAATGTTTGCACATCTGTTGTTATCTTATCTCCACTATAAATACCCGTTAGAATCCCTATTAAGGTTATTCCTATTTGTACAGTAGATAAAAATTTATTGGGAGAATTAGCCAAATCCAATGCGGCTTGAGCACTTTTATTCCCTTTTTTTGCTGATGTTTCTAATCTGTTTTTTCTAGCAGATATTAATGCTATCTCTGACATAGAGAAAACTCCATTCAATAGAATTAGAAAAAGTATTATTAGTATCTCCATATTTTTATAGCCCAGATGGTAGTGAAAAGCACGCAGCTTATAAAACTTTAATTTTCTTGATAGAAAAGAGCGACCAGAGGAAGCTCCTTTTATGACTTAGAAAATAGTTTTATGAGCAAGTACTTGTAACGTACAGCTGGAAATTGCTTCTTATAAATTATCAATAACGGCACTTACACGCTCCGTAATATCTTGAATACTTCCTATTCCGTTTACAGCATAAAATTTCCCCTGATCATTATAATACTGCATTAAAGGCGCTGTTTTTTCATTGTATTCTTGATATCTATTACGAATTTTATCTTCGTCCTGATCATCAATTCTTCCACTTGTTTTACCTCTTTCTAACAAACGTTTTACCAGAATCTCATCATCAGCTTCTAAGGCAATCGTTGCAGCAACTTTTGAATCTATTGACGTCAAAAATTGATCTAAAGCTTCGGCTTGTGAAATCGTTCTTGGATAACCATCAAATAAAATCCCGTTTGTATCCGGGTGTTTATTCACCTCATCAATAAGCATTTTAGTTGTCAATTCGTCAGGTACTAAATCTCCTGCATCCATATAAACTCGGGCTTGTTTACCCAACTCCGTATCGTTTTTTAAATTAAAACGAAAAACATCGCCTGTAGAGATGTGAGTTAATTTATATTTTTCTTTCAAAAATTCTGCTTGAGTACCCTTTCCTGCTCCTGGTTTTCCAAATAAAACAATGTTGATCATAATGTGTGTTGAGTAGTTGTAGTTATTCTTTTAGTTTATATACTTCTGGTAAATTCCTTCCTAATCCATCATAATCAAGACCAAAACCTACTATAAATTTATTTGGAATTCTGATTCCAACATAATCGATCTTGATATCTTTTTTGTACGCTTCTGGTTTAAAGAAAAGAGTCGCTATTTTAAAATGTTTTACATTTTGTGCTTTAAATAGTTCTTTTAATTCAACCAAGGTATTCCCTGTATCCACGATATCTTCGATAACAACAACAGAACGACCAGTCAAATCTTGATTCAAACCAATTAATTGTTTTACTTCATTTGTAGACGAGGTACCTTCATAAGAAGCCATTTTTAAAAAACTGACTTCGCAAGGCTTTTTGTAGGCTTTCATAAAGTCAGAAACAACCATAAAAGCACCATTTAAAACTCCTACAAATACAGGAATTTCATCGGCAAAATCAGCCTCTACCTGCGCTGCCATTTTTGTTATTGCAAACTCTATTTCTTTAGCAGAAATAAACGGAACAAATTGTTTATCGTGAAGTTGAATCATTATTATCCTATTTAAAATAATTCGCAAAGATAGGAATTTCTGAATTGAGAATCCAGATTTAGAACCATAAGAATACCGTACATTTGAAAATAATATGTTTTTTAGCCTAAGATGAATAGCGAACTTTATAAAAATATAGCCAACAGCTCTGCCTATAGAATAAGTAGAGACGAAAATACCCAACTTATTTTAGCCAATGTGGCCTTATTTCCTGATTTACTTACACTAGCTTTAAACGTAGCCGACAAAAACCATCACAAAGCCTGTTGGGTTCTAGAATTAGTTCTAGAAAAACAGCTCCACTTACTGACGGATCATCTTCCTGTATTTTGTATTAGCCTTTCAGAATTCAGAAACGAAAGTGCCACGCGTGCTGTTTCAAAAATTTGCATGTTCTTAAGCCAACACTTAACTCTAACCACCGTAGAGGAACAACAAATTACCGAAAGCTGCTTTGACTGGCTTATTAGCGAAGACCGAAAAGTAGCTACAAAAGCCTACTCCATCCGGGCTTTGTATGAACTAGGTAAAAAATACGATTGGATTTATCCAGAACTACAGCGCATTCTTACTGACGACTACCACAAACATTCTGCAGCTTACAAAGCCGTTGCCAGAGAAATTCTAAAGAAAATAAAATAGGGTTTTCGCATTTGGTGTATATAAAGTATCTTTGCCAGTAACAAACAACAATACAATGAATTATTTTTCTTCTGATTTTAAACTAGGAATATTAGGCGGTGGACAACTGGGTAAAATGCTTTTGTTTGACACTCGGAAATTTGACATACAAACCTACGTTTTGGATCCAAGCGATGAAGCACCTTGCAAAATCGCGTGTAATCAATTCTTCAAAGGAGATTTGATGGATTTTGACACCGTTTACAATTTTGGAAAAAAAGTCGATGTTTTAACGTTCGAGATTGAACTCGTTAATCTTGAAGCTTTGGTAAAATTAGAAAATGAAGGATTGAAAGTATATCCTTCTCCAAAAACATTAAAACTCATTCAAAACAAAGGCGTTCAAAAAACCTTTTATTCAGAACATAATATCCCAACAGCCGCTTTCAAACGCTTCGAAAATCTTAAAAGTTTAATTGTAGACATCCTTGATTCTAAATTAAAAATGCCTTTCGTATGGAAATGTACTGAATTTGGCTATGACGGAAACGGAGTAAAAGTGATTAGACAGATCTCAGATTTAGATCACCTTCCCAATGTCGAATGTATTGCCGAAGATATGGTTCCGTTTAAAAACGAGTTAGCAGTTATCGTTTGTCGTAATCCTTCAGGGGAAATCAGAACGTATCCCGTGGTCGAAATGGAATTTCACCCAGAAGCCAATCAAGTAGAATATGTTATTTGTCCAGCACGAATTGATAATGCAGTAGCTGAAAAAGCGAGAGCAATCGCCTTACAAGTTTCTGAGAAATTCAATCACGTAGGCTTATTGGCTGTCGAAATGTTTCAAACAGAAGACGATGAAATTTTAATAAACGAAGTAGCGCCAAGACCTCATAATTCAGGACACTATTCTATTGAAGCTAGTTATACTTCCCAGTTTGAAAATCACCTAAGAGCAATTCTTGACCTACCTTTAGGTAATACAGAAAGCAAAGTAGCCGGAATTATGGTTAATTTAGTAGGTGCTGAAGGTTTTTCTGGCAACGTTATTTATGAAAACATCGAAAAAATATTAGGATGGAATGGTGTTACGCCACATATTTACGGTAAAAAAATGACGCGCCCTTTCAGAAAAATGGGACACGTGACCATTGTAAATAGCGACATCAAAGAAGCACGAAGAATTGCTGAGGAGGTGAAGAACACAATTAGAGTGATCAGTTTGCAGTAATCAATTTGCAGCAGCGGTCAAACACCATAAACTACAAACAAAAAATACAATGAGCAAAGTAGCCATAATAATGGGAAGTATCTCTGATATGCCCGTAATGCAAGAAGCCATCGAGGTATTAAAAGGCTTCGGAATCGATATCGAAGTAGATATTGTTTCAGCACATAGAACCCCTGAAAAATTATTCGACTTCAGTCAAAACGCACACACTCGCGGAATTTCAGTAGTGATTGCTGGTGCTGGAGGAGCAGCGCACTTACCAGGAATGGTAGCCTCAATGTCACCACTTCCGGTAATAGGAGTTCCTGTTAAATCAAGTAATTCTATTGATGGCTGGGACAGTATTCTGTCAATTCTTCAAATGCCAGGAGGAGTGCCTGTAGCAACTGTTGCTTTAAACGGAGCTAAAAACGCAGGAATATTGGCCGCTCAAATCATTGGGAGCCACGACAAAAAAATATTAGATAAAGTAATAGCATACAAATTAGGACTAAAAGAATCGGTAATTATTGCATCAGAAAGTCTTCTTAAACAATAAAATTTCCCTACACAAACAAAGGCTTCCTATTAAGGAAGCCTTTGTTTTTTTTAAAGCTTTTTATCTTTTGGCTCAAATTAGTCCTCTACTTCAATTTCTTCAAGAACACTTTCAAATTCAGATGCAATTACATCTTCATTATTAATCCAATTCTCTGAGGTAACCAAGCTGAAATTTACATTATCGTCTGTTTTTAATTCCCAAACAATCCCTTCGGCGGTAGGAAAAGGAATATTTTTAGTCATCTGATCTTCAAATAATCTTTTGATTAAGTTTCTATCAGACAATCCATTATTCAATAATTTCAATACGTTTTCGGCCGTAAGCTCTTTCACTTCACCGTCAGCTGGAGTCATTGAGAAATGAACAACAGACGCTTTGGTATTAGGAAATTTTCCGTTATACGCTTTAAAAAGCAATTGATTGATATGAAACAATCTCGCTTGCATATGAATTTCAGGATATTCTTCACATACTTTATCAATTAACATATTGTGCGAAATTTGCTCAATTTGCCCTTCATTTAATTCTTCGCCCAGTTTGTAAGCAAGTAAAATTTCGGCAGCTTCATTTGGCTCATAATCAGATATAGCCATTTCTAGCAATTCCGGTAAATTCTTTTTTTCTGCTGTAGCTGCATCTGGGAAATTGAATTTCTCTAACAACTGGATATAATCTTCATCTGACCAATACCATTCCACTTCGTTTACAGTATCAATGCGCTTTATTATAATTTGATAATTCATTACTTATATACTATTATATTATTGTTACTAATTAGCTTATTCAAAATCTAATCTAATTTGACAATTTAGGCTTTTTAAAGAAGCAAGAAAAATAAATAACATTTATATAACATAACCATTTTAGCTTAAAGCGTGAAATCACTACTGCTTTGTAATCTCCTTTTTTTAATAAATCGCTACCTTTGTAATTAGAAACATTTGGTTTCAACCAATCACAATTAATGACTACATAATGAAAATACTAACGACGAAATTTAATACAAAATACGATACAGCACCTTTTTCTAAAATAAAAAATGAGGATTTTCTTCCTGCTTTTATCGAAGGAATAGCATTGGCAAAAGCCGAAATTGATGCGATTGTACAAAACAAAGAGACGCCTACTTTTATAAACACCATTGAAGCTTTAGATTTTAGTGGTTACACACTGGATCGTCTTTCGAGCATATTCTTCAATTTGAATTCAGCAGAAACCAACGACGAAATTCAAAAAATCGCTCAGGAAGTTTCTCCATTGTTATCCGATTTTGGGAATGACATCCGACTGAATGCCGAATTATTTGCTAAAGTTAAAGCAGTATACGAACAAAAAGCAAGTTTGAACCTCAACCCAGAGCAAACCACTTTATTAGACGAAAAATATAAAAGTTTTTCTCGAAATGGAGCCAATCTAACGGAAGACAAAAAAACCAAACTTCGTGAAATTGACAAAGAACTATCAAAGACAAGTTTACAGTTTGGCGAAAATGTATTAGCAGAAACCCAAGCTTTTCAAATGCATCTTACGGACGAAAAAGACTTATCAGGCTTACCAGAAGGCACGATAGAAGCCGCTCGTTCTTTGGCGAAAAGTCAAGAAAAAGAAGGTTGGATTTTTACTTTAGATTACCCTAGCTACGTTCCGTTTGTGACTTATGCTGATAATAGGGAGTTACGCAAAAAGATGGCAATTGCTTTTGGAGCCAAAGGTTTTCAAAACAATGAATTGGACAACCAGCAAAATGTTTTTAAAATTGCTAAACTGCGTTTTGATAGAGCACAACTTTTAGGATATGCTACTCATGCCCATTTTGTACTTGAAGAAAGAATGGCTGAGAGTCCAGAGAAAGTAAAAACCTTCTCTAAGGATTTACTGGAAAAAGCAAAGCCAGCTGCCCTAAAAGAATTTGCAGATCTAACGGCTTTCGCCAAAAAGTTAGATGGCTTAGAAGAACTAGAAAAATGGGATGGCGCCTATTACTCCGAAAAACTAAAACAAGAGCTATTCAGTTTAGATGACGAGAAATTAAAACCTTATTTTCAACTGGAAAAAGTACTAGATGGTGCTTTTACCATCGCGAGTAAATTATATGGCTTAACTTTTACAGAAGTTTTTGATATCGACAAGTACCACGAAGAAGTGACTACTTATGAAGTAACGGATGAAAAAAGCGAATTAGTCGCTATTTTCTATGCCGATTTTTTCCCTCGAAAAGGAAAACGAAATGGCGCTTGGATGACTTCATACAAATCACAATTTGTAAAAAACGAAATCAATGAAAGACCGCACATCTCAAACGTATGTAATTTCACAAAACCTACAGAAACAAAACCTTCCTTATTGACTTTTAACGAGGTACTGACTTTGTTCCATGAATTTGGACATGGATTACACGGTATGCTAGCAAACACTACGTATCCAAGTCTATCTGGAACCTCAGTATATTGGGATTTTGTAGAACTACCAAGCCAAGTAATGGAAAACTGGTGTTACGAACCAGAAGCTCTTGCTTTGTTTGCAACACATTACCAAACAGGCGAAATCATACCTATCGAATTAGTTCAAAAAATAAAGGAAAGCTCTAACTTTCAAGAAGGTATGGCGACGATGCGTCAGTTGAGTTTTGGCTTACTAGACATGGGATGGCATGGACAAGATCCTTCGGCTATTACAGATATTAAAGCTTTTGAAATCGAACAGTTTGCAGACACTAAATTATATCCTGAGGTAAAAGAAAATGCGATGAGCACCTCTTTTTCTCATATATTCCAAGGAGGATATTCTGCAGGATACTACAGCTACAAATGGGCTGAAGTTCTCGATGCGGATGCTTTTGAATTCTTCCAAGAAAAAGGAATTTTCAATAAAGAAGTTGCTAATAAATTCAAAGACAATATTCTTTCTAAAGGTGGAACAGAACATCCTATGACTTTATACAAACGTTTCAGGGGACATGAACCAAGTCCGGATGCTTTATTAAAAAGAGCAGGACTGTTGTAGATTTAAGAAAATAGATTAACATTTTTTAATATAAACCGAAGTAGAAATGCTTCGGTTTTTTTATTTCAAAAACGTCATGAAACAGATCATTGTCTACCAAATTGAATTTCTTAAAAAAACACCACCATCAGCCACCAAAAAACGGGAATACTTTCGACCCAAAAAGAAGTATAATACCTAGATCTTTTTTCGTTAGCCAAAATTAAAAAAAGAGAAAGTGCTACCACTAAAACCAAGTTTACAATCAACTGCTCTTCTATAAAATTAGTTTTTAAAAACTCTAAAAAATAAAACGGAAGCAACAATAGCAAACCAACGATCTTCGTTTTTTTTACTCCTATTTGCTGTGGTACTGTTTGTAAATGTGGATCATCATTAGCCAAATCAAGAATTTCGAAAATCAGAATCAGCACAAAAACGAGAATAAAACGCTGTATGCATTTGAGATAAAAATCGAGTCCCAAATCAATATGTGCATTAACCAGAGGCAACACTAATGTAACCCCTACCCAACACAAAGCCACAATATAAATCTTGACTCCTGCCCAATTTCGGGCGTTCCTTCTATTCGGAAAAAAAGGCAGTGTATACAACAATGTCAATGCTAAAACGCCTATGGAAACCAATTGTGTTATTAGTTGCAATTGGAAAAAATAATACCCTACACCTGCTAATGAAAAGAAACTCAAAACGGCAATGATTTTTAACTCATTTCGCATTTGTTTTTTTTGGGCTCTTGCCAAAGCATCGTACTTCACAAAATTATAACCTACAATTGTTCCAAAAAAAGCAAAATTAGCCATGGCTTGATCAGTAGAAATGTGGAACATGAAATGCGTCATACGCACTAGTGCATACACGGACAAAGCCACGTGAATACTACTCCTAAGATAAAAATCAAATATTCTTTTAAAACTAATCATTAAACAAAATTAATCAATTGTGAGCAAATACATCATTTAGTTGATAAATTGATAAAAAATCAATGTCAAAACACGGATTAGATTGTTTATAATACTTATTTTTGCAGCACTCAAAAAACACAACATTACTACACTTACATGAAAACAGACTCATTTGCTTTAAGACACTTAGGACCAAGAGATCACGATTTGCCTAAAATGTTAGAAACCATAGGTGTTGAAACTTTAGATCAACTAATTAATGAAACTATTCCATCTGATATTCGTTTGAAAAAACCTTTAGATTTGGAGCATATTATGACTGAATACGAATATGCAAATCACATTCGATTATTAGGACGAACGAATAAAGTTTACAAATCATATATTGGTTTAGGGTACCACCCAACAATTGTTCCTCCGGCCATTCAAAGAAATATTTTTGAAAACCCAGGATGGTACACTGCTTACACACCATACCAAGCAGAAATTGCACAAGGAAGACTGGAAGCAATTTTAAATTTCCAAACTACAGTTATTGAGTTAACTGGAATGGAAATTGCCAATGCATCATTATTAGACGAGAGTACTGCCGCTGCTGAAGCAATGGCCTTATTGTTTGATGTTCGTACAAGAGATCAAAAGAAAGCAAATGTTTGTAAATTCTTTGTTTCTGAAGAAATATTACCACAAACTTTATCAGTTTTACAAACTCGTTCTGCACCTATCGGAGTAGAATTAGTTGTTGGAAACCACCAAGAATTTGATTTTTCAACTGAATTTTTTGGAGCAATACTTCAATATCCTGGAAAATACGGTCAAGTTTATGATTATGCTGATTTTATCAAAAAGGCGGCTAAAAACGAAATAAAAGTAGCTGTTGCTGCTGATATTTTATCATTAGTAAAGTTAACCCCTCCAGGTGAAATGGGAGCTGCAGTAGTAGTTGGTACGACACAACGTTTTGGTGTCCCAATGGGTTATGGTGGACCACATGCTGCATATTTCGCTACAAAAGATGAGTACAAACGCTCTATGCCAGGAAGAATCATTGGTGTATCACAAGATGCTGACGGAAATCGCGCCTTACGTATGGCATTACAAACCCGTGAACAACACATCAAACGTGAAAAAGCAACGTCTAACATTTGTACTGCTCAGGTTTTACTATCTGTAATGGCAGGAATGTTTGCTGTTTATCACGGACCAAAAGGATTGAAATACATTGCAAACAAAGTCAACTCAATGGCAGTGACTTTGGCTGATGCGTTAAAT
The DNA here is from genome assembly GCF_963974175.1 of uncultured Flavobacterium sp. Classification (GTDB taxonomy): domain Bacteria; phylum Bacteroidota; class Bacteroidia; order Flavobacteriales; family Flavobacteriaceae; genus Flavobacterium. Next base: position 65,061 of record NZ_CAXBBR010000011.1, read on the forward strand.
AAATTAGGCATTAAACAAACGAACACCTATTTCTTCGATACCATTGTGGTAAAAGCCGATGCTAAAAAAGTTAAAGCAATTGCAGAAAAAAACGAAATCAATTTCTTCTATATAGATGACGAAACAATTTCTATTTCGCTAAACGAAACGATTTTATTCACAGACATTACTGAAGTAATTGCTGTTTTTGCGGAAGCATTAGGGAAAGACGCTTTTGAAGTAAGTGAATACACAACTGAAAACAACTATCCAACGAGCTTAAACAGAACAACCGAGTTTTTAAAACATGACGTTTTCAACAACTACCATTCTGAAACTAGTTTGATGCGTTATATCAAAAAATTAGAGCGTAAAGATTTGTCATTAACCCATTCGATGATTGCCTTAGGATCTTGTACGATGAAGTTGAATGCGGCAGCTGAAATGTTGCCTTTAAGTATGCCTTACTGGAATACTATTCATCCATTTGCTCCATTAGACCAAGTCGAAGGATATACTAAAATGCTTAAGAAACTAGAGCATCAATTGAATGTAATTACAGGTTTTGCCGGTACTACATTACAACCAAATTCTGGTGCGCAAGGTGAATATGCAGGATTAATGACTATTCGTGCGTATCACCAGTCAAGAGGTGACGAACAAAGAAACATCTGTTTGATTCCTGCTTCGGCTCACGGAACAAATCCTGCTTCGGCTGCGATGGCTGGAATGAAAATTATCGTTACCAAAACAATGGAAAACGGTAATATAGATGTAGAAGACGTAAAAGAAAAAGCATTACAATATAAAGACCAATTATCTTGTTTAATGGTAACATACCCTTCAACACATGGTGTTTTTGAAAGTGCTATTAGAGAAATTACACAAATCATACACGATAATGGTGGTTTAGTTTATATGGATGGGGCAAATATGAACGCACAAGTCGGGTTAACAAATCCGGCAACAATTGGTGCAGATGTATGCCACTTAAATTTACACAAAACTTTTGCCATTCCGCATGGTGGTGGTGGACCAGGTGTAGGACCAATTTGTGTAAACGAAAAATTAGTTCCGTTTTTACCAAGCAACCCATTAGTTCAGGTAGGTGGAGAAAAAGCAATTACCGCTATTTCTGGCGCTCCTTATGGTTCAGCTTTAGTATGTTTGATTTCTTACGGATACATTTGTATGTTAGGTTCTGAAGGAATTACAAATGCTACTAAATACGCTATTCTAAATGCAAATTATATGAAAGCACGTTTAGAGGAGCATTATCCAATTTTGTATTCTGGAGAAAAAGGAAGAGCAGCCCACGAAATGATATTAGATTGTAGAGGTTTCAAAGAAAAAGGAATCGAAGTGTCGGATATTGCGAAACGTTTGATGGATTATGGTTTCCATGCGCCAACAGTTTCTTTTCCTGTTGCTGGAACTTTAATGATTGAGCCAACAGAATCTGAAGATGTAGCTGAATTAGATCGTTTTTGTGATGCGATGATTTCAATTCGTAAAGAGATTGAAGCAGCATCAACTGATGAACCAAACAATGTATTGAAAAATGCACCTCATACTTTAGCGATGTTAACTGCTGATTCTTGGACATTACCTTATTCAAGAGAAAAAGCGGCTTATCCTTTAGACTATGTTGCCGATAATAAATTTTGGCCAAGTGTTCGTCGCGTTGATGAAACATACGGAGACAGAAATTTAATTTGCAGCTGTGCACCTATTGAAGCTTACATGTAATATTTAGCATTACAAATAACTATAAAATGCCTCGAAACTATCGAGGCATTTTTTTTAGTTTATTTCTCAGCACAAGAACATTAGGTAATTTTTCTGTCAAAAAAAGCAAGAATCAATAGACGTTAATCATTACTAAAAAAACTAAGGCATTTTCTAATATTTATTAAAAAATCATCAGTATTTTAGCGAAAAAATTATTATTCTATAATTATATGCACGCATAGTAAATAACATGGCTATAATCATTTTTTTATCATTAAATTAGCATAAATTTTTTGGAAAACAAACCGATGAAAATAAAAATAACTGGAATAGGAAGTTACATTCCTGAGAAAAAAGTAAGTAATATAGACTTTAGCAATCACGTTTTTTTAAATGAAGATGGTACACCTTTTGGTTATCCGAATGACGTGGTCATCAAAAAATTTAAAAGCATAACTGGAATTGAACATAGGCGCTATGCCGATGACAATTTAAACTCATCTGACTTAGCATTTTTGGCATCCAAAAAAGCTATAGAGAATGCAGCTATTGATCCCGAAACTATCGATTATATTATTTTTGCGCACAATTTTGGAGATGTAAAGTGTGGAACTTCACAATCTGATATGCTTCCAAGTTTAGCGACTCGTGTCAAGAATAAATTACAAATAAAGAACCCAAAATGCGTTGCCTACGATATCCTTTTTGGATGCCCGGGTTGGATCGAAGGTGTACTTCAAGCAAATGCTTATATCAAATCAGGAATGGCTAAACGTTGTTTAGTTATTGGTTCTGAAACCTTATCAAGAGTTGTGGATGACCACGATAGAGATTCTATGATTTATTCTGATGGTGCAGGTGCTTCAATTATCGAAGCTTCTGATGATGAAGCTGGATTACTTTCTTATGAAAGTGGTACTTATGCTATGGACGAAGCTAACTATTTGTTCTTTGGAAAATCATACAACCCAGATTTAGACCCAGATACGCGCTATATAAAAATGCACGGCCGTAAGATTTATGAATTTGCATTAACTACTGTTCCTGCAGCCATGAAAAGCTGTTTGGACAAAAGTGGCATTGCCATTGATGATGTCAAAAAAATTCTTATTCATCAAGCGAATGAGAAAATGGATGAAGCAATCATACAACGTTTCTACAAATTGCATGACCGCCCGGTTCCTCAAGATATCATGCCTATGAGTATTCATGAATTAGGAAATAGCAGCGTTGCAACTGTACCTACTTTATTTGACTTACTAATTAGAGGCGAAATAAAAGACCAACAAATCAACAAAGGTGATATTCTACTTTTTGCTTCTGTTGGAGCTGGAATGAATGTAAATGCATTTATTTATAGATACTAAGTTTTTACAAAAGCTACTCTACCGATACAAAACCACGGTTTAAAAAGTTGTCTTTTTAAACCGTGGTTTTTTCATTTCTATCTACACCAAAAATCTGTAAAATAAGAACCATATGTTTGTATCTTTGTAACTTTATAAACTATAATGAACGAGGGGTAACTTCGTTCCTCGCAACGACTATGTACGAAAAAACGTTTCCTAACAAAAGATTCAAACACACCTTAGAATTTTTAAATAAACACATCTCAACTTCAGAGAGCATTTTAGACTTAGGTGTCGAAAACCCATTTTCAAAGATCATGAAAGAAGATGGATACACAGTTAAGAATACCACTGGTGAAGACTTAGATCTAGACCAATCCGTGTTTTCTAAAGAAAAACAAGACGTAGTAACCGCTTTCGAAATTTTCGAGCATTTACTAAACCCATATACTATTTTAAGTGAAATAAAATCGGATAAACTATTCATATCTATTCCGATGCGTTTGTGGTTTTCTCCAGCATATAGAAGTAAGACCGATATGTGGGACAGACATTACCATGAATTTGAAGATTGGCAATTAGATTGGTTGTTGGAAAAAGCAGGATGGAAAATTATTGACCGCCAAAAATGGACTAATCCGGTTAAGAAAATTGGTGTTCGCCCTTTATTGCGTTACTTTACCAATAGGTATTATATCGTTTATGCGGAAAAAATAAAATAAGCACCAGTAGCTCCGTCTAGGTTTTGAACTTTGAGAAAACTGATCGATACTATATCATTTACGTTGATAAAATAAAATACGCTTCGATAGCTCTGTCAAATTCTTGAACTTTGACAGAGCTGAAAAGTCAAACATACAAATAATGAACTACTACATAGTTATTCCCGCACACAATGAAGAGGCATTTATTTCATTAACCTTACAGTCTTTGATTTCGCAGACCCATTTACCTTCAAAAGTAGTTGTGGTCAATGATAACTCTACTGATAAAACTGCCGAAATTGTTCTGGGTTTCGCCAAAGAAAATCCGTTTATCTCATTAGTAGAAAAAAAATCAAGTGCTATCCATTTACCCGGAAGCAAAGTCATTCAGGCGTTTCAAAAAGGTTTTGAAACAGTAGACGATAATTACGACATCATTGTAAAACTAGATGCCGATCTAATTTTACCAAACAATTATTTTGAGACTATTGTTAAACATTTCGAAGAAAATCCAACAACAGGAATGGCTGGTGGATTTGCTTACATCGAGAAAAATGGAGAGTGGATTTTAGAAAACTTAACTGACAAAGACCATATTCGTGGTGCTTTTAAAGCGTATCGCAAAGCTTGTTTTAAACAAATAGGTGGATTAAAACCCGCAATGGGTTGGGATACTGTAGACGAATTGTTAACTAAGTACTATGGATGGAAAGTAGTTACTGACGCTACACTAATTGTGAAGCATTTAAAACCAACCGGAGCTAATTACAACAAAACGGCACGTTACAAACAAGGAGAAGCTTTTTACACGCTAGGTTACGGATTTCTAATTACGGCAATAGCTTCGGCTAAATTGGCTTTCATGAAAAAGAAACCCTTGTTGTTTTTTGACTACATCCGCGGTTTTCTAAAAGCAAAATCAGCAAAAACCCCTTTATTAGTGACACAAGTACAAGCAAAATTCATACGAGATTATCGCATAGAAAAAATGAAAGAAAAGCTTTTTAAATAATTTGAATTTTCGTTATTATTAAAAAACTACAAACCCTAAACTGAAAACCGGCTACTAATTCTTAATTTAGCCCATATTTGTAAACATATGATGCTCATTAGATACATAACGCAAATAGGCAGATACTGTCTGATGCTTAGAGAAATTTTTATCAAACAAACCAAATGGTCTGTGATGAAAAAATTAATCTTCAAAGAAATTGACGATTTAATCATCGATTCCCTTGGAATCGTAGCTTTCATTTCTTTCTTTGTTGGAGGAGTTGTTGCTATTCAAACCGCACTAAACCTTACCAATCCATTAATTCCGAAATACCTTATTGGTTTTGCCACACGACAATCAGTAATATTGGAGTTTGCTCCTACTTTTATCTCGGTGATTATGGCAGGAAAAATGGGTTCATTTATCACCTCAAGCATAGGTACGATGCGTGTTACAGAACAAATTGACGCATTAGAAGTTATGGGCGTTAACTCCCTAAATTACTTAGTTTTTCCTAAAATTATTGCTTTGTTATTGTATCCATTTGTAATTGGCATCAGTATGTTTCTTGGGATTCTAGGAGGCTGGATGGCAGGTGTATATGGAGGATTTACTTCCAGTGCAGAATTTATCAATGGAGCCCAAATGGATTTCATTCCTTTTCATATTGTTTATGCTTTCTTAAAAACCTTAATTTTCGCCATGCTATTAGCGACTATACCTTCTTTTCATGGTTACTATATGAAAGGTGGGGCTCTAGAAGTAGGTAAAGCCAGTACAGTTTCCTTTGTTTGGACATCGGTTTCTATAATATTATTCAATTATATATTAACGCAATTGTTACTAGGAGCATGATAGAAATAAAAAACATAGAAAAATCATTTGGAGGTACCAAGATTCTCAAAGGCATTTCAACTGTTTTTGAAACTGGAAAAACGAATCTAATCATTGGACAAAGTGGATCGGGTAAAACGGTCTTACTAAAAAGTCTTTTAGGAATTCATACTCCAGAATCCGGTAAAATCTGTTTTGACGGTAGAGTCTACTCTGAACTGGAACCAGATGAAAAAAGAGAACTGAGAACTGAAATCGGAATGGTTTTTCAAGGAAGCGCCTTATTCGATTCCATGACCGTTGAAGAAAATGTGGCATTTCCATTAAAGATGTTCACTAATGACAACAAAGCTAAAATTAAAGAACGTGTTGACTTTGTACTAGAAAGAGTCGCATTAACAGACGCTCATAGTAAATTGCCTTCACAAATTTCTGGAGGAATGCAAAAACGTGTTGCGATTGCTCGCGCTATAGTTAACAAGCCAAAATACTTGTTTTGTGATGAACCTAACTCTGGATTAGACCCGAATACCGCTATATTAATCGACAACCTGATCAAAGAAATCACCGAAGAATACGATATCACTACCGTAATTAACACGCACGATATGAACTCCGTGATGGAAATTGGCGAGCGCATCTTGTTTCTTAAAGATGGACTAAAAGCCTGGGAAGGAACAAAAGAAGAAATTTTCAGGACAGATAATCAAGCGGTTGTAGACTTTGTTTATTCTTCTAATTTATTCAAGAAAGTAAGAGAAGCGTATTTAAAAGATTGAAATTAGGAGCGGAACGTTCTTTAATTCATAATAACTTCCCTCCCGCTATCCGTTGCAATCTTTTATCCTGAACTAAATTCAGAATAAAAGGATTTTCACTACTATCGGGGCTACAAATAAAATTTAAATTCCATAATCACACAAAAAAAGCACAGTCTATTGATGACTGTGCTTTTTTCATTTATAACTAATTGGGCAGTAGTTCTACCTCAGCATTTGGATTAAAAAGATACATTTTTCCAGAGCTTACTTCAAGACATTCAAAGCGTTTGGTTCTTACTGCGATTTTCTTGAAAATCTTACCATTTTCGATTCTAAAAATGCTGCCGTATGGAATCTCAAATACATAATTTTTATCATTTTGCTCATCAAACTGCTTTAGCGCTAACGATAAAGTCGCATCAGTATCACTGCTGGCCGTTGGGTTTTTAAAATGTCGTGCCAATAAAGGCAACAAATGGCTCGGAAAAATTTCTGGACGTATAAAAGGAATCATCAACCGTTGAAAAGAATATTTCCATTCATTACCATGGGGCTTAATTTTTCGTCCAAATTTCTCAAAAGCCACCAAATGAGAAATCTCATGGATTAGGGTAATCAAAAACTTATATTTATTAAGACTTGAATTGACTGTTATCTCGTGTTTTCCGTTGAGTCCCTTTCGATAATCTCCATGACGCGTTTGCCTCTCATTAACAATCTTAAGATGGACTTGATTGACAACGATGAGTTCAAAAACGGGTTTCACCGCGTGCTCCGGAATATATCTTGCTAAGGTTTCGCTCAAAATGAGTTGGGAATTATAAATTATGAGTTATAAGTTTTTCTTCGAGGTGATGATTATACTTCGAATAATTTTTAAAACTTCATTACTCTGTTCATGCATTGATTTAAATTCATTTTCAGAAATATAGTCTGTTACTTTTAGTAGTTCTAACCAATACATCGATTCATCACATTCTTTTTGTGCAATAGCTAGTTTATGAATGAAATCCGGTTTGCTTTGGGCATTTACAGCTTCGCGGACATTTGCTCCTACTGAGGTTATAGACCGTAAAAACTGCTTACTCATAATATATTCTTTCTTTTCAGCAACAATATATTTATAGAAATTAACTCCTCTAACAGCTAACTCAAAGCTCTTTGTCTTAACGATACTTTCACTCATAATTCATGACTTATAACTATTTTAAGGATTCGTAGACGACACCTGCAATACTTTTCCGTTGAAATATTTATTTCCCGTTAATGTGAAATCATAGATGTAGTCTGCCATTTCGTTTGCTTTGATTGGCGCTTGGTATCCTGGAAAAGCTTCTTCTAACATTTCTGTTTGAACTGCTCCCAAAGCTAATACATTAAATGAAATGCCTCTTTCTTTATATTCTTCAGCCAATAACTCTGACAAGGTGATTACGGCTCCTTTACTTGAACTATATGCTGCAAGTCCAGGAAACTTCAAACTACCTTGAATCCCTCCCATAGAACTTATGGTAACGACGTGACTACCTTTTTGCAAGTATGGCAAACAGATACGCGTTAGATTAGCAACTGCAAAAACATTCACTTTATAGACATTTTCAAAATCCTCCTGGGTCGTTTCGGCAAAAGGTTTCGACAAGAAGCTTCCTGCATTATGCACAATGGCATCTACCGTTTTCCATGACGTAGACAATACATTTTCAACTTTCGCTAAATCGGATTCACTTGACAAATCAACAGAAATACAACTGATATTCTCATGTTCTATAAGTATTCTTGGTGTTTTTCTAGAAATAGCCAACACTTGATATCCTGCATTAGCGAATTTCAATGCTAATTCATATCCTATTCCTCTACTTGTTCCCGTTATAATAATCTTTTTCATATAGCAAAAATAAACAAAAGCTTTAAAATATCGAACATTTAGCGCTAATGATTCTCTCACATAGAAAACTTGAAATCATAGTGATTTTGTTTAAATTTACAGTCAAATAACCTAAGCCGAAAATCACATCCGATGATTGCAAACATACAACTAGAAGTGGCTCAATTAAACGATATCAATGGAATACTAGCACTACAGGAATTATATCTTGTTGCTAACTTATCTGATAAAGAAAAAGAAGCTGGATTTGTGACCACTCCATTCACAATATCTCAACTAACTGAAATTATTGGACAAGAAGGATTGTTTATCGCTAAAGACGACAGCATAATCATCGCGTACATCTTTGCTGGAAGTTGGGATTTCTTTAGTCAATGGCCTATTTTTAATCACATTACAGCGCAATTTCCCAATCTTAAATTTTTAGATTTTAACATCACAACAAAGCATACTTTTCAATATGGCCCTATTTGCATCGCTCAAGAATATCGCGGAAAAGGACTCATTAATTTCTTTTTCGAATTCATGAGAATCCATATGGTGAAAAAATATCCTCTGAGTTTAACGTTTATCAACAAAATCAATATTCCCTCTACCAAAGCACATACCGAAAAATTAAAATGGACTATTATCGCTGATTTTCAATTCAACAATAACGACTATCATATTTTAGCTTATGATATGCATCAGTCCGTCCCTCAAGCCTCTAATTCATTTTAATTTCCTGAGTAGGAGAATTTGCCATTTGAGTCACCGCCGGCAACATTTCCTGAATAAAATGAGTCATATGCCCAATATCCATCGCTTTAAACTCATCAGACACATGATGGTAATAGTCAAAATTCTCAAAGTCGAAAGTGCTGACCGACTGACAAGGAACCTTGAAAACATCATAAAAAGAATAATTATCTGATCTGTAAAACAACTTATATTCGGCAGCTTTAGGTAAAAAGCCAACACTATTTTTACCAGTATATTCATTAATTTTTGCTCCCATATTGGATTTTTCAAAACCGGTAAGGTAGGCCAGATAATCTCTTTTCATTGGTACGCCTATCATCTCAATATTAAATTGTGCATAGAGATTAAAATTTTGCTGTTTTAGCTTTTTAGCCAAATGCTTAGATCCCAATAGTCCTTTTTCTTCGCCTACAAAGAAAACGAAGAGAGCGCTTCTCTTATTTGATTTAGAAACGCTAAAGTACTTTGCTATTTCGGCTACTGCCGTTGTTCCCGAAGCATCATCATTAGCCCCATTATTTATAAAATCTCCGTTAACTCCTGCTTTTTCAAAGCCAATATGGTCATAATGACCACTAATCAATAAAAACTCTTTTTTTAGAACAGCATCCGTTCCTTCTATCCAACCTACGATATTGTAAGCCGTTCCTTTAAAATTAGTTATCGTATCGCGATAGGACGAGAAATAGGGCTTTACATTATTGGTTTTAAAAAATTGCTCTAAGTAAACTGCGGCTTTTTCCATTCCTTTTGTCCCAGTGTCTCTTCCTTCTAATTCATCTGAAGAAAGGTATTTCAAAGTTGCAGCAACATCACTTTCTTTGACTTGGTATAGAATTTCAATTGGCTTATTTACGTTTTCGTTATTTGGGCTTGAAACCAGGCTAGCATTCGGTTTACATCCTAAAAGAATAAAAGGAAGTAGCATCATTACTTTTTTCATATTTTAAGTTTATGGTTTTCTAATGTATTTCTTAAAGACTTTAAATCCTTGAAGACAAGCCAAAACTATGAAAATTAAGGGAATAATTATAGCGAACAAGTATTTTGATAAATGCGCTCCATTTTGAGCAATAGTATGTAAAAAAAACACAAACCCAATCATTCCAGCAAAAGTCCCCGCCAATGTTCCGCCAACGTAATAAAACTTGAGTGTATTTGTAGTTGTAATGTAGTTTCCATTGATCAAATACAAATTCCATCCCGTCCAAAATGGGAGCTGCATAAAATTAATACCACTCAATAACAGCCCAACTAAAAAAGGAGAGTAAATCATATACTTTTCTAGATAATTAGGACTAGCTGCAGTTTGATTCGAATAAGAGTAAAAAGAATACGCCAAAAACAGTAAAAAGAAAACACCAAAAATATCAATTACCCGCATTAACTTGATATTATTGACCAATCGATTTGCGAAAATAAGTGTAAAATAAATCACAAAAGCTTCAACAAAAATGACCCCTAATAAATACAGAACCAAGTTTTCAATTCCGAAATCAGTATAAATTTGGAATCCAATAATATTCAAATACCCTAACGGAATCGAGCCTACAAAGCTCACTAGAAAACCGACCAGAATATTCTTTATTACTTTCATTACATTAGAAATTTACAATTTTATTGCTTTGCTCGAGATGCAGTCGGTATTCTTTCATACCTGCTTTATGCGCTAAATAAGGAGCCCCATTCTTATTGTTCTCGACACTAATTTCATACATATAGGTAATGTGTCGCGCTAGTTCTTTCCACGCAAAGAACAGAGAATGCCTTGGGTCATATATATGTGTTGGTTCGCTTGCCGCACCATTTAATTCTACTACGGCGAAGTTTTTTCCTTTTTCTAATTCTTCAAAAGTATTATACATCACATCCATTCTTCCAAAAAAGAAGCCTGGAATTTGCAAACACATTTCGTTGATAGTGGCTTCCAGCTTACCAGTAATCCAGTGGCTTCCATCAATAAATTTTGCTCCTCTGGCGTGATTGCCATACGGCACAAGGTTTAATTTTTCTCCTTCTGGCAAAACCTCTAAAAGTTTATTACCATACTCTTTCTTCAATACTTTTAACTGTAATTCGTAACGCGGATTTACTTTTATCAATTCTTCCACTGTAGCAACCCCGTTTCCGGTAACAATTAGAAACTCCTTAGAAACGATACCCGTTATTTTACCTTTTTCTTCATTAGGATACCGAACATAAAATATACCCACTTCATTTTTAAACGGAATCAAATCTTGTACTACAAAATCAAAATTTGCCTTTAATGCATATTGTTCTAAATCTTCTAGCGTATTTATTCTCTTTACACCTGAACCTCGCAAACCTACGTCTGGCTTCGCAATGAAAGGATAACGTATATTCGATTGTTCGATTATTGCCTTAATTTCAACTACGGCAGTACCTTCTTTTATAAGTTCCGTTTTGGGGTAATACTGTTGCGGAATCAAATTATAAATTGCTTTTTTTGATTCCATAATAAATCCTCCGTTTTTGATCGTCGGATTAGATGCATTAAAGAAAAAAATGGATTTTGCTTTGACAGCATAAAAAGCCCAAAGAAAATAAATAGGAATATACACAACCTGAAAAGGCCAATATTCCCAATGCGTCAACTTATGTAGTAGTAATTTCAATGTCGTAGATTAAATAGTGATAAATGAGGTACTGAAATTTTCTTGAGCAATCAAGTCATGATGCAATATGGTCACTTTATTTTTTTCGATTATGCTCTGGGTAATACTCAGCGTTTTCAATTCGCCATTTCTATTGATGACCAAGCCATTTTCTTGATTTCCTTCTTCAGTGTACCGATGAAAATTATACATTTCGACCTCCGACAAGGTGGTGTTTTTTTCTAAAAACACTCGAAATAAATCAGCCCGTTCTTCTCTGACTTTTTTGGGATACAAAGTAGAAGAAGACCAGATATGCTTTTCGTCTGCATCTAATTTTACAGCTTCTTTATCAGCTCCATTCCAGCGGAGTTGAAATAGTTCCTGATCTTGAAATAACACTATGGTAAAAGGTTCTATACAATCCAGATCAATTGTATTCCAATAATTTCGTGGCGATACATTACCAATAATATCTAAAACAATCAATCCGCGACTTTTCCTATAGTCCAAGCCCCCAACATGCTTTTCATTAGCTCCATTCAACAAAACGAGCACCGTACCCTTTTCATCAACGACGTACCAAGTTCCCCCCGCTTTCGGGTCTTTGGGATAAATAACGTTCTTGCCATTTACCGTATAGTTTTTTGGAGGTATTGCACTGGGTCTAATTAACTGTTCGTCCCGATTTGACGTAATGACAATTTTACTATCGGTTTTTACAAAGCTTACTGTGCACATTGCTTTCTATATTCTATAGTGGAACGTGCAACACCGAAATTTTCATTCACAAAAATAGTTTCACTTTGTAAAACAGCCACTTTTATGAGTGCCTGATGATGAATACAATGTTCCAAGTTATAAAGTAATTCTCTAAAATAGTTGCTTTCAATTCGAACTTCTTCGTTATCAATAATTTGTTGCAACTCAATTTTTTTATTTTCTTTTTCCAATAAAATCTGAATGGCTACAATTTGCGAAATTGCAAAAGTAGTATCTGTTTGAATTAGGATGTTTCTTGGTCTTTTATCATAATTCACAATCCCAGAGTAATAATTATTTTCGAGACATTGAAACATTTCGACGATATGTCTGGTATGTTCCCCAATGGTAGAATTACTTAACAGTTGACAAGGTTTAGAGAACTCGGCATTTGACATCTGCTCGAGTAAATCAATCAATTCGTTCAAACTATTTTTTATGGAAGGAATAAGCATCTTATATTTTTAATTTTAATAAATCGGTAATTTTATTCCTATTTTGATACACTAAAATAGAACAACAAAGAAAGGTAATTAATGCCAGCATAAAAAGTGTCCCTCCATCGTTTTGCACTTCAATTCCCAGAACAAAAACGTGAGACACAATAGCACCAATCATAACTCCAAGACCAAGTAACGCCCCTAACAACGTGGTCCTTGGAATTAGTATGAAAATAGAGGAAACTAATTCAATTATACCTGAACCAATGCGTCCATAAGGCTCCATTCCTAAAGTCTTAAAGATATAAATACTTTCGGCTGCTCCAGTAAATTTAAAATACAATGTTTGCACTAAAATCGCAGCAACAACGATACGCAATAACCAACTAAACAATGATGATTTCATAATGCTAGTTTATTGAATTATTTTTTTCCAATTTGAATCGGCCTTTAATTTTAAATTCGACTGATCTTTGTTCCAGCTCTTCAAAGTATTCCTAAAAAAGGCATTATAAAACAAGTACAGTTTACCGTCAATAATTTTAAAAGTATTGGGGTCAATGACTACTTTATCTCCTGAATCACCAATGGCAAAAGCACACCAGCCTCCGTATTGAGGTTCATAACTTAATGGAGATTTTGCAAAAGCACTTTTATTCGACGCAGAAGAAAAATAATAAGTTACTCCCTCATATATTGAAGTCAATTCCTTTTTACCTTTTAAAGCTTTACCTTGTTTAAAATAAGCCACCGGATCATATCCTTGTATAGCGACTTTTCTGTCCAAGTTAAATTGGTCTATTCTCTTACCTTCACTCTGTGAAAATCCAGAAAAAGTAAACAATATACATATACCAAATAAAAGCTTTTTCATTACTCTTTATTTAAAGATTTCGCCGCCGCAACTAATAAATCATTAGAAATTCGGTGTTTATAATCAGGCGTAATGTGTTCGAAATCAATTTCCCCATCTAAATTTACAATAAAAACAGACGGAATTGGTAGAAAAGTACTGTTCAACCCATCTGATCCTTTTGCCAAAATGGTCTTATAGTTTTCAGGAGCTTGAAAAGCAATACCCATTGCTTTTGCTAATTCTCCATTACTGTCTGACAATAAAAGATAATTTACCTTATCCTTTTCTTCGGTTGCTTTTAAGTTCTTTGGAGAGTCTGGACTGATGGCAATAATCTGATAGCCTAAGTTCAATAATTCTTTTTCGGCTTCCGCCAATGCTGCCAAGTGAAGGTTACAATACGGACACCAGCCGCCGCGATAAAAAACTAAAACAGTTTTCTTTTTGCTGAAAAGCGTTTCTAAACTAACGGAATTATTGTCGATTGTTTTTAATGTGATATTCGGAATCTTTTCTCCAATCAATAATGGAGCTGCATCTGTAGCTGATTTTGGTAAGTCATTTTGCGCATTTACTATTAATCCAATTACTAATAAAACGAAGCTTAGTATTTTTTTCATGATTCTATAATTTTAATATCACAAAGCTACTATTGAATTCTGAATTAAAATGTCGGCTAGATTACAATTCCCATAAAAAAATTATAATGTGGTAATATCTGCTATAATAATTTCTTTTCTATTGTAGAGCAACGTCCCTTTTGCTTCCATTTCGTTGAGCAATTGTGTCGCTGTTTGTCTTGAGGTACAAATGATTTGGGCAATATCATTTTGTGTTAGATAATTTTCAATAATCACTTTATTTCCTATTTGCACTCCCTCTTTCTCAGCCCAATCTTTTAGGAACAAAACTAATCTGGTTTTAGCATCCTTCGAAATCAGATTAGAATAACTGTTTTTGATGCGCTTCATTTTGAGTCCTACAATTTTAGTATAGGACAACGCTAAACCAGGATTCTTTAATAATACCTCTTCAAAATCAGAAAGCAGAAAACTGCAAATTGCAACATCATCAGAAAGTACTTTAGCATATTCATTGCTTTCGCCATCTGCTTCTAAAGTAAGTTCCCCAAACAAATCTCCCTTTTTAATAATGTCTTTAATTGTTTCATTTCCGGCTTCATCAACAGCCACGATTTTGATATTTCCTTTTTTCAACACAAAAATCCTTGGCACATCAGAAGATGAAAAATAAATAACCTCTCCTTTTTTTGCTTCTTTAAACCCCATTATGATGCACAACTGCTTCATTTGTTTAAAACTTAAAGTTCTAAACAATTTATGATCTCGTAAATACCAATATTTTAAATCTTCATCCATGAAAGCCTGCTTTACGGTAAATGTAGCGCTATTTTACAACTAAAAAACCATTAAGAGGTTAAGCGTCATTAAGTAATTTACTACTTAATTTCTTAATCTCTTAATGGTTTAAATTATTTTGAATGCTTATTTTGAATGCTAGGAAATCAAAGTTCTCGAAATTACAATGCGTTGTATTTCTGAAGTCCCCTCATATATTTGAGTGATTTTAGCATCACGCATCATACGCTCTACATGATATTCTGCTACATACCCATTACCACCATGAATTTGAACCGCTTCGATTGTGGTATCCATCGCCGTTTGAGAAGCAAATAATTTTGCCATAGCACCAGATTGAGAAATATCCATTCCTTGATCTTTTTCGGCAGCTGCTTTAAGACATAACATTTTGGCTGCCATGATTTGAGTCGCCATATCAGCTAATTTAAATGCAATAGCTTGATGTTTGAAAATTTCTTTTCCGAAAGCTTTACGCTCTTGTGAATATTTCAATGCTAACTCATAAGATCCCGTTGCGATACCTAATGCCTGAGAAGCGATACCAATTCTACCACCATTTAATACGGCCATAGCAAATGCAAAACCAAAACCATCAGCTCCAATTCTATTTTCCTTTGGAACCTTAACATCAGAAAACATTAAAGAATGCGTATCAGACCCACGAATTCCCATTTTCTTTTCTTTTATTCCAATATCAAAACCAGCCCAACCTTTTTCAACAATAAAAGCATTAATTCCTTTATGCCCTTTTTCGATATCTGTTTGCGCAATTACGATATAAGTAGATGCTGAAGATCCGTTAGTAATCCAGTTTTTAGTACCATTCAATAAATAATGGTCTCCTTTATCAATAGCTGTTGTTTTTTGAGAAGTTGCATCAGATCCCGCCTCTGGCTCTGACAAGCAAAAAGCACCAATTACTTCTCCTTTAGCAAGAGGAACTAAATATTTCATTTTTTGTTCTTCATTACAGTACTTTTCTAATCCTGCACAAACTAATGAGTTATTCACAGACATTATAACTGCAGCCGAAGCATCAATTTTAGCTATTTCAGTAATTGCCAGAACATAAGAAATACTATCTAATCCAGAACCACCATATTTAGGATCAACCATCATACCCATAAACCCAAGCTCTGCCATTTTTTTGACCTGCTCTGTTGGGAACTTTGAAAATTCATCTCTTTCAATTACTCCAGGCAACAATTCGGTTTGAGCAAAATCTCTAGCGGCTTGTTGAATCATTAACTGCTCTTCTGTTAGATTAAAATCCATAACTGTATTTCTTTTTATTTATTTGGTTAATTCTAGCGCTAAAATACGTCGTTCACAAGATCAAATTTAAAATCAAAATCCGGAATTGTTTATATTGTATTTTTGCTTTTAGAATAGACGATTATTATATGTTGCTTAATTTACCTTGCTTTTTGTTTAAAAAAAGTAGTCAAAGATACTTTTTTCTTGTGAAATTATCAATTTTGATTTGTAATTTTGGACGATGAAAGAAGAATACTATAACGTTATCGGTGTGATGTCAGGAACTTCTCTTGACGGAGTTGATTTAGCGCATATTCAATTTAGTGTAAAAGACAAAAAATGGAGCTTCAATATTCTTGAAAGTGAGACTATTTCTTATAGTTCAATCTGGGTAAACACACTAAAAACAGCAGTAGATTTTTCTGAAAATAATCTGAAAAAATTAAATCAGGACTATACTTCTCTGCTCGCTTCCATAATTTCTGATTTCATATCTCTCCATAAAATAGAAAATCTTGATGCCGTTTGCTCGCATGGTCACACTATATTGCACCAACCCGAAAAAGGAATCACACTTCAAATTGGGAATTTACCGGAAATCTCAGACTTAATTAATCAAACCGTAGTATGCGATTTTAGAGTACAGGATGTAAATATAGGCGGACAAGGAGCGCCATTAGTACCTATAGGTGATCGCATTCTATTTCCAGAATATGATTATTGCATGAATCTAGGTGGTTTTTCAAATGTATCGTTCGAAGAAAAAAGCAGCCGTATTGCCTTTGATATTTCACCAGTAAACACAGTTTTGAATTTCTATTCCAATCAGTTGGGATTCGATTATGATGATAAGGGTCAAATTTCTGCAACTGGGCTAATTAATAATTCCTTGTTGAACGAGTTGAATAGTCTCGAGTTTTACCAACAAAAACATCCTAAATCTCTAGGTTTTGAATTTGTAAAAGAAACAGTTTTACCTCTTATAGAACGGTTTGAAATTGACATTACTGATAAAATGAGAACCTTTACAGAACATGTTGCGATGCAAATTGCAATAGCCTTACCTCTTAAAGAAGGAACTATTTTAATAACTGGCGGCGGAGCCTACAATGACTTTCTTATCGAGCGAATCCAATTTCACTTACCTACCATCAAAATCATAATTCCTGAAAACAAAATTCTGGAATTCAAAGAAGCAGTTATTTTTGCGTTATTGGGTGTTCTAAAATTACGTGGCCAAAATAACGTATTGTCTAGTGTAACAGGCGCTGAAACTGATCATTGTAGCGGATATATCTATAAACCAAAATAATACCTAAAATACACAATTCACATTATTCTATTTTTTACATTTGTCAAAATTAAACATATCGCAATAAATGAAAGATTTATTAAAGAAATTCGAAAATAAAGAGCCTGTAATAGTTTTTAACTGGAAAGATGCCGAAACCGAAGCTGAAGGGTGGACAGTAATCAACTCTCTTCGTGGTGGGGCTGCCGGTGGTGGAACTAGAATGAGAAAAGGATTAGACATCAATGAAGTTTTGTCATTGGCAAAAACAATGGAAGTGAAATTTACGGTTTCTGGCCCAGCTATTGGTGGAGCCAAATCTGGAATTAATTTCGATCCAAATGATCCTAGAAAAAAAGGCGTTTTACAACGTTGGTACAAAGCGGTATCTCCATTATTGAAAAGTTATTATGGAACGGGTGGTGATTTAAACGTGGATGAAATCCATGAAGTTATCCCCATGACAGAAGAATGTGGTGTTTGGCACCCGCAAGAAGGAGTGTTTAACGGTCATTTCAAACCTACTGAAGCAGACAAAATTAACCGAATAGGCCAATTGCGTCAAGGTGTGGTTAAAGTAATCGAAAACCCAAAATTCTCTCCAGACGTTTCTAGAAAATATACCATTGCAGATATGATTACCGGCTATGGAGTTGCTGAAGCGGTGCGTCATTATTATGCCACTTATGGAGGTGACGTGAAAGGTAAGAAAGCTATTGTACAAGGTTTTGGAAATGTAGGTTCAGCTGCTGCTTTCTATTTGGCTGAAATGGGAGCAAAAGTTATTGGTATAATCGATAGAGATGGAGGTTTGATAAATGAAGATGGTTTTACTTTCGAAGAAATAAAAGCATTATTCCTTTCCAAAGACGGAAACAAACTGGTTGCCGAAAATATGATTCCGTTTGAAGAAATCAATGAAAAAATATGGACAATAGGCGCTGAAATTTTCACACCTTGTGCTGCTTCAAGATTAGTTGCTCAATCTCAAATTGACAGTCTAATCGCTAATGGGCTTGAAGTAATTTCTTGTGGTGCTAATGTTCCTTTTGCCGACAAAGAAATCTTTTTTGGTCCGATAATGGAAGATGTAGATCACAAAGTAAGCTTGATTCCAGATTTTATATCTAATTGCGGTATGGCTCGCGTATTTGCTTACTTCATGGAGAAAAAAGTACAAATGACCGATGAGGCTATTTTCCAAGACACCTCAGAAATCATCAAAAAAGCAATTGAAAAAGCACATGCTTTAAGCAGCGAAAAAACTAATATTAGTGCTACCGCCTTTGAAATCGCTTTGAAACAATTAGTATAAGTAAATGATAAATTAGAATACTTTCATTCTATTTAGTTTGAAAGAATACTTTTAAGTCAGTTCGACGAAAACGTCCAAAAAGCGAATTCGTTGAACTGATTTTTTTTTGTACTACACTTCACATCCCTTTTTTAAAGCTCTATCCCCCTCCTACTTTTTTAATATTTGTTTAGGATATTAATCTAAAAAAGTAACAATTTTTATAATATATTAGCGTTTCCATAATAAAGAAAACTTCTATGAGTATATTGTTACAAGCAGACACCCTATCTGTTGCACAAGAAAATTTAGCCGATGCGGTTCCAGTTGAAAAAACGTTATCCATTATCGAATTGCTAACAAGCGGAGGATTAGCAGGTAACATCATCATGGCCTCGCTATTCCTAATGTTTTTCGTCGCACTTTATTTATATTTTGAGCGCTTAATGGCAATTAATGCTGCCTCAAAAATCGACACTAATTTCATGGGACAAATCAGAGAAAACATTAGAAACGGTCGCATTGACAATGCAAAAATAGCATGTGCACATTCCAATTCTCCTGTTGCCAGATTAATTGAGAAAGGAATTTCAAGAATTGGCAAGCCTCTTGATGATATCAACACGGCAATTGAAAATGCTGGAAAACTTGAAATTTACAAACTTGAAAAAAATGTAAGTATGCTAGCTACCATTTCTGGAGCAGGTCCTATGACTGGTTTCTTAGGAACAGTAGTAGGAATGATTCAAGCTTTTCACAAGATGGCAAGTTCTGGCGGACAAATAGAAGTTGGTGCACTATCTGAAGGAATTTACACTGCAATGACAACAACAGTGGTTGGTCTAGTGGTTGGAATTATAGCTTACGTTGGATACAATCATTTGGTTGTAAAAACAGATAAAATTGTTCACCAGATGGAAGCGAATGCCGTTGACTTTTTAGACTTATTAAACGACCCAGCATAATTATGAATTTAAGAGGAAGAAATAAAGTTAGTGCAGAATTCAATATGTCGTCTATGACCGATATTGTTTTCCTATTGCTGATATTCTTTATGCTTACATCAACAATGGTAACCACCAATGCTTTAGACTTGGTGCTACCAAAAGCAAAAGGAAAAACAGACAGTAATAAAAACATCGCAGTAAGTATCAATAAAAAACTAGAGTTTTTCATTGATAAAGAACCAGTTTTAGAAGCTGAATTGGAATCAAAATTATTATCCCTATTTACTGCTGATAAAGACAAGGCAATTATTTTAAGAGCTGAAGAAGGGGTGCCAATTGAGAAAGCGGTTAATGTTTTGGACATTGCAAACCGAAATCAAATCAAAGTTGTTTTAGCAGTAAGACCTAAATAACGACACCCGTCCTTTAAAAAAAGAGCTATTCTACATGAAATATTTAGAAACAGAAGAAGAAAAAAAATCATTTGCAATCACATCAATCATTTTTGTGATTCTACTTGTTTTGTTCTTTTATTTAGGATTAACGTCTTTAGACCCACCTCCTGAAAATGGAATTGCGATAAACTTTGGAACAACTGAATTTGGATCTGGAAACATTCAACCAACAGAACCTATTCAATCAGCACCAATAGCAACTGCAGCGAAACAAGCGGCATCAAGTAATGACGATATTCTTTCGCAAGATATTGAAGAAGCTGTTGTGATGAAGCAAACTAAAAAAATACAACCTTCAAAAGAAACAGCAAAAGAAGAGGTTAAACCAAAACCGAAAGAAAACCCACAACCCTCAAAAAGTACTTCTGATGCACTTTCAAGCATCTTAAACGGACCCAAATCAGACGGAAAAGCAAAAGGCGGAGAAGGAAATGACAATGTTGCGGGAGACAAAGGAAGCTTAAATGGAGATCCTTATGCTAACAGTTATTACGGATCCGGAAGCGGTACCGGAAATGGTAGCGGATGGGGCTTAAATGGCCGAAGTATCAGCTCAAGAGGTAAAGAAGTACAAAAATGCAATGAATTTGGTACTGTCGTAGTACAAATAACAGTAAACAGAAGTGGAAATGTTATTGCTGCCAAATATACTAAAGGCACGACAAACACTAATCCCTGCCTAGTCGAACCAGCATTGGCAACAGCCAGAAAATACAAATGGCAACCCGATTCCAATGCACCGGAGACTCAAATTGGTTTCATTACCGTTAATTTCAAATTAGGTGAATAACTTTTTTTGGCATTTAAAGATCCGTTTATAAAATCAGCGAAAGCACTTTCAATATTTTTACATTTAAAAAAAGCAGCAATCTAATACAATCATAAGAGTCAATAAAACTTAAATTCTTAATGATTTTAAAAAGTGTTTTTTTTTACTGTTTTAAAAGTGTTTTCACACGAATACAACCAATACTCAAATAAAATGAACTATCAAGAAACTACAGATTGGATGTTTAACCAACTCCCAATGTATCAGCTTCAGGGTGCCTCTGCCTATAAAAAGGATTTAACAAACACGTACCTACTAATCAATCATCTTGGCAACCCCCATAAAGGATTAAAATGCGTTCACGTTGCCGGGACAAATGGCAAAGGTTCTACTTCTCATATGTTAGCATCTGTACTTCAAGAAGCAGGCTACAAAGTAGGCTTATATACGTCTCCGCACCTTAAAGATTTCAGGGAACGTATTAAAATAAATGGCGCTGATATAACAGAAGATTTTGTTTGTACTTTTATAAATGATAACAAACCTTTTTTTGAATCGCATGACATCAGTTTTTTCGAAATGAGCGTTGGAATGGCCTTTAATTACTTTGCAAAAGAGAAAGTAGATATCGCTATTATCGAAGTCGGAATGGGCGGCCGATTAGACGCAACAAACATAATCACTCCCTTAGTATCAGTAATTACAAATATTGGCTTAGATCACACACAGTTCCTCGGAAATACTATTAAAGCAATAGCTGGCGAAAAAGCGGGAATCATAAAACCAAATATCCCTGTAGTTATTGGAGAATTCACCAAAGAAACTAAGACTGTTTTTTTGACTAAAGCCAAAGAAACTAACTCAGAAATCTATTTTGCTTCTGAATTGATTTCAGAAAATTATACTTCAGATTTAATAGGTGACTACCAAGTTCATAATAAAAAAGCTGTTTTGCAAACTGTCGCAATACTAAACTCACAGCCGGAATTCAAGATTACTGAAGACAATAGTAAAGCTGGGCTTCTAAACGTGGTAAAAAACACTGGGCTTCAAGGAAGATGGCAGCAACTGGGCAAATCGCCAAAAATAATTTGCGACACCGCACACAATAAACACGGACTAGAGATTGTCTTGAATCAGATTCAAAAAGAAACATTTGTAAAATTACACATCGTTTTAGGCGTGGTCAATGATAAAGATTTAGATCAAATCCTACCGCTATTCCCAAAAAATGCCATTTATTATTTTTCAAAGCCAAATAATCCACGCGGATTAGACGCGACAATTTTAGCGGACAAAGCAAGCCAACATGGTTTAACAGGAACAGTATTTAATTCAATTACAACAGCTTACCAAAATGCATTGAAAGCAGCCGAAGACACTGACTTGATATACATTGGCGGCAGTACCTTTGTGGTTGCAGAAATTTTATAATTTTTTTTATTTTTTGCTTGTTTATTCAAAAAACAGCCTTATATTTGCACTCGCAATAAGGAAATGAAAATTATCGAATTGCATTAGGGCGATTAGCTCAGCTGGTTCAGAGCACCTCGTTTACACCGAGGGGGTCGGGGGTTCGAACCCCTCATCGCCCACAAACTTCTCAAGAAATTGAGGAGTTTTTTTTTGCTTATTTTTGAAATAATCATTTTCTACAACCTATAAAAAAACCGATTGTATTACTATAAATACAATCGGTTTTTTTACTCGAACTTCAACCTAACTTAATCAAGAAAAGCATACAAATCTAAAAAGTTAGTTTAATAAATTAACGTCTGAATAGCGTGTGGTAAAATAAAAATTTCGGTGGCTTTTGTACCAATGCATAAATTATACTTCAGCTTTTCATTTGTTTTATTCATAACAACCGTCACTACTTTCCCATCTTGGTTCAAGAAGGAGGTTGTTAGCAATTGGCTCCTACTAGATACACTACTAATCCTTTTAGCCTTTTCACCAATGAATTTAGAAAAATGTCCAATTACATAATAAGAAGGAGTATAAATTAAGCCTCCCGTTCTTGTATCAGCATGTAGAGGCGCAAAACAAAAATTCCCTACATGATTAGGACCACCATTTTGATCCAAAAGAACATTCCAATCTGTCCATCCTACAGTGCCGTTATTAAAATCATGAATCATTGATTCGCCATATCGTTCACCATTCGCCCATCGTTGTAGTTTAGAATAATCAAATTTCTCTACACAACCTTCAGTAAAAAGTAAATTTTTATCTGGGTACATCTCATGAACTTGCCCAACAGTTTCAAACATGGAATCTCCTCCACTCCAACTTTCGTACCAATGAAAACCAATTCCCCAAACATATTTACTAGCTTCTGGATCATCCAGAATAGTAGTTGCTCTTTGTGACAGTAAATCTCTATTGTGATCCCAAACCGTTAGCTTTTTATCTCCAAGTCCTGATTTTTGTAGTGTGGGTCCTAGATAATTTTTCACAAAATCACGTTCTTCTTCAGCTGTATATATACATGATTCCCACGTTTGTTTTGCCATTGGTTCGTTTTGAACAGTTAAACCCCATATAGGGATTCCTTCCTTCTCATAACTTTCGATAAATTTCACATAATAATTTGCCCATGCTTGGTAAAACTCTGGTAATAATCTCCCTCCTTGCAGCATGTTCTTCGTATCTTTCATAAAAGCGGGCGGGCTCCACGGACTTGCATAAACCGTTGCCTTACCACCTGCGGTTGCAATTGCTTTTTTTATTAATGGAATCCTGAATTCTCTATCATGCGCAACACTAAAACTTTTTAAGGCAGCATCGCCTTCATTGATATAAGTATAACTTCCTGAGCTAAAATCACAACTGTGTATATTGGTTCTAATTATGGAATACCCAATTCCTTTCTCCTTATCATAATATGCCTTTAAAAACTCTTCCTTATTTTTCTTAGATAATTTTGCAAAAACTTCAGCACTCGCATCAGTAATTGCCCCACCAATACCTAAATAGGTTTGAAATGTTTTCTTTGGGTTCACAAAAACACATAGCTGTGTTTCAAGTGGCTGTTTTAGATCTTTGAATTGTAAGTTTACATCTGTTTTTGTTAATCGGAAATCTGTATTATCTGCCGATGTATAAACAGTTACATTCCTACCATCTACAGAAAATGATGCCGCTTCAATTTGTTTTTTTTGCGGAAAACAAGCAAAAAGAGTCACTGCGAACAATGCTACTGTCGAAATTTTTTCATTCTTATTTTTGTATTTTATTTTACCAAATGTAAATTTACATAGGTTCCCCTTCTATAAAGAAACCAAATAATTAAAAACCATTGTCAAAACACTGCTACAATCATCTATGAAGACGACTCTATTAAAAAAAAACGTACACTTACTTAAACTAAATACTCCAATGTTCTTTCCAATGCCATTCCCCTTGATCCTTTAATAAGTATTGTACTATTTTGGATTACTTCATCCTTTAAACCAATTGAAAAAGACTCAAATGCTTTATGAAATTGAAATTGAGGACTATCAACCTTGCATAAATAAAATGCCGCACCAATAAAGAAACATCGTACTGCTTTCTCATTCAAAAGAGAATTAACAAGTTCCTGATGTTCTTTTTCACTTTCATCACCCAATTCAAACATATCTCCTAAGATCATTATCTTATTAGGACTGTCTAATTGAAGAAAATTTTCAATCGCAACCGCCATACTACTTGGATTAGCATTATAAGCGTCCAGAATAATCTGATTTGTTCCTTTCGTTAACAGTTGTGACCTGTTATTTTCAGGAACATAGCTTTCTAAAGCCCCTTTTATAGACAAATCATCGACTTTAAAGAACTTTCCTATCGCCAACGCTGCATTTAAATTATTAGCATTATATAGACCTATTAAATGAGATGAAATTATAATATCCGCATAACCTATCTCAACAAATGGATTCGCCTTCACTGATGTAATACACATATCCGTATTATCCCTATTTACACCAAAAGTAAAGGACTTTATATTTTTTGTTTTTTCAATTTGAATAGGATCTTCAAAGTTTACAAAAGCTAATTTATCATTTTGAGACAAATACTTATACATCTCACTTTTACCCTCAATAACACCAGCAACGCCGCCAAAACCTTCCAAATGGGCTTTGCCAAAGTTCGTTATATAACCATAATCAGGTTTTGCAATTTCACAAAGAAATTCAATTTCTTTTTTATGATTGGCCCCCATTTCTACTATTCCTATTTCTGTTTCTGCATTAAAAGACAACAAAGTCAACGGAACTCCGATATGATTATTTAGATTACCGACGGTCGCTTTTGTTTTGTATTTCTTAGCAAGAACTACTTGAATTAACTCTTTTGTAGTTGTTTTTCCATTACTACCCGTAAGCGCAATGATAGGCAACTTTAGATATTTTCTATGAAATTTTGCCAATTCCTGTAAAGCCAATAGACTGTCTTCCACCAAAATTGTTCTTTCATCAAGATAATACGCTTCATTATCAATTAACACATAAGACGCGCCCTTTTGTAAAGCTTCCTTAGCGAATGTATTGGCGTCAAACCTATCTCCTTTTATGGCAACAAATAATGAATTTGACTCTATTTTACGCGTGTCAATTGAAACTGATTTACATTTCAAAAATAAACTATGAATTCTAGCTATATCCATTTAAAAACGATTAAAAAAAAAGCCCTAATGAAAGGGCTTTAATTACTATTTTATATAAAAATTTAATTTCTCGCTGATTTTCTTTTATCAGATTTTGGTCCAACTCTAGACATTGCACATCTAAATCCGATATAGTCAGTAGCCATATCTTGTGGAAAATACCTTCTTTGAGCAGGATCTAACCAATAGGCTCTATCTCTCCAAGACCCACCTTTATAAACTCTTACATCATCATTGATCAAAGTTGTTCTCTTATTAGATCTATCGTATTTTCTAACCATTGACCCTAAGCTATCTGTTGTTACATTATGCCTAGGCGAATTATACATTGATTTATCCCCTTTTAATTTATCAGCATCTGACTCAGAAGACCCAAAATCATAATATTTAGATGACTGTTTATCACCATCTCTATAATTGATATTATTACTCTTATCAAAATTTTGTCTTAAATACGTTTCGTTTTCATCAACTGGAACTTGCGCAATTTGACCTGGAAAACTTCTTACTATAATTTTCCCATTACTTAAAGTATCGTGCTTCATTGTCTCTAAAGTGACAATTTCTACTTTACCATCTGCTCCAATTTTATTTTTAGTATAACGGTTTCCTCTAAAATAATTGAAATCATTTGATTCGTTATCTATAATAGGTCTGTAAACATCGGCAACCCATTCGGCCACATTTCCAGCCATATCATACAATCCAAAATCATTCGCCGGATACTTTTTCACTGCATTAGTTATATCAGCTCCATCATCTGACCAACCTGCAATTCCACCGTAATCTCCATTACCTTGTTTAAAGTTAGCTAGCTGATCTCCTTTACTTTGTCTCTTTCCAGAACGGGTATAACTACCAGACCAAGGATATTTTTTCTGTCCTTTATAAATATTATATTCTCTCTGCCCTACATCAGCAGCAGCAGCATATTCCCATTCAGCTTCCGTAGGAAGTCTATATTCAGGTAAAATAATACCAGATGAACGTTGTGCGTATACATTTTTTTGTTCAACAACTTTCCCGTCTTTACCCGCTTTAGGGCTTTTCTTAGCTCCTTTTGGCAAAACAATTTCTTCATTACCTCCGTAAGTCATTGTTGGCGCTTTCAAATAAGTCTCCGTACTGAAAGAACTTTCTGCAGTAACATCATTTGTTTTAGCATTCTTTTTCAAGTAACCATTTTTTTCTAAAATAGCTTCATTTACACGATCTGTTCTCCATTTACTAAACTCTACAGCTTGAATCCAATTTACACCAACGACAGGGTAACTTGCATAAGCAGGATGTCTTAAATAGTTATTAGTCATCGTCTCATTATAGCCCAATCTATTTCTCCACACTAAAGTATCCGGTGAAGCACCTTCATAAATATGTCGATAATTATCATCAGTAGGTGGGAATACATTTTTCAACCAATCTAAATACTCCAAGTACATAAAGTTAGTAACCTCAGTTTCATCCATATAGAAAGACTGAACGTGTTGTTGCGTAGGAGTATTATTCCAATCATGCATTACATCATCCTGTACTTTACCCATTGTAAAAGTTCCTCCTTCTACAAAAACTAATCCAGGTCCAGCCACTTGTTTTTTACTACTAGAAGCTTTTTTACTATCAACATTCCAGCCAGTAGCCCTTGACGCATTTTTTGAACTTGATTTTTTACTACAACTGGCAAAACCAATAATCATTGTTATTGATAGCATCAATCGTAAGGCTGTAATTTTATTTACTTTCATACTCTTTTAAAGGTAATAATTTAAGTGCTGCAATATAATAATTAACAATTAACCCACAACACCGTTTTTGATAATTTTATTCTGATGATTGATATAAAACATATTATACAAATCAAACGCAAATTTATACTATTTATTATTTATTTTTATACTAAAAGATATATTTTTACTTTCTATAACAATTAACTATTCATGCAATTTAAGCAAAAAATGCAAAAACTACTACTTTATAGTTTATTACTACTTTCTTATATATCACATGGACAGACTGCTGATGATGTAACTATTACATG
Source organism: uncultured Flavobacterium sp. (assembly GCF_963974175.1). GTDB lineage: Bacteria > Bacteroidota > Bacteroidia > Flavobacteriales > Flavobacteriaceae > Flavobacterium. The sequence continues at coordinate 92,793 of NZ_CAXBBR010000011.1, forward strand.
GATAGAAAAAACAGAAGTTTCTTTTGGGAATTATAAAATCAATATTCCTCAATTCACAGGAAACAGTTACCAGTATGACGCATCTGAAAAAAAACTTTTATTCAGCTTAGAATTAGCAAACCCTGTCCTTTTTGACGGCAGCAATGTCCAAATCACTAATATTGTATACGAATCAATCACTACTAATCAACTTGGAGATTTAGCCCCTGAAAATATCCCAAAAAAAATAACGCCTTCCCTAAGGAATACGCAATCACGAGGCATCACACAATCATTTCTCAGCTTATCCCCCATAGTGAAAGATGAATATGGCTATAAAAGAATCAACTCTTTTTCATACAACATCGATAACACAACCGCAAAGACCTCAAAATCAAACAAAACAGTAAATTCAATCTCTAACTCTATTTTAGCTAGCGGAGACTGGTATCGTTTTTACATTGAAAAATCTGGAGTCTATAAAATTTCTAAAAGTTTTTTGCAAGACATGGGCCTTAATACTAATACCATTAATCCAAAAAAAATAAAACTATATGGAAATGGAGGAAGAATGCTCCCCTTGTCAAACAATATTTATTACCCTTCTGATTTAACCGAAAATGCAATCCAAATTATTGGAGAAAATGACGGAAGCTTCGACAATGACGATTACATTTTATTCTATGCCGAAGGCCTTGACACCTATAATATAGAAAGCCAAACTTACAGCAATCTTTATGATAGTAAATCCTATTACTACATCACGACTTCAGCAGAAGACGGAAAAAGAATCAAAGAAACAAACCAACCCGCCGGCAACAGTACACTTAACTTAAACACATTTGACGACTATCAATTTCATGAATTAGATTTAATAAATATTGCAAAACTAGGTAGACAATGGTTTGGTGAATCTTTTGACATTAAGCAAGATCAGGAATTTGAATTTAATTTCCCAAACATAGACGTCACCACCCCTATAAAAATTAAAACTACCGTAGCTTCTGCAGCTTACACCCCTACTTCTTTTCAAATAAGCTCCAATACCCAAAATATTGGTACTATATCCTTTCCTGCAATAAATACTAATTCAGAAACTGAATTCAACACTGGTACTTTACCGAGCAACACTTCCTTTAATGGATCTGAAAATATAAAAATAAAACTTACCTATAACAACAACAGCGTTCCCGGCTCAAAAGGCTTTCTGGATAACATCCAATTAATTGCAAAAAGAAAACTTCAAGGGTATGGAAAACAATTCAACTTTCAATACGACGCTTCAATTGCTAGCTTAGGAATCGTTAATTACACCATTTCAAACGCAGGAGCAATTAGTCAAGTTTGGGATATTACCGACTTATATAATGTAGGTAAATCTGAAAACACTAATCAAACGAGCTTTTCATTCAAAGCAAATTTAGGAGAACTCAGAAAATATGTCGCAATTGACGCTTCTGACTATTATACCCCTAAAAAAGATAGCAAACCTAAAGTACTTAACCAAAACATAAAAGGAACCATTTTCAAAAATAATCAAGGTCAATTTGAAGATATCGACTATGTAATTATCACTCCGAATTCTTTAATTACGCAGGCTGAAAAACTAGCCAATTTCCATAGATCCTATTCAAAACTGAATGTAAAAGTCATTACAATAGAGTCAATATACCCAGAATTTTCTTCGGGAAAGCAAGATATCGCAGCAATTAGAAATTGCATCAAATATATTTATGAAAATGCTTCGACCGCTGCTAAGAGAATAAAATACGTAAACCTTTTTGGCGATGCTTCTTATGACTATAAAAACCGAATCGCAAACAACACTAATATCGTACCCACGTATCACGCACTTAACAGCCGTACAACAGGAGAAGCTTCATTTGCATCTGATGATTTTTATGGTCTGATGGATAGTAATGAGGGAAATATTGTTTCTTTTTTTGGAGGGATTGACATCGCAGTTGGAAGAATGATTGTAAACAATCCACAACAGGCCGACGAAATGGTAAATAAGGTAATTGAATACCATGATATAAAATCATACGGAAGCTGGAGAAACAACTTCGTGATGATTAGCGATGATTCAGACGCCACCTCCGATGCCAATTTACAAAGCAGACAAAACACATTAGCCGATATCATCACCACTCAAAAACCTTTTTTTAATATTAATAAAATTATTTTGGACTCTTACGTTCAAGAAGCATCTGCGGGAGGTTTTAGATATCCAAAGGCAAGAACGGATTTGTTCAATGCATTTGAAAAAGGTGCTTTGGTTTTCAATTATCTGGGACATGGTGGCGAAGATGGATTATCATCTGAAAGAATTTGGGAGAAATCTGACGGACAAAATTTAAGTAACCAATACAAATACCCCCTATTTATAACTATTACCTGCGAATTCTCCCGTTTTGATAACCCTTCGAGACCCACAGCCGGTGAATACACGTATTGGAATCCAAAAGGTGGCGCCATTGCAATGATCACCACTATTCGTTCTATCGGACAATTTAGCGCTGAAAACTTCAATGATGTTTTATCTGAAAAACTGTTCTCTTATGGCTCAAGCCAATACACCTCTATTGCTGAAGCGTTACGAATATCAAAAAACAGTAATCCAAACAGCGCTACAAATGTAGTATTCTACATAGGTGATCCCGCGTTAGTCCTAGCGATTCCTAAACCAAAAATAAAGCTTACAAAAGTAAATGACATTCCAGTATCACAAACAACTGACGATTTCAAATCATTAGCTCGTATGAAAGTTAGCGGAGAATTAACCGATGAAAACGACATGCGCCTAACCAACTACAACGGCGAAGTCGCTACTACAATATTTGACAAAACCATCCCAAGGACAACATTAAATAATGACGGCAATAGCACGCCAATAAAATTCAACACTATAGGCGAAACCATTTTTAGAGGAAATGCTTCTGTTGCAAATGGTTTGTTTGAATTTAGCTTCGTTGTCCCTAGAGACATTCGTATTCCATTGGCAAACGGCAAAATCAGTTTTTATGCTAAAAAAGACCAAGCATTAGAAAACCAAACTGGATTTGACACCACTATCCAGATAGGCGGAATTAATGAAAATGCCACCGAAGACAATATTAGCCCAAAAGTTAAGTTATATATGAATGATGAAACTTTTGATTCTGGTAGTATAACAAATTCATCCCCATTTCTGTTGGCTTTCCTCGAGGATGAAAACGGTATCAATACCGCTAGCGGTATAGGACATGATATTGTGGCAATTTTAGACGGAGATGTAAGTAATCCATTTATATTAAATGATTACTACCAAACAAATCTTGATGATTACACCAAAGGAAACCTCCGATTCCCTTTGCGTAATTTAGCGGTTGGCTTACATACGATTACATTTAAAGCGTGGGACGTTTACAATAATCCAACAACTACAGAAATACAGTTTTTGGTCGTTGGGGACGAAACAATAACGTTGACGCATGTATTAAATTATCCAAATCCATTTGTTAATTACACTGAATTTTGGTTTACACACAACAGGCCTTTTGAACCTTTAATGACACAAATACAAATTATGACAATAGCAGGTAAAGTAGTCTGGACAACAAACCAAATCATTTCAACCGAAGGTTTTTTATCAAAAGAGATTACATGGGATGGAAAAGACGATTTTGGAAATAGAATAGGAAAAGGAGTGTACATATACAAACTCACCGTCAAATCAACCCTAACCAATCAAAAAGCTGAAAAGTTTGAAAAACTTGTGATACTTTAATAAAACACTATATTTGTTTAATGAATTCCTACAAAAAAATGAGAAAACTAATACTTTTTACAAGCTGCTTACTCGGTATTTCTTTTGCAAATGCTCAAGACAGAGTAATTACAACCGCTGTCCCTTTTTTATTAGTCTCGGCTGATGCCAGGGCTGCAGGTATGGCAGATATAGGAGTTGCTACATCAGCAGATGCTTTTTCGCAACAATGGAATCCAGCAAAATATGCCTTCGCAACTGACAAGCAAGGGTTTTCCATAAGCTACACGCCGTATCTTACGGATTTAGCAAATGACATCTCATTAGGTCAATTAACATATTACAATAAAATAAGCGACCGAAGTGCTTTTGCAGGTAGCATCCGTTATTTTGGCTTCGGAGAAATCGAATTACGTGAAACCGGAGATCCAACTGAGGTTCCTAGAACAGTTTCGCCCAATGAGTTTGCAATGGACGGCTCTTATTCCTTAAAATTAAGCGAAAAATTCTCTATGGCTGTTGCCGGTAGATACATCCACTCGAATTTAAAAGTGGTAACTGATAATGGAGATGCTTCTGCAGCCAATTCGTTTGCAATAGATGTTGCAGGGTTTTACCAATCAGAAGAAATGGCATACACTGAATTCAATGGAAGATGGAGAGCAGGATTTAATATTCAAAATTTAGGTCCGAAAATCAGTTATGATAATGACGAAATAAGCACTAACTTTTTACCGGCAAATTTAAAAGTAGGAACAGGATTTGATTTTATTTTAGACGATTACAACAAAGTAGCGTTAAATGTAGAATTCAACAAATTATTAGTACCCACACCTCAAGATCCTGATTTAAATGGCGACGGAACAATCACACCTGAAGAAAGAGGACAAAATTTAGATAATTATCGTTCTATCGGTTGGGTTTCCGGTGTATTTAAATCATTTGGAGATGCTCCGGACGGTTTTAGCGAAGAAGTGAAAGAAGTAACTTATGCGGTAGGAGCTGAATATTCATACCAAGACTCCTTTTCTATGCGCGTGGGTTATTTTAATGAAAGTCCATTAAAGGGCGCTAGAAAATTCTTCTCTATGGGTGCCGGCTTTAAATATAATGTAGTCAAAGTAGACGTCTCTTATTTGTTTTCAGCTTCAAAAGTTAAAAATCCATTAGAAAACACATTACGTTTCTCTCTTACTTTTAATTTTGGAGACAAATATGATGTATATTAGCGATATCTAAAATCAAATTAACAATCCAAATTTCAACACCATGAAATTTGGATTTTTTTTCCTTAAAAAACGATGAGAAAAATTACTATTACCAGCCAATTTTCGGCTTATAACTCACTTCAAGAATTACCTACTGACATCCAAGATTTGATGGAACAAGCTGTCGCGGTTAGAAAAAACGCCTATGCTCCTTATTCAAAATTTCGGGTAGGCGCCGCTCTTCTATTAGACAATGGAAAAATTGTTTTAGGCTCAAATCAAGAAAATGCCGCATATCCTTCAGGCCTATGCGCTGAACGCGTCGCCATTTTTCACGCAGGTGCTGTATATCCTGATGCAAAAATTCTAAAGATGGCAATCACCGCAGCTTCAGATACAAATAAAACAATCGCACCAATCCCACCTTGTGGAGCTTGCAGGCAATCAATAGCCGAATACGAAACCCGACAAGAGACTCCGATAGAAATTTATTTCATGGGAGAAACAGGCGATATTTACAAATCAGATTCTTTAAAAAACTTGCTACCATTTATGTTCGACAAAAAATTCTTGTAAAAAACCTAAAAAGAAGCCTTTTAATTTTACTTCTTAGATGGAATGTCTTATTTTTGCGATTCGCAAATTTGTGTGAGGAGACTATTTTGCGTTATAGGTACTAGTTGATAACACAATAAAAACTTTAGCAAAAGAACAATTGAGATGAAAGAAGTTACAAAAGAGGTTTATTTAAAGTGGTATGAAGATATGCTCCTTTGGAGAAAGTTTGAAGACAAACTTGCAGCATTATACATACAACAGAAAGTCAGAGGATTTTTACATTTATACAATGGTCAAGAAGCCGTACTTGCAGGTGCTCTGCATGCGATGGACTTGACAAAAGACAAAATGATTACGGCGTACAGGAATCACGTTCAACCAATCGGAATGGGTGTAGACCCAAGACGTGTAATGGCTGAACTTTTAGGAAAAGTTACCGGAACTTCAAAAGGAATGGGTGGTTCTATGCATATTTTCTCTAAAGAACACCGTTTTTATGGTGGTCACGGGATTGTAGGAGGGCAAATTCCTGTAGGAGCAGGATTAGCTTTTGCAGATAAATATTTTGAAACAGGCGGAGTTACCATGACCTATTTTGGAGATGGAGCTGCTCGTCAAGGATCACTTCACGAAGCTTTTAACATGGCTATGTTATGGAAATTACCAGTTGTTTTTATCGTTGAAAACAACGGTTACGCAATGGGAACTTCTGTAGAAAGAACAGCAAACCACACAGATATATGGAAACTAGGCTTAGGGTACGAAATGCCTTGCGGACCAGTCGACGGAATGAATCCAGTAAAAGTAGCGGAAGCGATGACAGAAGCTATCGATAGAGCAAGACGTGGAGACGGACCTACATTCCTCGAAATGAAAACATATCGCTACAGAGGACACTCAATGTCTGATGCTCAGCTATACCGTTCTAAAGACGAAGTAGAAGAATATAAAAAAATTGACCCTATTACTCAAGTTTTAGACTTGATAAAAGAGCAAAAATATGCTACCGAAGAAGAAATTGCTGCAATTGACCAAAGAGTTAAAGATTTAGTCCAAGAATGTGTAACATTCGCAGAAGAATCTGACTACCCTCCAGTGCAACAACTTTACGACGTAGTATACGATCAAGAAAACTATCCATTCATACCTCATAAACTATAAATCAATTATGGCAACAATTATAACTATGCCTCGTTTGAGCGATACTATGACGGAAGGAACGGTAGCGACTTGGCTTAAAAAAGTAGGAGATAAAATTAGCGAAGGAGATATCCTAGCTGAAATTGAAACCGACAAAGCAACAATGGAGTTTGAATCCTTTAACGAAGGAACTCTACTATACATAGGTATTCCAGAAGGAGAAACAGCACCAGTAGATTCTTTACTTGCTATTATAGGAAAAGAAGGTGAAGACGTTGCTGCATTAATTGCAGGACAATCAGCACCTGAAACCGAAGCAGCTAAATCTGAAACTGAAAAAGCTCCTACTCCATCTGAAACTACAAAAAAAGAAAAAGCACCAGCAGCAGAATCAGCATCTTTACCAAAAGGAGTTGTTGTAGTTACTATGCCACGTTTAAGTGATACTATGACAGAGGGTACAGTAGCATCTTGGTTAAAAAAAGTAGGCGACAAAGTTAGCGAAGGTGACATCCTAGCTGAAATCGAAACAGATAAAGCGACGATGGAATTTGAATCTTTCAACGAAGGAACCTTATTATACATAGGTATCGAAGAAGGAAATGCTGCACCAATTGACAGCTTACTAGCAATAATTGGACCTGCAGGAACAGACATCAAAGGTATTGCCGAAAATTATAGCGCTAAAGGTTCAGCTTCATCTACAGCAGCAACTGAAGAAACTACATCAGCACCAGCTGACGTAGCAACACCAGTTACTCAAGAAGCTTCAACTGATGGACAACGAATTTTAGCCTCACCATTAGCAAAGAAAATCGCAAGTGACAAAGGAATTCAATTGACACAAGTAAAAGGTTCTGGTGAAAATGGACGTATCGTAAAAAGCGACATCGAAAATTTCACTCCTGCTGCACCAACTAGCGCAGCACCAGCTGCTGCTGCAAAAACAGCTACTACTGCTGCACCAACTCCAAAAGTATTTGTTCCTGCTGGAGAAGTATTTACAGAAGAGATTAAGAATTCGCAAATGCGAAAAATCATAGCTAAGCGATTAGCAGAGTCTTTATTTACTGCGCCTCATTACAACTTAACTATCGAAGTTACGATGGATGATGCAATGAAATCTAGAACTATAATCAATAGTATTCCTGATACAAAAGTTTCTTTTAATGACATGGTGATCAAAGCATGTGCTATGGCATTAAAAAAACATCCAAAGGTAAACTCTCAGTGGAAAGAAGATGCAATTACAATCAATCATCATGTTAATATTGGTGTTGCTGTAGCTGTAGAGGATGGATTAGTTGTTCCTGTATTGAAATTTACAGATGCTATGAGTTTATCTCAAATTGGCGTAAGCGTAAGAGATCTTGCTGGAAGAGCCAAAAACAAAAAACTACTACCAACAGAAATGGAAGGAAGTACTTTTACTGTTTCTAACTTAGGAATGTTTGGTATTGTAGAATTCAATTCTATCATCAACCAACCTAACTCTGCTATCCTTTCAGTAGGAGCAATTGTAGAGAAACCAGTGGTTAAAAACGGCCAAATTGTAGTAGGAAACACCATGATGTTATCTCTAGCTTGTGACCACCGTACTATCGATGGAGCAACTGGAGCTCAGTTCTTACAAACATTGAAACAATACATAGAAAACCCAGTTACGATGCTTGCATAATTACTGTTTCTATACAAAACCAAAACCCGTCTTGCGTAATCTTGACGGGTTTTTTATTTGGGCATGGCCCCGCTTCCACTAAAGTTTCAGCGGCGGCGGGCTGTTCGCTATATCTTTTATTCCATTTCATTCCATAAAAGGATGCCGCTTCCATCCCTCATGCGAAAACGCCCCACTACAAAAAATACCCTATACTTTATTCTTAGCTTCAATCCACATCGACATATACTTGGTGCTTTTCAAAGTATGATGCTGCAACAATGATCCCATAAAATTATTCAAACGATGTTTTTGTAAATTAGCTTGTGGCCATTTTATCTTCTCCATAAAATCATCCTCAAACAATCCTCTTAAATACCGGTGATTAATTATATCAACTCCGTTTTTTTGAGCTTGAAGCCAAAGTCTTTCATCTTGATATAACAATACCGCTTCATTTGCAAAAACTACCGAATTACCTGCTATAAAACCACTCCAATCCAAATCACCGTGCATCGATTCTGCTCCAATAGACGTAGTAATACTTGGCGTTCCACACTGCATCGCTTCTAACAACTTTCCTTTAATTCCTGCACCAAAACGCAATGGAGCTAACATCACTCGAGCTTCTTGCACCACAGCACTCGCATTAGCGGCGCGGCCCTTTACAATAAAACCTTCCTTAATATTATTGAGTTGCAACACTTTTTGTGATGGATAAGCGCCATAAACATTTAAAACAGCCTGAGGTAATTGTTTTTTTATAAGAGGCCAGATAGTTTCTTTTAAATACTGAACCGCATTCCAATTGGGTTCATGGAGAAAATTACCAATGAAAACAAAATTATTCCTTTCTTCAAATGAAGGCAACGTATCCATATCGGCATTAGATATTTCTTCCAATAGAAGAGGCAAGTAAAATAATAACGAACTATCAATCTTAAATATTTCTGTAAGCAATTTCATTTCATATTCTGAAATCATCAAAGACAAATCACAACGCAAAATACTAGCTATTTCTCGTTTAGCTACATCTTCCACTAATAAATCAGCCTCCACAAAAGCTCGTTTCTCTTTGAATGCTTTCTGACGAGCTACCCGCAAGCAATGCAAATCTTCGGTGTCTAATAATCGGAAGGCTTCTGGACAGTTTTCGCTAACGCGCCAGCCAAACTGCTCTTCCATCATAAAGCGATCAAACATCACCACCGATGGATCTAGTTCACGCACAAACACATCAAAACTCGAACAGTTTAAAGTGATTTTTTTTGTTACTACTTCTTCTAACACCAGGTCAACCATAAAATCACTGACCATCGCAGGACTTGCAAATGTTACAACAAATCCATTCTCTTTAAACAGAGAAATCAACTGTAGCATTCTGGTCCCCGCAGCCGAAGAATTCGGTTCTGGCCACACACTACCTATTATTAAAAGCTTTTTAAACTGATCCATCTTTGTAATTAATATCAGATACAAAATAATACAATTTATACCATTTAATGTTTGATTTTACTGTAAAATAAAATGATGATTTTTTTCTTAAAATAGAACAACCGATTAAAGCATAGCTTTTGTTACGGTTTTCTTTTATGTTGAAATACAAAGGATAAAAGTGCGTTTTATTCCAGTAAATTCGAATGTAAAATGGTATTATATCTCTAAGCCAATCATTTAAATAAGAAATCAGAAAGAAAACACTAATTTTGCAATAATTAAATAAAATGACATGTTAGGATTAAAATTAGTCACGGACCCAAGGTGGGTAAATATAGTTGAATCAAATATTGAAGAAATTTTGACAGACCATGCTTGGTGTGAACAAAAAGCAGCTTCAAATGCCATTAGCCTTATCACGCAAAATTCGGAAAAAGAAGAATTAGTAACCGAATTGATGATCATTGCTCGAGAAGAACTAGAACACCTTCAGATGGTGCACGATTTAATAAAAAGCAAAGGGCTAATTTTAGGCAGAGAACGCAAAGACAGCTATGTTAACGAACTTTTTAAATTCATGAAAAAAGACGGAAGCCGTAATGACGCCTTATGTGAACGTTTGCTTTTTTCAGCCATGATTGAAGCCAGAAGTTGTGAGCGTTTTAAAGTACTTTCAGAAAACATAAAAGATCCTGAATTGGCAAAATTTTACAGAGACCTAATGATTAGTGAAGCGGGGCATTACACTACTTTTTTAGGCTTTGCTCGAAAATATGCCGACAATGTTGATGTAGACAAACGTTGGCAACAATGGATTGATTTTGAAACATCCATCATTGTAAATTACGGAAAAAATGAAACTGTACACGGATAGTGAATCACAAATAGATAAATAAAAAAAGGGATGTCTTTCGATCATCCCTTTTTTTTATAAAACATACTATTATTTTTTAACTATCATAAATTCTGAACGTCTGTTTGTAGCGTGCTCTTCATCGCTACAATTAAGTTGACAATCTATCTTTAGCTCAGATTCACCGAATCCCTTTCCATCTATTTTATCAGCACTAATTCCTTTAGAAACGATATAGTTTATAGTCGACTTAGCTCTTCTATCGGAAAGATCAAGGTTGTATTTATCATCTCCACGCGAATCAGTATGCGATTTTACAAAAATAACTAGATCCTCATTTTTAGACATTACATAAACTAACTTATCAAGTTCAGCAGCACCTTCTTTGGTTATATTGCTTTTATCGTAAGCAAAATAGATTGGGTTCAAAACGATTTCTCTTTCCGTAACAACAACCTCTTTCATAGGATCCAAAGAAATATTAACAACTAAACTCCCCTTGATAGTTTTTATAGCGGCACTTTTTTGAGAAATAAAACCATCTTTATTTATTTCAACAAAATACTCTTTACTACAATCTACATCAAATTTTACCTCACCACTCTCATTAGACAATAATCTATCAACTACAATATCATTTCTATCTAACAAAACCACTCTAGAATTAGATAATAAATTACCTGTCTTGGAGTTTTTAACTACTGTTACTATTTGTGATTTACATATTGGAATCGCACTGTATATATTATCAACACCAGAACGGTTGCTCGATAAAAATCCAATATTATTATCTTTATTATAAGTAAAAGCAAAATCATCCTTCGCTGAATTAACTGGCTCACCAATATTATAAGGTTGATTAACTTTATTCAAATCTACCGAAAAGATATCATACCCTCCAAAACCAGCTAATCCTTTTGAGGAAAAATACAACACATTATCATCTGAAATAAAAGGAAAACTTTCATCACCAGCAGTATTTATAGTACTCCCAAGATTCTCGGGAGTTCCAAAACTCCCATCACTATTAACTTTAACTTTCCATATATCGATACCACCTATTGATCCAGGCATATTTGAAGAAAAATAAAGCATCTTTCCTTCGCTATCTATTGATGGATTACTTGTTGAATAACTACCACTGTTAAATGATAGTGGCGTAATTCCAGTCCACTTTCCATTTTGTTTTGTTGCTTTATATAAATTAACTTGGCCAATTTTTAATTTATTAACCTTATCTTTTTCATATAAATCATCGTTAAAACTTTCACTGGAAAAATATATAGTATTTCCGTCTTTAGATAGCGACACCGGCCCTTCATGAAACCTTGTGTTTAATTCTGAAACAGAAATTGGTTCAGAATAGTTACCATCACTACTATATGTAGATTGATAAATATCTAAAAATGGCTCATCATTCACACCATAAGTTTTACCCCCTACGTTTCTAGCACTTGTAAAATACAAGGCATTACCCTGCATTACTCCTCCAAAATCAGATTTATCAGAGTTAATTTCTAATTTATTAACCATGAATAACTTCTCCTTCTTCAAAAGTTCAGACAAATAGTCCTTATTAGCTATAAAATCAATAGCCCTTTTATCATTTGGTTTCATACTTGCAAATTGCTTCATCTGAATATTAGACTCCGCATACTTCCCATTCGATTTCAACACTTGTGCGTAATTATAATATACTTCCGCATCTTGTTTACCCATTATAGCTTTTGCATACCACTTCTCAGCCTCTACAGTATTAGCCATATTGAAATTACAATCGCCAAGCTGTTTATAAACGTACGAATCTGTATTTCCATCTTCAACTAACGACAGATATTCCTTCGTTGCTTGAATATATTCAAACTGTCCAAACAATTTATCAGCAATCTTTGTATCTTTATTTTGTGCTGTCAGTGAGATACTCGAAACCACCAAAAACAATAGTATAGTAAATTTTTTCATTAATCGTAAAGTTTAATATTAGAAAAATCTTGGAGAACGAGACACTTTTTTCGGAACAAATATATCATACAAGAGAATAAATTCATGCGAAGACGGACTAGTTACTTTCAAATCTGAAATAATATGATCGTACGCATAACCTATTCTTAATTCTGGTGTTACAGCAAAATTTACCATACCACCAAAACTATCTTCTAATCTATAAGTAGCTCCTATCTCAAATTTTTCTTTATACAAAAAATTTGCAGATAAGTCCAAAGAAGGATTCACATTAGCTGCAGATTTAAGCATAAATGACGGCTTGAATTTTAAATCATAATTAACATCAAATACATACCCTGCAGTTAAAAAATAATGAGATACATCTGAACCATATTCACGCCCATTATAATCTAAATGTGCAGACTTTACTAAATTCGGAATTGAAAAAGCTACATAATAATTTCCTGTATAATAAAACGCCCCAGCTCCTAAATTCAATGATGCATCATTAATATCTTCGCCAAAAATTCCTTCTGAAGGATCTGGCAAGGAAGATTGAATGTCTCTTAAACCAACTTGATGAAACGACACGCCAGCTTTTATTCCTAAAGCAAGTCGACTGGTCTCATTTAATTTTAAAGTATATGAAAAGTCTCCAAATACGTTCTGTTCAGTTACTGGTCCTACCTTATCTGAGATAAAAGACAAACCTGCTCCAACATTATTACCCACTGGTGCATGTCCAGAAAAAGTAAAAGAAGTGGGAGCTCCTTCAATATTAACCCACTGCTTTCTGTATAAAGCTCCAAAAGATATACTTTCCTTGGAACCTGCATAAGCGGGATTAACAATATTCATATTATACATATATTGCGTATAATGAGGGTTCTGTTGCGCATTTGAGTCAATATAGGCAATAAGAACTAAAAGAGAGGTCAAAAATATTTTATTCATATCTATTTGTTTTTCGTTTTATTCATCCAGAAATTAACATGGATTTCAAAAATAAATTAATTTACTACTTTTCTCTGATTAGATAGATCCAACCTGTTTTTGTTACGCCTTTATTCAGTTCTATTACATAGTAATAAGTTGCACTTGGAAGGTTATCTCCTTTATCTGACTGTCCTTTCCATTGATCGGTATAATTAGATTGTTCATAAACTTTAATTCCATATCTATTAAATATTTCCAGTTTTTTCACATCCATTAATCTTAAATCAAAATAATCATTTGATCCATTACCATCTGGGGAAATACCTTTCTGTATATTACAATAAATGGTTTCAACTGTAATCGTTTTTGTTGTTTCACAACCTGTTGCAGTTGACACTACTGTTAAAGTATAGTTTAAAGGAAAAACTTCTTTTGCAGAAGTTGATTCAATCAAATCAGAAACATTTAAAATATTTGAATTTGTCCCTATTGGAGAACCTGAGCTATCTTTCCATTGATAATCTACATTATTTGGATTGTATGAATTTGCCAATGGACTAGCTATAGCCACGTATTCTTTATTTGTGCAGTCGCCGACGATTTCAAATTGAATTTGTGGAGGTATTGGATTAACCGTAATACTTGCTGAAGTAGAACATGTTCCAAAATTAGCTATCACAACATAATTCCCTGAAGGAGCAGTTACTAAATCCACAGACCTTACAACCCCTGTTGATGGACTTATAGTATATGAATAAGCGGCATTATAATTGGAAATCCTAAAGCTTCCTAAAGAAGAGATACAACTTGGCTGGGCATTAATACTTAATATTGGCTGAACTGGTAATGGAAGCACTACATTAGTGATTACTGAACTTGTAGATATACAACCTGACACATTAGTAACAACCACATCTACATTTTGACCATTTGTTAAACTTGATGTTACATAAGTTGCCGAAGTTCCGTTTTGAACACTTGAACTATTTACTCTAAAATTATAATTAACACCACCCCCTGCAGTAAAGATTACTGAAGTACCTGAACAAAATGTATTATCAGAATCATTACTAGACAAAGTCGCGATTGGCAAGGCATTTACAGTAAATGTTTGTGTCACTATACATCCATTACTGTTGGCATAGGTTATTAAGCTCGTACCAACTGTAACTCCCGTAACAACTCCAGAACCATTTATCGTAGCAACACTTGGGGAAGCGGATACCCATGGGTTTATAGTATTTGGTGTAGCTGAGCCTGTTAATGTTGTTGTTAAGCCAACACAAACGTTTAGACTACCAGTTATGGTCGGTAAAGGATTTACAGTTATTGTTTGAGTAACGATACAACCATTACTATTTGTATATGTAATTACACTTGTACCAGCTGAAACTCCTGTTACAACTCCAGAATTACTAACCGTAGCTACACTTAGAGTAGCAGATACCCAAGGATTGGTAGCATTTGGTGTAGCAGAACCTGTTAATGTTGTTGTAGCACCAACACAAACAATTGGAGTACCTGTTATCGTTGGTACAGAATTTACAGTTACTGTTTGAGTAATGGTACAACCATTTACATCAGTATATCTTATCACACTAGTACCAGCTGAAACTCCTATTACAACTCCAGAACTATTAACCGTAGCTACACTTGGAGTAGAAGACGTCCATGGGTTTGTAGTACTTGGTGCTCCTGAACCTGTTAACGAAGTTGTTGAACCAACACATACAGTTGGACTACCTGAAATAGTAGGCGTCGCATAAACAGTAAAAATTTGATTTATTGTACATCCATTACTATTCGTGTACGTGATTACACTTGTACCGGCTGAAACTCCTATCACAACTCCGGAATTATTTACAGTAGCAACACTTGGAGTAGCAGATACCCAAGGATTGGTAGCATTTGGTGTAGCTGAACCTGTTAGGGTCGTTGAAAAACCAATACATACATTTGGAGTACCAGTAATCGTTGGTAAAGAATTTACAGTTATCGTTTGCGTAATGGTACAACCATTTGCATCAGTATATCTTATCACACTAGTACCTGCTGACACTCCTCTTACAACTCCAGAACTGTTAACCGTAGCTACACTCGGAGTAGCAGACGTCCATGGGTTTGTAGTACTTGGTGTTCCTGAACCTGTTAACGAAGTTGTTGAACCAACACATACAATTGGATTACCTGAAATAGTAGGGCTCGCATAAACAGTAAAACTTTGATCTATTGTACATCCATTACTATTCGTGTAAGTGATTACACTTGTACCGGCTGAAACTCCTGTCACAACTCCAGAACCATTTACAGTAGCAACACTTGGATTAGCAGATACCCAAGGATTGGTAGCATTTGGTGTAGCCGAACCTGTTAGAGTCGTTGAAAAACCAATACATACATTTGGAGTACCAGTTATCGTTGGTAAAGGATTTACAGTTATTGTTTGAGTAACAGTACAACCATTACCATTCGTATATGTAATTACACTTGTTCCAGCTGAAACTCCTGTTACAACTCCAGAACTACTAACCGTAGCTACACTTGGAGTAGCAGATACCCAAGGATTGGTAGCATTTGGTGTAGCAGAACCTGTTAATATTGTTGTAGCACCTACGCAAACATTTGGAGTACCAGTAATCGTTGGCAAAGAATTTACAGTTATCGTTTGCGTAATAGTACAACCATTTACATCAGTATATCTTATCACACTAGTACCTGCTGACACTCCTGTTACAACTCCAGAACTATTAACCGTAGCTACACTCGGAGTAGCAGACGTCCATGGGCTTGTAGTACTTGGTGTTCCTGAACCTGTTAATGTTGTTGTTAAACCAACACAAACAATTGGATTACCTGAAATAGTAGGGCTCGCATAAACAGTAAAAGTTTGATCTATTATACATCCATTACTATTTGTGTACGTGATTACACTTGTACCGGCTGAAACTCCTGTTACAACTCCAGAACTACTAACCGTAGCTACACTTGGAGTAG
>NZ_CAXBBR010000012.1:0-99992 GCF_963974175.1 uncultured Flavobacterium sp.
TTTTCTATCGCCTCGATATTCACTTTTCGTGTTTCTCGAAGCGGGTGCAAAAGTACAACTTCTTTTGTTTCTCGCAAGAAAAATTTAAAGTTTTTTTTGAAGACCTAAATCCTCAATTTCTTTATGTTTTCTTACCAGTATATCAACGAACTTTGCATGTTTTGCGGGGTGCAAAAGTAATAAGCAAAATCAAATCTCACAAGCTTTTTTTGATTTATTTTCAGAAATGATTTCTAATCCTAAACCCCTTAATCACCTGTCAATCTTTTAATGAACTTATTCGCTGTTGCGGGTGCAAAAGTAGCACCTTTATACACTACTTCAAGCTTTTTTATTGACTATTTTTTAATGTTTTCCCAACACAACGTTTAACTCGCTGGAAATACGCTTTTTGAAGACGAAAGTTTTTTCCTCTCCCCGGTCCTCTCCGAAGGAGAGGGGGACTTTGCGGACCTGGTTTGTGGGGTTTACTGGCAAATACAGCGTTTTTGCTATGGCTTCGCCATGTGGCAACTGGATTACCAACCTTCCTTTTTACACGATATAAAGGATCCGCCGAGATGTCTTTATATTCAAAGACATCTAACTGTTCTTTTTTTAACTGTGTTTTTCACTTCTAACTTAAAACCACGTCCTTCTAACTTTCTTTAGTTTGCGTTAGGGATAGTAGTGGAAAGCCCACAGTCTCGTCTTTTGGGACGAGACGAGGACTTGTAGCGGATAGCCCGGCCCATTATAAAAAAAAGAGGCTACTCCTTATATATAGGTATAGCCTCTTTTTTATAATGGGGAACGCCCAAATAGTATTTATAGTTTTAGTTTCTGTGCTTTCGCTTCCCAAAAATCATTCAGATTATCGATATCTACCGGATGTGCCGGTGGTTGGTTTTGCAATCTCCCAGATTCAAAGGCTCTTGTAAGTATAGTTTCTATCAAAAAGTCTTCATTAGATACGTAGGGCGCATATTCTGTTTTTAAATTAATATCAAACATGCTGGCTGCAGTGTTAGACCAAAAAGCTTTCCAGCCGCTTTTGAGTGTTTTTACCAATTCAAAGGTTGTTGTTCCCGTTTGGCGATGGATTAACTTTACTAATATTCGTCCTTGACTGCGTGACAATTTTTTAAGCTTTGCCTCAAATTCATCATTAAGATAACTTTCTACTATCTTGAAATACTTCTTCTTTTCTTTATTGGTAGAAAGCCTTTCCATTCCTTTATTCAAAAGCGTTAATCTTTCAGAAGCCAATTTAGCATAAGGATAAGTTCTATAGACTCTACTTTGCAAAATCAGAAACTGCTTCTTAGCATCGGGGTCCAATCTTTCTTTTGAAACAATAATTTCTTCCAGTTGAATGGTGTCATTAAGCGCTTCGTCTGTATCCCTCAAAACATAACCCATTTTTGTTGTGTCTTTAGAAATAACCTGTCCATGGGAAACTACCGTTAAAAAAAGAAAGAAAATTGAAAATCTAATAAACTGCATACAGAAAAAATTTAATGTAAAATTATACATTATATACGCAAGTGTAATGCCAATTCTATAATTTAGCAAAAAATATATTTTATGAGCACAAAATCGATATTAAAAGAATCCTCTATCACTTTTTTAGAGCAATATTTAAACAACGCCTCCCCTACTGGATTTGAAGCTGAAGGACAGAAACTATGGATGGAATACTTAAAACCATATGTTGACACATTTATAACAGACACTTACGGAACAGCAGTAGGGATTATTAATCCTGACGCTCCTTATAAGGTGGTAATTGAAGGTCATGCAGACGAAATTGCATGGTATGTAAACTACATTACTGATGAAGGAATGGTTTATGTAATTAGAAACGGTGGATCAGATCACCAAATTGCACCTTCTAAACGTGTAAATATTCATACTAAAAAAGGAATTGTAAAAGGAGTATTTGGCTGGCCCGCTATTCATACTCGTAATAGAGACAAAGAAGAAAATGCTAAAATAAGTAATATTTTCATTGACCTAGGTTGCGAGACTAAAGAAGAAGTTGAAAAACTAGGGGTTCATGTAGGTTGCGTAATCACTTACCCTGATGAATTCATGGTTTTGAATGAAAATAAATTCGTTTGCCGTGCAATTGATAACCGCATGGGTGGTTTTATGATTGCCGAAGTTGCGCGTTTATTGCATGAAAACAAAGTAAAGTTACCTTTCGGTTTGTACATCACTAATTCTGTTCAAGAAGAGGTGGGTTTACGTGGTGCTGAAATGATTACTCAAACCATTAAACCAAACGTAGCTATTGTTACTGATGTATGTCACGATTCTACTACTCCTATGATTGACAAAAAGATTGAAGGAGATACTAAAATAGGAAAAGGCCCAGTGGTGACTTATGCGCCTGCCGTTCAAAATAACCTGAGAGAACTAATTATAAATACTGCCGAAGAAAAGAAAATTCCTTTCCAACGTTTAGCTTCTTCAAGAGTTACTGGAACAGACACAGATGCATTTGCGTATAGCAATGGTGGTGTTGCTTCGGCATTGATTTCACTTCCTTTGCGCTACATGCATACGACTGTCGAAATGGTACACCGTGATGATGTTGAAAATGTTATTAAATTAATATATGAAACGCTATTGAAGATAGAGAACAACGAAACATTTTCTTATTTTAAATAATAGTTTCAGGAGCTAATCCCGCTATCCGCTATATCTTTTGTCCCGAAAACCTGGACAAAAGGATACCGCTACTATCGGGGCTACAATAAAAAGCCGTAATTCTACAATTGAATTACGGCTTTTTTATTAAATTTACTTACCAAAAAACCTATAAATGCAGTCAAAAGCTCAAAACGTCGAAGACTATATAAACGAACTTCCCGAAGATCGAAAAATACCAATGAACAAACTTCGAGAAACCATTCTTGCCAATATCCCGAAAGGTTTTACGGAAGAGATGAGTTATGGAATGATTGGGTACGTTGTACCACATTCGATTTATCCAAACGGCTATCATTGCAATCCAAAACTTGCGTTGCCATTTATCAACCTTGCATCCCAAAAAAAATTTATCGCCTTATATCATATGGGGATCTATGCCAATCCAGAATTGTTAAAATGGTTCACCGACGAGTTCCCAAAACACAGTAGTCAAAAACTAGACATGGGAAAAAGTTGCATTCGATTCAAAAAAGCAGACCAAATTCCTTTTGATTTGATTGCTGAGCTAGTTCAAAAAATGTCAGTTGCGGAATGGATCGCAATTTATGAATCACAGATGAAAAAATCAAAATAACCTTAAAATTTACAACTATGAAAATTATCAAAGGAATTCTCTTTACCATCCTAGGAATCATCGCTCTGGCGTTAATTGTCGCCCTATTTATGCCTAAACAATATGCCGTAGAGAGGGAAGTGGTTATCAACCAACCAAAAGATACCGTTTTCAATTATGTGAAGTACTTGAAGAATCAAGATAATTTCAGCGTCTGGTCAAAGACTGACCCAAACATGAAGAAAACTTTTACAGGAGTAGATGGCACTATCGGTGCGATTGCCGCATGGGAAAGTGATAATGAAGAGGTAGGTGTTGGCGAACAAGAGATAATAAATATCGCGGAGGGAAAACAAATTGATTTTGAATTGCGTTTTAAAGTTCCATTTGAATCCACTGCAAAAGCCTATATGATTACAGAAGTAATTTCACCAAATGAAACTAAAACAAAATGGGGATTTAGCGGCGCTATGGATTACCCAATGAATTTGATGCTTCCCATTTTACAAATGGAGAAGCTAATTGGTAATGACTTGCAGACGGGATTAGAAAACCTAAAAATCCTTTTAGAAAAATAAAAGTATAGCTATCATAAAAAGAAAGCCGCAATTCCTTACAGAATTGCGGCTTTCTCTTTTACTATGTTTAACTTACTATCTATTCTCTAAATAAGCCAAGACGTTTTTTTCAATTCTTTCATTGATATTTGAAATATCGGCTTTTATGAATTTTTCACCAAGAATCTTTTCATATAATTCAATATATCTTTCAGAAACGGTTTCGATATATTCATCAGACATATCTGGAATTGATTGTCCTTCTAAACCTTGAAAACCATTTTGAATCAACCAACGACGAACAAACTCTTTAGATAATTGTTTTTGCTCTTCTCCTTTGTCTTGTCTATCTTGATATCCTTCAGAGTAAAAATAGCGAGAAGAATCTGGCGTGTGGATTTCGTCAATTAAAACAATCACTCCCTCTTTAGTCTTACCAAATTCGTATTTAGTATCCACCAAAATCAAACCACGACCGGCGGCAATTTCAGTTCCTCTTTCGAATAAAGCTCTAGTATACTTTTCTAAAACTAAATAATCGGCTTCTGTAACAATTCCTTTTGCTAAAATGTCCTCACGAGAAATATCTGCATCGTGTTCTCCGTTATCCGCTTTTGTAGTTGGCGTTATAATTGGATTTGGGAATTTATCATTCTCTTTTAATCCTTCTGGCATTGGAACACCACAAATCGTTCTTTTACCAAGAGCATATTCGCGAGCAGCGTGACCTGACAAATAACCACGAATTACCATTTCAACTTTAAAAGGAGTACATAAATGCCCAACAGCTACACTAGGATCCGGAGTTGCAATCAACCAATTCGGAACAATATCTTGTGTTAATTCCATGAATTTAGTAGCAATTTGGTTCAAAATCTGACCTTTGTAAGGGATTCCTTTTGGCAAAACCACATCAAAAGCGGAGAGCCTGTCTGTCGCTACCATGACTAATAGATCGTCATTGATATTGTACACTTCCCTTACTTTACCTCGGTAAACCGATTTTTGATTTGGGAAATTAAAATTGGTAGTTGTAATTGTATTACTCATTATGATTAGTGTTGCGTTGTTGTTTTGCAAAAATAGGTTGTTTCACAGAGATACACAAAATTGTTGAAACATTATTAAGGTAATAGAACGTACTATTTTTCAAGAAGCGTAGTATTAAATAAATTCAATATTCGGCTATACTCATCAACCCATGAATAGGTTTCTTTAAAGCCATGGGCTTCAACAGGAAATGAGGACAGGCTCCAGTTTTTCTTTCCGAGTTCTATAAAACGTTGTGACAAACGCACCACGTCTTTGTACTCCACATTATTATCCACCATTCCATGAAGCATCAACAAGTTTCCTTGTAAATTATCAGCAAAATAAATTGGAGAACTTTTTTTGTAAGCATCAGGATCAGTTTCCGAGAAATTAAGAATATTACCAGTATATCCATGATTATAATGTGCCCAGTCTGTTACTGAGCGTAATGCTGCTCCGGACTTGAACTCAGTAGGTTTTGTCAACATTGCCATTAGGGTAATGAAGCCACCATATGATCCACCATACATCCCTACTTTTTCAGGATTAATTCCTAATTTTTCTACCAAGTACTTTTTTCCATCAATTTGGTCTAACAAATCATTACCGCCCATAAATCGGTAAATACCTGTTCTGAAATCTCGTCCATAACCATCGCTGCCTCTGTAATCGATATCCAGAACGGTGTAACCTAAGTCAGTCAATAAATTATGAAACATATATTCTCTATGATAACTACTCCAATAATTATGGGCGTTTTGCAAATAACCAGCACCATGAACAAAGACAATAGCTGCTTTATTTGTATTGCTTGATTCAGGTTTGTATAGTCTTGCATTTACATTAATACCATCTTGTGCTGTGAAAGTGATTACTTCAGGAGCTCGCCAAGAATAAGATTCAAATTCTTTAGAGGTTGAATGTGTTATCGGATTTAAAACAGCCTCTTTTTTGTTTACCGCTGTATAAAATTCCCAAGGTTTATTTTTATATGAATAACGAACAAGCAAAGTACTTCCATCAGGAGAAAGAATTACCTCATGCGCTCCATCTTTAGTCAGAATTGGTTGAAGTTCCCCGCCAGAAACTCCCAACTTATAAAACCCTCGATTTCCTGGATGTGTAGTATTTGTAGTTAAATAAAAAGCCTTCTTATCCTTCGAAAGTGTCACTTCTCTTACTTCCCAATTTCCCTTTGTGAGTTGGATTTTCTTATTTGACTTTAAATTATAACTGTACAAATGTGAATATCCTGATACTTCCGACTGAAAATAAATTGTTTCATTATCGCCCAAAAATTCTAAAACTCCTGAACTATTAGCATAAGGTGGAATACCTGGTCCGCCAATCCAAGCTTCATCGTGCTGATAATCGATTTCTTTAAAAGTAGCATTATCTAAATTTAATTGTATAATCCATCGGTCTTTATTGTCCAGACTTCTAATCTCTGTAATGGCATAAACGCCATCTTCACTATAAGTAGGTTCATCAACAAAAAGCAACTTATCTTCCTTTTCTTTATTTTTTAAATTCTCGTATTCGTTGTAGTAGGTAGGTTTGTCTTGAATATGACTTAATGAAGAAAAATTGACAAAACAAACTGAATCTTTAGCCACCGAATAAATTCCGAATTTTGATTTATTTAAATTTGCTACCGATACTTTTCTCTTTGTATCTACGGATTGATTGTAACCGTCTTTTGTAATGAAATTTTCCATTATTTCGCTTTTACTCTCAGCAGCATCTACTAATCTAAAAGTGGCGTAATTCCCTTTTGGAGCCATCTTCAGACTTTCAAAAGAACTCTTTCCGTAATAATATGTTTTAGGAAAGTCCGATTTATTTTCATCAGCTTTTGCTTTATTCCATTTTTTCTTCGCTTCTTGATCACGAATAAATTGAAACAATTCTTTTTGCTGGGTATTTAAAAAACTGTCTTTCTCCTCTTCTTTTTCCTTTTCTTTTCCTTGTTTAAAATTAGTGACTTGAACAAGTGTCCCTTGTTTCGTATCAAATTTAAGGATGTTTTCATTTTGCACAAAAAACAAAACTCCATCATCCTTTCCTAATTGTAAATTAGAAATTGAATTAGATTGTTGTAATAATTTTTTCTTAGTTTTATTCGGGATAGAATACGAAAACAAAGCCCCTTTATTAATATAATATACGATATCTGCATTCGGTTTACCTTTAAAATCTAATTTAGAGAACGCAGCTTCTGGCGCAGCAACTAATAAAGGTTTTGTCATTCCTTTTTCCCAAGAATAAGTACTGGCTCCCAACTCATTATTAGGATTCCATTCAAAATATACTTTTTTGCTATCTAAAGACCATCTACCATAAAAAGGCTGCTCTCCAATGAAAGTATCTCCTTTCATGATGTCTTCAAGCTGAAGAACTTGACTTTGGGAAGTAAAGGAGAAAAATATAAATGCTACGATAAAAATAGTTCTGATCATTTTTGTACGGTTTGTTTCACACAAAAATACAATTTGAATCGTATTTAAAAAAATATCGTGACTTTAGAATCCTTAAATACTCAATATAGTTTGCTTCAACAGTTTTTCAGATAAATAAGCAGCTACGCCATTGTCGTAATTAGTTGCTATTACTTCAAGGTGAGAAAGCTTGTTCTTTAAACTATCAGGAGCATTTCCCATCAGTAATCCTTTGGCTGTAGCATTTAACATATTTTCATCGTTGTATCCATCACCAAAAGAAATAGTCTCATGAAAACTTAGATTTTCTATTTCTAGAATCTTGGCAATAGCCACACTTTTATCGACCGTCTTGTCCATAAACTCCAAACAAAGCGGTAAACTAAAGGCGTGACTAAAAACATCTGAATGCTTTTCTACTATTTTATCTCTTAGCTCCATTAATCTCGAATGACGCTCATGAGTAAAAAACATTTTTATGGCACTCAAGTCTTTTACCATATCAAAATTCACAAGCTCAGGCAAATAAGTCAATTCCGTCTGAAAACTGTTTAAAGCCTCATTATGTTTATTAGTCAACCAAACATCCTCCTTAAATACTACTGTGGTAAATTCTTCATCTATTCCCAGTGATAAAACTGATTTTATTGCCTCGCTACTAATATTATGAGAAAAAAGAAGTTCATTTTCTGGCGAGTGAATTCTAGCTCCATTTGATGTTACTAAATAGACCGGACACCCTAAGCCTTTAACAATAGGCAAAGCATCAAGATGATGACGGCCTGTAGCCACAATAATTAGGTATCCTTGATTGTGCAGTTCTCCAAAAACTGCTTTGGTATATTCTGATATTCGGTGTTCTTGATTTAATAGCGTTCCATCTAAATCACTTATTACTACTTTTATTTTCTCTTGTAACATTTTAATTTTCATATTCATTTGTAATCTTTTCAAAAATATCGAATTTTAAAGAGACTTCCAATAACAAAACAATACTTAACAACTTCTTTACATTTAAATGTAGTCCAGCACTTACACCGTAAAATAGCCTAACTATCTGTATTTTAAATGACTTATAAAATCCAAATTATTCTTAAATATTTATTGTTGCATTTTAAATACAACAATAAGTATTTAACACTACCTTTGTGAAAAATTTAAATACAAAAATCATGAATACTGCACAAAAAGAATTAGTCAAAGCCACCGTACCCATTTTAAAATCAAGTGGTAATGCCTTGGTGACTTATTTTTATCAAAGAATGTTAGCAAACAATCCTGAACTAAAGAACATATTTAATATGGCTAACCAAGCCAATGGAAAACAACAAAATGCATTAACTGGAGCTGTATTGGCTTATGCCGAAAATATTGACGACCCAACAGTTTTAATAAATGTTTTGAAGTCCATAGGGAATAAACATGTTAGCTTACACATACTTCCTGAGCAATACGATATTGTGGGACATAACTTAATCGAATCTATAAAAGAAGTTTTAGGAGAATTAGCTACTGATGAATTAGTGGATGCATGGACCTGCGCCTATACAGAATTGGCTCAAATAATGATTTCTATTGAAGCCGAAATGTATCAAAAAACAGCAGATCTTAAAGGCGGTTGGGTTGGCTGGAGAACGTTTGTAATCGATAAAATAGTAACAGAAAGTGATGAAATTAAATCTTTCTATCTAAAACCTAAAGATGGCAATGCAATTGCGACTTTTTTCCCAGGACAATATATTTCTGTTAAAACATTTATACCTGAATTAGGACATGAACAACCTAGACAATATAGCTTATCTAGCAGTTTTCATGAAGAGTATTACCGTATATCAGTTAAAAGCGAAAAAGGACGTACCACTCCTGATGGTTTTGTTTCGAATGTGCTACATACTAAAAAAGTCGGAGAAACTATTGATGTTACTGCTCCTGCGGGAGTTTTCTATGCTGATCCCGAATCTGTAAATCCATTAGTATTAATCAGTGGAGGTGTTGGAGTAACTCCTTTGATGAGTATGGTTGAGGCCAATAGTCATTCGCTTCAAAAAAATAAAACGATTTGGATTCATAGCTGTCGTAATGAAAATGTACACGCATTTAAAGATGCAATCGAAGATTTGAACAGCAAGGAAAATTGGCTAACTTCATTCGTTTTTTATGAAACACTACCCGAATATGAAACTAATGCTATCGAAGGAAGAGCAGAACTGCATCAATACAAAGAAGAAATAATTATTAATGATGCAAAATATTATATTTGCGGACCTGAATTGTTTATCAAGAAACAATATCAATCTTTAATTGAACTTGGCGTTACAAAAGATGCTATCTTTTACGAAGAGTTCGGACCCCAATTATTAGCTTTAAATTAAAAAAAAATTATGAAATTAAACCACTTTACCGATTTTAGTATGCGTGTTTTGATGTATTTAAATCAAAAAAAAGACAGCCCTCAAAGTTCTTTGGATGATTTAGCTAATGCTTTCAAAATCTCACGAAACCATCTCGTTAAAGTGGTTCAATTTTTAGCGGCAAATCAATTGGTACTAACAAAAAGAGGGAAAAACGGTGGTATATCAATTTCCGAAACAGCGAAACAGATTCCTTTGGGAGATTTAATCCATTTATTAGAACAGGATGATTCCCCTATTGTTAATTGTGATGCTAAACCCTGTATTTTCAAATCCCATAATTGCAAATTAAAATCATTATTCAATAAAGCTTACCTACTGTTTATTGAGAGTTTAAATGAATCTAATTTGGCTGATCTTGAATTCAATGATTGGAATTCCATTTTTGAAAATAATCCAAATGCGCAAAACAATTCTTAATAGCGTCATCGTAACTTGTTTTATCACATTCACACTGACATCAATTAATACAAATACCAAAAATAGTATTGATTTCATTTTACTATGGACTCAATCTTGGTTAATCGCCGCTTCGATTTCCAGTATCTTCAACATCTATATTATTCCTTATTTATATAAGAAAAAAGTAAAGCTGGTTCTCAAAAATATTTTTTTGAAGGATCAAGCTCTTTAATTTGGCAAAACAGCTGTTGTTTATTTAAAAACAGATTGTCTGATTATCCTACCGAATAAACGATAACCAATTCCAGATCTAAGGAAACTTAGACTATTGGCGTCAAAACCAATCGTATACCTCTTGAAGTTTTTAGGCGGGTTTTCAGCTATCTTTAAAATCTCCCGAATAATTTGCGGTTTTAAGTCCGTATTTTTCTTGGTTTTATTTTCCAATATCAGACTTATTTTTTCCATTAAATTATTATACGAAGGTAAAGTCGATCGACAAGATTTAACTACATTTTTTTGAAAATTAGAGGGTGTGTTTCCAAATTGAACTGTAGAAACACTGATATTAAAATCAATTAATTCATAAGCCATACATTCAGAAAAACTCTCAACGGCATGTTTCGTCGAATGGTAAAAACTACCTAAGGGTAAGTTAACTAAACCCGCAATGGAGGTTATATTTATAAAGTGTCCCTTCTGTTGCGCTCTAAATTCAGGAATAAATGCCCTGCATACTTTTACCACTCCAAGCCAGTTTACATCAACAATAGTATCGATTTCAGTATCCTCAGCTAATTCCACAAAACTACGGTAGCCCACTCCGGCATTATTTATTACAACGTCGACTGTTTTAAAATCTTCAATTATTTTTTTCTTAGCAAGGGCTATACTTTCGGTTGAAGTCACATCAAGCAAATAACAGCTGATGTTTTCTACTCCTTGCAGCTCTTTACCATGATCTAGATGAATCATAGTAGCTATAACATTCCATCCATTTTTAGCAAAATGTAATGCTATATCTTTCCCAATACCTCCGGAAGCTCCGGTTATAAGTACGTTCTTCAACATTTATATTTTTATTCTATTATTATTGTAATACAAACAAACTGCTGCTTTTTGAACTTGTTTCAACAAAAAAAAAATTTTCATTTAAAAAGTACGACCCCATACGGGGTCGTAAATAGTACTGATTTCACTACTTGTCAAAAATACAGTTTTTATTTTTAGTCTGGATTCTCTGTATATTTATAAGCATCTAATACTTTTTTCACTAATCGGTGTCTTACAATGTCTTTATCATCCAAATACACGATTCCAATTCCTTCAATATCTTTTAAAACCAACAATGCCTCTTTAAGACCTGAAATAGTTCTTCGCGGCAAATCAACTTGTCCTGGATCTCCAGTTACCATAAATTTCGCACTTTTCCCCATACGGGTTAGGAACATTTTCATTTGGGAATGTGTTGTATTTTGCGCCTCGTCCAAAATCACAAAAGCATGATCCAGCGTTCGTCCCCGCATAAAAGCTAGAGGAGCAATTTGTATAATCCCTTTCAAAATATAATCTTCTAGTTTCTCATTTGGTATCATGTCACGCAAAGCATCGTACAAAGGCTGCATATAGGGATCCAGTTTTTCTTTCATGTCTCCAGGAAGAAACCCCAGATTTTCCCCTGCTTCTACAGCTGGTCGAGTAAGAATAATACGTTTTACCTGTTTTTCTTTCAGTGCTTTTACAGCCATCGCGACGCCGGTATACGTTTTCCCGGTTCCAGCTGGACCTACGGCAAAAACCATATCGTTTTTATTTATAGCGTCAACCAGTAATTGCTGATTGGGTGTCATCGCTTTAATGATTTTACCGCCTACACCGTGTACCAGAATTTTATCATTAACTAAGGTTCTTCTATCGTCTTGGTTCTCGCCTAAAATCACACGTTCAATTACATTATTATCTATGTTATTGTAACGGGTAAAATGAAGCATTAACCTTTGAAAACGTCTTTCGAACTCGTCTAAGATTTCTTTTTCTCCAAATGCCTTTAAAGTAGTTCCACGAGCAACAATCTTAAGCTTTGGGTAATATTTTTTAATAGTTTCAAGATGAGTGTCTTGAGCGCCCCAAAATTCTTTTGGAGCGATGTCTATGAGCTCGATTATTCTTTCGTTCAAAAGTTGTAGTTTTATATTAAAATTAATCAATTAATGAATCTAATCCGTTTTAGTTTTAAACCTCAGTATTATTTGTCTTATTATTTGGAATTTGTTTTTCGTTTTTTGCTTTTTTGAATTTACTATTATTAGATTTGCATTTCTCAAATTTAATGAAAATTAGTTTTAGAATCCACCAATATTTATAAAAAATATATGTCAATAATTACCCTTACTACCGATTACGGCTTGAAAGACCACTTTGTAGGTGCGTTGAAAGGGAAAATATTATCTGAGTATTCTGAAGCTTCCATTATAGACATCTCGCATCACATTGACCCATTCAACACAGTTGAAGCAAGTTACATTATTAGCGCAGCCTATTCGAGTTTCCCAAAAGGTACCGTTCACTTGATAGGAGTGGATATGGAATTGAATAAAGAGAACCAACATATTGTAATGCAATGGAACGATTCTTATTTTATTGCTGCCGATAATGGCATTCTCAGCATGCTTTCGCAAAAAATTGTTCCGCAAAAAATGGTTGCCATCAACATTCACGATCGACTGTCTAGTGAAGCAACCGGCATGGATGTTTTTGTTATGGTCGCCTGTCATATCGCCAAAGGCGGATTATTGAATGTTATTGGGAAAGAAATCAATAGTATCAAGCAGATAACCGAATTAAAAGCTGCTATTTCCGATGACAATAACATATTGAAAGGACATGTTATCTATATAGATCATTTTGGTAACGTCGTGACCAACATTAGCAAAAGACAGTTCGTAGAAGTTGCCAAAGGCAGGCCTTATGAGATTATTATGAAAACTAAAAATATAAAAACCATTTTGCCAAATTATTCCGCAATAGCCAGTTCTGATAAATATCCGATTAAGAATTATGAAGGAGAAAAATTGGCGATTTTTAATGAAGCTGGTTTCCTCGAAATTGCCATTTTTAGGAGCAACCCCTCCAAAGTTGGCTCAGCAAATAGCTTGTTGGGATTAAATTATAGAGATGTGGTTTCAATCCAATTTAAGAATTAGAAGATTATCATAAATAGAAAAATCTAAAATCATCAATCGTTAAATATAAATCACATGTTTGTACGAATAGTAAAATTGAGTTTTCACGAAGAAAACATACCTGCATTTCTAGAAAATTTCGAATCGATTAAGAAACGTATTCGTAGTGCTCCTGGAAATCGTTTATTGGAGTTATATCAGGACAAAGACAACAAAAGTATATTTTTTACGTATAGCTATTGGGAAACCGAAGAAGACTTGGAAAATTACAGAAATTCTGAGTTTTTTAATGAAGTATGGAGTTTTACCAAAAAATTATTCAATGCTAAAGCTGAGGCTTGGAGTGTGGATAAATTAGCTTCTTTAGTTTAACGTTTTTTAGTCTCAATTTAGGCCACTTTAAACCTTAAACTTTTTAAATAAAAAATTAATGAAAGCCATATTATTACGAGAAATTAAATCTTTTTTTGGTTCGCCCATAGGTTACTTGGTTATCGCTTTATTCCTTATTCTCAACGGATTATTTCTTTGGGTTTTCGAAGGAGACTACAATATTCTAAATACCGGATTTGCCGATATGGCCCCGTTTTTCACTTTAGCGCCATGGATTTTGATTTTCCTGATTCCTGCCGTAACCATGCGCAGTTTTTCCGATGAGAAAAAGCAAGGAACTCTTGAATTGCTTTTAACAAAACCGTTGAGTTTGTGGCAAATTGTGAACGGAAAATTTCTTGGCGCAGTACTACTGATTGTAATGGCTATTATTCCAACTTTCATTTATGTCGAAGTAATCTCCAGTCTGGGAATGCCAGAGGGAAATCTTGACATGGGAAGCACCATCGGTTCTTATGTTGGGCTGTTATTCTTGATTAGTGCCTATTCTTCCATTGGCGTTTTCACTTCTACCCTGTCCGATAATCAAATCGTAGCTTTTATAGTTGCTGTGTTTTTATGTTTCTTTTTCTATTTTGGTTTCGAAGGCCTCGCATCATTAACACCGTCTTTTTCGACATTTATTTCTGCTTTTGGAATGCAAGACCACTTTAAAAGTATGGGGCGTGGCGTGATAGATACTAGAGATGTACTCTATTTTGTGAGTGTAACGGTATTATTTCTTTCGTTTACTGTTTATAAACTTAAATCTTTTAAATTGTAATGGTACCAATTAAAAAAAGCAACCTGAAGTCAGTATTGATTACAATCGTAATTTTGCTGTTTGTAAATAGTATTGGGAATCGGTTTTTTCATCGTTTTGATTTAACAAAGGATAAAAGGTACACACTTTCTACCACTTCTTTGAATATAATCGAAGAAGTAAAAGAACCGCTGTACATCAAAATATACCTGCAAGGGGATTTGCCTTCTGAGTTCAAAAGGTTGCAACAAGAAACGCAGCAGCTACTGGAGGAATTTCAAGCATATAATAAAAATATAGTTTTCGAATTCATCGATCCATTGGAAAACGAAGATACCAGTATGGATAATATCAAAGAGTTGTATCGAAAGGGGTTGACGCCTATAAATATAACAGTTGATGACAAAGGGAAACAATCACAAGCTATGGTATTTCCATGGGCTATCGCAGTTTACCAAAACAAAGAAGTTAATATTCCGTTGTTAAAAAATAGAATGGGCGCTTCGACTACCGAAATGGTCATTGGCTCAGTGCAGCATCTTGAATATTCAATTTCGGATGCCTTACACAAAATCACAACAGCCAAACAAAAAACGGTTGCCGTAATAAAAGGTAACGGTGAGCTTCAGGATGTATTAATGGCTAAATTCTTGTTACAAATAAGAGAAAGTTATCACATAGGCCCTTTTACGTTAGATTCGGTTGCAAAAGACCCTACAGGCAGCCTAAACGCCTTAGAAAAATACGATTTAGCTATTATCGCTAAACCTACCGAAACGTTCTCTGATGCCGAAAAACAGGTCTTAGATCAGTTTATCATTAACGGAGGAAAGACACTGTGGCTTGTTGATCAGGTAAATGTGGAGATGGACAGTCTTTACAATGAAACAGGGGCGACATTAGCTTTTCCGAGGGATTTGAATTTAAACGATATGTTCTTTAAATATGGTTTTCGTATTAACCCAGACATTGTTAAAGACGAACAAGGAAGTCCTATAAAACTGGCTACGGGAGAACAGGGAAGCGCAACACAATTTCAAGAATTTAATTGGAAATTTGCTCCATTAGTCTATCCAGAAAGTGCTCATCCGATCGTGAAAAATTTAGGTGGAATTAAATTTGATTTTGCAAATCCTATCGACACTCTGAAAAACGGAATTAAGAAAACAGTACTGCTACAATCGTCTCGTTATTCAAAAAAAATAGGTGCTCCAGTAGAAGTAAATTTGGATATTGTTGCTGAAGAAACTAGCCCGAATCATTATATAAAAACCGGAAATATCCCGCTTGCTGTATTACTCGAAGGATCCTTCCATTCTATGTTTGAAAATAGAGTTTTACCTTTTGAACAAGCCACATTTGAAGCTGCAGGAAAGAAGAATAAAATGATTGTAATTTCTGATGGAGATATAATAAAAAACCAATTGGATAAAAACTATCAACCTGTAGAACTAGGTTATGATCAACGTTCCGGAAATTTGTACGACAATAAAGATTTCCTGCTGAATTGTGTCAATTATCTATTAGATGATACTGGACTTATTAACATTCGAAGCAAGGATTTAGATTTGCCTTTATTGGACAAAGAAAAAGTTTTTGAAAACTACACTAAGACGCAAGTCATAACTATCGGGCTGCCACTCCTAATCTTAGTGTTATTTGGCGCTTTATTTACCTACCTCCGAAAAAGGAAATACGGTCAATAGATGTTAATAAAAAAGTTTCAATACTAGCATAGTTTACGATATATTTGTAAAATGTATTGTATTTTAAAAATCAAACTAAAATAGATACCAAAAAAAATAAAATAAAACAGATGAAATTTATAGTATCGAGTTCGTACTTATTAAAACAATTACAAGTTTTAGGTAATGTTATCAATAGTAGCAATACTTTGCCCATTTTGGACAACTTCCTATTTGAATTAGACAATAACGAATTAACGGTTTCGGCAAGTGATTTAGAGACTACCATGTCTGCTAATTTAGCTATTGATTCCACGAGTAAAGGAAGTGTGGCTGTACCAGCAAAATTACTATTGGAGATCCTTAAAACTTTCCCAGAGCAACCTCTAACTTTTACTGTTGAAGAAAACAGCACGATAGAGATCAGTTCAAATTCTGGTAAATATGCGTTAGCGTATGCTCCTGGTGATGAATTTCCAAAATCTGTTAACCTAGAAGAGCCTTCTGTAACTTTAGTTCCTGCTGATGTATTGGCAACAGCTATTAGCAAAACAATCTTTGCTGCTGGAAATGATGATTTGCGTCCAGTAATGTCTGGTGTATTTTTTCAGTTCTCTCCAGAAGGATTAACTTTTGTAGCAACTGACGCACACAAACTAGTAAAATATGCACGTACGGATGTAAAAGCGTCTCAAGTAGCTGATTTTATCATGCCAAAGAAACCTTTGACTATTCTAAAAAATATTCTTACTACTTCAGATGCTGAAGTGAAAATTGAGTACAACGATTCGAATGCTACTTTTTCTTTTGACAATTATATTTTAATGTGTCGTTTAATAGATGGGAAATATCCAAACTATGAAGCGGTTATACCAAAAGAGAATCCAAATAAATTAATGATTGACCGTTCTCAATTTTTGAGTTCAGTACGTCGTGTTGCTATTTTCTCTAATAAAACAACGCACCAAATTCGTTTGAAAATTGCAGGTGCCGAGTTAAATGTTTCTGCAGAAGATATTGATTACTCTAACAAAGCAGAGGAAAGATTAACTTGTGATTATCAAGGGGACGATATGCAAATAGGATACAACTCTCGTTTTCTTACTGAAATGTTGACTAATCTGCAATCAGATATGATTATGCTTGAAATGTCATTACCTAATAGAGCTGGGATTCTTACTCCTGTTGATGGACTGGAAGAAGGTGAAACTGTAACGATGCTGGTTATGCCAGTAATGCTGAACAGTTAACAATAAATTCTGATTTTGTTGTATTTAATTTTTAAGATTCAAATATAATACCTATCATTGTGAAACGATTACGCTATTAACCAAACCATTTTTTATATTTAAAAAAACCGCTATTTCCTAACCAGGATATGCGGTTTTTTTTTGTTCCTCCGTCTCCCAAAGAGGGGGAGACGAAATGGAATTTTTCGAGTTTTTTACTTCCTGTTTTTTACTTCTCAATTCTAACCTTCCTCCTCTCACCTCTTCCCTTAAATAACTCCCATCTTTTTCATTAGGAACGTAGCACTTTTATTTTTACAGATACCGTCACGAAGTTTATAATCAAAATGTAATTCATCATTTACAATTTCGACTTCAAAACATTTGTTGGTTAGAATATCCGGATATTCATTTGTGGTCAAGCAAACTTCGATATCATGAGTTGCAATAGCACCAATCGCTTTATGAGCAATTACTTTCTTTACGACTTCTATGGTTCCGTTTCTTTTATCATCAGAATTAGTTCCTCTAAGGATTTCATCCAGTAATACAAAAGCAGCATTACCTTCTAATTCATCCATAATTTGTTTTAAGCGCTTTATTTCCGCAAAAAAATAAGATTCACTGTCAGATAAGGAATCCGACAAACGCATCGAAACTAACACCGGCAAAGGATGTACATTCGCTTCTTTCGCACAAACTACCGATCCCATGCCTGATAATACCATGTTTATTCCCAAACTACGCAGAAAAGTACTTTTACCTGACATATTTGATCCAGTCAATATCATAAACGACTGGGGATGGAAAGCTACCTCATTCCCTACTCTAGTTTTGGCATTCAGTAAAGGGTGGCTCAGGTCTGAGAAGTCGATTTTAAATTCCGTGTTTAACGTAGGATAAACAAAATCAGTGTTATTATAAGCAAAATTAGCCAAGCTATTCAACATTTCGAATTCGCCGATTACATCTAACCATTCTTCCATTGCCGTAGCATGCTCTTTTTTCCAATTCAGTAATTTTTTTAATACATGAAGATTAAAAAGGAAGGTACCATTGAATAAAGAAGCCGTCAACAGATTTCCAATCGTATCCATATTAGAAAACAACTCTGATAATTTTTTGATATGAAGACTTGCGTTTTCTGCTTTAAATTTCAGTTTCTGTTGTAAATCGATCAGCTTCTCAGAATGGAAAGATTCCTCCTCTATTTTTTTAAGTAATAAACCATATTGACTAATCACCTTATCGATATCTTCCGCATTAGCAATTTCGATTTGGATTCGTTTAAAAAAGGCACCCATAATTACCAAATTTAATATAAACACATAAGACAGGTAGGATAGTAAAATTGCCTCACTAGTAATGATATACGAAACAAGAATGCCTAGAAATAACAAAGGCGTAATATAAGAAAGCACGATTGACCCTTTAGATAATGATGCACTCTGAAATTTACTCCATTTCATTAATCCTTCATAACTCGCTTTTGAATCCTTGCTTATTATGGCTAAAGCCAAGAAATTCTGGCGCCAGTCTAACTTTTCAGACAGCTCCTTGACAGCTGTCTGATTCCTAATGATTTCTTCATTGGGGGATAATGTGAGTAGTTGATTGGCTAACTTCTTCTTTCCTATAAAAGTGGCCGTTCTATTTAAGTTTTGGAACAGGGAATGCTCACCAAAAATATCCAGATCATATGCATAGGGATGATGAAAATCATTAAACTCTTGTCCGTTTTCAAATGGAATTGCTTTTTTCTCTAAATAAGAGATTTCATTTTCATTGATTCCCACTAGAGCCGAGTTTATCTTTTTTTCGAAAAGTAACTTAGAATGAATTCGCATTAAGATGATAAAGGCAGCAAAAAAGAAAACAGCTGAAATTAAAAAAATAATTTCGCTGTTTTGTATGTAATAATAAAGAGACCCTAAAAAAACAACAATAGACAACAGTCTAAGTAAACTGATTGTATTGTATTTTTTATTTATTTTACTTAATTCCTGCGAATAGCTTTTACTCTTAGTACTGTATGAATCCATATTTCGATTTAATTGAAATACAAATATAGGTGTACCGCAATAAATAAGCTATTAGAATAAGGAACAATATAGCAACACTGTAAACTTAGTCTTCCATAGGAATTGCCAAAATGGGAACGTCAAAATTATTTGCAAATTTCTTAGTCAGGCTGGGATGGAATAGGCCTTCAAAAAACGTTCTTTTATAGGTCACCATCGTTAAAACATTAATTTCTTGGTATAAAATAAAATCTAAAATAGTTTCCTTTACTTCATCACTATCAATCACAAAAAATTCAATAGGTTCATTCTCAAAATTCTCCTCCCAATTCTTAATTGTTGCTCGATCAACATCAGATTTGCTAGTTTTTACATAAAGACATTTTACAACTGCATTAGCCATTTTTGCCAATTTTATAGTGTTTTTAAGCGCTTTTTTATCCTTAGCTCTAAATCGTGTTGTAAAACCTATGGTTTCTGTTTTTTTGAATTTAGCATCAATAGGAACACATAGCATCGGTACATCGATATCAGCCAAAACATTACCCGTATTGGTCCCAGAAAAAAATTCTGACCATCCGGAAGCTCCTTCAGTCCCCATAACCACATAATCTATTTTATCATCCTTGATTGATTTGTTTATATTATACAGCAAATTACCATCCATAAGGCGATGCGTCATTCTAATTTTACCCAGATTTCGCTCTTCTGCTATCGCACGAAGTTTTGGAATCTCCTCTTTAAACATTTCGAATTGTGACAATTCTACTGATTCATAGATAATCATATAATTTTCCGGAAAAAACTGATTGTCGAATACTGGCAAATCAAAGGCGTGTAATAACACCAATTCACCCTGTACTATTTTTGCAAATTCTAAAGCATGTACAAATGCATTAGTCGCGGCTTCAGAAAAATCGGTAGGGAATAATATACGTTTCATTTTAAATGGTTTAAAGTTGTAGAATAATCAAATTTACACCTAAAGTTACAATTATAATATGATAAATATCAGTCAGTTTCATTTATTTTAACAAATAAACTTCTGCATAATTCAGATTGCTTATTTTAATATTATTACAATTTTAAGGTTACATCGATTTACAATTTGTTACGATTTGCAAAGCTAATTTAGAACGTCGCAAACCCTTATTCTTTAATCGATGTGAATGGCTAAAATTGGGATGTGAAATTCTGGATGTGACTTTTTAGTATAGCTAGGTTGAAACAATCCTTTAAAAAAACCTCTTTTATAGATTAACATGGTCAAGACATCCACGTTTTCATTGGTAATAAAGTCTAAAACTACTTCATTGATTTCATCGCTTTCGACAACAACGAATTCAATAGGTTCTTTTTCAAACTCCACTTTCCATTCTGCAATAGTTTCTTTAGAAACATCAGAATCACTAGTTTTTACATAGAGGCATTTCACATTGGCATTTATAATCTTTGCCAAATTTAAAACTGCATTAAGTGCTATCTTATCTTTGGCTCGATAACGAGTCGTAAACCCAATCGTTTTAATGGTTTTATGTTTAGCTTCTAAGGGTATGCATAAAACAGCAACCGCTATCCCAATAATAACATCTCCTGAATTAGAACCAACAAAAACGGCATCCCAATCTGTTACACCGGAGGTTCCCATAACAACATAGTCAATTTTATCCGTATCAACAATCTTTTTAATATTAGCTATTAAATCGCCTTCCATTAACCGATGCGACATCTTTATGTTCTCTAAATTACAAGCTTCTGCAATAACACGAAGTTTTGGAATTTCCTCTTTAAACATATCGAACTCCGTTAACTCTACTGTGTCATAAACCATATTAAAATTCTCTGGAAAAAATTGGTCATCAATCGGCAGCAGCGGGTAAGAATGTAATACAATAAGTTCTCCTTGTATTATTTTTGCAAATGCTAAGGCGTGAACAAAAGCATTAGTTGCTACATTAGAAAAATCGGTTGGAAATAGAATACGTTTCATATTTTATCAGTTTAAAGTGAATTATAGCAACGAAGACAATTTTAAAGTTACGGAATTAAAATCAGAAACATAGCTTAACAACACTTTACTTCAGTCTGCAAAAAGGCAGCTGCTTAAATAAATAGATACTTACTTAGATTTAGTACCTTTGCAACTTATAAAATACAACTATGTTATATAACGATTCGATAGTAGCCTTAGCGACACCTTCTGGAGCTGGAGCTATTGCAGTCATCCGAATTTCAGGCGCTGAAGCAATTACTATTGGTAATAGTGTTTTTAAATCCATTAAAAACAAAGATTTAACCAAGCAAAAAACACATACCCTCCATCTGGGGCATATTATCGACGATCAAAAAACGCTCGACGAAGTATTAGTGTCACTTTTTAAAGGACCCAACTCTTATACAGGCGAAAACACGATTGAAATATCCTGTCATGGTTCTACATATATCCAACAACAGATTATACAACTACTACTGCGTAAAGGCTGTCGCATGGCTGATCCGGGAGAATTCACACTACGTGCTTTCCTAAACGGCAAACTTGATTTGTCACAAGCAGAAGCCGTTGCAGATTTAATATCTTCTGATAATGAAGCATCACACCAAATCGCTATGCAGCAAATGCGTGGTGGTTTCTCTAATGAAATAGCTAAATTAAGGGAAGAACTGTTGAATTTTGCTTCACTCATCGAACTCGAACTCGACTTTGCTGAGGAGGATGTGGAATTTGCAGATCGTACCCAATTCCATGAATTGCTGAATAGAATCGAATTTGTTTTAAAGAGGTTGATTGACTCTTTTGCAGTAGGAAACGTAATCAAAAACGGAATTCCGGTCGCCATTGTGGGTGAACCCAATGTGGGAAAATCAACACTGTTAAATGCTTTACTAAACGAAGAACGCGCCATTGTTTCGGAGATTGCCGGAACAACCCGCGACACCATTGAAGACGAACTAGTCATTGGCGGAATCGGATTTCGATTTATAGACACGGCAGGAATCCGCGAGACACAAGATGTTGTGGAAAGCATCGGAATACGCAAAACATTCGAAAAAATAGAACAGTCACAGGTGGTATTATATCTATTTGATAGTTTGAAGTTTAAAGTTCAAAGTTCTGAATATATCGTAGAAATTGAGAAAATAAAGAATCAATTTCCTTTAAAACCCTTGGTCGTTGTTATCAATAAATTGGATTTACTAACAGATCAAGAAATTACAAGCATTCGTCAAGAACTTGAAACCTTAAACATTAAACTAATTTTCTTAAGTGCCAAACAAAACATAGGTGTTGATGAATTAAAAAACCAGCTGCTGTCTTTTGTTAATACTGGAGCATTAAGAAATAACGAAACGATTATCACGAACACTAGACATTATGACTCCTTGCTGAAAGCATTGGAGGAGATAACTAAAGTAAAATACGGGCTAGAAACAAATCTACCGAGCGACTTAATGGCTATCGATATCAAGGAAGCCTTGTATCATTTTGGAACGATTACGGGTCAGGTTACAAATGATGAATTGCTAGGTAATATTTTTGCTAACTTCTGCATCGGAAAGTAAGAATATTTAGCCGTTGACAGTTTTTAAAGTTCAACACAACTTTAAATTACAAAGAAAATAACAACCTTCATTTTACGACCGAATTAGCTAATTGTAATTAAATGAACATTGCTTTTTGGCACTGATTTAGCAAATAAATTAAGTCTTAAATTATTTTTAACATAATATTACTAGGCTATCTTTCGCAAAATTCTATTTTTGTGATCTTAACTATAATAAAAAAAATCATGAAAGAATTAGTAGCAAAGATTAACGCTGAGTTTGAAGCATTTACTGCAGAAACAGAATCTCTAATTGAAAAAGGAGTAAAAGCTGCTGGAGCAAGAGCACGTAAGTCAACTTTAGAAATGGAAAAAATGCTAAAAGAATTTAGAAAACTTTCTATCGAAGAGTCTAAAAAATAATTGCCTTTTACACAAAAGTCCTTAGTCAATCTAAGGACTTTCGTTTTTTTAA
Organism: uncultured Flavobacterium sp.; assembly: GCF_963974175.1. Classification (GTDB taxonomy): domain Bacteria; phylum Bacteroidota; class Bacteroidia; order Flavobacteriales; family Flavobacteriaceae; genus Flavobacterium. Next base: position 23,360 of record NZ_CAXBBR010000012.1, read on the forward strand.
TTAATTAAGTCGTATTCAAACGGAACTTACTTAGTGAACAGTTTTACAATAACACTCATTAGGCTGCCATTTCAGGCTATTCACTGCAAGTCCGCGGGAATCTCCCTTAAAAACATAAACCCAAAACGAGCTTCCTACGGTTGCTGTTTTGGGTTTTGTTTTATACGGGCTTTTCCCTTGCGTGCTTTTCGTTGCTATCCTGGGCAGAATGTAACCCTCGGATAAAATCTATTTATCCCCATCACGCCCAGTCGGTCGAACTGCTCCTTGCGGATTAAACAAACTCCATTCATGCCAAATGTGGCAGAGATTGCCAATCCTATTTTCCACAAAAAATACGCAGAATAATTAAAAACACCTTCTAAATAAAAATTAACAATAATTTCGGTACCAAGAACTAAAAAGAATCCCTTTAAATATTTTAATTTAGCCTAAAATTTAAGAATACAAAACATATTTTCATGGACAATGAAACCTTTATCTTCTGCCTCGAAGGTGTTCCTGACGTAGATACCATTACAACTACTGAGGTGGTAAAAAACTTAGAAAATTTTGCCCTTGAGCATAATATCGCTAGTATTTACAAAACCTGCGATACCATTGAAGGACTAGAAGAAAGCTTAGGTGCTTTGCTCTATGATGATCATAATTTCAAAGATTATGTCATCATTTATTTGGTAATGCCTGGACAAGAAAACAATATTTGCTTACATGATTATTACTATAGCTTAGAAGAAATTGCCGAGTTATTTGAAGGGAAATTAAGAGGGAAAATTGTTCATTTTTCGAATAAAAAAATTTTAGACTTAACGGCAGAGGAAGCGCAATACTTTCTAGACATCACTAATGCCCGTGCCATTTCAGGTTATGGAGAGTCACTGCATACCTTGAGTAGTATTCACCTAGACAAAGCTTTTTTTAGCTTATGTGAAGAACAAGATGACCTTGTTGAAATAGTTGAAGAATTACATCAAAAACATTATGCACTTTGTAAACTCCTCGACTTTAGAATGTATTACTAGAAAACAACATCCAAGTGCATTCACTTTTAATTTTCCATAAAAAAAATTGCCGCGAATTTCACAAATTGACACAAATTTTTAAACTTAAAAAAGACTAATTCCACAAATTTTGGTCGCGCTAAATGTTTATTATTATTTTAATAATACCTGTACTATTTATAAAACAGTCCAATTGTCAGTTCGAGAGGAGTCGAGAACCACTATTGCATCTTGACTGCGCTCGAACTGACAAAGATTAGTTTGGACTTTATTGCATTTGTAATTGGTATGGATTATATATCAACCATTTACATAAAATTCACTAACTTTAGTAGATGAAAAAACATTTCAATATTATTATAGCAGGAGCTGGAGGTATTGCTGAGGCTGTTAGTTTAATTTTAGCCGAATGGAGTGATGTCACCCCAACACTTTTTATTGGAGATAGGACATTTTTAAAAGCTAAAAAAGTAGCCAATTGGGTCGAAGAAGGAACTACAAAACCTTGTGCCGTTAAAGCGTTTGATCTTAGCGAAACAGGAATTACTGACGAAATGAAAGACATCTTTCTACAGGGAGATATTATTCTCGATTGCCTTCCGGGAAGTGTAGCCCCTAGAATTGCCCAATTTGCAAAAGATTTCAACCTTCACTATGCAAATCTTACTGAATATGTTGCCGAAACGGAAGAAATTATAGCTTTGTCTAAAAATACTGATACTGGTTTTCTATTGCAAACGGGCTTAGCCCCAGGATATATCGATTTACTGGCCCATGAATTATTTCAACAATTTCGAAATGACTACAAGGTAAACTCTGTCCACACGCTAGAATTTAAAGTTGGTGCCTTAACTAAACATGCCGTAGCGCCCCACTTTTACGGATTTACTTGGAGTCCTGTAGGTGTGGCAACCGAATATCTGAAAGATACCATTGTACTGAGAGATTATGTAAAAACCACGCTACCCTCCTTATCAGAAAGAGCTAACATAATTATTGATGGCATTACTTATGAAGAAGATCTTACCTCTGGAGGTGCCGCCGATCTACCCGATGCCTTGTCTGGAAAAGTGTGTAGCCTCGATTATAAAACGCTGCGTTATCCCGGTCATTATGCTTGGGTCGACAAGCAAATTAAAAAAAGAGGCACTACAGAAGCTGCAATTAAAACGCTTCAACAAAAAATGCAAGAGGCAATTCCGCATATTGAGGACGACCAAATTATATTGTATGCCGCCGTAGAAGGCAAAGATATCGAAGGAATTTTACGCCGTCGCGAAATAGCCAAAACCATATTTCCACAAAAAATAGGGAATCACCAATTAAGAGCCATTCAAACTACTACCGCAGCCCCTTTGGCGCAAGCCGCACAATTACTGCTCGAAGGTAAGTACAAAGGTGCTCTTCTACAAAGCCAAATTGACTCAGCAGCATTCCTTAATGGGAATTTTGTTTCTAGAGTATATGGAAAAATATAACGTTCAATTTGTGTAAAACAAACTTTCATTTTCAATACAAACAAAATGCATTTTTTTTGTAATATTACGCTCTATTAAAGCATAGCAAATATTCGCAAATAATGAGAGCCTACTACATCAATAATGGAAAGGAAAATGGTGGTCCTTTTACCTTAGACGAATTAAAAAACGAACACCTAAATAAAGCTACTTTAGTTTGGTACCAAGGAATGGACGAATGGAAACATGCCCATGAGATAGAAGAACTTAACTCTTTTTTTAAAGTAATTCCTCCACCTATAAAACAAGTTATTGCTACTCCCGAAATAGAACAACAAGAAACTTCTGCAACCATTTTAGGATTAAAGAAAAGTCACTTTTTTTTAGCAATATCATTTTTAGCCATTTTTACAGTCGTATTTGTTCTCAATGTCCTTCAAAATAATAAAAGAAGCGAATTAGATTTGAAAAACAAACAAACAGAATTTAGTAACGAAAAAATTACACTGGAACAAAACGAATTTAATGAGCAGCGGATTCAAGACGAAATTAGAAAAAGAATAGCATTAGAAAATAATAACCTTAGAAGAAGAGATTCAATTAACAGTCGCATTACTGAAATAAAGACCTTACTTATTGACAATAAAAATCAATTAGAAAAGGCAAAAAGTGACTTAATTGATGCCGAAAAATTTAAATTCTTTCGATCTGAAAATGAAAAAATGGAAGAAATGGGTTTATTACAAAATGATCTTCAAAACCTAAAAACTCAAATAAACCAATTAGAAAATGAATCGGACAGATTGTATTTACAACTTGAAACGATTCATTAATAACCCATTCCTTAAAACAGACACTTAAATAACACCCTTTTAAAAGTATACTGAACAGACTAAATTACAATAATAGCGCAGATACAGCAGATTTAAGACGGTACAGATTTTTTAATCCTAAAATATCAATCTGTCGAAATCTGTTTTATCTGTGTGCCAATTATTATACTTGGTATAAAAAGATATTATAAAATCAATCACATTTTAGCCAACCTGTAATACTCATTCTAGTATTTTGAGTCACTAAAACTTCATGAAGTAATTCATCACTTTTAAAGAAAACAGTCTTTCCTTGTGTAGGCGCAATTTTCTGGTTATTATTTTCTTGATGAATTAGTAATTCTCCTCCATCAGCCGGTTGCCAATTGTCATTTAAATAACTAATCATCGAATATTTCCGACTAGGGTTATTATGAAATTGATCAAAATGCTCGAGGTAAAAATCCCCTTTTTCATACAAAGAATAATGGAATTCATAGCCCGTAATTCCAGTATAACAACTCTCATTTAAGTAGGCAATAAAAGCTTCGATTTGTTCAAAAAAAGCATTTTCAAATTCATTATTGTGCTTTTTATCCAACCAATAAATAGAATCACTGCGCACTGCGTTATCATAAGTAATCACTTCTGAATTTCCTGTTCCTGCGACAATTAGTAAATTTTGTTGATTTAAGGCGAGTAAATTTTGCTTTAAGCTATTGGCCAAGTCATCGCTTAAAAAATGTTCAGATATACCTACTTTATTCTCAATATAGGAGGTAATTAAAGCTTCAAAGCTATTTTCCATTGTAGTACATTGACCGAAAGTGATGCCAACGGAGCAAGGTAGCCTAAAAAGAAATAGCAATAGGTTTTTATAAACTAAACTTGATATCCAATAAAATGCAAGAACAAAAAAAAGGATCCAGAAGTGAATCTGAATCCATTTTTATATTTAATAAATGTTCTATTATAGATTACAATTTACTGATATAGCTTCCATACATATCCTTAAACTGATAGCCATCCGTTATTCTGTCTTTGCTCAGTTTTTTATATTCTACCATTGCCCATAAAATAAATTCTTTCATGAAGAATTTGTCTTCGCTATCTAATTGGGGTTGGTATTTCTTAACTAATATTTCCAGAGGAACTATTGATCCCAGAATTCTTTGATACTCCTCGTCCGTTGCGTCGTCCAATAATTCAAAACCGCTTTCGGCAAAAAACCATTCTATTAAATCTGTATAGGCCGTTTTTTCATCTGGTTTCTCTAATTTTTCAATTTTAGGAAAATATCCTGGGAAAAAAGTATGAATTGCTGAACCAATCAGGTTTTGAGCTACATAAGCTGCTCCCTCCTGCTCTCCTTCATAAACCAACTCTACCTTACCGGTAATCGATGGAATAATCCCCATAAAGTCAGACAAGCGCAAGGTCGTTTTATCAACTCCTGCTCTGAGCGCGCGACGTTCTGCCGTACTTAACAAGTTCTCATAAGCGGTTATACTCATACGGGCACTTACCCCACTTTTATTGTCAATATATTCACTTTCTCTGGCTTCAAAACTGATTTGTTCTAATAAATCTTTGGCCAAAGAGGGAACGTGAACCATATCGCTCTGAACAACATCCAGATTTGCTTCCTGTTCTGTAATAGTTCTGGCAATCTGTACCGTTTCAGGATAGTGCGTCAATATTTGGGAACCAATTCTATCTTTCAACGGAGTTACAATATTCCCACGATTGGTATAATCTTCAGGGTTTGCAGTGAATACGAACTGCATATCCAATGGCATTCTCAATTTGAATCCTCTAATTTGAATATCACCTTCTTGCAAAATATTAAACAAGGCCACTTGAATTCTAGCCTGTAAATCTGGTAATTCATTTATCACGAAAATGCAACGGTTAGCACGCGGAATCATCCCAAAATGAATAACACGATCATCAGCATAAGACAGTTTTAAATTTGCTGCTTTTATAGGGTCAATATCACCTATTAAATCGGCAACAGTTACGTCTGGTGTAGCTAATTTTTCAAAGAAGCGATCACTTCTATGCAGCCATGAAATAGCAGTTGCATCTCCGTTTATCGCAATTAAATCTTTGGCATAACGCGAAATCGGTTTCAAAGGATCGTCATTGATTTCTGAACCGGTCACAAACGGAATATACTCATCCAATAATTCAACCATTTTTCTGGCTAAACGCGTTTTGGCTTGACCACGAAGTCCTAATAAATTGATGTTATGACGCGATAATATAGCACGTTCTAACTCTGGAATCACCGTATTCTCAAAACCGTGAACACCATCAAATGTTGGTTTTCCTGATTTTATTTTCTCACGAAGATTAGTACGCAATTCTTCTTTTATACTTTTACTTTGATATCCTGAAGCTTTTAATTCGCCTAATGTATTTATGTTTTCTATTTTCATTTTTTTAATATGTTTAACCGCTAAATGCGGGAAGTCTTTATTCTAATTTTTAAACTTAATTTATTGAATCTAACTACAAAGGCCGAAGCAAAGTTAATTAAGCCTTTTTTATTCTTATACTCTATTTTCAACAGCTCGACTGAGCACTAAAAACTGAACACTGAATACTACTTAATTCTCTTCTTACGATTGGTCTCATAATCTTCGAAGATCATTTCTCCCAGTCCTTTCAGTCCGGTGTAAAAGGCTTTTCCTTGATTGGCTTCCGTGAACTTGTTGACAAATTGCTGCAAATACGGATCATTTGCAATCATGAACGTCGTGATGGGAATATGTAATTTTCGGGCTTGTTGTGCCTGACTATAGCATTTATCGACAATATATTCGTCAAGGCCATTACTGTTCATATAGTAACTACCATCTTTTTCGCGAACACAGCTCGGTTTTCCGTCCGTGATCATAAAAATTTGTTTGTTGGTATTTCGCTTTCTTCGCAGTAAATCCATTGCCAATTGCAATCCCGCTACCGTATTCGTATGAAAAGGACCTACCTTCAAGTACGGCAAATCTTTGATGGCAATCGTCCATGCATCATTTCCAAACACTAATATGTCTAAAGTGTCTTTTGGATAACGCGTGGTAATCAGCTCAGCCAGCGCCATCGCCACTTTTTTAGCAGGCGTGATTCGGTCTTCACCATACAAAATCATACTGTGGCTTATGTCAATCATCAGCACGGTACTCATCTGGGATTTGTACTGAGTATCTTCAACAACCAAATCATTTTCGGTAAGCATAAAGTCCTCCACTCCGTTATTGATTTGGGCGTTTCGCAAACTCTCGGTCAAGGAAATTCGTTCCAGGCCGTCGCCAAAATGAAACTCCCTAAATTCTCCCGTATGCTCATCCCCATTGCCGGAATGTTTTGTTTTGTGATTTCCGTTTCCAGAGCGTTTCAAGTTTCCAAAAATCTGGTCTAAAGCTTGTTGCCTGATCGCTCGTTCTGTTTTAGCCGTTATTCCAATACCAGAAGTTCCATCGTCCTTTAATTCGTCTCTGATGTATCCTTTTTTCTTTAAATCTTCTATAAAATCGTCGATGGTATAGTGCTCATCTGTTAGTTTATATTCCTTATCAAGTTCCCGCAACCAGTCAATTGCTTCGTCAAAATCTCCTGAAGTATGAGTGATTAATTCCTTGAAAATTCCAAAGAGTTTATCAAACGGAGACTGATTTGGTGCCTCATATTGCTTGAAGTAGAAACCTTTTTTATTATCATTTTTCATAGACTTTAAAATTACATCATTTTGAAACAGCGCCTTGGCAAACGATTATTAATTTTTAGTTAAAAAAGAGTTTGTTGTTACATTCCTTACTAATCAGTTTGTGCTACAATAAATAAGTTTAATTTTATCGTTTTAAAAAATTAAAATGGAACCACTAGAACATTGGGGAATCTTTCTATCCAATCAGGTCGATAAAAATGCCTTTATAGAAACCATTCTTTCTGGAAAATCCAGGGCAGAACTAAGTACTTTCAATACTAAAACAGGAATCCTTTTTTCGGACATAGCCATAGACAATTTCATTAAAAAGGAATACCAATATGACACCGTTGGAAGCTCATTTGATACCTCAAGAAAATTAAGAACATTTTCATCTGGCGAACGAAAAAAAGTTTTTCTAAACTATTGTATCAACCAAGAACCTCATTATATCATTGTAGATAACCCGCTAGACCATTTAGACCAAAACTCCAGAGATGAAATTACGCTCACATTACAGCAATTAGCTCAAAAAACGCATTTGATTCTAATAGTAAACCGTCAAAGTGATTTACTTCCCTTTCAAGTAAAAAAAGCGCACATTAAAGACAATTCATTCGTATTAAACGAAATAAATTCAATACGTAAGGAGCAAAAAATATTTAAAGCGAATAGCATTCCTACTCCTATCATAAACATTATTTTCGAGGAAGAAATTCTAATACAGATGAATAACCTTAGTGTGACTTATCATGAAAAACCTATTTTAAAAAATATTGATTGGACGATTAAAAAAGGAGATTTTTGGCACTTATTAGGCCCTAATGGTTCTGGAAAAAGCACTTTGCTCTCCTTAATAACTGGAGATAATACAAAAGGCTACGGACAGGATTTATATCTCTTTGGTATAAAGAAAGGAAGCGGAGAAAACATCTGGGATATAAAAAAGAATATTGGCTACTTTTCGACTGCAATGACTGATTTATTTCAAAAAAATGATAGCCTCGAACAAATGATTCTATCTGGTTTTTTTGACTCCATTGGCTTGTACACCCAGCCCTCAATTTTACAAAAAAATATAGTGTCTCATTGGCTTGAATTGATTCATTTAAGTCCACTTAAAAATAAACCTTTCAAAACACTTTCCATAGGACAACAAAGACTTGCCCTCATTGTGCGTGCGGTGCTCAAACATCCTCCTCTATTAATTTTGGACGAAGCCGTCGAAGGCTTAGATGATGAAAATGTGGCTTTGGTGGCACAGCTTATTACCCTTTTATCACAAGAAACAAATATGGCAATTTTATACGTTTCTCATAGAATTGAGCCTAATATCACTCCTAAAACAATTTACGAACTAACGCCTAATACAACCGGTTCAACCGGCAAAATTAGAACTTAAATGACGAATTCTTTTTTGGGCGTGACCACAAGGGTCGTTCTTTACGCTCTCAATCTCTCTCTTCCCGTTCTAGAAACGAGAATAGAGAGGATTTCCGCTGCAATCTCTCACGCAGTTAAGCGGTCTAATAAAATTCAGAATAATTAATAAAACTCTCCGTCAACATAGAACCAACTTCCGTCTTCTAATTTAAAAGTAGAATGTTCATGATGAATTTGTGGCTGAAGTTCGCTATCAAGATAAAATGCTTTAAAAGTCACGGTATAAACAGTAGCCGCTACAACTGCTAATTTAATCCACTTATTGCTTTGAGACCATTCTAGAATATCCTCTTTTTTATGCTGTTTTCTAGTAGAAAAGTGAGTGGTAACAACTAAATAATCTGCTTTTTGGGTAGCAAATGCCGAATAACGTGAGCGCATTAAAGCTTCTGCCGTGGGTGCTTTTTTGATTCCGTTAATGTAAACTTCACAACATTGACTAAACTCCTTTAGGGAACCGCAATAGCATTTTAATGTTGTCATATAAATTATGCCTGTCCGTTAAGAGCGACTATCTTTTGGTGCAATTGATTTAACAGTACTTGGTATTTACTGATTTCAATCAAATCCTCGTCCTCATCTGAAAAATCAAGAAAATCGTCTAATTGCTCACTTACTTCCGCTAATCTATTATTTGCTTCTTTTCCGTTCTTAGCTGCAATCAAATCAATTATTTCCTGAACATTTTTGTTCAATAAAATGAATTTTTCGTTTTCCATTATTTCTTTAATTATATCGTATCTGAATTTTTAGTGTCGTGGAATTTTTTTACAATTTGTTTTAATTTTTCCTTGCGAAGAATTTCTGCATTTTTAACCCTATCCTGTGCTTTATGCAGCTTATCGTTGTGCTTTTTGATATTCTTTTCGTTATTCCTGCTCATAATAATTTGTTTTTCAATCCGTTTCTATACTACCAGTTCTTGACGAACAACGTCAATAATGAATCACTAAAAAAAATAACATGGGTATTTATCTTAAATGGAAGATTCTCGTACTACAGAATTCTTCGGCAAAGTTCGGCATTTTAATTGAAACTGATAGTACGCTCATGTAACTAAACATAATCTTTATACCAATGGTTTGATCAAAAAACTCAAATCAACTACTGATTAATAGACATTAAAGCAATGAAAATTAATAATTTAATAACATTAGTTATTGGTTTATAAAAAATAAAAGAGATAATTTAGTTGGTAATTTTGTTTACTTGCTATTTAGAACAATGACCAGACACTAAACTTACTTATTCAATAGTATAATTAAGTTTCTATAAATTTACGGTTTTCCGTAATTTCTTATATATTTATAAAATCTTTGTAATTTAAATTGTAAAACATTGAAAGTTTCCGAAATTTATCAAATAGCATAAATGAAATCTGAAAATAATAGATTAAAATTTTACAGTTTATTTATAACAAAGCCCAGAACAACAGGCTTCGTTACGTTCCTATTATTGAGTATTGTTGTTGGTTTTATTGGCTTTCAGCAATATAAAATAGTTAAAGAAGATGAACATCGTGCAATGAGGAATAAGCTTCAAGTTATTAATCAAAACATTGAACAGTCGCTTAAAAACTCTTACACCACTACACTAACACTAGCCCTTACCCTAAATGATCAGGGAATTCCTGAAAATTTTGACAGTATTGGAAAGAAATTAGTAGCTTCAAATCAAACCATCTCTGCAGTACAATTAGTACCTAATGGAGTAATTCGATTTACCTATCCCGCAAAAGGCAACGAAGCCGCAATGGGTTTAAACATTTTAAAGTCAGTATACCTTAGAGAAGAAGCCTTAAAATCAATTCAAAGTCAGAAAATGTACTTTGCCGGACCCATTAATTTAAAGCAAGGTGGAGTTGGGATTGTAGGACGCCTTCCTGTATTCCAGAATAATAAATTTTGGGGTTTTTCAGCAGTTATCATTAAATTAGAAGACTTATTGAAGTCCTCGGGGGCATATAACATAAACCGTTCTAAATATTACTTTCAGTTTTCAAAGGTAGATCCTACTACTCAAAAAGAGGTCTTTTACCTACCCAAAGAGAACGAATTTTCAAAAAACTATAGGGTATCAATTGCTATTCCTGACGGTGATTGGGAAATACATCTTACTGCTAAACATCAAAACTATTTATATAGCCAAATTGTAGTACCGGCCATTTTCGGTTTGCTTTTAGCTGCATTATTTGCCTTTTTAGTAACCATAATGTTAAAAAAACCGGCAGAATTACAGCTGTTAGTCGAAAAACAGGCAGCGAACCTTATTAAAAGCGAAATAAAATTCAAATCTATCTTTGACCAAGCTGCTGTGGGTATAGGCTATATAGATTCCTTAGGTGGCTATTTCCTGGAGATTAATGAAAAATATTGCAAATTATTGGAATATTCAGAGCTAGAATTACAAAATAGAACTTTTCAATCCGTAACGCATCCCGACGACTTAAACGAAGATCTATCCAATTTGGAAAAGCTGAAGCAAGGCACGATCAGAGAGTATTCAATGGAAAAACGATATATAACCAAGTCCGGAAAGATTATTTGGACTAATATTACCGTTTCTCCACTTTGGAATATTGATGAAAAACCATCCAAACACATTGCGATTGTTGAAGATATTTCATTAAAAAAAGAAGCAGAAAAGTTAATTAAAAAAACTGAAAATCATTTTAAAAGTCTTTTTGAAGACTCTCCTTTACCGTTAAGAGAAGAGGATTTCTCTATGGTCAAATCTTATCTTAAAGAACTTAATTTAATGAATCAAAAAAAGGAGACTGTAGAACATTACCTCCTTAGTAATCCAAAAGAAACCAATAAACTACACTCCTTAATCAAATTAGTAAATGTCAATAAAGCTTGTCTAAAATTATATAAAGTAAACTCGAAAGAAGAATTGCTAAAGGTCAAATCTGAATTATTCAATCGTAGCTCTTATGAAGATTTTACGAAACAACTTATCGCCACCACTCAAAACCATGGAGAAGTTGTTTTAGATACTATTATCAAAAATTCAAAAGAAGAATTACGCTTCATTAATTTAAGATGGAATGTAATAAGAGGATATGAAACATCATTAGACCGAATTATTGTTTCTAATGAAGATATAACAGAACGGAAAACGGCGGAGAAAATCATTATTGATTCACAAAGAAGAACTGAATCTTTAATCAATACGATTGATGGAATTGTCTGGGAATGCGATATTGAAACCTTTTCTTTTTCTTTTATCAGTAAAAAAGTAGAAAACATACTGGGCTATACAGATGAAGAATGGTTAGCAAGTCCTACCTTTTGGGCTGACCATATTTATCATGAGGATCAGGAATCGGTAATCAATTATTGCATTTTAAAAACAAGCCAGAATTTAAACCATGATTTTGAGTATCGAATGATTGCCAAAAATGGTTCAGTTGTTTGGCTGAGGGACATTGTGACTATTGTTTTTGAAAATGACAAGCCCTTCGGCTTGCGCGGAATTATGATTGATATTACCAAAAATAAAGAAGCAGAGAAAGATTTAAAGAATTCTTTTGACCTCGTAACAGAACAAAATAAAAGGTTATTGAATTTCTCTTATATCGTCTCTCATAATTTAAGATCGCATACCAGCAATATTGCATCAATTATGTCCTTAATTGAAACTTCTGAATCTGAAGAGGAAAAAGACGAGATGTTACTATTATTAAAATCAGTATCTAATTCATTAAACGAAACGATGTTGCATCTTAATGAGGTTATAAACATTAGAAATAACATCGGCTTAATATCGGAGTCTTTAAACTTAAAAAACTATTTAGAGACAACCCAAAATGTTCTTTCTGAACAAATAACTGCCAAACAAGTAACAATCGTAACAGACGTTCCAAGCGATGTAATGGTGAATTACAACCCTGCTTATTTAGAGAGTATATTACATAACATAATATCTAATTCCATTCGCTATAGTCATCCAGATAGGGAACCTCTTATTGGTATTAAATGGTTAATTGAAGACGAAATGAACGTGCTCCAAATTTCGGACAACGGAGTTGGAATTGATCTTGTGAAAAATGCCGACAAAATTTTTGGGATGTACAAAACATTCAGTAATAATCCCGAGTCAAAAGGAATTGGATTATTTATTACAAAAAACCAAATCGACGCTATGAACGGAAATATTACAGTAGAAAGTAAACCAAACATTGGTACCATATTTAAAATCTACATCCGATGACAAAAAAGAAAATATGGGTGATTGACGATGATACCATTTACCAAATTATCGTCACTAAAATTATTCAAAAAACAAATTTATTCTCAGTTACTTCTTCTTTTTACGACGGTAAGGATGGAATAGAAGCTTTGATTCATGCAATAGAAAATAAGGAGCCACTTCCAGACATCATCTTATTAGATATCAATATGCCAGTTATGGACGGATGGGAATTTATGGAAGAAATGGAAAAACTAAAACCTTTACTAAACGAACACATTAGTGTCTATATCTCCAGTTCATCTATCGCCATTGAAGACAAAAATAAATCAAAAACCTATGCTTCAATTTTAGGCTATTTATCTAAACCTATTACTAATAACGACATCGAATTAATTGCTTCTAATGATTAAAATGCCATACAGCAATTAAGTTCTTGCACTAATCAGATAAATTCTCTCTTAATTTCCTCTAAAGTTTTAGTAGTGAAAATCAATTCGTCTATAATTTCTTTACGCAAAACATCTAAGTCATCATATTCATAATACTTAGCCCATGACGTTAAATTAAGTAGATTTCTAATTTGCTTAATTTTCTTAGTGGTTTCAAAACTTGTGCGAAGTACTGCTTTTCCATCATAATCAGGATTATTTTTATGCTGGTAATTAACCGTATTCTTGTCATAATTCATTTCTAAATAATACAATTCCTCAACTGCATTATCAGGGTAAAATTGAGGCCAAGGCGCAAAACCTAATTTGGTTTTTGAGTCAGACTCAGGTTCCATAGGTTCCAATCGCCATTTACTGTTGGCTAGTCTTCCCCAATGGTTTGACAAGCGATACATCCCCAATTCAGTATAATAATAACTACTCCCCGACTTACTTGCATATTGCACCGTTAGAGCATTGAGACTGCTTAATGGTAGCTCTTGAAAAACACAAAAAGTGTTCTTGAAAGATTTGGGACTGGGGCGAAATATTTTTTGCATTGTACAAAGGTAATCAGAAAGTCTAAAATGCGATAGTGGGAACTAAATATTTGCTTAACTTTGCAAATTAGAATTTTATAAAATTAAATTGATTATGACAAAGTCTTCACAAGAAAAAATGTTACAAAAAGGGGTTTATACCGGGATAATGGAAAAAGATGAAAACAACAATTTCTTTTGTGGTGAATATCTTTTAGATTATAAAATGGCTATTTCTAACCATACTCTAGGCGAGTATATTACAATTAAGTCGATTATTGAAAACCCTAGTGATATCAGCCACAATAAGTACCCTAAGAAGTCTAAAAACTTTGATAAAGCAAACAATAAACCGCAACAATAACATTTTTTAAAGTCTCTTTAATTGAGAAATAAGAACTGTTAGGAGCTCTTTTTTTGGAATATTTTTTAGTCTCAAACTAAAAATTAAAAAAAAAGTGTACTTTTGCAAAAAATTTGTCGGTTCTGAAACCAAATTATATTGATTTTATACTAAAAGACAAGTAGTTACCATATTTATGAAAAAAATAGTTGAATACCGCAAACTGCTAAATGTAGAAAAAACTGCAGAGCTAAAAGAGTTAAAAACCATCTACCGTAATTCTATGAAGGAATGCCATCCTGATAAATTTCAAGGTGATGAGGCAGGATTAAAAGCAGCAGAAGAAAAAAGTAAACAAGTAATTGAGGCTTACCACTTCTTAGTAAGTATCAATCCTGAAACTACAAAGTTGAACTTACCTGAATATACTGAAACAATTACAACCGCAACAATTACAGATTATAAATTTGTTGAAGGTAGATTGATTATCAATTTTTCAAACGGTAGTGTCTATGAGTACATTAGTGTACCAAAAGCAACTTACGTGAAAATGGTAAATGCAGCTTCTCCTGGAAGATTCGCAAAAAGACATATTCTTAGTTCTTTTACTTGGAGAAAAACATTAAACCAAGACTAGACCTATTCTATAATAGAAATACTAAAGCACCCTTAACGGGTGCTTTTTTTATACACGCCTTTTTTTACTTTAAAGTTTCACGACTACTGTATCCTAAAATTATTTAAAAAAAGAGCTGTTTTAGCATAATTAACTTGTTTTTATTACTTTAGACATCACTAAACCTATTTATACTATTTAATAATGACTAACCCCTGCAGTAAATACAAATCACAATATCAAAAGGCCGAAGAAACCTTGACTATTTTAAAAGCAACGAAAGCAGAAATTGAATTCAACCTGGAAACAGATTCCATTAGCGCTGTCTTACACAAAGAACTAAGAACGGTAAATCTGGAAATCAAGATTACTTTAAATGAATTAGAACAAGCTGAGTATGACATTCAACAATGTGAAGCACAACTTAAGTTAACTTAAAAGCTACCTTTATTATCGATCTGGAAAGCAAAAAATGCCACTCTTTTTTAAATTAAGGCATGATCTTTCATTGTATCAGTTGCTTTAAGGCAAATCCAATTTGCCTATATTACGGATATCAATACTACTTTAACCTATTGATAAACTAATGATTACTGCCTAAGTCAGAACCGCATTAACCTACGCATATACTAACAATATGAGTCGGTGAAACAATGTACTGGTTTCGTCCTCTCCTACAAGTACAGCCCTTTTATTAGACAATTTAACTACAATTCGCCGTAATTCATCATTTTGAATACTAAAAAAATAACAAAAATTTAGGTTATAAAATTAATTATACTTTAATAAATTTAAATACTTTTGCACTCTTAACTTAATTAACTAATTAATAATGAAAAAAATAATTTTATTACTTTCTGTTGCTGTTGTTTTATTTTCTTGCAACAAAGTTGGAAAAGACGAATTCCTTATCACTGGTACTGCAACTGGTATTGAAAATGGTAAAACTATAATCTTAGAAACTCAAGATCCTACCACCGGTGCTATTACAGCTTTAGATACCGTAAAAGTAGAAAACGGTAAATTCGAAATTAAAGGAAAAGTTACTGAACCTTCTTTTCATACTATTCAGTTAGAATCAGTAGCTGGAAAAGAACCGTATACAAAAATTCCTTTTATTTTAGAAAATGGAGAAATCACTATCGCTATCGATAAAGACAGTATTCAAAAATCTAAAGTTTCAGGTACTTACAGTAATGATGAGTATGTTAAATTCAATGAGGAAATTAAAGTAGTTCAAAAGAAACTAATGGATTTCCAAACACAAAACATGCAAGCAATGAATACAGCACAACAAGCAAAAGACACAGCTGTAATCAATAAATTGATGAAAGGTTATACAGAAATTCAAGCAGAAGTTGGTGCTGCCACCAAAACAAAATATACAACATATGCTGAATCACATCCTAAATCATATATCAGTGTTTTAATTGTACAAGGAATGGTTAACGATCCTAGTGCTGACATTAAAAAAACAGAAACGATTTTTAATAGCTTAGAAGAGCCTTTAAAAAAGACTAAAGCAGGTATAGCTGTAAAAGCTAAACTTACTGAGGTAAATTCTCCTGCTGTTGGTGCTACTGCTGCTCCAATGGGAGACGCTAAATGAACTTCTAATTTTTCTGCTCCAAACCCTGAAGGGAAAGTCATTTCTCTTAAAGAAAGTTTAGGAAAAGTTACAATTGTAGATTTCTGGGCATCATGGTGTGGTCCTTGTCGACAAGAAAATCCAAATGTTGTTGCGATCTATAAAGAGTTACACTCAAAAGGTCTTAATATCATTGGTGTTTCATTAGACAAAGATGCAGCTAAATGGAAAGAAGCGATCGCAAAAGATAAGTTAACCTGGAATCAGGTTTCTAATTTAAAATTTTGGGATGAACCAATTGCAGCTCAATATGGTGTTGAAGCTATTCCTGCGACTTTTATCCTTGATGCTTCCGGTAAAATTGTAGCAAGAGATTTAAGAGGCGCTGAACTTAGAGCAAAAATTCTTGAACTTTTAGCTAAATAATCGATTTTCAAGTACAAAATAAAAAAATCTCCCTAGTGGAGATTTTTTTATTTTATTCAATACCAATACGTTAAAAATAATACTTAAATTAAGTTCAAATTTAGTTTGCAGAAACGAAAAGTGTTACTATATTTGCCACCGCTAACAACAACATAAGTGTTGTACTCAAAGGCTTCGGGGAGATACTCAAGCGGCCAACGAGGGCAGACTGTAAATCTGCTGACTACGTCTTCGTAGGTTCGAATCCTACTCTCCCCACGAAAAGGGATTAAGATAGATAAATTAAAGTTTTTCAATCTTTTCAAAAGTCCACAAAAAACGTGTTAAGCCTGCAAATCCAACGATTTGCAGGCTTTTTTCATTTTCTGCACTTTGTCAAAATTTATAATAATGATCAAAGTTTCTATGGCAGAATCGTGGCACATTTGCATTTTTTAAAAATGTGCCACAGAATACCAGCTAAACCCTCATAGATACAGGGGTTAACGTGCTTAACGACTTGATTTTTTGAAGTTATAATTCTACATTTATTAACCCTAAAAGTTGAATTATGTTAGAAAGCAGTTTTGGGCTGGTTTTCTTTTTGAAAATCCCCCGCAATGAAAGTAAAATTAGAACCATTTATCTTAGAATTACCGTAGATGGGATACCTAAAGAAACGTCTACAAAACGCAAATGGGATATCTCGCGTTGGGATCAAAAATTAGAAAGAGCAATCGGAACTAAAGAAGATGCGAAATCTATTAATTTTTTCTTAGAGTCTCTTACTCTTAAAATCAATGAATACAAAACCGAGAACATGTATAGCGGAAAGCTTATTACTTCTCAGAAAGTTATGGATTATATTTTAGGGAAAAATGCTGCAAGAGCAAAAGTACTTGAAGAGTTCCAAAAACATAATGATGAAATGACGGCTCTACTGGGTAAAGGATACGCAAAAGGAACTCTAGATCGTTTCACTATCACTATTAATCATTTAAGAGCCTTTATTCGACTTAAATTTAATACAGAAGATCTCGAATTTTCTGATTTGAATCTCGAATTTATAAAAGACTTTCAATTTTACTTACGGTCTGTTCGCAATTGTAGTAATAATACAACCCTGAAATATATCGCTAACTTTAAAAAGATAGTACTACGTGCTATTGACAACGAAGTTATCTTGAAAGATCCATTTAAGAACTTTAAAAGTAAAAAATCAAAAATTATAAAAAAACCCCTTTCTACTCAGGAATTATATGAGTTAGAACGACATTACTTTAGTACTGATCGACTCAATGTAGTTAGAGACGTGTTCGTCTTTCAATGCCACACAGGATTAGCTTATATCGATGTATATCAATTAAAAAAAACTGATATTAAAGTGGGTGTCGATAAACTATCGTGGATCATGTCTGAAAGACAAAAAACAGGATCTTCAACTAATGTCCCGCTCCTACCACAAGCTCTTGAAATAATTAAAAAATATAAAGAACATCCTCTCTGTTTACAACGTGGCACTGTTTTACCTGTAGCTTCAAATCAAAAGATGAACGAATACCTAAAGGAGATTGCGATCCTATGTGCTTTTCCGTTTACTCTTAATACGCATATGGCTCGTAGAACATTTGGAAGTACTGTAACGTTACAAAACAATGTCCCAATCAACGTAGTAAAAGAAATGCTTGGACATTCATCCGTTAAGCAGACAGAAGCCTATGCTATTACAGAGCAGGTTACAGTTGGACGGGAAATGGCGCTATTAAATAAACGTTTAAATAAAGCTAATCCAATAATGTGTGAATCTGATCTTGCCATCCTCTCTAGATTAGAGAAAGAAATAAAAGATATCAAGCAAAAATATAATGTGTCTTAACCAATATTTCATAATAAAATAATAAGTTAACAGATAAGAAATATTACATTTCTCTAAAAAAGTAGTTGCTATTAGCACCACATATAAAAGAGGTTGCTACCGTCATGGAGCAACCTCTTTATCTTTCAAGCAGACTTCACTTCTAACACCGGGATGGTAGGATGGTAAATATTCAACGTATCCTAAATTCTGTAGTTCATTAAAATATTTATGATAAATCGGTATTGAATTAACTAAGTTTCTCGCTCCATATGACAAAAGATCTCAAGTAATAAAAGCAATCAATACTTACCCCTTAATCATTTATAAACTAATCAGTCTTTGAAATCCACTGACCCTCAATTCCCCATTTTTTATTTGGTAATGCAGCGGTTTCGATTATTAGGTTTCCACCGTTACTAATTTCTTCCTGAGTCAACCAATTTCTTAATAAAGGCTCACCGTTTAACCAAACCGACTGAATATAATAGTGATCTTTATTATAATTGCGAACTTCAATATCAAATGATTTACCGTTTTCCCAATTTAAATCTACGTTTTTAAAGATAGGAGCGGTCAAATAATAAATGGGACTACCAATATTTGCTGGTGACAGCCCTATACTTCGCATCACAAACCAAGAGGACATTGTGCCTGCATCATCATCCATAGTGCGAACATAAGCTTGGGGTTCATTCTTATAAATCCTTCCGATATAGGAATCTACCCCTTTACTATTGTCATTAAAATAAGCCTGCACCACGGTATCTAGCATAATATTGCGGAACAATTTCTGTGATTTCCAAGGTTGTGAACTCGCATTATACAAACCAGGAACTTGAAGGTCTGGTTGATTCGCATGGTTGTAATTGTCCTCTGCAAAAAATTGATCTAATTGCTTTAAAAATGAATCTTCGCCTCCTATCAAGTTTTTTAAACCCAACACATCAAAAGGAACAAACCAGCGATACTGCCAAACGGTCCCTTGATACATTCCACGAGCTGGCATTTTATCGAGATCTCCCTTGGATAAATCGGCAAAATCTTTTTTCCAATAGTTTTTATATTTTAAGGCCTTATTCAAATATTGGTTACTTAACAAAGAATCTTTCGTGATTTTCAGAATTTCAGAAAGTGCCCAACTGTCATAAGAGGATTCCAAAGCCTTGTCAGGCGAATTGTATTCCAATCGGTCTACTTCTGCAATTAAAGAATCCTTAATAGTACTAAAATCTACTGGATATCCTTTTTTATATCCATCCAATAAAACGACAATCGCATGTTCCGTGCGGACTGTAGGCGAGGATTCGTGTTTCGTAGCCCAATTATTCTTCCCATACGGATATAAATTAGCAATAGACTTCACGATGGGGCCAAAACGTTCTGGATAAGCTAACGAAAGCATGGGTAATTGCTCACGATAATTATCCCAAATGGCCCAACCGTTGTATATCGAACTACTCGATTTTTGAATCGAACCGTCGATGGCTTTGTAGCTTCCATCCGATTCCGAAACTAAAAATGGCGCTTGTAATCCTCGGTATAAAAGCGAATAGAATAAATCTTCTCTATCTTTTTCGCCAGTTACTTCTATTCTATTTAAAAGATGATTCCATTTTTCCGTTGTTTGCGCCGTTAACTCTTCCAAGGGCATTACCTCTATTCTAGCTTTGGCGTAAGCCGTACTCACGGAGGAAAAACCAACACGAACTTCCATTTCTGTAGCATCAGCAAGCCCAGAAACAAGGTACTTATGTTCCTTAATTGGTTTTATAGTAGCGAAATTTGAGAACTCCAGAATATAATAAATACGATAAATTCCCTTATCACAAGTGGTTTGAGTATCGATCCAACCACTAATGGTATTGCTGTTAACTTCATGCTCTTCAGCAACAAATCGATTAACAAAAGCATGGGATAAATCAATAAAAAGCCCTGCTCCCTTTCTCGTAAATTCATAATGATGAATTCCAAAATTGTGTTTTACACTCATTTGAGCTTTAATCCCATTCTCAAATGCTACTTCATAAAAACCCGGTGAAGCAGATTCTTGTTTTTTGATTAATGGCGTACTCACATCACCATCAAAAATAGGTTTAATAAGCAGATTCCCTCCCGTTCCCAAACAGCCTACTCCTTCAATACGGCTGTGGGTAAATCCCAAAAATTCCTTTGCCAAATGCTCGTATCCTGAATGAATATGAGGATAGGTTTGAGGGCCAATACTCATCATATTGAATGGAGAAGAAGCGGATGGCGACATTTGCCCGTGATCTCTTGATGTACCTAAAAAAACATTTACTTTTTCTACTGGTGATGCTAATTTGGCGTCATTCTTTTGTAAAGATTGGCAAGCTACTGCAAAGATTGCAAGTCCTAAAACTAGTGTTTTTTTCATCTTATAAATTTACGGATCTAAAGGATCGATTGGATTTTGATGCAAAGATTCTATTTTTGGCATAAATTCTATTGCAGTCGAATTTAGTCTTTTTAGAATAATTACAGGCAAATAACCCAATTCTTCTCTACAACGGGCATTAAAATTGGGACTTCCTACATAATCGCTATGGCTGACATTTGTAACTACTATACTTTTTTTATCAATTGGCACTTGATAAGTAATCATCAACCGACTGGCATTTCTTAAATTAGTTGTGGTATGTCTGGCAAAAGGATCAATAAGAATGTTTTCTTCAGGAATATGATACACATCCATCAATTCTTTTTTCATTTCAATAGCCTCACAGTACGGCGCTCTAAAAGGATGGGCATGACCTCCAGAAACAATAATTAAAGGGGCTTTCTTAGCTTCATATTCTAATACTCCTAATTGTATATTTAGTTTTCCAATTGAGGACAATCTGTCTTGATAATTCTCTGGTCCATTTCCCAAAATTAAAATAGAAGCATAATCAAAAGCATTAAAATTTATTTGCTTTATATGATCAATTGCTTTTTTGTTCTCCTTTTCCTCTAACGGTTCGTAGCGCGTCACTTCATCTCGATGGTTCATGTACAAAAGAGACAAACTGAAATCCAGACTTTCTTGAAAAAATAAAGTATTCACTTTAGGTTTTTTATTGTGAAGCAGGTCAGACCACATAAAAACAGATCCTTTATAAAATTTAGACTTTACATCATAAGAAACGGAATCTATTGCAGCATACTGAGGTGCTTCTCCAATACCATAAACCTTCATAATCCGATTCATTCCTTGAGCGCAAACTTGCCACGCTTTGAGCAGTAATTCAGTATCTGTATAACTTTTAAAATTTTCGTGTTTTCCTGAAGGACGCAAATTATTTTTCACAAAATCTTGTAGTTCCTTTTTACTTTTCATCAAAAGTTGAAGTTCATTTTCAATACTTTTGAGTTCTATTTCTTTGAATTGATAGCCACTAATCAAGCAGGAAAGGCTGTCTTTGCAAGAGTTCAGCTTGGAACCAATCTCTTGTTGCTGTTTATTAAAAATACTTTTTAAAACACTATTATTTTCTAAAAGTTGACGAACTGCTTTATCGTTTTGAATCGCTGTCAGCAAATAGAAATTCTTATCCTGTACCACCGAAGATGATATAGATGATTTGGACTTCAAATCAAATCCTTTGCCTTCTTGGCTATAACCTGAAATACATGCAAGCGTAATTAATATGTAAATTAGTTTTTTCATCTTTTTTATATAAAAATTAGGCAATCGATAAGATTACCTAATTTTATTTAGTTTTTAATACCCCTTATTCTGAGTAACCATTCCTATAGGTAATCCATCTATATACCTTTGTGGTATTGGGAAATATTCGTTTTTACCTTTGATAAACACCGCATTAGTTAGATGTGTTCTTCTGGTTTTTTCAATCAAAAGATAAGCATTTAAAACAGTATCCGCCTCTCCCCAACGAACTAGGTTAAAGAAACGATGACCTTCCATTGCTGTTTCCAAACGAGTTTCTAAATGTACTGCAGATTTAGCCACAACTTTACTTGTCCAGACTGTACTGTACGGCGCTATTGTATAATTAGCAGCATTGGCACTTCCATCTAAAGTTTTTACAAAGGCAGTATGAGCTGCACGATTTCGAATTTGATTTACTAACGTTCTCGCTTCTTCTAATTTCCCAATTTCCACTGCTGCCTCTGCCCTCCATAAAACAACCTCTGCATAACGGATAATATAATAATTTAAAGCATTAACATAGGGCCAAACCTTTACATAATACGCTGATTTTGCAGAAACTATACGTTTTTTTGGGGAGAAGGCACCGTATGTAGCCAAATCTCTAGCCCAAGTATCTTGGTATAAAACACCTAAATCTTTATAAGGTATTCCTGGTCGACCAATGGTAATGTCCAAACGAGGATCTACATTATCACTAGCAACAACGTTTACATTATTTTCTAAGGGCAAACCTGACGCATCTGTTTTAAAGGCATTAACAAGGTTCTGTGAAGGACGATGAAAACCATATTGGGAATAAAATGGGCCTCCTGGAGCAGTCAATCTATCGCCTATACTTCCATTATAATTACTAGGTTGTCCGTCATTTATCGAATGTTGAACCGCAAAAATAATTTCCTTATTATTATCATTCTCTGGTAAAAACACTTGTTGAAAATCGGCCAATAAACCATAATTACTACTCATTATTTCAGTAGTTGCGTCATAAGCCAGCTGCCATTTACTTTCAAATAAATAACATTTTGCCAAATAAGCTTTAGCAGCGATTTTAGTTGGTCGTCCCAGTTCACTTTGCGTCTCCGGAAGATTGGTATAAGCTTCCTGAAAATCTGTTTCAATTTTAGTCCAAATCTCATCTGAAGAAAAGGTCGTATTTGATTTTGCATAATCAGCAACGGTTGTAGCCGTTTCATCGATATAAGGAATGTGATTGTATATCTTTTTTAATTCAAAATAAAAGTGGCCTCTCAAAAAACGTAATTCAGCCATTCTCTTCACTTTTAAAGAAGCTTCAAAATCAGTCGAAGCGTTTAACAATCGCATGGCTTCATTAGAACGCTTTACTCCTTCATAAAGTGCCATCCATTTGCGTTCAATATCTACAGTAGTTGCATTTTCATTGTAAATCTCCATTTGGTGAATGTTATTCTGATCCCCTGTTCCACCACCACCTTTATAACTATCATCAGACGTTATGTCTCCAAAACTAAAATTAGAGTCGGGAGAATTATAAGCATTACTGGCCCCATCTATTTGACCATTCAGAACACTATAGGCTGATATTATGGCACGTTCTACATTTGCCGGTTTTGTCATTTCAGAAGGATCAACTTCACCGTAGGTAACTTCCTCTAAAAAATCATTGGAACATGAACTCATCTGTAGGCTTAAAGCCAATAGGAAAACTGTTTTTATTGTGTTTTTTATTCGCATCATTTTTTAATTTAAAAGTTTAAATTACAACCAAAAGTAAATGTTCTTGAAGGTGGATATATCCCTCTATCAATCCCTATATCAAGGTTCCTATTACTTGAAGAATAACTTTGTAGACCTATTTGAGGGGTCATTCCACTATATTTTGTTATAGTAAAAACATTACTAGCCTGTCCATAGAAACGCAATTTCATTCCAGCTAAAGCTTGCGAAGGAAAAGTATAGCCTAATTGTAAATTGTTTAATTTAAAATAAGAACCGTCTTCAACATAATAGGAAGAAGCACGGATGTTATTGTTTCTATCGTCTAATGACAATCTTGGGATAGTAGAATTTGGATTATCAACTGTCCAAGCATCTAATAAAGCGACATCTTTATTGTAAGCGGCCTGATTGAAAAAATGGGTTTTGTACTTGGTTAAATTGTAGATATCGTTTCCAAAACTTCCGTTAAAAAACATTCCTAAATCAAACTGTTTGTATTTAAGGTTGATATTGAAACCAAGCATCAAATCAGGATGTGGAGAACCAATAAAAGTCCTATCTTTACTATCAATTACTCCATCACCGTTAACATCTTTAAACTTAAGATCTCCAGCTTGTGCATTAGGTTGCAAACCATAATCTGAAACTTCTTGTTGACTTTGAAATAAGCCTTCAGAAACATATCCATAAAAAGATCCTATAGGTTCTCCAACTGCACTTCTAGATATTTCCTGATCAAAATTAACAGTATGCAAAGAGGAACTAGGAATTCCTAAATAAGCTACGCTATTTAAAGCCGTCAATTCATTTTTATAACCCGTCAAATTCAAAGCAAGGTCATAGGAGAAATCACTTATTTTATCAGCAAAATTTAAATCTAGTTCAAAACCATGATTTTTCATTTGCCCGTCATTAATCCATTGTCCATCATTAGTACCTCCATAGGTTAGTGGAACCACATTATAAACAAGAATATCATTTGTTTCCTTATTGTAATATTCTGCAGTAACATTTAATTTATCATTAAAAAAACCTAGATCAACTCCAATTGTTCTCTGAGTAGTTGTTTCCCATGATAAATCAGCATTAGAAACGCGTGTTTGTGTTAAACCTGTTGAAGTCACATTTTGACCACCAGCAATAGCATAATCAGAATAATTATTGTTATTTGAATAACTGTCTACAGTAGAATAAGAAGGCAATTGTTGATTTCCTGTTTGTCCCCAACTGGCACGTAATAAAAATGAAGTAAATACATCTCCAAAATCAAAGAATTCTTCCTTGTCAATTCTCCAGCCTCCAGAAACTGCTGGAAAAGTACCCCAATTATTATTGGCTAATCTTGAAGTCCCATCCCTTCTAACGGTGGCGCTTACTAGATATTTTTGATTAAAATTATAATTTACTCTACCAAAATAAGAGTTCAAAGCCCACTCGTTAGCAGTACCAGTGTTTAATTGATTTTCAGTACCGTAACTTAAATATCTGAAATTTGGATCTTCATAAAGGAAATTTTGACGAGAAGCACCAAACCCTTCGTAATAATACTTAATCGCTTCTTGCCCTAAAAGAACATCTAGATTATGATTCCCTATTTGTTTCTTATAATTTAAGGTGTTTGATACCGTTAATTGATAATTAAAACTGTTGTTAGTGGTTAACGAATTTTTTATATTTTGGGAAAGAATTTCATTATAAACCGGTGAAAAACCTCTGTAATTATAATTTTGAAAATCCAACCCCAAAGAGGTTTTAAAAGTAAAATCACTTATTTTTACACTGGCAAATACATTTCCTAAAGCCTGAATTCTTTTTTGCTTATTGTCTTTGGCCCGAGTTAAATTCCCAAGTGGATTTGCAATATCATTGATTGGATTTCCAGCAAAATCTCCATTATTATCATATACTGGAACAATAGAAGGAAATTGCAATGCATCATAAACGATACTTCCCAAAGCGCTATTCGTTCCTGTTGCTACTTGCTCCGTATATGAAGACGTAAAGTTTTCACCAATAGTCAAAAAGTCTTTAATGGTATAACTGGAATTAAATCGAGCCGAAAAACGTTCAAAACCGGTATGCTTTATAATTCCTTCCTGATTAAAATAGCCAAGAGAGAAAGCGTGTTGGCCTTTTTCATCCCCTTTTGACAGCGATAAATTATATGAATGAACAGCGGCGGGCTGCATAATTTCATTAATCCATTTTACATCGCCACTTGGAATGGTTTTACTAGAATTAAGATACTCGGGAATTGTTGGAGAATTAGGATTGCTTCCGTAGATCCCACTTGCTGGTACTTTCCCATCATTTTTTGTGGCTTGCCAAAGTAAATCACCATATTGTTGTGCATTCAGCATAGTAGGCAAATTAAAGGCCGATTGAACACCGGAATACCCATCAAATTGTATTTCAGTTTTACCACTTTTTCCACCTTTTTTTGTTGTTATAACGACAACTCCGTTAGCAGCACGAGAACCATAAATAGAAGAAGATGCGGCATCCTTTAATACTTGAAGAGTTTCAATGTCTGTTGGATTTATACCATTTAATCCATTTGAAGCCGGAACCCCATCTATAATTACTAATGGATCATTATTGTTAATGGTACTAAAGCCTCGTACACGAATAGAAGAACCTCCTCCTGGACTGTTATCACTCATGATTTGAACACCAGGTAAGCGACCTTCAAGCATTTCAACTACATTAGCCTTTGGTTGCGATTTAATATCTTTCATTTTTACAGTAGAAATAGAAGCGGTAACATTTCTTCTTTGTTCTGTACCATATCCCACAACTACAACCTCGTCTAACTGAGAAGTTGATTCAGAAAGAATTACTTTAATTTCTGTCTTATTCTCAATATTGATTATTTTAGTTTCAAATCCCATATAACTAATGGATAAACTGCTCGTGTTTTCAGGGACATTAATCATAAATTTCCCGTCAAAATCAGTGGTGGTGGTTATTGCAGTTCCTGCTACAAAAACAGATGCTCCAGGAATAGGCAAATTAGAATTATCTAAAACTACTCCAATAATTTTTCTGTTTTCTTGAGTCTTATTTTGATTTGAATTACCAAGTTCTTTTACTAAAATTCCGTTTTTAGTTATCTTAAAATCAAGACTCAACTTGGTTTTTAAAACAGCTAGTACTTGATTTAAATCTTGGTTATTTGTCGTAATAGAAATTTTTTCCTGAAGAAATTTCTGGTCTGACATATAAATGAACTTTTTGTCAATTTGCTGTTCTATGAGAGAAAATATTTGTTTTACGGAAACGTCTTTTAGATTTAAATTGATTTTCTCGTTTTCAGCTACATTTTCTACGGCTTCAATTTTCATTGGAGTATTAGAATAAATCGTTCCAATACCCAACTGAAGGCATAATGATAAGGTTAGAATAATTTTTTGTTTCATTTTATCTATGATTACTTAATGTTATTTTTAACAAACTAAGACTGATTTTAAAAAAGTTAGTTTTTCTACTAATTATTAAACAGAGTTAAATAACTCTATCTTTTTTATGAGATTCCAAAGCCTTACTAATATATTTGAGTGCAATAGCTATATGATTTTCAACCGTTTTAGGAGTGACGTTTAGAATTACCGAAATTTCTTTGTATTTTAATCCATCGATTCTACTGAGCTCAAAAGCTTGACGTGACTTTTTAGGAATAACATCTAATATTTCACGAATCAAATTGGTATTAATTTCCTTTTGTTCATTTTCAATAATCTCCTGCTCTCTACTGGGAGAAAACATTGTATTACTAGTTTTACTTTCATCGATTTGTTGATGAAACTGCTCTGATTTCCGTACTGTTTTTAAACTGTTTTTTACTACTACATAGATATAGGATTTAGGATTTTTAATTTTATCAATAATATTTCTATTGTTCCACAACTGAATAAAAATATCAGCTACTTTTTCTTCTACAAGACAAGAATTCGATTCATAGCTCAATCCAAAACGACACAAAGGAGTATAATACCTATTAAAGAAAAGTTCCATTGCTTCGTATTGACCATTTCGAATTTGCTGAAATAGGTAATTGTCCGAAAAGCAATCACTATTGCCCATTTTTATTTGGTTAATTTTCATGGTATTTTGCTATTTCGAAGTTGTTTTGAATAGTTTTTGTTATACTCACATCTAAAATAAATTCTAGAGAAGTTATAAATTCATCAATTGACTGATTCTTAAAAGCCCCTTTGATATGCCTATTTGCAATTACAGCATCCTTAATTACAAAATTCGCCCCATAGAATTGATTAATTTTAGGAAGAGCATCTTCAATTTTCACATCGTCGAGTAGAAGTATATTATCTTTCCAAGCTAAAATTTTATTGACATCAAAATTTCTTTTGATGACACACTTTGTTTTAGCATTCCAAACCAATTCTTCATTTGGCATTAGGTTAATTTCATCCTTACTTTCTTTCAGTAATACATTTACCTTTCCCTTTGCTAATGAAATTGTTTGGTTAATTACACTGCTATTAACATTAAATTCTGTTCCTAAAACTTTCACATCAAAATCAGTAGTATGGACAATAAAAGGGGAATTAATATTCTTTGTAACTTTGAAGAAAGCTTCTCCTTTTAACCAAATATCTCTCTGTTTTCCAAAATCATTAGAGTATTTAACTTCACTTCCCGAGTTTAAAACTACAGTACTGCTATCAGGTAGCATAAAAGTGAGCCGCTCTCCTTTAGAAGCAATTTTATGGTTGGTATATTCTAAATTTGGTATTGCAACAAAATAAAAGATCGTGCAAAAGACTAAAATTAAAGCAGTAGAAAGAAGCACCTTGTTTTTTAATGAACTCCTTACAAGGTTTTCCATTTCTGGTTTGTTGTGTTTTTTAATGATTTGTCCAAAAGAAGTAGTTGCTTTGGGTAATTCACTATTGGGATAACTAATCCAAATTGTTTTAAAATCTTCAAAATTAGCAAGTAGATCATCATCTAAAGACAATTCAATTTCAAATACAGATCGCTCTGCTTTTGACATTTCATTAGTAAGATACCTCACACACTTTTTTTCTTTCTGACTAATATTCAACATAAATAGTTCTCTTTACTAATAAGAGTCAAAATAAGAGAAATACCCCTAGTTTTCAATACCATCAAATCAGCACGATATTGTTAACTAATCGTTAATAGCTAATGTTTGTGGGAGACAAGTACACTTTTTTTAAATTTATAAATTAATCAAACTGCTAAATTTAAAAGAGTGGTTAAGAGGTACTATTTCTGCTTTACAAACAAACAAGTCGTTTCTCCAAAGAAACAGACATTACAAAACATATGAAAGGAGCTTAATAAGCTCCAAAATGAGTTTGTTTCAATCAAGGAATTCTGTCAATACACACCCTTAAAAACTGAACCAGTTGAGCCTTTGATTATTGGTTAAAAATTATAATTGAGGTGTTCAAAATTTAATCTTTAGCTGTTCAAATAGTCCACTTACTCCGTTCATTTTTTAGTGTCGTTTTTTCAATTTTATTATATAATTCGCAATATAAAAGTACTTTTCTAGAGCATTATTTTATAAAATCATTACGATAAAAAAAGGGTGAATTTGGTTACCTATATAAAATAAAGCAAATAACATGATGAAAAAAACACATTAAAAATAGAATCAACCCCTTATTTATTAACTACATACGTATTAAAAAAAAACTTTAAATACTAGTATTAGACTGATCCCAAAAGTTTGGACAAATTCATATTTAACTTTGATACTAATGAGCTCTATATTGTATCGGGCTCATTTTTTTTTAATTCGACTTGATTCAATCCTTATTTTAATATTTTATATCTTCATTTATTTCTTATTTTAATTGGTCTAATGAGATGTGTTTTTTAAGATAAAATAGTTCAGATTTTAATATTCCAAAGAAGTTTTAAAGTGTTGTATTGTCTAAACAATTTCCATTTCTTGACATACTTTGCACAATTCATTTTTATTTCAGCAAATATTGATATTGTTTCATTTGATATTGCCAACCTTGATCTGAGCGCAGTGTTGAATCAGTGTTATTTGGTGTTTTTTTAATGTAATGTCCCGCTCCTACCACAAGCGCTTGAAATAATTAAAAAATATAAAGAACATCCTCTCTGTTTACAACGTGGCACTGTTTTACCTGTAGCTTCAAACCAAAAAATGAATGAATACGTAAAGGAGATTGCGATTCTTTGTGCTTTTCCCTTCACCCTTAATACACATATGGCTCGCAGGACCTTTGGAAGCACAGTAACACTGCAAAACAATGTACCAATAAATGTAGTAAAAGAAATGCTTGGACATTCATCCGTAAAGCAGACTGAAGCTTATGCTATTACAGAACAAGTTACTGTTGGTAGGGAAATGGCATTGCTTAATAAACGGATAAATAAAACGGATCCAGTAATGTGTGAGTCAGACCTAGCTATCCTCTCTAGATTAGAGAAAGAAATAAAAAAGATCAAGCAAAAATACAATGTATCTTAACTACTATTTCATAACAAAATAACAAGTTATCAGATACGAAATATTATATTTCTGTAAAAGGTAGCTGCGATCAGCACCACAAATAAAAGAGGTTACTTCCATCACCGAGTAACCTCTATTACTTTTAGATTAACTTCACTCCTAACTCCTGGATGGTATGAAGGTAAATATTCAATGTATCCTAAACTTTGTAGTTCTTTAAAATATTTATGATAAGTCGGTATCGTATTTATATGCGAAAGTGCCATGATCTTGCTACGACTAACTTTAATATTTTGTTTTTGTCTCTGCTTATATCCTAGAGTAAGGATAGCTAGCAACAGCGCGAAGTGCCAAACGTTTAATCTTGGATCTTCCATATATATTTGCAAAGAATTCATTAACCGATCATCGGAAAGTTTATTTGTGCCTTTCATCTGTAAAAAGTTTTAGTAGATCAACTTTATTATAGTAGTACGAGCCGAGTATTTTTTTAAATCGTATCTTTTGGGTCACTCTTAAATTTTGAACAGATCCTGGGGACATATTCATTAATGTTCTTACTTGCTTGCTTTTTATCCATTCTTGGTCTACTATTTCACCTCGGACTTCCTTCGTCTGTGTCATTAAAGTACCAATATTACCTAATAACTCCAAACCAAACTGCCTCAAATCTTCTTTTGTTATCATGTCATTCATAATCTCCTTTTATTAAAAATTTAAACAATACATCTCTCCCTTTTAATTTGAATTAGCTCTTTATTTTACTTACAGTTTTTTAAAACAGAAAGCTATTCAATTTTACAAAGTGCAATTCAGCAAATAGTCTAGTGCTACTTCTTTTACTCTAAAGTATGCAAATAAAACAAGTCGTTTATATATCTGATTAGCAATGGTGTTATTTGTCCTCTAATGGCAGTTCACATAACCTTATAGTACTATTCTAATATCCCTTTTTCAAAATTAACTTTTAGAACAGTCAAATCTATACTTCGCTCAATTTCAACTTAACTCCAATCCTCAAAGCACATTTATACTTCCGCTCTGCTCCAGCATAAAAGAGCTTAGTCGGATAATAAATAAAAGAATCTTGAAAATTTAAGCCGCTACCTACCCATAATTTTCAAGATCCTTTTACATGGCTTATATAGCCATACCCTTATCTTGTATAAATAGTTGATTGATAACGTTATATAATACTTATTTGAAGAGTCGCTTTATTCTTTATAACCATAAACAATCCTCTTTACAACCTTGCTTCCAGTCTATTACTATTCAAAAACCAGTATGCTTAATTGTCCCAATTCAAGAGCAAAGGTATTCTAGTGTTTTTAACGCAAAAAAAAGGTCAAGCCCTACGGGTTTATCAAAAAATCTCCACCCATACGGGTAGTATTTATTTGATAAAACGTTGTTTTTACTAAACACTAACCTTTTATGCTCTCGAAACGAAACATAGCATACTCCGGCTCTTTGGACGAATAAAAAAAATGTCAACAATGAAATTTAATACTATTTATATTGGAATTAGAGTGAAACAAAACAGCACCTCCTCTCATTACCGAATAAATTAATTTAAAAAATAAATCTAAAAAGTAAAAATTATGAATATCATCGGAAGATTAACAAGGGATGCGGAAGTACACACAACACCGCAGGACAAAAAAGTGGTGAGTTTTTCAGTAGCTATCAATGATAGTTATCGAAATAGGCAAGGCGAACGCATAGAGCAAACCAGCTATTTTGATTGCTCCTACTGGATAAGTCCAAATGTAGCAAAAATACTCCTTAAAGGGGCTTTAGTAGAGCTAACAGGAAGAGTAAGTACAAGAGCCTGGACTGCTAATAACGGGGAGCTTAGATCTAGTTTAAATTTTCACACCTCTACTGTTAAATTACATGGAAGTTATAAGAAAATAGGGCAGGCACAGACTATCATAAAACAAGAAAAGACAAAGGTCATTATAGAGGAGCCTGCAGATGATCTACCATTTTAACACTAAATACTTAATCATTTTTTCAACTTTTAAAATTTTAATATCATGGCACACAATTTAAATTTCAACGAAAGAGCTGGACGCTATTCCTTTTTTAGCGTACGAGAAAAAGCTTGGCACGGTTTAGGTCAAATAGTAACAGACTATCCAACAAGCGCCGAAGCAATTAACCACGCAGGACTTGATTATGAAGTGATAAAAAGTCCTCTTTATACCAACGCATCAAACATAATTAATCCTACTGACAGTTTAGGAATAAGGGACAATGAAGTAAACGTTCCCGATTATTTTGCTACTATCCGTACAGATAACAATGCTGTTTTGGGTGTCGTCGGTAAAGAGTATCATATTGTACAAAATCGTGAAGCATTTAGTTTCTTTGATGCTATTGTAGGTGGTACTGATGGGATTTTGTACGAGACTGCAGGCGCTTTAGGAAATGGAGAACGTATCTTTATTACAGCTAAATTACCGGACTATATTCGTGTTGGCAATGGTGATGATGTTACAGAAAAATATATTTTCCTCACTACTTCACACGATGGTAGCGGAAGCATTACGGCAGCTTTTACACCCGTTAGAATAGTTTGCCAAAATACACTAAACGCATCACTTCGTAATATGAGTAATGTAGTACGCATACGCCATACTTCGGGAGCAAAACAACGTTTGGAAAATGCACACAAAGTAATGGGATTAGCAAACGAATTTAGTAATCAATTAGAGGACATTTTTAATAATTGGGCAAAAGTGAAAGTGCACGATCATGAGGTTAAAAAAATGATACAATTCGCACTATGCCCTAACAAAGAAACTTTACAACATCTAAAAGCTGGAAATGAGGACGAAATATCTACAGTATTTAAAAATACCGTTGAAGATGCTTTTGCCTATGCTATGACAAGTGACTCACAACAAATGAACACGACAAAAGGAACTTTGTTTGGAGCTTACAACGCTGTAACAGGCTACTACCAAAATGTACGTAGTTATAAGGATAGTGAAGCCAAATTGCAATCCATTATTATGGGAGGTACTGCTCAATTAAAATCTCAAAAAGCTTTTGAAATCTGTACTAATTTTCAAAAACTGGGTGTGAATTGCTTCAATTAATACATTCTAATTAAAATTATAGACGGCCACTTCGCGGGTGACCGTCTATTTTATACAATCTTAAAACTCTAATTTAGCATAGAGTATATACTACAATTTTGAACTTCAAAAAGACCTTCCCTTCGAAATGGTCGGGAAAGTCTTTTTGAAGAAACTAGTTGAACCACTTCAGAAAAAAGTAATCAGTACGCAATGCTTCCATCTATTTTTTCTGAAAAGGTTCGAGTAAAATGATAGGATATTCTTTATCCTATTTACTTATTTCCACCTTCTTTTCTTTCCACAAAAGCGTCAAAAGAAAAGAAGCAAAAGAATGCCGCTTTATTATCGCAAATTTTCTACTTTGATTGGAGCTGGCCTCTTTTCGTTTGACTCCTTTTTTGAATAACTCCATAACATAAGGAGTCCAAAAATAATTAATCCAACGGAAATCCACTTTGCGCTTCCTTCTAAGAAAGTAGTAATTACTGATTTTTCGTAACTCGAAAATCCCTCTACTCCCATTGGACTCCGTCTGTGAAATTTTCGCCTGTTGATCCAATATCGAAGGCTTACACCTATAATTAGAGCAATTATACTTAAAAACAATGCAGGATTCATAATCAAATATTTATAAATTTCACTTGATAAATTTACAAAAAAAGCAACAAAATAAAAACAAGTTACTCATTTAACGATAGTTACGTAGTTTGTTTATAATACTAAAAATCAAAGTGATTGCTAAACTAGATCTAGTAAAGCAATCACTTCATATTAAGTTTTAATTATTACTCTAAATCTTCCGCTGTATGTTGCTTCTTAACTAACTTGGATTTAAGTAAGTGGCTATTTTTAATCTCCAAAACTTGCAATCGGCTACCATTTTTTTCATGGAGTTCTATGCGAAGTACTTTGTCATCAGCGATCGTAAATTGATCCAAAACAAAGACATTTCTAGAAACCGTTTTTCCTTCTACCTCATCGATAGCGCTATAAACTCTTATTGGATATTTAGTTACTTCCTGTACAACAGTGCGCTTCGCTTTCTTTTTATCTATCACTTTAAAACTGACGAAATCAATTGGAAATGAAACGAAGCTTGAATTCTTAATTTGTGTATAAAAATAAAATTTGTCATCATTAATATAAATACCTTTCAATAGAAATTCTATTCCAAATTTTCTGGTGCCAATTTGTTTTATAAAGTGCTTGTCTTGCTTATAAATCTCCTCCATTAATTCGTCGACCAATTTGGGCGAATTCGTTCCTAGTTCTTTAAACAAAATTGGTTTTGAATTCCACTCACGATCGGTCTTGACGGTTTTAGTTAAACTGTAATTAGTAACCCTAGGACATATATTGTAGGAGACATTAAAACTATAGAAGGCTCCGTCTTCCGTAATTACTGAAAAATTAGTTTCTTCTTCAAAATCGCGAACAAATGCCTTAACTCGCAAAACATTACCAGCATCCTCAGCCTTACTCGCAACCAAGTTAGTACTACCTAAATCTACGTAACGAATACCAGAGGGAAATAATAGATGTGTAGTTTTATCGAATGTTACTTCTATATCGTATGGCTCTATTATAGTTAGGTTTTTCTTTGCGCTTGTGCACAAGGCCTCCTGCCCATGCGTAATTGATGTGTATCCTAATATTAAAATTAGTATCATCAAAGTATTTTTTACAGCTGTTTTCATTTTATACCATTTATTTTTTAAACAATTATTTTTTTGATACTAGCAGCACTTGCAGTCCTGCTTTTAGGGTAACTTTTGGAATCTTAATTTTTTTTGAGAAATAATTTGAAACACCTTGAACTAATCCTCGGCTTAAATCCCCTGCAATTTGTTGTCCAGCAGAAGTTGACAGCATTATACTACTACCAGAAGTTTGTCCCATATTTGCTGCCATGTCGGTCATAGCGGTACGTTCTGGAGAATAAGGCACTACCAATCCCTGTTGTCCGTCCAAGCCATAGATAGTGAGCTCAATGGGGAGAATATTTCCCTCCAACTCAATAGAGCTAATTTTCAGTTGTAACCTACCTTGCTGAAACTTCGAATTTGCAGTTACTACAGTTCCGACTGGGATCGTTTTATTCTGTATCCTTGCAGGTTCCAATAAACGCAGGCTAACACTAGTTTCTTCGGAGACGAGTTGTGTTTCTTGAACAACAGCACGAATACTATTCTTTGCTTGCTGTTGTTGATTAGTATTGGTGAATGTACTATTACTAACCGCTACTACTAGATGTTCCTCGACTCTTTGCTCCAAGTTAGAAACGACATTTCGACTTTCTGGAATTATGGAAACAAAGGCTTCTTTTGGTGGTGAAGAAGTAACATTTGCCTTGCTTTCAGGCGATGCTGAATTGATCGGCAAATATTTAGCCGCCATTTGATACGATTTCTCCATTAACTCCAACTGATTATCAACAATATTAGTTGGTGTTTCTTCCTTTCTTGCCAGTTCTTCTTTTAGTTCCTCTAGTTGCTTGCGTAATTCCTGCGTTTCAGAATTATCATTATTGTAAAAACTGCCCAATGTGTTTTGTGCATTACGATAACTACTTAATGAAGCGTTAGTATTCCCTTCTTTTTCAGGAACATCTTGCAAAGATTCTTCTGTACTCCCTTCATTCCAGTAATCAGACAGCGATGTCAGGGCATTTTGTTTTTCTTGATTTTTCTGTTCTAATAATTCTTGTTCATAGGCTTTTTGTTTGTCATTTTCTAAACCAATAGTGGTAGCCTGAGGAACAGAGTCGTTAAGTCCTAGAATCTCAATATTTTTTATATTTTCTGCTGGTTTAAAAATCAAATACATACAGCCAAAAAATACTATCGCCATCAATCCAAAAATGATTGGCTTTTTAATTTTTTCGGCTTTACCCTCCCTACTCACTTCCAGTCCATCAGAAGCTGCATTTATACTGCCATCTGTAACATAGACTGCATTTTTCTTGTTTTCATTTTCTTTCATGTCTTTTCTTTTTTATAATTAGTACTAATGATCCCTCTAGCGATTGCTCACTACAGGAACTAAAACAAACTGATAAGAATACCAACTATGCTGATTATTAGATAGACAGTAAAGCAAACCATAATGTATGTATTCTGCTTCTGCAATGGAAGCATCCTCCA
Organism: uncultured Flavobacterium sp.; assembly: GCF_963974175.1. Taxonomy (GTDB): domain Bacteria; phylum Bacteroidota; class Bacteroidia; order Flavobacteriales; family Flavobacteriaceae; genus Flavobacterium. The sequence goes on from NZ_CAXBBR010000012.1 coordinate 59,837, forward strand.
TTTCACCTCAACTTCATTGATCCATAGGTTAATATTTGTTCGAATATGTTTCATCGTTACAATTTTAGCGTTCTATAATTTCTAGGTCTTTATTTTCCAAAACCGTAAACTTCTCCATATTGAAGCCTTGTGGATTGTTATCTGAACGAACGGAATTAACCAGATAGCAAGAAGTGACGAGATTCCTTTTTGTCACATTACTGGATCGAATGATGAACTGCTTAGAATACGTTTTCACAGCATAAGGATAGGTTTCAAAATCACAAACCACACTATCTGCTTCAAGTCGTTGTTGGACATTTCCTGAAATGATCCTATTGTAATATCCTTTTTCTGCTAGGTCTTTGTAATAATCAAAAGCACTTTTATCAGCAAGATTGAATGCTCTTTTCATATTATTGTCAATTGCATTTTTATCTGGAGCTAGTGTAAAGAAAAGCTCGTGAAACCGACGAACATGCTCACGAGCCTCTACAGGTCGATTGATCGAAGCATCCTGAGCAAGAGCCAACATTAGCGATTTTCCGTTGTCTAATACATAGACCTTCTGACGTTGCAATTCAGCGAATCGGTAAGATTCCCAAACAGCATAACCCGATATACCAACACACAGTACTGCAAATACAAAAGCGTAAAGCCTAATTTGACTGAAACTATTTTCGATGTTTCTTAAAGTTTTAAATTCCATTTCATCTTATTTTTAAATTGTTACTTCATTAGTTTACCGCCAATATTTCCAGCAACAGAGCCTGTACCAGCCCCTACTATATTCCCAGTTTTAGTAGTGGTTTGATTAATATTGCGAACAAAGTTTCCTGCGCCACCAGCCTGAATTATCCATCCAGTCACCGTAGGTATGGTAAAATACCCTATGATGCCAATAATCATAAATATGATATAAACTGTGCTTGATGAATCAGGGATAAAATTGGGATCAGATAAACTGTCAATATCCTTTTGGAGTATCAAGGATTGGATCTTGGACAACATCGCACTAAAAAGATCTGAAACGGGTAACCAGAGATACACACTAATATACCGAGTCAACCATTGCGTTAAAGTAGACTGAAATCCATCCCAGACTGAAATCGCAAATGCTATTGGCCCCAATATTGAAAGCACTATTAAGAAGAAAGTTCGTATCGTATCTATAACTAATGCAGCTGCTTGAAAAAGCACTTCTAAAAATTCACGAAAACTATCCCGAATCATTTTCTTAACTCCGTACATTTCTCTTTCGATATACATCCCAGATATGGTTGCCAAATCGGAAGGCGTCCATCCGAGTTCATCCAACTTTTTATCAAATTCTTCATCCGATGCTAAATAGGCTGTTTCAGGATTACGCAGCATCGCTTCTCTCTCCAATAGGTCTTTCTGCTGTTGTAAAGAATTCAAATCTAAAACTTGACTTTCTAATATGCTGTGCGTTCCTTGCACTACTGGACTAAGTACCCCATTAAGCGTTCCTAAAACAATCGTTGGAAAAAATGTAATACAAATACCCAAAGCAAAAGGCCTAAGTAACGGGAAGAAGTCTATTGGTTCGGCACTACTCAGCGCTTGCCAGACTTTTAATGCGACATAAAACAAAGCACCCAATCCAGCCAAGCCTTTAGCAACCGCAGCCATATCAGATGATAATGGTACCATCTCATCATAGAGCGAACGTAATACTTCATGAAGATTACTAAATTCCATGATTACCAATATTTCTGGTTAGCGGTTCCGTATAGATCCAATACTCTTTGGCTGTTATTAGCTTTCTTGGCTCGCAGATAACTAACCGAAATATTTTTATTCGTGAAATAACGAACCAAATTGTGGTACTCTTTTACTTTCAGATACACTTGGTCAATAATGTCCATTCGTTCTTTGTCATTGAGCGACAAGCTGGAAGAGTTTACAATTTGTTTTAGCTCCTTCAATAGTTCTGTGCTTTCGTTTAACAGTATGGAATACCCATTAGCAATAGCTGTTAATTCCTGCTCGTTGAAATTGGGATCGTTCAACATTTTCCCAAAATTGTTTACATACATTTCAGAAACATCACCAACAAGCAACACAGTCTGTTGCACTTTTCGAGCATCTTTTACCAGGTTGTTTACCGCCTTTAGTTTATCATAATATTCTTTACCTTGATTATACACTTTTTGAACTTCTTTAAAGTTGTTAATCATATTGGTCGCTGTGGTCGAAGTCTGTATAATCTGTCTTGCTGAATTGACTATTCCTTGAGCCAAATTTGTAGGATCTGTTACCACCCACTGTGCTTTAGCATTCGGCATGAAAGCGAATAAAATCACCATGCATATCATAATTTTTAAATTTTTCATTTCTATTCGTTTTTAAAATGTTTACTAATTGTTTTCTTGTTCCCTTTTCTCAAGAGCAATCCTCTTGATAGCCTGTTCTACATTTCCATCTAATTGGCTAGCCAGTTGCATCACTTCCAACTTTTCTGTTTCTTCAGTGGTGTAGGCTAGATATTCCTCGAAACTAACTTCTGTAGCATATACTGCCGAATGCGTTCCTCCTAGCCCAATCCAAACTTCTTTGTAGAGTCGCTTGGGATCATTGTTCATATTGATGGAAAGTACTTGCGCTTTTTCTTTTTCAGTTAGACCAAGCATGGCCTGGATATCGTCAAATTTGTTCATGTACTTTCTTTGATCCAGCAGTATTTTACAATCTGAATTATTGATAATACTTTCTTTTACAATGGGAGATTGGATGATATCATCTACTTCTTGTGTTACAACAATGGCTTCTCCAAAAAACTTTCGTACCGTTTTAAACAGGTACTTGATGTACTCTGCCATCCCTTCTTTTGCGATAGCTTTCCAAGCTTCTTCAATCAGGATTAGTTTTCGTACTCCTTTCAAACGACGCATCTTATTGATAAAAACCTCCATAATGATGATAGTCACAATTGGAAAAAGGATTTTATGATCCTTGATCGCATCTATTTCGAAAACAATAAATCGTTTAGAAAGTAAATCGAGTTGTTTTTCGGAATTCAATAGATAATCGTATTCACCTCCTTTGTAATAAGGTTCTAACACATTTAAGAAGTTGGCAATATCAAAGTCTTTTTCTCGTACTTTTTTATCTTCTAAGACTTGTCTATAATCTCCTTGTACAAATTCATAAAACCCATTGAAGGAAGGAAATTCATCCTGCTGCTTGATTCGTTCAATGTAACCACTCACTGCATTCGAGAGTGCCACTTCTTCGGACCGCGTTGGTGGTTCGTCATCCCTTTTCCATAAGGTCAATATCAAAGTTTTAATGCTTTCTCTTTTTTCAATATCGAATATGCCATCATCGGTGTAGAAAGGGTTAAAGGCTATCGGATTGTCTTCGGTATAGGTGAAATAAACGCCATCTTCTCCTTTGGTTTTTCCTTTGATTAATTCACACAATCCTTGATACGAATTACCTGTATCTACCAATAATACATGAGCTCCTTGTTCGTAATATTGCCTCACCATATGATTGGTAAAAAATGACTTCCCTGAACCTGATGGACCTAATATGAACTTATTCCTATTCGTAATAATACCGCGCTTCATCGGCAGATCAGAAATATCCAAATGAATGGGTTTTCCAGTCAGTCGGTCAGCCATCTTGATTCCAAAAGGAGAGGGGGAACTTTTATAATTGGTTTCTTCAGTGAAAAAACAAAGTGCAGGTGCTATAAAAGTGTAAAAGCTTTCTTCACTCGGAAAGTCTCCTGCATTACCTGGCATTCCTGCCCAATAGAGCGTCGCTACATCTGTAGTGTTGTGCCTTGGTTTACATTCCATCAACGCCAAAGCACTACCGGTGTCGTTCTTTAGTTGTTTTAATTCCACTGGATAATCTGACCATGCCATTACATTGAAGTGCGCTCGAATAGAAGCATGTCCAAAAGAATGTGCTTCGTTCAAATAGCGTTCGATCCATTCTTTATTGATTTGATTAGCCCTGCTATACCGTGCCAAGGAATGCATATTTCTTGCTGACTTCTCAAACTTGCGCAGGTTGTCTTCGCTGTTATCTAAAAAAAGATATTGGTTGTAGATGTGATTGCAACTTAACAACAATCCAACTGGCGCAGCAAAAGACAAGAGACAGTCACTTCTATCGGTGGACAACTTTTCGTAACGGGTTTCTGCTGCTACTGAACTCGGCAAATCATCGGTATCGGACAAGGTGTGCAGACAAAGCCTTTTGTTTCCTATGCGAACTTCTTCTCCTCCCAAAGCAATGTCTTGCAATGGTGTACCCTCCTCTCTTGAAAGACTTAGGTATTGTTCCAATAATCCTTGTTTGCTAGTTGTTCCAATAATATCTTCCTCGCTTAATCGTTCTAATTTTATAAAATCGGAATCGTTCACAATTCGCTCAAATTGCGCCACCGATTCCATAAAGCGAGAGATGGTTTCTTTATCTCTTAGCTCTTTTGGGATGAGCACTCCTTTGCAAAGCGAAGAAAAATTACTCTGCATTCGCATACGCTCTTTGGACGTTTTAGTTAAGAACAGATAGCAATAATGATTGAGAAACGGACGCTCATTAAAATGTTGCTGGTAGGACTTTGCCAAAAAACTCAAATCATCTTTGGCTATATCAGGAGCATATTTTTCCTTGATGTACCAATCCTGTTTGTGCACCACCGTATAATTAGGCAATGTTTTGATTGCCTTGTGCCATGCCGAATGAATGGCTTCGTATTCCGCAGAGGCTACTGTAAAAAGCTCTGGTAGCTGTACTCGAAAACAAGCGGTGATATCAGCATCCTTGGAGATAATACAATTATTTTCTACTGCTAGCAACGGAAACTTACTTTCCAGTGTAGTCGCCTTTGATTTATTTCTCATAGCTGATACATTTTAGAAGTCAACTGAAAATAGCGATGCACAGGCTTGCGACAGATGATATATCGTGGATGTCTTTTGTTCGCTCCCACTTTCATCAAACCATGTTCACCGTATTTTTTGTTCAGTGAAAAAGTTTGCCATACGAGTAGCGATCCACCACCGATTCCTATAAATAGGCACAGATAAGAATTGACTCCAGTCATGTACAAGATCATTATCAGGATAAGCATCCCGAGCAAACCACCTGCAAAGATGAACAGGTACTGCGCTTTCAGTCCTTTGAACTCCACCGTTCTTCCAATACCTTTATTAATATTATACGTATTCATAAGGCAAAAAATTATAGGAAGAAAGAGCGTAAAACAGTTGCCGCTACAATCAAAAAGATACAAGCTCCAAACCAACTGGCTGCAGTCTTACTCGTATCTGGATCACCGCTACTAAACTTGTTATAGACCTTCACGCCACCAATAAGTCCCACTACTGCCCCAATAGCATAAATAAGTTGGGTAGCAGGATCAAAATAAGAAGTGACCATTTGCGTCGCTTCTGTGATGCCTGCTGTTCCATTTCCTTGTGCCATTGCACTAATTGTTGATAGTACAGCCACTACCAACACTACTTTTTTAACTTGATTTCTCATGATTTGAAAAAATTAAATTGTTCTTTATTCCTGTACTTTACGGGAGTATGGAACAAATATCATTTGGAAACAGTTGCTGTTTAATATGTTGTCGTTAAGTGGAGTTATTTGGCAGAAGAAGACTTGACAACTTAGTTTGTGATAGTAAAAATCACTAAATTTGGGTAATCAATATTATGATATTTTAAGTTGCAATATGCAATACAGCGTGATGAAAGACTAATAATTAGAAAAGAACGTTTTTAAATGTTGATGAAGAAGATAGAATAAATTAAAATGACAATCCACAAGCTTTAACTATTGCTCATAATTATAAACTTATGTTCGAAACATCTTTGGATAAAATAACTACAAAAATTACAGTAAGGCTTAAAGAATCTTCAAGAAATATCTATATAGGAAGTGGAGTATTATATTATCAAGACAACTTTAAAGACAAAATTTACGTCCTTACAGCTTCTCATTGTCTCTTCGCAGATGGAGATGCATTCAAAGACCAAAGAATCGAAATCTGCATAGACATTCTAAAATCAGATTCTACAGAATATGAGACTATCAAAGTACAAGTAAGTAGAGAATTATTATTTACCGATATAACTAAAGATGTCGCTGTTTTAATTTTAGATAAAAAAGAAGTTGAAAATATTATTGGTATAATTCCAAAAATTTCACCTGTAAAAGAAAGAAGCAATTATAGTAATTTCATAACTAAAGGGTTTCCAAACGCTACTTATGGAAAAGAACTTGCAACTTTATACCCAACTTGGGTGCACGGTATAGATAATCAATTTCAATTACAACTACATGAAGACTATTCAAAATATTCAATTGAGGGCTTTTCTGGGAGTCCAATTTATATAATAGCTGAAGACGAAATTTATCTATATGGGATTTTCACTAGATTCAGACCTGAAGAAAAAGGGAAAGTTATCTATTGCCAATATATTGAAATAATTAACGAATTGTTATATAAACAATATCTACCAAGTATAACTTTTGGATATTTTGGCAACTACGGATTAACATCAGAGTTCTTTACTAAGCATATTCTGAATTCTATAAAAGATTTAGGGCCTAGATTTAATGAAGATTTAAATTTTCAATTACCAATTGCAAAAATTTTCAACGATATTGCTAAAGATGATTATTTCTTCAAAAGATTTTTAAATATCGTTGATAATTGGATAGTAGAAAAAGGCTATAGACAATTAAATGATAATATTCATCTTGATAAAATTGAGAAAGAATATGATAGTGTCAAACAGAAAGCTATTAATTGGATTAAAACGTTAGAAAATTCAATTATCCAAAATATTGATGTAAAATGGCTGTTGGAAAGTTTAGAAAAACTCAATGATTGTATTGACGATAAATCTCAAGAAGTCTATAAATTGAGAAGGGAGGAAGAAGAAAAAAATAAAAATATTAAACAAGATCACACTTATCGAACTCCTTATGAACAAGAAACAAGCAGATTAAGAGAAATAAAACAATCTAATAATGATTTTATTAATGATATTTCAAATAAGGTACATGTTAATCTTGCGAATAATCCTTATTTAATAATTAAAGGAGATGCTGGAAACGGGAAATCACATTTATTAGGAGATATCGCAAAGACTAGAATAAAAAGGGGGTTACCAACTCTTTTATTACTTGGACAACAATTTAATAGTTCTAAAGATATTTGGGAAAACATTAAATCCAATTTATCCGTCAACTGTACAAATAAACAATTACTAGAAACTTTAAATAATATAGGGAAGCAAGTTGGCTCAAGGGTTTTGTTTTTAGTTGATGCAATCAATGAAGGAGCAGGTGCGGATTTATGGAATTCTAGAATTGCAAGTTTTATTAATGAATTTACCAACTATCCTTTTATTGGTTTAGTTCTAACAATTAGAACAACCTATTTAGATTTTGTAATTCCGGAGAATGTTAGAAAAGATGCTAAGATAACTTTTAAAACTCACGAAGGATTTAAAGGCAATGAATATGCAGCTCTTAAATTATTCTGCGAATTTCACGGACTAAAACAACCTAACTTTCCAATATTAGCACCTGAATTTACAAAACCGTTGTTTTTACAATTAATCTGTGATACAATTAAAGACACACCCGAAAAAACATTTCCGCAGGGTTTCCAAGGAGTAAGTAGTATTTTTCAAATTTATATTGATTCAATAAATCGTAAGTTTCAAAACAAACGCGATGAGTATAAATATTGTAATGTTGTTTTAGACGCAATTCACAAAGTAGCATTTGCAAACTACAATAATGAAAATAACTCTTTACTACTCAAAGATGTTAGACAATTGCTAAAAACAGAATTTCCAGACCACAAACTTTTATTAAATGATTTAATAGAAGAAAGTATATTCATAACAAATCCACAAACAAACTATAAAACAAATCAGCAAGAAGAAGTAATATATTTTGCATACCAACGATTTGGAGATTTTTATATTGCCGAAGAGTTATTAAAGAACTTTAATAATTCAGATAATGTCATAAATAGTTTTAAAAAAGAAAATAAGTTTGGAAAATTAATTAGCGATAGAAACGGATATTGGTATAATGAAGGTATTCTCGAAGCTTTTTCTATTTTGTTACCAGAAAAATTCAAGTTAGAAATATTTGAAGTTTATAATTGGTATTTTGAGAATGACGAAATTGATAAATTTCATAAATCACACATCATAGGAGTATTAAATAGCTTTTTACTAGACAGCTTAAATTGGCGAAAGATTGAAAGCATAGATAATGAAAAACTTGTAAATTGGTTCAGAGGAGAATATTTTAGAGTTTCTGAAGATGACTATTTTTACAAGTTGATTGAATTATCAACTATTAAAGGGCATCCATTTAATAGTGATAGATTGTTTAGAATATTGAAGAGTTATAAAATGCCAGTGAGAGATAGCTTTTGGCAACAGCATTTACGATATTTTAGTAGTTATGATGACAATGAAAATGGTTATCCCATTCGTCGCTTAATTGATTGGGCTTGGACACCAGATATTTCTAACAAGTTAGATTTTGAAACAACTAGATTGACAGCTCAAACACTAACTTGGGTTTTATCCTCTACCAATATTAAATTACGTGATCAAACGACAAAAGCAATGGTTAATCTTTTAGAGCAACAACCTGATGCTCTAATATCAATTTTAAAATCATTTAAAAATATTGATGATTTATACGTATCTGAAAGACTGTATGCTATAGCCTATGGATGTGTTTTAAGAACTGGAAACGTAGATTCTATCAATAAAATTGCTTTAGTTATTTATAATTATATTTTCAAAAAAGGAATACCTCCAAATCATATTTTATTAAGGGATTATGCAAGAAATACGATAGAATATGCTTTATATAAAAATCCTAAACTAAAAATTGACATAAGTTTAATAAGACCTCCATATAAAAGTAAGCTACCCAACAGACTGCCTTCTAAGGAAGAAGTATTAAAATATAGCGTTCCATATGATGACCCTAAATCTAAAAAAGATTATAGATTAACGAACAATAGAATATACCATTCAGTAACAGGTTATGGTGATTTTAGTAAGCATATTGATGGTTGTTTAGATGACTTTGCCCCAACAAGTTTTACGTTTGAAATAGAATATAATTTATTTTATAAATCATTAAATAATAGTAAAAAGAAGTTATTACGAACAATAATTGAAATTTTAAAAACAAAAGCTTCATTAAATAAAAATAAGTCTCTTTTCACATATAAATATGGTGAAGATAAACACAAATCTCAATTAAAAAGTATTGATGAATTTTTAGATAAAATGTTGAATTTTATTGATGATATTTTTGATTCTAACGAAAAACTGTATTTGTTGGAAAAAGTAATTCCATTTTTAGAAGCAAAATATATATCTGCAGATTGGAAATTAAATAAAAGGGATATTAATTCTTTCAAATATTGGATTATAGATAGAGTATTTAAACTTGGGTTTAATGCAAAAATTCACGGTCAATATGATGATTCAATTTCACGTTATACTTCAAGAAGCGAAAATACTATTGAGCGAATTGGAAAAAAATATCAAAGAATTGCTTTTTTTGAAATTTTAGCTATGATTTCGGATAACTATAAATTAAATAAATTTAGTTGGAGTAGTGATAAAAAATATGAATTTTTCAAAGGTCCTTGGCAAATTTATATTCGAGATATAGATCCTGCTTTTACTTTAAAAAATCCAGAGGAAAATGAAGAAAAAGATGATTTAGGAATTTTGAGCGAAAAAAAAGAATGGTGGGAAGATTTAGATTATAAATATTGGAATCAAACTAATTCTGAATGGATTGAAAAACTAGATGATTTGCCAATAGTAAAAGATATTCTTGAGAAAAATGACTCTAAAAATAATGAAAGTTGGCTTTTTTTGAAAAAAATTGTTTCTTGGAATGAACCAAAACCAATTGGTGAAGATAAATATGATGTTCAACGTAAAGAGATCTTTTATAAAATTCAAGGTTATTTAATAAATAAAAAAGATAAGAATAAAATACTAAATTGGCTTGTTTATCAAAATTTCTGGGGAAATTGGATGCCAGAAAGTAGTGATTATAGTAAATTAATAAATAGAGAGAAATTTTGGTCACCTGCATATTTAGATAGTGATAAAGAAAATAAATGGGAGATAATTCGTGATACCAACTTTAAGCTTATAATTGCCTCTTCAAATGCTCTTGGAGAAATGAGTGATGATAAATCAGATGCTCATTTTAGTTATGATATGCCTTGCGAGACAATATTTAAAGGAATGGATCTTCAATATGCACCAATTGATGGACAATTTAAAAATGAATTAAATGAAATAATCGTGACCAACAAAAACTATAAAGGTCTAATGATAAAAAAGAAAGAATTTTTAAAGTTTTTGGATGTAAATAATTTAGATGTAATTTGGACAGTACTAGGTGAAAAAATGTCTTATCAATCAAGTAGACATACTAATTTTCACAAGGAGTTAAGCGGTGTTTATTACTTTGAAAATGGCATTATTAAAGGTCAAATTAAATCTTTAGAAGAAGAAAGTTTTTAAAATATGGAAATTAAATTTTTTCAAGCTGAATGTGGAGATGCTGCAAGCTTAAGGTATCTTGGCACTGATAATAAATATCATAATATTTTTATTGATGCAGGTTATGAAAGGACTTTTCGTCATGTATTAGAGAAAGAAATTCAAGAAATCACAAATAGAGGAGAACAAATTGATATATGGATTATCTCACATATTCACGATGATCATATTGGTGGAATAATAAAGTATATTGATACTATTAATGATGGTGAATATAAAGAAATCGTAAATCAGTATTTTTATAATCCACCGAAAGGTTATGATTTCAATCCATCAACAAAGAGTGCAAGTAAATTTGCCAGTATTGGACAAGGAGATTTATTATATGAGTACTTAAAATCGAATAATAAGTTATTAAATATTGACATTACAAATTCAATGGAACCAGTTGAATTGTTTGGATTAAAAATAACGATTTTGTCACCATCTCCTCAAAAATTAGATAACTTAAGATTAAAATATCCTTTAGATAGCACAAAATCATTTGAAAGAGAAGAAGATGAAAAAATAAGTTACGCAGTAGCACCACAACAAAACGACTACAAAATGCTTATCAACGATTTTACTTTGGATAAATGGAAAGAAGATGTTTCGGTTGAAAATGGAAGTAGTATCTCTGTACTTACAGAATTTAATAATAAAAAAATACTTTGGTTAGCAGATTCTCATCCCACTGATATTGTAAATTCATTAGAAAATCTTGGGTTTAATGAGGATAATAAAATAGTATGTGATTGGGTTAAAGTTACTCATCATGGCAGTAAAGGAAACAATAGTGATGCACTTTACAGCTTAATTGAATGCAACAACTATTTCTTTAGCGTTAATGGCGAAAACAACCATAATCTGCCATCGAAAGAATGTATTGCGAGAATATTAAAGAATGATCGGCGTCCAGTAAATTCTAAATATAAATTTCATTTTACTTATGATAATGAAATCCTGAGAAGTATTTTCAAGAATGAGAATAGTAGTATTTATGCAGAGTATAATTTTGAAGTATTTTATGGAATAGAGAAATATTTAAAATTTGACGTTGTATAAATAAGATAACAATTTAAGATTCTAAAAAATATCGGGGAATTTAAACAAACTCCCCAATATCAAAATCTTCCAAATCATTTTTGTGCAAAATAGAAGAACCAGAATCCGTCTCTGAAGAAAGTGTACCGTCTAGCAGCTTGGCTATTTTTTGAGAAGCATCTTCGATAGAATTTTCCAATAGGTCGAATAATTCGGTTCCTTGTATTTTCTGAAGTAGTACTGTCGCTGTTTCCTTTTGAGAGGGTCTCATTTTCTCTTTTTTTAACAACTTTTTTACAGTGCTTAATTCTTCAAAGGTAACCCCTTGGGCAAAACCATTATCGCCATCGGATCGTCCATAACTATTCCAATCTTCTTCCTCATTCTCAAAATCAGGTACATTCCCAAAAACTTCATCCAGCTCTTCTTGTGGAATTTGTAATTCGACTTTATCTTCGTCGATTTCTATATCAAAATTACCATTATAATGAACCTCTTTTTGCTCTTGTCTGTCATAGGGCTTCTTTGGCACGCAAAGGCTTCTTTGAGGCTTAGGCTGCCCCATAATATCAGGTAGATTCGAATTGACTTTCTCTTGCCTTGGCTTTTGCTTATGATATTTTCCTATGACAATTTTATCCTTTGCCAAAAGGAAAATGATGATGAGTAAACAAATTACAATTACAGTTTCCATGCTATTTAGTGTTATACATTAATTAAAAAATCGGCTTGTTTCTCTCATTAAAAAATTCCTGAATTTCGGTTCCAAAATCATTAAAATGCTGTTCTAAAATGTTATCGATATAGGAATACAAAGTTGTTTTCTCTTCCCTTGTCAATTGAACAATTCGAAGGAGCCGTTCGTGGTATTCAGGTCTTATGTACACCACTTTACCACTACGCCCAGACGGGTATCTGTTGGTAAGAAATACTTCTTCATAATTCCGTTTCCTTGGAGTGCTTACACGAATTTTCTCTTTAGGCTTATTTTCCTTAGCTTCGATACTTTGACTTGTGTTTTTATCGTTGTTGATCGCTTCATCCCCGCTCATAATATTCATGAGGTAATCCTCATCTACAACTGGTTTTTGAAAACCCTTATGCTTTTTATCAGATTCCATACAAGAAAAGATTTAGGAGTTTATGATTTTCAGAAATTCATTTACAAAAAGATCTAGCTTAGTTATCTTCATCAAATTAGGCTCAGCAGCAAGCAAACTAGATCTAAAAATATAATTACTAGTATCATCCGTTTCCTTGCGGAAACGCTTACTATCCATTATTCTTGACTCCATTATAGAAAGACCCAATTCTTCTATTACACTTTGATAGGACTTATACAAACTAGTCTTCTCCCTCCTATCTACTTGGTTCCAAAACAACCAAAACTTTAAGTTCTTGTTGCCTCCATCTGTTTCTGGAAGTTGCAAAAATGCTTTGGCAAAGCCTAAAGTGCTTTCTACTACCAAACGATCGGCAGTAATAGGAGAAAAGATAAAGTCCATTGCTTTCAAAGTTGTCAAAACACCTTTAGTGTTGGCAGTTCCTGGAAGATCAAACAAAATAATATTCCAATCACTATTCGATTGCTCTATATATTCTGACGCTTTTTCTAGCGCATTCTCGGCCTTACAGCGAATGACAGGAAATGCTTTTTTATCAATCGTCTGAAATTGCTTCATTGCCGCTCTCTTATGATATTCATTTTGCATCACCGTTTTAAGATCTCTGTCTCTCATATTGCCGAGACTATGCTGCGGAAAATCACAGTCTAAAACCAGTACATTAAATCCCAATCGATAATGAAGCACACTAGCCAACAAAGTTGTCATTGTAGATTTCCCTACTCCACCCTTTTGAGTTGAGAAACTAATTTTTAAAGTTTTTTTTATTGTTTCCATTACTTATAATTTTAAAGTTATCTATTTACTAAATTGTTTTGCTGTACAGCAGCGTGCCTTCTTATATTTCTATACAAGGTTCTGCCCTATTTATTTACTTTAAGTATGTGCTTATTTACAATTGTAGACTCATACAATTTCCAACAGCTATGCCTTGTTTATTGATAATAGGTACGCTCATTTGTTTTACTACTTTTATGCTTTTATAGTTGCATAGTTGTACAACTGTATCGTTTTATACTTTACTATTTTACTAAATACTTGCTTACTCCTGCACCTTGGTATTTGTGTTTGAAATTGGATATAGAGTCATTTATAAATATCCTTTTACAACTTTGAAACAAAGAAAGCTGGTAACTCCAGAACATCTCAGAATAAGGAATACATTGGCGTTCAATGGCAATGTTTGGCAATACTTACTACTACACCATTCTAAAAATCAATGATTTACTTTGTTAAATAAGTAAATAAATTAAAAAATGAAAGGCTCAAATCTATATTTGAATAAGAACAGGAACGGCTTAAAGCCGTTTTTCCCTGCTTTATTAAATCTGTCCCGAAGGGCAGATTATCTGTTCACCAGAACAGAGCAAGTTGTGTTTTGAGGCACTCGAAATGAATTCCGTGCCTCAAAACAACTTGCCCTTGCAGGTGCTTAAAACTCCCTCCGAAGTCGGGGTTTTCTAAAAATTAAAATTAGAATGATGATGGAGAATCAACAAAGCAAAAATCAACATAAAGGCGGTAGGAATCCTAAAAAGGATCCTAGCATCCACCGTTATGTTTTTCGATTAACAGACCAGGAAAATGCTAAATTCCTTTCTCTTTTTGAAGCTTCAGGAGCGGATAATAAAGCGCTATTTATCACTTCTCTCTTATTTGAAAAGCAAATAAAAACGGTAAAAGTAGATCTAGCAGCAATGGATTATTACATGCGCTTAACCACTTTGTACGGTCAGTTTCGTGCTGTTGGTGTTAATTACAATCAAATTGTTAAGATATTGTACCGTAATTTTTCTGAAAAGAAAGCCGCAGCCTATCTCTTTAAATTAGAGAAACAAACGATCGAGTTGGCTCAATTATGTCGTGCCATCACTCATTTAACGGAAGAATTCGAATTAAAACATTTGAAAAAAGAAGAGAAATGATAGCAAAAATTGGTCGTGGATCAAATATAATTGGTGCACTTTCTTATAATCAACTTAAAGTAGATCAAGAAAATGGATCAATAATAGCGACTCATAGAATAAGAGAAACAGTCAATGGACAATTTACTGTTAACCAATTATACCCTTCATTCGAACCGTATTTAATGGCAAACAAGCGAACAGAGAAACCTGTTTTGCATATCTCTCTAAACCCCAACCCAAAAGATAGTGTAAGTGATGAAGACTTTAAAAAAATCGCACAAGACTATATGGAACTGATGGGCTATGGAGACCAACCTTATGTCATTTTCAAGCATACCGATATTGAACGAACTCACATTCATATCGTTTCGATCTGCGTTGATCGTTACGGAAAAAAGTTATCTGATTCCTATGAGAAATTACGTTCCATGAATGCGTGCCGTGCATTGGAGCAAAAATATCAATTACTTCCTGCAACTGAACAGAATCAAAAACCGAAGGAAGTAATTTTTAAACCAGTTGATTATAAGGAAGCCAATGTAAAAAGTCAAATAGCATCGGTAATTCGACATCTGCCAAAGTATTATCAGTATCAAAGTTTAGGAGCTTATAATGCACTACTTTCTCTTTTTAATATTACCGCTGAGCAAATAACCGGAGAAATACACGGTCAGTCTAAGCAAGGACTTGTTTATTTTGCAGTGAAGGAGAAAGGAGAAAAGGTAACTAATCCTTTCAAATCCTCTCTTTTTGGAAAACAGGCTGGTATGGATAGTTTGCAAAATCATTTCGAACAATCTAAAGAGAAAATGAAAACAGCACCTGCTAAAGAAATCCTGAAAAATTCGATAGAAGTTGCCATGCACACCACGAATAATGAAAACGATTTCAAGAAGCAACTAGTTGATCAGGGAGTAAACACCATTGTTCGAAGAAATGATCAAGGTCGTATATACGGAATGACTTATATTGACCATGAATCGCGCACTGTTTGGAATGGATCCCAATTAAATAAAAATTTATCTGCCAACGTTTTTAATGATTTATGGAAAAATGGAGGGACTCAAAAAGTTCAGAATGAGAGACAGAATACCAAAACAATTTCATCCACAGCTAGTAAAAATGAATCCTCGCCAGAAACAGAAAAACCACATGCTCTTTTTGATTTTCTTGATGGAAATTATTCAACCCATTCTATACCTGACTTTGGACTTATAACAAGCCTTGGAACTTTACTACCAATTACTCAAGGTGAAGATTATGAAGAGCTAATATTTGCTAATCAAATAAAGAAAAAGACAAAACGCAACAATCATCACGGAAAGAAATAGTTTAGCGAGACAACCAACGCCAACTGATGCCAGCGAAAGTCAATTGACTTAGGTTCTTTTACGTTCGATCTACTTTCGCTCGTTACATTTTTAACTTTTCGATTATGCAAGGAGAAGACGATTTAAGAGGACTCGCCAAAATAATGGCTTTCATGCGCGCTGTAAGTATCCTTCTAGTACTCATGCACTTTTACTGGTTTTGTTATAGTTTTTTCTTAGAAAAGGGTTGGACGCTACAAATCATTAACAAGATCCTAGGCAATTTTCAACGGACTGCAGGTCTATTCTCTCACACCATCTACACCAAAATTTTTGCTTTGGTATTGTTAGCATTAAGCTGTTTGGGAACAAAAGGAGTCAAAAACGAAAAAATTAGCTGGTCTAAAATATCCATTGCCTTAATCGTTGGATTTATACTTTTCTTTCTCAACACACCATTGCTGAAGTTGTCTGATGGTACAGCGATTTCTTTATACATATTCACTACGTCAGCCGGCTATATTTCGTTAATGATGGCTGGAGTTTGGATCAGTCGACTATTGCGTACCAATCTTATGAGCGATGTTTTTAATAATGAGAATGAAAGTTTCATGCAAGAAACCAAATTGATGCAAAATGAATATTCCGTTAATCTGCCAACCAAATTTTATTACAAAGGCAAATGGAATGAAGGATGGATTAATGTGGTAAATCCATTTCGAGCTTCCATAGTTTTAGGAACACCTGGATCTGGAAAAAGTTACGCCATTATAAACAACTATATAAAGCAGCATATCGAAAAAGGATTTTCGATGTACATCTACGATTTCAAATTCGATGATCTTTCTACTATTGCGTATAATCATTTACTAAAACACAGCGATAAATATACCGTTAAACCAAAAATCTATATTATCAACTTTGACGATCCTAGCAGAAGCCATCGTTGCAATCCAATCAATCCAGATTTTATGACTGACATCTCAGATGCTTATGAATCAGCCTATACCATTATGTTGAATCTTAACCGCAGCTGGATACAAAAACAAGGCGATTTCTTTGTGGAGTCTCCCATTATATTACTAGCCGCTATTATTTGGTTCCTGAAAATTTATGACAATGGAAAGTACTGCACGTTTCCACATGCCATTGAATTGCTCAACAAGAAATATGTTGATGTTTTTACCATCCTTACTTCCTACCCTGATCTCGAAAATTATTTATCTCCGTTTATGGATGCTTGGCAAGGTGGCGCACAAGATCAATTGCAAGGACAAATCGCTTCCGCAAAAATTCCCTTGTCACGAATGATTTCACCTCAACTCTATTGGGTGATGACGGGAGATGACTTTTCGTTGGACATCAATAATCCGGATGAACCTAAAATTCTTTGCGTGGGAAACAATCCCGACAGACAAAATATTTACTCTGCTGCCTTGGGTTTGTACAATTCGAGAATCATAAAACTAATCAATAAGAAAGGAAAATTAAAAAGTTCGGTGATAATTGATGAGTTGCCAACTATCTATTTTAGAGGATTAGATAATTTGATTGCCACAGCTAGAAGTAATAAAGTAGCTGTATGTTTGGGGTTTCAAGATTATTCGCAATTGACACGTGATTATGGTGATAAGGAAAGTAAGGTCATTCAGAATACTGTGGGTAATATCTTTAGTGGTCAGGTTGTTGGAGAAACGGCCAAAAGCTTATCAGAAAGATTTGGCAAAGTATTACAGAAACGCCAGAGTTTAACGATCAATCGAAATGACAAATCAACCTCAATATCTACACAACTAGACAGTTTGATACCAGCATCAAAAATCTCCACGCTTACTCAAGGCGTGTTTGTGGGAGCAGTTTCAGATAACTTTGACGAACGTATTGAACAGAAAATTTTCCATTCTGAAATTGTGGTAGACAATGAAAAAGTAACGGCAGAAACGAAAGCTTATAAACAAATACCCGTTATTTTATCTTTCGTTGATGAACATGGCGAAGATCAAATGAAAGTCGAAATTGAGGCTAATTACAAACAGATTAAGCGTGATATTGTTCTTATTATAGAAAGTGAATTGGAACGCATTAAAAACGATCCTGATTTGCAACATTTGGTGCAAGAGGGTTGAAATCAATTACCCTAAATAGAATAAACCTTTATTCAATGTTTGTTATTATGTACATATTTGCTTTTTTTGTTCATATTAATGAACATTTATACAAATGAGTGCGAAAAAGCAGGTCTTATTCCCCAAGGACCAACTCCTTTTAAAGTATTCCTGACATTTAATTTTGTATGTTTCACTAAATTTAGTTGTACGTTTTCTTTCGTTTTTTTTTTTTAATAACTCCAAACTATCAAAAAAATTAAACCCGGATTAAATAACTTAAATTATTTTACGGGTTTTATCGTGAAATTTATCCCACTACACGAGAGGTGTTGTAAATCAAATAAAATCTAATTCCCTACAAGTATAATCTTCCATTTTTGATACTGGTAATTTACCTCGTTTATTTATTACCTCAGTGATAAATTTATTACATCTTTCAAGGCTGAAGTAGCCAGTTTTTAATGCATTACACAGGAAGTCCATAGTTGTCAAATACTCAATTTTATGTAAATTGCAATATAGTTTGATATCTTTTAGATTACTACTTGCTATTATGTTGTTAGTATATCTGACATAAGCTAAACATGCACTCTCACCTTCACCCTTTAACATTAATTTTTTAATATGAAAATACTCTTTTTTAATTTCATTATTAGACTCAGGAAACGGTTCAATTTTCAAAATTCGTTGATTAACTAGATTATCTATCTGAGTTTTCCACGTCAAATTATCCTTTAATTCATTATACACTTTGTCTAAGACTCTAATTTCATAATCAAAAACTGCATTTAGTGAATATACCTCTCCCGCCTTAATAAAATGCGAAACTACATCAGCATCAATCAAGATGATTTTATCATTATTCTTCTTCGCCATTGATAATAATTTGTAGTTCCTGTTCAGTCAGTCCTAAATCTTTTAACAACGTATAATAATATGTTTCGGATATTTTCTCTTTCTCATATAATTCATATGCTAATTCACCATAATTACCTAGTACAAGATTATTATTACCATTTGAGTATAAACTAGTATTGTACCCATGCTGTAAAGCACCGTACTTAATACTAGTTCTATATTTCTCACTAAATTGCTTTGTTATAATCCCAAGTTCTATAAGTCTATATAATAAAGCGGCTCTTGAGCAAGAATAATAATGTTCTATTTTTAAAATTGTTTTAAGCGAAATTTTATCTTTATTTAGTTCATCATCAGGTATAAGAGCTTTAACTCCAGATTCAGGTAATAATAAAACCGCAGCAAAATAATCCGCATTAAATTCCTCTTTATCTTTTTTATCAAATCTCCCTGTTTGACAAATCATAGTATTAAATTCTTTTTGAATAAATAAATGGTACAACTCATGGGAAATTGTAAAATGTTGCTTTCCTAAACTATGATCGCTATTAATTAGCATAAATCTAGTAATAATATTATCTTTTTGTATTTTCAAAGCCATACCAGAAAAATCAGCTCCTAGCGGCTTAAAAACAGTAATTACATCTAGATTAGTTAGCATACTTTTCAGACGTATTGGATCATTGGCACCAAATCCATTTTTTTGTCTAAAAGAAATTGCTTCTTTTTCTACTATTATATTATTCATTACAAATGGATTCTTTCATTTTTAAATAATTCATTGCAATTTTTTTAAAAGATGCAATAGTTTTTAAATCTTCTACTTTCAGCTCATTTGCTCTAAAGGCGAAGGCTAGATTTGTATTTATTTTTGCGGCATCTTCTTCATAAAAGTCATACTCATCTACAGAAAACAGTTCGGCAAGTTTGGTTAAATTATCAGTCGACACGGGAGTTGTTCCATTTTCATATCTAATAATCTGCATTCTACTTAATCCTAAAAAATCTGCCAAATCGCCTTGTGTTAAACTTATCTTATCTCGTAGTAGTTTAATATTATTGCCTATAATTGCATCCATAATTAAGTTTTTAGTGTTGCAAAATTACGGTTTTTTATTAAATTAAAATAAAAAGTAACATTAAAATTTTTATAATAATTAAATGTAGACTGTTAAATATCACCAATAATTCAGTCTCACTCCAGTCATTCACTCTGCTCCGTTCGGCTGCTACCGTCGGTATGTCATCATGATTAAGGTGTAAACAAAATCTCTTTTTCGGCATACCTACCCTTCGCAGGCACTTCACAGCCCATAAAAAAACAGCAACTTAAAAATAAGCAGCTGTTTATTTTAGGCTGTTACGTTCCTCAGCTCCGCACGTTCATTCCTTCCGTTCGGTCAGGCTTATATAAGCAGAATAAAGCTTCATTGCTTTACGCTCCGTTCCTACGCTCCACTGCATTCCAGCCCTATCCTGCTTATAGCCTTCCTTTATATAATTTGAGTTGGTACTCAAATCTCTTAGATTCATCTTTTCTGCGAGAATTGCAGATTCAGTAATAGTTACTTTTTAGTAAAACAAGCAGAGATCCATTAACTAATTTATTTCCTTTTCTTCTTTTGGGGAAATATAAAAGAGGTCTCTCCTCCTTCATCCAGAGCTATAAAAGCATCGAATTTCTTGCCTGATTTACTTGTCATTCCTTTTAAGAGACTGGTTCTTCCTTTCGTTAGTAGTGCCTCCAAATCCACAAGGCTGAGTTGGATGCCGCAAATATTTCGAAACTGAACCCAATTACATTTTTCGTCCCTGCATTTTACCAACTTGTCCCGAATTATCAATTTTTGGACCTTACATTTCGGACAAAGTAGCTCCGGTTGTTGCTCTGCCTCTACTCCTAAATCGAGTATTTCTTGCGTTAAAGACTTTGTATAAATTTCTATTTCTTTCTGGAAAATTGCTAAACTAGATTCCTTATTCTCTATTTTTTGCAAAGCTAGTTCCCAGTTTGCAGTCAACACTACATTGGCAATATTTTTGTCCTTTACCAATTCATAGACCTTTAATCCTTTTTCAGTCGGCAGTAGTGATTTCTTATCGCGTTTGACATATTCCCTATTAAAAAGTGTTTCAATAATGGCTGCTCTAGTAGCTGGGGTACCAATTCCTACGCCTTGTATTATTTTGCGCTCCTGCTCATTTTTAATCTGATTCCCTGCGTTCTCCATTGCAGATAACAAGCTTGATTCCGTATAAATAATTGGTGGTTTGGTTTTCTTTGCTACTATTTTTGCTGTCTTAATCTTAACTTCATCACCAATTTTTAGTACTGGCAATTCTTGAATTAAATCTTTATTCTCATCAATAAAATCACCTTTGATAAATCTCCAACCTGCATCCAAAATTTTAACTCCTTTTAAGGCAAAATCATAGTGTGCAACTTGCAGTAGAATGTTCGTTATTTCTTTAGTAAAAACCGGAGAAACTGACTCTAATAATCGATTGGCAATCATTTCGTAAATTGCTTTTTCCTTGGCGGATAAAGCCGATGGTATTTTATCCGTGATTAATATACCATGATGATCGGTTACTTTTAAATCGTTGACAATCCTTTTATTCAAACGATTTAATCTCACTTTAGCAACTACAGCTTTGAATTTCTCAGTCTCATCCATTATCCTTATCAACTTAGGGATTTCTTCCCACATGTCTTCAGGAATATATTTACTCCCAGTACGTGGGTAACTAATGAATTTCTTCTCATAAAGACTTTGAGCAATATTGAGTGTTTCTTCAGCTGTTAGACTTAACCTTATGTTAGCTTCCTTCTGCAATGCGGTAAGATCAAATAATAATGGTGGTTGCTCATTAACAGTTTTAGTTTCTGTGTCCATTACTGAAGCCTTTCCATGCTTATGTAACGTTTTCAATACATACTCAGCCTTTTTACCTTCATCCCATTTAAGTGTAGAAAGACTTTTAAAATCAACATACTCTTTGTTATGTTCTAATTCAATTTGCCAATATTCTTCAATTTTGAATGATTGGTTTTCTAAAAAACGTTTACAAATTAGTGCTAATGTTGGAGTTTGAACCCGACCCAACGAAAAAACACCACTACCGCTCGTTACAGTTAGTGCTTGCGACGCATTGATTCCTACTAACCAATCTGCACGGCTCCTTCCTACTCCTGCATCATGTAAACCATCATAGTCTTTTCCTGATTTCAAGTTCTCAAATCCTTTAAGGATAGCCTTTTCCGTTAATGAACTAATCCACAATCGTTTGAAAGGTTTAGAGCAGTTTAAATATTCATAGATGTACCGAAAAATAAGCTCGCCTTCTCGTCCTGCATCGGTAGCCACAATAATACTATCGCAGTTTTTGAATAGTTGATCAATAGTATTTAGTTGTTTCAATGCCCCAAGATCACGAATATAAGTCTTGTCTTTTTTCATTTTAAGTACTGTCAATAAGAATGGATTAGGCAGTATAGGCAGAGCCTCTCTTTGAAACCCACTAATTCCATAATCTTCCGGCATTGCTAAAGACACTAAATGCCCGAACGCCCAGGTTACCTGATACCCATTTCCCATCAAGTAACCTTCTTTCTTTTCTGTAGCTCCTAACAAGAGAGCAATCTCCCGAGCTACACTTGGTTTTTCTGCAATTACTACTTTCATCTGAACAAGTCTTTAGAGTAATTACATTTTTCGACCTTTAGATTTAGCAGCTACTTTGGGTTTCTCTTGTAGTTGTTGCTGCTTTTCAGTTTCAGGGCTATTCTGCTTGCTTTTCAAAGGCTCTTTACTATTTTTAGTCGACTCGTTGGTTTTACCTTCTGAATTGACAGCAACTTGTGTTTTACTTTCCTCTTTTGGTAGTGCTTTCTCTTTTAGCTTATTGGGATTGTCAAAAGAAAAATCGGTTTTTCCTGTATCTTTATCGAATGTGATATAACCTTGGTATTCTTTGCCTTTCTTATCAACCAATCCGCTTACATACACGGTCTGTCCTTCTTTGAATTTTCCAAATTGCGCAGTATCCAATTCTTTTCCTCGAAAAGCTTTTGGAACTTCAATATCTTGCTTTTCTAGTTGCCTGTTGGCAGTTCCTCTATCGAATAAAAACTCAACGTATCGCTTGTCTGCATTAAACTGTACAGAAGCATTAAATGGCTCTCCCTTTTTAGAAATCATACCTTCAATATACAAAGATTTACCTTCTGACAAAGTCATTTTTTGTTGATCATCAAGCTTAATGCCTTTGATTTCTTCTGGAATTTTAATGAGGGTTGTTCGAAGTGCAATAAGTTCATTTGTTAACTTGTCGATACTTATGATTGATGGAATTGTTTCCCCTGTTTTGGGATTTGTCAAGTCAACTACTCGCCCCATATTTCCATTTTTTAACAAATTATCTTTGTCTTTCTTTGTAAATTCATGACCAAAGAATTTAAAATGCAGTTGAGGTTCTTTTCGAATTCCGTGAATTGCCAATACTACTTGCCCATCTTCTTTTGCTTGCAGCGAAAGCCTAGCATCCATTTTAGTGATTGAAGTCCCTAAATCAAGAGTAACAGGAATTAATTCATTTGTTTTGTAGCCTTTGAGCAAAGGTTCTAGGACATTCATTTTTTCAAGTCGTTCTTTAGTTAATCCGAGATTAGACATTGATTTCCAATCGATTTGTTCTAATTTGTAACGGTTTTCCGTTTCCATTGTTGATTTTGTTGTTTCCATAGTATTCTTATTTTCTTGTTTATAATTTATTTTTATTTCATTTTTGGCTGCTATTTTTTCTACATCTTTGTTAAGATTTTTAATCGCTTTTTTTATTTCATTAGCTACAGCTATTGCTTGCTGTGCTGAAAAACTAAAAAAGGGAAAATGGGTAGGATCTTTAAATTGATGGTAGAAATTGGTAAAAAAATTAGTAAACAGATCTCCGTGTTTGTCTATACGTATAAACTGGTTTTCATTCTTTTTTTTAGGCATTACCGTTTGTAGCTCTTGATCCTTTCCAATATCCCTAACTACATCAATTTTCTTTTTTTTGTATCAAGTACTAGTAAGACATCCGAAAATTGTTCTGAAAATTCTGGTCTATCAATAGGTTGTTCGTTCATTACGACAGTATTTAAAATTTCATTACCCGAAAATAATGGGACAAGAACCTTCCAATCAAATAATGACTTCAACTGGCTTGACTTGTCCTATTTTGTCTTTACATCTTTCAAAGGGTGCATTAAAACTATCCCGTATAAATTGATGAACATCTGATAGTTTATAATAGATCTTGCCGCTAATTGTATAGTAAGCCAGTTTACCTGAAGATCTATACCGCTGTAAAGACCTATTACTGATTTTTAACATTTGAAGGACGTCTTGATTATCTAGCAATTCTTCTCCATCAATATTGTTTCTACTTTTTTGGACATCATTAATTTGATCATTCATTAAATCAAATCGTTCCATGATACGTTCCATCCAACTTATAAATTCCATTCTATCGATATTCATATAGATATGTTTTAATCATTTATACAAAGTTGGAAAACATTTGTACTATATTTTGCCAAGGTTAGCCAATTGAAAAGAAGATTTTTGAATTTCTAAAAAACATATAGTTAATTGTTTTTCAGATGATTACGTTATTATTTTGCACGATAAGTTTTATGCAGAGCGAGCTTTACCAATGGGTATATATGGGTAGCTATTATAAAAAAAGCAGTATTTTAAAACACTGCTTTTAAATGAGGTAAGAATATAATTATTTATAAATCTTTATCCATATACTGCTCTAAAGAAGATTTGAGTTGGTCTAAAAATAAAGTGCGATTACCTGCACGGTCTTTCATCCGATGAAATGCATGATGAATATCTCCCAATTGGACACGAAATAATAGCTGAAAAATTAAACTGATTTTACGGATTCCGACCTTACCATTAGAAATTGCTCCGGATGCGTAAAGGGCATAAATCAATTCTATCACTGCATTTTTGGATTCTGTCCAGAAAACATCTTTGGTGGATTCGGCATTCTGTAAAGTCATACCCGGCTTGTCTACGGGATTTATTTTGATAATCAGATAATTATAAAGCAGTTCATCCGCTATAATACGGGAAACTTTGTAATCATAATAAGTAGAAAATTGGGTATCAACTTCAAAGATAAAACTGTTAAGGCCCGTATTAAGATTTATCTTCCCCAATTTAAAAAAATCGTGGTCCCTGTCAGTTCGTCCAGAACGATAATACCGGTAAAAATCGGAATTGCAAATATGTTCCTTATATTCCTGCTTTAGCTGCTGTAATTCACTGGAAAAATATTTATAATACATTTTTCCAGTACTCACTGGACAAGAGGTTTCTATTCTGTACATCTTGTTGTAATAGATTAACTTACCCAGTATTTGCGGTTTTATGATTCTGAAGAATTCAATTTCTTCAGAATCATCTGTAAAATGATGCTCCAAAACATGGTTTTTCATACCTGATAATAAATCCTGAAGGAATTTAGTCATACGACAGGATTCGTCTATTACATGCACTGATTCCAAACTTATTTCCTGTTCTTTTTTCAGTATACTGTAGAGAGCATCTTTATAAGTGGACTGCATCATACTGACAATATTAAAGTGAATAAGTAATCCATTTATGTCCCATCTTTTAAGTTTGGTAATGTTTTGTTCATAATGTTATTCCGCTACATATCTTTCCTAGTGTCACTTCGTTTGCTTCAATAATTTCATTTCAGACAATATTGTGGCTGTCTCACAACACGTGAAATAGCCTCTTATTTCATTTTTTGCTCTAGTTCACTGTAAAGCGGATCCGAAATATATGACTTTGAAAGTGGAAATTGTGCACCATAATTGTTGATGGCTGCTATTGCAGCCTCTTTCAACCGAATGTCTTGTTCGAGTCCCAAGTAACCAGTTGTACCAAAATGAAACACTTCTTTTCCTTTAATTTTAATTGTCCTACCTGTCAATATTTTGTGTTCAGCATATAGATGTAGTACTCCTTCTTTTTTTGCTCCTGATAAAACCTCATCGACTGTGTCTATGAAATTATTGTGCTTAATTTTTGCCATTTTTTTAATTTTAAATTGTTCCTGTCCAAAATTTGATGAAATTTTAGAGCCTGTTCGAGATTGTTTATTGAATAAAATTCTAAATAAAAATTTAATCGCCGACATTTACTTTTAAAAAAATCCTTATATGATAACTAATACTCCCGAAATGATAATTTTTATAGTCAGTTAGTTTTAATTGCACTATTTTTCTCTAGCTTTTATAATTTTATACTATTTTTTTTACTAAATTGTCTCGTTTTATTGTAAAATCATTGTAAAATGAGATATAATCATCATGAGAATGAGTTTGCCAAATTCTGGATTCGTGACGACATTCTGTTTGTTGAATATAAACCTAATGTTGTTATCAATTTGGCTTCTGCCCAGCGTATTGTAGCCGATCGAGTTATGGTGCAAAATGAAAAAGCATACCCTGTTTTTTGTGATATAAGAGGTTTAGTGGATTCAGATAAAGCCGCTAGGGATTATTTGTCTCAATCTGGTTCTATTTTAACCAAAGCAGTAAGTCTAGTAGTTCATCAGAGCATTTCTTTAATTTTGACTTCTTACTATCTTAAAATCTGCAAACCAAGTGTCCCAACAAAACTATTTACGGATGAGGCGGCTGCTTTGGCTTTTTTGGAACCCTATATTTAATATTCTAATTAACTTTTTTCTAGACTATTTTATTTAAAGCCCAACTATTATGCAACAGGAAATCAATCAACAGCGAATTCAAAATATGTATCAGATGCTTCTTGAGATGGCGGCAGGTAATTTTACAAATCGCATTCAGCGTACCGAGCAAGACGATGAATTGGAGGCACTAGTTATGCTCATTAATATGGTTGCAGAAGAAATGAAGGAATCTGTTTTTCACTCAGGTTTTGTGAATCCTCATTATACCCATACCCATCTTGTTCAAATTACTTTTATTCTGGATGCTGATTTTGTTATTCGAGACTATATTTCCACTGTTCCCAAGGTGTTAGGATTTTCGCCTGATGCTCTCCAAAATAAACATTTCAGTAGTATACTTTCGCAGAAATCCTTGCCAATATGGAATCGTGTTACAGCAGCATTACTTCAGGATACTACCTACAATAATACCGAACAGCTAATTTATAATAGCCAAGAGCAATTGCTTGTCCCTTGCTTTTGCACTATTTCACGACTGATACACGATACCTCTATTCTAGTTAGTGCCGTTATTACCGTTATTGCCGATCCTATCGCTGCTGAAACTTTAGTTTCCGATGATGATCCCGATTTGCATGGAGGACTCAGTAGCTATAATGATGTACAATTGATGCAACATGTTTATGATTACATTTTAGTGCATTTGGATTCACCATTGCCTTCCATGAAAGAACTTTCGAGGATTTTTGGAACCAATGACAATAAACTGAAATCTGGATTTAAACATTTATTTAAAACGAGTATTTACCAATTTTATGCTACTGAACGGCTAAAAAGAGCTCATCTTTTGATCCAACAAACGACCATACCTCTAAAAAGCATTGCTTTCATGGCTGGATTTCCGATCTATCCTAATTTTTCAAGAGCTTTTAAAAAACGATTCGGCTATACCCCAATGGACATTAAGAGAAGGCTTTCGGGTGTTTTATTATGGATAGTGAGTTCTGCTTTGTGGGATGTGGGGGTTTGAGCTGTCGGTTTTAGGTTAAGGGTTTGGGTTATTATCGGCTATGAGTTTTGCCCTTCGACTTCCCTCGGTATTAATTTCTAGGATGTGAAGGAAAGAGGTATTAGTGAAAAAATATGCGAAACGCTCCGTTATTTAAAAAACTCCTTTTTGGGTAACTAAAGCTCCCAAATTGATAACGCTTTTTTCTTTCTTTTTTCGGAATTTTATATCGGATTAAATTTAAAGTTTAGCGATATGAAATTACGTGCCACCACCCAAAGTATTCTTCTCAATAGTATCTGCCTGCTATATGTTTTATTGTTTGTTTATGCAGCAGTAAGTAAACTACTAGATTTTGAAAACTTTCAAGTACAGCTGGGACAATCCCCTTTGGTGAGTGCCTTTGCAGGATGGGTTTCATGGGGCGTTCCAGTCATTGAACTGCTTATTTCGATTTTTATTGTTATTCCTCGTTTTCGGATTGTAGCACTATATGCGGCTTTCAGTCTCATGGTACTGTCTACTGCCTATAACTTTATTGTTCTGAATTACAGTTCTTTATTCCTGTGGAGGAATTCTTGAAAAGCTAGGATGGAATCGTGTCTCTCCAAATGTGCCATGTACAGAACTGAGAATGTGTAACAATGTCGGCAGTACTATTTGTACTCTTTCAGGTGTACAGGCTTTTGAAAAAGTAGGTGCGAACTGCACAAAAGAGCTGTACCACAAAAATTAGTTGTTCTTTTTGAAACTTTTTTAAAAACAATGCAGGCTTAAAAACGGCCTGCATTGTTATTTTATCTTGTGCCATTTACGATCCATTTTGCTTCTGATTTATCCTTTAGATAGTAATCAAACCACTCCTCGATACGACGTGTAAGATCCTTTTGATGTGATCTATCGTAAATTACATGGCGGTCACTTGGGTATACTAACATAATTTCTTTCTTGTTGCATCTTTGTAATGCAAGATAAAAAGCAATACTTTGATAATAATGTATTTGTCTGTCTTCTTCACCAGTCCACAATAGTAAGGGCGTATTTACTCTATCTGCATGTACCACAGGTGAGTTTCGGTCATAACCATCCTTATCCTCAAAAAGTGATTTATTCATACGAAGCTGCTGGCTTTCATAGCGCCAGATTTCGGCCGAACCTAAAGGCCAGCCAATTGAAAGATAATGACTCCTAAGATCAGATATTCCAGCACCCGATACTGCCGCTGCAAAAAGGTTAGTTTGGGTAATAATAAAATTGGTTTCATAACCTCCAAAGGAATGTCCTGTCAGTCCAATCTTATCAGAATTTACTAATCCTCTTCTGATGACTTCTTTCGTTGCGGCAATAGTACAATCCGCTGCAGATAGACCTGGATTTCCCATTTCGTATTCAATATCTGGAAGCAATACAAAGTAGCCTTTGGCGGTCAGATTCGCAATATTGAATCCTTCCATATTGAATTGTGATGGATTAAAATAACGATGTAGTCTGTCAAATAGTTTTTCATATATATGCACTACCATCGGATATTTTTTTTCTGGATTATATGCCGCGGGATAGAACAAAACTCCATTTAACTTTGTGCCTTTTGAATTTCTATAGTGAATGGCTTCTGCTTTTCCCCAGAGATAATTTTTATGTTGATAATTACTCTGTATCAGGATATTTACTTTATCTTTTTTACTATTTTTTATTTTTAACGATGGAGGTCGGTCAAAATCTTCTTCCTGATAAACGTAGACATCGCTACCCTCGGCTATAGCCAAATTTGAAATAAAGCCTGTGCCCCAAGCTATGGGATACATTCCTTTTTTTCGATCTAATATAAAATATCCATTATCTTCTTTAGCTGTTGCCTCCAGAAGCAAATTGTTAACATCAATTGCTAAACCTGTAAACCCATCAAAATTACTTTTACGACTTAAATCGATTCCAGGTCTTTTAACTCTATAACTAATCCCTTTTTCCATGCCAAAAGTAATTCGTTGACAAGAAGATCCATTGGTTGTAATTTCCCATAGATCATACTGATCACGTAATACTATAGTCTGTCCATCAAGACCCCATCCTTCAACACCAAAGGAGGTTGGTTCCCCGTTTTCTTCACTTAATAGTGCTAGGTTCATTTTTTTAGTGACGTTCGTGTAAGTACCAGCTGAAAAACTGTAAATCCACCAGTTTCCGTTCGTGAAATAGGCAGCATATTTGCCATCTGGAGAAATGCTCAAATTATTCATATCTACAGATTGGTTTTCAAGCCACAACCTAGTTTTACCTGACTTAAGTTCTGTTAGGAAAAAATTTGTATTCGGATACAGCTTGTATTGTAGTTCCCGATCCGTCGGATTAAAGGTTATGGCGTATTCCTGCTTCCCATCTAAAACAACAAATGGTTTATCATCACTGGCAATTTGAATAAAGCTGTTTTCACGTGGCCACCACGCGGCAAGTTTGGCAATGATTTCCCAATCGCGGTATTCTTTTCTTTGTGGATAAAGACGCTTGTCATTGCCATTCCAAATTTGCACTTCATTATCTGCATATTCTCCTGTCGGTATTTTTTTTGTCAAGCCAAAAAAGATCTTGCTACCATCATCTGAAATAGTAAGTCTGCTTTCATATCCATTAGCTATGCGAAGGTCATCAGGAAAGTTGTTTATTCTTTCTGGCTCAAAATGATACATTTTTTGCTCTTTCAATGTGTAATAAAAAACGGTATTTCTTTCATTGCCAGAAACAGCATCCCCTGAGTGTTGCAGGAAAGCAAAGCTTTGTCCATTGTTCTGCCAGACCATGTTTGTAAATGTGCCAGCGTTATCCTGAACAATAATCTTTTTTGCTATTAAATTGCGCATCGTTATCTGAACAATGCTATTGTTGTTACCCTCTGTTACTGAACACAGCATAGTATCGCCTGCAGGATTTAATTTATAACTACTAACACCAATAATACTGTCAAGTATTTTACCATTGGTATCCCTTATGCAAACCCAATTTACGGAAGCAGCCCTGTTTTGTGTTATCAGAAACTTACCATTTGTAGTAAATAAAAAGGACGTTACACTCGGAATAAATTTTCTTGAAGCCGTTTCCATATTGAGCAACTCAAGTCCTTTTCCAGGAACCAAACAGGCAAACTGTGATTCTTTATTAAAAGTTCCATTGGTACCCTCCGGAAATTTATAGGTTATCGTGGCAACAGCATTTCTTACGAACAGTGTATCCGGATGCTCGTCGTAATCCATTCGATAGCTTACCCAATTTCCAAGGTCTGAAATTTTATCAAAATATAATGTTCCCCAGAGGTGGTAATCTGCCTCGGTTACCGGTGCTTTTGGCTGAACCTGTCCGATTACTGGACAGGTAACCAACCAAAAAAATACATATAAAGCCAATTTAGGCGGTAACACCTCCCGTATCCCTAAGTGCTTGTTGCAGGACTTGATGTGTTGCAGCAAGAAACTATTTTGTATCTGATTCATTTAATAGCCTGGATTTTGAGGTTTGAGGTATGGATTTACCTGAAGTTCCGATTGCGGAAGCGGCCAAAGAGAATCATTGCTGTTCCAGCCCAGTTTATTGCCAAGTACTGCATCAAGTTTGCCAGTGCGTTTTAGGTCGAAAAACCGCTGTCCGTGTTCGGTGAAAAATTCCAGCCTTCTCTCTTTAATTATTGCATCTACGATGTCACTTGCGTTATCAGCGGAGGTATCAGTTAGCCCCGCAGTGTGTCTAATTTTATTCAAGTCTTGTTTTGCGCCAATCAAGTCTCCTTGTTGCACCCGTGCCTCGGCGCGGATCAAGTATTGTTCCGCAAGGCGAAAAATTATGGAGTATTCAGTTGTTGCTCCGGTATCTGTCTTCTCTTTATATTTGAATGCATGATACCAAGTATCGCTACCGTCTGTCACTGCTAGTGTCCAATGGCTTTTCCGCAGATCTCCTGCTGTAAAAGATGACATTAACGCATTAGTAAGTGCGACAGTTGGCGGCGGTCCTGAGGAAAAAATAAACACCATACCTTCTTCAGTATTGTGCCCTTCGTAGGCAGGCGCCAATTGCCAGATGGTTGTGGTGCTTTCCTTCAGGAAAATATTATCGAGGTTTTCATCCCAAACATAAAGCGATTCATTGTTCAGAACTGCAGAAGCCATATTAGAAGCCTCTGACCAAGCACCAGTATACAAATATACACGAGCCAGTAAAGCCTGTGCGGTAGCTTTGTTTGGACGCACCCTGTTTGCACTTACATAATCTTGGGGTAACAAGTCAATTACTACTTTCAGGTCGGCTATGACTTTATTGTACACCTCAATTGTTGTCATCCGGGTTGCCACGCTATTTGCTTTATAGTCATTAGTTGCAACATAAGGGACATCACCAAAAATATTGACGAGATAGAAATGATTTAGCGCACGTACAAAAAGTGCCTCACCCTTCAATTGGCTCTTGTCAGCTACTGCGAGGGCAATAGAATTATCTACACCATTAATTACTGCATTTGCGGCATATATTTGATTGTAAGCGGAGTTCCACATTGAAGAAATAAGAGCATTTGATGCCAGTATTGAATTATTATAAAATGGCTCAGACGAATAGGATCCAGTTTCATAGGCTATTAGTTCATCACTATAGTTCCCCATCAGATTACCAATGCCGGAAAGCTTGCCCGTTATTATGCCATTTTCCCTTATTTGTGCATAAATATCGGTCATTGCAGCCTCAGCAGTGGCTTTGCTCTCAAATACCGCACTAGAGGTTAGTTGCGAATTGGGTTGGTCTGTATCCACGAAGCTATCACAGCTAAATAGGATGCCGCACAATGCAACAAGCCAAGCTGAGAATAACATAGTTTTGTTTCTCTTTACGAAAATGTATATTTCTTGGTTCATAATACTATTTTTTAATTAAAATGTAAACTGAAATCCTGCTGATACTATTCTTAATGGAGGCAGGAACCCTGCTTCCATTAATTCAGGATCTGCTCCTTTATAGGATGTTATGGTAAATATATTCTGTGCCTGCAGTGAAATTTTGCAGTGCATAATTTTGAGCCACTCCTGAGGCAGATCATAAGAAAGTGAAATGTTTTTAAGACGGATATATGAGGCATCGCTTACTGCTGCATCACTTTCGGCATAATATTCGCTCGCCTGCATTGCCTCCTGATTTACACCTGTGGTATAAATTTGATATTGTGCATTATCTCCCGGTTGTGTCCAACTGTTTACAATTTCTGCAGGCTGGTTGCGGAAAGTTCCAGCATATCCCTGTGTACTAGCAAAGTTAAAATTGAGCTGCTTTACAAACTGAAACAGAAAATCCAGTTGCCAGCCTTTGTAGGTGAATTGATTATGCAATCCACCAAAGTATTTTGGACTGAAGTTGCGAACGGTCTCTCTGTCATCTGCGTAGGATATTTGACCATCTCCATTTATATCAGCAAATTCATAAATACCTGTTTGCGGGTTGATTCCAGTGGAATGGAACAACTTTCTTATTGTGATGGGCTGACCAATCACGTAATCATTTTTATAAGGTGATCCTTCCAGACCGGGAAAAGATAACAACTTATTTTTGGCTACCGAAAGGTTAAAACTTGTGGTCCAATTAAAATTTGGCTTTTGAATGTTAATCGTGCGCAGTGTGATTTCAAGTCCATTGTTTTGTACCGTAGCATCTAAGTTGGATTGGATGGTTGTAAATCCTGTAGTCCCTGGCAGTGGCAATCCCACTAACTGATTTGAGGAACGGTTTTGGTACCAAGCAGTAGTCAACATAACGCGATCCTTTAAAAAACCCAGTTCAAATGCCGCTTCGAGTTTCTTGTTGGTTTCCCAACCAAAATTTGGATTATAAAGGCGTAGTGGTTGCAATCCATGTACACCCTGATATTCATAACCTGAAGAAGAATAGGTATCTAAAAATTGGTAATCGCCTATTTGATCGTTGCCAGTTGTACCATAGCTACCTCGTAATTTTCCAAAGCTTAGAAAACTAACATTGTTTTCAATCCATTTTTCTCTGTAAAACAGCCATGCTGCGCCTATTGCACCAAAATTTGCAAACTGTTTTCCAGGACCAAAGCGGCTCGAACCATCCCTTCGTCCTGTTAAGTTAAGAATGTATTTATTGCTAAATGTATAATTGAATCTGCCATAAAATGCTTGATATTTATAGACCAGCATTTCATCGCTTTCGACTGATAAATACGATGCTGAGGTAAGGTCATAAATCAGGCTGTTGCTTGTGAATCCTGACGCTTCCTCAATTCGTGTTTTTGTTTGCTGATTCTGGAAAGTACTGCCAAGCAAAACGTCTATTTCTGAGCGACCGAAAGCACTATGCCAATTTAGCTGTGGTTCTACTATCCATGACTGCCTCCCCAGAGTATTCTTGAATATTGATGAATATTCACTGCCATAGTTGTATGCAGGATTATACATGGTTGACGGTGCGGTGCGACTTGCATCGCTACTAAGATCTGTGAAACCAAAACTTGATTTAAATTCTATTCCTTTTGCCAGTTGAAATGTCATTAGTGTACTAGCAACCAGATCATAGGTTTCTGATCTGTTTTTACCTTCCAGATTACTTAACGGATTTTGCCAAGTACTATTCTCCCAATTAAGGTTTCCTTGAGCATCATATAGAGCTGGAGCGTTAGGAGCAAGATTTCTCGATAATAAAGTCAGGTCAGTCCAAGGCAAATCATTTTTCTGGGCTGTATATCCTCCTGAAAAACTGATGCGAAATTTATTACTTTCGGATTTATGGTCTAAAGAGAGATGTGCGCCACCTTTTTTGTATAAAAAGTCACCAGGAAATACGGTAGACTCTGTCCTGTAATTCCCGCTAAGTAAAAACCGAGTCTGTTCAGATCCTCCACTGACGGTTCCCTGCATGCTTAAAATATCAGCCGTACCTCCTGTCAATTCTTTTTGCCAATCAGTATACCGGTTTTGGTCCCATGTTCCGTTCACATCATAAGCATTAGAGGGATAAGTCGTAATCCCATCATTTGCAAAGGCCTGTCTACGCATTTTTAAATATTGTTGGGTATTCATCATGTCAAGCATTCTGGTTACCGTGCCAGTTGCGTGTGAGGTATTAATTGTAAAAGAAGTTACACCTGCTTTTCCTTTTTTGGTTGTGATTAATACCACGCCGTTAGCGCCACGAGAGCCATAAATCGCCGTTGCATCCGCATCCTTTAGTATTTCCAGATTTTCTATATCACTGGGATTAATACTGTTGAGAGGGTTGCTTTCTCCTGGAATTGTCGTCGAAGTTTGTCTGTAGCTTATGGGATCAGACGAATATGGAACACCATCAATGATGTATAATGGCGCATTGCCATCGGTTCTGAGGCTATTTACGCCGCGAATATTAATATTGAAACCACCACCCGGAACGCCCGTTTCCTGTGTGATACTAACCCCAGCCATTCGTCCCTGCATCGCTGCAAGTATATTAGTGACGGGTTGTTTTTCTATGTCCTTAGAAGAAATTTTAGCAATACTTCCGGTGCGTTCACTTTCCTTGACAGTATAATAGCCAGCATTGACACGAACTTCTTGTAAGCTGGTGATGTCTTCCTGCAATTGGACGTTGACTATTTTTCGCCCGCGTATGGGAACTATTGCTGTTTTGAATCCTATAAAGGAGACCAATAAAGTATCTGTAGCAGTAGCCGACAGAATATATTGCCCGTTGAAGTCAGAGCTAACGGTACTGTTTCTTTTTCCTTTTATGGAAATTGTCACACCAGGTAAAGGATTTTTACCATCAGTTATGGTACCGGATATTTGGTTTTGTTGGTGCGGAGACTGCATTTGCCTCAGGAGCTTATTCGCTAAGGCAGGAGTGTTGCTTAGTGTGAACCCGATAATTATCAGGTACCAAAAAGCCGACCGCCCTTTGTAGAATGAATAATTTTTCATAATATTGGTATAGTTAAGTGAAACGTTAGTTTTGTTAGCGATGGTCCTCTAGTCAAGTTTGCCGACGAGTTAGAGGGCCTTTTTTTTAGTGCTTTTAATTCATAGGTAGGATTTTAATTGGGTTTATATTTTGTTCTTTGTACTGCATTTAAAATAAAATAATAAAAACGCCTGCGGCATCTATATTCTTTGCTCTTTTTTCTTCACTAAGTACAACTGTTGCAGCCATAAAGCCAAAGGCATATCAGTACTATTAATGCCACTATTAATGCAGCTTGAATTTGTTTGTAGTATTTCATCTTATTAATTTATGGGGGTTATAAAATGGGTTTTGGGTCATAGGTTTTGGTTTTTAGGTTATGAGTTATTTCAAATAAGTGAATCTATTTCCTTTGTTCTTAATTCACCATCAAAAAACAAGCCTGCACCTTTTACTAACAAATTCAAAATAAATTAACTAGGCGATTATTCAATGGACCTTTCGGTGCAGGTGTTTTTTTAATAGTTTAATAGTTTGCTGTTTATGGTTCGTTGTTGGCATAAGTATCCCAGTCCGGTTAAGAAAAGTTGATTTCCTAATTGGGAATGATGATTTATGGATTTAAGTTTTAAAAAAACCTTTTGCTGCCCTTGCTGAAAAAAGCTCTAAAAGTTTAAAAAAAACATTTGGAAAATAGAAATAAAGACAATACTTTTAAAGTGCGAGTTTAAAGAGGAAAAGCTTAAATCTAGGTGTCAAAAGCATTTTAATATTTGAGTGTATATATAGGGAATTATTTTTTATAATTTCCCATTTTACGTGTTAAGACAGGGGTAAACACATCAGTATTAAAATCCTGATTACGGAAGTTTCTTTGATAAGAATACTTCTCAATGTTTCCCTATCCCAACACCATGTTTATTTCAGTTTTGGGACAACAAAAGGTAGCCTGTTTTAGCAGGTAGTTAGGGTGGTTTGGTCGTGCTGGCAAATAAAAAAATCGTTCTCATAATTTATAGGTTTATGGTTATGGAACGATGTATTTCTTGGTATGAAGGGTACTTGCAGAAAAAAGCAAGGAGCGGTTTCACACTTTAGACTCATGGGCGACCAAACCCGTCTTCTAAATCTTTCGATTTAAAAGTTACCACCTAAAGCTTACGTGAGAACCGCTCGCATGCCGTATGCAAAAGTAAGAAACTTTTTGACATGGAGCGACTTCACGATACTCTCGAAGGTAAAATTGGTCGTTTTGAGTCGAGAAAACATCGTTTGAATTATGACTATTAAAGTCTCATTATCAATTCGCTATAACAAATATAATATTATTTTTTAATGTGGCAATAAAACCACAAAATATTTTTTAAAAAATGCAAGAAAATTTTATCGAGATATACAAAAAGATAGGGAATTCAATACGTAATAAGAGAAAAGAAAAAGGATTAACTCAACAACAGTTAGCTGATAAAGACTCAAAACTCGATAGAGCAAAGATTAGCGATATAGAAAATGGCAAAGAAGACTTTCACTTCTTTACTCTTTTGAAAATCTGTGAAGCTCTTGATATGGATATGAAAGACGTTTTTATAGATAAGAAATAAATATTAATGTATTCACGGAAAACCGTAAAGTATTATGAAAAAGGCTTTTTAGGTTTGGAGAATAAAACTCAACCTTAGTTTAGCGTATACACAAAAAAACAAAGAGATTTTGTCTCGTCCTGAAATAACGATACACAAAACAATCGTTATGGAAAAAAAAACAAATTATGTAAAGCGAAGTCAGCGAGATTATAGTATGTCGCTAAAGCCTCAGATTGTTAATTAAATCGAAAAAAGTTTTACATCCGTTACTCAAGCCCGAAAATAATACGGTATTCAAAGTCATGCAACTGTTCTAAATTGGTTAAGAAAATTTGGTCACTTTGATTATTAAATTCTTCATTAGTTGGATAATTCAAAGTAGAATACCTTCTTTTTCTGTTGTACCAAACTTCAATATATTCTAAGGTTTCCAGTTTCATTTGTTCTTTAGAAATTAGTTTATTTCCATAAATCAATTGCTTCGCCAGTTCGCTATCGTTCGAGTCAGTTTTCAAGGATTTAAAGATGCTTTTTGCTGCAGCATTGTCCTAACAATTCCCTCTACGGCTCATATTGCGGGTTTATTATACTAATAATCAAGAACATTTACAGACTTTTTTCTCGCATATTGGACACCTCTTTCAAAGTAAAAAATTAAGCTTTATTAAATATTTCGGCTTTTAACCATCGTATTTTAAGTTCGAAACCTGATTTCGTTTGTATTTATTTCATCACTTAAACTCCAGCCTATAATTTTTCAATCGTACAAGTCCATAATAATCGTCAGATATACAAATCCTTCCTTGGTTTGTATATAAGTAATATCCGAAAGCCATATTTTTAAATAGTCATTTACAATAAAGCTCTGTTTAATACATATTCGAAAACTAAATACCCTAATTAAAAAAATTAACAAAACTTTTATGCTGTTTTAAATATATATTTTTTACTTTTGATTACTTATATTTTTATATGAAAACAATCCACCTTTTAGTATTAGTAATACTTGGCATTTTTTTGATGCCAACGCCTACTTTTGCCTGTGGAGGTAATTCTAAAAAACACTCTTGCACTAAAGAGATATCTTCTGGAATGGATAAGAAAGATTGTTGTGAGTCCCATTCAAAAAGTAAAAATCACGACGGATGTAATGGAAAATGCGGACAAGCATTATGTAGTACTCCAGTCGTTAACATTGGAATTTTTTCCTATATACAATCAGAAATTAAAAATAATAGTTTTAATTTTTCTACTAAAAAACAAAAATTTTATCAATCAGAAACTTTTACGTCTGATGGATATTCTTCTATATGGCTTATACCTAAAATAAGCTAAATTACTTTTTTGACAGCCAATACTATGTCAAATTCAAAGCAAGCACTGCTTTAAAATCATTTACTTTTTCGGCTAATTGCAATTATTAAACAAATAGTTCAAATTCTATTTGTTGATTGTTTTCTGCTATTTTCAAATTAAATTATTTACATAATGAATTCACTAAAGAAAACAGTGATAACAATAGTTCTATTGTTATCAGTAGTAGTCTCCAACGCGCAAATTAAAAATGCAAAAACAGCAACGGTAAAAATATTCGGTAACTGTGACATTTGCAAAGCCTCCATAGAAAAAGCGGGAAACCTTAAAAAATTAGCTTCAGTAGACTGGAATAAGGACACCAAAATGGCTACGATTACTTATGATGCTAAAAAAACCAATGAAGAAGAAATCCTTAAACGCATCGCATTGGCCGGTTATGATAATGCAAAATTTCTAGCTCCAGAAGATGCATATAATAAACTTTCCGACTGTTGTCTATATGATCGAGAATTAAAAACTGCTGTAAAAACAGATATGGAAACTATGCCCAATCATAGCGAACACGATATACATTCTGATATTACTGATAAGAAACAAAAAACAGCAAGTCCTTTAAAACCTGTTTTTGACAATTATTTTTTATTAAAAGATGCCTTAGTTAAAACAGATGCTGAAATGGCTTCAATGAAAGCTAAAGACCTGCTAACAGCTATTAGTACTTTGAATATGGAGGACTTAAAAATGGAAGAACACATGGTTTGGATGAAAATGATAAAAGAACTCACTAATGACATTAAAATTATTTCAGAAACACAGGACATTAAACGTCAAAGAGATCTATTTAAATCAGTTACCCAAAATACCTATGAATTAATGAAAGTTTCAAAAAGTGAAACTCCTACATATTATCAATATTGCCCAATGCAAGATGCGTATTGGCTAAGTAAAGAGAATGCAGTCAAGAATCCATATTATGGTTCCATGATGCTAAGTTGTGGTAAAACAGTGGAAACAATTAAATAATGCTCAAAACATTTCAAAACTAAAATTTAAAAAAATGAAAAATATAACTCTTTCAGCCATAGCAATGGCATTCGTAATGGTTTCTTGTAACCAAAAAAACAAAGAAGGGGCAACTAATTCGGAAGTGACTGAGCCTGTAACTCAAACTGAATCAACAAATGAACACCAAGAAGGAAACCAGCACAACGAAACTAAATCTGGAGACGTCATAGCAACCGCTACTCAAAGTACTTTTTCGATCAAAGAACTTATCAGTAATTATTTAACTTTAAAAAATGCATTAACGAAAGACGATACAAGAGGAGCTGCAGATGCTGGAAATGTGTTATACGCAACTTTCAATAAAGTAAATTCCAATTCAATAGATGCAACATTAAAAGCTGGATATTTGGATATAGCCGAGGATGCTAAAGAACATGCGGAACACATTGGAAATAATTCTGGAAAAATTGAACACCAAAGAGAGCATTTTGTCATGTTGAGTAAAGATATGAATGATTTGATAAAAACTTTTGGAGCAGGTCAAAAACTATATCAAGATTTTTGTCCAATGGCAGATGATGGGAAGGGCGCAATTTGGATAAGTGAAATCAAAGAAATCAAAAATCCATACTTGGGAAGTAAAATGCCAAAATG
>NZ_CAXBBR010000013.1:0-67326 GCF_963974175.1 uncultured Flavobacterium sp.
TTGATTTAGGAACAGCAGGAGACGGAAGTGCTACATCAACTTATTTATTTGATGACGTAATCCAATCAGCAGTTTCTGGTGGCGGTACAACACCTACGCCAACAACAGCCGCACCTTATGCTCCTGTGACATTTGAGTCTGGAGAATATGGGTCTACGTGGTCTTTAGCTAGTTTTGAAAACGGTGGTGGAGTAGGATATGAGAAAGTAGTAAATCCATTTAAAACAGGAATTAATACTTCTGGGACAGTAGGTAAATTTACTGCTCTAACTACAGCTGCTGGTGCAGCACCATGGGCGGGATGTGAATCTGCGCATGCATCGGGTGTAAATGGCATTGGCTCTTTTACTTTTAGTTTAAGTAACTGTATTGTTAAAGTAATGGTATACAAACCCATAATTAGTGATGTGGGAATAAAGTTTGCGGAATCGAATGGTGAAGCACAACCAGAAGTTAAAGTGAAAAACACCAAAATTAATGAGTGGGAAGAGTTAACATTCGACATGTCAGGAAGTATTGGTAAAGGTGCGACAGGGATTATTGATCAAATAATAGTTTTTCCTGACTTTCAGGCAAGAACTACAGAGAACGTTTGTTATTTTGACAATATAACTTTTTCTGCAAAATCGGGTACAACAGGTGGTAGTACAACAAGTACTGCTCCTACATTACCAATGGATTTTGAATCTTCAACGATTGCTTATTCGTTTGTAGGTTTTGACGGAGGAGCAGTAACAAAAATTGCTAATCCTCATAGCACAGGAATAAACACAAGTGCTACTGTGGCTCAAATGGTAAAAGGCGCAGGTCAACCGTGGGCAGGTGCTAAAATAGTAATGGCATCAGCAGTTGATTTTTCAACAAAGAAACTAATTAAGATAAAAGTTTGGTCTCCAGTTGCGGGTAAAAAACTTTTATTAAAATTTGAAGGAGCTGGAGCAGCATTCGAAAAAGAATCAGTAGGAGTTACAGCAGCAAATGCTTGGCAAGAATTGAGTTTTGATTTTACTGGAGTAGCTGGAGTAAACAATTTAAATGACAATATAGTTTTCATATTTGATTTAGGAACAGCAGGAGACGGAAGTGCTACATCAACTTATTTATTTGATGATGTAATCCAATCAGCAGTTTCTGGAGGAGGAACTTCATTGACACAAATGAGTTTGCCAGTTACATTTGATAGTGCTACTGTAGACTATGGATTAATCGGATTTGGAGGAGCAGAAGCTTCAACAGTAGTAGTTGATCCAACTTTATCAACAAATAAAGTAGCTAAAGTAGTAAAATCAGCTGCGGCTGAGCTTTGGGCGGGGACAACGATTTCAGCTGCTGCAGGATTAGGATTTAGTAGTGCGATACCATTTACAGCATCAGCAACCAAGATGAATGTTAGAGTTTGGTCACCAACTGCGGGAATCAAAGTTCGCTTGAAAGTAGAGGATCACAATGACAACACGCATACAGTAGAAACAGAAGCAACAGTAACTACAGCATCAGGATGGCAAACATTAGAATTTAATTTTGCCAATCAAGCGACAGGAACTGCTGCATTGAATTTAGCTTTTGTATATGATAAAGCATCTATTTTCTTCAATTTTGGAGTAACAGGAGCAACAGCAGGAGAGAAGACATATTACTTTGATGATGTAGCTTTTGGAGCGGCACCAACAACAGGAACAAGTACTGCCCCTACATTACCAATGGATTTTGAATCTTCAACGATTGCTTATTCGTTTGTAGGTTTTGACGGAGGAGCAGTAACAAAAATTGCTAATCCTCATAGCACAGGAATAAACACAAGTGCTACTGTGGCTCAAATGGTAAAAGGCGCAGGTCAACCGTGGGCAGGTGCTAAAATAGTAATGGCATCAGCAGTTGATTTTTCAACAAAGAAACTAATTAAGATAAAAGTTTGGTCTCCAGTTGCGGGTAAAAAACTTTTATTAAAATTTGAAGGAGCTGGAGCAGCATTCGAAAAAGAATCAGTAGGAGTTACAGCAGCAAATGCTTGGCAAGAATTGAGTTTTGATTTTACTGGAGTAGCTGGAGTAAACAATTTAAATGACAATATAGTTTTCATATTTGATTTAGGAACAGCAGGAGACGGAAGTGCTACATCAACTTATTTATTTGATGATGTAATCCAATCAGCAGTTTCTGGAGGAGGAACTTCATTGACACAAATGAGTTTGCCAGTTACATTTGATAGTGCTACTGTAGACTATGGATTAATCGGATTTGGAGGAGCAGAAGCTTCAACAG
This sequence comes from uncultured Flavobacterium sp., assembly GCF_963974175.1. Classification (GTDB taxonomy): domain Bacteria; phylum Bacteroidota; class Bacteroidia; order Flavobacteriales; family Flavobacteriaceae; genus Flavobacterium. The sequence continues at coordinate 2,263 of NZ_CAXBBR010000013.1, forward strand.
TAGTAGTTGATCCAACTTTATCAACAAATAAAGTAGCTAAAGTAGTAAAATCAGCTGCGGCTGAGCTTTGGGCGGGGACAACGATTTCAGCTGCTGCAGGATTAGGATTTAGTAGTGCGATACCATTTACAGCATCAGCAACCAAGATGAATGTTAGAGTTTGGTCACCAACTGCGGGAATCAAAGTTCGCTTGAAAGTAGAGGATCACAATGACAACACGCATACAGTAGAAACAGAAGCAACAGTAACTACAGCATCAGGATGGCAAACATTAGAATTTAATTTTGCCAATCAAGTAGCAGGAACTGCTGCATTGAATCTAGCTTTTGTATATGATAAAGCATCTATTTTCTTCAATTTTGGAGTAACAGGTGCAACAGCAGGAGAGAAGACATATTACTTTGATGATTTAGCTTTTGGAGCGGCACCAATAACAGGACCAATTACAATGGCACCAACGAATTTGAATTATGGAGGCAATTTACGATTCGAAATAAATAAAGATATAAAATCAGTAACACCTACCGTAACAGCAGATCCGTTACCAACATATAGTATCAGTCCAATATTGCCAAAAGGACTGAGCTTTGATGCTCCTTCAGGTTCAATTGCTGGGAAACCAACTGTAGAAACTGGGCCAGTTAGTTATACAGTTACTGCAACGAATTCAGTAGGATCTCAAAAGCTAACGTTTACAATCGAGATATTTAATAACGATCATGATTTTGATGGTATAAATGATGATGTTGACAATTGTCCAGAATTTTATAATCCAAATCAAGAAGATAAAAACAACGATGGTATTGGTGATATCTGTATTGAGGAAGAACAAGTTAAGGTAGCTCAAGGTTTTTCTCCAAACGGGGATGGTATAAATGACACATGGTTTATTAAGAATATTGAAAATTATCCAAATACTCAGGTTAGAGTTTTTAATAAAACAGCCGCTGAAGTGTTTTTCTCTAGAGATTACAAAAATCTTTGGGACGGAACGTACAAAAACACTGGGGAAATTGTAGCTGCTGGCTCTTATTTTTATCAAGTAGATTTAGGTGGAGACGGTTCAATTGACTTACAAGGGTGGATTTATATCGCTAATTAATTTTTAAAAAATCAGATCATGAAAAATATACTTTATCTACTAACTGCAGGAGCACTTCTGTTTAGTAGTTCTATTATAGCACAGCAAGCCAACAATTTTGCCTTCTATAAAAATCAAATGAATGTTATCAATCCCGCATATGCCGGGGTTGATAATCAAACTCAAATTTCGGGTTCGATACGTTCGCAATGGACAGGCGTTAAAGATTCTCCACAAACGCAAGCAGTTTCTTTTGGAACTTCTCTTGGGAAAAATTTAGGTTTTGGTATCTCTGTTTTAAATGATCAAACTTTCATTGAAAAACAAACATCTGTTGGGATCGACTTGTCTTATTTAGTACAACTAAGTGAAGCAACTGATTTGTATTTTGGTATTAAAGCTGGGGGTAATTCCTTTAATATTAATACTTCGGGTTTAGAATTCTATAATGTAGATGTAGATCCAGCTTTTGCTTCAATAAGTAGCTTTAGTCCTAATGTGGGAGTAGGGGCTTTTATAAAAAATGACAAATACTTTTTGTCGCTTTCTGTACCAAAATTAGTGTCATTTAAAGATGTTAAAAACGATGACGGCTACGCAATGGTTAGTACAAATAGACCAGTGGTTTATGCAAGTGGAGGCTATGATTTTAGTTTAAACCCAATGGAGACATTAGTTTTAAAACCCTCTTTTATGGCAAGATATACGACTGCCGCACCAGTTTCTGTGGATTTTAATGCTATGTTGATGATCAATAATAATTTTGAAATTGGAGGAATGTATAGAACTGATAAAGCGGTTGCAGCAATGGCAAGTGTTATTTTAAGTAAAAAACTAGTAATAGGTTTTGCTTATGAAGTGAGTTCAAGAGCTGAATTGGCAAGTGCTAAAAACACGAATGAAATTATGTTACAATTTAAATTCTAATTTGTTTTTTGTAGTGAATAATTGATTGAGTTTTGTTTAAAAAGCCGTTTGAAATTATTTTCAAACGGCTTTTTTATTTCCATTTTTAATAATGAAGTGGAATGTTCAATTCACTCACTAGAATTTAAAAAAAAACGAAAATTCTATTTTTGAAGGTATAAATAATGATTATAATAATCTACAATCGCCTTTCCTTTCATCAATACATCGGCACCAATGATTCCGTGAACTGGTTTAGACTTGTGTTGAATTAAAGCCTCATTTACATGAGATAAATCAAAAATCACGACATCAAATTCTAAATGTTTCCAAAATCCAAGTTGTAGCTCATTATTAGAGGCTATTTGTGTTTGCATTCCTGTAGCTCCTGCTCCAGATGCTTTTGTTTTGGAATCTTCTGCTTGAAGTTGAAATAAGGCAACGCTTTCAAATCCTACACAACTATTTGATGCTCCTGTGTCTAGGATAAAGTTACCAACTACACCATTGATTTTTGCTTTTATCAAAAGGTGTTGCGTCTTGGTGATTTTAAATTTTATTTTTTTGTATTTTTCCTTTTTGAGGATATCGTGGAGGTTTTTCATAGTTCAAAGCTGATAATCAAAAGTAATCTAAATTACTAAGAATCTAAAAAACAACAATTCAAAATGGTAACTTTGCTTCTCTAAATGAAAATAATGATAATTACAGATACGCACACCCATTTATATTCCGAAGAGTTCGATCAAGACCGCGACGAAATGATTCAAAGAGCAATAGAAAAAGGAGTTTCCCGATTCTTTATTCCTGCAATCGACTCTTCGTGTACTGCGGCAATGTATGATTTAGAAAAGAACTATCCGGAACATGTTTTTCTAATGATGGGACTACATCCTACTTATGTAAAGGAGAACTATTTAGAAGAATTGCAGCATGTGGAAGAAGAATTGGCGAAAAGGAAATTCTATGCCGTTGGGGAAATTGGAATAGATTTATACTGGGATAAAACACATTTACACGAACAACAAATTGCTTTCAGGAAACAAATTCAATTGGCAAAACAATATAAATTGCCCATTGTAATTCATTGTAGAGAGGCTTTTGATGAAATATTTGAAATATTAGAGGAAGAGAAGTCAGCTGATTTATTTGGAATATTTCACTGTTTTACGGGAAGTTATGAGCAGGCGTTACAAGCGATTTCTTATAATATGAAATTGGGAATTGGTGGAGTCGTTACTTTTAAAAACGGAAAAATAGATCAGTTTTTGAATCAAATTGATTTAAAACATATTGTTTTAGAAACAGACTCTCCTTATCTTGCTCCGATTCCTTTTCGAGGGAAAAGAAATGAAAGTAGTTATTTATTAAATGTAATTGATAAACTGGCTGCCATCTATAATCTTTCAGCAAAAGATATTGCGAATGTTACGACCGAAAATTCTCGAATGATTTTTGGGATTTAAAATAGAATTCATTAAAAATTAATATTTTTTTTGTTCATTTGCGCACCTAAAATAACCAAAATGCAAAAATTTGACGCTATTCGGCCATTTTATGATTCCGAAATTAACGAGGCTATACTAAATGTGGTTCATCACCCGATGATGAAGTCATTGATGAACTTTACATTTCCTGAAACGCCTGATGAAGACTGGAAAGACCAATTAAAAAAAACACACTCTATACGTGACTTTCAATGTAACTTTATCTATCATACACTTTTAAAAGTGCTTGAAAAAAGTTCTGATGGTTTGACGACCTCTGGTTTTGAAAAGTTAGAAAAAGGAGAATCCTATTTATTTATATCAAACCATAGAGATATATTACTAGACACAACATTGCTAAACGTCGCTTTGTTCGAACATGGCTTAGTAATGACTGCGTCAGCGATAGGTGATAACTTGGTTAAGAAAGATTTTCTTAACATCTTGGCAAAGCTGAACCGTAATTTTTTGGTTCAAAGAGGCTTGACCCCACGTGAGATGTTAGGAAGCTCAAAAACATTATCTGAATATATTAGTCATTTATTGCAACATGAAAGTAGATCTGTTTGGATTGCACAACGTGAAGGAAGGACTAAAGATGGTAATGATGCGACTAATCCAGGAGTATTAAAAATGGTTGGAATGGGATCTGATGAAGATAACCTGATGGACTATTTTAAGAAAATAAAAGTTGTTCCAGTTTCAATTTCGTATGAATATGACCCAACTGATGTACTTAAAATTCCACAATTATTGGCTGAGGCCAATAACGAAGTGTACATCAAGGAAAAGAATGAAGATTTCATGACGCTATTAAGCGGAGTGATGGGACAAAAGAAGGGAATTCACATTCATATAGGTGATGTTCTGGATACTGAAATTGATGCGATCAAAGACGAATTTACTAACTCAAATAAGCAAATTCAAGCGCTTGCTCAGTTAATTGATGATTCTATAATAGAGAATTATAAATTATGGCCTACTAATTATATAGCCTATGATATTTTAAATAAAACTAGTGGCTATTCTAACATGTATACAGCGGATGAAAAATCACTGTTTGAACGTAGATTAGAGATGCGAATAGATGCTGAAAACCCAGTTGCACTGCAAGGATTACTGGATATGTATGCTAATCCGGTTGCTAATAAATTAAAATACACGGATGAACTCAAAGGCTAAAATTCTTTTATTATATACTGGAGGAACCATTGGAATGCGCAAGGATTTCAATACTGGCGCACTAAAAGCGTTTAATTTCAGTAAGTTATTACAAAGAATCCCTGAGTTGAAACAATTGGATTGTGAAATTGAAACTATTTCATTTGAAGAGCCAATTGATTCCTCAAACATGAATCCAGAAGAATGGGCTAGAATTGCAACTATAATAGAGTCAAATTATTTAGATTTTGATGGCTTCGTTGTTCTTCATGGATCTGATACAATGTCTTATTCTGCTTCAGCATTGAGCTTTATGCTTGAAAATCTAGCCAAACCAGTCATTTTTACTGGTTCTCAATTACCGATAGGGGATTTGCGTACGGATGCTAAAGAAAATCTAATTACGGCTATTCAAATAGCTTCGTTGCAAGAAAACGGAATGCCTGTTGTTACCGAAGTGTGTCTATATTTTGAATATAAATTATACAGAGGAAACAGAACAACTAAGATAAGTGCAGAGCATTTCAACGCATTTACGTCACCCAATTATCCTGCTTTAGTAGAATCTGGGGTCCATTTAAATTTGAGACCGGAATTGTTTTTAGCTAAAAACGCTGGTGAGAAATTGTTGGTACATAAAAAACTAGACAATAATGTTGTCATTGTTAAAATGTTTCCGGGAATGAGCGAAACTGTTTTAGCAGCTATTTTTAATATACCGGGTTTAAAAGGAATTGTATTGGAAACTTATGGTTCAGGGAATGCGCCTAGCGAAGATTGGTTTATTGGTTTATTGGCTAAAGCGATAAACAATGGGCTGCATATTATTAATGTAACCCAATGCTCTGGAGGTAGTGTAAATATGGGTAAATACGAAACAGGTACAGGTATGAAAGCGATAGGGGTGATTTCTGGAAAAGACATCACAACAGAGGCTGCCATTACGAAACTGATGTATTTATTAAGCCGAAATGATGCGCAAGAAGACTTTAAAACTATTTTTGAGTCCTCTTTGAGAGGGGAAGTCCTATAATATTCTGATTTTACTTTTGTAAGTCACTTTTTTTAGTGTTCTTTGCAGACCTTAAATAAATAGAGAGGTGTCCGAGTGGTTGAAGGAGCTAGCCTGGAAAGCTAGTATGTGGGTAACTGCATCGTGGGTTCGAATCCCATCCTCTCTGCAAAAAATTAATGCTTCCTGAAAGGGAAGCATTTTTTGTTTAATAGCGTGACAAACTTTTTTGTTTGGCTCAGCGGTAAAAAAAAACTCTTAGACTTAAAATGCCAAGTATGCATTTATTTATAAGAAGCTCTATTTAAGGAACGCCAGAGGAAATTCTTTTCTTTTTGCAACAAGAGACTGTCCTGCTACTTTTTTTAGTGCAGCTTTTTACTATGGTTATTTTTATTATTTGGAAGAAATGCCTCAAGTTGTTTTTTGAAAACAATACGCATCAAGAACCCTTCAAAATCCTATATTTGTATAATAATAGAAAAGGACCCATTCGAAAATTCTACTTAAGACTGCTATGAAACAATCATTCAACCAAAATTATACTATGCGAATCATTTTTAGTTTCTTTCTTGTACTGTCGGTTTCTGCTATTTTTTCTCAAGAAATAGAGCCGATTAAGGATAGTGCGGAAACAAAGGTGGATTCCTTATATAGAGAAGATCAATTTTATTTTGGGTTTACGTACAATACATTACAACAGAAACCTGCAGGGGTATCGCAAAGTAAGTTCTCAACAGGTTTGTCGGCCGGTTTTCTTAGAGATATGCCAATAAATAAAGACCGTACATATGCAATAGCAGCGGGTTTAGGTTTCACATATAACAATTACATTCAAAACCTTGCTATTAAGGGAACTGGCGAAATGCCTGTTTATTCTGTGATTGATGGGAATACAGTATACAATAAAAATAAATTCACACAATTATTAGTTGATTTACCCATTGAATTTAGGTGGAGAACATCTACTTATGAGAGTTATAAATTTTGGAGAATTTATGGCGGGGTGAAATTCAGCTATGTACTTTACGATAAATCTATATTCACTGATGACCTGAGTAGAGTGGTAATCACTAACAACAAGGACCTTAATAAATTGTTATACGGTCTGTATCTTTCAGCCGGTTATAATACAATTAATGTATATGGCTATTATGGATTAAATTCTATTTTTAAGACGGCAAAAATCGATGGAGAAAAGATAAATATGAAGTCGCTTAATATTGGGGTTATTTTTTATATCTTATAGCCACAAGTACAACAACAGTATTTGCGGAATAGTACCTAAAAAAAGGCCGATAATTAGTTCTTTAAAAGTATGGGCTTTCATTACTAAACGAGATGAAGCCACAAATCCGTTCATAAGAGTGAGGAAGGTGATGGCAAAAATATTTTGTGTTTGAAAATGTAGGCTTAGCCCAAAAACAAATACAGTCAAAGCGCTTATACCCATCATGTGAAGACTCGATTTTGTTCTGACAAACAATAACATCATCGCAATTAAGGTGCTCAATAGAGCTCCTAAAAGGAAAAAGTGCAATTCTGGATAACGTTCAATGGTAATGCTTTTTCGAACCAAAAGGATGAGCAAAAAGGATTGAATCACAAGTGGTATTTTCCGTTCTGATAATAACGGGGCCATCATAGAACTAATTTTACCAGTTGCTCTCAAAAGAAGGAAAAATAATAGCGGAACCAAAACCGTGATAATTAGTACCTGAAGTAGTACAAAATATTTTTCTTGGTTTATAAAAAAGGAATTATTTGAAAAAAGGTAAAATAGCGTTGCGTATACCGGAATAAACACCGGATGGAAAATATAAGAAAATAACGGAAGGATTTTTTTCAAGAGTACTGCAATTAATTATCAAAACAAATATAAGGAATATAGTAAAAAAGTCTCTTTAAATCAGTTGTGATTTCTACGAAAGTCAAAATGATTTCTGCCTTTTTAATTATGTAGTGTTGCCGTAACTTTGAAAAGAAGTGTTATTTTTGAGGAGATTCTAAATGGCAACTATATTTTTGGGCTCGTTTGGTCTTATAGAAATATATTGTTTGTTACCCAACTATAAATAAAATCTGTGTTAACCGCAATCCATAAAAATGAGCATACTTATTAAAAACATAGTTCCTATTCTGAAAGCAAGAACCGTTGGCAATACTGAAGGAGTAGTCGTTGACACGGTGTCTATAGACAGTCGATCGTTGCAAAACAGCGCAAATACTTTATTCTTTGCACTAGTTGGTCCCAATAATGATGCACATACCTATATTAAAGATTTGATAGCAACGGGAGTGCAGAACTTTGTTGTGTTGCATATTCCAGAAGGATGTGCAGATAAGGCTAATTTTCTCATTGTCGAAAATACTTTGGACGCATTGCAGCAATTTGCGGCGTATTATCGCAGTCGTTTTCATTTTCCCGTTATTGGTTTAACCGGAAGTAATGGTAAAACGATAGTAAAGGAATGGCTCAACTTCCTGCTAAGTCCAGATTTTAATGTTATTCGCAGTCCAAAGAGTTACAATTCTCAGGTGGGTGTCCCTTTATCAATATTTGCGATTAATGAAAAGCACAATCTAGGTGTTTTTGAAGCAGGAATTTCTACCATTGATGAAATGGAAAAATTAGAAAAAGTAATTAAGCCTACAATAGGGATTCTAACAAATATAGGTTCTTCGCATGATGAGGGTTTTCTTGATTTAGATCAAAAAATTAAAGAAAAATTAGTTCTTTTTAGAGATGCTGAAATTATAATCTATCAGAAAAGAGATCTTGTAGATAAATATATTTTTCCCGAAATAAAAACATTTAGCTGGAGTTTTAGAAGAGGAGAAGCCGATGTCTTTGTGTATAAAAAAGAGGTAGAAGATCAAAACACGATATTGTATTACAAATACAAAGGAAGTTCCTATAAGCTGAAAATTCCATTTCAAGATACGGCATCTATAGAAAATGCGATTTCTTGTTTAATGGCATTGTTATATTTCGATTATGATATTGAGACTATTCAGTCTAGGATGCTATTGCTGTTTCCTGTGGAAATGCGATTAAAAGTAAAAACCGGAATCAATAATTGTAGTCTTATCGATGACAGTTATAGTTCTGATTTTCAGTCATTGAAGATTGCATTGGATTTTCTCGAAAGTCAAACGCAATTCCAAAAGAAAACGGTTATTCTGTCGGATATTTTTCAAAGCGGATTATCGAATGAGGAGTTGTATTCTAAGGTTTCGCAATTGATTGTTTCTAACAACATAAGTAGGGTTATAGGCATTGGAGAAACCATCTCGGCATTCAAAGAGAAGTTCGTCAATTGCATTACATTCAGCAATACGGCTGAATTCATCTCTAATTTTGAAAGTATTGATTTTGCGAATGAAACCATTTTGATAAAAGGGGCAAGGTCATTTCAGTTTGAAGAAATAGTGTATCTACTCGAAGAAAAAACGCATGAGACCGTTCTTGAAATTAACTTGAATGCAATCAGTTATAACTTAAATTTCTTTAAATCTAAACTGAAGCCAAATGTAAAAATCATGGTTATGGTAAAGGCATTTGGTTATGGGAATGGAGGGCTGGAGATTGCTAAATTACTTGAACACCACAAAGTGGATTACCTGGGAGTGGCTTTCGCCGATGAAGGTATTTCACTAAAGAACGGCGGTATTCAATTGCCAATTATGGTTCTTAACCCGGAGAACACGAGTTTTTCGGCAATTATACAATATCAATTAGAGCCTGAAATATATTGCCTAAAAGGACTTTATGCCTTTTTAAAAATTGCAAAAGAAAAGAACTTGCATCACTTTCCTATTCATATCAAGTTGGATACAGGGATGCACCGACTTGGTTTTGAGGAAGATTCAATAGAGGAGTTAATTTCTACTTTAAAAGGGAATGATAACGTTCAAATACGAAGTATTCTGTCGCATCTTGCCACAAGCGATGATTTGAAGCACCGTGATTTTACACTTTCCCAAATCAATTTATTTGATAGAATGTCCTCCAGAATCGTGGGCGAATTAGGAATAAACCCGATTCGTCATATTTTGAATACCTCTGGGATAAGTAATTATCCGGACTCTCAATTTAATATGGTTCGTTTAGGAATAGGACTTTATGGAGTGTCTAATGATCCTGCAGAACAAAAATATTTGGAAAATGTGGGTACTTTGAAATCTGTTATTTCCCAAATTAGAACTATTTCTGCTGGTGAGAGCGTTGGCTATGGCCGAAAGTTTATGGCAGAGAAGCCTACAAAGGTTGCAACAATCCCCATTGGTTATGCAGACGGGATTTCTAGAGGCTGGGGGAATGGCGTTGGATTTGTAACTATAAAAGATAAAAAAGCAAAGATTTTAGGGAGTATTTGTATGGATATGTTGATGGTAGATGTTACTGAAATTAATTGCACCGAAGGAGATTCGGTAATAATTTTTGGCGAAAGCCCTACCGTTAATCATATTGCAAAAAAGCTTAATACAATACCTTATGAAGTGCTAACGAGTATTTCGCAACGTGTAAAAAGAGTTTTTTATCGATAGTTTTGTGTTGTTTATCGATAAAATGTTAAATTATGTTAAATATTTTTTTAATTTAGATTTATATAAATTTTAATTAAAAAAAATATGGGATTTTTAAGTGACTTTAAAGCCTCTTTAATGAAGGGCGATGTATTAAGTTTAGCAACTGCAGTTGTTATTGCTGGGGCATTTGGTAAAATTATTAGTTCAGTAGTGGATGATGTAATTATGCCAGTTGTTGGTTTGATAACTGGTGGTGTTGATTTCACACAAAAATTCATCACTCTTGACGGAAATAGTTATGCTGATCTCGATGCAGCGAAAGAAGCTGGAGCTGCTGTAATCACTTACGGTAACCTAGTACAAGCTACAATTAATTTTATTATTATTGCTTTCTTTGTATTTGTAATATTAAGAGCTGCTGAAAAAGCAAAGAAAAAAGAGGAAGTTGTTGCTGCAATAGCTGCTCCGGCCGGACCAACGCAAGAAGAGTTGCTTACACAAATTAGGGATCTATTGAAAAAATAAGAAGACCGCTATACCATATGTTCAACTTAACCATCCGCAAAACGGATGGTTTTTCTCTATTGTTGCAATTGTAACATTTTGTTATTTTTTGTGAAGCGTCTTGTTTTGGTTTTAATATTACTTACTTTTGTAACTCAAATTTAATATTCAATTATAAAAATATAGAAATGAAAATAGCAGTTGTTGGTGCAACCGGTATGGTTGGAGAGGTTATGTTACAAGTATTAGCAGAAAGAAATTTTTTATCGGCTGCTGATGAATTAATTCTTGTTGCTTCAGAAAGATCAGTGGGTAAAGAAATTGCCTTTAACGGTAAAAACTATAGTGTTGTAGGGCTGCAAACCGCAGTAGATATGAAAGCAGACATTGCTTTGTTTTCTGCCGGAGGAGAAACTTCTTTAGAGTGGGCTCCAAAGTTTGCTGCTGCTGGAACAACCGTTATCGACAACTCTTCAGCATGGAGAATGGATCCAACTAAAAAATTGATTGTTCCTGAAATCAATGCTTCTTCATTAACTAAAGAAGATAAAATTATAGCTAATCCAAACTGTTCTACAATTCAGATGGTGTTGGTTTTAGCCCCTTTGCATAAAAAATACAATATCAAGCGTGTGATCGTTTCTACTTATCAATCTATTACTGGAACAGGAGTTAAGGCCGTACAACAGTTAGAAAATGAATATGCAGGAGTTCAAGGTGAAATGGCATACAAATACCCAATTCATAGAAATGCAATTCCACAATGTGATTCATTCGAAGAAAACGGATACACTAAGGAAGAAATGAAATTGGTTCGTGAGACTCAAAAAATATTAGATGACAGAACGATTGCAGTTACTGCAACTGCGGTGCGTGTGCCAATCGTTGGTGGACATAGTGAAGCAGTAAATGTGGAGTTTTCGAATGATTTTGTTGTTTCAGATATTCAAAATATTTTACATCACACTGATGGAGTAGTAGTTCAAGATAACAATGACACTTATACCTATCCGATGCCAATGTATGCGCAAGGAAAAGATGATGTTTTTGTGGGTAGAATTCGTCGTGATGAAAGTCAGGCAAACACATTGAATATGTGGATTGTAGCTGACAATTTAAGAAAGGGAGCTGCGACAAATACAATTCAAATTGCTGAATATCTAGTTGCTGCTAAATTAGTGTAACCAATTTATAATTTTATTTTAAACCATCTGTTTTAACATTCTATAAGTTTTGTTAAAACAGATGGTTTTCTTTTTTTAGATTTCCTACCTTTGGCGCCTATGAAAAAGAAGCAACTTATAATTAGTCTCTCTTTGGCACTGACAGTGTTATTTTCAATACTGTTCCAGTCACTTCATACGTATGAGCATTTTATAAAGCAATTTTCTTCAACAGAGTGTCATCATAAATACAGTCATGGTGATGCTGAAATAACACATCAGCATCATAAATTTGATGAATGTAAAGTGTGTCATTTTACTTTTGGGTCTTATGTTTCTCCCGAAGTATTTGCTTATTCACTGCAGACCAATTACAAACAAACGCCCTATTTCTTTGAGAAGGGAAAAACCTTTATTTCGTTTCCTGGCAGTTTGTATTCTCTTCGGGGTCCGCCTTCAGTTATTATTTAAATTACAGTTATTTCCAACCAATCCTTATTATGTTTTGTTGGGATGTTTCACTTTTTAAATAATTTCATTTCAGCTATCTTTTTAAGATTTCTGTTTGAGTATACTACAATAATTTCTGATGAAAAAAATTATAATTACCCTACTATTAGGGTTTTCAGCGCTACTTCATGCGCAAAGTACAGTATCTGGTACAGTAACGAATATGACAAGCCAACCAATAAAAGGCGTGTCCGTTTATGCTCCAGAATTGCATAAAGGCACAACAACAGATGAAAACGGAAAATACAGTTTGTCAAATCTTCCTAATGGAAATGTAAAATTGAGTTTTACTTTCGTCGGGTTTACAACTGTAAATAAAACAATTAAAGGCCTTCAACAAGAAAATACTCTTGATGTTATATTGGAAGAAACTATTTTTCAAATGGATGAGGTAATCGTTTCTACCGCTTTCAATAAAATACAGTCACAAAATGTGATGAAGGTAGAACATGCAACCATCAAGGAATTACAACAAAAAGGAACAGCAACCTTAATAGAAGGGTTGGCAACGATTCCTGGTGTTTCTCAAGTTTCAACGGGAACTTCGATAGGGAAGCCAGTAATTCGTGGCTTGAGTGGAAACCGTGTTTTAGTCTATTCACAAGGAGTGCGAATGGAAAACCAGCAGTTTGGAGACGAACATGGTTTAGGGTTAAATGATGCCGGAGTAGAAAGTGTTGAGGTGATCAAAGGGCCTGCTTCTTTATTGTATGGCTCAGATGCACTGGGTGGGGTTTTGTATTTTAACCCAGAGAAATTTGCAGATGCAAATACGTTTAAAGCTAATTTTAGTCAGAAGCTGTTTTCTAATACTTTAGGAAGCAATTCTTCTCTTGGATTAAAAACGTCCACTGAGAACTGGAAATTTATGGCTAGAGGAAGTTACAATACGCATTCTGATTATAGAGTTTCAGGAGGAGATCGCGTGACAAATACTCGCTACAATGAAACGGATTTTAAAACTGGAATTGGATATAGTAATTCTAGTTTTTCTTCCGTTCTTCGATACAATTACAATAAACTGGATTTAGGTATTCCAGAGGATGGTATTGCAGCGCAATCGTCAAGTAAAAACACAGCATTTCCTAGACAAGGGGTGTTCAATCATCTGTTGAGTTTAAACTCTATAATCTATTTAAAAGATTCAAAACTAGATGTTGATTTAGGGTATGTTGCTAATGATCGCTCTGAGTTTGAAGATAGCGACATAGCAGGTTTAAAAATGAAGTTGAAAACCTTTAATTATGATGCCAAGTATCATTTACCTAAAATGGGCAAACTGGAATCAATTTTAGGAGTTCAAGGAATGCACCAAACCAATGTTAATTCAGGTGAAGAATACTTGATTCCAGATGCTACTACTAATGATTTTGGTGTTTTTGGGACTGTTAATTATGAATGGGATAACAACAGCGCGCTTCAGGCAGGTTTGCGTTTTGACAATAGAAAAATCACGACAGAGGAACATGGAACTTTAGGAGAAGAAGGCTATTTTAAAGCAGTCGACAAATCATTTGACAGTTTTAATGCTTCCTTAGGGTACAAAACCAATGTTGCTGATGATTTGACTTTAAGGCTGAACCTGGCTTCAGGATTTAGAGCCCCTAATCTAGCTGAATTAACATCTAATGGCGTTCACGAAGGAACTAATCGCTACGAAGTAGGAAATAGTGATTTGAAGACGGAACAAAATGTACAGTCTGATATTAATTTAGAGTACAACAACAGTCATTTTGAGTTTTTTGTAAATGGTTTTTACAATCATATCAACAACTATATTTATACTTCGCCTACAGGAGCGGTATTGGATAGTAATGACGTATTTAACTATATTCAAGACAATGCTATGCTGTACGGAGGAGAAATTGGGTTGCATTTTCACCCCCATCCTTTAGACTGGTTGCATTATGAAACTAGTTTTGAAACCGTGACGGGTAAGAAGCAGAACGGGGGCTTTTTACCCCTAATTCCTGCGAATAATTGGAATAATACGATTAGAACTGAATTCAAAATTAAGAACTGGTTTGAAACTGGATTTGCTACCTTGAATTTTGCTACTACTTTTAATCAGCAAAATGTAAGTGGTTTTGAAACGCAATCTCATGGCTACACCTTAGTTAATTTAGGCCTTGGCGGAACAGTGAAATTAGGTAAAACAGCATTTGACGTAAACCTTAACGGGAATAATTTATTTGATAAAAGATATATTGCCCATTTATCAAGATTGAAAAATGACGGAATCCCGAATATAGGACGAAACATAGTTCTGGGTGTCAATTTCAATTTGTAGAAAAAGTATAAATAATGAAACGCTATCCAAAAGGGTAGCGTTTTTTTTATTAGTGCGAATTGCAAAAAACTCTGTAAATAATTCTTCACCATATAAGTCATATTAGTCTTTAGCTTATATTTTTAAACCATTAAGAAATTATGGGGCATTATTATTGGCTTAATTTCTTTGTAATTATCTGCATTACCTTCGCGCGTCTCTGCGAAATAACTTTACATCAAGTGCATATATTGATAATAACATTCTCTATTTAAACTAAGTTTCGTATATTTGTTTAAGTTTAATTAAAAAACGTTAAACAATATATTTAAACCGAATGCCTGAAGTGATTAAAGTCCCAATAAATATTGTTTGGTTCAAGCGTGATTTACGATTTGTAGATAACGAAGCCTTGTTTGCTGCGCAAAATTCAGGACTGCCCTTACTATTCGTTTATTGTTTTGAACCAAGTGTTATGGATTACGATGATGCAGATGTGCGTCATTGGCGGTTTATTTATGAGTCGATTCTGGATTTACAATCCAAACTCAATCCTATAAATAGAACCTTCTATTATTTTCATAATGAAGTTCAAACTGTTTTCTCAGAATTAGTAAAAAACTACGATATAAAAACCGTGTTTTCGCATCAAGAAATTGGTAACAAAATCACTTTTGATAGAGATCTTGCGATGCAGGTTTTTTTCCAGAAAAACAATATCAGTTGGAAAGAGTCACAAATGCATGGTGTAATTAGACGGTTAAAATCAAGGCAACATTGGGATAAACACTGGGAAGCGGTAATGCGTGCAGAGCCTAAAATGAGTGCGGTTCAAGATTTCAATTTAGTACAACTAGAGGATGTTTTTTATAGTTCCATAAAGGGAAATTCACTTTCTGATGACATTACAAATCCGAATAAAAATTTCCAAAAAGGAGGTGAAAATCTCGCTTGGCGCTATTTAGACAGTTTCGTAAAAGAGCGGTATGTCAATTACAGTAAGCATATTTCGAAACCGGCTTTAAGTAGAAAAGGCTGTAGCCGCTTGTCACCTTATCTCGCTTACGGTAATATTAGTATGCGAATGATTTATCAATATACGAATCAGCATTATGAGAATTCTAAAAACAAACGAGCGATTCTTAATTTTGTTTCAAGACTTCATTGGCATTGCCATTTCATCCAAAAATTTGAAGATGAATGCCGCATGGAATTCGAAAACGTAAATAGAGCCTATGATACTTTGGTCAAGCCAAAAAATGAAGCGTATATCAAAGTCTGGCAAGAAGGAAAAACAGGCGTACCTATTGTTGATGCTTGCATGCGATGTTTGGTTGCAACGGGCTATATCAATTTCAGGATGCGCGCGATGGTGGTTTCTTTCTTCACATTTAATCTTTGGCAAGATTGGCGTGAATTGCATTTTCTAGCAAGACAATTTTTAGATTACGAACCCGGAATTCATTATCCGCAAATCCAAATGCAATCAGGAACAACTGGAATTAATACCATTCGGATTTATAGTCCCATAAAAAACTCTGAAGATCATGACCCTGACGGCATTTTCATTAAACAGTGGTTACCTGAATTAGCGGAAATTCCAGTCAGCTTAATCCATGAACCATGGAAATTAAATCCCATAGAACAACAATTCTATAGTTGTGAAATAGGGAAAGACTATCCTGAACCAATTGTTAATATTGAAGAAACTAGAAAGTATGCCAGTGACATTGTTTGGAGTTTCCGTAAGAAAGACGAAGTGAAAGAGGAGGGGAAAAGAATTTTGAAAAAACACGTTTCCAATCCGAACCGACGAACTAAAAAAACAAAATCATAATGACACTTTTTTTAAAAGCAAACTGGGAAAACATTATAATGGCAAATTATGAAATTGATCCCGCAATACTTATTCCGTCCTTGCCCAAAGGTGTCGAGCTTGATTTATATGAAGGCAAAGCTTATGTAAGTTTGGTGGGTTTCATGTTTAAGAAAACCAAACTTTTCAATGTTCCGATTCCGCATTTTGGAACTTTTGAAGAAATCAATTTGCGCTTTTATGTGGTTCGAAAAGAAGGAGACACCGTAAAACGCGGTGTGGTCTTTATCAATGAAACCATTCCATATCCTATTGTGGCTTGGATGGCGAATAAATTATATAAAGAGCATTACACCGTGGTTCCTACGAAACACGAAATCACGACAGAAAGCAAAAGTAAAAAAGTGCAGTTTGAATGGCTTTTAAACAAAAAATGGAATAGCATTTATGTAGAAGCGACAACAGAAGCTAAGGTGATGGAAAGCCAATCCTTGGAGAAATTCATATTCGAACATTATTACGGCTACACTAAAATTGACCAAAATAATACGGAAGAATACAAATTGCAACATCCAAGTTGGCGGGTAAATAAAGTGTTAGATTATAAAATGGATTGCGATTTCACAGCGATGTATGGTGATGCGTTTTCGGTTTTAGATACTACAAAACCCGAAGCAGTTTTTATAGCCGAAGGTTCTTCAGTAGGGATAGAATGGAAAAGAAACCGACTAAATCTTGACAATGAAAGGCATTAAAAAACAAAACTTACCTACTAAAACCTGTTTGGTTTGTCAAAGACCTTTTTCTTGGCGTAAAAAATGGGAAAAGGTTTGGGATGAGGTAAAATATTGTAGTGATAAATGTAGAAGCAACAGATAAGATGTCAAATAAAACGTTACGATTAGTTCTCGGCGATCAACTAAACAGCAATCATTCCTGGTTTAAAGCGGCTGATGATTCGGTGACTTATGTTATGATGGAAGTTCGAACGGAGACCGATTATGCATCGCATCATATTCAAAAAGTAGTCGGGATTTTTTCTGCAATGAGAAATTTCAGCAAGACGTTAGAGCTGAATAAGCATCAGGTGATCTATATGCATTTGAATGATGAAGACAATTTGCAATCCTTTGAAAAAAATATTCAAAGCCTGATTGCAAAAGATAATTTTACTCATTTTGAATACCAGTTGCCAGATGAGTTTCGTGTTGATGTAGTTTTAAAAGAACTTTGTAAATCAATCGAGATTTCAAGTTCAGTAATTGATTCGGAACACTTTTTTACTTCTCGAAACGAATTGGAATATTTTTTTGAAGGTAAGAAAACCTTTGTGATGGAAAACTTTTATCGCATGCTTAGAAAAAAGCATGATGTTTTAATGGAAGGCAATCAACCATTAACTGGCAAGTGGAATTATGACAGTGAAAATAGAAAAAAGTTACCCAAAAATCACAAACCTACACCTCCATTAGTTTTTAATAATAATGTTTTAGAAGTTCTTGAGGAAATAGATAAAACAGATATTAAAACCATCGGAAATATTGATGCTGTTAATTTTGTTTGGCCCATAAATAGAGAGCAGTCTTTACAATTATTAGATTTTTTTCTTGCAGAATGCTTGCAGTTATTTGGTAGTTTTCAAGATGCTATGACGCCAAATGAGTGGTCTTTATATCATTCTCGACTTTCCTTTTCTATGAATTTAAAGATGATTTCGCCACAAGAAGTTATTGATAAGGCGATACAAGAATGGAATAAAAGACCAAATAAAATTGAATACAATCAACTAGAAGGGTTCGTACGACAAATAATAGGTTGGCGCGAATACATGCGAGGGATTTACTGGCTGAAGATGCCCGAATATGCCAGTATGAATTTTTTTAACAATCAAGAAAAGTTGCCAGATTGGTTCTGGACAGGCAAGACTAAAATGAATTGTTTAAAAGATGCTATAAATCAATCGTTGAGTTTTGCGTATGCGCATCATATTCAGCGGTTAATGATAACTGGGAATTTTGCGCTTTTGGCAGGAATTCATCCTGACGAGATTGACGCTTGGTATCTCGGAATATATATTGACGCCATTGAATGGGTTGAAATTACCAACACTCGTGGCATGAGTCAATTTGCTGATGGTGGAATTGTAGGGACAAAACCGTATGTGAGTTCGGCGTCTTATATTGATAAAATGAGTAATTATTGCGGCAGTTGTTTTTATAAAAAAGAAGTTAAAACAGGGGAGAAAGCATGTCCTTTTAATAGCCTGTATTGGAATTTCTATGATAAAAATCGGGATGAATTAGCTATAAATCCAAGAATTGGAATGATGTATAATGTTTGGAGAAAAATGAAGCCAGAGGCCAAGGTTGCCTTATTAGAACAAGCGGATTATTATCTAAAAAAAATAAATGAATTATGAAAACGGCAATAGTTTGGTTTAAAACGGATTTACGATTATATGATAATGAAGCACTTATAAAAGCTATTGCTCAAAGTGAAGAAATTATACCTGTGTATTGTTTTGATGATGCCCATTTTGAATCGACGAAATATGGTTTTAAAAAAACAGGAAATTATCGTGCTCAATTTTTATTAGAATCATTACAAGATTTAGATAATAATTTACGTAAAATGGGTTCTGGTCTTGTTATTTTAAAAGGAAAACCAGAAGTGGAAATTCCTAAAATTGCCGAAGAATATAGAGCTCTAAAGGTTTTTGCCAAACGTGAAGTGGCATTTGAAGAAAAACAAACTGAGAAGTTGGTTCAAACAGCACTTTTTAAATTGCGTTGTGAACTAGAAACTTTTAGCACTAGTACCTTGTATCATGCAGAAGATTTACCGTTTGCTATAAAAGACATTCCTGATGTTTTTACCACATTTAGAAAAAAAACGGAACTAGATGCAACCGTTAGGGCTGTTTTTAAAGCCCCAATTAGAATAGCCTCTCCGGAGATTCCTGAAATCATTTTGCCTACTTTAAAAGAGTTAGGCTTGCGATTTTCTTCAATAGACTCTCGTGCAGCCATTCAATTTAAAGGCGGAGAAACAGAAGCGATGAAGCGGATGAATCATTATTTTTTTGAATCAAAAAGCTTATCGGTATATAAGGAAACTAGAAATGGAATGGTAGGGGCAGATTATTCTTCAAAATTTTCGGCGTGGTTAGCAATGGGTTGTATTTCGCCCAGAGCAATTTATCATGAAATAAAGAAATACGAAAACGAAAATGAGGCCAACGAATCTACGTATTGGTTGGTTTTTGAGTTGCTATGGCGTGATTTTTTTCGATTTATGTTTAAAAAATACCAAACTAAATTTTTCTTATACTCCGGTATACAAAGCGACAAAGTAAATTCAAAAGCGCTTAATAAAAAACTGGTTTCACAATGGGTAAAAGGTACAACTCCTTCTGATTTCATCAATGCCAATATGATTGAATTGAAACAAACGGGTTTTATGAGCAATAGAGGACGACAAAATGTGGCGAGTTATTTTTGTAACGAACTCAATATGGATTGGCGTATTGGTGCAGCTTATTTTGAGTCGCAGTTAATAGATTATGATGTGTGCAGTAACTGGGGAAATTGGGCGTATTTGGCAGGAGTAGGAAACGACCCAAGAAAGCACCGTTATTTCAACATTGAAAAACAAGCTAATGATTATGATAAAGATAGGGTATTCCGGGATTTGTGGTTGCAATAGTTTTTTGTTCCGCAAAGAGTCACAAAGTTGACGCAGAGATTCACTAAGTTTTTTTTACCTCATAAGACATATAAGTTTAGGAGCTATAAGAGATTAGGTTTCAAATCTATTGCTATTTATTAGTTGTTGGGTTAATTTTCTTCGTGACTCTCTGTGGAACCTCTGCGAATCTTTGTGGAATAAATTTTATCCATAATAAATTAAAAAAGCTTATATGATTTATATGTTTTAAAATGCGTAACAATAAACGACTTTGAGCGACCAATCCTACTAACGCTTTTCTTACCATAGGGGAGCCAGAGATTTTCCTTATTTTTGTTAACCAATAAAAAGATATTAATGAAAAAACTAATTCTAATAATGGCCGTATTACCCACAATAGCTTCTTTTGGGCAGAACCAAAAAACAATTCACTATCCAGAAACCAAAAAAGGAGAAACGGTAGATCAATATTTTGATGCCAAAGTAGCTGACCCGTATCGTTGGTTAGAAGACGATCGCTCTGCCGAAACTGCAGCTTGGGTTAAGGCTGAAAACGAAGTGACTTATGGTTATTTGAACCAAATTCCTTTTCGCGATGCGCTTAAAAACCGCATGGAGAAATTGTGGAATTACGAAAAAATAGGCTCACCTTCCAAAGAAGGAAACTTTACCTACTACTCTAAAAATAACGGATTACAAAATCAATCCGTAATGTATAGAAAAGATGCTGCTGGAAAAGAAGAGGTTTTCTTAGATCCTAATACTTTTTCTAAAGATGGAACCACCTCGCTAGGAGGAATCGATTTTTCAAAAAATGGAGCAACTGTAGCCTATGCTATTTCAGAAGGCGGAAGCGACTGGAGAAAAGTGATTATTATGGATGCATTATCTAAGAAAATAATAGAAGACACATTGATTGATGTGAAATTCAGTGGATTGTCTTGGAGAGGAAACGAAGGTTTTTATTATTCGAGTTACGAGAAACCAAAAGGAAGTGAATTGTCTGCTAAAACAGACCAACATAAATTGTATTTTCATAAACTGGGAACCGCTCAAAAAGAGGATAAGGTAATTTTTGGCGCAGATCAAAAGCGCAGGTATGTAGGAGGATATGTTACAGAAGATGATCGCTATTTAGTAATTTCGGCAGCTAATTCTACCTATGGAAATGAATTGTATATTAAGGATTTATCGGTAGAAAATAGTCCTATTGTTACCATTGTTGACAATTTCAACAGCGATAATAATATAATTGATAGCGAAGGATCAAAGTTGTTTATAGAAACCGACTTAAACGCACCTAATAAACGTATTGTAACCGTGAATGCAGCTAATCCGTCGCCATCAAACTGGGTTGATTTTATTCCAGAGACAGAGAATGTATTGTCACCTTCGACAGGAGCAGGCTTTTTCTTTGCTAATTATATGAAAGATGCCGTTTCGGTGGTGAAGCAATATGATTATAATGGGAAACTAATTCGTGAAATTCAATTGCCAGCTGTAGGAACTGCGGGTGGTTTTGGAGGAAAGAAAAAAGAGAAAGTGTTGTATTATTCTTTTACTAATTACACTACGCCAGGAACGATTTACTCTTTTGAACCTAAAGCAGGAAAATCAGGGGTTTATGCACAGCCAAAAGTGGACTTTAAAAGCGATGATTTTGAATCCAAACAAGTATTTTATACTTCCAAAGACGGTACTAAAATCCCAATGATTATTACTTACAAAAAAGGATTAAAATTAGATGGTAAAAACCCAACGATGCTTTATGGTTATGGAGGTTTTAACGTGAGTCTAACGCCAGCTTTTAGCATTGCTAATGCGGTGTGGATGGAAAACGGAGGCGTTTATGCCGTACCAAGTTTAAGAGGTGGTGGTGAATATGGAAAAAAATGGCATGATGCAGGAACTAAAATGCAAAAACAAAATGTATTTGATGATTTCATCGCCGCTGCCGAATACCTAATTGCTCAAAAATATACTTCCTCAGATTTTCTTGCCATTCGTGGTGGGTCAAATGGAGGTTTGCTAGTAGGTGCAACCATGACACAGCGTCCAGAATTGATGAAAGTCGCTTTGCCGGCAGTGGGAGTGATGGACATGTTGCGTTACCATACTTTTACCGCAGGCGCAGGTTGGGCTTATGATTATGGAACAGCACAAGACAGTAAAGAAATGTTTGAATATATCGAAGGATATTCTCCGGTACACAACGTAAAAGCAGGAACTCATTATCCGGCAACTATGGTAACCACAGGGGATCACGATGACAGAGTAGTTCCTGCGCACAGTTTTAAATTTGCAGCGGAGTTACAGGAAAAGCAAAAAGGAACTAACCCAACATTAATCAGAATTGATGTAAAAGCGGGTCATGGTGCAGGGAAATCAGTGGCGGCGAGCATTCAGGAGAATGTAGATATCCAGGCATTTACACTTTATAATATGGGTTTCAAAGCATTGCCAAAATTAAAATAATAAAGGTTTGATTAGGAGCTATTTCCCGCTTTCCGCTGTATCTCTTATGGCGAAAACCGCCACAAGAGGATGCCGCTTCAATCAGGGCTAGGGCTAAGACACACAATGATATTTTTTATAACAAAACGCCAATCGGAAGATTGGCGTTTTGTATTTGCGCTACCTATAACTTAATACATTTTTGTTATAAGTCGGAAAGTAATATTGTAGACAAGCGCTCGTCATGTCCGTAGATATCTTCATAAAAATGGATTTGCCCCTCGCGATCAACCCAAGCAGTGAAATAGCCAATGTATACTGGTATTCGAGTTTTGAGATTATAAGTTTTCTCGACTTCTCGATTCATGGCTGCATCTATTTTTTCTACAGTCCAATTTGTATCACCCTCTAAAATTTCGATTGCTAAATCTCTTGGACGTGCTACTCGAATGCAACCATGGCTAAATGCCCTCTGTTCCTTGTCAAATAGAGTTTTTGATGGGGTGTCATGCATATAAATAATGTGAGAGTTTGGAAAAACAAATTTCACTTGACCTAATGCATTTTGTGGGCCTGGCCGTTGTCGCACACGGTTTCCAACCCATTCCATATCGTGTTTGGCCAGATAGTTGCTGTTTTTGGCAATAGCCGGCAAAATTTCTTTTCTTAAAATACTTGGAGTTACATTCCAATACGGACTAAATACAATTTGGTTCATTTGACCACTAAAGACGGCCGTTTTATTCATTGATTTTCCTACCACCACTTTCGAGACAAGTACAGGCTTGCCTTCTTTAAAATAAGTAAGGGTAAAAGAAGGGATATTGACCACTATCGATTGTTCCGTTTTTGTCAAGCCGAGCGAAATCCATCTCGAGCGCTCCATGTTAACCATAAGAGTCTTTATACGCTCGTGAACGTTAATATTCATACTGCTGATATGTTTGGGTAACAATAAAGAATCTGTGGTGAATGCGTTACGCTCTTTGTATTTTAAAATGCCTGCTAATAGCTCATTGTCAAATATGTTTTTTTGAGAATCAATTTTTAAGTCTCGGGTGATAAACAAGCGTTTTCTAACTTGTACGATAACATCAGAAGTATCTCCGGGTTTCAGCGATTTTATTGTTTTTGGAAAGACAATTGGATCCCAGCCTCCATTTTTTTCAATGTCGCGGTAATTTTGAAGTGCGTCTTTTAAAAGGTAATATTGACCGGGAAGGTCTTTAAGTTGTTTGTTAA
The DNA here is from genome assembly GCF_963974175.1 of uncultured Flavobacterium sp. Lineage (GTDB taxonomy): Bacteria > Bacteroidota > Bacteroidia > Flavobacteriales > Flavobacteriaceae > Flavobacterium. Next base: position 26,089 of record NZ_CAXBBR010000013.1, read on the forward strand.
TCAGGCTCGGATCTTGGAGTAAAGAGTCCAATCGATTGACATACGATTGTTTTTTTCGAGGAAGATACCAACCCAGCTCTACTGTCTGTTTCGCATCTAGTCCCTTAAACACGCGGTCAGCATAAAAAAAATACAGAGAAGACATAAGAAGTTCTACTTCCACATCAGACTTTTCCATATTTTCTAAGTCCTGAAAAATGGTTTGTAATTTCTCCGCATAAGGCACACGAGTTTTTATTCCTTCTTGCTCTAAGTTATTGACCTTACTGTATAGTAAAGCAGCAAACTCATTCATGCCGTTGCTGTCATACCAAAGAAACTCGTAATTGTGTTTCTTGTAGAGCTGGACAACTTCTGGTTTCAGGTATTTGAACTTTGGGTGTTTTGCAAAAAAGGGAGCTACTAAAGTACTGTCAAAAGGTATCGGGGGAAAGGAAGGGATCTTTTGGTAATTGAGAGCAGTAGACACTGTCGAAAGACTACTTGCTTTTGTTGTAGTGGGAAGTCCTACTAATAGCAAACAGTTTATTAAAAAAAGCGAAATGACAAGTATGCGTTTCATGTCAGTTAATTTATAGTGTCAACTATAAATATACGAAAAAACGAGGAGAATATGGAAGTGTTAAATCGTTATAATCTTTGCCGAAAACATAAAATAGCTATGCCTAATTTCAGTAGTTGTAGAAATCAAAATAATAGCTGAAATCGAATTTATTAGAGCAATAGTGTACAAGCTCTATCTTTTTGATTTCCACTGTTGATTTTGTGTTTAAAAAAAACCTCCTGCGTGAGGCAAGAGGTTTTTTATGATGGTTGAATATTTGTCTTAACGGCTAATTTTTTTTGATTCAATTACCAAATTTTAACTCTTTTATTTGGAGCTAAATATAGGGAATCAGTAGGTTTTATATTGAAAGCAGTATAAAACTCAGGAATATTGCGGACAACACCGTTTATCCTGAATTTTGCAGGTGAATGCGGATCGTTAGCTACTTGACCACGTAAATCGTCCTCACGCGCTTTATCTAGCCAAACTTGTCCCCAGCCAAGAAATATTCTTTGTTCTCCTGTAAACCCATCTAAAACTGGAGATTCTTTTCCTTTAAGACTCATTTTGTAAGCGTTCAAGGCAATAGATAAGCCACCAAGATCACCAATATTTTCTCCTTGTGTAAACTCTCCATTAACAGTTAGATCAGGAAATACTTTGAATGCACTATATTGGGCGACTAATGCTCCGGTTTTTTGTTTGAAGGCCACTAGGTCTTTCGGTGTCCACCAGTTGCGCATAACTCCATCACCATCGAAAGTACTTCCTTGATCGTCAAATCCATGACCAATCTCATGACCAATTACCGCTCCAATCCCACCATAGTTTACGGCATCTTCTACATTGGGATCATAAAAAGGGGGCTGTAAAATAGCCGCGGGAAATACAATTTCATTTAATGGAGGATTATAATAGGCATTAACGGTTTGTGGTGTCATACCCCATTCAGTACGATCAACGGCTTTGCCTAATTTGTTAAGTTGTCGATTGTATTCGAAGGCAGTAGCTCTTTGTTGATTTCCAAAATAGTCATTTTTAATAATTTTTAAAGATGAGTAGTCCCTCCATTTGTCAGGATAGCCAATTTTAACAGTGAATTTAGATACCTTATCTAAGGCTTGTTTTTTCGTCTCAGGACTCATCCAATCTAGTTTTTTTATACTTTCTTCATAAGCTTTGATTAGGTTTTTAACCAAGATACTTACTTTTTCTTTAGCTTCTGGGGAGAAGTGTTTTTCAACATACACCTTACCAACTATTTCGCCAAGGTTTTTATTTACTGTTTCAACTCCTCTTCTCCAAAGAGGTCTTTGTTTTTCCGTACCTCTAAGTGTTGTACTATAAAAATTGAAATTTTCATTTTCTAAAGCAGTATTTAAGGACGTTGCTGCTCCATGAACTACACTCCATTTTAGATAGGCTTTCCAAGTGGCTAATGGGGTTGTTTTTATTATATCATTAAGCGATTTAATATATTCGACTTGAGGGATGACAATATTTTTTTGGTTTTTGATTCCGGCAGTAGTTAGCAGGGAAGCCCAGTCAAAATCAGGCATGAGTTGTTTTAAATCTTTAATAGGGTATTTGTTGTAAAGCTTCATCATATCCCGAGTTTGCTCTTTTTTCATGTGCTTAGCAGCCAAAGAGGTTTCTAAAGCCATAATTTTTGGAGCGAGTGCAACCGAGCTTTCAACACCACCCAACTGAAGCATCTTATCTATATGAGTCACATATTTTTTACGAATCTCTTTTGATTTACTGTCTTCTAGGAAATAATACTCTCTGTCTGGAAGTCCTAGACCACCTTGCCAAGCGTACAGCATGTATTGAGAAGGGTCTTTTAGGTCTTCCATAACCCCGATTACGAAAGGACTGTTGTTTCCGGATTGGTTCGCATGGCCAAAGTATTCTGCTAAATCACTATAATTTGAAATAGAATCAATTTTCTTAAATTCGGGTAATAGTGGAGCGATTCCTACCTTATTTCTACCTATAGAATCCATGTACGATCCATAAAAATCGCCGATTTTTTGTTCATCGGATCCTGCCGCAGAATTACTTTTAGCGGCGGTTTCTATAATGGCTTTTACATCTTCCTGAGATTTGTCATAGACCATGTATCCAGCACCATAGGAGGGTTTATCTGCTGGTATTGCGGTATTGCGTTGCCAAGTTCCGTTGACATAAGCATCAAAATTGTCACCGGGCCTTATAAGAGTGTCCATGTTTTTAAGTAATAAGCCGGACGCTAGTTTTTCGTCTGATTTAATTTTATTGCATGCGCCAAGAATCAAAATAGGAAGTAATAGTAAAGCAATTTTAGACGGGGAGAGTTGGAATTTCATAATTGTTATTTTTTACAGTATCAAATATAATTAAAAATCATCATCATAGGTTTAAATGACTGAAAATAAAGATTTTGTATTTTCAGTTGGGCATTCTCCACAAAAAAACTATTTTATAAATAACAATGCCGCTAATTCGTCATCCCTATTATAAATGTCTTCATAAAAATGAATTTCTCCTTTGTCATCTACCCAAGCGGTAAAATAGCCAATGTAAACCGGGATTTTATTTTTAAGTGTGTGCCATTTTTCTTCTCCGCTATTCATGGCTTCTATAATCTTTTGCTTATCCCATTTTTTATCATCTTTCAAGATAAGAGTCGCTAATTCGATGGGTTTTTCTACTCGGATACAACCGTGGCTGAAGGCTCTGTCTTCTTTATTGAATAGACTTTTTGCAGGGGTGTCGTGTAAGTAAATAGCATTCGAATTAGGAAACAAAAACTTTATTAGGCCTAATGAGTTTTTAGGTCCAGGTCTTTGTCGCACGTAATCACCGTGCCACTCCATATCGTGTTCCTCTAAGTAGTTTTCGTTTTTTTCAATACCAGGAAGAATTTCTTTTTGAAGGATACTCTTTGGGACATTCCAATAAGGGCTAAATACAATAGATTTCATAGGTGCACTGAAAATGACGGTTTGATTCATCACTTTACCCACTACAACATTAGATCTTAATTCGGGTACGCCGTTTCTGAAATACGTTAGTTGATAAGCAGGAACATTAATAGCAATCAATTCTTTTGCTTTGGTGATGTCATTTGAAATCCATCGGCAGCGCTCCATATTGACAATTAGTGTTTTTATGCGCTTCCCAACAGGGATGTTCATGTCTTTTATATTTGCCGGAAGAATTTTAGTATTGGCTTTACTACCGCTTCTGCTTTTGTATTTTAATACTCCTGCAGCCATTTCTTTATCATATATGGCGCTTTTAGAATCTTTAGTTAAATCTCCTGTGATGAATAATCGTTGTCTTATTTGTGCAATTGTAGTAGTGCTGTCGCCAAGGTCGTAGGACTTGGTGTCATTATCGATAGTTATGGTCTTCCAACCTCCTTTTTGTTCTATTTGGCGGTATTCTTTTAGGATATTTTTAAGTAAAAAATATTGGCTTAAAACCGTTTTCTCCTCTTTGTTTATTAAGGATGGGTCAATTAAAAGAGAATCGAGATAATTACCATAAGATTGTTTTTTTCTTGGGAGATACCATTCCATTTCGACAGACTTCTTAGCATCTAAGCCATGATATACATTGTCAGCATAAAAAAAATAGAGCGCTGAATTTAGCAGCTCGGTTTCAATATTTGGTTTCTGATTCCCATCAAAATTTTCGAAAACTGCATCTAGTTTTTCTTTATAAGGGACGGCCTCTTGGACTCCTTCTTCCCTCAGGTTGTTAAGTTTGTTGTGTAATAAATTAGCAAATTCATTTACTCCGTTGTGGTCATACCATACATAATGGAATTTATGTTTGCGGTACAATTCCTCAACATCAGGTTGATATTTTTTTAGCTTTGGATGATCGGTAAAGAAAGTTTGTACCAGTGTACTGTCAAAAGAAGTTTCGATTTGGTCTGGAGTAACATCCACGACAGTGTCTTTCTTTTTGCAGGATGCTGTCGTAAGTAAAAGCACGAAGCAAACAAATGCGATTGATACAAATAACTTTCTCATAATAGGGGGCTTATGCTTTCTTTTGAAACTAATGCTAAAGTACATTAAAATTAAATACGATTTAGTTGGTTGCTTTTGGTATGGTGATTTAGAAACTTAGATAAAAGTAGTGAAGTGGTATTTATTTAGTTTACAGCAACTTAAATTGAAACGGAGTGTTTTTAACGATATGTTAAATATTAGTCTCGATATCTTTTACATGTAAAAGCAGTCTTATTCTGTATCAACAGAAAACAGTAAATCGGCCAAGCGGTCGTCTCTTTGGTATAGATCGTTATAAAAGTTAATAGCTCCATCATCAGAAACCCAGGCAGTGAAGTAGCCAATATATACCGGAATTTTATTTTTAAGGATGTGGATGGTTTGTTTTTCTCCTTTCATGGCTTCATTTATGCGTTCTGCAGTCCAGTTTGGATCATCTCTTAGTATCAGAATTGCCAGTTCTTTGGCTTTGTCCATGTTGATACAACCATGACTAAAAGCGCGGTAATCAAATTCAAATAGACTTTTATAAGGGGTATCGTGTAAATAAATATCATTAGAATTCGGAAACATAAACTTAACTAATCCCATTGGATTTTTTACCCCAGGTCGCTGTATGATGTTTCCATTATTCCATTCCATTTCATGAGATTCAAGATAATTTTTGTCTTGAAAGATAGCCTGTTTTATTTCGTTTTCGATGATACTTCTAGGAACAATCCAATACGGACTAAAGACAACGGAACTGATGGAACCACTGAAAACGACTGTCTCGGTCATGGCTTTCCCTACTAGTAAATTAGATTCCAATTCTTTTTTTCCGTTTTTCCGATAGAATAGTTTAAAAGCCGGAATGTTTATAACTATATATTCGGGGACCTTTGCGAGTTTAGGATCAATCCATCGACAACGCTCCATATTTACCATAATCGTACTGATGTATTTCTTTATAGGTATATTCATTCGTTGAACTTGCCAGGTCGAAAGAATTTTGTTGGCTTTGTATCCGTTTCTTTTTTTGAAATTTATAACACCTGCCATTAGTTCCTCGTCATAAACATTGCTTTTAGAATCTTGTTTTAAATCTCCCATAGTAGCAAGGCGATGCCTGATTTGGCCTATAGTTTTAGAACTATCATACGCTTTGTAATATTCTATTGAGGGATCAATGTCAATAGGGTTCCAGTCGTCACTTTGTTCTATCGCTCTATATTTTTTCAGGACTTCACGAAGTCTATAATATTGACTAAATAGCTGTTTTTCATTTTTGTTTAATAATTGAGGATCTGTTAAAAGAGAATCCAAGAGGTTCTCATATGAAATGTTTTTCCGGGGTAAGAACCACCCGATTTCGGTTGTTTTAGTAACATCAATCCCTTGAAATACTTTCTTTACGTAAAACACATACATAGTAGTCAATAGTAGCTCTGTTTCAGTTTGTGAAAGTTCATTGGGGGTGTTCGAATTGAATATTCCGCCGATTACTGAGGCATACGCTATGCTAGATTTAAGGCCTTCCTCTTCTAGTTCGTTTACTTTGGAATACAGTAAATAAGCAAACTCTATAAGCCCTTTTTTATCATACCAAATGGAATTGTAATCTCTGTTTTTATATAAAGCACTTACATCGGTTTGGTATTTTTTTAAATCGGGATATTGTATAAAGAATGCTTTAAGAATAGCCTTGTCAATAGGAATTATTGAGGTTTCATCAGACTGTTTTGGAGAAATTTTGACAATAGAAATCATATTTGCCGGTATGTTTTCATTTCTATAATGATAAAAAGCGGCAAAGGAAGAAGCACATAAAACAACTACAATCGTTAAAATTAAATTTTTCACGGTACAATCATTTATATAAAGGTAAATAATTATGTCCTTGGTAGCTCATTAATATTGATTAAGAAGGGTTTAAAGAAGGTTTTTCGACCAATTCAATTCTGTTTTTCGATTTTTTCTTTCAAATAGCGGTAGATTTTATATTTTTATCTAAATTCTTACTCCATGAAAAAAATCATTTTCGTTCTAATTCTAATTGCAGCGTCTTGTAAACCAACTAAAGATACTATTGTTTCTGATGAGAGTAAAATCAATATTTTACTTGATTCTTGGCATAAAGCAGCAGCAGACGCAAAGTATGATTCCTATTTTGAAAAGATGACCGATGATGCTATTTTTATCGGTACTGATGCGACAGAGAATTGGAGAAAGTCCGCTTTTCAGGTTTTTGCCAAACCTTATTTTGATAAAGGAAAGGCTTGGAGTTTTACAGCATTGGAACGCCATATTTATTTCGATAAGACGAAAGAAATGGCTTGGTTTGACGAATTGTTAAATACACAAATGAAAATATGCAGAGGTTCAGGAGTACTGGTGAAAATAGGAGGTGAGTGGAAAATTAAACATTATGTTTTGTCGATGACTGTTCCTAATGACGATGTGAATGCCGTTATTAAAATCAAAGCCCCCATAGAAGATAAACTTATATCGGATTACAATAAGACGAACCAATAGCTAAATAATTTAATATTAATCGTGCTTTTTTACAAGCTTGAATATGCTTGGTATTAATTTTTCTTGCGTTCGGCCTTCGGTCTTATATATTTCCTTAATTTTGCAAAAATATTTGAAAAATCGTGGGAAGCAAAAATAAATTAAAAAGGTTCAAGGAAAACGAAACATTTACCAATGTTTTTCAACCAACAAGAGAAGAAGTAGTAGGTGATTTATTTCCTTTAAAAGGGAAATGGAATTCAGATTTCTTTAAAAATGATAACCCTGTAGTTTTGGAGTTGGGTTGTGGTAAAGGAGAATATTCAGTTGGTCTTGCCGAAAGATATCCCAATAAAAATTTCATTGGAATAGATATTAAAGGAGCCCGTTTTTGGCGTGGTGCTAAAACTGCTGTAGAGACAGGATTGCATAACGTAGCTTTTATTCGAACTCAAATCGAATTAATCAATCATATTTTTGCCGAAAACGAAGTGGATGAAATCTGGATAACTTTTCCAGATCCTCAAATTAAATACAAACGTACCAAACATAGAATGACAAATTCTGAGTTTCTGCAGTTGTATAAAAAAGTACTTAAAAAAGACGGTGTTGTAAATCTTAAAACAGACAGTGAATTCATGCATGGATATACACTGGGTTTACTTCATGGTGAAGGGCACGAAGTTTTGTATGCGAATCACAACGTATATGTTAACGAAGGAAGTCCGGAGGAAGTAACTGCTTTTCAGACTTTTTACGAAAAACAATATTTGGAAGTTAACAAAGCAATTACGTATATTCGATTCAAAATTAAAGAGTAATTATTTTTTTAAAGTTTGAATTGGTTGCCTTTTGTGAATGCTGACACCCTGCCTATGAATTTAATTATATCTTTACTTTCTGGTTTTATTACTGCTTTAATAGGGATTACTCCGCCAGGATTGCTCAATATGACAGCAGCTAAAGTGAACTTAAAGGAAGGGAAAAGAAATGCTATCTGGTTTGTATTTGGGGCAGTAATAATTATTTTTTTTCAAGCTTACTTGGCTATATTATTTGCCCGAGTTATAAATATCCGACCGGATATTGTCATTTTATTACGTGAGATAGGCTTTGGGATATTTGGCGCTTTGACGGTTTATTTTTTGTGGATAGCCAAAAAACCAAAAATTAAGAAAGCAAAAATCAAGAAAAGCAGTAAAAAGAAACGTTTTTTTCTTGGAATGTTACTCTCGGCGCTTAATTTCTTTCCAATTCCCTATTACGTTTTTGTTAGTATAACGCTTTCTTCCTATCATATCTTTTCTTTTAATGCAAGCTCGATTCTTACTTTTGTTATCGGGGCGGTATTAGGATCTACCCTTGTTTTTTACTTTTATATTACCTTCTTTCAAAAAATAGAAGACAAAGCGGATTATCTATTGCGGAATATGAATACTATTATTGGTAGTATAACGGGAGTAGTTTCAATAATTACTTTATTCAATATCATAAGATATTATTTAAGATAGTGTGGTGCGTACTTGCGAATCGACTTTTACCATTTTTATAATTTAAAACTATGTCAAACGAGAATTTCTTCGAAAGGGTTTATGCTGTCGCAAGACAAATTCCTTACGGGAAAGTCACTTCTTATGGCGCTATTGCAAAAGCGTTAGGAACAGCCCGTTCAGCCAGAATGGTAGGCTGGGCAATGAATTCCTCACACGATATGGATGATGTTCCCGCGCACCGTGTGGTGAACAGAAACGGATTGCTTACTGGGAAATTCCATTTTGATGGTACTAACCTTATGCAGCAATTATTAGAAAGTGAAGGAATTGAAGTGGTCGAGAATCAAATTGTAAATTTTGAGAAATATTTTTGGCAACCAGAAATTGAGACTTAGGTTTTTAACTAAATATCTACTTTAGAAATTGATACTATTTTTAAATAAATAACTGGGGTTAATTTCTGTATCAATAAATGCAATGCAAATCCTTTAAAATAAGAACTTTTCATAGTATCTTTACAATCTGAAATCAGTTTAAATAAACATAACGTTTCAACTGTAAATACCAATTGAAAACAGTACAATTATAATGAAATTAGATAGAAAAGAAATTCTTAAAGCTTTAGAAACAATTACTATAGCTGGAGAAGGAAAGAATATGGTGGAAAGCGGAGCGGTTGCAAACGTAGTCACTTTTGGAGATGAGGTTGTTGTTGATTTAGTATTGCACACCCCAGCGATGCACATCAAGAAACGTGCGGAAGAAGATATTAAAAAAATAATCCACGACTTAGTTTCGCCAGAAGCAAAAGTTAAAGTAAATACTAAAGTGGAAGCAGCTGTAGCTGAAAGTCCAAATCAAATAAAAGGAAAAGCTATTCCAGGAATAAAAAATATAATCGCTATTGCCTCTGGTAAAGGGGGAGTAGGGAAATCTACAGTGACTGCAAATCTAGCGGTAACATTGGCAAAAATGGGATTTAGTGTTGGTGTATTAGACGCTGATATCTATGGACCTTCTATGCCAATCATGTTTGATGTAGAAAATGAAAAACCAGTTTCAGTAGTTGTTGACGGTAAATCTAAAATGAAACCAGTAGAGAGCTACGAAGTGAAAATACTATCGATTGGTTTTTTCACTGCACCTAGCCAGGCTGTAATCTGGAGAGGACCAATGGCTTCTAAAGCATTGAACCAAATGATTTTTGATGCAGATTGGGGTGAATTGGATTTCATGTTAATCGATCTACCTCCAGGAACTGGAGATATTCACCTTTCGATCGTTCAGGCTTTGCCAATAACGGGAGTTGTAGTAGTTAGTACACCGCAAGCTGTAGCTTTGGCTGATGCTAAGAAAGGAGTTTCTATGTTTATGTCTGAGGCAATTAATGTTCCTGTTTTAGGGATAATCGAGAACATGGCTTATTTTACACCTGAAGAATTACCTGACAACAAGTATTATCTTTTTGGGAAAGATGGAGCGAAAAACTTAGCTGAAGACTTGGGAGTTCCATTTTTAGGCGGAATACCTATCGTACAATCTATCCGTGAAGCTGGAGATTACGGTCGTCCAGCGGCAATGCAAACTGCATCTGCAGTGGAGCATATTTTTGACGAAGTGACTCGTAATGTTGTGCAGGAAACTGTAAAACGAAATGAAAATTTACCTGCTTCAGAAGCCGTTAAGATTACAACAATGGCAGGCTGTTCAGCAGTTAAAAAATAATATAAGATTAGATAGTTCGCTATTATTATCTTTAAATAAAATAAAATGACAACAGAAGAATTAACAACAGAAGTTCAAAAAGCACTAGAGGAAATCAGACCCTTTTTGAATTCAGACGGTGGAGACATTACTTTAATTTCCATCGAAGAAGGCAAGCATGTCAAAGTTAGACTTGAAGGAGCCTGCACCAGCTGTAGCGTGAACCAAATGACATTGAGAGCCGGAGTGGAAACGACTATTAAAAAGTTTGCTCCACAAATAGAAACTGTTGTGAACATCCTATAAAATATTTTGGCCGTATCCCTGCTTAAAAGAGCGGGGACGTGCTTTTTGTTGTATTCTTCCAAAGTATAATTGGAGAACTCCCCACTTTTATCACTCACGCAACGGTATTAACTAAACGTAAAAACTTATAACTATAATTTAATTATGGATGTATTAATAAAAATTAAGGATAGAGAAGGAGTAGTGCATGAATTACAAGCTCCCACAGATATGGCCATGAATATCATGGAGCTATGTAAAGCGTATGAGCTTCCTGTGGAAGGTACTTGTGGAGGAATGGCAATGTGTGCCTCATGTCAATGTTATGTGCTTAATGATGTTCCCCTGCCCGAAATGGGAGACGATGAAGAAGCGATGCTCTCAGAGGCGTTTTATGTCAAAGCAAATAGCCGCTTGGGATGTCAAATTCCAATCACCGAAAGTTTAGAAGGACTAGAATTAGAGCTGGCTCCGGAAAATTAAAAAAAGCGTCACATTTAATTGTGACGCTTTTTTTAGTTATTGTTATGTCCTTTACTGCAATTAGGATTGTACCATTTGTTTTTTCAAAACAGTAAATAAAAGGCATTCAATCATAATAATAAATACAGAAAATTAGCGCCATTAGATGCAAAAAAGATTAAACCATCTCGACTTTCATTGCAATGATTTCTTCGATAGCATCCCAAAGACCTATTCTTTTATCTAAAGCCATAACCGAAATTTCTTTGACTTCTGTCCATTTTTGAGCATCCTCACCACATAGTTCAGTAATCATCTTCATCGCCATAGGTCCATGCTCATCAGCATCTAGTTCGATATGTCTTTCAAAATAATAAATCAATTTTCTTAAATCAGTATCAGGAAAATTAGTTTGAAAATTTTTAAGAATTTCCGTAAACATACTCGGGATTAAATCTTCTCTTCCAAAGGTAAAGGCAGCTGCAATTTCATGTGGTTTACCTTGTTCTATAACGCTAAAAGTGAAATCTAGAAATGCTTTAATGTTGGGGTGTAAATTGCTAGTTTTTATAGCTACAAAGATATTTTGTAACGAATTTATTTCTGCCAGGAAACTTTCAATTTCAAGCGTGCTCGCACCACAATCTTGCATGGCTTCGATATACATTTCATAATGGCTTTGTCTGCGACCATCAAGAGTAAGGTCGGATTCTTCTGCCAGTACGATTTCGTTGATTAAGTACCTTGTTTCTGGATTTTTAGTGGCAAACCAAGGAGTTGTAGTGCAGGTTAGTTTAGACTGTAATGCTTTTAGTAAAGACATAAAATCCCAAACGGCAAATACATGGCTTTCTAAGAAAGACTTCAAATCTTCGATTGTTTTTACTTTTGCGTATAAAGGGTGTTGCAACAGGATCTTTTTTTGTGGTTCAATCGCGTTGTTTATATTTTGAATGTTCATAGGTGTTATTTTGCTGTAAATATAAAAAAGCTTCTTGTTTCCAAGAAGCTTTTGCTATCATTTTTATAGATACTTTAATAGTCGTTTAATGCTATTTAAAAGCAGGAATTCCTGTAATATCCATACCGGTAATTAATAAATGGATATCGTGCGTGCCTTCATACGTGATTACTGATTCTAAATTCATCATATGACGCATAATAGAGTATTCACCACTTATTCCCATTGCGCCTAATATTTGTCTTGCTTCACGTGCAATATTAATTGCCATGTCGACATTATTTCTTTTGGCCATTGAAATCTGAGCCGTTGTTGCTCTTCCTTCATTTCTTAAAACTCCCAATCTCCAAGTCAATAATTGTGCTTTAGTGATCTCTGTGATCATTTCAGCTAATTTCTTTTGTTGTAATTGTGTTCCAGCAATTGGTTTGTCAAACTGAATTCTTTCTTTAGCGTAGCGAAGTGCAGTATCATAACAGTCCATGGCTGCGCCAATAGCTCCCCAAGCAATACCATAACGAGCTGAATCCAAGCAGCCAAGTGGCGCTCCTAATCCAGATTTGTTAGGCAATAAATTTGCTTTTGGCACTTTTACATTATCAAAGATTAATTCACCTGTCGATGAGGCGCGAAGTGACCATTTGTTATGTGTTTCTGGTGTAGTGAAACCTTCCATGCCGCGTTCTACGATAAGTCCGTGAATTCTTCCTTCTTCATTTTTTGCCCAAACAACAGCGATATCTGCAAACGGTGCATTTGAAATCCACATTTTGGCACCATTCAATAAATAATGGTCGCCCATGTCTTTAAAGTTGGTAATCATGCTTCCTGGATCAGAACCATGGCTAGGTTCGGTCAAACCAAAACAACCAATGAATTCACCTGTAGCAAGTTTAGGAAGGTATTTCATTCTTTGCTCTTCATTACCATATTTCCAAATAGGATACATCACTAAAGAAGATTGTACGGATGAAGTAGAACGAACTCCTGAGTCACCACGTTCAATTTCCTGCATAATTAACCCGTATGAGATTTGGTCAAGTCCAGCTCCGCCATATTCCACAGGAATGTATGGGCCAAAACCACCTATTTCACCTAAACCTTTAATAATTTGTTTTGGGAATTCTGCTCTTTGAGCATATTCTTCTATAATGGGAGATACTTCACGTTTTACCCAAGCGCGGGCAGAATCACGAACTAATTTGTGTTCTTCGTTTAGTAAATCGTCTAGGTTATAATAATCTGGAGATTGAAATAAGTCTGGTTTCATATTGAGCTTTTTTATAATGGTATTGCAGTAGCAAAGGAATTGTATTCTTTAGCGAGAATAAAATTAAGGCTAATTGCTTGATTGTTCTTTTTTACTTCACAAATTTACATAAAGAAATATAACAAAACCAGTGTTAAATGTTATATTTTTTAAAATTAATATAAAAATAAGTAATATAATGGGTTGTTTTTTGTGGAGGCTAGCGTTTGAACTTCAATAACATAAGGATGGGGATTGCTTTTAAGTTGGAATAAAGCTCACAACTGGATAGAAACAACGGTTGGAAATGATATTGAATATGAAATAGGGAGAGGTAAAAAAACAATCATTATTTGTACTGAAGTGGTGAAGTTGCTTTAAAATTATTGATGATGAGTTGTGAGCTTTGTTATTTTAGAAACAAGTATATTAGGCTTTTTTAAGTTTTTTCTGCACTTTGCTATTTCAGTGATTGTTTTATTATTGGTAAGTTAAATTATGCTTACATTTTCAAATAAAACTCCTTAGTCAATTCTATATATTCCCGAGTGTAAATATGTCTTGCTGTTTCGATAATTAATTCGTCCGTAGAAAAGTTTGAATTTTCATTTCGGCTAAAAGCCAACAAGCTCCGTTTGATTTCGGTGGTTGGAGTTCCTTTTACGCGAGTGATTTTTAGAGGGTAAAGCTCCATTTCTTTGGCTAAAGCCAAGAAATTCTCCTCTTCTTTAAAAGGAATAATAACAGAAAATATTCCGTTTTCAGAAAGTAACAAATCGGCCGCTTCTATTAAATCTTCAAATGGTAGCGCATCTTGAAAACGGGCCAAATCTCTTTGTTCGCTTTCTGTTTTATAGTCTTCAGAATAAAATGGGGGATTGGAAACGATTAAGTCATACTCGTCTTCCGGTTCTTCTACAAATTCATCTAAGCCTGCATGGAAGCAGAATAAACGATCGCTCCAAGGGGAGTTTTCAAAATTATCCACTGCTTGTTCGTATGCGGCTGAATCAATTTCTAGTGCGTCAATTTGTTCTGCGGTACTCCGCTGGGATAACATTAAAGCAATGACACCGGTTCCAGTACCAATGTCCAGTATGCTAATCGGATTATTTTCAATTGGAGTCCAAGAACCTAATAATACACCGTCAGTTCCAATTTTCATGGCACATTGGTCTTGCTGAATGGTAAATTGCTTGAATTGAAACAAAATGATTTTAGATTGAGGATTAACGGTTTTTGATTTCAGATTTCTTCTTAACTGAATACTGAGGCTGAAAACTGATTGCTTTCTTAAAGGTACATCTCGATAAGCCCTTCTGGCAAGTCCATGATCACTTTTTTGTTTTCACGGTCAATTTTGACAAGGAAATGGTCAATCATTGGAATAAGGATTTCCACGTCACCGTTTAGTACTTCAAAAAGAGGTTGAGCAGTTGAGTCATTTATAGATTCAATTTTTCCAACAACCCCAAGACGTTTGTCTTCAACTTCAAAGCCAATAACTTCATGATAGTAGAATTTGTTACCGCTAAGTTTTGGTAACATATTTAGAGGAAGATAAATGTCGTTACCCATAATGGCATCGGCGTCTTCTTCAGTATTCATGTCTTCAAAACGAATTCTTAGGAAATCGTTTTTGTGCAAAGAGCTATTTTCAATAAAAAAAGGAACCAAGTGTTTGTTGCATTCAACAAACACTGATTCCAAGTTTTCGTATAACTCTGGTTCATCCGTGTCTAAATAGGCAAGGACTTCCCCTTTAAAACTAAATTTTTTGGCGATTTTACCTAAGTAGAAACATTCTTCTTTACGCATCTTCGCTTATAAATTTATGCTTGAGTTTCTTCGTTGTTTTCTTCTGCAGCAGGAGTTTCTTCAGTTGAAGCTTCAACTTCAGCAACTTCTTCTTCAACAGCAGGAGCAGCAGCTGCGATAGCATCCGCTTCAGCTTTAGCTGCAGCAGCTAAACGTTTTGCGTTTACATCTTGTTCTGCTTTGAAAGCTTTAGCTTTAACATCAGCTTGCGCTTTAGTTAAACCATCTTTCTTAGCGTCAACTGTTCCAGTTTTAGCTTCTAACCAAGTAGCTAATTTTGCATCAGCTTGTTCTTGAGTTAAGGCACCTTTACGAATACCACCATCAAGGTGATGTTTCAATAAAGCTCCTTTGTAAGAAAGAATTGCTTTAGCAGTTTCTGTTGGTTGAGCACCATTGTGCAACCATCTAACTGCACTATCAAGGTTTAAGTCGATAGTTGCTGGGTTTGTGTTTGGATTGTAAGTACCGATTTTCTCTAAGTATTTACCGTCTCTTTTTGAGCGAGCATCTGCTGCTACAACCCAGTAAAAAGGTTTTCCTTTTTTACCGT
The DNA here is from genome assembly GCF_963974175.1 of uncultured Flavobacterium sp. Lineage (GTDB taxonomy): Bacteria > Bacteroidota > Bacteroidia > Flavobacteriales > Flavobacteriaceae > Flavobacterium. The sequence goes on from NZ_CAXBBR010000013.1 coordinate 41,661, forward strand.
GTCTTTGTAATCTAATTTTTACTGACATAATCTAAATGATTAAATTTTGAGGTACTCGACCTCTGTTAATTAAGGGTGCAAAGATATACTATTTATTTTAATATGCCAATAGCTTGTTATTATTATGAATTAGAATATGTTATGCTGTTTTTTGCTGCATTTTATTTGTAATAATTTGGTATATTTATCTGTCAATTGTATACTTTTGTTTGTTTAAAGACTTATTTTATGAAAAAATCTTTTCTTTTTATTATCGTGCTTTTTACTTTAGTCTCCTGTCAGGAAGATGTCAGGTTTAATAATCCTTCGTTTCAAGGAATAAAAGACAATGTATTTTGGAGAGCTATAGTGTCTACAGCTACTTTAGGTGCTAATGGATCTCTAATCATTAAAGGCTATTCAGGAAATGAAATAATTACATTGAAAACAACTTCGACCGCTAAGGGGACTTATTTGTTGGGAACCAGCGATAGTAAAACAGCTGTATACGTGTTAACAGATGCAAATGGCACGCTAACTTTTGCTACTGGTTTAGGAAAAGGAGACGGTCAGATAGTAATAACCGAATACGATATTATTAACAATACAGTATCCGGTACTTTTAAATTTAACGCAGAGAATAGTTACAATAATCCATTGGCGGGACCGCTTTTGAATTTTCAACAAGGAGTTTTTTATAAGGTGCCTATAATTGCGCAAGCATCAGCAAATTAAGGAAGAGCGCAGATATTACATCTCTGTATTGGCCGGTTTTGTGTTTTTTTATGTGTTTTTGAAATAAAATAAACACAGAAATAAGCTAATTTATAGTGGGTTATAAAAAAATAGGAGTATATTTGTTGCATATTATAAATAAGTACATATGAATATTTTTGTTGGAAGCCTTCCATTCAGTATTGAGGAAGCAGATTTAAGAGAGTCTTTCGAGGCTTATGGTGCAGTTGATTCTGTAAAAATTATTACTGATAAATTTACTGGAAGAAGTAAAGGATTCGGTTTTGTTGAAATGACAAATGATGATGAAGCTCAAAAAGCGATTGATGAATTGAACGGTGCAACTGTTCAAGGACGTGCAATTGTGGTTAACAAATCTGAGCCAAAACCAGAAGGTGAAAGAAGAAGTTTTAATAACAACCGTGGTGGAGGAGATTCTCGCGGAGGTTATGGTGGAAACAGCCGTGGTGGAGAAAACCGTGGTGGTGGAAACAGAGGAGGATATTAATATTTTTTTCTACAATATAAAAAAAGGTGTCAATTTTATTGACACCTTTTTTGTTTTCCAGCAATACAACTTATAGAGTAGTTACTCTGTAAAAGTACCTTTAGTTCCATAATAAGAACCGGCCTTCAAAACGTAATATCCGGTATTCAAATAATTCACGTTACTCGCGTGATAATGGTAAATTCCTTCTGGAAAATCAGCAGTTATTCCAGTATGTCCACCGTACGTATCAAGAGTTGGATAAGTACCATCTTTGTCTTTTCGACCATATATAGGAAAACCATCTCTTAAAAACCCTACTAAATTAGCATCATCTGTAGTGGTGTATCTTCCAGTTGTGTGATAGTGATAATCTTTACCAGGTCCAGGATGTGCCCCAGAATAATCAAATGTCGTTATGGTTAAGGCGTCAAGAGCTACATTTCCGCCTTCTCTATCATTATAAATAGGCACGCCATTCAATGCCATACCAATTGCTCCAAGAGTTGTTTCTTCATGCGATGTTGAAACGACAGGCTTTGCAACGATTGTCATTGCATAAGTATGCGAAGTCATACTCGTGTTTACATTGGCATGGTAATTCGTTGGGAAATCTTCATATAAAGCATTGCCTACGCCCCAATATGGTGTTTTGTGGTCTGGCAAACCATTACTTTTTAAAACGATAGAAGTACCACTTGAAGCAACCGTTACTCCATTAAAAAACTTGGATTGCACCACCGTTGTAATATCGACTGTTCCTGTTGTTGTCGTACTTGTGCTTGCAGTATCCTCTGATTTACTACATGCTATTTGGGACAATATTACTAAACCTAAAATTGTTTTGTTCATATATTTAATATTAATATTATTCTTTCTCCAACACTTTAATATCTTCAACTAAAGACTGCATACTGCTTGGGTCTAAACTATTATAAATACCACGAATCATTCGGTTTTTATCAATCAAAACGAAATTTTCTGTATGTAGAAAAATAGAGCTGTCATTGTTTTCTCCTAAGTCCTCTTCGACAAAATAAAATTTACGTCCTAGATTGTAGATTTCCTCTTTATCTCCAGTAAGAAGCTTCCATTTACTATACTGAATATTATTCTTTTTTCCATAAGTTGCCATAACAGAAACACTGTCTTTATCAGGCGTAACGGAATGTGAGACCAATTGTATCTGATCATCATTCTTAAACTCCGCTTGAATTTTAGACATGCTATTAGTCATCTTTGGACAAATTCCTGGACAACTGGTAAAAAAGAAATCAACCACAGCAATTTTTCCGTCCAAATCTTTTTCAGAGAATGGTTTTCCTTCTTGATCTACTAAATTAAATGGACGGATTTTATGAAAAGAGGTCGCTTCTGGAACATCCCAAACGGGGGTGTAATCAGAAGAATTGTAGTAGGGTAGTTTTCTACCTTTCTCTTGACAAGAAATCAACAAAACTCCGAGCATTAAAACGATGCAATATTTTAATTTCATTTGGATTTATCTTTTAGTTTTTGATCTTTGAGTGTGTAACACAAGTTGGATTTTTGCAAACCGTATCTACGACCATCCCTAGCTTCATAATTAATGTACGATTTTCCATTTTCGCGCCATGCATTTTGCATACCGTTCTCTCTATCATTTTTGAAAGTTAAAAAGGAATATTTTCCGCCACTTTCATACCATTGTTTTTGTAACCCTTCTCTTCGGTCATCGACATAGGTAAAATCAAATCTTGGATTTCCGTTATCCCAATATCCAAAATGTCTTCCATAGGACTTTCCGTCTTTATAACTTCGAGATTCTTTTAATTTTCCATCTACAAAATAGACTAAACTCAAACCCTGTTGTTGCCCATTCAAAAAACTAAAAATGCATTTAACTTGATCTGGGGCATGCATTTCTTTGATATACCCAGAATAAGGTTTGCTGTTGAAGAAATAGATTCCGTTATTCAATTTTAGATTTGCATTGGTGATTAAAATAGTGTCTTTTGGAATTGCAGTAACTGTAACGAGTAAAGACGAAGGCAAACCGCCTTCGTCTTCTTCTTTTTTATTACAATTTGTAGTAAGAACTGCAATAACCATCAAAATAACTATCTTAAAAAGTGAATGTGCCTTTTGTACCATAATAACTTCCTGCTTTTAATACATAAAATCCAGAGTCCATATAATTGACGTTCGAACAGTGGTAATGATAAAATCCATTTGGATACTCAGTTGTGGCTCCAGTATGTCCTCCATTGGAATCTAGAGTAGAAGGATAAGTTCCATCTTTGTCTTTTCTACCATAAATAGGGAATCCATCTCTAAGCCAACCAATTAATTTGGCATCATCGTCTGAGGTGAAAGCGCCATTAAAGTGGTAATGATACAGGCCTCCTGGTCCACTGTGAGCTCCCGCTCTGTCAAAAGATTTTAGTGTTCCTGCATCGACAGGTACATTTCCACCTTCTCTATCATTATAAATAGCTACACCATTCAAAGCCATTCCGATTGGACCTAAAGAAGTTTCTTCTTTTGTAGTTGCAGCAACTGGATTGATAGGGATGGTCATCACGAAAACTTGTGATTGAAGACTACCTGGATTCACCGTTTGACCTGTGGTTTGTGTTTCATAAAGTGAATTTCCTTCACCCCAATAAGGCGTTACGTGGTCTGGAGTTCCATTAGATTTCATTGTTACTGTAGTTCCAGTACTAGACAATGTTACGGCTGACTTATAATTAGTACTAAATACCGTAGGTACTGTATTTGATCCTGTAGTTGTATCTGTGGCAGAAGAGTCATCACTACTACTGCAAGAATAAGTAAGTACCGCTAGGGTGATAATACTTATTGCTGTTATTAGTACATTTCCTTTTTTCATTATTTTTTCTAAATTTTATCGTTTATCTTGAGGTCCTTTTCTTTCTGGTTTAGGGGCTTTTTTCAACTCTTCAAGACTTAAAAAACCATCTTTATCAGTATCTATTTTAGTAAAATCATCTTTTAATGGACCTTTAACCTCAGTCTTAGATAATTTCCCATCTTTATCAGCATCCATTTGTTTAACTAATTCTGCCGCTGTTGGTGGTTTTTTTCCTTCTTGCCCTTGAGGTGGTTGTGCATAGGTAAAAACTGTTCCTACTAGTAACATAAAGATACTGTATACTATTTTGCTAATTATTTTATTTTTCATGATTTCATGTTTTTTATTGACTACAAAGGTGAGCTAATATTCAGCGCACATTTTTTATTTTCAGTGAATGTCATTTAGTTTTCAGTGAAAGGCTCTGCTTAGGTGTATGAGTATTCGTTTTCAGGGGATTAAAAAGTGTTTTTTTTGAGATTGGTTAATTTTTATTTTATTTATTTGTACTATGAATAGAACTAATAGAACCGTTTTTCAGCTTTTTTTATGGGCCACTGTTTGGATCATCCTTGCTTTGAACCAAAGTGATTTAGTACGCTTTTTTCGAGAGAATTACCTTGCTTATATTTCTCAAGCGATATTAATTGTAGGACTTATTTTTGTTCTTGCGCCGAAGCTGCTTTTTAGAAAGAAATATTTGCTATTCACTTTAGTTTCATTAGTGCTTTTAATGTTCTGTGCGTATGTTTCGGGCAGTATAATACAACATGCGCAAGATCTGGGAATGCGTCCACCGCCACCACCAAGAGGTGATCGTAAAAGCCTACCTTCGCCTATTTTGATTAATTTGTTGTTGCTAAGTGTCTCTTATATTTTGGCGATTTTTTTAGAAACTTTTTCATTTGCAAAAAAAAATGAAGAAGCCTTAATTTTAAGTAAAACGGCGAATATCGAAAATGAATTGAAATTTTTAAAATCTCAAATTAATCCACATTTCTTATTTAATTCTTTAAACAATATTTATTCTCTATCTATTATTGATGCAAATAAAGCCCAAGAATCTATTTTGTATTTATCAGATATGCTACGTTATGTTTTATATGATTGCGAAAAGCCATTAGTCTCTATAGAAAAAGAAATAACCTATATCCAGGATTTTATTAAATTATTTTTACTCAAAAGCAGTAAAAACTATCCTCTTAAAACTAGTTTTTCGGTTGAGAATGAAGGGTTACAAATTGCGCCAATGTTGCTTATTCCATTTGTAGAAAATGCTTTTAAACATAGTAATATTGAAAATATAGAAGAAGCTTTCATCACGATTGATTTGCGCTCTACAAAAGAAACCATTCATTTTGTTGTTGAAAATAGTTTTAGAAAAGGACCTAAGATTCAAGATGCTGTTGGTGGAATAGGAATTGTGAATGTTCGAAAGAGATTAAATTTATTGTATGAAAATACACATTCGTTAGAAATAAGCGAAAATAATAATACCTTTAGAGTTGAACTAAAAATAGATACTAATGCTTAAATGTATTGTTATTGATGATGAAGAACTAGCTCGAAAATTAATTGAAAGTTATATTAAAAAATTAGACTTTCTAGAATTAGCTGGAAGTTTTGAAAATCCTTTAGAAGCGATTGCTGTTATAAAAAAGGAGCGCATTGATGTGGTGTTTTTAGATATTCAAATGCCTGAAATTAAAGGAACTGATTTTGCTAAATTGATTCCGCCGCAGGTTGATATTATTTTCACAACCGCTTATTCTGACTATGCCTTAGAAGGATTTGAACTTAGTGCGATTGATTATTTGTTAAAACCCATTGGGTTTAATCGGTTTTTAAAAGCAGTTCAGAAAATTAAAAAAGATGCTGTAGGTAAAGTTGATACCATTACAGTAAAATCTGGATATGATTTATTTAAATTAAAATACGACGAGATTACCCATATCGAAAGTGATAGTGAATATGCTGTTTTTCATACCGCTGCTAAGAAAATAATGAGTTTACAATCACTAAAATCATTAGAAAAGACATTAGATCCAGCCGTTTTCATCAGAGTGCATCGTTCTTTTATTGTAAATAAAACTAAGGTTACCGGACTTAAAAGTAGGGACTTGTTTTTAGGTACAATACAAATTCCTGTGAGTGATAGTTATTATGAAGCGGTTAAGAAAGATTTGTTTGGATGATCTTATTTCGCAGAGATTTCCAGAGTTATAATTTTAATTATGGTTTTACTGAGTCCTCAATTTTTTTGTGTTTTTTGCGAAACAGCTTTTCTCAGTTGCTCTTAAACACAAAAGCTGCCCCGAATCATGAGACAGCTTTTAGAAGTTTATAATTTGAAAATTACAAATTAGCTACTAGCCAATCTCCAACATCACTTGTTTTATAGGCTGTTGCTCCTTTGGCAGCTAGGTCCTCGGTTACAATCCCTTTTTCTAATGATTTATTTACTGCTGCTCTAATTGTAGCCGCTTCTTCATGTAGTCCAAAAGCATCTTCAAACATCATTGCTGCTGATAATATGGTTGCCAATGGATTAGCAATATTTAATCCTGTTGCTTGTGGGTATGAACCGTGAATTGGTTCGTACAAAGAAGTATGTTCTCCAACTGATGCTGAAGGCATTAAGCCCATAGATCCTGAAATTACTGACGCTTCATCTGTTAAGATATCTCCGAATAAGTTTTCAGTAATCAATACATCATACGAATTGGGCCATTGTACTAATCGCATCGCAACAGCATCTACAAACTCATAACTTACAGTTACTTCTGGATAGTCTTTTTCCATTGCTTGTACCGTTTCTCTCCACAAACGAGAAGTTTCTAATACATTAGCTTTGTCAACACAACATAATTTTTTTGTACGTGTCATCGCTAATTCAAAACCTTTTTTTGCTAAACGTTGTACTTCTGCTCTGGTATACGTACACGTGTCAAAGGCTGTTTCGCCTCCATCAAGTCTTCCTTTTTCTCCAAAATAGATTCCTCCTGTCAATTCTCTTAAGAAAACTAAGTCAGTTCCTTCGATACGTTCTCTTTTTAAAGGTGAATTATCAATCAAAGATGGGAAGGTGAAAGTAGGACGTACATTAGCAAACAATCCTAATTTTTTACGCATTAGCAATAATCCTTGCTCTGGTCTAACTTTTGCCGATGGGTCATTGTCGTATTTTGGATGTCCGATAGCTCCAAATAGTACAGCATCTGCAGCCATACATATTTCGTGTGTTTCATCAGGATAAGGAACTCCTACAGCATCAATAGCACAAGCACCTGTTAATGCCGGTGTCCAATTTATTTCGTGATTGAATTTTTTTGCAATAGCATCAGAAACTTTTACAGCCTCATTTATAACTTCTGGTCCGATTCCGTCTCCGGCTAAAAGTGCGATAGTATATTTCATTACTAGTATTTTGTGTTTGTATAGTTTTTATTGTGAATTAGCTCGTCACTACATTCAGCATTTTTTGTGTTGCTACGATAGCTGCTACGGTCTGGTCAGAGTCTAATCCTCGAGTTTTAAATTCTTTTCCATTATTAGTCCAGGTGATAATAGTTTCACATAATGCATCAGAGCTACTTCCTGGTGGTATTCTTACAGCGTAATCGATCAGTTTAGGTAATTGCAGTTCTTTGCTTTTATATATTTTTGCCAATGCATTCATAAATGCATCAAATTGTCCGTCGCCTTGAGCGTGTTCTTCAATAACTTCCCCATCAATTTTCAAACAAAGAGTTGTGGAAGGACGCAAACCTTTAGCGTGTGATAATACATAAGACTCCACTACTATTTTTTCTTGGTACGTTTGACTGTCCAAAACATCAGAGATAATATAAGGCAGGTCTTCTCTAGTAACTGTCTCTTTTTTGTCTCCCAATTCAATGATTCTTTGGGTAACTAATTTTAAATCTTCCGCATTTAGCTTTAATCCTAGTTCTTGAAGATTTTTCTCAATATTAGCCTTGCCAGAAGTTTTTCCTAAAGCGTATTGACGTTTTCTGCCAAATCGTTCGGGAAGTAAATCGTTGAAATACAAGTTGTTTTTATTATCTCCGTCAGCGTGAATACCAGCAGTTTGAGTAAAAACATTGTCTCCTACGATAGGTTTATTTGCAGGGATTCTATAACCAGTAAAGGTCTCTACTAATTTACTTACAGTGTATAATGAAGACTCTTTTACATTGATTGCTATTTCAGGCATGAAATCATTGATTACGGCGACCGTACTTTCAAGAGGTGCGTTTCCAGCACGCTCTCCCATTCCATTAACGGTAACATGCAATCCTTGGATACCTGCTTTTATAGCTTCCATAACATTAGCAACACTCAAATCATAGTCATTGTGTGCGTGAAAGTCAAAATGAGTATTTGGATATCTCTTTATAATTTTCGAAATAAACTCAAACGTCTCAGAAGGAATCAAAACTCCTAAAGTGTCTGGTAATAAGACTCTTTTAACTGGTTGTTTTGTTAGAAAGTCCAAATATTGGAAAACATAATCAGGAGAATTGCGCATTCCATTGCTCCAGTCTTCCAGATATACATTGGTTTCAATACCGCTTTCTTTTGCTAATGCAATAGTATGAGCAATTTCGGAGAAATGTTGTTCAGGAGTTTTTTTTAATTGATGCGTTAAATGATTCAGTGACCCTTTTGTCAGTAGGTTTTGAACTTTAGCACCTGCTTTTTTCATCCATTCGATAGAAAGACCTCCGTCTACAAAAGTTAAAACTTCGATTTTGTCATCATATCCTTTGTCCGAAGCCCAAGTCATAATTCCTTTTACTCCTTGAAACTCTCCTTCACTTACTCGTGCCGAAGCGATTTCGATTCGATCAATATTTAATTCTTCCAACAACAATTGTGCAATGGTTAGCTTTTCTGCGGCAGAAAAGGATACTCCTGAGGTTTGTTCACCATCACGGAGCGTCGTGTCCATTATTTCAATTTTTCTTTTTTCCATTTCTAAATTTGATGCTAATACGATTTTGAGTTTAAGGATTACCAATCGTACAATTATATTTTATAAAATAATAAAAGCAGTTACTTCAGCTTATCCTCAAAAGGATGCTTCCGTAACTGCATAAAGTTGATTGTACTTAGTAAGGAAGTTTGTCTGCAAAAGTTACAATGTCTTCTTTGATGTTTTGCAAATAATCGATATCATCAAAACCATTCAACATATTGTTCTTTTTGTATCCGTTGATATCAAAAGATTCTTTTTCGCCTGTAGCTAACAACGTAATTGTTTGAGCTTCTAGGTTAATTTCTAATTCTGTTTTTGGATCAGCTTCTATAGCTTTGAAAATAGCAGCTGCAAATTCTGGGCTTACTTGCACTGGTAAAACACCAATGTTTAAGCAATTTCCTTTGAAGATGTCAGCAAAGAAAGACGAAACAACAGCACGAAATCCGTAATCGTATACTGCCCAAGCAGCATGCTCACGAGAAGAACCTGAACCGAAGTTTTTCCCTCCCACTAGGATTTTCCCTGAGTAAGTTGGGTTGTTCAAAACGAAATCAGCCTTAGGAGTATCATCTCCGTTGTATCTCCAGTCACGGAAAAGGTTGTCTCCAAAACCAACACGTTCTGTTGCTTTTAGGAAACGAGCAGGGATGATTTGATCTGTATCTACGTTTTCTATTGGTAACGGCACTGCGCTACTGGTAAGGACATTAAATTTATCGTATGCCATGTTTTTTAGGTTTCGAGTTTCAAGTTTTAAGTTTCAAGTTTCTCATGAAGAAAACAGAATATTAAAACTAAAACATTTTATTAATTTTTGATATTGTTGTTGCAGTTACAATTGACTTTCGACTAGAATAAATCTCTTGGATCAGTCAATTTTCCAGTAACTGCTGCTGCTGCTGCCATAATAGGGGAAGCTAACAGTGTTCTTGAACCAGGGCCTTGACGTCCTTCAAAGTTTCTGTTTGAGGTACTAACTGAATATTTTCCAGCAGGTACTTTATCATCATTCATTGCTAAACAAGCAGAACATCCTGGTTGGCGTAATACAAAACCAGCTTCGGTAAGAATGTCTAACAATCCTTCTTCTTTAATTTGTGCTTCTACTACATGTGAACCAGGTACTAGCCAAGCGGTTACATTATCAGCTTTCTTACGTCCTTTCACAATTTCTGTAAAGGCTCTAAAGTCTTCAATTCTACCATTGGTACAACTTCCTAAGAAAACAAAATCAATCGGTTTTCCTATCATTACATCATCTTCTTCAAAACCCATATAGGCTAAAGATTTTTTGTAAGTTTCGGCTCCACCTTGAACTTGGTTGGCCGTTGGAATACTTTTAGAAATACCAATTCCCATTCCAGGATTGGTTCCATAAGTAATCATAGGCTCGATGTCTTCTGCTTTGATATTTAATTCGGTATCAAATATTGCGTCAGTATCTGTTTTTAATGTTTTCCAGTATTCAACTGCTTTTGTCCAAGCTTCTCCTTTTGGAGCATACAATCTTCCTTCAAGGAAATCGAATGTTTTTTGGTCTGGAGCAATCATACCACCACGGGCACCCATTTCGATAGAAAGGTTACAAACCGTCATTCGACCTTCCATAGACATTTCTTCGAAAACGTTTCCTGCATATTCAGCAAAATAACCCGTTCCACCAGAAGTTGTCAATTGAGCAATGATATAAAGCGCAACATCTTTTGGTCCCACACCTTTACTCAAAGTTCCGTTTACGTTAATACGCATTTTCTTTGGTTTTGGTTGCATGATACATTGCGTAGAAAGTACCATCTCTACCTCAGAAGTTCCGATACCAAAAGCAATCGCTCCAAAAGCACCATGAGTTGATGTGTGTGAATCTCCACAAACAATAGTAGCGCCAGGTAAAGTGATTCCGTTTTCAGGACCTACTACGTGAACGATTCCGTTTTTTGCGTGTCCTAATCCCCAGTGCGAAATACCGTATTCAGCAGCATTGTCTTCTAAGGCTTTCAATTGATTTGCTGATAAAGCATCTTCAACTGGTAAATGTTGATTAATTGTAGGTGTATTGTGATCTGCAGTAGCAAAAGTACGCTCTGGATATAAAACTGTAATTCCTCTTTCTTTCAAACCTAAAAAAGCAACAGGACTAGTCACTTCATGAATGAAATGGCGGTCAATAAAAAACACGTCTGGTCCATCCTCAATTTTACGCACCACGTGCGAATCCCATACTTTGTCAAATAATGTAGTACTCATTTTAAATATTTTTTAAGTGTATTTTTTCATTTATGGATCGTTTAATGCTCCATAATTGTAATAATGAGAGCAAATTTAAAAAAAGAATTAAGGGCGTCAATTTGGATTACTCACTATATACGATACCCAAACTTGTTTTATTGAGTCTTAGAGTTGCTTTTTGTCGAGATGTCATTTTGGAAACGGGTTTTAATTTTATTTTAAGTTTGTAAGGATTTGGTTTTGATGTAAGAAGCTGTTGTTTTGGTAAATTGTGGATATGTCATGTTTTAACCATAAGCAACAAGTATTGTTGAAAATAATTTACAAAAAAATGATTTTAAGTGAGTATTTCGAAGTGATTGTTTCTTTTTCATTATGAGAGTTGCGTTTTTAGATTCCTTTTTTACCGAATAAAAGCTCTTCTTTTTACTGCATTCATAAGCTTTAATTTTGGTAAAATATTACGACATCCAAATAATTAAAAAGAGACAGTTTTTTAGATTTGAGGTATGTCAAATTCTAGGTTGTGGCAGTAGGAAGCTCCTAGATATGTATGAATTGATAATTAGTGTTTTTTACTTCATTCTTTACGTCAATTTAGAGCATAAGAGAACTTCCAAACCTCGAGATCACCTTTTTTAAAGCTTCGGTAGGAGTAGGTTCAATTTTTTTATGCTGGAACTTATTGGATGGAATGATTTCTGTTTACGGATCATTGTTCTTGATAAATTCAAGCTTTTTAAGTTTAATGTTTTTGTTCAAAATAAGGGCTAATTCAAAATCTAATACATAAATTTTATTTATGTATTGTATAATAAATATAAATAAAAATTTATGAATTTAATGTATAATATTTGCCCCAGAATTAAAAGTCTAATCATTAACACAGCGACTATGGAAACAAATGGATTAACAAAACCGGAAAAAATTAAGCAAAAATTTCAATTGGTAAAAGGAGATTTTACTCCTTCTGAGGCTTCAGATGTAATGATGTCTTTGATTGATGAAAAAATTAATTTTCATCAAAAACAAAGGCTTCAAAAATGGGAGCAAAATCACAAATCTAATTCAGATGATATAGATGACCGGATCAACGAGCTCGAAAAAGAAAAGCAAGCTGTTAAAGAGTTTATTGCTAGCGCCAGAAATTTAAAAAGCAATTTAAATATAAATGGGATTCTTGAAATCACAATCGTCGATAATCAATAATAAAAACTAAAAAAAAATGATATTAAAAGATCATCCATCCCTATTTGTTAACAAGACAACCAACTATTTATTATGGTTATTGTTTATAGGTAATCTGACTTATTTAATATACAACTTTCCAACTATTCCAGAATGGTACTATGGGAATGTTTTAAAAATTAATGGCTTTACTATACTTATTTGGACACTTGTAACTTTCTTTAGTGCGATTATTAGCAGCTATGGAAAAAATTATTTAAAAGGATTTGAATATCACTCTAAATTTTCACTGTTGTGCTTAGGGTTTACGTTTTCCATCATGGTTTTTGTAATGTCTAATCATGTGTCACTTTTATTAACGATGTGGCTATTAATGGGGGTTTTTATGTCTCAGCTAATAGGAGTAGATTCTCGATGGGCTGAAGCAAGAGAAGCATCAAAATTTGCCCTTAAATATTTTGTAGCTGGGAGTGTGTTTTTAAGTGCTGGAGTGTTATTATTGGCTTTTCAAACGGAGGCTTTTACCCTTAGTGGGATTATTTCCAATTTAGGTAGTTTGCCGCAATATATTACTCTCGTATCGGGTTTGTGCATCATTACTGCTGCTATAATTCAATCGGCAATATATCCTTTCCATCGTTGGTTACTTTCCGCTATGACAGCACCAACTCCGGCCTCGGCATTGATGCATGCAGGTTTTGTAAACGGTTCTGGAATTTTATTGGCCTTATTTTCAACTGTATTATTTGCTTCGAATACTTTAATTATACTCTTTATTATTGGAGGTTTGACCGCAGTTATTGCCCAATTCACTAAACTTCTTCAGGTTAATGTGAAGCAAAAATTAGCTTGTTCCACCATTGCCCAAATGGGTTTTATGATTATGCAGTGCGGTTTGGGGTTTTTCAATGCGGCCGTTGTTCATTTACTACTTCATGGATTCTATAAAGCCTACTTATTTCTATCTGCAGGAGAGGAAATAGGGCATTCGAAACCGCAAAAACCAACACCAATCAAAATCAAACCACTGCAAGCTATAATTGTGCTTTGTTTTGGTATTCTAGGCGCTTTTCTATTTGCCTATTTAACAGGAAAAGGCACGGAGTTAAATAGCAGTATTTTTCTAACACTTATTGTTGCTATTACTGTTGGTCAGGCTACTTATAATATTGTTAAAGAACAAAGTCTAAATTTCCTCCAAAAATCAGTTGCATCACCTCTTTTGTTTGTCTGTGGTATGGTAACCTACGCCTTAATATATAAGGGTGTAACGGTATTAATGAACGATATGCCAATGGTGGTTGTGCCATTATCGTTATCCGTAATCGAAATAGTGTTTGGTATCCTTTTCCTAGTGGGCTTTTTTATAATGAAGTTAGGCATCTACCGCAACTATCCATGGCTCTATGCGAAATTGTTAAATATATCTCAACCCTATAAAAAAACTGTTTTAATGTATAAATCGAAATCATTATGATCAATCCAATCATTCAAAAAAGTATAGAAGAAGCATCTCAAGTCGTAGGAAAGACTTGGCCTTTGTATTCTTTTGTAACTTCGAACCCGTTATCAGGGTATGAGGGAATGCCTTTTGAAAAAGCAGTAAATCAGGCGCGAAAATTTCTTAATGCTAATGTATTTCCAGAAACCTCGCTATTCCGTCAAGCATGGGAAAAAGGTGAAATTGATGAAGAGCTGCTTTTAGAATTGCTTGAAGAAAACAAACTGCTAGAATCTCCTGAGTATTACTTACATCAAATGGCATCTCACAAAAAAAGCGATGCTAAAAATGGCCATCATGATTTAGATAGAATCATGGCTAAATGGCTCGCCGCCTTTATGGATGAAGGTTTGGCAGAATGGGAAATGCCTAATAAAAGTGAAGGGTTTTATAGCGCTTGGCGCAAACTGGCGGTATATGATACTGATATGCCGAAAATGACTATTGGCGAAATCCCAAAAACAAAAACTGAGGCACTAGCTGCAATGATGGATGGTTATTCCTCAACCGATTTTACTAAAATATTTACATGGCACTTAGCGGCATTGCCAGGCTGGACAGGATACATAAATCATCGAACTACGTATCATTCAGAATGGCAACAAGAATATCCTATTACTTTAGAAGATTATCTAGCAGTTAGGCTATGGGTTGCCAAAAAAATAGATGCTGAAATTTATCCGGAAGACAATGATACTTTAACAACTTCATCCATATCTAGTTTGCAATACATTTGGTTAAAAGCATGGGAAAAAAGCTGGCAAAAAGAACTTGTAAAAGTATTAGACAATAAACAGATAAGTACTTCAACTGCCAAAAAAGAAGAACAAGTTCCGGATGCTCAAATGGTGTTTTGTATAGATACCCGATCAGAGTTAATACGAAGGCATGTAGAGGATAAAGGGCATTATGAAACTTTTGGATATGCTGGTTTTTTTGGAATTGCGATGGATTATGAAAGTTTAAATGATGGTTTAATACGCAAATCATGTCCTCCTATTTTAAACTCTGCCTACCATGTTTCAGAAGTTCCGCAACAGAGTCGTACTGAAAAAGCACAAGCATACAAGCAAAAAAATGATGTTTTAAACTTTAAGGAATATTTTCTAAAAAGAATGAAGAACATGCTTCCTTCTGCCTTTGGATATGTTGAAGGTGCGGGATTCTTTTATGGGATGTCTTTAATAGCAAGAACACTCATGCCAGGTTATTTATATAAACTTAATAATAAGAATAGAGCTGATTATGAAGCTGTTTTTGAACCGCAGATTATGAATACGTGTACCACTGAACAGGCACATTTTGATATTCCACTGACGGAAAAGGTAGCGATTGTAAAAGGCGCTTTTGATTTAATGGGATGGAAAAAATTTGCCCCATTAGTTCTTTTTATAGGTCATGGAAGTCACTCTGCAAACAACCCTTTTGGCTCCAGTTTAGATTGTGGAGCATGTGCTGCAAGTCCTGGCAGGCATAATGCAAGGATGCTAGCTAAAATAGCAAATATTCCTGAGGTGCGACAAGCCTTAAAAGAGAATCACAATATTGAAATCCCAGCTAGCACCATTTTTATTGGAGGGGAGCACAATACCACTACAGATGAGATACTGCTTTTCGACTCAGAGATTCCACACTCTCACAAAAACCAATTGCAAAAATTGAAATTAAATTTGCTAAAAACGCAACAAACGGCAACTCAAGAAAGGCTGGCTGTTGCCAATAACAGTGTTGCTTCGGCTAATAAAAAAGCGAATAACTGGGGAGAAACCAGACCTGAGTGGGGATTAGCTAAAAATGCAGGGTTTATTGTTGGGCCTCGAGAATTAACAAAAAATAACAATCTAGGCGGGCGATGCTTTTTACATTCATATAATTGGGAAACAGATAAAAGTGGGAAAGCACTAGAAGCCATCATGCAAGGGCCTATGGTCGTAACCCAGTGGATAAACAATCACTATTATTTTTCAACTGTTGATAATGAAGTCTTTGGTGGAGGTTCGAAAATCACCCATAATATTACGGGTAAGTTTGCTGTGGTGCAAGGCAATGGAGGAGACATTAAAATGGGACTCCCTCTGCAATCGGTGATGGAGTCAGACAAAGAAATGTATCATCAGCCGCTACGATTATCTGTTGCTATACAAGCGCCAGTATCGAGAGTGTCAGACATACTATTAAGAAATGAACACCTTAAAAATTTATTAGATAATGAATGGATTTATTTGATGGTTATGGATCCATTAGATGGGAATAAAATACATCACTATCAACAAAATCTCAATTGGGATTCTACTAGTCAAAAAAGTAACACTCACAATGTAGTCGAAATGATGACTGTTTAGCGATGTACCATCATATAAAGAAAGCCGTTTTATAATTTGAAACGGCTTTCTTTGTTTTCATCCATTCTCTTTCGTTTTGGAAGTAAAAATATTTATCGGTAGTATTTAAATTTATAATCGGCACTCTATTAAACATAATAACTCTATTGCTACTTGTTTTGGTTGTTGATAACTTACCTCATTATTTACCTCAAAAAAACCTAAATTTGAAGTTCAATTTTTTGATCACTATACTAATTTTAAAGTGTTTACAGCCAGTTAAATACACGGGTCTATATCTGAATGATTTAGGCTTCCCGCAAATTGCGGGACTGGGGAGGGGCTTATGTACTTAATATTCGATACCGAAACTACTGGATTACCAAAGCGTTGGGATGCACCCATCACTGATACTAATAACTGGCCGCGTTGTATACAAATCGCATGGCAGCTGCATGATGATATGGGGAAACTCGTAGAACATCAGGATTATTTAGTAAAACCAGATGGATTTAATATTCCGTATGATGCGGAACGAATTCACGGTATTTCTACCGAATTAGCAGCAGAAAACGGAATCTCCTTAGCGGAAGTTTTGGAGAAATTTAATGTGGCATTGGGTAAGGCTAAATTCATTGTAGGTCAGAACCTAGGTTTTGACTTGAATATTATGGGTTGTGAATTTCATCGTTTGGGAGTGGAGAGCCAAATGAATAAAATGCCAGTTCTCGATACCTGTACAGAAGTTACCGCTTCCTTATTAAAATTACCCGGTGGTCGTGGAGGAAGGTTTAAATTACCCACCTTAACGGAATTACATAGTTTTCTTTTTAATAAAGCATTTGGAGAAGCGCACAACGCTACTGCCGATGTTGAGGCAACAACGCGTTGTTTCTTAGAGTTAATTAGAAGAGAGAATTATACCAAAGAGCAACTGGATGTGCCAGCTGGTTATTTTCAGGAATTTCAGAGTAAAAATCCAAAGGAGATTCAGCTTATTGGGTTAAAGCATATCAACTTAAAAGAAGCTTCTGATGCCATTCGTCAGCAATTTGGCGAAAAGCAAACAGCTACAGTTTCAAAACAGGAGCTATCAGAGAATAAGAAAGTACTAGTTGATACGGATTTTGTGCATTTACACAACCACACTCAATTCTCTGTTTTACAATCTACAATAAGTATTGCGCAATTAGTTAAGGCTGCTTCGAAAGAAAAAATGCCTGCGGTTGCCATGACGGATCACGCTAACTTGATGGGGGCTTTTCACTTTGTTCGTGATATTTTAAACCATAATAAAGCGGCTGAAACCAAGAATGCAGCATTAATAGAAAATGGGGAGAAACCAACAGAGGTTTCTATGAAGCCTATTGTAGGTTGCGAGTTTTTTGTATGTGAAGATCATAAAGACAAAACCCGTAAAGACAACGGATACCAAATAGTTCTTTTGGCGAAGACCAAAAAAGGATACCATAATTTGGCTAAAATGTCTTCAATAGCCTACACTCAGGGTTTTTATTATGTGCCCAGAATTGACAAGAAAGTTATTCAGCAATACAAAGAAGATATCATTGTGTTGTCGGGGAATCTAAATGGAGAAATTCCGAATAAGGTTTTAAACCTTGGTGAAAACCAAGCAGAAGAAGCCTTGTTATGGTGGAAAGAAGAGTTCAAGGAAGACTTCTATATTGAAGTGATGCGTCACAATCAAGAGGATGAAAACAGAGTGAATACTACTTTGATTTCTTTGGCTAGAAAACACGAAGTGAAAATAGTAGCTACTAATAATACTTTTTATATAGAAAAAGAAAATGCTAACGCACACGATATTTTATTGTGTGTTCGTGATGGTGAAAAACAAACTACACCTATAGGTCGTGGCCGTGGGTATCGTTTTGGATTGCCAAATCAAGAATACTATTTCAAGACAGGCGATGAGATGAAGCAACTCTTTACGGATTTGCCTGAAGCGATTTCCAACTTGTCTGAAATTGTAGATAAAATTGAAATTTACAATTTGGCAAGGGAAGTTTTGTTGCCAAAATTTGAAATCCCCGAGGAGTTTTTCGTGGCAGAAGATGCTGTCGATGGCGGAGTGAGAGGAGAAAATGCTTATTTGCGACATCTTACTTACGAAGGAGCAAATAGAAGGTATCCTGAAATTACAGAAGTAATACGAGAGCGCTTGGATTTTGAATTACTGACCATTTCTAACTCTGGTTATCCGGGATATTTCTTGATTGTACAGGATCTTATTGCCGAAGCCAGAAGTATGGGTGTTTCGGTAGGCCCAGGGCGTGGATCTGCAGCAGGATCAGTGGTGGCTTATTGTTTGAAAATCACAAACATTGACCCATTGATGTATAACCTGCTATTTGAGCGTTTCTTAAATCCCGATCGTGTGTCATTACCCGATATTGATATCGATTTTGATGACGAAGGCCGAAGCAGTGTAATGGATTATGTAATCAGAAAATACGGCTCAAAACAAGTAGCACAAATTATCACTTATGGTAAAATGGCAACAAAATCGGCAATTCGAGATACGGCCCGTGTACTAGATTTGCCTTTATTTGAAGCCGATAAAATAGCCAAGTTAATTCCGGGGATGATGCCTGGAAAATGGAATCTAGCCCGATTTTTAAATGAAGACGAAGCATTAATAAGAAAGGCGGTTCGTCCAGAAGAGTTTGATAAAATTAAAGAATTAATCGCTCTAGCTGGAGAAGATGATTTAGGAGGAGAGACTATTCAGCAAGCTAAAGTGTTGGAGGGGAATTTAAGAAATACAGGAATACATGCTTGTGGGGTGATTATTACGCCTAGCGATATTACTGATTTTGTTCCTGTGGCTACCGCCAAAGATTCAGATTTGTATGTAACGCAGTTTGACAACTCGGTGGTGGAGACTGCTGGATTGTTAAAAATGGATTTCTTGGGTTTGAAAACCCTTACCTTGATTAAAGACACGGTTAAATTAGTGAAATATAGAAATGGAATTGATCTCGATCCAGATACCTTTCCTATAGATGACTTAAAAACATACGAGCTTTTCCAACGCGGGGAAACAGTGGGTATTTTCCAATATGAATCTGCTGGAATGCAGAAATACATGAAGGAACTGAAGCCAACGGTTTTTCCGGATTTGATTGCAATGAATGCGTTGTACCGTCCAGGACCGATTGCCTACATTCCGAGTTTTGTAAAAAGGAAAAATGGGGAAGAGGAAATTATTTATGACCTTGATGCCTGTGAAGAATTATTAAAAGATACGTATGGTATTACCGTTTATCAAGAACAGGTAATGCTTTTGTCTCAAAAATTAGCTGATTTCTCAAAAGGTGATGCCGATGTATTGCGTAAAGCGATGGGGAAAAAGCAAAAAGATGTCTTGGATAAAATGAAGCCGAAGTTCATTAGTCAGGCTGCTGCCAAAGGGCATCCAGAAGACAAGCTAGAAAAAATATGGAAGGACTGGGAAGCCTTTGCTGAATATGCCTTTAATAAATCGCACTCTACCTGTTATGCGTGGATTGCGTATCAAACGGCTTATTTAAAAGCCAATTATCCTGCTGAATATATGGCAGCGGTATTGTCTAATAATATGAGTGACATCAAGCAGGTTTCTTTCTTTATGGAAGAATGCAAGCGAATGGGACTGGAAGTATTAGGACCAGATGTAAATGAATCCTTCTATAAATTTACCGTAAATGATAATTATGCGGTTCGTTTTGGGATGGGAGCTATCAAAGGAGTAGGAGCGGGAGCAGTAGCGACTATTGTCGAAAATAGAAAAGACGGGAAATACAAGTCGGTTTTTGATTTGACTAAACGTATAGATTTGAGAGCTGCTAATAAAAAAGCATTAGAAAACTTAATATTGGCAGGTGGTTTTGATTCTTTCGATGGAACTTTACGATCACAATATTTTCATGATGACGGCGACGGAATTACCTTTTATGAAAAGGCGATAAAGTATGGTGCTAAGTTTCAGGAAAATGAGAACTCATCACAGGTGAGTTTGTTTGGGGAAAGCAGTGATGTACAAATTGAAGAGCCAATCATCCCTCCATGTGAGGACTGGAGTACAATGGAAAAATTAGCCAAAGAGAAAGAGGTTGTAGGAATCTATATATCTGGACATCCATTAGATGATTACAAATTTGAGATGAAGTATTTTTGTAATGCCAAGTTGGAAGCACTGAGAAGTTTAGAGCTTCATGTGGGTAAGAACCTGACTTTTGGCGGAATTATAAATAATGTGCAGCACAGGGTAGCTAAAAACGGAAAAGGCTGGGGGATATTCACTCTAGAAGGATATGACGAAAGTTATGAGTTTAAGATTTTTGGAGAAGAATACCTGAAGTTCCGTCATTTCTTTATTCAGAATAATTTCACCTATATGAAAGTATTGGTCAAAGAAGGATGGGTTAATCAAGACACCGGTAAAAAAAGTGAGCCAAGGATACAGTTCATGTTAATACAGTATTTGCAGGATGTATTAGATGATTTTGCAAAAAAACTGATTGTACTACTTAATATAAGTGACTTAGATCCTGAATTTATACATAAGCTAGGGCATCTTTTTTTCGAAAATAAAGGGGATAATCTAGTGACTTTTGAAATCATGGAATTGGAAAAAGTCAAAAAAATAGTGGCAGCTGAGCCCATTACTATCGAAAATGAAACCGACGATTTTATTGATGAAGCTGATGCGATGGAAGTCCCAGAATCTGTAGAAACAGAAACTGCAGCTGTTGTTGAAGTCGAAGAAATTAAAGTGGTTACTAAATTAACGATGGCCAGTAGGAAACTGAAAATAAAAATTTCAAATGAGTTATTGTTTGAATTAGAGAAAATGCAAATTAATTTCAAGCTGAATTAGATTAGTAGTCATTAGGAAAGTAAATTTGTAATCACATAAATACCGGTCTGAATTGACTGCTATAACGTTTAAAAAGCGTCGTTTTATACAATGAAAACGGCGCTTTTTGATTTTTCAGACTTTTTTGTAATATTAAAACAGTTCTTATTTTTCTGTAACGTATTGATTTATATATGCATGCATAATATTATTTTTAATAGGGCAATGTTTTAGTGAATACGGAATTAAAATACAGAAAAATCCTTTAAATTTGATAGTATTAAAAAAAAATAATAAACATGAAAAAGAATCTATTTTTATTAGTATTTATAGCTTGCTCGATGACAATGATGGGGCAAACTGACAAAAAAGAAAGCAACAAAGAAAGTTGGTATTTCAAGCTTGGAGGATCTTATTTTACACAAGCGACGGCGACTGAGTTTCCTACAGTTAGTGGACAACAACCAAATAGAGATATTTATGTAGGAGGTAAATTAGTTTCAAGAGAGAGTATTACTGGTTCTTTTGGAGAGGGTTTTCGTTATGGTGGAAACGTTGGATACCGCTTTACAGATCGTTTAGGGGTTGAAATGGGGATTAATTACTACAATAGTAATAGTAAAACTATGGTTGAAACAGTTGATAGAATAATATCTGTTGCTGGAGGATCGCCAACTTATTTAGATTTGACTGCAAATGGACGTGTGAAAGCTTTGGATTTAGCTCCTGCAGTAGTTTTGTTTTTAGGAGAAGTAAAAGGATTTGAATCTTATTCTAAAGTTGGAGTTATCGTTCCTATAAATGGAAAATTAGTTATCGAAACTACTCAGGACTATAATGGACCAGCTGTAGGAGGACAAAGAACAATCGTTCAAGAGGATGAAGTAAAACCTAATCCTACAGTAGGATTTTTAGCTGCACTTGGTACTTCTTATAAATTAGGTAAAAATTTATCAGCATTTGCTGAGGTTGAATACCGTAATTTTACAGTACATGGTAAGACTAAAGAAACTACAAGATACGAAGTGAATGGTACAGATGCTTTAAGTACTCGTACTAGAGCTGAGAACTATTCTAACTATGTTAAAACTTTAAACTCTTCGTCTAATAACGCTGATTTTAATACTGTAGATCCTACTAGGGCTACTGACGAACAAAGTTCATATATCAGTATAAGTGGTGTAGGTTTGACGTTAGGGTTAAAATATAGTTTGTAGGACAAAAAGAATTGTTTTTTCTAAGAAAGGCTGCCTGTGTAAGGCAACCTTTCTTGTTTATTGGGAACCGTTTTTTTAGCACTGATCGCAGCGGCATCCTTTTATTGCCGTCTTTAGGCAATGAAAGATATAGCTAAGAGCGGGAGTAGCTTCTAATTTTAATCCAAATCAATCTTTAAAAGAGTTTTTATAATTATTGACAATACTTTCATAGCCAAAACTAATTTGAGGATAGTGTTTCATTTGGTTTAAATGTCTAAATTTGTATCCAAGTTTTGAATGAGATTAGAACTTTAAATTTTAAATAAAAAAATTATGGCTTTAGCAATAACAGATGCTACTTTTGAGGAAGTAGTTTTGAAATCAGATAAACCAGTAATGGTAGATTTTTGGGCAGCATGGTGTGGACCTTGTAGAATGGTTGGACCAATCATTGACGAATTGAGTACTGAATACGAAGGAAAAGTAGTTATCGGGAAAGTGGATGTTGATGCAAACCAAGAATTTGCAGCAAAATACGGTGTGAGAAATATACCAACAGTTTTGGTTTTTCATAACGGTGAAGTGGTAGGAAAGCAAGTAGGAGTAGCTCCTAAGCAAACTTACGCTGACAGTTTAGACGCGTTGTTGTAATCAGTAGATTACAATTTATATAGAATTTTTTATAAATTCAGATTAAAGGTTTGGCGTGAGTCAAACCTTTTTTTTTGTTTTAACTTTAACTTTTGAGCTTTTAGATTGTGATTTGTAATCTTTTAGTTTTTAAATCATTCAATCTTTTAATAACTTTGAA
Organism: uncultured Flavobacterium sp.; assembly: GCF_963974175.1. GTDB lineage: Bacteria > Bacteroidota > Bacteroidia > Flavobacteriales > Flavobacteriaceae > Flavobacterium. The sequence continues at coordinate 64,807 of NZ_CAXBBR010000013.1, forward strand.
AGATGAAGATCGAATCGCAAGTAGAAAAAATTTCGAGTTTCCAGCATCTAGAATTGTTGGCTAATCAGGTTGTCGAAGGATTTATCTCTGGGATGCACAAGAGTCCGTTTCACGGATTTTCGGCTGAATTTGCTGAGCACAAAGTCTATAATGTAGGGGAAAGTACTAAGCATATCGACTGGAAGCTATTTGCTAGGACAGATCGGTTGTACACAAAGCGTTTTGAGGAAGAGACTAATTTGCGTTGCCATATTATTATTGACAACTCCTCCTCAATGCATTACCCTGAGTTAAAACCGAATCAAAACTTTTACGAAAACAAAATAGGTTTTTCTGTTTTGGCTTCGGCAGTTTTAATGAATCTCTTAAAGAAGCAGCGGGATGCTATTGGGTTAAGTGTGTTTTCCGATACCTATGAATATTACGCACCTGAGAAAGGGAGTGATCGTCATCATAGAATGGTATTGAATGCACTTGAAAATACTTTAGTTAGACCTACGGTTAAGAAAAATACAGACACCATAACTTTTTTACATCAGATAGCCGAGAAAATGCATAGGCGCTCCATGATTATACTATTTACGGACATGTTTCAGTCTGATTCTGGAGATGATGCATTGTTTAGCGCGTTGCAACATTTAAAACATAACAAGCATAAGGTGGTGTTGTTTCATGTTGTAGATACTATTACAGAACTGAATTTTGACTTTGATAATACGCCTAGGAAGTTCATTGATGTGGAGACGGGTGAATCTATTTCGGTTTTTGCCGATAATGTGAAGGAAGAATATGAAAAGCAAGCAGCTTTGTACTTCAAAAAACTGGCTTTAAGTTGTGCTCAAAACAAGATTAAGTATGTTTCAGTGAATGTTGGTGAGAATTTTGAAAAAGTTTTATTGACATACTTGGCTGAAAAACAAAACTTTGGATAGTTAGTTTAAAAAAAATGCAATTTTTTAATTGCAAATACTTGTGTAAGTCGAAAGGTATTGTATCTTTGCAACCGCAATAACGCAGAGGTTTGGTAGTTCAGTTGGTTAGAATACCTGCCTGTCACGCAGGGGGTCGCGGGTTCGAGTCCCGTCCAGACCGCAATATTGGGGAGAGCCTTTCTTAACGGAAAGGCTTTTTTGCCCCATTAAAGTATCTAAAGTTAGTTGTGTTGTTTGGTCGAGTTGGTAGCAATGAGACCGGGTTTAGTAGTTAGACCAATGAAAAGCTTTCCATGTTTCTGGATTTATTCAGGACCTACGGATGGCTTTTTTGATTTACAATAGATTGTGCTCAGGGATTGTTTTTAGAGGGAGTAGCATCTTTAGTATAATTAGGTGTCGTGAATTCTTGTAGAAACATTTGGAGAATGCAATTTATGGAGAGTTAATTGGTATAGTGAAGGCACTTAGTTTGGGACTTACTGGGTCTAAAGTGGTGTTTTTGGTGCTGAAAAAGGGGTGGATTGTGCTTTTGTAAGGCGATTAATCGGGTGAAATAATAAATAGTGGACTGACATCTAGTAATTTGAGAAAAGGATGTTATTTTAACGGTATTTTTTTTGAATTTAGTGTTGGTTTTAAACTAAAATGTGTTGTATATTTGCACCGCAATAGCGCTGAGGTTTGGTAGTTCAGTTGGTTAGAATACCTGCCTGTCACGCAGGGGGTCGCGGGTTCGAGTCCCGTCCAGACCGCAATATTGGGGAAGCCTTTCTTAACGGAAAGGCTTTTTTAGTTTTAAAGAATTAAATTTTATGTTTGTACATTATACCTGGCATCGCTTGATGCTTATTTTAAACGGAGATCAAATCCAAAACTTGTGGAGGAATAAAATTCAGTAGTGCTATTAGTTGGTCTAGCTGAGAAGAATGATGGGGTTCAGTTCTCTTAAAATCGAGATTTAAAAGGTTTTATTTTTGCATTGATAGAATAGCTGAAAGCAGTTGTGTCTCTATTGTTAAAGTGGTTTAGGGTTGTTTGGTTTGTGATACATCCTACTTAATTCTTTGAGGGTTGTTTTATGAGGTGTTTAATTGGAATAGTCAAACTAAATCCTGAAAATTACTATGTCGATCAAGCGCCGGTATATCTTAATTGGGGGTATATTTTATTATTAAACGGACTTACGATAAGTGTTTGTTTTTTGGTATTGCTAATTCCATCTTATATAATAACCAAAATTTCACCGGTTAAAGCAATTCGTTTCGACTAACAGATTATTCGGGCGTTTCCCATTATAAAAAAAAAGAGGCTATCCTTATATAAGGAGTAGCCTCTTTTTTTATAATGGGTCGGGCTATCCGCTACAAGTCCTCGTCTCGTCCCAAAAGACGAGGCTGTGGGCTTTCCACTACTATTCCTAACGCAAGTAAAGTATGGTTAGAGGTGTGTGGTTTTAAATTAGAAGTGAAAAACACAACTTAAAAAAGAACGATTAGATGTCTTTGAATATAAAGACATCTCGGCGGATCTTTTATATCGTGTAAAAAGGAAGGTTGATAATCCAGTTGTCACATGTTGAAATCAT
>NZ_CAXBBR010000014.1:0-66815 GCF_963974175.1 uncultured Flavobacterium sp.
TCGTCGCCTTTCTTTGAAAACCCCGTTCTAACGAACGGGGTTTTTTGTTTTACGGTACAATGCTGTTGGCCCTTCGGGCTCGGCTTGTCACCTTTCTTTATCCTGATTCTATTTTAGGATTTATAAAATCGGATCAAGTTCAAAAGTTGGGGGTTATCCAAAAAGGTTAGATAATCTAAATAGAAAAAAGTCAATTTTACGAACACCTCTAAACTGAGATCTAAAAGCTTTTATTTTGGCATTGAAAGATTCCGCTGAAGCATTTGTACTTCGATTATCAAAGTAATTTAATATTGAATTGTAATTGACGGTTATGGTATTGAGAACGATATTAAAGTTTTTAAAACCTGATTCCTCGACTTTTCTATACCAATGCGCTAATTTTAACATAGCAACATTCTTATCATTTTTACTGTTGTAGATGGTTCGTAATTGCTGTGATAAATCATATGCTTTTTTAATATCAGGATACAATTCAAATAATAACTTCGCTCTTTCTTCTTGGTTGTTGGTCCATTTTTGTCTGGATTTATAAAGTAAATAGCGACTTCTGGCTAATAATTGTTTTACAGTATCGCCGTTGATTAAAAGTTGGGGAATATGAGTTTTGTTTTGGGTCTTAGCCTTCAATATGGATTGGTTCTCCTTGTCCATAGCTTCCCATCGGTGTTTAATCCTAATTTCTTGTAACGCTTCTAAGGCTAGTTTTTGTACGTGGAAGCGATCGGTTACTTGTATTGCTTTAGGGAAACATTTTTTAGCTATTAATTTCATCGAGTTAGCCATGTCTAATGTTATTTCTATAACGGCTTGTCTATCTTTTAAATTGATTTTGCTGACTTGCTCTATTACTTGTTCTGTTTTAGTACCAGCAACTATAGCAAGCAATGATCCTTTTTTGCCTTTTGCTTTTTTATTAGTAACAATGGTATAAAGTTCTCCTTGTGATAAAGCAACTTCGTCAATGGCTAAGTGAGTTCCTATGTTTTCGGGATAGATAATCCATTGATGTGCGTGTTCTTTAGGCTCCCAAGTACTAAATGTACTGAGGTGTCTTTTGTACTGTCTTTGAAGATTTTTCCCATTAACCCCAAAGAAACTACCAATAGTATGGCAATTAACTGCTGTATTATCTATTAATTTCTTTTAAAAAAGCCGCAAATTCTTGCGTCATACGTGTTCCTTTGGCAACTAACAGCCAATCTCTTTTAATGATTTCGCCAGTAGTTTTATTTGTCCAACGACGGCGTTTAATGTGTAAATACACAAACTTGCCTCTAAGAGGAAAATCTTGGATTGTTATTTCATCTAAAAAACCTTTGGATACTAATTCTACAGCATTAAACTCTTTTGGAGGGTTTGTTTTTTCTTCAAAATATAGATGTAAGTTTTCTTCAGAATTAGTTGCAGAAACTATTTCAAAGTTATCTATTAAAAAATCGGGGAGCATAAATTTTAAAAGGTCTATAGAAGTCATATCTCAAAGTTAATGATGCAAAAATATTCTTTTTTCTAAAAACTCTCCCCAGGTTTTGTTCCTGATCCATAAAATCCTGTTCTAACGAACGAGTGTTTCGTAGAAGAAAAGTAAAAGATCATCAACGATATTTATTCATTAAGCAATTGTTAATACCTTTATCTTAATTTGCAATTTTATAGGTTTTAATAGTGTATTTTCGCTTATGTGATTACAGTTGTATAGCTTGTCTGTAGAGGGTCTATATAGCTAACTGCTTATTCTTTCTTTCCTTTTTAGACCTTTATATTGATGTGTATAAAAATATATTCGTGTATTAAATCAAAAACAAAATATTTTTGAATGAAATTACAAAATGGTTTTCAGCTATTTTTCTTATTTATATGCTCTTTTTCATTATTTGGACAATATTTTCCCTCTAAAAATTATACAACTGCAGATGGTTTGCCTAATAATGCGGTGCGATCTTTATTTTTAGACAATAAAAATGTGTTGTGGATTGGTACCGAAAATGGAGTTTCGAGAATGCTAAATGGTTCTTTTTCCACAATAGATGAGTCAGATGGATTGGGACATAACAGTTGTTGGGATATTTCACAAGATACTTATGGAAATATGTGGTTTGCTAGTTATGGTGGAGGTATCAGTAAATTTGACGGTCAAAAGTTTAGTGTTTTCACCACTAAACAAGGTTTACTTTCTAATAAGACAAGGAAAGTTTTTCCTTATAAAAACAAAATGTATGTTGGAACAGAGCAGGGCATTTCGATAATTGACATTAATACCAATAAAGTTATTACGCCAACTGTGCCAGTTCATAAAGAGGATTTTATATGTATTTCTTTCTTTGAGTATGATGGTGAAGTGTATTTTACCTCGATTTTTGATGGTTTATATAAAATAGAGGAATCCGGTCATTCTCCGAAAGTTATACAGGTGCTTATGCATAAAAACACCTATTCTTTGGGGCTTTATGGTTCTGTTTTGTATAGTGCAAATAATGGCTACATTAATAAATTTGATATTTTAGAGATTAAAAAAAAGAGATTTACTTCTTCTAAGTTTGGAAAGTCAACAGTGTGGCAGTTCGCCAAAGATAAAAGAAATACTGTTTTTGCGGCAGCTTGGGGTATTTATAATCCCGATGGTGGGTTATATCGTATTGATAATGATCAAATGATATCTGTTTCTACTTTGTATGGTATAGATTCGAATGTGCTACTTAATGTAGTATATAGTAAATCTAAAGATATTTTATATGTGGGTTCCAATGATAAAGGAATCTATGAAATTCGGTTGGACAAGATGATTGATTATTCACCGTTTGTAGGATACTCAATACTGGGTTTTTCGAATAGTGGGAAGAATAAAATTGTTTTACATACCAAGGGTATTTCTATTTTGAATTCTGACAAGGAAATTTTAAAAACGATTACACTTTCGGATTTTAAGAAGGTTGAACAGAGTTATTTAGATAATGGAAATCGTATAGTAAAGAAGCAAGGAGAGGAGTCGAGAGATTTTGAACTTAATTTCAATATTAAAGCGGAAGGAATTGTGTTCTATGAAATGGTGGAACATAAAACCTCATTTTGGATTGGCAGCAATATTGGTATTTTCGAAATGAATTCAGAAGGTAAAATTATCAATTATGTACCTAAGCACAGTCTTAAATTTGGCTTTTCTTCAAACGATAAATTTATTGAAACGATTACTTATGCAGGAGTTAGGGTATATGATGATATCTATTCTCTTAAAAGTACTCATTATTCTAAATTTGAAAAAAACACGCCACAGTATATTGTACAAATATTTAATAACAAGGACAAGACCTATCTTTTGTCTGTTTTTAATGGTTTGTATGTCTATCATAACGATGAGTTTCAATCTTATTTAGCTGATGGTATATGGAGGGAAAATAAGTTTAAGCATATTACTATAAATGATAAAGGCCAACTTATATTAGCTGCAGAGTTTGGAAATGTATTTATTGTTGACGATAGGGCTGAATTTAAAGTCTTACAAACAATCGATAAAGATGATTTAATAGGTAAAACAATTCTTTTTTTAGAAAGTTATAAAGATTGTATTTTCATAGGAACTGAAAAGGGAATCAATATTTATCAAAATGGTATCTTTCGCTTTATAGATAAAGAGCAAGGTTTGAAGGACTGTAATTTCACTGCTTCCCAAATTAAGGATAATCAGTTGTGGTTGGGAACAAAAAAAGGCTTTTATACTATAGATTTAGATATACTTTTAAAAGATCAGATTGCTATTTCAGGTATAGATATAACTAAGGTAGCAGTTAATAACATTCCTGTAAATACATCTAATTATAGTTGGTTTAGGTATTCTTCCAAAAAGATAGTTTGTGATTATCAACAAAATTCGTTTTTAATTGATTTTGTTCCTAATGGGAGTTCCTTTCCTGAGAAATTAAAGTTCAGATATAGATTAAAGTCTAATAATAGATGGAGCCCTTATAGTGATAAAAGCAACTTATTTTTGCCTTATTTGCCGTATGGAAATTATGAAGTAGAAATTGAAGCGTATGATTTTAATACTGGATCTTCACGTATTTTTAAAGTATTAGCGATTGATATTATGCCTCCGTTTTGGTTGACTTGGTGGTTCATTTCTCTTATCCTTTTAATTGTTTGTTGTATTATATTTTATGTAATTATGCATAGAAGAAATATAGCAAAAGAAAAAGAGAAGAAGGAGAAACAAATAACGGAGGCTAAATTTGAAGCGTTATCTAACCAGATGAATCCACATTTTATTTATAATGCGTTAAATTCCATTCAAGACTATGTAGGCGCAAATGACGAACACAATTCTTCTTTATACATCAGTGAGTTTGCAGGGTTGATGAGAAAAACTCTAAAAAATTCACCAAAGCAAACGATTACAATCGAAGAAGAAGTAGCGTATTTAGAGAGCTACATATTTATTGAAAACATGCGATTTAAAGACCGTGTTGTGTCTGATATTTATGTAGACCCCGCGATAGATAAGAAGGTGCTAGAAATTCCGCCTATGTTGATTCAGCCTTTTATAGAAAATATTTTTGTTCACGCCTTTGATGAATTTCATCCTTCTCCAAAACTGAAATTATCTTTCGAAATGGTCTCCACTCATCTTTTAGAGTGTAAAATTAGCGATAATGGAAAAGGCTTGAAGGCCCATAAACAATCTAAATTTCATGTTTCGAGGGGTATTGCATTAGCCAAAGAGCGTATTTTTTTATTGCAGCGATCTAATTTGAATCCCATTCAAATTCATTTTACGGAGAATGACGGCACAACGGTTACAATCCAACTAATTATTTGAAAAGTAGCCAGTTTCGGTTGAAAGATGATATCTATTTGTTATTGTAATAATTATTTTATGACAGTTAATTTAAATTAAAAATTATGTAGTACTTTAGGCTAGCCAATTTTTTAGAATTAATTGCTTAAATAATTTCATCTATGAAAAGAAGAACTTTCTTAACATCAACGACGATGGCCTCTATGAGTCTTAGTGCTTTTTTAATTTCGGGTTGTACTAATGTAAAAAAGAATGAAGAGTCGGAGGTTGTCGACGATACTACAACTATATTTGAACTTGAGGAAGAAACGATTAGTAGCCTGCGTGAAAAATTAGCTTCCGGAAAATATACTTCAGAACAATTAGTGCAATTGTATCTAAGGCGTATTGACGCAATAGACAAAAACGGACTTAATTTAAATTCGGTTATAGAAATTAATCCTGAAGCGATATCTATAGCAAAGGCGATGGATGTCGAGATGAAAGCGGGTAAATTACGAGGACCTTTACATGGTATCCCTGTTGTCCTAAAAGATAATATCGACACGGCTGACAAAATGCAAACTACAGCAGGATCACTTGCTTTGGAAGGCAATTATGCTTCAAATGATGCTTTTGTCGTTAACAGGCTCAGGGAAGCAGGCGCCATCATTATTGGTAAAACAAATTTGAGTGAATGGGCAAATTTTCGTTCCACACAGTCATGCTCCGGATGGAGTAGTAGAGGCGGACAAACAAAAAACCCTTATATTTTAGATCATAATCCATGTGGTTCCAGTGCAGGTTCTGCTGTGGCCGTAGCGGCAAATCTTTGCGTCGTGGCTGTGGGTACTGAAACGGATGGTTCTGTAGTTTGCCCTTCAGCAGTTAGTGGTATCGTTGGTATTAAACCCACAGTAGGATTAGTCAGTAGATCTGGAATTATTCCCATATCACATACCCAAGATACGGCCGGACCAATGGCGAGAACAGTTAAAGACGCAGCTATATTACTTGGAGTATTAGCAGGAATTGATTCTAAAGACCCCGTCACTAATGAAAGTCAAGGAAAGGGAGAAACAGACTATACTAAATTCCTAGATGCAAAGGCATTGCAAGGGAAAAGAATTGGGGTAGAGAGAAAACCACAGGGTCAAAATCAGTTTATGCATGCCTTGCAAAACAAAGCGATTGATCTGATTAAAAAACAAGGTGCAACCGTTATTGAAATAGATTATTTAGATAAAATAAACGAATTAGGATCCGCCGAGTTTGAAGCGATGCAATATGAATTTAAAGCTGGAGTCAATAAGTATTTAGCTACTTCAAATGCGAAGGTAAAAACATTAAAAGAGGTTATCGATTTCAATAGTGTCAATGAGGATAAAGCAATGCCTTATTTTAAACAAGAGACGCTAATAAGTTCAAACGAGAAGAAAGGACTTGATGATAAAATATATATTGAAGCATTAAATAAAAGCCATTTTGGTTCTAAGAAAATTTTAGATGATGTAATCAAGGCGAATAAGCTTGATGCAATTTGCGGATTAACAATGGGACCTGCATGTAGTATCGACAATATATATGGTGACCGTTGGGGAGATGTTTTCTTGACAACTCCAGCAGCGGCAAGTGGATATCCTCATATCACAGTACCTTGCGGTATGGTTTATGAATTACCAATAGGATTTTCTTTCTTCGGGAAACCTTATTCAGAACCTGAATTAATAGGAATCGCCTATGCTTACGAACAAGCTTCTAATAGTAGGATTAAACCAAGTTTCAAGAAGTCATTTTTATAAAAAGAATTGGAAAAATTACGATAATAAATAACGGGATGAATAGCCGTTATTTGTTATCGTATATAAGAGAAATAAGGTAACGGTTCTATGCTTATATTTTAATTTGGGAGCTTAAAAAAATCATAATAGAAAGTTCACTACAGTAAGGAATGATGGACTGGGGTTTGATTTATGATACTATTGTTTTTGTATGTATTTAGTGAATTGTACTAAATAAGCAATCGTACCACATCTTTCCAATGCGTTAACACGATGCGATTTTAGAAATTCTCTCTATAATGTTTACATATTCCATTAATCGGACATTCGTTACATTTAGGAGTTGGGCGACAAATTTCTCTGCCTAAAAAAGAGATTGCCATTCCTATTTCTTCCCAAATAGTTTTTGGTAATACTTGTATCAATTGTTTTTCGACTTTGATACCGTCTTTAGTTTCTAAAATTAATCCGATTCTGGGTGTCACACGTATAACATGTAGATCTGCAATGATACCTGCTGCAGGAGCTTTGGCATCGCGCATAATAACATTCGCAGATTTACGGCCAATACCTTTTAGAGCTGTCAAAGCATCCATTGTTAGGGGGATGTTCTCGTCTTTTTCAATGGTTTTTGCGATTTCTATTAACCATATGGCTTTGGTTTCAAAATTTTTGACTGTCGAGATATAGGGTATTAGCCTTTCTACATTCGAAACCGCCAAACTTTGCATATTTGGATATACTTCAAAAAGGACTGGAGCTATTTTATTTATATTGGCATCAGAATCCTGAGCTGATAAAACTACCATTACTAAAAGCTGATATAAATTAGCGTACTCTAATGGATGTTTTCTTCCTTTATACTTTATTAGAATAGGTTCTAATTTTTGTTCCCAATCATTTGAGTATCCAAATAAATCCATTCGTTTTTATTTTTTGAAATCTATTGAAACCGAATTTACGCAATAGCGCTGTCCAGTACTTGTTGGCCCATCATTAAATAAATGTCCCAAATGACTGCCACAGTTTGCACAAACTATTTCAGTACGAATCATTCCGTGCGTTTTATCTAAAACATATTTGACTTTTCCGGGAATTGAGTCATCAAATGACGGCCAGCCACAGTGTGCATCAAACTTTGAGTCACTTTCAAATAATGGTTCTGAGCAAGCGCCACAGCAATAAGTTCCTTCTTCGTAGTGCAAATTGTAAGTTCCTGTATGTGGACGTTCTGTTCCTTTCTCACGTAGAACACGGTATTTTTCTTCTCCCAGTTCTTGTTTCCATTGGGCTTCGGATTTCTCTATAGGATATTTCATTGTTTAGAATTGATTTTTGGATTAATAATTAGTATTTGGTCACAAATTGCACCGTTCTTTTGACTACCTCAGAATCACCTAAAACTTTTCGGTGTCCTAACCCTTCTGTTAAAAAGAGTTCTCCATTTTTTAAATGATCATAAATGTGTAACCCAGCTTTTACTGGAACTTCGGGATCATCTTTATCATGAATTACTAAAACAGGTATTGTAATATTTTTAGCTGCTTGATAAGCAGAGTAGTCATTCATTTTTCCTCCATATTTTTTCTCGAAATGAAGTCTTAAAGAGTTAGCATAACTTGGTTTTAGCTGTAATTTAGCAATAAAATCTTCAATAATATCTTGAACAATATCACCACTTCCTATAACTACGGCAGTATTTAATTTGAGACCTTGTTTTATAGCATTAAGCACCGACATTCCACCCAAAGAATGTCCAACAGCGGATTCAAAAGGACCATACTGTTTGTCAATTTCTAAAATTGAAGCTATAAACTCAGTCATTATAGATTGATTTCCAGGTGATTTGCCATGTGCAGGAGCGTCAAAACTAACGGTAGAATAACCACAATTTACTAATGCATCTGCTATTTTTACCAATTGAGTTCCTCGTCCTGACCATCCATGAACCAATAAAATTTTCTTGTCACTTTGTCCATATTTGTAAACAACAACCGCTTTGTTTATTGCAGGAATATGAAGTGTTGTTTGTTCGCTTTTTTCGTCCATTTCAAGCTCCCTTTTAGGAATCTTATGTTTTATTGGTGTTGTAAATAATTTAGCGGCAAATAATATGGTAATTTTAGGTGAAATAAAAGAGATAAATTTACTTGCAAGTAGAATAGGCTTAGGAATTTGTAATGATTGAGTGTGAATAGAAGATTTTTTTGTCATATCGATAAATTTTTGAGACCGCTTTTATTTTATAAAATTTTTACTAAATTTAGAAAAACATAAAAGTAGTATATTTAATAAAGTTTTAATATCAAATTAACCTTTAACATTAAAGAAAGAATGGTCCTAATAAAAAAAAAAGATTTTCAATTCAACTACATAATTTGAAGAATAACAAAATTTAATAAATGGAAATATTTCATATAAGCGCAGAATGTTATCCTGTAGCAAAAGTAGGAGGTTTAGCGGATGTCGTAGGGGCTTTGCCAAAATACCAGAATAAAGCCGGCCATCTTGCAAGAGTTGTGATTCCTTGTTATGACACAAAATTTAAAAAAGAAAATAAATTTGAATGTGTTCACTGGGGTTTTGTGAAATTGGGAAAATTCAATTTTTCATTTAATGTACTCAAGGAAACAACAGATAAGTTAGGATTTGAGTTATATCTCATTGAAATTCCCGAATTATTCGATAGAAAGGAAGTATATGGATATGAGGATGATATTGAAAGATTTTTATCTTTTCAAATAGCCGCCTTAGATTGGATAATAGGTCGTAATGAAATGCCGGATGTAATCAATTGCCATGATCATCATACAGGTTTGATTCCGTTTATGATGTTGTATTGTGATAAATATAAAAAAATACAAAACACACCTTCAATGATTACGATCCATAATGGATTGTATCAGGGGCAATTTGGATTTGATAAACTACATTATTTACCGGAATTTGATTTAGCTCATGTGAATGTTTTAGAGTGGGATCACTGTATCAATTCATTGGCTGTAGCTGTAAAATGTGCTTGGGCAGTGACAACGGTTTCTCCAAATTATTTGAATGAGATTAATTACTCAGCAAATGGATTAGAATCACTATTTAATATTGTGCGTTATAAATCAAGAGGGATATTAAACGGAATCGATACTGAAGTTTGGGATCCTGCCAAAGATAAAATGTTGGAAAAAAACTATTCAGTTGAAAATTTTGAAAAGGGTAAACAGCAGAACAAAGAGACATTATGTACTTTATTTAACTTAGATCCCAAAAAACCACTTTTTAGTTTTATAGGACGATTATTAGAAGAAAAAGGAGGCGATTTATTGCCACAGGCATCGGCTTTGGCGTTATCAGAAAATTATAAAGAAATCAACATTCTTATTTTAGGTTCTGGAAATCAAGAGATAGAAAACCATTTAAATAGTTTATTGGTAGATTATAAAGGGAATTACAACACGTTTATAGGGTACAACGAAGAATTAGCGCATTTAATTTATGCAGGAGCTGATTTTTTATTGATGCCATCAAGGGTCGAGCCATGCGGATTAAATCAGATGTATTCCCTTCGATATGGTACAATTCCAATTGTACGAAGAACAGGAGGGCTAAAAGATACAGTAATTGATTTTGGAGATAACGGGAATGGTATTGCGCATGATCAAGCTTCTGTAGGGGATATTTGTTACTCCATTCAAAGGGCAGTAAGCTTGTATAAAGATAAAAAACATTTAAATGAAATTAGGCAATTAGGGATGAATACAGATCATTCCTGGGAAAAAGCATGTCAAGAATATATAGAGGTTTATAATTTAATAATTAATAAAGTATGAAAGCTAAGAAGAAAAATGTTATTGCAATTATTTTAGGAGGAGGACAAGGATCTAGGTTATATCCATTGACAGAAAGTAGATCTAAGCCTGCAGTGCCAATTGCTGGGAAATATAGATTAGTTGATATTCCAATTTCAAATTGTATGAATTCAGACATTAAAAGAATGTTTGTATTGACGCAGTTTAATTCAGCTTCTTTAAATGCTCATATAAAAAACACTTATACTTTTAATGCTTTTAGTCAAGCTTTTGTGGACATTCTTGCTGCCGAACAAACACCTGATAATCCAACGTGGTTTCAAGGGACATCAGATGCAGTGCGACAATGCATGCCTCACTTTTTGAATCATGATTTTGATTATGCTTTAATCCTTTCTGGAGATCAATTATACCAAATGGACTTCAATGAAATGATTGAAGAACATATTAAACATGAAGCTGATATAACAATTGCCACGTTGCCTGTAAATGCTAAAGATGCACCGGAATTTGGAATTTTAAAAACAAATGCTGACAGTTGTATAGAGTCATTTATTGAAAAACCAGCTAAAGAGTTGCTACCGGAATGGGAGTCTGATGTAAGTGAGCAAATGAAAAGTGAAGGTAAACATTACCTAGCTTCCATGGGAATATATATATTCAATAAAGAGCTGTTAGTTGAATTAATGAAAAATCCAGATACAAAGGATTTTGGAAAAGAAATTATTCCACAAGCGGTAGGAAAACAAAAAATATTAAGCTATCAATATGAAGGGTATTGGACTGATATAGGTAATATAGATTCGTTTTTTGAGGCTAATATTGGTTTGACAGATGATATTCCTAAATTTAACTTATTCGATAACGATAATAAGATTTACACTCGTCCGAGATTGTTACCTCCGTCAAAATTTCACCATACCTTAGTGGAGCAATCATTAATTTCTGAAGGTTGTATTATTCATGCTAAAGAAATCAAGAAATCAGTTATTGGTATTCGTTCTCGAATAGGAGATGAAACTGTTATTCAAAATACTTATGTTATGGGGAATGACTATTATCAAAGTATCGATGATATGAATGAAGATAAAGCTAATAACAATATTTTGATGGGTATCGGTGATAATTGTTTTATCAATAACGCATTAGTAGATAAAAATTGTAGAATTGGTAATAACGTTTATATAAATGGTGGTAAGCATTTAGAAGATGTTTTACATGAATTATATGCTATTAAGGAAGGAATTGTAGTAATTAAAAAAGGTTCTGTTATTCCAGATGGTTATAAGATAAATTAAGATCAAAAGTATTTTTTAAAGTTAATATTCTAATTTATTCCATACGATTAGAAACATACCAATATATATGAGCAAAGTTCTCACACATTCCCTTTTTACTGATTTTGATATTGACTTATTTAAAGCTGGAAAGCATTACAGATTATATGAGAAACTTGGAGCACATCTAATTGAATTAGATGGTGTAAAAGGGGTGTATTTTGCCGTTTGGGCTCCCACTGCTCATTCTGTATCTGTTGTAGGAGATTTTAATTTCTGGACTCAGGGAGAACATCTGCTTCAGGTTAGATGGGATTCCTCTGGTATCTGGGAAGGGTTTATACCATATGTCGAAAAAGGGGCTACCTATAAGTATAAGATACAATCAAATAACGGCGGAATTGTTACTGAAAAAGCTGATCCTTTTGCTTTTTATTGTGAAAAACCACCGCATACTGCATCTGTAGTTTGGGATCTCGATTACAAATGGGATGATAGCAAATGGATGAAGAATCGTCAAGATCACAATGCGCTAGACAAACCGTACTCGGTGTATGAAGTTCATTTAGGATCCTGGAAACGTCATGGGGAAGACAATCGATTTCTGACATATATTGAATTTGCAGAAGATTTAGTTACTTATGTAAAAGAAACTGGATTTACTCATGTTGAGTTTATGCCTATCATGGAGTATCCTTATGATCCTTCATGGGGATATCAACTCGTGGGTTATTTTGCACCGACATCCCGTTTTGGGAATCCGCAAGAATTTATGGTTCTGGTAGATCGATTGCATCAGGCCGGAATTGGGGTTATTCTGGACTGGGTTCCTTCTCACTTTCCAGATGACGCACATGGATTAGGCTTCTTTGACGGCTCTAATCTTTTTGAACATCCAGATCGTAAAAAAGGATATCATCCAGACTGGAAAAGTTTAGTTTTTAATTATGGGCGTAATGAAGTGCGTTCCTTTTTAATCAGTAATGCCTTGTTTTGGTTGCAGTATTACCATGCAGACGGACTTCGTGTGGATGCAGTAGCTTCGATGTTATACTTAGATTATTCAAGAAATGATGGCGAATGGGAACCTAATATTTATGGTGGGCGTGAAAACCTAGATACCATAAGTTTTTTGAAAGAATTCAATGAAGCGGTGTATTCTAATTTTGAAGGTGTCCAAACTATTGCAGAAGAAAGTACTTCGTTTCCTATGGTTTCAAGACCAACGTCCATTGGAGGATTAGGATTTGGAATGAAATGGATGATGGGTTGGATGCACGATACTTTAGAATATTTTCAAAAAGACACTGTATATAGAAAGTACCATCAAAATGATTTGACTTTCTCGTCAACTTACGCTTTTTCAGAAAATTTCATGTTGCCACTTTCTCATGATGAAGTGGTGTATGGTAAAAAATCTATTCTTGGCAGAATGCCTGGTGATGAATGGCAAAAGTTTGCAAATTTACGACTTCTATATGGCTATATGTTTACACATCCAGGAACAAAATTACTGTTTATGGGATGTGAATTTGGGCAAAGTGCTGAATGGAATTTTGAAGGTAGTCTTGATTGGCATTTGAATGAATATCCATATCATGACGGGGTAAGAAAGCTGATAACTGATCTAAATGGGTTGTATAAGGCGGAGCCGGCATTATATGAAAAGCAATTTAGTCCCGAAGGATTCGAATGGATTAACTATTCAGACCATCAAAATGCAGTTATTTCCTATATTCGAAAAGGAGTCAAGTTAAAAGACGATGTAATCGTGGTTTGTAATTTTACCCAAGTAATTCGTGAAAATTATCGAATAGGTATTCCAAGGAAAGGGAAACTGAAGGAGATTTTTAATAGTGACGCTGCGATTTATGGTGGTAGCGGCATAAAAAATGGTGCTAAATTAGCGATAGAAGCGGCACCATATGACGGACGCGATTATTCAGTAGAACTAACATTAGCTCCTTTAGGAGTAATCGTTTTTAAAATCGTGTAAGTATTTATAATAATAGGCGTACGACTTTTTTAAATAAAATTATTAATTCGGCAAACTCTATTGATTCCTGGAATTAATAGAGTTTGTTTTTTAATAAAACAGTTACAAAGACTTCTTTAATAAAATTTCTTTTTAGAAAGGCGAATGTACTTTTTTGTATTTTTGGAAACAAATAAAGGGCTTAATAGTAATAAAGTATAACATGATTACAAATACAGAATTAGAATTCAAAGGGGATTTATATCCATCAAAAATAGTTTCTTTTGAACATGATGTCGATTCAGTTTTTTTCAATACAGACAATAGTGTAGTTTTAAAAATCACTGTGGTGAGAGATAGCCTCATCCGGTTTAGATATACAACTAAGGGATATTTTAGTAATGACTTTTCCTATGCTATTGATAAGAGCCATTCGCATGGATATAACTTTCTTGAAGTTACCGAAGAAGCTCAATATTATCAAATACAAACTAGTAAAGTAAAATGCGTAGTTCAAAAAATAGATATGAGAGTATCTATTTATGATTTAAACGGAAATGTTTTACTTGAAGACGAATTGGGTTTCCACTGGGAGGAAAGTTACGAATATGGCGGTAATATCGTTAAAATGAGTAAGGCTTCAAAAGATGGAGAATGTTTTTATGGCCTTGGCGATAAAGCGACCCAAATGAATTTGAAAGGGAAAAGGTTGGAGAATTTTGCCACTGATCAATATGCTTTTCAGAAAGATCAAGAACCTTTATACAAAGTAGTTCCCTTTTTTATTGGGTTGCAAAATAAACAAGCCTACGGTATTTTCTTCGATAATACATTTAGAACTTTCTTTGATTTTTGTCACGAGAGAAGAAATGTTACCAGTTTTTGGGCAGAAGGAGGGGAGATGAATTATTATTTTATCCACGGTCCTCAAATGGAGGACGTTGTCACTAGCTATACTGATTTAACGGGAAAACCAGAATTACCGCCGTTGTGGGCTTTGGGTTACCACCAATGTAAGTGGAGTTATTTTCCGGAGAGTAATGTAAAAGAAATTACATCAAAATTCAGGGAATTAAAAATACCATGTGATGCCATTTATTTGGATATTGATTACATGGAAGGGTTTCGATGTTTTACTTGGAACAAGGAATATTTTCCTGATCCCAAGAGAATGGTTGCAGAATTAGCAGAAGATGGTTTTAAAACCGTTGTGATTATTGATCCAGGAATTAAAATTGACAAGGAATACGCGGTATATAAAGAGGCTTTGGAAAAAGATTATTTTTGTAAACGTGCTGATGGTCCTTATATGAAAGGAAAAGTTTGGCCGGGAGAATGCAATTTTCCAGACTATACAAATCCCGAAGTCAGAGAATGGTGGGCAGGATTGTTTAAAGAATTAATATCTGATATTGGAGTCAAAGGAGTTTGGAACGATATGAATGAGCCTGCCGTGATGGAAGTGCCAAATAAAACGTTCCCGATGGATGTTCGTCATGATTATGACGGAAACCCTTGTAGTCATAGAAAAGCACATAATATTTATGGTACACAGATGGCAAGAGCCACCTATCATGGAGTAAAAAGATTTGCTTATCCTAAAAGACCTTTTATAATCACGAGATCGGCTTATGCGGGAGCACAACGCTACACATCCTCTTGGACTGGCGATAATGTAGCAACTTGGGAGCATTTATGGATAGCAAACATACAAGTGCAAAGAATGTCAATTTCAGGAATGGGTTTCACTGGGTCAGATATCGGTGGATTTGCAGAGCAACCTTCGGGTGAATTGTATGCACGTTGGATACAATTGGGTGTTTTCCATCCTTTTTGTAGAACACATTCGTCTGGTGATCATGGAGATCAGGAGCCTTGGGCATTTGATGTCGAGGTTATTGATATTACTAGAAAGTTTGTTAATCTTCGCTACCAATTGTTGCCATACTTGTATACCATGTTTTGGCAATATATTGAAGAGGGTATCCCTATGCTTAAACCATTAGTTTACTACGACCAAAGTGATATACAAACGCACTATCGAAATGACGAATTTGTTTTTGGAAATCAAATTTTAGTATGTCCTATTTTGGAACCGAATTCATTAGGTAGAAGAATGTATATTCCTCGTGGACAATGGTATAATTACTGGACTAATAGTTTAGTGACTGGAGGGAAAGAAATTTGGGTAGATACTAAATTTGATGAAATTCCAGTTTTTGTAAAAGCGGGTGCTATTATTCCAAAATATCCTGTTCAACAATATGTGGGAGAGTTAGAGTTTGATGAATTGACTTTAGATTTATACTATAAAGAAGGAAAAGAGAAATCGGTAGTGTATGAAGATGCACAAGATGGCTATGATTATAAAAAAGGAAGATATAGTTTCTTGACTTTTAGAGTAACAGGAAAGGAAAAAGAGCTTAATATCCAATTGCATAAAGAAGGTAAATATGATACTAATTATTCTAAGTATAAGATAAATCTAATCGGATTTCCTTTTAAGGTGAAAGGCATAGAGATTGATAATGAAGAGGTTTTATTTGACAGAGTCAAATTTGAAGAAGATAATTATCTTATTGTAGGTAAGGAATTTAATGTTTTACATATCATTGGAGAATAAGAAAAACCAAAAATGTTGAAACATTTGATTTTAATTTTGCAAATAGCATATCTATAATTATTGTATTTTTGTTAAAATAAAAATAGGATCATGAAAAAACATTCAATATTAATAGGTATTTGTACATTGGGATTATTGGTCTCATGCGCAACGAATCCGCTAACAGGAAAGAAAACTTTAAATTTTGTTTCCAATAGCGAACTCTTTCCTTCCTCATTTGCGGAGTATGGAACTTTCCTAAATGCTAATAAAGTTATTACAGGTACTGCTGACGCGAGAAGAGTTGAAGCTGTAGGAACAAAAATAAAATTGGCAGCCGAAAAATATTTAAATTCTTTAGGGCAAAAAGAATATTTAAACGGATACCAATGGGAATATAAATTAATTGATGATAAACAAATTAATGCTTGGTGTATGCCTGGTGGTAAAATTGTTGTTTATTCAGGGATTTTGCCGGTAACAAAAGATGATGCAGGATTAGCTACAGTAATGGGACATGAAGTTTCTCACGCTCTTGCTAATCATGGAGCGCAACGTATGAGTGCTGCTCAACTTCAAGGTCTAGGTGCTGTAGGAGTGGCTGTTGCAACAGGAGGGAAAAGTGCAGAAACTCAACAAACATGGCAGCAAATTTATGGTGTTGGTTCACAAGTAGGAGTAATGTTGCCTTACAGTAGAAATCACGAAACTGAAGCTGATAAAATAGGACTTGTATTAATGGCTATTGCAGGATACAATCCTGATCAAGCAATTTCTTTCTGGACTAGAATGGCGGCAAGTTCAAACGGTCAAGCTCCACCTGAATTTTTAAGTTCGCATCCATCTGATGCTACCAGAATAGCAAATTTACAAGCGATGGTTCCGGAAGCTAAAGCTATTGCAGCAAAATTCGGAATGATTTATAAATAATAATTTATAATTGATATAAAAAAAAGCCAATTCATTTGAATTGGCTTTTTTGCGTTAACAAAAGATCAGGTTTTGAAAATTCCTTATATTTTATATGTTTACTATGAAAAAATAGATAAATTCGTATAAAAATAATTCTATGGTAGCATTACAAAAAGGAGATAAAAAGTTAATAAATGCTTGGGCTTTTTATGATTGGGCTAATTCAGTTTATAGTTTAGTTATCGCTACTGCGGTTTTCCCAATTTACTATGAAACGGTAACTAGTGACAATAACGGAATAGTTCAATTTTTAGGTTATGAATTTAATAATTCATCTCTTTTATCCTATTCCTTATCCTTTTCATTTTTGATAGTGGCTTTAATGTCTCCCATTTTATCTGGTATTGCAGATTATACGGGAAATAAGAAACGATTCCTGCAATTCTTTTGTTATTTGGGATCAGTATCTGTGATGAGCTTGTTCTTTTTTAAGGGCCAAGATACCTTATGGATTGGAGTTTTAGGTACAATCTTCGCTAGTATTGGCTTTTGGGGAAGTATCGTTTTTTATAATTCCTATTTACCAGAAATTGCTTTTCCTGAGCAGCATGATAGAGTAAGTGCCAAAGGATTTATGTTTGGCTATGCAGGTTCTTTAATTTTATTAGCTTTTAATCTAACTATGGTCATGATACCAGAATGGTATGGAATATCAGATGGTTCTTTACCGGCGCGTATTTCTTTTTTATCGGTAGGTATCTGGTGGATGGGCTTTGCACAAGTTACATTTCATTATTTACCCAATAATGTCTTTCATAAAAAACCAGAAAAGGACTATATCTTCAAAGGACTTAGGGAGCTTAGAGCTGTATTAGATAGCTTAAAGGACATGAAAAATTTAAAACAATTCCTAACTGCTTTTTTTCTTTATAGTATTGGAGTGCAAACGGTGATATTATTGGCAGGACTTTTTGGAAAGAAAGAATTAGGTATTGACACCAGTAAGTTGATAATTATAATTTTATTAATAAATGTAGTCGCTATTCTTGGAGCTTATTTGTTTTCAAGATTATCAGAGAAAATAGGTAATATAGCAACGTTGAAAATTACCATAGTAATTTGGGGCTTTATATGCCTTGCGGCTTATTTACTTGATGCTAAAAGTGAATATATTGATATCCAATTTTATGTTCTTGGAGGCACGATAGGAATGGTTTTGGGGGCAATTCAGTCTTTATCCCGTTCTACTTACTCAAAATTATTACCAGAGACTGAAGATCACGCTACTTATTTTAGCTTTTTTGACGTTACTGAAAAAATATCGATTGTAGTGGGGACATTTGTTTTTGGATTTGTCGCAGCAATTACAAACTCGATGAGAAATTCATTTTTTATTCTGGCGGTTTTCTTTTTGTTGGGTTTTATAGTCCTTAGTTTTATAAAAAAGACAGAAGAAATAAAGTAGGTTATACTACAAATAGAATTGCCGAAGAAAGGAATTACAGCCTTTTTAATTAGAATTATCTGATGGAAAGTAGCGTCAACCCCCAAAATATTTTCTAAAATGGCACAAAGATTGCATTTTTAATGCAAGTAATGAATAATGGGGTTTAATGTACGTTTTATTCAAATTTAAACTGCTGATACCTTATATTTGTTATCTACACGAAATTTTTTAATGACAAAAAGACTTAAAAATAATATGTCAAATCATAAAATACTTACTATTGACAATCTGTCACTACAGGAATATGACTCAGAAGCCGAATTAATACCATTATTGACTCCCGAAGATGAGGAGGAGATGATTAATGAAGAATTACCAGATTCTTTACCCATTTTACCACTACGTAATATGGTTTTATTTCCGGGAGTTGTAATCCCTATTACTGCCGGTCGAGATAAATCGATTAAGCTAATTAATGACGCAAATGCAGCAGGGAAAATCATTGGTGTTGTAGCTCAAAAAGATGAGTCAGACGAAGATCCTACTAAAGAGGATATTCATACTATTGGAACTGTAGCCAGAATTTTACGCGTTTTAAAAATGCCTGATGGTAATACAACCGTTATTCTTCAAGGTAAAAAACGTTTTGAAATTGATACTGTTACTTCAGAGGATCCTTATCTTACTGCAAGTATTAAAGATTTTCCTGAAAATAGACCTGATAAAACAGATACTGAATTTTTAGCTATTCTTGAATCAATAAAAGAATTAGCAATCCAAATTATAAAGGAAAGTCCGAATATTCCAACTGAAGCAACATTTGCTATTAAGAATATTGAAAGCCAATCTTTCCTAATCAATTTCGTTACTTCAAATATGAACTTGTCTGTTAAAGAAAAGCAAGATTTGTTAGCGATCAATGATTTGAAAGAAAGAGCTTTAGAGACGCTTCGTTATATGAACATTGAGTTGCAAAAACTGGAGTTAAAAAACGATATCCAATCAAAAGTTCGTTTTGACCTAGATCAACAACAAAGAGAATATTTCTTGCACCAACAAATGAAAACAATCCAGGAAGAGTTGGGTGGTTCTACACAGGAAGAGGAAATAGATGAAATGTTGGTTAAGGCCAAGTCTAAGAAATGGGATGATAAAACCAAAAAACATTTCGAAAAAGAAGTGTCTAAGATGCGTCGAATGAATCCTCAGGCTCCTGATTTTGGAATTCAAAGAAATTATTTGGATTTGTTTTTAGAGTTACCTTGGAACGAATTTTCGAAAGATAATTTTGATTTGAAACGTGCTCAGAAAATACTAGATCGCGATCATTTTGGATTAGAAGATGTAAAGAAAAGAATGATAGAACATTTAGCAGTTTTAAAATTGCGAAATGATATGAAATCTCCAATTATTTGTTTGACAGGACCTCCGGGAGTGGGTAAAACTTCTATTGGACGTTCAGTGGCAGAAGCATTAGGTAGAGAATATGTACGTATTTCACTTGGTGGTTTGCGCGATGAGTCTGAAATTAGAGGACATAGAAAAACGTATATAGGTGCAATGCCGGGAAGAATTATTCAAAGTTTAAAAAAGGCTGGAACATCAAATCCAGTATTTGTTTTAGATGAAATCGATAAATTGTCAGTAAGTAGTCAAGGTGATCCATCGTCTGCTTTACTAGAAGTTTTAGATCCCGAGCAAAACAATTCTTTTTATGATAATTTCCTGGAAATGGGTTATGACTTGTCTAAAGTGATGTTCATTGCTACTTCAAATACGATGTCATCTATTCAACCGGCATTAAGAGACCGTATGGAGATCATAAAGATGTCTGGGTATACTATCGAAGAGAAAGTAGAAATTGCGAAACAACATTTGTTTCCAAGACAGTTAAAAGAACATGGTTTGACTTCCAAAGAGTTAACGATTGGAAAAAAACAATTGGAAAAAATTGTTGAAGGATATACTCGTGAATCTGGTGTTCGTGGATTAGAAGCAAAAATTGCGCAAGTGATCCGAAATGCTGCTAAATCAGTAGCAATGGAGGAAGAATACAATAAAAAAGTAACTGATGAGGATATCTTAAAAGTGCTAGGTGTTCCAAGATTAGAACGTGACAAATACGAAAGCAATGATGTTGCTGGTGTAGTGACGGGGTTAGCTTGGACAAGTGTAGGTGGTGATATTCTTTTTATAGAGTCTTTGATTTCTCCGGGTAAAGGAACGATGACTATTACTGGAAATTTAGGTACAGTAATGAAAGAGTCGGCTACAATTGCTTTAGAATATATTAAAGCGAATGCGGAACTTATGGGGTTAAACCCTGAGATCATCTCTAAATATAATATTCATTTACATGTACCCGAAGGTGCAACGCCTAAGGACGGACCAAGTGCAGGTATTGCTATGTTGACTTCTTTAGTTTCTGTATTTACTCAAAAAAGAGTAAAGAAAAATATGGCGATGACGGGTGAGATTACTTTAAGAGGGAAGGTATTGCCTGTAGGTGGAATAAAAGAAAAAATCTTAGCGGCTAAACGTGCCAATATCAAAGAGATTATTTTATGTCATGAAAATAAAAGTGATATTGACGAAATAAAACCAGAATATATTCAGGGTCTTACGTTTCATTATGTAAAAGAAATGAGTGAGGTTTTAAAAATTGCAATTACAGATCAGAAGGTTAAAAATGCCAAAGTCTTGTAAGTAAAAGAGTTTCATTAAAAGAGTTAATTCCAAAATCAAAGCCTAATATAATTAAGCGATGATTTTGGAATTTTATTTGTTTGGAATTTGAAGATGTAAAACCCGTGTTTATTACTATTATAATTTTATCTTCGCAATTGCGTTTTATTTTACAGAAATACAGCTATAAAGCATGTTCAAAAAACTTTTATTATACGTTTTGTTCCTCGTTTGCACTGTAAGTTACAGTCAAATAGGAGGCAAGTATACCTATCAGTTTTTAAATTTGGTGACTTCTCCAAGGCAGGCAGCGCTCGGTGGAAAAACCATTACGATTTATGATGACGATGTGAATCAGGTTAATTTTAATCCTTCAACAATAAATGTAGAAATGGACAACCATTTGGCATTAAATTATGGTAGTTATTATGGGGAGGTTACTTATGGTACAGCTTCTTATGCCTATACTTATGACCGTCATTTACAAACATTTCAAATGGGTGTGAATTACGTGAATTACGGTAGTTTTGATGGCTATGACGAAGCTGGTGAGCCTACAGCTTCATTCACTGGTAGTGAGATTGCGCTTTCGGCGGGATATGCCTATAATATTCCGAACACGACGATGCATATTGGGGCCAATGCAAAATTAATTTCTTCAACACTCGAAAGTTATAATTCATTAGGAGGGGCGATTGATATAGGGGCTATTTTTATTGACGAAAGAAATGACGTAAACTGGGGTTTGGTTATTAGAAATATAGGTACTCAATTTACAACTTATTCTGAGGTGCGAGAAAAATTACCTCTTGAAGTAATTGTGGGTGTTTCTCAAGAGTTAGAACATGTTCCTCTTCGATGGCATCTTACATTAGAGAATTTGCAACAATGGAATATTGCTTTTTCTAATCCTGTTCGAGCGCAATCGTCTCTTGATGGCACTTCTACCGAAGAAAAAGTATCATTTGTAAATAATGCTTTGCGACATGTTATTTTTGGAGTGGAGCTTTTTCCTCAAAAATCCTTTAATCTGAGATTAGGCTATAATTTTAGAAGAGCCGAAGAATTGCGAATTCTGGAACAAAGAAATTTCTCAGGTGTTTCACTGGGATTTGGATTAAAATTCAATAAATTAAAATTTAATTACTCCTACTCAAGATATACTTTAGCAGGAAATACGAGTCTTTTTGGTTTAACAATTAACTTTCAATAATACTATTTTGAATAAAAAAATTACAATTGCAATAGATGGATTTTCATCTACAGGAAAAAGTACTTTAGCCAAACAATTAGCTAATCATTTAGGCTACGTTTATGTAGATACCGGTGCTATGTATCGTGCTATCGCATTATTTGCAATGCAAAACGGATATATAACCGCTGAAAATTTTGACAAAGAATCCTTAATAAATAGCCTTGCTAAAATTCGACTACAATTCAGATACAATCCAGAGTTGGGTTTTGCTGAAATGTATTTGAACGATGTTAATGTTGAAAAAGAAATTAGAACCATTGAAGTGTCAAGTTTCGTAAGTAAAGTAGCTACGATATCAGAAGTACGTGCGAAATTAGTGGAACAGCAACAAGAAATGGGAAAAGACAAAGGAATTGTTATGGATGGCAGAGATATAGGTACCGTTGTTTTTCCAGATGCCGAACTTAAAATATTCATGACTTCGAGTGCAAGTACCCGAGCTCAAAGGCGTTACGATGAATTAATTCAGAAAGGGGATGATGTTACTTATGAAGAAGTTCTTAAAAATGTAGAAGAAAGAGATTATATTGACACGCACAGGGATAATTCACCGTTGGTACTGGCAGAAGATGCTATCGAGATTGACAATTCTCATCTTACGCGCGAAGAACAATTTGAGATTGTATTAGGGTTAGTCGATGAAGTTACTAAAACAGAGTAATTTTTTTGTAGATATCATTTTTAATATTAGATTTACGGGCTTTTGTTATTTAAAATATAAGAATTCATTTTATGGGAATTAAAAATAGATTGACGGTAATGAGTTTTCTTCAGTTCTTTGTTTGGGGAGCGTGGTTGATTACTGTTGGGAATTACTGGTTTGGGACTAAAGGATGGAGTGGTGCCGAATTTGGGGCTGTGTTTTCAACTCTTGGAATTGCGTCAATTATAATGCCTGCACTAATAGGGATTATTGCCGATAGATGGATTAATGCTGAAAAATTATACGGGATATTACATATTTTAAGTGGCTTTGCTATTTTTTATATACCACAAGTTGATAGCCCTACCGTTTTTTATTGGGTTATATTTCTGGCTATGATGTTTTATATGCCTACAATTTCGCTATCAAATTCAGTGGCTTATAATATTTTGAAAAACAATAACTTTGATGTTGTAAAGGTTTTTCCTCCTATCAGAGTATGGGGAACTATTGGTTTTATTGCTGCCATGTGGATGACTAATTTATCGGGAAACAAGGCGTCAGTTAATATGTTTTACATTTCTGGAGTTGCTTCTTTAGTTTTAGGAATTTATTCATTTACATTACCCAAATGTCCTGCACAAAAATCAGTTGTTAAAAATGCGACTTGGACCGAAAAATTGGGGTTAGATGCCTTCAAGTTATTTGGCACCTATAAAATGGCATTGTTTTTTATTTTTTCTATGTTTCTAGGTGGCGCATTGCAATTGACGAATATGTATGGAGATACTTATTTATCAGATTTTGCAAATACACCTAAATACGCCGACTCTTTTGTGTCGAAGTATTCAACAATTATCATGTCGATTTCTCAAATATCTGAAACCTTATTTATTTTAGCAATTCCTTTTTTCTTAAAGCGATTTGGGATTAAGCAAGTGATGCTTATATCGATGTTTGCCTGGGTTTTACGTTTTGGATTATTTGCTTATGGTAATCCTGGAGATGGATTATGGATGATTATTATGTCTTGTGTTGTATACGGTATGGCGTTTGACTTTTTTAACATTTCAGGATCGTTGTTTATTGAAACTACTACCGACTTTAGAATTCGTTCCAGTGCGCAGGGATTGTTTATGATGATGTCTAACGGTTTTGGCGCCTTCTTTGGAGGGATTGTCAGCGGAATAGTTATCGATAACTTTTTTACTAATAACGGTGTTAGAGAATGGCATAACATTTGGCTTTCGTTTGCAGGCTATGCCTTAATTATTGCAATTGCTTTTGCGGTGTTGTTTAAACACAAACATCATCCAGAGGATGTGGCTGCTGTAAGTCATTAACAAGTAAATAATTTTTAAAATTTATGACCCGATGTCTCAAAAGCATCGGGTTATTTGTATATTAGAAGTTCTATAAGTTGTAAATAGCCCTGATGGAGCCGATATCCTCGCAATGAAATGGAGAGATAAAGGCGAGAGCAGGAGGAAACTTGATTAGAATGAAATGTGTTTATGCTCCTGAAAAATAGCTGTTTATGCTAATTTAATGTTAAATTAGTATTTGTCTGTTCTTAATTAATTATCAGGGTGTAATTTATTTTGTAGTTAAATAAAAAAGTATTAATTTTGCACACCTTTTGGTGAGTAAGAGTTTCCTTTGGGTATCAATAAATTATACAAACAACTTCTGTTGTTTTCTGTCGCATTAAGAAACTCGAGAGAATACAGAATACAAATTTTTATCAGCATGTCTGAACAAGTACAATCACAAGAAGAGTTTTTAGCAAATTTTAACTGGCATAACTTCGAAGAAGGTATTGATCCAGTTAATCAAGAAAACTTAAAAGAATTCGAAGAATTAGTTACAAAAACATTTATTTCTACTGATCAAGAAGAAGTAGTTGATGGAACTGTTGTTAGAATTACAGATAGAGACGTTATCGTTGATATCAACGCAAAATCGGAAGGTGTTATTTCTTTAAACGAATTCCGTTACAACCCAGCATTAAAAGTAGGTGATACTGTTGAAGTATTAATTGACATCCGTGAAGACAAAACTGGACAACTAGTTTTATCTCACAGAAAAGCACGTACTATCAAATCATGGGATAGAGTTATTTCGGCTAACGAAACAGGAGAAATCGTTAATGGTTTTGTAAAATGCAGAACTAAAGGTGGTATGATCGTTGACGTTTTCGGAATTGAAGCGTTTTTACCAGGATCTCAAATTGATGTTAAACCAATTAGAGATTACGATGTTTACGTAAATAAAACAATGGAATTCAAAGTTGTGAAAATCAACCACGAATTTAAAAACGTTGTTGTATCTCACAAAGCGCTTATTGAAGCGGATATTGAAGTACAGAAAAAAGAGATCATCGGTCAATTACAAAAAGGACAAGTATTAGAAGGTGTTGTTAAAAACATTACTTCTTATGGTGTCTTTATTGATTTAGGTGGTGTTGATGGATTGATTCACATTACTGACCTTTCTTGGTCAAGAATCAACCACCCATCTGAAGTTCTTGAATTAGATCAAAAATTAAATGTTGTAATCCTTGATTTCGATGATGAGAAAACAAGAATTCAATTAGGATTGAAACAATTAAACGCTCACCCTTGGGATGCTCTAGATGCTAAATTAGCAATTGGAGACAAAGTAAAAGGTAAAGTAGTTGTAATCGCTGATTACGGTGCTTTCATAGAAGTTGCTGAAGGTGTTGAAGGTTTAATCCACGTTTCTGAAATGTCTTGGTCTACTCATTTACGTTCTGCTCAAGATTTCGTAAAAGTAGGTGATGTTGTTGAAGCTGTTATCTTAACATTAGATAGAGATGACCGTAAAATGTCATTAGGTATCAAACAATTGTCTCAAGATCCTTGGACTGACATTACTTCTAAATACCCAGTAGGTTCTAAACATTCTGGTATCGTTAGAAACTTTACAAACTTTGGTATTTTCGTAGAACTTGAAGAAGGAATTGATGGATTAATTTACATCTCTGACTTATCTTGGACTAAGAAAATCAAACATCCATCTGAATTTGTAAATGTTGGAGAGAAACTTGATGTAGTAGTATTAGAATTAGATGTTGACGGACGTAAATTATCTTTAGGTCACAAACAAACTACTCCTAATCCTTGGGATCAATACGAAGGTTCATTTGCTGTTGGAACTGTCCACACAGGTGAAATCGCTGAGATTGTTGACAAAGGAGCTACTGTAGAATTTGGAGATGATATCGTTGCTTTCATTCCTACTCGTCACCTTGAAAAAGAAGATGGTAAGAAATTGAAAAAAGGTGAATCTGCTGATTTCAAAGTAATCGAATTCAACAAAGAATTCAAAAGAGTAGTTGCATCTCACACTGCTATCTTCCGTGAAGAAGAAGAGAAAAATGTGAAAGCAGTTACTGAAAATAATTCTTCAGCTTCAAACTCAACTAATGCACCTGCTTCTACTTTAGGAGATAGCAATGATGTATTAGCTGCATTGAAAGCTAAAATGGAAAAGTCTGAGAAAAAATAATTCTCACTATTTCTTATAATAAGAGAGCCTCACAGTAATGTGAGGCTTTTTTTATGCCTTTTTTTAGAGCTATTTCCTGCTATCCATTACAATCTTTATGATTTTAAAGAAAAATCATAAAGGATTTTCATTGCTATCAGGGCTAGGACTGTGCTTTTATAAATGTGTGGTTCTGCACTTTCGAGTTGATTTTCAATTGGACTTTAGCTGCGTTGGATAATTAGCATGACGCATTGATAGATGAAATGTAGCTAGATGAAATTCAGGTTTTAGTTAACTACATGGTCTATGTTTAAAGTATATTTTTATTATTTTTTAAGTACTTGAAAAACATAGGTTTATGAAAATTTTCTGTAATAGTTTATTTTTTTTAAAACCATAACCGCTTTTGTGGCGTAAATGCTTTTATATAACTTAATAAATAGATTTATGAGAACTAGAAAATTTTTATCAGTAGCCTTTATGGCATTAGTATTTGGAGCAACATCATTCGCTCAAAAAACAGTAATGGTTGGTGGAGCAGCGATGTATCCTTCAAAAAACATTATCGAAAATGCAGTTAATTCAAAAGACCACACCACATTAGTAGCTGCAGTAAAAGCAGCTGGATTAGTAGAAACACTACAAGGAAAAGGTCCTTTTACAGTTTTTGCACCTACAAATGCGGCTTTTGCTAAATTACCTATGGGAACAGTAGAAACGTTATTAAAACCTGAAAATATAAAAATGTTGCAAACGATTCTTACCTACCATGTGGTAGCAGGAAAAATGAATGCTGCTGATATAGCTAAAGCAATAAAAGCAGGAAACGGAAAAGCTAAATTGAAAACAGTTAGCGGTGGAACTTTAACGGCTTGGATGAAAGCTAAGAAATTATACATTACAGATGAAAATGGTACAATGTCACAAATAACAATTGCTGATGTAAATCAATCAAATGGTGTGATTCACGTGGTAGATACGGTTGTATTACCAAAACAATAATTTCAATTAAGAGGTTGGTTTTTGTTAGTTGAAAAGTCCTGTGTTTTACAGGACTTTTTTTGTATAAAAAAGCCCAATTCTAAAAGTTAGAATTGGGCTTTTTCTTATGCTGATTAGAACAGTTTATCGTAGAGTAGCTCCTAGTTCTGATTCAAAATTCTTTTGCAGTTTCCCCATGATTTTATCAATTTGAGCATCGGTCAAAGTTTTTGCATTGTCCTGTATGATAAAACTTAATGCATATGACTTTTTACCTTCAGGTAAATTGCTTCCTTCATAAACATCAAATAAATTAACGTCTTTTAAAAGGTTTTTTTCACTCTGTTTTGCAATGGTGTAAATACTGTCGTATGTCACGCTTTCGTCTACTAACAAGGCTAAATCTCTTCTTACTTCAGGGTATTTTGGGATTTCCGTAAATTTTATTTTATTGGATATCATTTTAATAATGACAGCCCAATTAAAGTCGGCATAAAACACTTCTTGCTTGATTCCAAAATGTTTTAGGATTGATTTCTTTACAACTCCAAATTCAACTAGCGCGTTATGACCAGCTCCAATTGCAATTCCTTCTGAAAATACGTCAGATGTTGCGGGGCTATTTTGTGTTTTTTGAATTCCAAATCTAGCTAGAACTGCATCTACATAACCTTTGAATAAAAAGAAATCAGACGATTTTTGTGTTGTAGTCCAACTTTCTTTACTTCTATTTCCTGTTAGAAATAATGTTAGGTGTTTGTGCTCTTCAAAACCTGATAAAAATTTATGGTAGGTTTTTCCAAATTCAAATAATTTCAAATCACTATTTCTGCGATTGATATTATAGGATATGGCTTCTAGTCCAGAAAACAATAAAGATTGTCGCAATGTTGCTAAATCATTACTTAATGGATTCAACATCGTTACATTGTGTTCTTCTTTCAGCATATCTGAAAGTTCAATGTAAGAGGCTGTTGTAAGTGAATTGGCCATCATTTCATTAAATCCTTGAGAATTTAATTGTGTGGCAACTATATTTTGTAATTTATAATCTTCATTTCTAGGAGAATTAGACACGGTCGCATTCAGTTTCTTAGAAAAACTGATGTTGTTGTATCCGTATACTCTTAATATTTCTTCTATTACGTCAATTTCTCTTTGTACATCAACACGGTAAGCAGGGATTGTTAAACCTAGTCCAGTTTCTGAAAAGCTATTCACTTTAATGTCTAATGAAACTAAAATTTGTTTAATAGTATCTTTTGGTATTTCTTGTCCAATAATTTTAGCAACATTCCCAAAGTTTAAGAATACGGAGAAATCTTCCATTTTCTTTTGGTAAACGTCAATTAGATCAGATGTGATTTCGCCACCAGCTACCTCTTGAATTAACAAAGCTGCACGCTTTAGTGCATAGGCAGTAATTGTAGGGTCGATTCCTCTTTCGAAACGGAAAGAAGCGTCGGTATTCAATTGGTGTCTTTTGGCTGTTTTACGAATGCTCACTGGATTAAAATAAGCACTTTCAAGGAAAATAGAAGTAGTATGCTCTGACACACCTGAATTTTTACCGCCAAAAACTCCGGCAATACATAATGGTCCTTTTTCGTCACAAATCATTAGATCTTCTTCATGAAGTGTTCTTTCAACATCGTCTAATGTTGTGAACTTCGTTCCAGAAGGCAATGTTTTAACAATTATTTTTCCGTTGACTTTTGCAGCGTCAAAGGCATGTAGCGGTTGACCTAATTCATGTAAAACATAATTAGTTACATCAACTACATTATTTTTAGGAGTAATTCCTATTGCTTTTAATCGATCTTGCAACCAGTTAGGAGACGGTTTTACCGTAATTCCTGAAATGGTAACACCACAATAACGCGGTGCTAATAGAATTTCTTCTACGTTTACATCAATTTTAAGCGTTCTCATGTCGACTCTAAAATTGCTAACAGAAGGAGTGATTAATTCAACATTTACTCCACTTTGCAGTAAACCGGCTCTTAAGTCACGAGCTGTTCCTAAATGACTCATCGCATCGGCGCGATTAGGCGTAAGTCCGATTTCGAATACTTCATCATTTTCTATTTTAAATACCTCTGCTGCTTTTGTACCTGCAGCAATGGAATCATCTAATATCATAATCCCGTCATGACCAGTCCCAAGACCTAACTCGTCTTCGGCACAAATCATTCCGTGACTTTCCTGTCCGCGAATTTTCCCTTTTTTTATGGTAAAAGCAACTCCTGTTGCATCATATAATACAGTGCCTATTGTTGCTACTGGAACCTTTTGTCCAGCATCTACATTATTTGCTCCACATACAATTTGTAACGGTACGCCATCGCCTAAATCAACAGTTGTTATTTTTAGTCTGTCGGCATCCGGATGAGGAACGCAAGTCAGGACATGTCCTACTACTATTCCTTCTAAACCACCTTTTACGGACTGGTATTTTTCAACAACTTCTACTTCTAGACCTAGATCTGTAAGCAATGCTGCTGTTTCTTCGGAGTTCCAGTCTATTTTTATGAATTGTTTTAACCAATTATAAGATATTTTCATCTGTCAATTTTAATAAGGTTGCAAATATAAGGATTGCAGGTTGTAGTAAGAAACTATTTTTTTGGTTTTTTAGCATAGAAATGACATATTTTAAAAGTATCCCTACTAGGGAATTAATACTCGAACTTCTAAGGATTTGTGAATAATACAAAATAATAACTATAAAAAAATACATATGAAAATTTAATGCTATTGATTGGGGGAATAGTGCTATACTAATCTGCTTTATCAAACTATATTTGATAAAATTTAAATTAGTAAGATATGAGTAACATAGTTTCAAGACCTGAGTTTAAGGCAAAATACGATAATTATATAGGTGGGAAGTTCGTAGCACCCGTTAAAGGTGAATATTTTGATGTGATTTGTCCAATTGACGGAAAGGTGTTTACACAAGCCGCACATTCGACGAAAGAAGATTTAGAACTTGCTGTAGATAAAGCTTATGAAGCCTTTCAAACTTGGGGGAAAACTTCAGCTACAGAAAGAAGTAATTTATTGAATAAAATTGCGCAGAGAATTGAGGATAACTTGGAGTATATCGCTACAGTAGAAACGATAGATAACGGGAAAGCCATTCGAGAAACAATGGCAGCTGATATTCCATTGGCAATTGACCATTTCAGATATTTTGCAGGAGTTATTCGTGCTGAAGAGAGCTCGATCGCTGAATTAGATTCACAAACGGTATCTATAGCTTTGAGCGAGCCGTTAGGTGTAATTGCTCAAATTATTCCTTGGAATTTTCCAATATTAATGGCGGTTTGGAAACTGGCGCCAGCTTTAGCAGCAGGTAATACTGTGGTACTAAAACCGGCAGAAAGTACTCCTATTTCCATATTAGTTTTAATGGAATTGATAGGGGATCTTCTTCCCCCAGGAGTAATTAATATTGTGAATGGTTTTGGAGCAGAGTTGGGAAGAGCTTTGGTAACAAACAAAAAAGTCTCAAAAGCGGCGTTTACAGGATCGACACCTACAGGACGTCTAGTAATGCAATATGCCACTGAAAATATTATTCCAGTAACATTAGAATTAGGAGGTAAATCACCGAATATTTTTATGAAATCTGTTGGTGATGCCGATGATGATTTCTTTGATAAGGCGATCGAAGGAGCAGTAATGTTTGCTTTGAATCAAGGAGAAATATGTACGTGTCCGTCACGACTATTAGTGCATGAAGATATATATGATAAATTTATAGCTAGAGTAATTGAAAGAACTGAGGCCATCAAGTTGGGCAATCCATTAGATAAAACAACGATGATGGGAGCGCAGACTTCATTGGTTCAACAACAAAAAATTCTTAACTATATTAAACTAGGAAAAGAAGAAGGAGCTGAAGTCTTGACAGGTGGAGAGGAGAACCTTTTGCAAGGAGATCTTTCTACAGGATATTATATCAAGCCTACCCTTTTTAAAGGGAACAATAAAATGCGTATTTTTCAGGAAGAAATCTTCGGACCTGTTTTGGCAGTTACCACTTTTAAAACAACTGA
The DNA here is from genome assembly GCF_963974175.1 of uncultured Flavobacterium sp. Lineage (GTDB taxonomy): Bacteria > Bacteroidota > Bacteroidia > Flavobacteriales > Flavobacteriaceae > Flavobacterium. The sequence goes on from NZ_CAXBBR010000014.1 coordinate 31,710, forward strand.
AGAAGCCATCGCTATTGCAAATGATACTATGTATGGTTTGGGTGCTGGACTCTGGACACGTGATGCACATGAGATTTATCAGGTTCCAAGAGCAATTCAAGCGGGTCGTGTTTGGATAAATCAATACCATTCTTATCCTGCGGGAGCTCCTTTCGGAGGGTATAAACAGTCTGGAATTGGACGTGAAAATCATAAAATGATGCTTGCACACTATCAACAAACAAAAAACATGTTGATTTCGTACGATAAAAAGAAATTAGGATTCTTTTAGAATGCAAAATTAGAGATAGAAAAGGTAAGTTGAAAGACTTGCCTTTTTTTAATTTTAGCAACAACAAATAAAGACCGAATTAATATTCACGTTTTATAGAACAAAAGATGACAAGAAGAATTGACGCAACCGAAAAGGCAGTAGAATTAATAAAAATATTGCAGGAAAAACATGGTGACTTGATGTTTTATCAGGCCGGAGGATGCTGTGAAGGTACGCAGCCACAATGTTTTGAAAAAGGTGGCTTTTATCAAAGATTGGGTGATGTTTGCATTGGTGTCATAGAAGATACTGAGTTTTGGGTAGATAAGGATTTATTCGAATATTGGAAACATACGCATTTTACTTTGGATGTAATTGATGCTTTTGGAGTGGGAGGATTTTCTTTGGAAACCCCATTAAAAAAGACATTCCGAATTGAATATAGAATCTTTACTCCTGAGGAAGAAAAAGACTTAGAGCCTGTCAAATATATAGAATGATCTAATTCACGTATAACAATTGGTATTGCTTCGGTGTAATGCCTTCGTGCTTTTTAAACAAACGAATGAAGTAATTACTGTCTTCAAATCCAGATAAATGACACACTTCATTAATTTGGATTGCCGGATTTTTTAGTAACTGCTTTGCGCATTTTATTTTTTCTCTAATAACAAATTCTATTGGCGTCATGCCTAATTCTCTCTTGAAAAAACGATAAAAAGATGTTGTACTCATACAAGCTTTCTCACTCAAGTTTTTAAGGCTTATGTTTTCTCTTATATTTTGTCGAATGTACTCCAATACTTGAGTTATAGGACTATTTGGGTCTGAATAAAGTCCATCCTCGATAGATTTGGCTGTTTGTGTCTGCACAATTCTAATGAGTAATTCTTGCAACGTCAAATCAGCCAATACATCTTTTGTAATAGATGTACTCATACATTCTTTTATCAATTTATTGATGGTTGTCGCTAATTCGACATTGTTGTAGAAATAGTAGTTTTGGTAGTTTAAATGCCAAAATTGACTGTTACCTTCTTTAGGGTAACGGTCATTTAAAAAATGCAGTGTATCATTTATTTTTTGTTGGTCTATCGCCAAAGCTAAACATTGGGTAGGATTATTTTTTGTGGCTTCAGGGAAATCAATTTTCATTTCAACATTAGAAGGAATAACTACAGTTTCACCAGGCAAGTATTCAAAACTTGGCTCGTCAAAAAGATGCATTACTTTCTTTCCTCGTAACATACTGGTTACTACCAAATCATTAAATTTCAAAGGCACTAATTGTGATTCTTTGTAAGTTTCAAACAGGTTTAATTCACAATGATTCAAATTGTAAACAGTTCTATTTTCAACTAATGTTTTTAACGATTTTTCACTCGATAAATTAGGAGGATGGATGTAGTTGCGATTCATAGAAGTAGTTTATAAAGAAAGAGTTATAAACGTAATGAAAATAAACCAATTAGTTAAATCTTACTTTGTTAAAAAGGATATAATTTTCATCTGATGAATATCATTGCACAAAGTTTAAACTCAAATATTTTGCTAGTGGTTGAACGTTTTTTGCAAAAGTAATTACAAATAGTACCACAAATTTACAAAGTAAATTAGGCAACCATTTTTTTGGCTAATTCTTCGCGACAAAAAGGAATTTTCTAATTTTCAGATTTTGGTAAGGTTTCAAAAGTTTTTCTTTTGTTTTCGTACCATGCATTCATACCCTCTGGAAAATGCATTAACTCTTGCATTTCTCTCATTGCTTTACTGTGGGCATCGTCCTTTTTTTGAATCATTTCCAGAGCGTGGTTTTTACTCAATTCTGCTATTTCCTCAAAAGTATTACCATGGAATTTTTCTTCACATGCTCCTCCAAGTTGTTTACAAGTCATTGTTTTCATAATTGTTGGTTTTAATTAATATAGAACTAAATACGTAGAATTGATATTTAAATAAATGTGAAATTCAGTACGTGTTTTAGCCGTTTAACAGTGTTATATCGTAAATATAATAGAATTAAATAACAATTTGGTCGTTTTTGAAGAAAAGTATTTAAAAACGCTAGGCTATAGAAAGCTTAAAAAACGCTTAGTAAATGGTGTTTTTTTTTACGCATCGTATTTTAAATACGTTGATTAATTTATATATTTTTAGTAGGTATCTAATAGAATTTCATGTCTGATGATCGTGATGAAATTATGTACTTGCCCAATATATTTGGAGATTTGCTGTAGCTTTGATTCATAGAATTAGTTTATGAACAGAAGGAACTTACTTGATGAAATAAGCGAAGCTATAATGTTGACAAAAGATAAAAATATTCAAATGAAAAATTTACGGTATTACTATTAGATTAAAAACATTCTTTTAAAAATCAGTAAATAAAGTTAAATTGAATAAATTTTAAAGTAATTCCTCGACATGTCTTTTGATATTTTCTGCTATTTTTTTTGTAGGTAAATCATTAGCGTCATTCCCAAATGGATCTTCGATTTCCTCTGCAATCAATTCTAAACTGGCCAGAACATAAAAGATAAATACAACTACGGGAATTACATAATAGCCCAAATTAAATACATATCCAAAAGGCAAAGTCATCACATAAAAAAAGATGAACTTCTTGATAAAAGCACTGTAAGAATAGGGGATAGGAGTGTTTTTAATTCGTTCACAAGCACCACAAATATCAGTGAAGGATTGCACTTCATGATTGAGTATTATAAGTTGGTCTCCAGTTATTTTGTTTGTGCTGTAAAGTTCATTGACTCTTTGAAATAACATTTTAGCGACTTGGTTAGGCCTGTGTTTATGATGCTCTAATACAATATCATCAAATAATTGTTTGCCGGTTTCCTCATCTTTTAAATGTTTATTTAAAATTGATGCATAAGTAGGTATTATTTTTCGGAAAAAAACTCTGTCTTTATCTTCTTTTAAAATAACCGAAAGCTTAATTGCTAGATTTCGGCTGTTGTTAACTAAACCCCCCCAAATCTTTCGGCCTTCCCACCAACGATCATAGGCAGTATTAGTCCTGAAAACTAGTAATAAAGAGATCACAAAACCCAGCATTCCATGCATGATAGAAATGTTTTTCACGTGACTGTCTTCGGGTAAATCCCAATATTCTATTTCTAAATAGGCAATACAGGCCGAATATGTTCCGATGAAAATCATCATAGGAATCAGTTGACGGAAAGTATCGGCTTTATGAAATCGAAAAATAAAAGTAATCCAATCTTTTGGGTTGTATGAAATCATCTAGAGTAAAGTATTTCGGCAAATTTAATTTAAAAATTAATAATTTCTATTAATTCTCGTAAAGCAATTCCTGATAACTTTGCCGGACGTTGGGTACTGCAGTGCCTTATTATGGATGTTGTAATTCATTTGTATGGACATAAACCTAGTGTAATCTTAAAAACAGATTCAAAGAAGTTCTAAAGCTGTAATTGCGTTACCCTAATGGAGGATGGTGCAATCACACTAAGAATCGACTATATTATAGGGGAAGATAGCCTCATAAGTTTTACAGTAAATAATAACTCAGAATGATTTTTTTAAGAGGACTAATTTGGTTATTTTGCTTCTAAGATGTTGGAATTGGTAAATTTGTATCCCTGAAAATGCATTTAAGTCGCTGTATTTGAATTGTTTTAATGAATTTTAGGTTTCAAGTTTGCATGTTTTTTTTTTCTCAAAATACATCATAAAAAAAGAGAGCAATTGCTCTCTTTTTATTTTTTTATAATATGGTTTTATTATCGACACTCTAATCCTAAAATTTCATCAACTGTAATCCCTGTTCCGCTAGCAGACCAAGCTCCGGTGATAACTGCGCCTGAATTACTTGAATTCCATTTGACGTTGATTGTGATTTTTTCACATGCAGCTACACTTCCTTCAACTTTGATTATACGGTTAGAGCTTCCTCCCGGAGTGCTTTGTGACGCAATTAAAGTACCACCAGTTACAGTTACAGTAGCATTAGCACCAGTAAAATTTGTTAAGCCACCTTGAATTTTTAAATTAGAAATCGCTTCTTTAGAAGTGAATGTATATTCAGCTTCACGAGAGCTAGTACAGGAAATTGCCTTTCCAGAAAATACAGTTTCACAACCGCTAGCACACATTCCTACAAGACCATAATTAATATCAAATACACCTTGTGGGCCATCTCCGGTAACTTGTAGGTGAATACTTTTCGTATCACATGCTTTCCAGCCGCTTTCAAGTGGAATAGAATACTCTCCCCATGTATTTGCAGCAGCACCTATTCCTACAGAAGTTCCATTGATTACAAGGTCAGCAAACTTTTCTGTGCTAAGAACCAATAATTTGAATTCAGTTCTAGTGTTAAAATATTTGATATAAATTGTTTTTGAAAATTTGTCATCATTAAGACCTCCCCAAGAAACAATTTTGGAACTTGTTTTTTCGAAAAAGGTATTAGTTCCTGCAGCAATACAATCGGTAGTACAGCTGTCATAAGTAGATAATGAGTAACCTGAGTTTGGCATTGTAGTACTTGCGGCAATCAAAGTTTTAGAAGTTAGTGCGACCTTGGCAGTTGTACTTGTTTCTAATGCAATAGGTTCATTACTACAGCTCATTAAGAGGATGCCCATTGCTAGTGTTAAGATAATTTTTTTCATAATAGATGAAATTTGGGGTTGTTAAAAAATTAAAAGCGATTTGTACTATTTATAAATGAAATTAAAATGTTTTATTATTTTAATTTTGGCAAATATTAAAATATAATTAGTCAGAAAAATAATATAGTCGTTGAAATCTTAATTTTAACGATAAAGTACATGTTTATGCAAATATTTCAGTATTTTATAGTGATAGTTGTAAATGTGTATGAATATTAGGCGTGTTTTAATAATTATAACGAGTATTGTTCAAACTATGATTATAAAAAAAGTCAGCTTATATCATTTGATGTGATATAAGCTGACTTGAGATGTTATGGAAATATAAGTTGTGAAATATTGTATTGTATTCTACGAAGTTATCGCTACCAATTGAAAGAAAAATTAATATGCGTTGTTGAATAAGATGGGGAAATTTAAAAATTAATATTCCCGGCTAATTCTCGTAAAGCAATTTCTGACAGCTTTGCCTGAAATTGTGCGTTGCTGTATCGTACTGTGGCATTCACGTAATTCAACTGTGCGGTTCTAAACTCTAAGGTGGTTATTGTTCCAATACGGAATTTATCTAAGGTAATATCTAGATTTTGTTTGGCAATAGCCTCGTTTTTTTCTTCTAGTTCGATCAATTCTAAGTTGGTTACATAAGTTTGATATGCGGTTGTTAATTGTGCATGAAGTGCCAGGCTTTGTTGCTCAATTTGGATACTAGAATTGTCAATTTGAAGGGATGCTATTTTCTCATTACGCTTTTGTGCAAAACCGTCAAACAGATTTAAAGAAGCGCTGAAACCATAGTTGAGGCCTCTAGCGGAGGATTGTGTTGTAAAACCGAGACTAGATTCAGTATCAGAAAAATTATAACCCGTGTTGACTTTTACGGTAGGGTAGCGCCCCGATTTTATTTTTTTTAGTTCTAATTCAGCTACTTTTTTACTAATAATAAGCGCTTCAACTTGTGGGTTTTGTTTTTCTGCGAAAGCTTTTAACTCGGCAAAATCCAATTGTTTTTCCATGGTGAAGACTTCAGCTACTTTAAAATCAATAGTAAGGTCTCTTGCTAAAATTTGATTTAGTAAAACTTTAGCGTTAGCATACATTTCTTTTTGTCTCAACAAGCTTACCTTGTCTGTATTGATGTCTACTTGGGCATTCAGAACTTCTAATTTTGATGCTTTTCCAATGGTAAATCTGTTTTGTGCCAAATTTACTCGTTGATTTGAAATAACTAACGTACTGTCTAGCGCGGATAATTGTTGTTGTTGTTGTACCAAATCAAAATAAGCGGCTTGGATATCACTGATTTTTGTAATTATCGTAAGCTTTAATTGATTCTCTCCCAGTTTTTGCAACTCTCTAAGTTGGTCACGCATCGCAAACATTCTTAAGCCATCAAAAATAGTCCAATCTAAACTTACACCATAATCCAATCTATTATTTTTAGCGTTATCAAGGCTGTTTGTTGTTCCGTCAGCACGTGTTTGTGAAAGATTTTGGATATTGTTATTTTTGACAATTGACGCGGTTGCACTTGGTAACATTCCCGCATTTCCTGGAGCGACGTTACTTTCATCAATTTTCAAATCGTTTTGGGCAATCTTAATTTCGTAATTGTTTTGCAAAGCTATTTGTACCGCGTCTTTCAGCGTTAATAGTTCCTGTGCATTTCCTTGTAGAACACACAAAAAGAAGATCAACAGACTTTGAAGTAGTATTTTAGTAGACATAATGTTATTTACTTTCATTTTCATATTCTTCGATGTGTTCAAATTCAGGATAGTGCTTTTTGGCTTTAGACCACATAAAATAGAGTGCTGGAATTACAAATAAGGTTAGAACTAAAGAAAAGATAGTTCCTCCTACAATAACAACTCCCATACCAATTCTACTGGTAGACGCTGCGCCAAGTGACATGGCAATAGGCAAAGCACCAAGTGAAATCGCTAAACTGGTCATTAAAATAGGTCTTAAACGTGCTTCTGAAGCTTCTAGAATGGCTTCTAGTTTCGGTTTTCCCTGTTCTCGCAGTTGGTTGGCAAATTCTACAATTAAAATTCCGTTTTTAGTTACTAATCCAATCAACATTACGGTTCCAATTTGACTAAAGATATTCCACGTTTGATCAAATAGCCACAAGGAGAATAAAGCACCTGCAACGGCCATAGGAACGGTTAGAATGATGATAAACGGATCGATAAAACTTTCAAACTGAGCTGCCAGAATTAAAAAGATTAATAATAAAGCCAATCCAAAAGCAAAAGAAGTATTAGAACTACTTTCGACAAAATCTCTGGATTCACCCCCTAAATCGGTTGTAAACGTATCATCAAGGACTTTGGCTTTAATTTTTTCCATTGCTTCAATTCCGTCATTGATACTTTTGCCTGGAGCTAGACCCGCAGAAACCGTTGCTGACATGAATCGGTTATTATGATACAACTGAGGTGGCTTGCTTTGCTCTTCAATACTTACAATGTTATCCATTTGAATTAAATCCCCTTTGTTATTTTTAACATACATTGAGGTTAAATCCAATGGTTTTGAACGATCTTGTTGATCAAATTGTCCAATTACTTGGTATTGTTTCCCTTTTTTCATGAAATAACCAAAACGTTGTCCACTTAAGGAAAGCTGTAATGTTTGTGCAATATCAATAACCGATATCCCTAAACTTTCTGCTTTTTCACGATCAATAGTAACGTTAAGTTCAGGCTTATTAAACTTTAGATTCACATCAGACATTGAAAAAGTAGGATCGTTATCCACTTCGTCCATAAACACGGGAATTTTCTCTTCTAGCTTACTAAAGTTTTGAGTTTGTATAATGTATTGTATTGGTAAACCGCCACGTCTGTTTACAGAAATAGTAGGTTGTTGCGTGACAGATGTTTTGGCATTTGGATATTGTTTGGTCCATTTGGTCAGATTGTCTGCAATTTCTTCTTGAGACAACTTTCTTTCGCCAGGTTCTTTTAGCGACAGACGTACAAAACCACTATTTACGGAAGAAGATCCAAATCCAGGTGAGGTAACCACTAAACTTACTTTTTTTTCAGGTATAGAGTCATCTACTAACTTAGAGATTTCTTGCATGAAACGATCTGTATATTCGTAGCTGGATCCTTCTGGAGCAGTTATTCTTAGTATTAAAGAGCTACGGTCGTCATAGGGAGCCGTTTCTTTTTGAATTAAATTATAAAAAACAAAAATTAATGCAAAACAAGCGAATAGAATGGGGAAACTCCACCATTTTTTAGCCATAAATCTCCCTAATGCATCGGCATAATTGCTGTTTAATTTTTTGAAATAAGGTTCGGTTAAATTGTAAAATTTAGATTTTTTTTGTTCGCCTCCTTTCATCAAATAGGCATTCAACATTGGTGTTAATGTCAACGATACAAAAGCCGAAATTAAAACGGCAGCACCTATGACGACTCCAAATTCCCTAAATAAACGTCCCACAAATCCTTCGAGAAATATAACGGGTAGAAATACGGCGGCCAGCGTAATCGAAATAGAGATTACAGCAAAAAATATTTCGTTTGATCCTTTGATAGCCGCTTCAATAGGCGTCATGCCTTCTTCTACTTTTTTAAAGATGTTTTCAGTTACCACAATTCCGTCATCGACAACTAAACCAGTAGCTAGAACAATCGCCAATAGGGTTAATACATTAATCGAAAAACCAAACAACCACATGATAAAAAAGGTAGCGATTAAGGAAACGGGAATGTCAATCAATGGTCTAAAAGCGATTGCCCAGTCTCTAAAGAATAAATAGATGATTAGAATTACTAATAATATTGATATTCCCAATGTTTCTGCTACTTCAAGTACTGATTTTTTTACAAAAATGGTATTGTCTAGTGCGATATTTAATTTGATGTCTTTTGGCAGGTCTTTTTTTAAGGCTTCAAATTGCTCGTAAAAAGATTTAGAAATGTCGAGATAATTGGCTCCGGGACGAGGAACAATAGCTAGACCAACCAAAGGTAATCCTGACTGACTTAATTTAGTTTCAATATTTTCTGGCCCAAGAACGGCAGAGCCAATATCGCTTAAACGCACAATTTTTTCTCCTTCAGAAAGAATGATGATATTATTAAATTCTTCGGCTGTAGATAAGTTTCCAACGGTTTTTACGGTCAATTCAGTATTGGCACCCGTCAATTTTCCAGAAGGTAATTCGACGTTCTGTTTTCCTAGGGCAGTTCTGACCTCAGCTACTGTTAGTCCATAAGAAGCTAGTTTTATTGGGTCAATCCACAAACGCATGGCGTATCTTTTTTGTCCCCAAATTTGAACACCACTCACACCAGGAATCGTTTCCAGACGTTGCGAAATCACATTCTCAGCATAATCACTCAATTCGAGTTGACTTCTGGTGTCACTTTGTACCGTCATGGAGATAATCGCATCACTATTGGCATCAGCTTTAGAAACCACAGGCGGTGCGTCAATATCCTGCGGTAAGCTTCGAATAGCTTGTGATACTTTGTCACGAACATCGTTTGCCGCTTCTTCAAGATCTTTATCCAAGTTGAATTCTACCGTAATCGAACTGCTTCCCTGAGAACTGGAAGAGGTAATATTCCTAATTCCGTCAATGGAATTAATCGCTTTTTCAAGCGGTTCCGTGATTTGGGACTCAATAATATCTGAGTTGGCTCCCGTATAATTTGTTCTGATGGAAACTTGTGCCGGATCTATCGAGGGAAATTCACGAACGCCAAGGTAGGTGTATCCTATTATACCAAATAATACGATTGTTAAATTCATAACAATGGTCATCACTGGTCTTTTTATGCTTAATGTAGATAAACTCATTTTTTATGGGATTAATAACATATCGTTACTGGACTAGAAGTAGACTAATAGTATACTTATTCCGAATAACTTTAAATTATTTGATGATTACTTTTACGGGAGTTTCATTTTTTAAAGACATAACACCACTTGTAATTACGGTATCACCTGCTTTTAACCCAGACAAAATCAAGAGAGAAGCATCTGTTCTTGTAGCAGTTTCAACCATAACTTCCTTGGCTTTGCCAAAATCAGAAATAAATACTTTTTTTCCGTTTTGCACTGGAATTACGGCTTGTGTGGGAACCACAATCGCATCTTTAATGACAGCAAGTGGCAACTCAACATCTGCAAAAGTACCAGGTAATAACTTTCCATCTTTATTCTCGGCAATGGCACGAACTTGTAGGGTTCTCGTTGAAACTTCAACCGAAGGTTCGATGGCATAGATGGTAGCGGTATATTTTTCAGTAGATCCACTCACTTTAAAACTTAGTATCGTATTGTTTTTTATTTGATTTGCATATTTTTCAGGTATTGAAAAAGTGATTTTTAACTTTCCAATATTAACCAAGTTAGCTACTAAAATAGCGGGAGTAATATAGGTTCCCACTGAAATAGAACGCAATCCAATTCTTCCAGAGAATGGTGCTCTAACTGCTGTTTTGGCTATTTGTGCCTTAATCAATTGGCTTTGTGCCTTCATTGAAGCGTATTCGGCTCTGGCGACATCATATTCTTCCTGGCTGATGGCTTCTTTTTGCAATAAAAGCTTGGCTCTTCTTTCATTTTCGGATGCTAAGCTTTCTTTAGTATTTGCTTGACTCAACTGGGCTCTTAACTCTCTGTCGTTAACTTTAAAAAGTAATTGTCCTTTACTAACATTGCTTCCTTCTTGAAAATTGATGCTTTCTACAATACCTGAAACCTCAGAGCGGATTTCTACTTGCTCATTGGCTTCAATAGAACCCGAAAGGGACAGATTATTATCAAAAGTTTCCGGCTGTACTACAATTCCAGATAAACGCATCGCTTTTGGTTTTCCTGATTTGCTATTGTCTAGTTTTGAATCTCCTTTATTTTCGATAATTCGGTAGCTGATGAAAGCACCAAAACCAACAATGAGTAAGCCGTAAACTAAGTATTTTATTTTCATGGTTATGTAGTAAAGTAGGATTAGGTTTCAATTTTTTTTGTTAAAAAAACAAATTTAAGTTTTACAATTGGAATACATAATAGGTTTGTTTTAATTTAACACTTGTACATACAACTATTTCTAAAATAGTATATAAAAAAGCCTAATCCTTCAGTTAATGACGATTAGGGAGTTTCTTTTAAATAATAAAACGTAAAGCCGAGAGAAATTTCTAATTCAGAGACCTATTGTCTCTGAATTAGACGTCAAAAAAAGCCAAAGGTTTAATGCGATGTTAAAAAAAAACTAAATTTCATGAAAAAATATCAACTGATGTAATTCCAGATGTTTTTCTTTTTAGTCAACTCAATGTAAACACTTCTTAAAGTAGCGTGTTCTGGTTTTTGCAAAGGGGCATCATCAGTTAGGATTTTTATGGCTTTTTCTCTGGCTAAAGCCAAAATATCTCTGTCCCGAACAATGTCGGCAATTTGAAGGTTTAAAACGCCACTTTGCTGCGTTCCCATAAGGTTTCCTGGACCGCGGAGTTTTAAATCGACTTCGGCAATTTCAAAACCGTCATTGGTACTTACCATAGTTTCCATTCGTGTTTTGCTGTCAGAGCTTAATTTGTGGCTGGTCATCAGGATGCAATAGCTCTGGTCAGCACCACGACCCACACGACCGCGCAACTGGTGTAGTTGTGAAAGCCCAAAACGTTCCGCACTTTCGATAATCATTACCGAAGCATTAGGAACATTTACCCCAACTTCAATAACAGTTGTAGCAACCATAATGTTAGTTTTCCCATCAGAAAAGCGTTTCATTTCAGCATCTTTATCGGCTGGTTTCATCTTTCCGTGCAAAATAGAAATGGAATAATCAGGCAAAGGGAAATCACGGGAAATGCTTTCATAACCATCCATTAAGTCTTTGAAATCCATTTTCTCCGATTCTTGTATTAGCGGATAGACAATATATATTTGTCGGCCTAAACCAATTTCATCTCGAATAAATTTCCAAACTTTTAAGCGATTGCTGTCAAAGCGATGCACGGTTTGAATGGGTTTTCGTCCCGGAGGCAATTCGTCAATAACTGAAATATCCAGATCGCCATACAAACTCATCGCCAGCGTTCTCGGAATAGGAGTGGCGGTCATTACCAAAATATGTGGCGGAATTTCGTTTTTCTTCCATAATTTAGAACGCTGCTCTACCCCAAAACGGTGTTGCTCATCAATTACAGCCAAGCCTAAATTTTGAAATTTCACTTTGTCTTCTAATAATGCATGTGTACCAATCAATATTTGTAAACTTCCGTTTTCTAGTTCTTCGTGAATGATTCTTCTAGCAGCAGTTTTACTCGATCCTGTGAGTAGTTTTATATTCAGATTCAGCTTTTCAGCCAATTCTGATAACCCTATAAAGTGCTGATTTGCTAGTATTTCTGTTGGCGCCATCAAGCACGCCTGAAAGCCATTGTCGAGTGCCAGCAGCATGCTCATAAAAGCCACAATCGTTTTTCCAGAACCTACATCGCCCTGCAATAAACGATTCATTTGGGCATTGGTTCCCATGTCTGTTCTGATTTCTCTGATCACCCTTTTTTGTGCTCCGGTGAGCTCAAAAGGCAGATGGTTTTGGTAGAAATCATTGAAGTTATCACCTACAATAGAAAAAGGATGTCCCTTTATTTTGTGTTTTTGAACCAGATTTTTGGTGATTAATTGTAACTGGATAAAGAATAATTCTTCAAATTTTAATCGGAATTGAGCTTTCGCCAAAGCTTCTGCGCTTTTGGGAAAATGAATGTTGAATAAAGCTGCTTTTTTAGGAATCAGTTGTAATTCCTGCATTAGATAATCCGGCAGGGTTTCAGTAAACAACGCTTGAGTTTCCATAAAAAGCTGTTGCATTAATTTATTGATCACCCGGTTTGAGATTCCTCGATTTGTCAGGGTTTCGGTCGAAGGATAGACTGGCTGCATCGCAGAACGCAAACTTTGTTCGTGCTCGCTCATCGCTTCAATTTCGGGATGGGCCATATTGTAGGCGCCGTTAAACGAAGTGCATTTCCCGAAAATCACGCTAATTTCGTTTAGCTTCAACGATTCCCTAATCCATTTTTGTCCCTGAAACCACACCAATTCCATTTGTCCAGTATCATCTACAAAAGTAGCGACGAGGCGCTTCCTGCCTTTGGCAAATTCGACAGTTTTGATATTTATGATTTTACCAATAATTTGTACTTCGGCCACATTGTTTTGCAACTCGTTGATTTTGTAATAACGCGTTCGGTCAATATAGCGGTTTGGGTATAAATTGATTAAATCCTTATACTTATGAATCCCTAATTCCTTGCGCAGCAATTCGCCCCGATTTGGACCAACGCCTTTTAGGTATTCGATAGGAGTAAGTAGGAGGTTGTTCATTTGGATTTTTTAGAAAATAGAATAAATAGAATAGAATTATAGACCTCAGAACTCTTTACTCTATCTTCTAATTGCTTTCTTCTTTTTAAAAGACGAAGATAGTTTTTTGTTTGGAATTTAGAAAATGAGAGTGGATTAAAGTCGTGTAAGAAAAAAGTGTATATTTAATGCATTATATTTAAACCTTAATCACAATGGCTAAATTATCAGGTATTTCTGTTCTGTTTTTTTGCGTTACCGCTTTAATGTATGCTCGAAAAAATAAAGAACCATACAAATTTATTGAAGATATCAATGCAAAAGTTGAAATAGATACTGTACCATGGAAGTATCAACTAGCGGCAACCAATCTCGCTACTATTGGTGATTATAAAAAAGCATTAGAAATGTGGGATAAACAGGGAGGAAGTGTTCCTGAACTTTCAAAAAAAGACAGTTTGAATTTTATGCAATTCAAACCTAAAGATGCTAAAGATTACATTATTAACCGTGCTAAAAAAGAACGTCTTGTAATTATTAATGAAGCACATAATAATGCTAACCATAGAGTTTTTACCACTTCATTATTAAAAGGGTTGTATAAAAATGGCTATCGTTTTCTAGGTGTTGAAGCCCTAGATGATACGTTGATAAATAAGAGAAAGTTTCCTATTATGGATGGAGGAAGCATTTATATTCAAGAATCACAATATGCAAATTTATTAAAAGAAGCCTTAGATCTTGGTTTTACCTTGTTCAACTATGAATATAAATATGTAAAAGGGAAGACTGCGAAAGACAGAGAAATGGAGCAAGCCCAAAATATTGCTAAAATGATGAAGGAAAATCCTAAAGCTAAGTTTTTGATACATTGTGGTTATGATCATCTAAATGAAGGAACTCCAGGTATTAAAAGTTGGGAGAAAGCTATGGCCGCAAGAGTAACTGAAATGACCGGAGTTAATCCATTTACAATTGATCAGATTATTTGTTCAGAGAGAGGAAACGCAGCTTGGAATAATTCATACATAAAACTCGCTAATGCTAAAACAAGTGTAATTATGGTCAATGCAAAGGGCGAAGCGTTTAATGGGCCTGCCAGTAGTGCTAGAGCTGATTGCAGGGTTATTCATCCTGTTACGCTTTATGAAAATGGAAGGCCAAGTTGGTTAACTTTAGAAGGAAGAAGAAAAGTATATACCATTAAAAAAGATTCTATTACTGAATTCCCTGTATTGGCTTTAGCCTATCGGATTAATGAATTTGAAAATGAAGGGATACCTGCTGATGTCATCGAAATAGAAAATAAAGAGCAAGTTGCAAATATGATTTTACATAAGGGAATGCATCGAATAATTATAAAAAATAGAAATTATGAAACTATTTTAGATTATCAAAAACAAATTAAATAGAAAATACAATTTCTTATGAAATAGTTTTAGCATCAGTTAAAACGGTAATTTTTTAAAAGAAATATGGGAACAATTTACCTATTTTTGAAAGTTGTTTTAGTAATTAAATAGAGAAAAATGGTTATCGATAAAATTGAAAACTATACCCTTTATGCAAATTTGACAGAAAGATTAGCAAAAGGATTTGAATTTATTATAAATACAGATTTAGTCCAAATAGAACCTGGGACTTATGAAATTGAAAATAAGGCTGTTTTTGCTATTGTTCAGGACTATGATACAAAAGAAATAAAAGATTGTGTACTAGAAGGTCATACTAAATATATCGACATTCAATATATAGTTCAGGGAACCGAATTGATGGGAGTTGTAATCAAGAAAGATCAGAAAGCAATTAGCAGCGATTTAGACAAAGATTATACGTTCTATGAGGGAATAACTTCCTTCGTGAGGGTAGAGGAGGGGATGTTTACTATATTTTTTCCTGATGATTTACATATGCCCTGCATACAAGCAGGCGAAAGTTCAAGAGTTAAAAAAGTGGTTGTGAAAGTACTGATTTAATGTGTTAAGTAATTTTTTGCAGGACTATTAAACTTAGTATTTAGATATAATCGTCTCTTTAACCGATTATGTTTGCTATCGCTTAATTTAACGATAATTTAATATATCGTCATATTTAACGATATTTTTATTATCTTGCTTAAAATTTTAGGATATGAAGGCAGTTATCACAGGTGATATTATTAACTCCAGAAAAGTTGCTTCGGCATTATGGATGGGGGATTTAAAGGATATTTTGAAGGACTATGGAAACGAACCTAAGGACTGGGAAATCTATAGGGGCGACAGTTTTCAGCTAATAATCAATCCTGTTGATGCACTCGAAATTGCCTTGTTAATCAAGGCCGCTATCAAACAACACAAAACGCTCGATGTTCGTCTGGCAATAGGAGTAGGTACTGTCGATTATACTGCTAACAAGGTAACGGAATCGAATGGTACTGCTTTTGTAAATTCAGGAGAATCTTTTGAAGGGTTAAAAAAACAGACATTGGGAATACAAACGCCTTGGTCTGGGTTCAACGAAACCTTTAGGATTATCTTTCAATTAGTGGTTTTGTTTGCAGATAATTGGACGACTACCTCCGCCGAAATTATAAAAAAAGCTTTAGAAAACCCAGGTATTAATCAAAAGGAACTGGCTCTCGCTTTAAACAGAAAAAGCCAAAGTTCGATTAGTGCTTCTCTAAATAGAGCAGGGTATGAGGAGTTAAAAAATGTGATTGAGTATTATAAACAAGAAATTAAGAAACAATGGTAGAACTATCTTTAATGCTTGTTTTAGCTCATTTAATCGGCGACTTTTTATTGCAGCCCGCTGCTTGGGTCAAGGATAAGAGAAAATATAAAATCAAATCAAAATACCTGTATCTTCATCTGTTAGTGCATTTTATACTCTTGCTATTGATCACAAAATTTAATACCGAATACTTGTTGGCGCTAATTGTGATTGTTGGCAGTCATTTTGTCATTGATTGTGCCAAATTATATTTCGAAAAAAAGAAAACGGTGAAAATCTGGTTCTTCACAGACCAGTTATTGCACTTAGCCGTAATTGCCGCCGTAGTACGGTACTATTATCCTTTTAAAATCGATTTTGAAGCAGTGTATTCGACTAAAAGCCTCGCATTACTAACAGCAATTGTTACCGTAACTTATGTGAGTGCGATCGTGTTGAAAATGATGTTATCTAAATGGAGTGATCAAATCAGTAAAAATAATAATGACGATACAAATAATGCTGGAAAATATATTGGGATTCTAGAACGACTATTTATTTTCTTTTTCGTAGTGATTAATTTTTGGGAAGGTATCGGATTTTTATTGGCAGCAAAATCCATTTTTAGGTTTGGAGATCTTAAAGAATCTAAGGATGTCAAGCTTACTGAATACATCTTGATAGGAACTTTATTGAGTTTTGGGCTGGGCATTTTGTGCGCTATGGTTTATAAATATTTTACGTAACCTAAACAGAGAAACGTTACAACTAATAAAATTATAAAGTATGAATGATTTTGATAAGGGACCTGATAGAAAGACTATTTCGGAAAAAGATCTCTTTAAGAAAATAATTTTAGCTCCAAGAGAAGCTTTTAGATTTATTAATGACTACAAATATGAAAAGCATTTATATATACTATTATTTCTTGCTGGAATAGTTCGATCTTTCGATAGAGCTTCTAGTAAAAACATGGGAGATAATTATTCTATTTGGGCTATAATTGCAATAGGTGTAATTGCTGGAGGACTTTTTGGGTGGATTAGCTATTATATTTATGCAGCATTAATAAGTTGGTCTGGTAAGTGGATGAATGGAAAAGGGAATACGGAATCCATATTAAGAATTCTAGCTTATGCATTGTTTCCTTCAATCCTAAGTTTAATTATACTTATTCCTCATATAGCAATTTATGGTAACGATATATTTAAATCTGAAAATGGTTTTTATAGCTCAGGATTAGTTGATAGTATTATTTATTATAGCTTTACTTTTATCGAGATTATTTTCGGGATTTGGTCAGTAGTATTATGTGTGATTGGAATATCAGAAGTGCAGAAACTATCTATTAGTAAATCTATTTTAAATCTTATTTTACCCGTAATTTTAGTAATATTTTTGATGTTGATTTTATTTTTACCGTTTCAACTTTTCAATTAAAAGTGATTATCCTTCTATAAAATGCTTGAATTTTAAGTAAACTAGCGAGCCGAAGTCTTCTGACTTCGGTTTCTTATTTTTGTTCAAAAAACAGAACGATACTATTTTATTTAATTCGTTGCTTTCATTTTGAAATCAAATCCTTTTAAGGTTCTATATTTTTAACTTTTAATTGTCGTAAAAGTAAGTTAAATATTATGTTATAAATTAAAACGTGTAGTTTATCGATTATTTTAGTCTGTTTAACGGAATTGTATGTATGTTTGAAAAGAATTAGAACACATACTAAATACAACATTAAAGAAGTTTGCCCCACAATCTACTTTAAACTTAAACTACTGAATTATGAAAAGAAATTTACTTAAAGCAATACTTTTAACAGCAGTTATTTTTACTTTAAATTCATGTTCTTCAGATGCTTCTGAAGCATCTACAGTAGAAGCAAAATCACAAGTTGTTGTAAACTATACGTATACTGCTAGCGAATTAGAAACAATGAAACTGATCAATGACTATAGAGTAAGTGTTGGTCTTAGCGCATTAGAACCAATTAATTTTATCTCTGTTAAATCAGAAGGACACGATAATTATATGATCTCTAATAATGTGGTAAATCACGATGGTTTTGTAGATCGTTCTGAAAATATAATAAAAGCACTAGGAGCTAAAACAGTAGGAGAGAATATAGCTTATAATTATAATACTCCTCAAGCAGCCATCAATGCTTGGTTGAATAGCCCAGGTCACAAAGAAAATATAGTTGGTAATTTTACTCATTTTGGAATTGCAATAAGAGAAAATCCTGTAACAGGTAAAAAATATTACACTAACATTTTTGCAAAAATATAATTCGATTATTTTTTTAAATTAGAGGTTGTCTTCCCCAAGTCGCAGCCTCTTTTTTTGTTTTAACAAAGTAAGAGACTATTTATTTAAATATCAGCTTTTAATATTTATTGCAGCAGCTGTTATGCTGGTATTTACTAAGTATACGCAGAAATACTAAGAGCTTCTACAATATCAAAGCGCTACATATAATGTTACTTTAAATTAGATGTGGTAAACACTATCTCATCGAATTTAATTTATAGATTGAAAAATTATCTTCTTCATTTAAATTTAATTCGTGGGTTCCATTTTAAAAGCAATTCCTTTTAAGGTTGTATACTTTTAACTTTTAATTGTCATAAAAGTAAGTTAAATACTATATTTTAAATTAAAACGTGTATTTTGTCGATTATTTTAGTCTGTTTAACGGAATTGTATGTATGTTTGAAAAGAATTAGAACACATACTAAATACAACATTAAAGAAGTTTGCCCCACAATCTACTTTAAACTTAAACTACTGAATTATGAAAAGAAATTTACTTAAAGCAATACTTTTAACAGCAGTTATTTTTACTTTAAATTCATGTTCTTCAGATGCTTCTGAAGCATCTACAGTAGAAGCAAAATCACAAGTTGTTGTAAACTATACGTATACTGCTAGCGAATTAGAAACAATGAAACTGATCAATGACTATAGAGTAAGTGTTGGTCTTAGCGCATTAGAACCAATTAATTTTATCTCTGTTAAATCAGAAGGACACGATAATTATATGATCTCTAATAATGTGGTAAATCACGATGGTTTTGTAGATCGTTCTGAAAATATAATAAAAGCACTAGGAGCTAAAACAGTAGGAGAGAATATAGCTTATAATTATAATACTCCTCAAGCAGCCATCAATGCTTGGTTGAATAGCCCAGGTCACAAAGAAAATATAGTTGGTAATTTTACTCACTTTGGAATTTCAATAAGAGAAAATCCTGTAACAGGTAAAAAATATTACACCAACATTTTCGCAAAAATATAAATATGTTTGTTTAGTTTTAGATAACCAGAATGTCAATTGAGATTGACATTCTGGCTATTTTTTTATAACTCCGTTATAAGAAACTCACTACGTCTGTTGAGTTGGTGTTCTTCTTCAGTACATTCTACGCCGTCAGAACATTTGTTTACAAGTTGATTTTCACCGTAGCCTTTCCCTACTAATCTATTTTTATTCACTCCGTTTGTAATTAACCAGTTAATGGTTGACTTAGCTCTTCTATCTGATAACGCTTCGTTATATTTGTATGAGCCACGACTGTCTGTATGGGAACGGATATCAAGTTTCATTTTTGGATATTGATTCAGAACATCTAATATTTTTTCCAGATCTATAGCTGCCTCTTGTCGAATATTTGATTTGTCAAAATCAAAGTAGATCATTTTAATACCAAAGCATTTACCTAAATCATCGCCTACAGTAACTTTACATTGCGCTTTTTTTAATGCGATATCGAAATTTGTTTTTCCATTTTCGTCGGCAATAGTTACACTTTCTTCTTTGGTTGTATAATCTTCTTTTTCAGCTCTTACATTATATGTTTTTCCGCATTCAACAGTAAAAGTATAAACTCCTTTATCATCTGTTTTTACAGTTCCCATTGGATTGAATCTTTTGTCAAACAAACTGATTTTAGCCCCAACAAGAATTTCAGAAGTGATTGTGTCTGTCACTTTTCCAAATAGTTCCTGTTCACAAAGGAGTTTTTTAGTTTCTAGGAATTTATAAATATCATCATAACCTTGTCCGCCGCTTCTGTTTGATGAGAAAAACCCTCTTCTGGACTTGGTATCAATCCAATATCCGAAATCATCTTTAGGAGAGTTGGCATCCATACCAACATTTTGAACCTTTCCAAAAGTACCGTCTGCATTAATTTTAGACACAAAAATATCTAGTCCTCCTAGACCCGGATGGCCGTCAGAAGCAAAATAAATTTCATTGTCGGCATTTACAAATGGGAATGTTTCTCTTCCTTCAGTATTGATTGGGCGACCTAAATTTACAGGGTTACCAAAAGTTCCGTCCTCATTTATTTGTATTTTAAATAGATCAGAAAGTCCTATAGTTCCCGGCATATCAGAAACGAAATACATTGTTTTTTCATCAGGACTTAAAACAGGATGGGCCGTACTGTAATTATCACTGTCGAATGGAAGTTCAGTAATATTTACCCATTTTTCATTTTCTAAACTAGCTTTGTATATTTTTACTAAGGTGTTGTCATTTCCGTCTTTTCCTTTTTTACCGTCGAGATAGTTATTTCTCGTGAAGTAGATAGTTTTTCCATCTTTAGTAAAGACTGGAGTTGATTCGTTAAACTTAGAGTTTATTGACTTTTCAAACTTGGCAGGGCTTCCCAAACTCATTTCTTCTCCAACATCTGCCACATATAATTTTGTAAAGAATTGTCCGGTCCAAGTATGTTTTCTATGACCTAAGCTTCCAGTATCTCTTGCAGAGGCAAATACGATTTTATTGTTATAAATAGTAGTTCCATAATCTGAATAGGGAGAATTAATCCCCGCATTTTCTACTTTATACCTTCCAGAATTAGCCTTAATGGCGTCCATATAGTTTTCGTTTTTTGCAAAAAGCTCTCCTCTACTGTCGTTTCCAGACATTTTATCAAACTTTTCCATAATCTGATCCGCTTTGTCATTTTCGTCAATAGAACGAAGAGATTGTGCATAGCGATAATAGTAAGCTGGTTCGACCTCAGTAGTCATTGCAAATAATTCTCCATACCACTGTGCTGCTTTTTCAAGTTCCCCATTAAAGTAATAGGCATTTCCCAGTTTTTGGAACATATCAGCGGATTTATAGCCTTTCTCTGCGACTCTTTCATAGGTTTTTATGGCATCTACAAAAGCATAGTTGTCATATTTTTTATCAGCAGCGGCTACTCTGGCTTTTTGGGAATAAATGTTTAATGAAAAAACACTTATTATAGTTATGTAAAAGAGTATGTTATTTTTCATAATAATTGTTTTTAGAAGAATCGTTGGTTGTAATTTTATTTTTTTTTATCTGTATTATTTTTCTAACATTTCATCGAATATAGCCATCATTTCATCACCTTTTTCTTTTTCACCAGTGAATCTAAGCGATTGGGCATAACGATAATAATAGACTGGTTCTAGATCTGTTGTCATGGCAAATAATTCTCCATACCACCTAGCAGCTTCCTTTAGTTTTTCATTGAAGAAATAGGCATTCCCTAATTTTTTAAACATGTCTATAGATTTATATCCTTTTTCTGCTACTCTTTCATAAGTTTGTAAAGGATTAACATAAACAAAGTCCGTATTTGTTTTTAAATCTTTCTTTACAATTGGATCAATAGGGATAAAGGCTTGTTTTATTGAGTCAGTAAGCTTTTCGATTTGGTTATCTGTGAGATGTTTATCTTCTGAAAAGTGAGGGGTAACAACTCTCGTATTGTTTGGCCCCAAATCATTGGTGTTAACTTGACTTAGATCTGATACTGTATAGGTCGTAGTATAACCACCAAAAGTCATATTTATTTTTTCAACCACATGGTAGGAACTGGCTGCATTTATAGTATGGGCTTCGATTTCTGAATGTTTATCAGCATTAATTTTTATACCTTCCATTTTCTTTGCAGATTCATTTAATTTCACTTTTTGTGAAAAACTACTGTAAGAAAAAAAGCATATTAAAATTAAATATAATTGGCAGCCTTTCATGATAATAATTTTTTGAGATTTTACTTCATTATTATTTTTTCAGTTTTATGAGTTCTTCTAATGCTATTTTTTGCTTTAATCTATATAGGACTTCATTTGCTTGCTCATTTTTTTCGATAAATATCAAACACTTAGCATAGCGGGAGTAATATTCCGGGTCTAAATCAGAAGTTATGGCAAATAATTCTCCATACCATTTGGCCGCTTTGTCTAACCTAGAATTTGAATAATAGGAGTTTCCCAATTTTTGAAATAGATCTACAGATTTGTAGCCTTTTGCAGCCACTCTTTCATATGTTTGTGTAGCATCTATGTATGCATATTTAGCATTTATTTTGTCGGTTATGTAAACCTTTTCATTTTGTGAATGAATCTTAAATGAAACAAGGCTTATTGTTGTGCAAAAAATTAATTTTTTCCTCATAATAATTATTTTAAAAAAATCGTTGAGTAGTCATCTTATTATTGTTTCTAAATAATTCGTAGCGTAAGAAAATTTCATGTGAGCCAGAGTTGTAGTTGTCTAAATTAGTGGTTTCCAAATCATATCCATAACCCAAATATAGGGCTTCTGATACTTGAAAGCCTACCATGGCAGTTACAGCAGCGCTCCATCTGTAAGCTATTCCAACCACGAATTTTTCATTAAACATAAAGTTTCCTGACACATCTACTTGGAGTGGTGCTCCTTTTACCATTTTAGTTAATAAAGCAGGTTTGAATTTTATGGAGTTATTCAAATCAAGTATATAACCAGCTATCAAATAGTAATTTATTTTTTCTTTAAAAATAGCTACTTCGTTGTCATCGTATCGGTTTGTTTCTATAAAATTCGGTATTGATAATCCAACATAAGCTTTATCCGAATGCAAATAAACCCCTGCCCCAATATTAGGGGAGAACTTATTATTATAGTCATGCAAACTAGGGTCATCATCTACAGGGTTTAGCCGGGTTACATCCAAATCAAATAAGTTGGCTGTTGCTTTAATACCAAAAGATAGTTTAACTTTTTCAGAGGTTGGGATAGTGTAGGATAGATCGGCAGAAATGGTATTTTCATGCGTTGGACCTATCTTATCATTAATAACAGACACACCAAGACCTAACCTACTGTTGTTAAAAGGGGTATTTACAGATACTGCATTTGTAACTGGCGCACCGTCTAACCCAACCCATTGGGTTCGATGCAACGCAAAAATACTCAAAGCTCCTCTTGATCCAGCATAAGCTGGATTAATATTTATTGTGTTATACATGTATTGTGTAAATTGAGCGTCTTGTTGGCCATAACTTACAACTCCAGTAAACAGCAAAGCGAATAATATTATTCTTGTCTTCATTTGGTTTCCTTTTTTATACCTGAGGGGTGCTAAGCCTCAGGAATTATGTTAAGTTATATTTATTTTGTAAGGTATAAATACCCGTCTTTTTGATTTGCTTGAATATTACCATTTAGATCAACGGAAGTGTATTTCAAAATATAGAAATAGGTTCCTGTTGGTAAGCCAGATGATTTATCAATTGTGGTTCTACCTCTTGAGTATCCATCAAAAGCATTAGTTTGATTATTATAGTTTTGAGTTTCAAAAACTAATACTCCCCAACGATTATAGATTTCAACTGTATTTTCAGGGTAACATATAGTATCCTCAAGGCCATCAATGACAAACATTTCATTAATTCCATCTCCATTTGGAGAGAAGGCATTATGGACGAGAATACTTTCACAACCTAATACAGAAGCTTTTTCAACAGTTAGCGAATCTTCGGCATGGATTGGAGAACCCGTTGGCGTCAATCCATCTGCTGTGGCTATATTAAGCACTGAATCTGCTTTTAAGTCTGCTGTAG
The DNA here is from genome assembly GCF_963974175.1 of uncultured Flavobacterium sp. Taxonomy (GTDB): domain Bacteria; phylum Bacteroidota; class Bacteroidia; order Flavobacteriales; family Flavobacteriaceae; genus Flavobacterium. Next base: position 55,548 of record NZ_CAXBBR010000014.1, read on the forward strand.
TTACGGTGTGACTTTCACTAAAATCTTTGTATTCTCCGGGAGCCAATGTTGCAATCGTATTATTAAGTCCTGTCAAAGGATCTTTTACAACAATGTTAAGAATCGTCATGTAGCCTGTGTTTTCAACTCGTATGTTGTAATTAATCACATCTCCAACAAAGCTATATACTTCATCAATATTACCTCGAGTAGTAACAGTGGCCGTTTTAGTAACTTTTAGATTTGGTAACGGCGTCACGGTGTAGTTTGCACAATCAGGACCTGTACAGTCTGGTTTAGGCGGACAAATAGTACATAGCGTAGGGTCAGTTGAAGTGGCGGTCACAACCGTTCCAGAAGGTTGAGTACCACTAACTGTTGCTAGATTGTAAACAACACCCGCATTAATATCCGCTTGTGTGATTGTATAAGTACCGATAAAAGTAGTACTATTAGAAGCACCGGCAGCTAGTGATGTTAAAGGCCCTCCAGTGATTACTATTCCAGGTAATGGATCAGTAATAGTTACATTAGTAAGGGTTACATTACCTGTGTTTTTTATAACAAAAGTATAAGTGATTGTATCCCCCGGATTTGTTATGCCTTTAGGTGATGTTGAATCATTGAACATTCCGTCTTTAGTTATAGTAATAGATGGTGTCGTACATATAACCAGTACATCTGCATCATTGTTAGTTTCAGAACTACCAGATAAGTCAGATACTTTTGTTTCGTCAGGAGCAAAGCCATCAACGGAAGCTTGATTGGTTATTTTTCCAGCATCTATATCAGCTTGAGTTACCGCGTATGTCGCTCTATAAATCCAAGTTTCAGTAACCTCTAATATGTTATTAGTGTTGGCATCACCACTAATAAGAGCAATAGAGGATAAACCAGGATGAAGATCTTGAACGGCTACATTATGTAAGCTCACATTACCAGGGTTAGTCACGGTGAAGGTATAAGTAATGATATCACCTAAGGCTAGAGTTACACAGCCGTTTTCTCCAACTACAATGTCATTGGTTTTCACAATGGCAATTTTAGGTGTAGAACAAATTGGTATTACATTTTCTTCATTAGTATTTGCTCCATCACCGGATAAGTCAGTCACTTTCGTTTCATCAGGAGCAAAACCATCAACAGAAGCTTGGTTGGTTATTTTTCCCGCATCAATATCAGCTTGAGTTACTGTGTAAGTTGCAGTATAAATCCAAGTTTCAGTAACCTCTAATATATTGTTAGTATTCGCATCACCACCACTTAGAAGAGCAACAGCAGACAAGCCTACATGAGGGTCAGTAACCATTACATTATGTAAACTTACATTACCCGGATTAGTTACGGTGAATGTATAGGTCACAATACTACCTACGACTAGGTTGGCACATCCGTCTTCTCCAATTTGAATGTCATTGGTTTTTACAATGGCAATTTTCGGTGTAGTACAAATAGGTATTATATTTTCTTCATTAGTAGTAGATCCATTACCAGATAAGTCAGTCACTTTCGTTTCATCAGGAGCAAAACCATCAACCGAAGCTTGATTGGTTATTTTCCCTGTATCGATATCAGCTTGAGTTACTGTGTAAGTTGCAGTATAAGTCCAAGTTTCAGTAACCTCTAAAATATTGTTAGTATTGGCATCACCACCACTTTGAAGAGCAATAGCAGATAAGCCTACATGAGGGTCAGCAACCATTACATTATGTAAACTTACATTACCCGGATTAGTTACGGTGAATGTATATGTTACGATGCTACCTACGACTAGGTTGGCACATCCGTTTTCTCCAATTTGAATGTCATTGGTTTTTACAATGGCAATTTTAGGTGTAGTACAAATAGGTATTATATTTTCTTCATTAGTAGTAGATCCATTACCAGATAAGTCAGTCACTTTCGTTTCATCAGGAGCAAAACCATCAACCGAAGCTTGATTGGTTATTTTCCCTGTATCGATATCAGCTTGAGTTACTGTGTAAGTTGCAGTATAAGTCCAAGTTTCAGTAACCTCTAAAATATTGTTAGTATTGGCATCACCACCACTTTGAAGAGCAATAGCAGATAAGCCTACATGAGGGTCAGCAACCATTACATTATGTAAACTTACATTACCCGGATTAGTTACGGTGAATGTATATGTTACGATGCTACCTACGACTAGGTCGGCACATCCGTTTTCTCCAATTTGAATGTCATTGGTTTTTACAATAGCAATTTTCGGTGTAGTACAAATAGGTATTATATTTTCTTCATTAGTAGTAGATCCATTACCAGATAAGTCAGTCACTTTCGTTTCATCAGGAGCAAAACCATCAACCGAAGCTTGATTGGTTATTTTCCCTGTATCGATATCAGCTTGAGTTACTGTGTAAGTTGCAGTATAAGTCCAAGTTTCAGTAACCTCTAAAATATTGTTAGTATTGGCATCACCACCACTTTGAAGAGCAATAGCAGATAAGCCTACATGAGGGTCAGCAACCATTACATTATGTAAACTTACATTACCCGGATTAGTTACGGTGAATGTATATGTTACGATGCTACCTACGACTAGGTTGGCACATCCGTTTTCTCCAATTTGAATGTCATTGGTTTTTACAATGGCAATTTTCGGTGTAGAGCAAATAGGTATCATATTTTCCTCATTAGTAGTTGCCCCGTTACCAGATAAGTCAGATACTTTTGTTTCGTCAGGAGCAAAGCCATCAACCGAAGCTTGATTGGTTATTTTTCCAGCATCGATATCAGCTTGAGTTACTGTGTACGTTGCGGTATAAGTCCAAGTTTCACTAGGCTCTAGTATGCTGTTAGTATTGGCATCACCACCACTTTGAAGAGCAATAGCAGATAAACCAGGATGAAGATCTTCAACAGATACATTATGTAAACTTACATTACCCGGATTAGTCACGTTGAAGGTATACGTTACAATACTGCCTACAACTAGGTTGGCACATCCGTTTTCTCCAACTACAATATCACTGCTTTTTACAACTGCAATTTTAGGGTTTTGACATAATCTTGTTATTGTACCTGATGAACCTGTAACAGGATCTCCTCCTAAAACTAAGGCGTTTACGGTTGCTTGGTTAGTAACATTTCCTGTATTAATATCATTTTGCGTTATTGCATAAGTTGCTGTATATATCCAAGTTTCATTTACATCTAAACTCATATCACCATTAGTATCTCCACTTGCTAACAATATTGGAACGACAGGATTTGGTGCCGTTAATAAAGGGTCGGTAATTGTAATATTCGTTATTGGTGTAGTACCTGGATTAGTTACAGTAAAAGTATAAGTAATAGTATCTCCCACACTTGTGCAGGTTGCAGTATTATTTAATTTAGATTCTTTCACTATCGAAATTAAGCATTTATTTACCGTCACCAGTACTGATTTTACAGTAAAGCATCCATTAGCAAATTCACTTCTGATATAATAGGTGCCAGTTGTTGCAACAGCCGCTGGTGTTGTTACATCTGATGCTGCACCTGCATTGGCTAAAGCTAAAGTAGTATAATATTTAGTAGTTGTTCCATTATTTGTAGTTTGAACGGTATTGCTGGTAATATCTACCGTTGAAGGAGAACATACTGCAGCGGGGTTTACCACTGTTAATGTTGGCAATGGGTTTACCGTCACCAGTACTGATTTTACAGTAAAGCATCCATTAGCAAATTCACTTCTGATATAATAGGTGCCAGTTGTTGCAACAGCCGCTGGTGTTGTTACATCTGACGCTCCACCTGCATTGGCTAAAGCCAAAGTAGTATAATATTTAGTAGTTGTTCCCGTATTTGTAGTTTGAACGGTATTGGTAGTAATATCTACCGTTGAAGGAGAACATACTGCAGCGGGGTTTACGACTGTTAATGTTGGAGGCGTAGTTGTCGTTATTGTTCTGAATTTATTTGTCACACATTTATTAGCGTCCGTAATCTTTACATTATAGGTACCAGGCAGTAAAGCAGTAAGGTCTTGATTCGTGTTTTGACCGTTTAGGTTAGAACCATCTGTTGTCGTCCATAGGTAGGTGTAAGGAGCAGTACCTCCTGTTGGAGTTAAATCAATGGCTCCGGTGGCGGAACCGCATTCTGACACTGTGAGTGCAAACTCTCCATTTACACCTGCATTAATTGCTATTGATGGCAACGTACCGCATTTTGGATTAATTGTGGCAGGATCAATTGGACAGTTGCTATTTGGAGAGGCATCAGTCCAAGCCAATCTTAAATTAATTATTTTTAATATATTTCCACAAGTATAAGTGATATTGTTTGCAACTAGGTATGTTATTGCATTACCAGGTAACGGACCAAAACAAGAAGTAATTGGTACAGAGGACACTAATGATCCATCACTACCACTATATTCTTCTAATGTTCCCCAAAAAGCAAAAGCAGTTCTTGTAGATCCAGTTGTGTTATTAATGGATACTGTCAATGATCTTGTTATTTTAGTATCTGTTGGGCAAGAATTACATAAATCCCCTCCCGATAGAACAGCTCCAACCAATTCTAAATCCTTAGAGGTACAAGAACTTGCGTCTGGGAATGTTTGACTAAAAGTATAGTTAGTTAAACTAAATAGACTTATTATAATGAATACAAGTAATTTTGTCGAATGTGTAAAAGTTGATTTCATATTGACTTGTTTTAAATCGTTAGAAAGTGAGGTGATTTTAAATAGTGAAATTCACCTCTGTTAGTAGTGATATAGATTGAGGGGCGAGCAACTATTGTTAGCTTCTCCAGCTTTACAGGTAGAGAATCCATATTTATGGCAATAGTTCTTAAAGAGTCAAAAAAGGGATATGCAGCTACTATTTCTTGAGAAAGGAATGCCACTGTTCGAACTAAATCCGTCCAAGGCTTTGGAATATCGAATCCAGAAAATTTATTATCGGTTAGTAGGAGGGAAGCCAATTTTAAGAATGTAATTTTCGATTTCATAATATTACTTTTTTAATTTATTACTTTAAAATCCGTTGTTTTCATTTTAGCTTTTGAAGAAAATAAAGATGTAAGAATTAATTGAATTTTATACGAAAGCTATTTTTGGTGTTAGAGTATGTTTTCTACAAAGCAAAGTCAATTTTGCTGGCTAGATTTTTCAGGAATAAATAATTACTTTTTTTAGGGTTAAGATTTTTCTCAGTCGTTGAGAATTTTCCCTTTCTTATTTTAGTTAAAACACGAAACTAAAATGATTTTCAACAGTAGCGTGTTTTTAAACAATTTTTGAATAAATACATTTTTTAATTTATTCAAAACTTCAAGGTCGGTGGTATTTAGATCCTGATATAAAATATAAAATTTTCTTTTTTCGATTTTAAAGAATTTTCAATATTTGTAATTTTCTCTTTTTTGAACATTGCTCATATAAAGAGTATTTATTAATTATAGTTAAATTTAAGGATAATTATTGATGGTGTTTTGTTTCCTCTATAACTAACCTAAAAACTCGTTGAAGTGTATTTTTTATTGGGTATTATTTACGTTTTGGTGTTATTAAGTTCTTTCTTTAAGATTTAATTTGTCGGATAATACTCTGGTTTTTAGGTAATTATGATTTAATTAACAAGAAGTTTACTTGGCCCTAGTTACGTTATTGGCTAATTGAAACAACATAAAGCTGACTATTAATGTAGTCATGTAAAAATAAATAACCTCGGAAAGATTAACTTTCCGAGGTTATTATTTATTATTTTAAACTTTTTGTCTTTCCGCTACAACTGCGTGATAATAAATTTTCTTCGTCTGTTTAGTTGATGCTCTTCTTCGGTGCATTCAACACCATCTGCACATTTATTTATGAGGTCGTTTTCTCTGTAACCTTTAGTTGTTAAACGATTTTTATCCACTCCGTTAACCTATGGTAGATTGTGCTCTTCTGTCATATAAGGACTCATTGTATTTGTTTGATCCACGGCTGTCTGTATGCGAACGAATATCTAGTTTCAATTTTGGATATTGATTTAAAACATCTAATATTTTTTCAAGATCTAAAGCTGCTTCTTGTCGGATATTTGATTTATCGAAGTCAAAGTAAATCATTTTAATGCCAAAACATTTACCTAAATCATCTCCTACAGTAACCTTACATTGTACTTTTTCTAAGGCGATATCGAAATTTGTTTTTCCGTTTTCGTCAGCAATAGTTGCACTTTCTTCTTTAGTTTTATAATCTTCTTTTTCAGCTCTTACATTATACGTTTTGCTGCATTCAATAGTACAAGTACAGATTCCTTTATCATCTGTATTAACTGTTCCCATAGGATTGAACTTATTGTCAAACAGACTGAGTTTTGCCCCTAGAAGAATCTCAGAAGTGGTTAAATCTGTCACTTTTCGATATAGTTGCTGTTCACCAAGAAGTTTTTTAGTTTCCAGGAATTTATAAATATTATCATAACCTTGTTAAATTATTACCTAATTAAAGTCATATATAGGTGTCTATTAAGACAGTAATTTAAAAATAAAAAACCTCGGAAAGATTAACTTTCCGAGGTTACTATTTATTACTTTAAACTATTTGTCTTTCCGCTACAACTCCATGATAATAAATTCACTTCGTCTGTTTAGCTGATGCTCTTCTTCGGTACATTCAACACCATCAGCACATTTATTTATGAGTTGGTTTTCTCCGTAACCTTTAGCTGTTAAACGGCTTTTATCCACTCCGTTTTTCATTAACCAACCTATGGTAGATTGTGCTCTTCTGTCAGACAAGGACTCATTGTATTTGTTTGATCCACGGCTGTCTGTATGCGAACGAATATCTAGTTTCAATTTTGGATATTGATTTAAAACATCTAATATTTTTTCAAGATCTAAAGCTGCTTCTTGTCGGATATTTGATTTATCGAAGTCAAAGTAAATCATTTTAATGCCAAAACATTTACCTAAATCATCTCCTACAGTAACCTTACATTGTACTTTTTCTAAGGCGATATCGAAATTTGTTTTTCCGTTTTCGTCAGCAATAGTTGCACTTTCTTCTTTAGTTTTATAATCTTCTTTTTCAGCTCTTACATTATACGTTTTGCTGCATTCAATAGTACAAGTACAGATTCCTTTATCATCTGTATTAACTGTTCCCATAGGATTGAACTTATTGTCAAAAAGACTAATTTTAGCCCCTACAAGAATTTCAGAAGTGATTGTGTCTGTCACTTTTCCAGATAATTCTTGTTCACAAAGAAGTTTTTTAGTTTCCAGGAATTTATAAATGTCATCATAACCTTGTCCGCCATCTCTATTTGAAGAGAAAAAACCTCTTCTGGATTTGGTATCAATCCAATATCCGAAATCATCTTTAGGTGAGTTGGCATCCATACCAACATTTTGAACTTTTCCAAAAGTTCCGTCGGTCTTTATTTTAGATACAAAAATATCTAACCCTCCTAAACCCGGATGGCCATCAGAGGCAAAATAAATTTCGTTGTCTGCATTTACAAATGGAAATGTTTCTCTTCCTTCAGTATTGATAGATCGTCCAAGATTTATAGGAGTACCAAAAGTTCCATCTTCGTTTATTTTTACTTTAAATAGATCAGAAAGGCCTATAGTTCCAGGCATATCAGACACGAAATACATTGTTTTTTCATCAGGACTTAAAACAGGATGGGCTGTACTGTAATTATCACTGTCGAATGGAAGTTCAGTAATATTCTCCCATTTGTCATTCTCTAAATTAGCTTTGTATATTTTTACTAAGGTGTTGTCATTTCCGTCTTTGCCTTTTTTTCCGTCGAGGTAGTTATTTCTTGTGAAATAGATAGTTTTTCCATCTTTAGTAAAGACTGGAGTTGACTCATTAAATTTAGAGTTGATGGATTTATCAAACTTAGCTGGAGTTCCTAAACTCAATTCATTTCCAACATCAGACACATATAGTTTTGTGAAAGACTGACCAGTCCATGTATGTTTTCTGTGTCCTAAACTTCCAGTATCTCTTGCTGAGGCAAACACCATCTTATCGGAATACATAGTAGTTCCATAATCTGAATAGGGAGAGTTAATTCCCGCATTTTCGATTTTATACCTTCCGGAATTAGCCTTAATGGCATCCATGTAGTTTTCGTTTTTTGCAAAAAGTTCTCCTCTACTGTCATTTCCAGAAATTTGATCAAACTTTTCCATAATCTGATCTGCTTTGTCATTTTCGCCTATGGAACGCAGAGATTGCGCATAGCGATAATAATAAGCTGGTTCGACCTCAGTAGTCATGGCAAATAATTCACCATACCATTGTGCTGCTTTTTCGAGTTTCCCGTTGAAGTAATAAGCATTTCCCAACTTTTGGAACATATCAGCCGATTTATAACCTTTTTCTGCAACTCTTTCATAGGTTTTTATGGCATCTACAAAAGCGTAGTTGTCATATTTTTTATCAGCTGAGGCTACTCTGGCTTTTTGCGAATAAATGTTTAATGAAAAAACAGTTATTATAGTTATGTAAAAGAGTATGTTATTTTTCATAATAATAATTTTTAGAAGAATCGTTGGGTTGTGATTTTATCATTCTTTTTAAATAATTCATAGCGTAAGAAAATTTCATGCGAGCCAGAATTATAATTATTTAAATTGGTAGTTTCTAGATCATATCCATATCCAATATACATCGCGTCTGAAATTTGAAATCCAGCCATTGCAGTAACCGCAGCACTCCATCGATAGGCAACTCCAAGTACGAATTTATCGTTAAACATAAAGTTTCCTGACACATCTACTTGAAGTGGTGCTCCTTTTACCATTTTAGTTAATAGGGCAGGTTTGAACTTTATCGAACTATTCAAATCAAGTATATAACCAGCGATCAAATAATAATTTATTTTTTCTTTAAAAATAGCAACTTCATTATCATCATAGCGGTTTGACTCTATAAAATTCGGTATTGATAAACCTACATATGCTTTGTCTGAGTGCAAATATACCCCAGCCCCAATATTAGGCGAGAATTTATTATTATAGTCATGTAAACTAGGATCGTCATCCACAGGATTTAATCGGGTAACATCTAAATCAAATAAATTGGCTGTTGCTTTAACTCCAAAAGATAGTTTAACTTTTTCAGACGTTGGTACCGTATAAGATAAATCAGCAGAAATAGTGTTTTCATGTGTAGGACCTATCTTATCATTGATAATAGATACTCCAAGACCTAACCTACTATTGTTAAAAGGGGTATTGACAGATACTGCATTAGTAACTGGTGCACCATCTAGTCCTACCCATTGAGTACGATGTAATGCAAAGACACTCAGAGCTCCTCTTGATCCCGCATAAGCTGGATTGATATTTATTGTGTTGTACATGTATTGTGTAAATTGTGCGTCCTGTTGAGCAAAACTTACCAAAGCAGTAAACATCAAAACGAAAGAAAATAGTTTTGTTTTCATAGTAGATATTTTATCATTCGAAAATTAGGGCTTTTCATAAAATTTTAAGCAAACCTTAGGGCTATAAAACCCTAAGGTAAGGTTTTTCATTATTTTGTTAGGTATAGATATCCGTCTTTCGTATTGGTCTGGATTTGACCAGTACCATCAACAGAAGTATAATTCAAGATGTAAAAGTACGTACCAGTTGGCAAACCGGATGATTGACTTATAGTGGTTCTTCCACGAGAGGTACCATTAAAAGCGTTTGAGCTATTATTATATCCTTTAGTTTCAAAAACTAGAACTCCCCATCGGTTGTAGATTTCAACTGTGTTTTCTGGATAACAAATCGTATCATCTATACTATCAATAGTAAATATTTCATTAATTCCATCTCCATTAGGGGAGAAAGCATTGTGAACAGTCACAGTACCACATGGTAATACAAGACCTCCGTCTATGTTGATAGTAAGTGCGTATACTGTTGGACATGCATTTGCATTAATAGTATAGGTAAATTTATAATCTCCTGCTGAAACTGAACTGTTATCGACGATGTCTCCGTTTAATGTTACCGAAGAGTTTTCGCTAAACCATGTTCCACCTGTTGGTGTACCTTGTGGTAACAAACTAAACAGGTTGATAGTTGGTGCTGGAACATCATCGATATTATAAGACTTAACTTCAGCTATCGCAATGTTAGTTGCAGTAACATCTACGTTCACCTTTTGAATAAACTCAGATGTGTTACCACACGCATCCTTCACAATCCATTTTCTTATAATAGAATAAGAGGTAGTAGTATTGTTAATTGTATTCTCAGTATAGACAACAGTCGGAACAATAGTTGAACACTCATCAACAAAAACAAGATTAGGTTTAACTGGTATTACACTACAATTTACGTTGATTTCTGCTGCAAATTGTGTAGTTGTAGTAGGAGCCGTTATATCTTGTACGTTAATCGTTTGTGAAGCAGTAGCTGCGTTTCCACAAGCATCTGTTGCTGTCCAAGTTCTAGTAACAGAATACGAACCAGCACATGTACCATTAGTAGTTACATCAGCAGAAGTTAACGTGAAATCAGAACCACAAGCGTCTGTTGCCGTTGCTACAGCAAATATTGGAGTAGCAGGACAATTGATCGTTGAAGTAGCAGGTAAAGCTGCAATTACTGGAGCCGTTATATCTTGAACGTTAATCGTTTGTGAGGCAGTAGCTGCGTTTCCACAAGCATCTGTTGCAGTCCAAGTTCTAGTCACAGAATACGAACCAGCACATGTACCATTAGTTGTTACATCAGCAGAAGTTAGGTTTGGACTAGGGTCAACGCTGTCGGTTGCTGTTGGTGTAACAAACGATGGCAATGCTGGGCAATTGATAGTTGTTGCAGTAGGCAATTCACTAATCATAGGAGGTGTACCATCTCCATCTATCAGAGTTGCAGTTGCAGTTGCAGTACATCCGTTAGCATCAGTTACAGTGTAGTTATATGTTCCAGCAGTTAAGCTAGCAGTAGCAGATCCTGAATAGGTTAATGTTCCTGTCCCTCCGCTTGAAGCAAGAGTAACACTTCCTGTTCCTCCATTACAATTAATTTGTGTTGGAGTAGCAGTAAAAGTTATTTTAGTTGGAGCGGCAACGCCTGAACCTTGTAAACTTGTACATCCACTTGCATTAGTTGTTGTTACGGTATAAGTTGCAGCTGTTTGAACAGTTATTGAAGCAGTTGATTCACCAGTACTCCATAATAAAGTTCCTGTAGCTGTTGTTGACAACGTAGAAGTTCCATCACAGTTGTTTACAACATTTACTACTGGAGCAGTAGGAGTTGTTTTAGGAGCGGCAACGCCTGAACCTTGTAAACTTGTACATCCACTTGCATTAGTTGTTG
>NZ_CAXBBR010000015.1:0-63997 GCF_963974175.1 uncultured Flavobacterium sp.
AATTACAGCGCCTGCTGCGTTATGTTCTGCGGGCTCATTGAATCCGACAGCGCCAACAGTTACAGCTAATGGATCATTAGTTACAGCTTCGGGTTGGCAATTAGAGACAGGGGTTGGAAGTGGGGCATTTGCAAATTTAACAGTACCTTATACAGTTGCCTTTGTGGATAATGGAAAAAAGATAAGATATTATGCAACGAACGGTTGCGGTACAACAAATGGTAGTCAAGTTGTTATAACAGTTAATAACTCACCCACAGTAGCAGCAATTACTGCACCTGCAACATTATGTTCTGGAGGTTTTTTGAATCCGACAGCACCAACAGTTACAGCTAATGGATCATTAGTTACAGCTTCGGGCTGGGAACTGGAGACAGGAGTTGGAAGCGGGTCATTTGCAAATTTAACAGTGCCTTATACGGTCGTCTTTGCGGATAATGGTAAAAACATTAGATATTATGCAACGAACGGTTGCGGTACAAAAAACAGCAATCAAGTTACTTTAAAAGTAGAAGATGTATTAGCAGCTCCAACACCAGGAACAAAAACGCAACCTAATTGTGTTATTTCAACGGGAAGTGTTGAATTGAGTGGTTTGCCTTCAGGTAGTTGGACTATTAATCCTGGTGGACTAACTGGAAGTGGAAGTACAACAACAATAACAGGATTAGTAGCAGGAAAATATAACTTTACGGTAACAAATAGTACAGGTTGTATATCTGGTGCTACAGGAAATGTAGTAATAAATTCAGCTGTCACAAATACATGGAACGGAACTGTTTGGTCTAACGGAACACCAACTCTGAGTGATAAAATTGTTTTTTCAGGAAATTATCCACCTGCATCAGATCCAAATGTGGATATTGAAGGATGTTCTTGTAAGGTTACAGGAAGTACTACTGTTGTTTTTAAAGCGGGGCTTACGTTAAAAATAACGAATGAGGTAATTGTACAATCTAACGCTACATTAACCTTTGAAAGTGGAGCAAGTTTAGTTCAAATTAATGATACTCCTTCGACTCCTAATTCAGGAGATATTATCTATAAAAGAGAGACATCTCTTATTAGTAATTTTGATTATACTTACTGGTCGTCTCCAGTAGCATCACAAACATTATATAATCTTTCGCCTAATACTCTTGGAGATAAATTTTATTCTTTTGATTCTGGAATAGATAATTGGAGACAAGAAAACTCAGCTAATACAATGGCAATTGGAACTGGTTATATTGTAAGAGGGCCTCAAAATTATTCAGCTCCTACACCTCCTAGTGCTTATTTAGCCAGTTTTATTGGGGTACCAAATAATGGAGTGAAAAATACGGCTATTGGAGTAGCGGGGAATTCTAATTTGATAGGGAATCCCTATCCATCTGCTTTAGATGCCGACTCCTTTTTGACGGCAAATAATGGAGTATTAGAAGGGACTATTTATTTTTGGACTCACAATACAAATATAGGAATTGGTGTATCTAATCCTGGTTCAGGAATCTATGCTTATTCTTCGGATGATTATGCTGCTTATAATTTAACTGGCGGTGTTGCTACTCAAGCGCCAAGTTCCTCAAATGCTGGGGCAGTAAATAGTAATGCTCCTTCAGGAAAAATTGCTTCAGGTCAAGCTTTTTTTGGGACTAGTATTGCATCTGGTAATGCTGTTTTTAAAAATAATATGAGAGTTGGAGTAGGAAGTATAACAGGTGTGAATTCTCAATTTTTTAAAAATGCTTCAAATACGAAAGCAGTTACCACAGTTGAAAAAGATAGATTATGGTTAAATTTATATAACATGCAAGATGCTTTTAAACAAACCTTGGTAGGGTATGTAACTGGAGCTACAAATGAATACGATTCCGCTTTTGACGGAGAAAGCTTTGATTCTAATGAGTTTTTGGATTTCTACAGTATTAATCAAGATAAGAATTTAGTTATTCAGGGAAGAGCGTTGCCGTTTGACCAAGCCGATGAGGTTCCACTAGGATATAGTTCCACTATTGTGGGTGACTTTCAAATTGGGATAGGTCAGGTGGATGGATCATTTGTCGATAAAGATGTTTTTTTAGAGGATAAATTACTTAATACGACACATAATTTAAAAAATTCCCCTTATTTATTTAAAACTGAAAGCGGAGTTTTTAATGATCGTTTCATTATAAAATATACTAATAAAACGTTAGCAACTGATGAATTTGAAGACATAAAATATGGTATCTTAATTTCGAATAAAAACAAAGTAGTATTGATAAAATCTTCAGATGAGCTAATAGATAAAGTATTCGTTTATGATTTTTCAGGAAAGCAACTTTATAAAAAACACAATGTTGATAATTATGAAAATAAGATACTTAATTTAGGGCCTATTGATCAAGCTTTAATTGTAAAAGTAATTTTGCAGAGTGGAAAAACAGTAAATAAAAAAATTGTGTATTAGATTATTAGAATGACAACTTATTTGAAACTCATTATGTATATTCATAATGGGTTTTTTTATACTATGAGAATCAATAAAACAGTATGACTTGGAAGTAAATAGCAACTTCAGATTTTTAAATAATATAAAAACCTATTACTTTAAAGAATGTAATATTGGCTCTTATTTTGGAAATATAAGTCAATTTTCAAGAAATATTTTTTTTAAAAATAAGTGATATAATTATGGCTAATTTGATTGAAGTGGAAGTTTTTTGGCAATGCTATTATTAACTAAAAAGCTTTAAATTTCCCCGTTATTTTAAGAGAAGTTTAAGGTCTTGTTTAGCAAAAGTAAAATGGTTAACGCATTTATATTTTTTACTATGTTTGTATAGGATAATTTTAAAGGCTAAAAAATTTAATATCCAGATTAAAAACAAATATTATGATAAAAAACTTACTTTTTCTACTCATCTTAATACCCGTTTTTTCTTTTGGGCAATCAGCGAGTAATTATTGTTTTACAGCCAGTGCGGGGACTTATTCCTCGCTTACGGGAGGCACAAACACATCATTAGGCTCAACGGATGATGATGTTCTTTCAAGTGCAGTAACATTGCCCTTTTCATTTGTCTTTGCGGGTACCTCTTATTCTCAAATAAAAGTTTGTAGCAATGGTTGGTTGACTTTTGGAACAACTACTAACACTCATTATTCAAATACATTAGCAAATGCAAATACTATAAATCCTGTATTAATGCCATTATGGGATGATTTAAAAAACTCAGTAACCCCAAGGTATTTAATTAGTGGTGTCTCACCTAACAGAATATTTAAATTAGAATGGAGTCAACAAAAATGGAATTATAACTCTAGTTCCGATGTAATTTCATTTCAAGTTTGGCTGTATGAAAGCACGAACGTTGTTGAATATATTTATAAAAACGGCGTAAGTCCTATTGCTAATGGAAATGGTAGAAATGACACTGCTGGTGCTACAATAGGGGTTTACGATGCTGCAGGAACGTATTTAACTTTAAATAATTCTGGGACAAGCCCAGCCGCACAATCTGGGACTTTCACTACAAATATTTTAACAAAACCTGCAGAGGGACAAATTTATAGATTCACGCCACAAATACCCGCGCCAGTTTCTGCTGTAGGAACAGCAATAAATTGTTCGGGGGCTACTGCGAATTGGTCTGCTGCTGCAGGCGCAACGGGTTATCTATTAGATGTTTCAACGGTAAATACTTTTGCAAGTTTTGTATCTGGTTATAATGGCTTGAATGTTGGTAATGTCGCTGCATACGCTCTTTCGGGTTTAGTAGCAGGTACCACTTATTACTATAGGGTAAGAGCTAATAGTACTTGTACGGTAAATAGTGCCACTCAAAATTTCACAACTTTAGCAGCTACATCAACCATCTGGAATGGAACTGCGTGGTCAAACGGTACACCTACAAATGCTAAAAGAATAGAATTTACGGGGAACTATAGTTCTTCTTCTGATCTAGTGGGTTGTTCCTGTAAAGTTACTTCGGGTAACGTTGTAATCAATAATGGAAATTCAATTTCTTTAACTAATGAGCTTACGATTGCAGGAGGAGCATTAGTATTTGAAAATAGTGGTAATCTTATACAATTAAATAATACTATTGCGAATTCAGGAAATATTACTGTAAAAAGAAATTCATCACCAATTGTTTTGGATGATTTCACCTATTGGTCATCTCCAACAACGGGTACGCAAACTTTATTGAATTTTTCTCCTCTAACACAGGGAGATAAATTTTTTGATTATAATAATTATTGGGTAAGTATTGGTGCTTCTACTAGAGTTTTCTCTGCAGGGATTGGTTATGCGATTCGTGCACCCGAAGGAATAAGCCCAAGTAGTCCTACGGTTAATACTTCCTTTAATTTTGTTGGAGTTCCTAATAATGGAACCATAAATATTCCAGTTACGATTAGAACTTCAGGTCCTGATATTAATACAGGAGAACGTTTGATTGGGAATCCATACCCGTCGGCCATTGATGCAGTTGAATTTATAAATGCTAATTTTATTGGCTACGGTACTATAAATAAAACATTTGGAGGAGAATTGTATTTTTGGACACACAACAATAGAATATCGGCTAATAATTATGCTTCAACAGATTATGCTGTATATAATTTATCCGGAGGGATAGCTGCTGGTGGAGCTTCTGGGACTGGTAATTTAACTGCTCCAAGTCGATACATTACTTCTGGTCAAGGGTTTTTTATAGAAGCTTTTGCAACTGGAAACGTTACTTTTACTAATAATATGAGAGTTGGAGGGAATAATGCTAATTTTTATAAAATGACTTCAACAAAAGAGACGTCAGAAGAATCGAGCAGAATATGGCTTAATCTAACTAACAATACTCAAAATTTTAGTCAGACTCTAGTCGGCTATATTCCAAATGCTACAAATGAATTCAACCCTGGTTATGATAGCCGAGTTTATGATGTTAATCAACCTTTTGCTTTATATAGCTTGTTGGGTAGTGATAAGCTTTCCATTCAAGGAAGAGCTTTACCGTTTATTGATACGGATTTAGTTCCTTTAGGATATGCTGTAAATTCAGTAGGAAATGCTACTATTACAATAGATCATGTTGATGGATTATTTTTTGCGGGCCAAAAAATTTATCTTGAAGATAAGTTGTTAAACGTGGTTCATGATATAAAAGCCACTCCATATAATTTTAGTACATCTGCAGGTACCTTTAATGATCGTTTTGTTTTGCGTTATACCAATAAATCATTAGGTATAAAAGATTTTAATACATTAAACAATCAAGTTCTAGTGTCTATTAAAAATAAACAACTGAAAGTGTCTTCTACAATTGAATTAATTGATGAAATAACTATTTTTGAAATAACTGGAAAAGAGGTTTTCCAGAAAAAAAATGTAGACTCACAAGAATTGATGATTTTAAATATGAAGCCTAGTCAACATTTGTTATTGGTTAAAGTAATGCTTCAAAACGGAGAGGTTGTGATTAAAAAGGCGATTAATTAAACACTCAATTATTTCTACAAAAAAAACCATCTTGAAAATCAAGATGGTTTTTTTATATAAAAAGAAAAAGCTTATTTTCCTTTAGACGATGCTTCAAGGTTTTTCTCAATAGTGTGACCTGGACGCGACCATTTAGGTTTTTCACCAAGTGGAGCAAACTGAGAGTCCTCTGCTTCAACTGTTGCTGGTTGAGAAACTTTAGTAAATGGTTTTTGAGGATTCAAGCCTAGCATTTCAAACATTTTCATGTCTTCATTTACATCAGGATTTGGAGTAGTCAATAATTTGTCTCCTGCAAAAATAGAATTTGCACCAGCAAAAAAGCACATCGCCTGACCTTCGCGACTCATATTCATTCTTCCAGCTGATAAACGCACTTGAGTTTCAGGCATGATAATTCGGGTTGTAGCTACCATTCGTATCATTTCCCAAATTTCAACTGGTTTTTCTTCTTCCATTGGAGTTCCTTCAACGGGAACTAAAGCGTTAATAGGCACAGATTCCGGCTGAGGGTTCAAAGTTGAAAGAGCAACTAGCATTCCCGCTCTGTCTGCAATACTTTCCCCCATTCCTATTATCCCACCACTACAAACTGTAACATTCGTTTTACGAACATTCTCTATTGTTTGTAAACGGTCTTCAAATCCACGAGTTGAAATGACTTCTTTATAGTATTCTTCTGAGGTATCTAAATTGTGATTGTAAGCATATAAACCAGCTTCTGCTAAACGATGGGCTTGGTTTTCAGTAATCATTCCAAGTGTACAACAAACTTCCATTTCTAGTTTATTGATCGTACGAACCATTTCCAAGACTTGATCAAATTCAGGACCGTCTTTTACATTTCTCCAAGCTGCTCCCATACAAACTCTTGAAGAACCACTTTCTTTAGCTCTTAAAGCTTGCGCTTTTACTTGGTTTACTGACATTAGATCATTCCCTTCAACTGAAGTGTGGTACCTTGCTGCTTGAGGGCAGTAACCACAATCTTCTGGACAACCACCAGTTTTGATAGACAATAAAGTGGACACCTGAACCACGTTTGGATCGTGATGTTCTCTATGGATGGAGGCTGCTTCATAAAGCAAATCCATCATCGGTTTATTATATATTGCAATAATTTCTTCTTTTGTCCAATTGTGTTTAGTAGTGGTCATAGATGCGATTTTTTGATGGCTCAAAAGTAGTCAAATTGTTCTAAAGAAGTAATGCAATATACTTTAAATAGGCAGCGGTAGATTGTTTTAGAATTTAAAGTTAGTCAGAAGTTAGCCGGTTGTTCCAATATAGCATTAGCAGCATTGTAACAATCACTGAAGATGCTATTCCTTCAAAGAGTAGAGAAATAGAATAAGCAAAAATTGAAGGGTTTCCCCCAAAAAGGAATGTTTCTGAAAGCGATTGAACATAAGAATCACCACCTTGCAAATAACTATAAATTATTAGTCCTAGAATACTTAAAAACACACCGACTAGCGAAGTCAGTAGTGCGGCAACGCTATTAGGGACGAAATTTTTTTCGCCTTCAGCTAGATTCATTTTAATAGTTCTGTTAACACCATAAAAGACAAAAAACACATTAATTAGGCGCAAATAGAACAGATGACCTAAACCTACAGCATTCATTAGTAAAAAAAAGACTCCAGTTGCAGCAAAAATAATACAACCATTCAAAAATTCTTTTGGTAATTTCATGTTGTCAGCTGTTAAAAATAAAGATCAGTGATACTAAAATTTTGTTTGTGGTCCCTTTCTTTAGACTCCATAAAGTGAGATGGCATTGTTGATTTATATCTGCCGTTAGTCAGCTGGATATTTTTCTTTCCAGTAGAGCATTAATGAAAAAGTTACAATCAAAGCAGAAACAATTCCTTCAATTAGCAATGTTATAGTATAGGTCACTGCAGTGGGCGTTCCTACAAATAGAAAGGTTTCTGATAAATTTTGAATATAGCTGTCACCTCCTTTTGCATAGATATATGCTAACAGTCCAGCGATGCTTAAAAAAATACCTATTATTGAGGTTAGAAATGCAGAAATAGCATTATGGGAAAAAAGGTTTTTCCCTTCCAGGAAATTTGATTTTAAAGTTTTGTTTGCTCCATAATAGACGAAAACAATATTAAGCAACCTTAGGTAATACAAATTAGAAAGATTTAATACCTCCATCAATAAGAAATAAAGGCCTATCCCGATAAAAATAATAATTCCGTTGTATAGTTCTTTTGGTAGTTTCATATCCTTGGTTTTAAAAAGTTCAAAATTACTTCTTTGACAAACAGGGCAGTACATATCAAATTTACGTAAAATCTTGCTATATTTAATGAAAAGTACTAATAAATTTTTTATTAATTATCCAAGTTCACTCAGGTAAGCCATTGCAGTATTTTTATCTTTCTCCAATTGTTTAGTCAGTAAATCAATGGAATCAAATTTTTGCTCAGGGCGGAGGTGTTTAAGGACTGAGATTGTTAATTTTTGATCGTACAAATCGGCATCGAAATCTAAAAAATGGATTTCAATCGATAATTTTTCCCCAGATACGGTAGGGTTGAATCCAATGTTCATCATTCCAAAAACAGTTTTTTGATTGATGATACTTTTAACTACATAGACGCCATTAAGTGGAATCAGCTTGTAATCTTCTTTTATTTTTATGTTTGCTGTAGGGAATCCAATAGTTCGTCCCAGTTGTTTTCCTTTAAAAACAGTTCCAGTCAAGAAATAGTCATAGCCTAAGTATGCGTTTGCTAGAGCCATATCTCCGCTTAATAGGGCTTTCCTTATTTTTGTAGAGCTTACAGAAAGGTCATTTATTTCTTGCACAGATATTTGTTCAACTTCAAATCCATATTTTTTTCCAAAGCCAATTAGATCATCAATATTTGCTGTTCGATTTCTCCCAAATCTGTGATCATGACCAATGATGATTTTATGGATGTCAAATTGATTTACCAAAACAGTCTGTACGAAATCTTCGGCAGTTAATTTAGAGAAAGCTTCATCAAAAGGATGTATAACAAGATTTTGAATCCCTATCATTTCCAATAAATGAATTTTTTCCTCAATCGTGTTTAGTAACTTGATTTCTGATTGCTCCTGTAAAACCATTCGAGGATGAGGAAAGAAAGTAAGAACAAGACTTTCGTATTTGTCGTTTGCAGTATTGTCTATAACTCTTTCCAGAATTTTTTGATGTCCTATATGGACACCGTCAAAAGTACCTAATGTAAGAATCGTTTTTTTTGTGGTGCTGAAATCTTTTATAGAATGAAAAATCTTCAATGGAATTATTTTATGGTTATGCAAATTTATACTATCTATTTTAAATGTGACAGTATCAAGAATCGATTTTTAAGAAAAATCTAAAAATAAGGAAATTATCTAAAATTAAATTTAAATACTTTATTTTTGAAACATTAATATTATTTAACCATGAAAAAAACTGCTCTAATCCTATTAATTTTTGTGTGGTGTTTGCCAATCCACGCTCAAAATGAATCGCCCTGGAAAAAGGTAGGTCAAAGAACTGTGTCAAGTGGTGCAAAAAATAGTGGTAAATCTAATTCAGCTAAACAATTATTGTTTCAATTAGACGCGGATGAATTAAAAAAAGAATTGGTTTTAACTGAAAATAGTACTTCAAAAAGAAGCGGAGTCGAAATCACAATTCCAAATGTAAGCGGGGTTTTAGAAAAATTTTGGGTTTGGGAGTCTTCTAATTTCGAGCCAGAACTTCAAGCTAAATATCCTGATATTAAAGGGTACGCAGGTGTTGGAATTACAGATCCCAATGCTTCAATTAATTTTAGTTTGTCGCCAAAAGGTATTCAAACTATGATTCTGCGGGCTGATAGTGGTTCAGAGTTTATAGAGGCTGATCAGGTGGATTCTTCTTTATATGTTGTTTTTTCTTCTAAGGATAGAAACAGAGGAAGTTTACCATTTGTTTGCAAAACGGATGATGTTGCTTTAAACAAGCAGTTATTAAGTAAAACGGCTAAGACAACTGCTAATAACAAAAGTTTTAAAACATTACGATTGGCGTTGTCCTGTACTGGGGAATATGCAGCCTATCATGGAGGGACTAAAGCCAAAGCTCTTGCTGCGATGAACGCTACTCTGACAAGAGTAAATGGTATATTTAATAAAGATTTGGCGGTTAAATTGATTCTTATCACGAATAATGACCTGATAATATATACTAATGCCGTTACGGACCCTTATTCAGATGCTACAGCTGGAGCGGGTGGCGCTTGGAGTCAGGAGTTGCAGGATAATTTAACTACTGTTATTACAAATGGGGGTTATGATATTGGGCATTTGTTTGGTGCTACAGGTGGCGGTGGAAATGCAGGATGTATCGGTTGCGTATGTGTAAACCCCACAACGGCGAATCCTATAGGGAAGGGAAGTGCATATACCTCTCCTGGAGATGGCATCCCGCAAGGAGATGCTTTTGATATTGATTTTGTTGTACACGAAATCGGACATCAATTAGGTGCAAATCACACATTTTCTTATGAATTAGAAGGTACGGGTGTAAATGTGGAGCCCGGAAGTGGTTCAACAATCATGGGGTATGCTGGTATTACGTCTGATTATGATGTTCAAGCCGCCTCTGATGATTATTTTGCATATGCCAGTATTTTACAAATTCAAACTAATCTTGCGACAAAAACGTGTCCTGTAAGTACAACTATTAGTAATAATCCTCCAGCGATAAATGCGGGTATAGATTATGTTATTCCTAATGGGACGGCATTTATTTTAAAAGGAACGGGATCAGATCCAGAAGGGGATACTATCAGCTATACCTGGGAGCAAAATGATAGTGCAATAACGACTAGTGGTAGTAATAGTATAGCCGTTTCTACAAAACCTGACGGCCCGTTGTTTCGATCTTTGTATCCAGGAGTTAGTCCTATAAGGTACATGCCATTGTATAGTAACGTGTTGTCGAATAAATTGACCAGTAAATGGGAGTCTGTTTCAACTGTGGCCAGAACGCTTCATTTTGTGCTGACTGGAAGGGATAATGCAGCACAAGGTACTGCTCAAACAAATTCAGACGAAATGATTGTAAATGTGAGTGGAATAGTAGGTCCATTTGCTGTTACATCCCAAAACACTGATAATTTAAGCTGGATTCAAGGGACTTCACAAACGATAACTTGGAGTGTAAATGGTTCCAATGCGTTAGTAGGTTCATCTAGCGTTAACATAAAGCTTTCTGTTGATGGAGGTTTGACATTTCTTACCACACTGGCTTCAGTTACGCTAAATGACGGTTCTGAAGTAATTACCGTTCCAAATATTGTTGCAAAGAACTGCAGGATTTTAATAGAGCCGGTAGCTAATATTTATTATGCAGTAAACAGTACCGCTTTTGCGATAGGATATTCCGTTGTATCTGGCTGTAATACGTATGCATTTACAGCTCCCTTTACTATTCCGGAGCAAGCAGCTTATACAACAAGAGTTATAAATGTTCCTTCTACGAGTGCTTCTGTGGCTGATGTAGATTTTAACGTAGGTTTTACCCATACTTATTTGTCAGATGTAGAGATGGAAATCGTTAGTCCGCAAGGTACAACGGTAAAGTTGTTTGATAGAAGCTGTGCAAGTACAAATAGTACGTTGTTACTGAAATACGATGATTTGGGGGGAGATATTGTTTGTGGTACAACCACTTTGCAAAATGTTGCTCCTTTTCAGCCATTAGCAGCTTTTAACGGGGAAAATCCATCGGGGAATTGGACGTTTAGAATTCGGGACGCTTATACGGGGGATAAGGGGACATTGAACTCTGCTTCTATTACTATTTGTACAAAGTCATACACATTGTCAGCAGAAGATTTTAAAATTGATGACTTTGTCTTGTATCCAAATCCGAATAAGGGAAATTTTACTATTCAATTTACGAGTCAATCTGAAACTGGAGTAAAAGTTTTGGTTCACGACTTGTTAGGAAGGAAGTTGTTTGATAAAAACTATGAGAGTAATAGTGACTTCAATAAAAACATTCAGTTGCAGCAATTGCAAAGAGGGATTTATTTGTTAACTGTTATTGACGGTGATCGAAAAGAAGTTAAGAAACTAGTGATCGAATAGGTTTATATAGGATCGAAAATAAAAAAAAGGGAAACGTGTAATCATGTTTCCCTTTTTTTTATTTTCCATTAAATGTGGTCATTGTATTTTCTAGACCTGCGGTTCCAAATGATTTGATAATTTCATATGCTGTTTCTAATCGTTCTGGAAGAGCAGTTTTCTCAGCGTCGTCCCAGTCTCCAAGGACGTAATCGATTTGTTTTCCTTTTTTGAATTCATCACTAATTCCAAAACGGAATCTCGTATATTGATTGGTATTAAGGATTAGATTAATGTTTTTTAAGCCGTTATGACCTCCGTCACTTCCTTTTGGCTTGATGCGAATCGTTCCAAAAGACAGATTTAAATCATCAGTAATGGCCATGATGTTTTCAAGGGGAATGTTTTCCTTGTCCATCCAGTATTGCACCGCTTTTCCGCTTAAGTTCATGTAGGTGTTTGGCTTTAAAAGAAAAAAGGTTCTTCCTTTAAATTTGTACTCTGCAAGTGCTCCAAGTTTCACGGTTTGAAAGGAAAGTTGTTCTTTTTTGGCAAAATGATCCAATATTTTGAATCCAATGTTGTGGCGTGTATTGACATATTCAGCGCCTATGTTTCCTAGTCCTACTATTAAAAATTTATTACTCACGCTTTCTATATTGTTTTTTTGGTGTTCGTGAACCTCCGGTTTCATACAATCGGTCTGGTCTTCTTTTTGTTTTGATGAAAATATATCTGATATCCATTTAAGCATGATGCAAAAGTAAACTTAATTAGATAATTTGTCAATTAGATAATTAGATAATTTAGTGGAGTAGGCTGAAGGAGTTTTCTAAGGATGGAAAAACGTTGTAAAATAGACCCGATAGTAGTGAAAATCCTTTTTGTTTGCCTTTTTGGCGGACAAAAAGATTGAAGCAAATAGCGGGACAACTAATGTGGAAAGTAGTTGCTTGTTCTCCTAATTCTGAAAAAGGGTAGGAGAGATGAAGTTGGTAATGGGAAATGAGTTCAGATTAAATAAAAAAAGCACCAGTTTTACAACTGATGCTTTTAAATATGAGTGAAAAAATATTATTTTTTCTTTCCTTTTGCAGGAGCTCCTTTTGCTGCTTTTGCTGCTTCTTGAGCTGCTTTCATCGCTGCACGAGAAATTCTTACTTGAGCAACAACAGTGTTGTCTTGGTGAACTAATTTGTATTTGTCAGAAACAAGTTTCGTAACGTACAATTTGTTCCCCATCATAAGTGGAGTAATGTCAGCTTCAATAAAATCAGGAAGATTTTTTGGTAAAGCTTTTACTTTAAGTTTACGAGTGTTCAAACGTAAAACACCACCTGCAAGAACACCTTTAGATGTACCTACAACTTTCACAGGAACTTCCATAGTGATTTCTTTGTCATCAAATAATTGAAAGAAGTCAATATGTAAAATTTTGTCAGACACAGGGTGAACCTGAATGTCTTGTAGAATTGCATTGAATGATTTTCCATTTTCCAATTCAATCACAACTGTGTGAGCGTTTGGAGTGTAAACCAAGCTTTTGAATGCTTTTTCTTCTGCTGAAAAATGTACTGGTTGATCTCCTCCGTATAACACGCAAGGAACCGCTCCAGCATTACGTAAGGCTTTAGTCGCAACTTTTCCCACGCTTTCTCTTTCTGATCCTTTAATTGTAATCGATTTCATTGTAAAAATTATATAGTTATTAAATATTCTACTTGTTTGTAGTTACATGATAAACTTTCCGCTGATGGAATTATTATGATGTACCATGTGCATAACTTCGGCAAAAAGTGGGGCACAACTCAACACTCTTATTTTTTTTGATTCTTTCTTTAACGGAATAGAATCGGTAACTATCAATTCTAATAGTTGAGATTTCTCTATTTTTTCGTAGGCATCTCCTGATAAGATAGCGTGAGTACAAATTGCTCTTACGCTCAATGCCCCTTTTTCCATCATTAAATCAGCGGCTTTCGCCAAAGTTCCTCCGGTATCAATCATGTCATCTACTAAGATTACATTTTTACCTCTAACTTCACCAATCAATTCCATGGTTCCAATAACGTTTGCAGCTTTTCTTTGTTTGTAACAAATAACTACATCTGATTCTAAAAATTTAGAATAAGCGTACGCTCTTTTTGAACCTCCCATATCTGGGGAAGCAATCGTCAAGTTGTCAAGTCCTAAGCTTTTTACATATGGTAAAAAGATAGTTGAGGCAAAAAGGTGATCAACTGGCTTTTCAAAGAACCCTTGAATTTGATCTGCATGCAAATCCATTGTCATTACTCTAGTTGCTCCAGCAGTTTCTAATAATTTTGCTGTTAGTTTTGCTCCTATCGGAACTCTAGGCTTGTCTTTTCTATCTTGTCTTGCCCAACCGAAGTAAGGTATTACAGCTGTAATATGTCTTGCTGAAGCACGTTTTGCAGCATCAATCATAAGTAGCAATTCCATCAGATTGTCTGAATTTGGAAAGGTAGAACAAACAATAAATACACGTAACCCTCTGATAGACTCTTCGTAAGAAGGCTGAAACTCCCCGTCGCTGTATTTTGACATGGTAACTTTACCTAATGGAATTCCGTATTCTGCGGAAATCTTTTCAGCTAGATAGACACTTTGTGAACAAGCAAAAATTTTAGCTTCTGGTTCTTGGTGTGACATTTAATTTGTTGTTTTGTAGTTAGTTAGTGTGTCCCGTTTTACGGAGGTGCAAATTTATGAAATTTATTCAACTCTGAAAGAAAAATTTTAAGTATTTTTAGTAGAATTTTTAATATTATTTTTTACATTTGCACCGTGTTAAAGGAATCGATGGTTGATTTTATTACAATCTCCTCTTTTATTGCGTTGAAATAACTATTGTTATTTCATGTCTGCTAAGCCCGGATGGCGGAATTGGTAGACGCGCTGGTCTCAAACACCTGTGGGAAACCGTGCCGGTTCGACTCCGGCTCCGGGTACATAAAAACCGCTTCGAAAGAAGCGGTTTTTTTAGTTTTATACTATAATGAATGCTTAGCCTTTCTTAAAAATACATACTTTAAGGTATTGCTATGTGGTTGATAAACAGGGGTTTTTTTATTCCAAAAATGATTTTAACTCTTGGCGGTATTGGTAAGGACTTTTTCCGGTGAACTCTTTAAACGATTTGTTAAAATGACCAAAGTTGTTAAATCCACTTTCATAAGAGATTTCAGAAATGCTGATTGGTTTCTCTGCTAATAGTTTTGAAGCATGAACTAATCTATAGTCATTGACGAATTTTGTAAATGTTTTATTGGTTATCTTTTTAAAATACCTACAAAAAGAAGGGACGGTCATGGCTACTAACGCTGAAATTACTTCTAAGCTAATGTTTTCCTGAAAATGATCCTTGACATAATTATAGACTACATTCATTCGGTCATTATCTTGCATTTGCATTTCCATCAAAAATCCTTCTGCATTCAAAATCACGCTGTCTTTCGATAGTTCTAATTCGTTTAATATGGATAATATGCTTAGTAGTCGCTGTAGTTGGGTTTGTTCATTTAATACTTCAATTCTTTCTCCTATTAATTTTTTTGTTTTTCCAGTAAACGAAATACCTTGTTTGGCTTGATTGAACAAGTTTTTAATATTTGTCATTTCGGAAATTTCAAAAAAAGCACTTCCCAAAAAGTCTGGTTTCATTTGTATAATGGTTTCATTTTTGTTTCCGGTCTCTTCATCGGTAAAGCCGCAATGAGGTAAATTACTTCCTATAAGTATTAGGTCGCCATCGTTGTAATAAGAAACATGGCTACCTACTTGTCGTTTTCCAGAACCACCGTTAATATAAACTAATTCTATTTCTGGGTGATAATGCCAGTGGTTGGTATGTATGTTAGCCTTTTCTTCATGATTGGATATAGAGAATGAGCTTCCAAAAGAAGGAACTATGATTTCTAAGTTGGGTACTATAGGTCTCATATTCTATGTTGTTTATGTTTTGTGCAAATTTAGTCAATCGTTGCGAATTTGTCATCTTTTTTAACCTTTATCGATTTCGTAAAAGGTAAAATACCGTATAATCATGAAAAATCTGCATTATATTCAATGAAATGGATGGTGTAGATTTGTAATAGTTAAAAGGATTATAAATCTAAAAACTTTAATTATGAAAAAGATTTTAAAATTTGGTTTAGTATTGGTCTTAGTGTTAACAGCTATGAATGTACAAGCCGCAGAGGTGGATTTTTCGCTAAATGTGAAAAAAGGGCAAGGAAAGATGGTGACTTTTGCTTTAGACAAGATGGATAATATTGAATTGTCTATTTATGATGTGAACAAAGTGTTGATTCACTCAGAAAAGGTTAAGTTAAAAGGAAGTATTAACAGAACATATGATTTGAACAGTTTGCCAGATGGCACTTATTTTCTAGAAGCAGAATCTGAGTTGAAAATAGCGAGATATAAAATTGCTGTCGTTGGAGAAACAGCTACTTTAGAGGAAGCTGCAGTATCTGTAGTTTACAAACCTGTATTTATAAACGATAATGGATTGGTTTCGTTGAGTGTTTTTAATAATGAGAAAAAACCTGTTACGATTAAAATTTACAATGAAGACGAAGTTGAATTGTTCAATGAAACAACTAGCGAAGAGTATGTTGGGAAGTTTTTTGATATTAAAATGTTTCCAAATGACAAGTTTACTTTTGAGGTGTCTTATGGGAGTAACATTTTGGTAAAAACGGTTTCAGCGAAAGAATAGATAAATTATTTTTTAGATAAAAAGCAGCTCAATTACTTGAGCTGCTTTTTTTTGTTACACCTTAGCTGTAATTTGATCCATCACCCAGCTGGTGTGTGAGGCTGTTTTACCATTTGAAGGGTGTGGAGTATTTCCTAATAGTTGTTCTTTAATTGCTTGTACATGATGAAATTGTACGTTTTCTGGATGCTCGATAAAGAGCTCTGATTTTCCATCTTTATTTGAAAGTGTTATGGGATGTTCGTCAAAAATAGAAAATTCAATTTTACCTGTACTTCCATAGATGGTCACCTTATCTTCTCTAGTGAAACACCCAAAGTTCCAGCTTCCTGATCCAGTTATTCCCTTTTCATGAAGCCAGCAAGCCGTAGTAGCATCTTTGGCTGAATACAATCCTTGTTGGTTAAGGCTAATTCCTGAAGCTTCTTTAATGTCTCCTAATAGATACGTGAACAAATCCAAGCCATGACTCGCTAAGTCATCAAAATAACCGGCAGTAGCCACTTTTGAATCGGTACGCCAGTTATAATCTGCTGATAGATCTTGTTCAGATGCGGGTTTGCTCAGGTGCCAAGTGATATGTCTGACTTCGCCAATGCTGTTTGTGTCTAGCCAATCTTTTATTTGTACAAAGCGGGGTAAAGTTCTTCTGTAATAAGCAACAAAAAGCGGAAGGTCTTTATCTCTAAAAGCTTCATATATGGCATTGCTGTCTTCGTAGCTTGGAGTTAATGGTTTTTCGATACAACATATTTTACCTGCTTCGGCTACTTTTAGTCCGTATAATTTATGGGTGTCAGGCGGAGTAGCAATATAAATGGCATCAATTTCAGCATCGTTGATCAATGCATCTGCGTCAGTATAATATTTTTCTATTCCGTGTCTTTTAGCGTAATCTTGTGCTTTGTCTTGGTCTCTTCTCATCACTGCGGCGATCTCAAATCCGGCTGTTTTTTGATAAGCGGGTCCGCTTTTTTTCTCGGTGACGTTACCACAACCTAATATTCCCCAACGAACAGTAGCAGTTTCTTTATTTATATCGGACATCGTATTTTTTAATTAGTTTTTGACCCCAATACTTTTTATAAAGGGCTAAAGTAAAAATAAGAGGCCGTTTTAAATCTAATTAGAAACAGCCTCTAGTGTTTATTTGACATTCATATATTTGAATTTATTCCACATAGAGCTTTAGCAACAATGCTACTAGTGATAGTCCAATGATGATTAGGAAAAAGCCGCCAATATAGTAGTAAAGAATTTTCTTTTGTTCTTTAGACGTTTTGTTACTTTTTATTCTTTTTGAATGCCTTTTCCGTTTCATAAATGAGCTTTTAAAACGCTAAATTTTTGGTGCTAAGCTAAATTTTAGTAAAGCAACAAAAAAGGATTAGGTTTTTCAATACCCACTTTTAGTGATATTTTATAAGTTTAAATATGATTTGTGTCGAATATTTAATCACAGCCATCAATGCCACAACTATTTCCATCATTCGTTTCTATCATAGTAACTTTTGATTTAAAATCACCCTCTTCCCACACTTTTTCTAGTGTTTTCACGAATGTTTCCACGTGTTGAGCGCCCGAAACTGCATATTTATTATCGAAAACAAAGAATGGAACTCCTTGAACACCTATGTTTTGTGCCATTTCGATGTCTTCTTTTACGGCTGTTGCGTAGGTGTCAGAATGCAATACGGTTTCAATTTCTATCCCATCAATTCCAACCTGGATTCCTAGATTAGTCAAGGTTTCTAGATCGTTTATATTTTGGCCATCTGTTAAGTAGGCTTTGAACAACAGTTCCTCTAATTCATTTGACTTATTATGCTTCTTAGCCAAGTGTAAAAGTCGGTGTGCATTGAAAGAATTGGCCATAATCGCTTTTTCAAAATGGAAGTCCAATCCTGAGTTTTTAGCATTTTGTGTCATACTGTCCATCATTTCCTGTGCCCACTTTTTGTCTTTTCGGTATTTTTCGGCAAGATGTTCTGCCATATTATCATTTTTAGATGCTATAAAATTAGCATCAAGTTGGAAGCTTTTCCATTCAATTTCTACATTTTCTGCATGCGGGAATTGCTCCAATGCTCCTTCAATTCTTCGTTTTCCGATATAGCAATAAGGACACATGATGTCCGACCAAATTTGTATTTTAAGTGTATTTTCCATTTTCTTTTTCATGTTTGTATATACAAATTTACTAAAGTGTTTTTGGAAACTAGTGGAGTTTAGGATTTAATTGGGATTTGGTTTTGTATTTCAAATTGTATTTCAGGCTTTTTTTCGGATTCTTTTCATTTGGGTGAGTTTAATAGAGGTTGTGAACTATTGAAGTTGCTGTGGGGATTTTTTCTTGATTTTTTTTGCGAATTCGATGGCTTTTTTTATCATCAAAGAGTCGTATTTGTGTATACAGCTATATCGTAATAGTTTAATTTTCCTACTTTTTAGTTTTAATAAGCGTATTTATTACGTGATAAATAATTAGCACTGATACCTTGAATTATATGATATAATGGTATAAATAGTTCTTTTTAATTGCGTTAATTGTTTTTTTAAAGTATTTATTTTTGAGATATGTCAAATTTAATTATATCTTTGTTTTGATCAAACGTATAAAATACGTTTTATAAAAAAACAACCAAACAACCTAAATTAACAAGATTAAATTAATTATGAAACAAGTATTCAAAATCACATCAGTTTTAACGGGAGTTAAACTGAGGAAAAAATTAACGTTACAAGTATTGGCTTTAGGGATGCTTCTTGGAGCAAATGCTATTCAAGCACAAGGCGAAAGAGTCAAGAGAGTTAATGATACGATTAAGGTTGAGGATAACTATCAACCTTTTACTTTCGGGCTTCATTTGAAAAACATGCACTTGTGGCATGGGTTTGTTGTAACTCCTGGCCCAATGGTAGCTACTAATTTGGAGTATAACACTCGAGACAAGAAGTTTACTTTTGGTTTTTGGGGTGGAGCTGGAACGGCTTCAGATGTTACAAATAAAACAGGACAAAAAGTAAGTGCTGATTATAAAGAATTTTCAATCTATACAGTATATCGTTTCACAGACAAATTTTTTATCGAAGCAGTTACTCATAATAACTACACTGGTGTAGAAGAAAGAGGAGATGTGTTACACTATTGGAGTTATGACAAAAAACAAGGATATAATTTTGTAGATTTAAACTTCGGATACCAAGTTACAAAAAACACTTCTTTGTATTTGGCAACAATATTGAAAGGTGGTTCTGGAGATTATGAAGTACAAGCAGACGGTTCTTTGAGAGATTCTTACACACATTATTTAGAAGTTAAAAGTAAAGTGTGGGAAAAAGGAGGAAACAGTCTATCGCTTTTTGCAGGTGGTGCTTGGTCTTTTGTTAACGACAAAACATTTTATACTGAAGGTAAAGGAAATATAATCAATGTTGGAGCAACACTTTCTAAAAAAGTAAATATCGGAAACGTAGTTTTGCCAGTTGATGTTACTGCGATGTGGAATCCAGAAAAAGAGAAAACAGTTTTACAAGTTGACATAAAATTATTTTAATAGAAACAAAAATATAAATTAACAATCTAAACTAAAAAGTATGAAAACATTATTAAAGAAAATGGTTAAGCCACTATTGATGTTGGCAATTGTAGCAAGTGCAACAAGCTGTATCGAAAAAGATAAAAATGCTAATGGAGATTCAGCAGCAACTGAAGTAATAGGTACTAAAATAGAAAGTGCAAAGGATTTAAAAGGAATGAAAATTGGATATTGTACGCCTTCTTTAGACGCTCCTTATTATCAAGCTCTTTTGACAAGCATAAAAGAAACTACCGAAGCAAACGGAATGGAGTTTTTGTCTGCAGATGGTCAAGGAGATATTAGTAAGCAAATTGCTGCTTGCGAAGATTTGATTACCAAAGGTGTTGATGCTTTATTATTAAACCCAAAAGATCCAGACGCATTGGTAGAAGTAACCAAAGTAGCTAATAAAGCTGGAATTCCAGTATTCATTATCGACAGTTCTATTAACCCTGCTGCAGAATTTGTAACTACAATTCAATCGAACAATTTAGCAAACGGTGAATTAGCTGGAGAATGGGCAGCTAAAAAATTCGGATCTAAAAAAATGACTATCGCGTTGTTGAGTGGTAATGCTGGTAACCCAGTAGGTAGAACGCGTAAACAAGGTTTGTTACAAGGTATTACTGAGGAGCAATTAAGAACTTTAGGATATATCAACCTTAATGTGGTAACACAAGCGTACACAGATTGGACTTATGCTGGTGGTCAAAAAGCAATGGAAGATGTATTGGTAGCTCACCCAGATGTGAATGTTGTTATTACAGAATCTGATGTTTGTGTATTAGGAGCGATTAAAGCGATTGCAAAAGCAGGAAAAACAAAGGACATCTTGATTGTTGCTGGTGCAGATGGTCAAAAAGAAGCGATCAAATACATTATGGATACTGATTGGTACGGTTGTACTGCAATGAACAGCCCAGTTCAAATTGGAAAAAATTCAGTAGAAGCTGCAATTCAGTATATCAATGGTAAAAGAGATTTTGCTAAAATATCATTTACTGCACCATTGTTAATTACAAAAGAAAACGCTGCTAAATATTACAACCCAAAAGCATTGTTTTAATCTAATAAAAACCCATTGGGTGTAATTAATAGTTTTTATTAATTACATCTAATGGGCTAATATAACTTCAGTAGTATGGAAAATATAAAAAGTGAATACCGAGTTGAGATGACTGGAATAACCAAAAGTTTTGGTGTTGTTTCTGTTCTTGAAGGAGTTAATTTAAAAGTTAAACATGGCGAAATCCATGCTTTACTCGGGGAAAATGGAGCAGGAAAATCTACTTTAGTTAAAATTCTGAGTGGGGTACATCAAAAAGATGAAGGAAAAATTTTGCTAAATGGCAAAGAAATTAATCCAAAAAACACCCATGAAGGTCAAGTATTAGGAATTAGTGTTGTGTATCAAGAATTATCATTAGTTAATGATTTATCAGTAGCCGAAAATATTTATTTGCACAAATTGGGAGCAAGTAAATTTTGGATGAATTGGAAAAAAATCACCAAAGACGCTCAAGAATTAATCGATTCATTGGGATTTGTAATTGATGCATCAGCGATTGTTAGAGATTTAAGTATTGTTCAAAAACAAGTAGTTGAGATTGCGAAAGCATTGTCTGAAGATACCAAAGTATTGATTTTAGATGAGCCAACAACTGTTTTTGACCCACATGATGCACAAAAATTATTTACAAACCTTCTGAGGTTGAAAAATGAAGGAATGTCTATCATTTACATATCACATCATTTAGATGAAATATTTAAGATTGCAGATAGCATTACAGTACTCAAAGATGGAATTGATACCGGTAGTATGCCTACCAAAGACATTAACAAGGACAATGTTATTAAATTAATGATTGGTCGTGAGTTGGATGATTTATTCCCAATTCGTGATGCAATAGTAAATAACACTCCTGTTTTTGAAGTCAGAAATTTATACGGTAGTGACGGTTTTGTAAAGGATATTTCTTTCTCTGTACTTCCAGGGGAAGTTGTTGGAATTGCAGGTTTGGGAGGAAGTGGAAGAACAGAAATGGCAAAACTTATTTTTGGTGCCGATAAAAAGAAATCAGGAACCTTAATTCTTAATGGAAAAGTGATTAAGACCGATTCCCCTTTTGATGCCGTTAAACATGAAATAGGGTTTGTGTCCGAAGATAGAAAGGAAGAAGGAGTGTTTTTACCACTTTCGATTAGACGTAATATAAGTATCACTAGTTTTAAACCTATTTCTGATAAGTTTGGCTTTATAAATTATCAAAAAGAATGTGATAATGTAAGTGCTTTAATTGCAAAGCTGAATATTAAAACGCCAAGTAGTGAAATGAATGTAAATAATTTATCTGGTGGAAACCAACAAAAAGTCGCTTTAGCAAAATGGTTAAGTATTGACAGTAAGCTTATTATTATTGACGAACCAACAAGAGGTGTAGATGTTGGTGCCAAAATAGAAATTTATCACCTCATAAATGAAGTTGCAAAAAAAGGAGTTGGTGTTATTGTTATTTCTTCAGATATGCCGGAGATTATGGGAATTGCAGATCGAATTCTAGTCATGTACAAAGGAACTATATTTGGAGAATTGCCAAAAGAAAAATTCACTGAAGAAAATATCTTAAGATATTCCATTGGCGAAGAATTAAAAGCATAAACACTAATAACATTAAATCAAAATATAATGAAAACATCTATAAGTAAACAAGCGAACGGTCTGGACGGAATATTAAAGTTCGTACTTAAACACAACACCATCTTTATTTTTGTCCTTTTGGTAATTTTTTCAGCATTAATTTCAGACGTATTTTTTACAGAAACCAATCTTTCTAATTTATTAAAACAAGTATCTGGAATAGGAATAGTAAGTATTGGAATGTTAATTGTGATTTTAACAGGTGGAATTGATTTGTCTGTAGGTTCAATTGTAGCATTATTGGCAGTTGCTTTTGCCATTTTGGTAAACATGGTAGTTTTGCCACTTGCCATTTTAATAACTATTATAATGGGATTTGCTTTAGGAAGTTTCTCTGGATATTTAGTAGCCTATAAAAAAATGGCACCCTTTATCGCAACCTTGGCATTAATGACAATTGCTAGAGGTTTAGGATTTATATATTCTAAAGGTTCTCCAGTAACTTTTGATTCTCCAGGGGGGTCTTTTATGTCTGATTTTGCAAATAATTCCACTTTATTTGTTCCTAATATTGCTATTGTATTTTTTATTATCGTTGCTGTGGCTGCGGTAATGTTAAAATATAACGTTTTTGGAAGATTAGTAATCGCAATGGGAAGTAACGAAGAAGCTTCACGTTTATCAGGAATTAAAGTAAGTAAATATAAGTTTTTGGTGTATGCAATTTCAGGTTCTTTAGCCGCTATTGCCGCTATTGTTACCGCTTCAAGAACTAACCTTGGTTCTCCAAATATGGGTGTAGCTTGGGAATTGGATGCCATTGCAGCCGTTGTAATTGGTGGTGCTAGTTTAAATGGTGGAAAAGGAAACGCAGTGAATACGCTTATGGGTGTGTTGATCTTGGGATTAATTGGGAACATTTTAAATCTTCTTAATGTACCTTCTTATCCACAACAAGTTGTAAAAGGAGCGATCATCATCTTAGCCGTATTATTTCAAAAAATCGAAAGCAAAAAATAATAATCATGACACATTATAAATTAAATAACAGTAGTTTGAATCAACTTACTGCAGGGGTTTCTGTGCCTACGTACAATAGAGAAAATGTTAAAACAGGAATTGTTCATGTAGGTGTAGGAGGTTTTCATAGAGCGCACGAAGCCATGTATATAGATCAATTACTACATGACGAATCCAACTCAAATTGGGGAATTTGTGGAGTTGCTTTATTATCTTTCGATCAAAAAATATACAATACGCTTAAAGACCAAGACGGTTTATATACATTAGTTGTAAAAGAATTAGATGGGACTTTGACCAAAAGAGTGATAGGGTCTATTGTAGAGTATTTATTTGCTCCCGATAGTCCAAAAGCAGTGATTGAAAAAATGGCACATCCAGATGTCAAGATTATAACCCTTACTATTACTGAAGGTGGTTATAATTTGAACGAAGCGACTGGTGCTTTCAATTTTGACAATCCTCAAATTATACACGATATTAAAAATGACGATGCTCCAATAACTATTTTTGGGTATTTGACCCAAGCTTTAAAACTTCGTAAAGAAAGTAATAGTGGTGCTGTTACTATCCTTTCTTGTGATAATATACAAGAAAATGGTCATATGACTAAGAAAATGCTTTTGTCTTACGTAGCATTTGCAGAACCAGATTTGCTAGATTGGATTAGCGCTAATGTATCTTTCCCAAATAGTATGGTCGATAGAATTACACCTGCTACTATACCTACTGATATTGCTGAGCTTAAAGAAGTTTCTGGTATAGAAGATCAATGGCCAGTTGTTTGTGAATCTTTTCAACAATGGGTTATCGAGGATGAATTTATTGCAGGACGACCAAACTTGGAGTCTGTTGGAGTTCAATTTGTGAAAAATGTAGCTCCATTTGAAAAAATGAAATTGGGCTTATTAAATGCGGGTCATTCTGTCGTTGGAATTCTTGGTAGTTTGATGGGGTATTCCACCATCGATGAAGCCGTTACTGACCCAGCGATTGGAACTTTCTTAGCCAATTATTTGGATGTTGAGGTAACTCCAATTCTTCGTGATTTAGAAGGAATGGATTTAACAGCTTACAAACAAACACTTATAAATCGTTTCAGTAATATTTATATCAAAGATCAAATCGATAGAATTTGCTCGGAAACATCAGCTAAGATGCCAAAGTTTATTTTGCCAACGGTGCATGAGCAATTGAAGTCGAATAAAGCAATTAGCCATGCCGCATTTGTTATTGCTGCTTGGGCAATTTATAGTCTAGGTTTCAATGAAAAAAAGGAAGCTATCAATATCAAAGATGCTTTGCAAGAAACACTTTTGGCGCAAGCCAAATTAGCACAAGCTAATCCAAAATTATTTTTAGAATTGGAAGCTGTTTTTGGAAATTTAAGTCATTCGGTTATTTTTAGCGACGCTTTTGCGAAAGCCTATCAGAATATTGTATCTTTTGGTGTTGAGAAATGTATAGTGGAGATGAATAATAACACTTTAAATCAGAAATAATGATAAAGGCAACTTGTTTTGGAGAAGTATTGTGGGATGTGTTTCCAACCCATAAGAAGATAGGAGGGGCGCCGCTTAATGTTGCTGTCAGGTTAGAATCTATGCAGAATGAAGTGGCCGTTATTAGCCGAATTGGAACTGATGAAATGGGAGATCAGGTTATAGCCTTTTTAAAAGAAAATAATGTTGAGACTAAAGGTGTCCAAATTGACTCTGAATTTAAAACAGGTAAAGTCAAAGTGACCCTAGACGATAATGGATC
Source organism: uncultured Flavobacterium sp. (assembly GCF_963974175.1). Classification (GTDB taxonomy): domain Bacteria; phylum Bacteroidota; class Bacteroidia; order Flavobacteriales; family Flavobacteriaceae; genus Flavobacterium. Next base: position 25,305 of record NZ_CAXBBR010000015.1, read on the forward strand.
TGCTTCCTATGACATAATGCAACCGCGTGCTTGGGATAAAATCCAATTGACGGATATTGCGATAGAACTTACTAAAGCCGCTGATATTTTTATTTATGGAAGTTTAGCTTGTAGGGACACAACATCTAAAAACACATTGTATGAGTTACTAAAATTAGCAAAGTATAAAGTATTTGATGTGAATTTGCGCAAGCCTTATTATTCAGTGGATGTTTTATCACATTTGATGAATGAAGCTGATTTTGTAAAGTTCAATGATGACGAAATTTTGGAAATCGCAGGATTATTAGGAGCAGATGCGCAAACATTAGAATTAGCTATTTTGTTCATTGCTCAAAAAACTAATACAGATTGTATTTGTGTAACCAAAGGAAGTGAAGGTGCTGTTTTGTATTTTGAAGGGAATTTTTATTCTAATCCTGGGTATAAAATTACGGTTGCAGATACAGTTGGCGCTGGTGATTCTTTTTTGGGTACATTAATCAATAAATTAGTAAAAAAATCAGATCCACAAGATGCTATAGATTATGCTTGTGCCATTGGAGCATTGGTAGCTAGTTACGAAGGTGCCAATCCAAAGGTTGAAGAAGTAGAAATCAACAAATTAATGGGAAAATAGTTTCGTAAAGAGAATGTAATTCCTTTCAATAAAAATTTTAGCTTGAACTATTTTTTATTTGTAGTGAAACTTCATGGTGTAAATCATGAGGTTTTTTTATTTTCTAATGTTTCGCTTTAGAGAATTAATTTGCATTCCAATTTTGGATACACTCTTTTACCTTATGTGCTCGTAGTTGAGTAAAAGCGTCTAAATAATAAGAAGTGAAAGTTTCATTTTCACTCAGGTCATCAAAAATTGATTTGATTTCAATGAATTTAAGAGGGTTTTGGATAGAAAGTGCCGCCGTTCTAATAAGTCTACCACTCATGGCATCGATAATGTCGTAAGGCATGTCGTTATCATCAAGGCCATCATTGTATTTAGCCCAAGCCGCAATAATAAAAGCCGCTTCTTTAACGTTCTTTTCGTTTTGCAATTGGTATTTGACGGTGGGCAGAATGAATAAGGGAATTTTAGCCGAGCTTTGTTGGCAAATCCTGAATAATTGGTCATTAATATGCGGATTTTGGAATCGGGAAACTAAATTATTTTTATAGTTCTCTATACTTTCTTTATCTGTATCGGTTAGCGTTGGGGTTACTTCGTTATCCAAAAATGTTTTTAGAAAAAACATAAAATCTTCATCGTTTGCAGCTTCATACACTGTATTATAGCCATGTAAAGTGCCTAAAATCCCTAATATGGTGTGGCTTGCATTCAGTAATCGGAGTTTTAAATTTTCAAATGGGGCAATGTTATCTGTGTATTGTACACCAACTTTATCCCAGGCTGGTTTGTCGTGAATAAACTTGTCTTCAATAACCCATTGCGAAAAAGATTCGCAAACCACAGGCAATTGATCATCAATAAAAAAATCTTCTTTAAGTGTTTGGATGTCTTTAGAATTGGTAATTGGCGTAATCCTATCCACCATGGTATTTGGAAAACTAGTGTTTTTCGAAATCCAATCTAGAAGATCGGGCTCCGTTTTGCTCACATAATTAAATAGTGATTGCTTCATCGTATCTCCATTAGACTTTATGTTGTCGCAGGAAAGAATTGTACAACCAGGAAGATTTCTTAGTTTTCTTAATTTGAAAGATTGAGTTAAATAACCAAAAACGGTTTTTGGACTAAAGGGATTTTTAATATCCTCCGTGACTTCTGGATGATTTATGTCAAACTCTCCCGTTATTTCATTTAGGTGATACCCATCTTCAGCAATTGTCAAAGAGATTATTTTAATGTCTGGATTTGCCATCTTTTCAATTACAGCCAGTGGGTTTTCAGGGCCAAAAAAATATTCTACGATCGACCCGATAATTTTGGCTTTATGGGACCCGTTAGTTTCTTTGGTGTAAAGGGTATAAAGACCATCTTGGTCTTTTAGAATATTATAAGTTTTTCGATCAGAATCTAGTAAATCTACTCCGCAAATTCCATAATCCAGCTCCTTGTATTTATCTATTAGTTCATGAATATAGTAGGCTTGATGTGAACGATGAAAATTACTCACTCCAATGTGTAAAATACTGGTATTGATTAGGTTTCTGTCATACGAAGGGATAGAAACATCTTTAGGCAATGTACTTAAGTTTTCTGCATTAAGATAATAGGATTTTGCCATAGTACTGGGTAAGCTATAATGTGTGATTTAAAAGCTTAAAAATACGTATTTAAATTTAGAATTAGGTAGTCTTCGTTTTGAGGGTTAATATCATGATGTCGAAAGTAGTATAATATGAATCGCCAATTCTTAGTCCTAGTCACTCCAGCATAAAGTTGGGAATTTAGTAATGATTATTGATTGTTAAAGTGCAAAGGATAGGTTTTTTGCGATGTGAAGTAATTTGTAAATTGGCGGTATAAAAACGTTACTATGTTTGCTCTGGATAATTGATTTTTTCGCTAATAAAAAAATTAAAACAGCTATATTTGTGAGATACGCGGATGTACGGCAAAACCAACTTCATATTATGGACTTTAGAAAAATAAATAACTTATCGGTAGATTGTGTGATTTTTGGTCTAGGGTCAGATAGCCTTAATGTTTTGCTCGAAAAACGTAGTTTAAACTTATTCAACGAAAACTATCCCGTGATAGATGATTGGATTTTACCTGGTGAAAACGTGTTTAAAAGTAATAACTTGGGACAGTCGGCAGATAAGATTTTGAAGGAGGTGACCGATGATAGTTTTTCCAACAAAAAACAATTCAGGACCTACGGAAGTCACAAGAGAGTAAAATCAGATAAAGATATTTTATGGGTTAGAAGTCAAGGAGGAGAAGCTAGAACCATAACCGTAGTCTATTATTTGACGTTGCCTCAAGAAAACATTACAATAGCAGCAGATAGTGATTTTAGATGGTTTCCAGTAGAATCACTTCCTCAAGTAGGTTTTGATCATGAGCTAATTATTAACGACGCCTACGATGACTTAAAAAGTAAAGTTACCACCGAGCCGGTTATGTTTGATTTGGTTCCTATAAAGTTTACGCTAAATGAACTTCAAATAGCTTTTGAAACTCTACTGAATATTGAGTTAGATAATAGAAATTTCAGAAAGAAAACCATTAGTAAAACTTACATCGTTCCTCTAGACGATAAACGAAAGGTAGCTGGCTCCAAAAAACCTTCCAAATTGTACATGTTTAGTAAAGATGTATATGAGAAAATCGCCGAAAAAGACTTTATGATCGGAACGATATTAGCGTTGGTTTTCAAACTCTTTATTTGAGCTAGCTAAATAGTAAGTTTTGCGGTCGTGCAACGAATAGCTTTTTTATTATAACACAGCTAGTAGCACCAAAGCCCTACGTTTTGTATTATTTATCATTTTTCAGACTTTCTTTATGGCTAATATACTTTTTTAGTGAAATGATTACTATTAATCTTGACTACGGCTACGTTTATTAGATTTATGGGTAGAGTTTTGCATTCGTGTTATTTCTCGTGTGTTCCAACAGCTGTTGGAATTAGAATCAAAACAGTACGAAAAAGTGTGTTATTGCAAATGCTATTTCGGTAAAAAGCACACCAAAACGGAGTGTTTGTAAAAAATGATTGTATTAAAACAAAGTTAATATTTTTCTGTTCCAAATTATTATTTTATGTTTTTTATCTCATTTATATTATTGATATAGAGTGAGTTGTTGTTGAAATTAAATCCTGTTGAGTTTAGTCCTAAAACTTCAATTTTATTTTTTGGCACGTTACTTGAATATCTCATTTCAAATAACAATGAAATAGCGTAAGCCGAAAAGCTCAAGAGTAGGCAAAACACAAAATATAATTATCATGAAAAAAATTACCTTTTTAGTAGCTAGTATCCTTTTAATGGGAGGTGGTGTAGCAAATGCAACAGAGAAAAATAACTTGGCTAGTGAAAGAAGAGTTGCTGTTGATCTTAGAAATGAAGAACCAGTTGCGTTCACAGAAGGAGGAGTTGAGTTCTACTTATTTGTCGATGGACAATTTGATTTTAATGCTCGCTCTTATGGACGAGATAAATCCTTTAAACCCAATAAAAGAGGCAATGGGAATCGAAACTATAGTGAACATAGCAGTCACAGTAATAAATATTATGGTGTGAAGGTGGAACAAGATAGAATGGGTCGTGTTAGACGTGTTGGTAATGTTAGTATTAGTTATGACAGATACGATAGAGTTGAACGTATTGGATCTGTTCAAATGTCTTACAATCGTTATGCTTTAGAACGTGTAGGTGGTTTAGAGATTATCTATAACCGTCGTGGTCAAATTGTGGATACTTATGGGTCTGTAAAAGGAGGTAGGGAATATGCAAATAATCATGAGCATTGTGATTCAGATTATAACCAAAATTCAAACAATTATGCTGACTATGACAACAGAAGTCAGGATATTAGAATCGTAAGACAAGAACCAAGAGTTGGTGGTAGTGTTGCTGTTAGAATCGGAGGAAGAAATTAGTTTTTTATAAATAGTGGATAATAAATTTCCCATTGGTATTCGTATCAATGGGATTTTTGTTTGGATTAGTAGCGGTAGTAAATAGCTTTTAAAAAATGTTTTAGGCCTTAATCATATTGTTTGTAGGAGAAATAGTTTTGTATAAACTGATGTTGTTCCGCAGGGTTCATTTGATCTGTATTTGTGATTTCGACTTTCGTTTTTAGAAAGCGCTCATCTTCACTTAATACATCGAAGAATTCGATTTTTGCATTTGTAGGGCCAAATAAAATTATTCTATCGTAGTTATTTATTTCACGGGCAATTTTATTATAGTAAGAAAATAAAAGACGTTTTCTTTTTTCTAGTAGAATAGGGAGTGTATTAATAGGATATATTGTAGTAGTATCGAAGGAAGTCGATTCAACTGTTTTTATTTCAAAAGGATTTGAAGTGAATTCCATTAAATGTGCCATAGAATAATCCATCCATATTCCCATTTTTTTTGTTGCTTCCATTTTGTCTGAATGTTAATTTGACTTAAAGGTCAGCGTTTTATGGTTAGTTTATTTGTTAATTAGGTTAACGTATCTTTTCTAAAGACAAATAGCAATAAAGTATCGATTAGTGGAAATGAATTATTTATGGTTGATTTCTGTTTTTTTGTCTACTTATAAGAGCAAAAAAAAACCATTCGTCGCGACGAATGGTTTTCTGTATAGTTTTAAAAGATAGTTTAAGCTAATAGATCCAAAACATAGGATGGAAACAAACCTAATGCAATATTCAATACAATCGCTATTACTGCAACTGCATAAATAACAACGGGAGTTCCTGTTCTTTCTTCGTTAGGCTCTTTGGTATACATCGCCATGATCACTTTAAAGTAGTATCCTACGCTTATAATTGAGTTGATTACCGCAACGATCACTAAAGCAATAAAACCTGCTTGTAACATGTTATTGAATAAAAATAATTTGGCAAAGAAACCTGCGAATATTGGAATTCCGGCCATAGACAATAAAGAAGCAGTTAAGATTGCCGCTAATAGTGGGTTCGTTTTTCCTAATCCATGGAAATTAGCCATGTCTTCATTTTCGTTGTTTTTACAAACGTAGATTATTACACTAAAGGCAGCGATTCCCGTCAATGCGTAAGCTGAGGTATAATACAATAATGTTCCAGCTGCGTTTGTAGTATTCAATAAAGTCATCAACATAAAACCAGCATGTGAAATTCCGGAAAAGGCCAACATACGTTTTACATTTACTTGACGCAATGCCATTATATTTCCTACGGTCATCGAAGCCATAGAAATGATAACAATAACTATTTGGAATGAAGGCGAAATATCGGCATTCATAATTGTTAGCAATTTAAATAGAGTGGCAATAGCTACTACTTTTGCCAATGTACTCATTAAGGCAGTAGTCAAAGTAGGAGACCCTTCGTAAACATCAGGAGCCCAGAAATGAAAAGGTACTGCAGCAATTTTAAAAAACATTCCGATAGTAACCAGTACAATCCCAATTGGGAACCAAACCGGCAATTCAGCAGATTGTGATAATTCGCTAATTTCGATAACATCAAAACTTCCCATCGCCCCGTATATTAAACAGATTCCGAAAAGGATAATTCCCGAAGCAAAAGATCCCATTAAGAAATACTTTAAACCTGCTTCATTACTTTTTAAACTCAATCTGTTGCTTGCCGCCAAAATGTATAGGGCAATAGATAATACTTCGATTCCTAAAAAGAACATAGCTAAGTTTCCAAAAGAAACCATGGCGACCGTTCCTGCCAATAAAAATATTTTTATGGCAATAAAATCAGAGATTTTAGTTTGGTGATGCTCATAGAATTTATGACTCAAGGCAACTAAGAAAATGGTTAGAATGATAAATAAACCACTGAATGCAGTAGAGAATTTACTCACGATAATCATGTTGTTGTAGTAAGCGGCAGGAGAATTAAATTCTGAGATATCAAGACCTAGTATAGCAAGTAACCCAATAATTGTTATTGGAATAATTGCTTTTCTTAAATCGAAAATTTCAAATAAAAGGCATAAAACACCTAATCCTATTATAGCTATTAATGTATTCATTTTTTTTATTTGACTAGTTAATTCTATTAATATGAGTTAAAATATTTTCCAAACTTGGTGTGATTAAGTCTGTAATTGGTTTTGGATACATTCCAAAAAAGAATAAAACAGCGATGATAGTGACCAAGGCAAATCCTTCTTTAAATGTAACTTCTGTAAATACTTTTGAATTCGTTTCTCCAAGCATTACTTGTTGATACATTTTCAACATATAGTATGCTCCTAAGATGATAGTTGTTCCTCCTAAAAAGGCAAACCATACATTTATTTGAGACAGACTATATAATACTGTGAATTCCCCAACGAAGTTGAAAGTAGTAGGCAGTGCAACAGAGGCTAATACTAAAAGTAAGAACATCGAAGCAAATTTTGGTGATTGTGAGCGAATACCTCCCATTTCAGCAATAGTTCGGGTTTCGTATCTTCTGAAAATAATTTCAGAAAAGAAAAACAATCCAACTACTACAAAACCGTGAGCAATCATTTGTAGTACCGCACCACGTAATCCATCAATAGTAAGAGTATAGGTTCCTGCTGCAATTAAGCCAACGTGAGCTAACGAAGAATAAGCCAGTAACTTTTTTAAGTCTTTTTGTCTTAATGCTACAATCGAACCGTAGATCACTCCCGCAATACCTAAGCTGATGAAGATATACATGTACTCTTTTGCTGCAAGTGGAGCAATAGGTAGTTGCCAACGAATAATGCTGTACAATCCCATTTTTAGCATAATCCCTGAAAGCAACATCGTTCCTACTGCAGGTGCTTTTTGGTATACGCTTGCTTGCCAAGTATGGAACGGAATAAGTGGAATTTTAATAGCGTAGGCTAAGAAAAAGGCCAAAAATATCCATAATTGTTCAGTTGCTGATAAATTTAATTTATATAAATCTTCTAATAAGAAGCTTCCCGCTTGTTGGTATAAATAAACAAAAGCGATTAGCATAAATAAAGATCCAGCTAAGGTGTAGATAAAGAATTTTACCACTGCTTTTTTACGTTCTTCCGCATCTCCATTCCCCCAAATTAATGCAATGAAATAGATAGGTATTAATGACAATTCCCAGAAGATGTAATATAAAAGACCATCTGAAGCTAAGAATGTTCCTACCATGGCAAAAGCCATAAATAAGATTAGCGCATAAAATGCTTTCGCATTCGTATATACATTCTCAAACGAAGAAAATATAATGATAGGAGTTAATGCTAATGTTAGTAGAAGCATCGCGATTGATAAACCATCTGCTTGAAGTGCAAATGAAATATTAGGTTGGTTGATCCATTTGTGGATGACACTAATGTTTTCACCTGCGTTAAATTGATTTAACAATATAATTGCACATCCTAAAGACGCTAGGGAAAAGAACAATGCTACTTTTGAAGCCAGTTTGTCACCAGCCAGATATGTTGCAAAGGCGCCAACAAAAAGTATAATTAACAGTATAGATACATTCATAGTATAAGATTATTGAGCTAAAAATAAATAGGTTACAATGGCACACATGCCTAAAACAAATGCAAAAAGGTAAAAACCAATACTTCCGCTTTGTAATTTTTTTCCTTGAAACCCGATTTCGTTGGTTACTTTTCCTAATCCAAAAACTAGAGAGGTCAAAGTGGTTTCCACATTGTCTCTAAAGAATCTTGACAAGCCGTTAATTGATTTCACGAATAAAAAATCATAGATTTCATCTACGTAATACTTATCGTATAAGACTTTAGTGAAACCAGTAATAGCAGCATCTTCTGCAGGAACTTGATTTTGTTTGATGTATTTGGCGTAAGCAATTCCAATTCCTACTAATCCCCCGATAACGGCAACTAGCATCAACATATATTCTGTTGTTCCAAAGTGGTGTTCTTCGTGAGCGACTTTTGTAAATAAAGGAGCAAGATATTCGTTCAACCAACTGTTTGTTGGTAAACTAATCAGTCCACCTAATGTTGCTAAAATTGCCAAAACAATTAAAGGAAACGTTATCAAAGTTGGACTTTCATGTAAATGACTTTTTTGTTCTGCGGTACCTCTGAATTCTTTGAAGAAAGTAAGGTATAACAATCTAAACATATAGAAAGCGGTCATTAATGATGCTAATGAAGCGATGAACCAAAGTATTTTGTTGTGTTCAAATGCCACCATCAAGATTTCATCTTTCGAGAAAAACCCTGAAAAAGGTGGGATTCCTGATATTGCCAATGAAGAGATTAAGAAAGTGACAAATGTGATTGTCATTACTTTTTTCAATCCACCCATTTTACGCATGTCTTGTTCTCCGTGCAATGCATGAATAACAGATCCAGAACCCAAGAACAAACAAGCTTTAAAGAAAGCGTGTGTGATAACGTGGAAAACCGCTACCTCATAAGCACCAAGTCCTAGAGCCAAGAACATTAATCCTAATTGAGAAACGGTAGAGTAAGCTAGTACTTTTTTGATGTCGGTTTGAACTAAAGCAATAGTTGCAGCTACAAGAGATGTGACAGCTCCTACAATGGCAATGATGTTTTGAACGTCTGGAGCTAAATCGAAAACGAAATTCAATCTCGTAATCATAAAGATACCCGCAGTTACCATTGTTGCAGCATGTATTAAAGCTGAAACTGGTGTTGGACCTGCCATTGCATCCGGCAACCAAGTGTATAATGGGATTTGTGCTGATTTACCACAGGCTCCAATAAATAAAGCAAAAGCGGCAGCAGAGATCCAATACATATTTAGATCTGTAGCACCAGCAATAGCCGTTTTTAAAGTAGCGTAATCTAAAGTAGAGAATAATGATCCTATAATGAAGATCCCGATTAGCAATCCTAAATCACCAATACGGTTCATGATGAACGCTTTTTTAGCCGCATCATTGAATTCTTGGTTTTTATGCCAAAACCCGATAAGAAGGTAAGAACAAAGACCAACTCCTTCCCAACCGATGAACAACACTAATAAGTTACTTCCTATTACCAAAGTAATCATGAAGAAGATAAAAAGATTCAGATAAGCAAAGTACTTATGCATGTTCTCGTCATCATGCATATAGCTGATGGAGTACATATGTATCAGTGCACCAATTCCAGTAACAAAAAGCAGCCATAAGATAGATAGTTGGTCCAATAGAAAACCAAAATCTACTTTAAAGTTGCTGATTTGAATCCAATCAAATAATTGAATTTGGATTGCTTGATGCGTTTGATTTATTTGGAGGAAAAAATAAACAGATACTGCAAACGAAAGTGCAACAGTAAGTGTTCCGATTATCCCAGAAGCGGATTTCCCGATACTTTTTCCAAAGAAAACATTAAATAAAAATCCTAAAAAAGGAGCTAGTAATAAGAGTAAAGTTAAACTTGTATCCATTGAAATTTATCCTTTTAAGTTTTTTAAATTATTGATGTCAATTGAGCCTAAATTTCTAAAAATAGAAACCAGAATGGCTAAACCTACAGCAACTTCGGCAGCAGCTACAGCCATAGAGAAAAAGACGAAAATTTGTCCTTGTGCATCTTGGTGATAGGTAGAGAATGCTACAAACAAAAGATTGACTGCATTCAGCATAATTTCGATAGACATAAATACGATAATTGCATTTCGTCTATATAAAACTCCAAAGACCCCAATACAAAAAAGTATCGTAGAAAGGAAAATGTAGTTTTCGATGCCTATTTCATTTAAAATATTGTTCATGTTATTTCTCTGTTTTTTCTTTTTTAGACAATAAAACCGTTCCAATCATCGCTACTAAAAGCAATATAGAGGCAAATTCAAACGGAACCATATACTCGTTCAATAAGACTTTACCCAAAACTTTTATAGATTGGTAATCCTCTCCAGTAGTGACGTATTCTCCAACTATAGGTTTAGAGTTGATGAATACCAATATCAAAACGATACAAATCAAGCAAAAAGAAACAATAGCTCCTAATCGTGTAATTCTAGGTTTATGAACTTCATTTTCTTTATTCAAGTTCATCAACATGATGGTGAATAAGAATAAAATCATAATCGCTCCAGAGTAGACAATGATGTGAACAATGGCTAGAAACTGAGAGTTCAATAATAGGTAATGTCCTGCAATTGAGAAAAAACAAATTACAAGATATAAGGCACTGTGAATTGGGTTTCTGCTAAAGATGGTCAAAAAAGCGGTTGCTATAGTGACTGCTGCTAAAACACAAAAGATAATTAGTATAGTTGACATTAGTTAGCGTTTTTAAGTTGTGCATTTTGCATTGCGATATCTAAAGGCATGACCAATTTATCTTTTCCATAAATGAAATCTTCTCTATCATAGCTGGAAGCAACTAGTGTTTTTGAGGTGGTCAAGTAGATGGCGTCTTTTGGACACGCTTCTTCACACAAACCACAAAAAATACAACGCAACATATTGATTTCGTAAATCGAAGCATATTTCTCTTCTCTGTACAAATGTTTTTCCTCTGGTTTACGTTCTTCCGCTTTCATTGTTATCGCTTCTGCAGGACATGACAAAGCACATAATCCACAAGCGGTACAATTTTCTCTACCTTGTTCGTCACGTTTTAATTGGTGCTGACCACGGTAAACCGGACTCATTTCACGTACCTGTTCAGGATATTGAATGGTAACTTTTCTTGTAAATAAATGCTTAATTGTGATTATCATTCCTTTGACAATCGCAAGTAGATACATTTTTTCCAAAAAAGACATCTCTTTGTTAGAGACTACTTTTTTTCTTCCAGATAAGGATATCGTTTCTATTGACATTTTTTATTTTTTTGAAGCTATTCCTGCTATCCGTTACAATCCAAGCAAAAGGCTTGGGATTTTCACTTCTATCAGGGCTAGACATTTTTCACTTCTATTTAAAACCCTAAATAAATTGCTATTTCTGCTCTCAAAATTACAATTCCAGTAATAATGATATTGACGATCGAAAGTGGTATTAATATTCTCCATCCCAAATGCATCAGTTGATCATATCTAAATCTTGGAATAGTCCATCTTACCCACATGTAAAGGAAAATGAAACCACATATTTTGATAAACAAAGCGACGATTCCTATTACATTGGCAAGGTTTACACCCCAGTTTTCAACTGCCCAACTCATTCCTGGATAGTTATATCCTCCAAAGAATAAAACGGCAAGAATAGTAGACGAGATAAACATATTAGCATACTCAGCAAATAAGTAGAAACCCATTTTCATAGAGGAATACTCCGTGTGGTATCCACCAATTAATTCTGTTTCACATTCTGCTAAATCAAATGGAGTTCGGTTTGTTTCTGCAAAAGCACAGATTAAGAATATAAGGAACGACAACGGTTGGTAAAAAACATTCCAGTTCATTCCAGATTGTTGTAATGAGATTTCTCTCAAACTTAAAGTTCCGGTCATCATTAATAAAGCGATCAATGAAAGCCCCATAGCAACCTCGTAAGAGATCATTTGAGAAGCCGCACGAACAGCACCAATTAACGAAAATTTATTATTAGATGCCCATCCACCAATCATGATTCCGTACACACCGATTGACATTACACCAATAAGGTAAAGTAAAGCAACATCAATGTCAGTTGCCTGTAAGATGATGTCTCTGCCAAAAAGATGAAAGTGATCACCCCAAGGGATAACGGCACTTGTCATTAACGCAGTGGTCATTGCAAGGGCAGGCCCTGCAAAAAATAAAAATCGGTTGGGAGTGTCTGGCTCAAATTCTTCTTTCGAAAATAATTTTAATCCATCTGCTAGTGGTTGTAATAATCCACCTTTTCCAGCTCTATTTGGACCGATACGATCTTGAAGCCAAGCGGCTACTTTTCTTTCAGCCAAAGTAGAATACATTGCCATTAGCATCGTAATTCCAAATACAACTAAAATAATAACGCTTTTCTCTATAATTATAGTACTATCCATTTTCTAAATGTTACCATGTTTAAAATCTGCCTCTTCATCTTTATTCAAAGGGATAGCAGGCATGCTTATTTTCTTGCGATCTTGATCTCTACCTTTTAGAATTCCTTCTTCGGTAGCGATTACAACTGTTTCCAGTTCTTGAGTGTAATTATTTTGATTGATAACAGAATCTTTGTCAAATGCTCTTGGCCCTTCAATAACCCAGTCAGCAGTGGTTTTATGGTCAAAACGACATTCGTTACAAATGAATTCTTCTACTTCATGATATACATCTTTACGACCTGTAACTCTTTGAATTTCGTCTCCAAACATCCAAAGTGTTGTTTTTCCACAACATCCTGGAGTCGTACACTCTCTATGAGCGTTGTAAGGCTTGTTGAACCAAACTCTAGATTTGAATCTAAAAGTTTTATCAGTTAATGCACCTACCGGACATACATCAATCATATTTCCTGAGAACTCATTGTCGATTGCTTTAGAAATACAAGTCGAAATATTCGAATGATCTCCTCTATCCATTACACCGTGTACACGATTGTCTGTCAATTGATCAGCAACCATCACACAACGGTAACAAAGAATACAACGATTCATGTGTAGTTGAATATTTGGACCAATATTTTCTGGTTCAAATGTTCTTTTCTCTTCTATAAATCGACTTTTAGCTTTACCGTGTTCAAAACTTAAATCTTGTAAATCACATTCTCCCGCCTGGTCACAAACTGGGCAATCTAGTGGGTGATTGATCAATAAAAATTCAGTTACTGATTCTCTGGCTTCTTTAACTCTATCTGAAGATTTACTGTTAATTTCCATACCATCCATACATCCTGTAACACAGGAAGCCATCAGTTTTGGCATAGGTCTAGGATCTGCTTCACTACCTTTCGCTACTTCAACTAAGCAACAACGGCATTTTCCACCACTTCCTTTTAATTTAGAGTAATAGCACATTGCTGGTGGCACAGATTCTCCACCTATCATACGCGCTGCTTGCAGAATAGTTGTTCCTGGTTCTACTTCAATTGCTTGACCGTCTATTGTTACTTTCATTTATCTTTTTGTTTAAAGTTTCAGGTTTAAAGTTTCAAGTTGTTGGACGCAAAACTTTAAATATGAAAATTTAGATACTATTTTAAACTGTTTGTTTTGTTACTAAGTGCTTTACTTGAGCAAATGGTTCTTCAACAAAATGGTTTCTATTTTTAATTTTTTCTGGAAAACGAACGTGATATTCAAATTCATCTCTAAAATGACGAATAGCTGCTGCTACTGGCCATGAAGCTGCATCACCCAGTGGACAAATCGTGTTTCCTTCAATTTTACTTTGAATACTCCAAAGCAAATCAATATCTTCTTCACGTCCTTGACCATTTTCAATACGCCACAGCACTTTTTCTAACCAGCCTGTACCTTCACGACATGGAGAACATTGCCCACAACTTTCATGATGATAAAAGCGAGCAAAATTCCAAGTGTTACGCACGATACAAGAAGTGTCATCATAAACAATGAACCCTCCAGAACCTAACATCGATCCTGTTGCAAATCCACCATCACTTAATGATTCGTAGGACATCAAACGATCTTCACCGTTAGCTGTTTTGTATATTAAATCGGCTGGTAAAATGGGCACTGATGAACCTCCTGGCACTAATGCCTTTAAAGGTCGGTCAGAACTCATTCCGCCTAAATATTCGTCTGAATTCATGAATTCGTAAACGCTTAGTCCCAATTCAATTTCGTAAACACCAGGGTTTTTTATATGCCCTGAAGCTGAAATTAATTTGGTTCCAGTAGATCTTCCGATTCCAATTTTTGCATATTCATCACCAGAATTGTTCACAATCCATGGCACTGATGCAATAGTTTCAACATTATTTACCACTGTTGGGTTAGCCCATAAACCTGATACTGCAGGAAATGGTGGCTTGATACGAGGATTTCCTCTTTTTCCTTCCAATGATTCAATAAGAGCGGTTTCTTCACCACAAATGTAGGCTCCAGCACCACAATGAACATAAAGTTCTAAGTCGTATCCCGTTCCTAATATGTTTTTTCCTAACCAACCTGCAGCTTTCGCTTCAGCAATGGCTCTTTCTAGAATTTTATAAACCCACATGTATTCACCACGAATGTAGATGTACGATAGGTTTGCACCCAAAGCAAAACTAGAAGTAATCATTCCTTCAATCAATAAATGAGGAATAAATTCCATCAAGTAGCGATCTTTGAACGTTCCGGGTTCAGATTCATCTGCATTACAAACTAAATGTCTTGGTTTTCCTGATTTTTTATCAATAAAACTCCATTTCAATCCAGCAGGGAATCCAGCACCACCACGACCACGAAGTCCTGATGCTTTAACTTGTTCAACAACTTCGTCAGGAGTCATTGCTTTCATTGCTTTTTCCACTGAAGCGTAACCACCATTTTGGCGATATACTTCATAGGTTTTGATTCCTGGAATCTTGATTTTGTCTAATAATATCTTTTTTGACATATTATTTATCGTGTAATATTATTTTATTATCTCGGCAATCAACGATTAATTGATCGATTTTTTCTTTTGTAAGATGCTCTTTGTAAAAATCGCCTAATTGCATCATAGGTGCATAACCACATGCTCCTAAACATTCTACGCCTTTTACTTCAAAAAGTCCATCTGCTGTCTTTTCTCCGATTTTTACGCCTAGCTTTTCGCAAGTGTAGTCCATCAAATCTTCTGTTCCATTTAAGCAACATGGTGAAGTGTGACAAAACTCAAAAAGGAATTTTCCAACAGGTTTTTGATTGTACATCGAATAGAAAGAAACAACCTCATATACCTCAATTGGTAATATCTGTATGATCTCAGCTACCTTATCCATTAATTCAGTACTCAACCAATTGTCGTGAGCATCTTGCACTTCATGTAAAACGGGTAATAAAGCTGATTTTCTCTTGTCTTCTGGGTAATGACTAATTAACTCATTGATGCGAGTCATCAACGTTTCAGTCATATTTATTTCTTGTTTGTAATGTGTACGTTCCATAATTTATGCGTCTAATTCTCCAGCAATTACATTTAAACTTGATAAAATAACAATTGCATCAGATAATAATGCTCCTTTTATCATTTCTGGATATGCTTGATAGTAAATAAAACAGGGTCTTCTAAAATGCAGTCTATATGGAGTACGACTTCCGTCAGTTACTAAATAAAAACCTAATTCTCCATTTCCACCTTCAACAGGATGGTATATTTCTGCAACTGGAACAGGAACTTCTCCCATTACAATTTTGAAGTGATATATTAAGGACTCCATACTAGTGTAGACATCTTCTTTTGGAGGAAGGTAATAGTCAGGAACCTCAGCGTGAAATTCGTTTCCTTCCGGCATTTTTGCCAGCGCTTGACGAATGATACTCAAGCTTTCCCAAACTTCAGCATTACGAACGCAAAAACGATCGTAAGTATCTCCAGATTTTCCAACAGGTACTATAAAATCAAAATCTTCGTAAGAACTATAAGGTTGTGCGACACGTACATCGTAATCAACACCTGCAGCGCGTAAATTAGGTCCTGTAAATCCGTAAGAAACTGCTTGCTCAGCAGATATAGGTCCTACATTTATAGTACGGTCCATAAAAATTCTATTTCTTTCAAATAGATTTTCGAATTCTTTCCAAGCAACTGGAAATTCTTCTAAAAACACATCTAATTTTCTGAAAGCCTCTGGTGACCAGTCTCTTTCGAAACCACCAATTCTTCCCATATTAGTTGTCAATCGAGCACCACAAATTTCTTCGTAGATTTCATATACTTTCTCTCTAAATTGGAAAACGTAAAGAAATCCGGTATAGGCACCTGTATCAACTCCTAAAATGGAATTACAAATAAGGTGATCCGTGATTCTAGCTAATTCCATTACAATAACCCTTAAATATTGAGCACGCTTTGGTACTTCAATATCCAGTAATTTTTCTAAAGTCATCCACCATCCCATATTATTGATAGGAGAGGAGCAGTAGTTCATTCGGTCTGTAAGAGGGGTAATTTGGTAAAAGGGACGATTTTCAGCAATTTTTTCAAAAGCGCGGTGTATGTAACCAATAGTTGGTTCCGCTTCTAAAATACGTTCCCCATCCATCAACAAAATGTTTTGAAAGATTCCGTGTGTAGCTGGGTGAGTAGGACCTAAATTCAGGATGGAAAGCTCGCTTCCATCTTCGTTTAGCTTCTCTTTTATGATTTTAGCATATCGATGCTCTGGTGGTAATAATAGTTCTGACATTTATAGAATGTGAAAAATTATAGATTGTGTTTTTAGCAATTGTCGATTGTTCTACCGAAAAAACGGTCGTCTTTATCTGTTCGTCCGCCATCTTCCAATGGAAACTCTTTACGCATAGGAAATGAAATCATTTCATCCATGTTCAAAATACGTTTCAACTGAGGATGACCTATGAAATCTACTCCGTAAAAATCAAAAGTCTCTCTTTCCATCCAGTTTGCACTTAGGAAAATGTTAGATATTGTTTTTATCTCCGGTTTTTCACCATTGATAAAAGTTTTGATTTTGACACGTTTGTTGTCGTACCAATTGTGCATGTGATACACGATTGTGAATTGTCTGTCAACTTCATTATCTGGATAATGTATTCCACATAAGTCAGTTAAAAAATTAAAACGCAATAAAGGGTCGTTTTTCAAAAAAAGGATGATCGCCGTGATTTTATCAGCAGCTACTTCAAATGAAAAGATATCTTTCTCTTCATTAAAGTGAAAAACATGCTCGCCAAACGTTTCTGTTAATTTATCTTGAATATCTGTGTTTTCTAATGCCATGTCGTTATTTGATATTATAAGAGGCCAATAATTCTTGGTACTCCGGAGAACTTCTTCTTCTTACAGATTCCGATCTAACCAATTCTTGCAATTTCATCACGCCATCTACAATTTGCTCTGGTCTTGGAGGACAACCCGGTACGTATACGTCAACTGGTATTACTTTGTCAATACCTTGAAGAACGGAGTAAGTATCGAAAATACCTCCTGAAGATGCGCAAGCACCAACAGCAATAACCCATCTTGGTTCTGACATTTGTTCGTATACCTGACGTAAAATAGGAGCCATTTTTTTAGAAATAGTACCCATTACCATTAGCATATCTGCTTGACGAGGAGAAAAACTCACACGTTCAGAGCCAAATCGTGCTAAATCATAATGTGAAGCCATGGTAGCCATGAATTCAATACCACAACATGAAGTTGCAAAGGGTAACGGCCAAAGTGAATTGGCACGAGCCATACCTACAACGTCATTCAGTTTTGTGGCGAAAAATCCTTCTCCAACAACCCCTTCTGGCGGCTCAACCATTTTTATACTTGAATTACTCATTTTTTTGTATTTTGAATTAGAAAATTTGAATTACAAACTAACAATAGCTTACGGTTCAATATTTTTAATAAATTCTTATTCCCACTCTAGCGCTTTCTTTTTGATGATGTAGAAAAACCCCACCAAAAGTAAAAGCATAAATATGACCATTTTGACCATTCCTTCCATTCCTAATTCTTTGAAGTTGATTGCCCAAGGATATAGAAAGATAACTTCTACATCAAATAGAACAAATAAAATCGCAACTAGAAAGTATTTCACAGAGAATGGAATACGTGCATTTCCTATACCTTCAATTCCACATTCAAAGTTTTTGTCTTTGGTTGCTGACTTTCTTTTCGGTCCTAATTTGCCGGAAACAATAATAGTTCCCACTACAAAACCCGCAGCTAATAAAAACTGTATTAAAATTGGAATATAACTTAACTGATCAGATTGCATAATTAATGATTTTTACGTGCTAAAATAAGCAACAAAGATAGGTTTCAAGGAATTAAAACACAAGTGTAATACAAAATTTAGTTGCATTGAGAATCAAAGTACTTCCTAATTTTTAATGATTATAAATAAAAATTTAAATTATCTTTTTTAGTAGTTGCGTTTTAAGGTGTAAGCAAAAAAAAACGTTCCGAAATAAATCGGAACGTTTTAAACATTCGTAGGCAAAAAATAAATTTTTTGCTTAGATAACTGCTACTTTCGCAGCAACTTTTCCTTTTCTTCCTTCTTCTTCTTCATAGCTAACTCTGTCACCTTCGCGTAATTCTTCCGCGTTGATTCCTGAAGCGTGAACAAAAATGTCTTTTCCTGTTTCTTCGTCTGTAATGAATCCGTAACCTTTTGATTCATTGAAAAATTTAACTGTACCTGTACGCATTGTAATAGTAATAATAATTTATAATGGAGCAAATGTAATATTTAATATCATATGATTGTTAATAAATATTCTTTTTTTTCGAAAATAATTGATATTCAACGTTTTCCGGTAATTTTTACCGATGAACTACTGAACACTTAATTTTATATGAAGCTCTTTCAACTGTGATTCATCAATTGCCGATGGTGCATCAATCATAACATCTCTTCCAGAATTATTCTTTGGAAAGGCGATAAAATCACGAATGGTTTCCTGTCCTCCAAGAATAGCAACTAGTCGGTCCAATCCAAAAGCTAGTCCTCCGTGCGGTGGAGCTCCAAACTGAAATGCGTCCATCAAGAACCCAAACTGTTCTTTGGCTTGGTCTTCTGTGAAACCTAAATATTTGAACATTAGTTGTTGCGTTGCTTTATCATGAATACGAATAGATCCACCTCCAATTTCGTTTCCGTTCAATACCATATCATAGGCGTTGGCACGTACTTTTCCAGGGTCTGTTTCTAATAAATGCATGTCTTCCGGTTTAGGAGAGGTAAACGGATGGTGCATGGCGTGGTAACGACCACTTTCTTCGTCAAACTCCAATAATGGGAAATCAACTACCCAAAGCGGTGCAAATTCTGTTGGTATTCTTAATCCCAAACGAGTTGCTAGTTCCATACGCAATGCGCTTAACTGTGTTCTTGTTTTATCGGCGGGACCTGATAGAACAAAAATCATATCACCTGCTTTTGCTCCGGTCGTCTTCGCCCAGTTACTTAAGTCATCTTGATCGTAGAATTTATCTACAGATGATTTGAATGTTCCGTCTTCGTTGCATTTTACATAAACCATTCCTGAAGCACCTACTTGGGGACGCTTTACCCATTCGATTAAAGCATCGATTTCTTTTCTGGTGTAGTTTCCAACACCGGGAGCTGCAATACCAACAACTAATTCTGCTGCATTGAAAACAGGAAAGTCTTTGTGTTGCGCCACTTCATTTAATTCACCAAATTCCATTCCGAAACGGATGTCCGGTTTGTCATTTCCGTAAGTTTTCATAGCATAGTCGTACGTTATACGAGGAAATTTAGCTACGTCAACTCCTTTTATTTCTTTCAATAAATGTCTTGTAAGTCCTTCAAAAACATTCAGAATGTCTTCTTGTTCTACAAAAGCCATTTCACAATCAATTTGTGTGAACTCGGGTTGTCTGTCTGCACGTAAATCTTCGTCACGGAAACATTTTACGATTTGAAAGTATTTGTCCATTCCGCCTACCATCAATAATTGCTTGAAGGTTTGAGGAGATTGTGGTAAAGCGTAAAATTGACCTTCATTCATTCGAGAAGGAACAACAAAATCGCGGGCTCCCTCCGGAGTTGATTTGATTAAGTATGGTGTTTCTACTTCACAGAAATCCAAATCAGAAAGGTACTTGCGTACTTCCATTGCTACTTTGTGACGGAATAGCAAACTATTTTTTACCGGATTTCTTCTTATATCGAGGTAGCGGTATTTCATTCGAATGTCTTCTCCGCCATCAGTTTCATCTTCGATTGTGAAAGGAGGTGTTAAGGCAGCATTTAATATAGTTAGTTCTGTAACAAATAGTTCAATATCCCCAGTTGGTAAATTTGGATTTTTAGACTCTCTTTCTATTACTTTTCCTTTAACCTGGATTACGAATTCGCGACCCAATGTTTTTGCTAATTCAAAGACAGTTTTATCTGAACGACCTTCGTCAAAAATTAATTGTGTTATTCCGTAACGGTCACGCAAATCAACCCAATTCATGAATCCTTTGTCTCTGGATTTTTGAACCCATCCGGCAAGAGTAACTTCAGTATTTATATGTGAGGCGTTGAGTTCGCCACAGTTATGACTTCTGTACATTTTATTTATTTTTATATGCTGTTTTTACTAATGCAAAATACCTGAAGCCCACTGGGCTTCCTCCTTTTAATTTCAAATGCCACAATTATGACTTCTATACACTATCAAAATTTTAGGATACAAAAGTAACCACAAAAATTAAATTAATGCCGAAAACCACGAAACTTCAAGAAATTAATTTTTTGTTAATTTATTATTTGGCATCAAAAAAATAAATTAGATTTGATTAATAGTAAAAAAACTACATTTTATGAGAAAATTAATTTTTATTACATTGGCACTAGTTTGCTCTTTTAACGTTATTGGGCAGAAGAAAGCAACAGTTTCTTTTAAAGCCGAGATTGCGAACAGAAATACGGATTCGATTATTTTTCGAAATAGGAATGATGGAAAGGAAATTAAAAAGATGTTGGTTGGTGCAGATGGAATTTTCAAGGGTTCTTTTGCTGTGGAAGAAGGTTTTTATATGCTGTTTGACGGAAAGGAATATACCGAACTTTTTCTAAAAAATGGATACGATTTGAATCTTAAAATGAATGCTCAAGATTTTGACGAGTCCATAGTGTATTCTGGAATAGGAGCTGTCGAGAATAACTTTTTGGCACAGTATACAGTAGAGGAATCAAAATACGATTATAATACTCTTATGGCTTCTAGCGAAGAAGCTTTTACTAAGATGGTTAAAGAGAAAAGGACGGCTGATTTTTTCAAATTGGATAATGAGAAATTAGATCCTGTTTTTGTAGCGCTGCAAAAGAAAAACATAGAAATAGTTTTGGAAAGAGGGACGGAATATTACAAGCAAGTACTAGAAACGAAGAAGTTAAATGGTTCAATCGCTCCGTCTTTTAATTATGAAAACTATGCTGGAGGGAAAACTAAGCTCGAAGATTTTAAGGGGAAATATGTTTATATTGATGTTTGGGCCACCTGGTGTGGGCCTTGTCTTGGTGAAATTCCGTCTTTAAAAAAGGTAGAAGAAAAATACTCTGGTAAAAACATTGCTTTTGTGAGTATCTCCATTGATAAATTAAAGGATATCGAAAAATGGAAATCGATGATAAAGAACAAAGAACTGGGTGGAGTTCAGGTTTTCGCTGATAATGACTGGAATTCCCAGTTTGTTAAAGATTTTAATATTAAAGGGATTCCAAGATTTATCCTTATAGATCCCAATGGGAAAATCGTGAAAGCCGATGCTGCAAGACCGTCGTCTCCTGATCTTGAGAAAGAACTAGATGTGCTATTAAATTAAGGGTTTTTATTGGTTGGAAAAAAGTGTTAGACCTATATTGAACGCAATAGTTTAAATAGACTTATAATTAATTTGATCATAATGAGCTCGATATTGTATCGGGCTCATTTTTTTTAGAGTTGTTTCTAGCTGTGTTAGTGTGATTTGATGTTCAAATTTAATTCCCCACTATTTGATGTAATTACTTTAGTGAAAAATAATCCAATAAAGGAAGGTTTTTTGTAATTAGATTGGGTTGCTTTGTGTTTTCCAATGTTAAGCTTTCTTTCAATGTTATTAAATTGTTATTAAATTGTGTTTTAAATGTAAATAATATTTTATATTTGTTAGAGAAACAATTAAAAAAGTACATCATGAAAAAATATATAGTTATAGCTGCAATCTTAATTTCAGGAATGATTTTCGCACAAAACACAAAACCAAAGTTGGAAGCTGTTGGGAAATTAGTTAAAGCAACCTATTTCCACGATAATGGTAAGGTGCAACAAGAAGGTTTCTATAAAAACGGTAAACTACAGGGAGAATGGACTTCTTACGATGCTAATGGTGCTAAAACAGCTATAGCAACATATGATAAAGGACAAAAAACAGGGAAGTGGTTTTTCTGGAACGATTCAGTATTAAGCGAAGTGGATTATTCAAATAATCAAATTGCCTCAGTTAAAAATTGGAAACATGATCCTTTAGTTAGTGCTGAATAAATAAAAAACACATAAGAATAAAACAAGGCTTCCGTAATTCACGGAAGCCTTTTTTAGTTAAGGAGAAGCATGATTGTCTTTCTACTAAAGAGGTTGTTTTATGGCAAACGGATTGATGTTTTAGTCCAAAGAGTTCTTGTGTACCGTAGATGTAATCTGAAAACAGTACAATGCAAGTGAAGTAAATTGAATATACAATCGGTATTAAAGTAAAAGGCCTATTCAAATTAATGAATAGGCCTTTTAAGATTTATTTAAAAGTATACTTAAAGTGTATGCTT
Source organism: uncultured Flavobacterium sp. (assembly GCF_963974175.1). Classification (GTDB taxonomy): domain Bacteria; phylum Bacteroidota; class Bacteroidia; order Flavobacteriales; family Flavobacteriaceae; genus Flavobacterium. The sequence continues at coordinate 48,206 of NZ_CAXBBR010000015.1, forward strand.
TGGATTAAAACCATCTTCGCTTAATGCTTTATGTTCGTAATCAGCAACCATTTCTGCTTCATAATCTACTTTGTCTCCTTTGGTAAACTTGCTAATTAGTTTTTCCATGATTTCATAAATCACGGGAACAATAACTAAAGTCAAGAACAATGAACTAATTAATCCTCCAATAATTACCCATGCTAAACCATTTTTCCATTCTGCTCCAGCTCCAGAAGCCAATGCAATTGGGAACATTCCAAAAACCATCGCAATAGTCGTCATCAAAATAGGACGCAAACGAGCGTGATTTGCTTGGATTAATGCTGTTCTGATACTTTCACCAGCAGCTCTTCTTTGGTTTGTATAATCAACAAGCATGATGGCATTCTTACACACCAGACCAATTAACATAATGATACCTAAAATTGTAAATATATTTAAAGTGTTGTTAGTTAAGGCCAATGCTAATAATGCTCCAATAAATGAAAGCGGAATTGAGAACAGTACCACAAACGGGTGAACAAAACTATCATAAAGTCCAACCATTACTAGGTATACTAAAACAATTGCAGCTAATAATGCAATTCCTAAAGTACCAAAACCTTCACTTTGGTTTTCTTGATCTCCACCCCAAATGTAGTTTACACCTACAGGTTTTTCAAGCTTATCTAGTTTCTCTTGCCATTGTGCTACAATCGTTCCAGAAGCAACCCCAACATTTTGACCTTGTACGGTTACCGATGCTGTTTTATCTCTACGCTCTAATTGACTGGGTCCAGAACCTTCAGTGATAGCGGCAAATTGCGATAACTTAATTTGTTGACCTAAGTTATTTATGAAAATCAAATTACCTACATCAGTAATACTTTTTCTGTCAAAAGCATTGTATTTAATGTTAATATCATATTCATATTCACCAGCTCTAAATTTTCCGTCAGTGTTACCACTATACGCCGTTTGCATGGTCATACCCACAGTTTGAAGTGTTAAACCTAATGCAGAGATTTTATCACGGTCCACTTGAACGTTGATTTCTGGATTTCCATCTTCGACCGTTAATTTAATCTCTGTTGTTCCTGGAATAGTTCGTAATTCGGCTTCTGCTAGTTTAGCAAATTTCATTGCGCTTTCTACAGAAGGTCCAGTTACAATTAATCCCAATGTCGCATTTTCGGCAGTTCCTAAAATACCTACGGGAACTGTTTTTACTTTGGCACCTACTAAAACTTTTTCTAGTTTACGTTTGATTTTCGCAGCATATACTGATGCGCCATCACTACGTTCGCTTTGTTCAATCATTTTTACATCAATCTCGGCTTTGTAAGCAGTTGCTTGAGAAGCACCAAAACCTTCACTAGTTTGTCCTACTGTTGTAATCTGACTGTGAACATATTCTTGGGTTTTTAAGAAAGCTTCTGCTTTTTGAGTCATGAAATTCGTTTGCTCTAAAGAGGCGTCTTTTGGCATCTCGATTTGAACTAAAAACTCTCCACTATCAGAAGCAGCAAAGAATTCTCCACCAATGAAACCTCCACCAAGTAATCCTATTGTAGATCCGAAGAATAAAACCAATACCACAGCAATAGTTTTGAAGTAATGATCTAAACACCAAGTTAACAATCTTGAAACCCAGTTTGTGAAACGTGTTAAGTAGCTTTCGAATCCTAGGATAACTCTTCCAAATGCGTTTTTACCTTCAATATGTTCTAGCTTTCCATAACGGGAAGACAACCACGGTATAATTGTAAATGAAGCTAAAAGGGAGAATAATGTCGAAATAATTACCGTAACACAAAATTGTGTAATAATATTAGATACTAATCCTGAACTCATTGCGATAGGTAAAAATACTACCACGATTACTAAGGTAATTGAAGTTACTGTTCCACCAATTTCGGCAGTTCCTTCATAAGCGGCACGTACACGGTTTTTACCCATTTCCATATGCCTATAAATATTTTCCAATACCACAATGGCATCATCGACCAGAATACCCACTACGAGTGATAGTCCTAACAAACTCATTAAGTTTAAAGTGTATCCTAAAAGGTAAATTCCGATAAAAGTAGCAATCAAGGAAGCAGGAATCGAAACCATTACAATTAATGAGTTACGTATACTGTGCAAGAAAAACAACATTACAAGTGCTACTAATATTACTGCAATTAATAAATCGTGTAGTACTGAGTCTGCAGCTTCTAAGGTATAGACTGTACTGTCTTTTGCAATTTCTAATTTTAATTCATTGGACTTATAATCAGTTTCCAATGCCTTAATACTTTTTACTAGCTCTTCACTTACCGCAACAGCATTTGCATCAGATTGTTTGATTATTTGTAAAATGATGGCGCTTTTTTGATCTACACGCGAGATTTTTTCAGCTATTTTTTGAGCATCTTGTACGTCAGCAATATCTTTTAAACGGATTTCGATTCCGTCTTTAGAGGAAACAACTAAGTTTCTTAATTCGTCAACACTTTTATATTTACCCGCTAAACGAATTAATATTTTTTGATCACGAGTTTGGATATTTCCAGTAGGGAAATCTAAGTTTGACGTTAAAATAGTTTGTTGAACGGCAGGAATAGAAAGGTTGTAGCCTTGCATTTTATTAGCATCCAAGTTGACCTGAATTTCACGTTCTTGACCTCCAATAATGTTTACTTGAGCAACACCTTCAACACGAGATAATACAGGTGTAATTTTTTTGTCAATTAAGTCATAAAATTCGGCTTCGTCCATTTTTCCGTTTGCACCAATAGTCATAATTGGTAAATCACTTAACGAGAATTTAGTTAGTGATGGCGTTTCGGCATCATTTGGTAAGTCGCTAATTAATTGATTGATTTTTCGTTGTGCATCATTCATGGAAACATCAATTTTTGCATTTGATGTCAATGTAATCGATACAATAGATAAACTTTCGTAAGACTTAGAGTCGATTTTCTTGATATTCTCTAAGGATGCGATTCCGTCTTCAATCTTTTTTGTAACGGTATTTTCTATTTCACTAGGAGAAGCTCCTGGATAAATAGTCGAGATCGTAATTACATTCTGCTCGAATTTCGGAATCAATTCATAGCCTAGCTGACTATAACTGAATAGCCCACCAAGTATTAGAATTGTAAACAATACAATTACTAACGACGGACGTTTTATGGATATTTCTGCTAATTTCATATGTTTTTATTTAGTTTGACCTAAAGGATAGTAGATAATTAAGTATAATTTTTGAATCTAAAATTATTTGATAATTTCTACTAAGCTACCGTCTTGTAAGTTGATTTGTCCTGTAGTAATTACAGCTTCTCCATCAGATAATCCGTCTACTATCTCTACTTGTTCACCTAAAATTCTTCCAGCAACTACTTTTTTAAGTTTAGCTTTTCCATTTTCTACAACAAATACTTGATTGCCGTTCACACTTCCTACAAAAGCATTTCTGGGAACTACTTTTAATTCTTGGGTTTGTTTAGATCCAAAGTTTGCGGTACCATACATTCCTGCTTTTAGGTTGTTGTCTGTACTATTTGCGATTTCAATTTCAACAGCAAAATTTAAGCTTTCGTCTGCTTTTGCGGCGATGAAAATGATTTTACCAGTAAATACTTTATCTGGAAAAACACTTGCAGAAACAGTAACAGGGCTTCCTGTTTTTAAACTAGCTACCTGAGTTTCAGTAACAGTAACTTTTAATTTAAGTTTAGAAACATTCACAATGTCAAACATTGCGCTAGCTGGCATTCCAGTCAATATAGAGCCTGGTTCAATGTATTTTTTATTAATGAATCCTTTAATAGGTGCTTTTACTCTAGTGTCACCTACATTAATATTAGCTTGTTTTAAATTAGCTCCAGCATTAGTCAATGCTAATTTTGCTTGGTCTAATTGTTGTTTTGTAACGCCACCTGTTTTAAAAGCATTCTCATATCTAGCGTAATCAGCTTTAGCATTGTCATAAGATGCTTTAGCAGTTTGTGCATTTACATCTACAAAGTCACTTCTTACGATTACTAATGTTTGCCCTACGTTTACATAATCACCTTCTTTTACTAAAACACTAATTACTTTTCCAGATTTTTCTGCAGAAAAAGTTAATTCTTGTATTGGTTCAAAGTTACCATTAGCCATAAAGTCTAAAGAAATGGCTTCTGTTTTTACTTGTGTTGTTTTAACGGATACTGCTGCATTATTTTGAGCAACGATATCTGTTTTAGCTTTATTTTCTTCCTTGTTCTTTGTTAAAACATAACCTATTACTGCTAAGACAGCAACAATTACCAGTACTATTGTAATATTCTTTTTCATGTTAGTTATTTATAAGTGTTTTAAGTTCTCCTTTTGATTTGATTAATTGAATTTCTGCTAATTTATAGTCTAATACCGCAGCGGTATAATTGTTTTGCGCTTCAGTAAATGCGTTTTCAGCATCTAATAAATCAGTCAAAGAAGTTAGCCCTTGGATATAGTTGTTTTTAGTATTGCTTAACACTTCTTGTGCAAGTTGTGCGTTACTTTTTTGATTCGTGATGGTAATCATGCTGTTGTCAATTTGAGTTTTAGCATTGGCGAAAGCCAAATCAAGAGAAAGTTTAGTGTCAACCAAGTCTTCCTTAATAGAACGCAATTCAACATCTGCTTTTCTAACTTTTGAACGTGTTTCAAAACCTGAAAAAATAGGCACTCTTAGATTTAGTCCTACAGAGGAGAAATCAGACCAATATACACCGTCAGATGGCTTTGCTCCCCAAGGCATTTTTGGACCCTGACCGATATAATTGTATCCAGCAGTCAACGATAGTGTAGGATAGTATCCTGCCATCACAGATTGTTTCTGAAATTCTAATAATTGTTCTTGTTTTTTTATTAACAAATACTCCGTTCTTGTCTCCGTATTTGGCGCTTCTGCAAAGGCTTGTGGCGTTACTTCAAATTCAGCTTGCGGAATTTCGATTAGCGTTGCAATAGGCATTCCCATATAAAATTTTAGAGCGTTCTCTTGCAGTTGAACAGCATTTAATACTTGTTGACGCTGTGTATTGATATTAGATATTTTAACTAGAATTCTATCTAAATCAATTTTTTTAGCTAATCCATTATCATATTGTCCTTTGATAATGTTTTTAACTTTTGTAGTATTGTTGTAGGTACTATCTAAGACGATTAAATTTTGTCTTTGAACGTATACTGCATAATAGTTGTTAGCTACTCTTTCTATTACTTGTTCTTCGGTAAGTTGTTCATTTATTTGATAAAACTCTCTCGTTGTTTTAGCAGCTTTTAATCCTACAAATACAGATTGGTCATAAAGATTTTGAGTCAAAGAAAGACCAGCAGTAGAAATCCATTTTTGACCAAAAGTAGCTTGAATGGTAGTTCCTGGTTCTCCACCAAAAGATCCTGCATCTAGAAAAGTAGTCTGTAAAATAGGATTGTAAGTTAACGATCCGTTAGCAGAAATTTTAGGTAGCGCTCCCGCACGAACTTCCTGAATTTGGTATTCGCTGTTTTCTACTTTAAGTTTAGCTTTTTTAGCATCGGCTTTGTTCTCTAAAGCATAAGAGATGGCGTCCTTTAAAGTAAGTGTCTTTACTTCTTGTGCATTTGCCATATAGGCAAATGTTAGGAATGTTATTAAAATTAATCTTTTCATTATATCGTAGGGTTTAGTAATTGATTTTCAAGTTCTGTTATTCCAGTAAGAGTCGCCATAGCTCTAGTATGGTATTCTAATGCTTCTAATTCTAGTTGTTGAGCAATTTTTTCTGAACTGGTATTTTCATTGATGTTAAATATTAAGGTGTAATAAAACTTAACATAAGTGTCTACATCTAACTCAGCTCTATATAAACCGCTAGTAATACCTTTTTGAATATTTTGTTTGAACCACATGGAGCATTCGTTAATTTCTTTAAGCATTACTTTAGCGTATATTTCTGGATAATGTTTTTTTAATTGATATATAGGAGAAGTATCAGCAGATGATTTAAACATTTCGCTAAACATTTTTCGTATCTTAAAGTTTTCTTCAATGGCATTATAATTCATCTGAATAATAGTGTCAATAGTTTCGTGGATTTCTTTATGCAAAAGTGTTGTACTCTCTTCAACTAATAATTCTTTATTGCAAAAATATTTGTAAATCGTTTTTTTAGAAATACACATTTCACCGGCAATATCATCCATCGTGATGCTCTTAAAACCTAGTTTTAAAAACATCTCACTTGCTTTGCTAATTATTTTCTCTTTCATTTTTTGTTTTGACTTTGATCAGTTCTGTTAATTTATTTTTCAATCCAACAACGGATTGTGATGTAATTCGAGTGCAAAAGTAATACGGAAACTTTGAACACTGAAATAGTTTCCGAAATGTTTACGTAAAATTAACATTGCGGGAGTTAAATGGTAAACTCTAGGTTGGCAATTAGTTTGATGTCTTGACCCAAAGAAATACCAGCGGCGTGATGATATGAGTTTGTTGTGAGCCCAAAATCTTTGCGATTTATTTGTCCAGTAATTTCAAATAATGCTTTTCTTCTTCCCTCATAAGTGGTTATGCCAATTAATGCAGCATCAAGTTCAACTACTTTTGTAATGTTTTGGACAGTCAGATTCCCTTTTAAGAAATTGATGTTTTTACTTATTTTTTGAAATGAAGTTGATTTAAAATTAATAGTAGGAAATGTATCAATGTCTAAATAATCGTTTAGAATTAAATCAGTGTCAATATGATCGATGTTAGTGTCTTTGTTTTTAACATCTAATTGAAATTCAACCGAAGCATCTTCTATTTCATCCTCATGAATATCTAAATGGCCATTAAATTTATTTAGAGACCCAGCTATGTATGCGATTGTCGCATGTCTTGCTTTGATTAGGACATCAGATTGATTAGAATCTATAGTCCATTTTGTTGTTGTAAGAGGAAGAGTTGCATTCATGTTTTATAAATTACAATAAGTTAAATTTCGAGTGCAAATGTAATGCGGAAACTTTGGATACCAAAATAGTTTCCAAAGTATTTTTATTTATTTTACATTGTATTTAAAAACGGAGTTTGTAATCAAGGATGAATGCTGTAAATTAGCCCAAAAAATTAGCTTTATGCATGCCATTGATCAGTTCCAGGATTTTTTTATTACTTATTTAGAAGAGCAGACTATTACTAAAGAACCTGAAAATCTTTATGAGCCTATTGCCTATATATTGGGGTTAGGGGGAAAGCGAATTCGTCCAGTCTTGACATTAATGACTACTGAAGTTTTTAACGGAGATTATAAAAAGGCACTTCCAGCTGCGATGGCGGTTGAGGTTTTTCATAATTTCTCATTAGTTCATGATGATATTATGGATGATGCACCTTTGCGACGTGGGAATACCACAGTTCATGAAAAATGGGATATTAATACTGGGATTTTATCCGGTGATGCAATGCTTATTTTAGCCTACCAGTATTTTGAGCAATATGAACCAGTGGTTTTTATGCAATTGGCGAAATTATTTAGCAAAACAGCACTTGAAGTATGCGAAGGACAACAATGGGATGTTGATTTTGAAACCCGAGTTGACGTTACCATTCCGGAATACCTCAAAATGATTGAGTATAAAACAGCAGTTCTTGTTGCTGCGGCCATGAAAATGGGAGCAATAGTGGCTGAAACATCTGAGGAAAATGCTGACTTGATTTATGAGTTTGGATTAAATTTAGGTTTGGCTTTTCAATTGCAAGATGATTACCTTGATGCTTTTGGTGATCCAAAAACTTTTGGAAAGCAAGTAGGCGGTGATATTATTGAAAACAAAAAAACGTATTTATATTTAAAAGCGATCGCATTTTCTGCCAAAGAAGAAGCGTCTCAATTATTACATTTATTTTCGATGCAACTTGAAGATAATACAGCTAAGATTGAGTCTGTAAAAGAAATTTTCAATAATTCAGGCGCATCAAAAGCGACTCAAGAGGCAATACAAGATTATACCTTCAAGGCTTTTGAAACCTTGGAAAAAATGAATATTGACGATGCTAAAAAAGAGGTTTTGCGTGCTTTTGGTGAAAATTTAATGGGGCGAAAAGTGTAATGTTGCAGTTCGTTTTTTTAAGTTTTGTAGTTTAAAAATCAATAGTATATAATTAAAACAACCATGTTTATAGCTCCAAAAAACTCGGATTTACTGCTTGCTGAAGCAGAAAATGAAACCTTATATCTTAAATTAATTGAACAGATTAATAAGGACTTTAATCTTGCAAATGAAGGAATAGATTTTCCAATGAGTATTTCTCCCGATGAATTAAAAATTCAATTGCATGAAAAAATTTATAGGTTGATACAATACAAATTTGCTGAGTACCTTAATCTGCTATATATAATCGACGTCTCTGAAGATGAAGTCAAAAAAATGGACGGTTCAGATTTAGTTGTATTAGCGGAGCAAGTCTCTTTTCTAATTCTAAAAAGAGAATGGCAAAAAGTTTGGTTCAGGAATAAATATCGTTAGATTTTTTTGAGATTGTGGGATTAACTTCGGCTATTTATGCTGTTGTCTTTCTTAAAAATACACCCTTACAAACGGCATGAAAGCGCTGCCGTATATATTATTGTTGTCGTTTAACACGTTATAGCGGGCGCCCATTGTCACATTCCCGCTGCGGTATCCCGCTCCTAAAAACAAACCAGTATTCCAGTAATCGCGAGAGTTACTGTTTGATCCATTTAAATTGATGTTTACACGCAGTTCCTCTAATTCAGCAGAAAGTTGGACTTGTGGTAATGGATTAAATAGTCCTATAATACTACCGCCATATAAATGAGAAGCATAATAATTTTTTTGCTTTGCATAGGTATATTGTGCGCCAAGACCTAAAGCCACGTACTCATTGAAATTGTAAATAGCACTTGGAGCCAAAGAGATGTTAGTGTAGCCGGTACCAAAACCTAAACCAATTCCACCTCCAAATTGTACGTTTTTCCAAAAATCACTACTTGATTTTGATGTAATTGTTTGATGCTGTGCAGACAAAACATTTGAAATTAATGCGATTATGACAATCAAAACATGCTTTGAAACAGTCATATAGTTGTTTTTTCTCATAAGTATCTAATATTTTAACATATTAATATATAAAAGTAAATATAAATTTAGCGGATTATTGTACTTTTGCGAAACTATTTTAACAAAAAGTATATTCACTAATATTATGGATAGGTTTTCATTTCTAAACGCAGCACATACAGAATTTTTCGCACAATTATACGATCAGTACCTAGATAACCCAGATAGCGTAGAGCCAAGTTGGAGAAGTTTCTTTCAAGGTTTCGACTTTGGTATGGAAACTTACAATGGGGAAAACCCAGTACAAAGCCCTGCCAGCTCTTCTGCTGGAAATTTGGACTATGATCAAATTTCGCAAAAACTTCATAAGGAATTTAATGTATTAAAACTGATTGAAGGATACCGTACTCGTGGACATTTGTTTACAAAAACGAATCCCGTAAGAGACAGAAGGATTTTTGAGCCTTCCCTTGATATCACTAATTTTGGACTTTCATCAGCGGATTTAAACACTGTTTTTGACGCAGGTAAAATAGTAGGCAAAGTACCTTCTACACTTACTGAAATTATTAAACACCTGGATACTATATATTGTCAACATATTGGTGTTGAGTATATGTATATCAGAAAACCGGAGATTGTTCTATGGATACAAGATAAATTAGGAGTTAATGACAATCAACCTAATTTTTCAATTGATCAAAAGAAATCAATCCTAAATAAATTAAATGAAGCAGTCTCTTTTGAGAACTTCTTACACACAAAATACGTTGGTCAAAAACGTTTTTCACTGGAAGGTGGAGAATCGATAATTCCAGCCCTTGATACTTTAATTGAAAAAGCTGCCGAAATGGGAGTGGAACAATTTGTAATGGGTATGGCACACCGTGGTCGTTTGAATATATTGGCAAACATATTTGGGAAATCTACTCAAGATATTTTCGGAGAGTTTGACGGTAAAGATTATGATCAAGAGTATTTTGACGGAGATGTTAAGTACCACCTTGGTTTAACAGCAGACAAAATAACAAGTACAGGAAAGAAAATTAATATCAATTTAGCTCCAAATCCTTCACACCTTGAAACAGTAGGTGCGGTAATTGAAGGAATTACAAGAGCCAAACAAGATAAATATTTCCCTAATGATTTTTCTAAAGTATTACCTATCGCCGTTCACGGTGATGCTGCGATTGCAGGTCAAGGTATTCTTTATGAAATTATCCAAATGGCTCAACTTGACGGATACAAAACGGGCGGAACGATTCATATCGTAATTAATAATCAAGTTGGTTTTACTACTAATTACTTAGATGCACGTTCTTCTACTTATTGTACTGATGTAGCCAAAGTAACTTTGTCACCAGTATTGCACGTAAATGCAGATGATCCTGAAGCAGTAGTACACGCTATGTCTTTTGCATTAGATTTCAGAATGCAATTTGGACGTGATGTATTTATTGACTTACTAGGATATAGAAAATACGGTCATAACGAAGGAGATGAGCCTCGTTTTACACAACCAGTATTATATAAAATTATAGCAAAACATAAAAATCCTAGAGATCTTTATGCTGAAAAATTGATTGCAGAAGGAGTAATTGATGCTACTTATGTAAAAGAGCTTGAAAAAGAATATAAGTCTGATCTAGAAATGAATTTAGAGGCCTCTCGTAAGAAAGCCTTAACAATCATTACTCCATTTATGAAAAATGAATGGTTAGGTTTTGAGCAGGTTACTGATGTACAAATGCTTCAAAATGTTGATACTTCTTACTCAAGAGCTGGGTTGACGCAAGTTGCTGATGCTGTTTGTAATTTGCCAACGGATAAAAAGTTCATCAACAAAATCCAAAAGCTAATCAACGACAGAAAGACAATGTTTTTCGAAACAAACAAGTTGGATTGGGGAATGGCTGAGCATTTAGCTTATGGGTCGTTGTTACAAGAAGGATTTGATGTTCGTATATCTGGACAAGATGTAGAACGCGGAACTTTTTCTCACCGTCATGCGGTGGTAAAAGTTGAAGACTCTGAAGAAGAAGTAACGTTAATAAGTAGACTAGAGGGGAAAAAAGGTAATTTCAATATTTTTAACTCACTATTGTCTGAATACGGAGTTTTAGGATTTGATTACGGATATGCATTAGCAAACCCAAATACATTGACAATATGGGAAGCACAATTTGGAGATTTCAGTAATGGAGCCCAAATTATGATTGACCAATATATTTCATGTGGAGAAGACAAATGGAACAACCAAAACGGAATTGTATTATTGTTGCCTCATGGATATGAAGGACAAGGAGCAGAGCATTCCTCAGGAAGAATGGAGCGTTACTTACAACTTTGTGCAAGACAAAACATGTTTGTTGCTGATTGTACAACGCCTGCTAACTTCTTTCACTTGTTGAGAAGACAAATGAAAACGAAATTCCGCAAGCCACTTATCGTGTTTACACCTAAGAGTTTGTTGCGTGATCCACGATGTGTGTCTACTATTGAAGAATTAGAAAACGGAAGTTTTCAAGAAACGATCGATGACGATTCAGTAAACAAAGCAGATGTTAAATCACTAGTTTTCTGTACAGGGAAATTCTATTATGACATTACAGCCGAAAGAGAGAAAAACGGACGTAACGATGTAGCAGTAGTAAGAATAGAACAATTATTCCCATTACCAGTTGAGCAGTTAAAAGCAATCATTGCAAAATATCCAAATGTTGACGATTACGTTTGGGCACAAGAAGAACCAAAAAACATGGGGGCATACAGCTTTATGTTGATGAACTTCAATTTAGTTAAATGGAGATTAGCGTCATTAAAAGCTTATTCTGCATCAGCTGCTGGAAGCTCTACAAGAGCAAAACGTCGTCAAGCAGATGCAATACGAATGGTTTTTGATAAAGATTTATTTAATAATTAGAAGCTATTTCCTGCTGTTCGCTGTATCTTTTTATTTTTAAAGAAAAAATAAAAAGGATGCCGCTTCCATCAGGGCTAAAAATACAAACACAGAACAAACAGTAATTGTTGCTAAAACAATTCAAACAATAAAATTCATAATTTAAAAATTATACAAGATGATTTTAGAAATGAAAGTCCCATCACCAGGGGAATCTATAAAGGAAGTTGAAATTGCAACTTGGTTAGTAAAAGACGGAGATTATGTAGAGAAAGACCAAGCAATTGCTGAGGTTGACTCTGATAAAGCTACTCTGGAATTACCTGCGGAAGCTAGTGGGATTATCACATTAAAAGCAGAGGAAGGCGATGCAGTAGCAGTAGGAGCAGTAGTTTGCTTAATTGATACAGCAGCAGCTAAACCAGAAGGGTCAGCTCCTGCACCAGCAGCAGCTCCAGTTGCTGAAGCGCCAAAAGCGGCTCCAGCTCCAGTAGCAGCAGCACCAGCGGCAACATATGCTTCAGGAACACCATCTCCAGCAGCAAGAAAAATATTAGACGAAAAAAATATCGCTCCAGCATCTGTAACAGGAACTGGTAAAGACGGAAGAATCACTAAAGATGATGCTGTAAATGCTACACCATCTATGGGAACTCCTACAGGAGGAAGCCGTGGATCTGAGCGTACAAAATTATCAATGTTGCGTCGTAAAGTAGCAGAACGTTTAGTGGCTGCCAAAAACGAAACAGCCATGTTAACTACTTTCAATGAAGTAAACATGACGCCTATCAACTTGATTCGTAACGAGTACAAAGAAGCATTCAAAGCAAAACACGCAGGTGTTGGTTTAGGATACATGTCTTTCTTTACAAAAGCGGTTACAAGAGCATTAAAATTATATCCAGATGTTAACTCTATGATGGATGGTGATTATAAAATTGCTTATGATTTTTGTGATATCTCAATCGCAGTTTCTGGACCAAAAGGATTAATGGTTCCTGTTGTTCGTAATGCAGAAAATTTAACTTTCCGTGGTGTAGAAGCAGATATCAAAAGATTAGCTATTAGAGCGCGTGATGGACAAATTACTGTTGATGATATGACTGGTGGAACTTTTACTATCACTAATGGTGGTGTATTTGGTTCTATGTTGTCTACACCTATTATCAATCCTCCACAATCAGGAATTCTAGGAATGCACAACATTATCGAGCGTCCAATTGCGGTAAACGGTAAAGTGGAAATTCACCCAATGATGTATGTGGCACTTTCATATGATCATAGAATTATCGACGGTCGTGAGTCTGTTGGTTTCTTAGTTGCTGTTAAAGAAGCTTTAGAGAACCCAATGGAATTATTGTTGGACAACAATCCTAAAAGAGCTTTTGAACTATAAGAACGCTGTTCTAAAACATCTAAAAATCCCGTTTGAGTAATCAAACGGGATTTTTTTATTTACTATTGTATTCGACAGAATCAAAAAGAGCCTGATTCTGGGTGAAGGGAATATGATCCCCAATAAACGTTAGGTTTTCTAGACTGCAAAATATCTTAAATTTGCTTTTAGCCCCATAATTAAGCTGAGTTGCTGCAGCAAGTTCCCCATTGATATTCCAATTCACTTGGTACTTCCGACTTGAGTTTAATGTCAGTTGTATTGATAAAGTGTGCCATTGTCCTCTTTTTATTTTTGTATTAAAAGACTGAAAGGGATTTCCTTGTGAAGTCATGTATACAATTAGATCGTCTGCTTCGGCATTTAATTGCTCGCGAATAGTCTGTTTTCCGTAACCTACTTCAAAATCAATTTCGTGAGTGTCATTGTTATATAAAAATGCACCTAGACTCGCCATATCTCCAACACCCATTTCTGGGATAAATATTCTCCAGGTGTAAGTACCAGTTGTATAAGTCGAAATGGTTTTGATTTTAGTTCTTTCCCAAGTGTTTGCGTTTGTAAAAATAGTAAGGTTACCGTCTTCTATCCAGTAATTTGTAAGCCCAACTTGAGTAGCATCTTCCCATCCTGTTAAATCATTGAAATTCCAAACTATTGGAGTAGCGGTTTTGCCGTTATTGGATTTTTTGGATAAAGATGAATCTGAAACAGTTGTTGTTTCCATATTTTGGTCGATAGTATCAGGGGAACAAGAAAATAAAAATAGTCCCATAAATAGCGCTATAATTTTGGCGTTTAGTTTCATTTCTTCTCGGTTTTTATTTGAACTTCCTTTTAAAGTAAATATACGAAACAAATATAATAATCTACAATCGCTTTCCCTTTGATCAATACTTCGACACTAATTAAGCCACACACTGGTTTTGATTTATGTTGAATTAATACTTCGTTTTTATGTGACAAATCAAAAATCAGCCAATAGAATTGTCTTTGGGGAACAATCCTTAGAGAGTTTTTGGGTAATAGATAACTTAGTCTCAAATTTATTTAAAGTCCCTTATTTATAATAATACGACAAGGGATTTTTTTTGTTTGGCCAGTAGTATTAATGTAATTTTTTACGGTTTTTTTTATTGATTTTATTTTTTTAAGCTTAAAAAGATAGATATATGCTAACTTTATTTTAATAAGTATTTACTATTTACCTATACATCACCACAACATAAACTGAAATATCAACTGCAAAATCTCTATTTCAGAATTCGTTAACTGCGGGTTATACCTTTATTTATAGCGTTTAAGTAACAGTTTTTTAATCTCATAGTTGTATGGTTTTTCGATACGCAATTTCAAGCAAGTGAGTACAATAGATTCATAGATTTGAGAATAATTAAACAACTAATATTATGAAAAAAATTACTTTAACTTTTTTCCTTCTTTTATTTGCAATAGGATTTTCACAAAATGCACCTATTTCATTTGAGTCTGGAGAAAATGGATCTACCTGGTCTTTTGCTAGTTTTGAAAACGGTGGTGGATTAGGATATGAGAAAGTAGTAAATCCATTTAAAACGGGAATTAATACTTCTGGAACAGTAGGTAAATTTACTGCTTTGTCTACAGCTGCTGGAGCAGCACCATATGCAGGATGTGAATCTGCGCATGCATCGGGTGTAAATGGTATTGGTAGCTTTACCTTTAGCCTTAGTAATTGTATTGTTAAAGTAATGGTATACAAACCCATCATTAGTGATGTGGGAATAAAGTTTGCCGAATCGAATGGTGAAGCACAACCAGAGGTTAAAGTAAAAAACACCAAAATTAATGAGTGGGAAGAATTAACATTCGACATGTCAGGAAGTATTGGTAAAGGTGCGACAGGGATTATTGATCAAATAATAGTTTTTCCTGACTTTCAGGCAAGAACTACAGAGAACGTTTGTTATTTTGACAATATAACTTTTTCTGCAAAATCGGGTACAACAGGTGGTAGTACAACAAGTACTGCTCCTACATTACCAATGGATTTTGAATCTTCAACGATTGCTTATTCGTTTGTAGGTTTTGACGGAGGAGCAGTAACAAAAATTGCTAATCCTCATAGCACAGGAATAAACACAAGTGCTACTGTGGCTCAAATGGTAAAAGGCGCAGGTCAACCGTGGGCAGGTGCTAAAATAGTAATGGCATCAGCAGTTGATTTTTCAACAAAGAAACTAATTAAGATAAAAGTTTGGTCTCCAGTTGCGGGTAAAAAACTTTTATTAAAATTTGAAGGAGCTGGAGCAGCATTCGAAAAAGAATCAGTAGGAGTTACAGCAGCAAATGCTTGGCAAGAATTGAGTTTTGATTTTACTGGAGTAGCTGGAGTAAACAATTTAAATGACAATATAGTTTTCATATTTGATTTAGGAACAGCAGGAGACGGAAGTGCTACATCAACTTATTTATTTGATGA
>NZ_CAXBBR010000016.1:0-59971 GCF_963974175.1 uncultured Flavobacterium sp.
TGGGGAAGAAAAGAAATTGAATTAGCAGAAGCTGAAATGCCAGGTTTAATGGCACTTCGTTCTGAATATAAAGACGAACAACCACTTGCTGGTTCTCGTATTGCTGGATGTCTTCACATGACAATTCAAACTGCAGTTTTAATCGAGACTTTAATTGCTCTTGGTGCTGAAGTTACTTGGTCTTCTTGTAATATTTTCTCTACTCAAGATCAAGCTGCTGCTGCTATGGCTGCTGCTGGAATTCAAGTTTACGCTTGGAAAGGTCTTAATGAAGTTGATTTTGACTGGTGTATCGAGCAAACATTATTCTTTGGTGAAGATAGAAAACCATTGAACATGATTCTTGATGACGGTGGAGATTTGACAAACATGGTTATTGACCGTTACCCAGAATTAGTTGCTGGAATCAAAGGTTTGTCTGAAGAGACTACAACTGGAGTTCACAGATTATATGAAAGAGTAAAAGCTGGAACTTTACCAATGCCTGCTATCAATGTTAATGACTCGGTTACTAAATCGAAATTTGACAACAAATACGGTTGTAAAGAATCTGCAGTTGATGCAGTTCGTCGTGCAACTGATATTATGCTTGCTGGTAAAAGAGTTGTTGTATGTGGATACGGTGACGTAGGAAAAGGTACTGCTGCTTCTTTTAGAGGTGCTGGATCTATTGTTACAGTTACTGAAATCGATCCAATTTGTGCTTTACAAGCTGCAATGGACGGTTTTGAAGTTAAAAAATTAAATACTGTTGTTGGAAATGCTGATATCATCATCACAACTACAGGAAATAAAGATATCGTTCTTGGTTCTCACTTTGAGCAAATGAAAGATAAAACTATCGTTTGTAACATCGGACATTTTGATAACGAAATTGCAGTTGCTTGGTTAAACACTAACCACGGAGCTTCTAAAGTAGAAATCAAACCTCAGGTTGACAAATATACTATTGACGGTAAAGACATCATCCTTTTGGCTGAAGGTCGTTTAGTGAACCTTGGTTGTGCTACAGGTCACCCAAGTTTTGTAATGAGTAACTCATTTACAAACCAAACTTTGGCTCAAATCGAATTGTGGAAAAACAGCGCAAACTACGATAATGACGTTTACATGTTACCAAAACACTTAGACGAGAAAGTAGCAATGCTTCACTTGGCTAAATTAGGAGTTGAATTGGAAACTTTACGTGATGATCAAGCCGCTTACATTGGTGTTCCAGTTGATGGGCCGTTCAAACCAGAATATTACAGATACTAAATGATTGTAGATTAGCGATTGCTGATTTATGATTTATATAAACCCTTGCAAGAAACTGAACTAAATTCAGTTTTAATGCGAGGGTTTTTTGTTTTTGGGCGAGACCCTGCGGGTCGGGCTATTCGCTGTATCTTTTATGAAAGTCCTGATAAATATCGGGATTCCCATAAAAGGATGCCGCTACCATCCCTCTCGCAATATTTTTTTAAACCGACACTATCTAGACACAAACTCACTTCCTTAATTCGTAGTATATCATATAAAAAATAGGAATCAGATATTATTGAATACATTCACTTTTAATTAAAATTAATCTCACCAAAAAACTTCTTAATTTTGACTTGAATTTCAAGAAATACAAATAAGCCTCGCAATAATTTAATAACTTGTAGAAAGATGATAAAATTAAACGGATTTGAAATCCAAAACTCAATCGAAGAAAAATGTTGGAAATTAAGTGCCTATATTTTATCCCAATATGACTTTCAGTATCTATCACATCCCGCAAATGAATATTGGTGCATTTTTGAAAATAAATTTAAAGAATCTTTTACAACTGTTTTTTTTAAGGAATTAATTGAATTAGCTGGACTACTCAGAGCCTTACTAGACAGCGAACCTTTAATCATTGAAATTGAAGACAATAGCTTTGGGGTACTAAAGAAAGAAACTGGCGAAACAATAAAATTGTCATATAGGGAAGTTTGCAATAAAATAATACACGCTATCTCTTATGAAGTTAAATTTAATTTCAGTGAACGTCACCCGTTAGACAATACGAAAAACGGTTACGGAGAGACCGCAATAACTGAGTTTAAAAACCCGAAAATAATAACTCAAGGATCTTTAAAGGGAAAACAATGGAATACTGAAATAGATTTTCTGAAATTCATTGATCAAACAATGAATTTACCAATACAATAAGTTTCCTTACACAAATTTTTACAAAAAAACCCGTTTCTTTCGAAACGGGTTTTTTTGTAAATTCAGAAAATCAATTCTGCTTCAACTTCAAATAGAAGGATTGAAACCTACGATTTACTATCTCTCTTCTTTTGGAATTGCACAACTCCTTCTACTCTTGTGTGTAGCGAGTGATCTTTACTGATGTAAACATTTTCAGTTAGATAGCCATTTACCTTATTGTCTCAATTAAGATTCCCTTTTTAGTCGTTTAAACCGATTACTTTAACTAACTTACATACTGGTTTTCAGAATGATAAACGCATATGATTAAATAAACACGAGTTAAGTATTTTTCTGATAATTAAAAATCTCGCTATTGTCTATAACCGTTGCTAACACTTCTTATAATGAAAACACAAAATGTCAGTCAAAAATTAATCAGTGCCCATCTTATTTCGGGCGAGATGATTCCCGGAATCGAAATCGGGTTAAAAATTGATCAAGTATTACTGCAAGATGCTACTGGTACATTAGTCATGCTGGAATTGGAAGCTTTTAATCTAAAAAAAGCAAAACCAGAAATTGCCGTTCAGTATGTCGATCACAACCTGCTTCAAACGGATTACAAGAATATGGACGACCACCTGTTCCTGCAATCGGCGGCAGCACGTTTTGGATTCTGGTTCAGCAGAACTGGAAACGGGATTAGTCATGTTGTGCACATGGAACGATTTGGCAGACCAGGCAAAACACTTTTGGGTTCTGACAGCCATACGCCAGCAGGAGGTGGCATTGGAATGCTAGCCATTGGAACAGGCGGTTTAGATGTTGCTCTTGCAGCTGCAGGTGAACCGTATTATGTTAAAATGCCCAAAATTATGGGTATTAAACTAATTGGAAAATTACCCGACTGGGTGAGTGCCAAAGATGTTGTTTTAGAAATGCTTCGCAGATACGATGTGACTGGCGGACGCGGTTATATATTAGAATATTATGGTCCCGGCCTGAAAACGTTAAGCGCCTGGGATCGTCACGTCATCGCTAATATGGGTACAGAGCTAGGTGCAACAACCTCTGTCTTTCCATCAGATGAGATTACTCGTGAATTCCTAAAACAAGAAGAGAGGGAAGACCAATGGATAAATCTGGAAGCTGATTCGGGCGCTACCTACGACAAAGAAATAGAAATCGATTTATCTGCTGTAGAACCTTTGATTGCACTTCCCGGAAGTCCAGGCGATGTCGTTACTGTTAGAGAAGTCAGCGGGCTTACCGTAAACCAAGTTGTAATCGGTTCATCTGCAAATCCTGGATTACGTGATTTTTGGATCGTTTCTCAGATTGTAAAAGGGAACGCTGTTTCTCCTGAGATTTCCTTTGATGTCAATCCTTCGTCACGACAAGTATTGGAAAATTTGATGGAAATGGGAGCTCTAGGACCTTTGATTGCTGCCGGCGCACGTCTTCACCAATCTGGATGCATGGGATGCATCGGTATGGGACAAGCTCCTGCCACAAACACCATTAGCCTTAGAACAATGCCTCGTAATTTCCCAGGACGCTCCGGCACATTAGACGATAAAATATATTTATGTAGCCCCGAAACAGCGGCAGCAGCAGCATTGACGGGAAAAATAACCGATCCAAGAGATCTCGAAACGATATTAAACATCTCCTATCCGCAATGGAAAGAACCCGCTAAAATTAAGATAATCAAAGAGATGCTAATCGCCCCAAATGGCGGCACTACTGAATTGATAAAAGGGCCAAACATCAAATCTCTCCCTTTATTTGACGAACTCCCCGATACGCTGGAAGTCCCAATTCTATTGAAAATGGGAGATGATATTTCTACCGATGGTATTCTAAAAGCGGGAGCAGAAGTATTGCCATTGCGCTCTAACATACCTGAAATAAGCAAATACTCCTATTACGCCGTAGACCCAACTTTCTATGATCGAGCCATTGAAAACCAAAAAACATACGAAGGTTATTGTGTTATAGCGGGCAATAATTATGCTCAAGGCTCAAGCAGGGAACATGCAGCTTTAGCTCCTAAATATCTCGGTCAAAAATTTGCCATAGCCAAATCGTATGCACGCATCGGCTGGCAGAACTTGATTAACTTTGGTATTGTTCCGTTTGAATTTAAGAATGCTGCAGACTGGGATAAACTGGAACAGGGTGATATTTTACAAATAGAAGGCCTGAGAGCGGCAATCAAAAATAACGATTCTATAACCGCTACTGTAGCTGGGAAAAACATTAAAATCATACTCACCTATACTATAAGCGAAAGGCAAGCTGAAATTATCTTAAAGGGCGGGGTTATAAATTTAGTAAAACATAAGTGATATGTCAAACAAGCATTTTTTAACCTTTTTTTATTAATCAATCCGTATTATTTATAAAATAGAAAACCCGTCCCAAAATAAATCGGGACGGGTTTTTTAATAAATTGATTAAATCAATTATGCTTCAACTTCAAATGGAAGTATTGAAACGTATGATTTGTTATCTCTTTTCTTTTGGAAGTGTACAACTCCATCTACTCTTGCGTGTAGTGTGTGATCTTTACTGATGTAAACATTTGCACCTGGATTGTGTTTTGAACCTCTTTGTCTTACGATGATGTTCCCTGCAATAGCAGCTTGTCCACCAAAAATCTTAACACCTAAACGTTTTGATTCTGATTCTCTACCATTCTTGGAACTACCGACACCTTTCTTGTGAGCCATGACGTATTAGTTTAATATTGTTATTATTCTTTAGTATCTTCTTTTTTAGCTTTAGGAGCTTTTTTTACTTTAGCAGCCGGAGCTTCTTCAGTACTTGCTTCTACCGCTGCTTTCTTAGGAGCTGCTTCTTTTTTAGGAGCCGCTTTTTTAGCACCTGATGCAGTAATACCTTCAATTACAATTTGAGTAAGATATTGTCTGTGACCATTTCTCTTTTTGTATCCTTTTCTTCTTTTCTTTTTGAAAACGATAACTTTATCTCCTTTTAAGTGTTGTAACACTTTAGCTTCTACTGAAGCACCTTCTATAGCGGGGGCGCCTATTGTGATTACGCCATTGTCGTCTAACAAATAAACTTTGTCGAAAGAAACTGTAGTTCCTTCTTCATTTGCCAAACGGTGAACGTAAACCTTTAGGTCTTTGCTTACTTTGAATTGTTGCCCTGCTATCTCTACGATTGCATACATACCAAATTGATTTATTGATTTTTAAGGTTGCAAATATACAAATTAATTTTTACTGTGCAATCCCTTAAAAGTTAAAATATGATTTCTTTGCTTTTTACCATGTTTTCAGGGGTTTGCCTTTCCAAAATCCCAATCATTTTCCTAAAAAAACAGAATACTGGACATACATCATTAAAAAAAGGTATTTTTGAAGTTACAATAATTTGTGTTTTCATCCACTGAAAATGCATTTTTATTAATCTTTATGAAAAAATCAATAATGGGATTAACTAATGCCCTTCTCCTTGGCGGAGTCGCTACTGCTCAAAAAATAGTTTTTGAAGAATACAATCTGGATAATGGTATGCATGTTATTCTGCACCATGATGCTACAGCACCTGTCGTAATAACCTCCGTGATGTATCATGTAGGCTCCAAAGATGAAAACCCGGACAAAACTGGTTTTGCCCACTTTTTCGAACACCTACTATTTGAAGGGACTAAGAACATTAAAAGAGGCGAATGGTTTAAAATTGTAAGTTCTAATGGAGGAGTTAACAATGCCAATACTTCTGATGATCGCACCTATTACTATGAAGTATTTCCTTCCAATAATTTAGAACTAGCTCTTTGGATGGAATCTGAAAGACTAATGCATCCTGTAATCAATCAAATTGGAGTCGATACCCAAAACGGGGTAATTAAAGAAGAGAAAAACTCACGTTACGACAACCAGCCTTACGGCAAAATTTTACCTATTGTCAAGGAAAATATGTTTAAAAACCATCCGTACAACTGGTCTACTATTGGATCTATGGAACATTTAGACACCGCAACTTTAGAAGATTTCAAAGCTTTTCACAAAAAATTCTATACGCCCAACAACGCTGTTTTAGTAGTCGCCGGAGATTTCGAAAAAAATCAAACAAAAGAATGGATAGAAAAATATTTTGGCCCAATAGAAAAAGGCGAAGTCTTTAAAAGACAAACGTTTGTTGAAGAACCGATAACACAAACGATTAAAGCTACTTATATAGATCCCAATATTCAAATTCCTATGGTGGTTGCTTCTTACAGAACACCTTCAATGAAAACCAGAGACGCTCGCGTACTGGACTTCATATCATCGTATTTAAGTGACGGTAAGAGCTCGAAGCTCTACAAGAAAGTTGTAGATGAAAAAAAGATAGCCTTGCAAATAGGCGCCGTAGGTTTTAGTCAGGAAGATTACGGAATGTATATTCTATATGGCTTACCGATGGGAACTCATACTGCCGAAGATTTGCTGCATGAAATTGACGAGGAAATCGTGAAAATCCAAACGGATTTGATCTCTGAGAAAGATTATCAGAAATTACAAAATCAGTTTGAGAACCAATATGTAAGCAACAACTCCACTGTGGAAGGAATTGCTGAGAATCTGGCAAAGTATTATTTACTTTATGGAGACATCAATTTAATTAATACCGAGATTGATCTTTACCACTCTATCAGTAGAGAAGAAATTAGGGAAGTGGCAAAAAAATATCTAAACCCGAATCAGAGATTGATCTTGGATTACATTCCTACTATAGAAACAGCTCTGAATTAACGCCTTCGTAACTACGAAAAAACAAGTATTCTATTCATCCTATTATTTGTAACAGGAATTATGCAAGCAGAAAATCGCACCCAACCCAAGCCTGGAAAACCACCAGTTGTAAATCTTAAAAAACCACAGACATTTTTCTTAGCCAACGGGCTAAAAGTAATGGTTGTAGAAAATCATAAATTACCCCGTGTCACTTTTAACCTGACTATAGACAATCCTCCTTTTGCAGAGCACAGTAAAAAGGGAGTAGACGAACTTTGCAGCAACTTAATAGGAAACGGAAACATCAAAATCACAAAAGATGATTTTAATGAAGAAGTAGATTTCTTAGGAGCGAACATTGGTTTTAACTCACACGGCGCTTATGCAAGTGCCCTTTCTAAATATTCTGGTCGCGTACTGCAACTATTAACTTACGGCGCGCTGTATCCTAATTTTACTCAGGAAGAATTTGACAAAGAAAAAGCAAAGTTGCTTGAAGGCATAAAGGCACAGGAAAAAAACGTTCCCGCAATTGCGAGTAGAGTTGTTAACGCTTTAGCCTTTGGGACGGATCATCCTGCAGGAGAATACACAACCGAAGAAACACTTAATAATGTTACCCTCGACGATGTAAAGGCGAATTACGCTGCTCATTTCGCGCCAGAAAATGCCTATTTAGTAATTATTGGAGACATCAAATACAAAGAGGTAAAACCCATTGTTGAAAAACTTTTTGGATCCTGGGAAAAGGCAAACACGCCTCAAGTAAATTATGACGTCCCGCAAAATGTTCCATTCACACAAATTAATTTTGTAGACGTTCCTAATGCTGTTCAGTCCGAGATCTCATTGGTCAATACCATTGATTTAAAAATGGGAGATACAGACTTTTTCCCAGCAGTTATCGCAGCCTACATACTTGGAGGAGACTTTAACAGCTACTTAAATATGAACTTGAGAGAAGAACACGGCTGGACTTACGGCGCCAATACTAATATAGGAGCAGGAAAATATGTTTCGAAATTAAAATCGACCTCATCAATAAGAAGTACGGCAACAGATAGCGCTGTGGTAGAATTCATAAAAGAAATAAAAAGAATCAGAACCGAAAAAGTATCTGAAGAACTACTAAAAGATGTGAAAGCGGGATATATTGGGCGTTTTGTGATGCAAGTGGAAAAACCATCGGCTATTGCACGATATGCCTTAAATGTAGAAACTGAAGGACTAGCTCCTGACTTTTACGAAAACTACATTAAAACAATAAATGCAGTAACGGCAGACGATATTTTGAATGCAGCCAATAAATATTTCTTGATTGACAATACCCGAATTATAATCGCAGGAAAAGCTGCGGATATTATTCCGGGATTAGAAAAACTAAATATCCCATTATTTTATTTCAATAAATTTGGGCAACCAACAGAAAAACCTGCGATAAAATAAAAACAGCTACAGCAGACTATATTATTACAAAGGCTCTCCATCAAATTTACTGATAGAGAGCCTTTTTTTATTGGTTTGACAAACAAATACACCCAATAATTATTTAACATTAACCAAAATAGACGTAAATTCTTATAAAAAAAGTTGTTTTTACTGTAACAATACAATCAACAATACGACCTATATATTAAATTAACCTATTAACACCTATGAAAAAATCAATAATGGCATTAAGCGCCACACTTTTGCTTGGCGGAGCCGTTTCGGCACAAAAAGTGTCTTTCGAAGAATACAATTTAGACAATGGTCTACATGTTATTTTACAAAATGACCCTTCAGCCCCAGTTGTGATAACATCAGTAATGTATCATGTAGGCGCTAAAAATGAAAATCCAGAAAGAACTGGTTTTGCTCACTTTTTTGAACATTTATTATTTGAAGGTACTGAGAACATCAAGCGCGGAGAGTGGTTTAAAATTGTTACCGGAAACGGAGGTACAAATAACGCCAATACGACCGAAGACCGCACGTACTATTACGAAGTATTTCCTTCTAACAATCTTGAATTAGGATTATGGATGGAAGCTGAAAGAATGCTGCATCCTGTAATCAACCAAATTGGTGTAGATACCCAAAATGAGGTTGTAAAAGAGGAAAAAAGATTGCGTTACGACAACAGCCCTTATGGACAAATGATTCCAGAGGTAAAGAAAAAAATGTTCACAAACCATCCTTATCGCTGGACGACTATTGGTTCGATGGATCATTTAGATGCCGCAAAATTGGAGGAATTCAAAGACTTTAACAAGAAATTCTACATCCCAAACAACGCAGTCCTTGTAGTAGCGGGAGACTTTAACGCCGCTCAAACAAAAGAATGGATCCAAAAATACTTTGGTGCCATAAAAAAAGGAGCCGCAATTGAAAGAGAAACTTTCGTAGAGGCACCGATTACCGAAACCATCAAGGCAAGATTTGAGGATACAAACATTCAAATCCCTATGGTTGTTGCGGCATACAGAACTCCATCAATGAAAACCCGTGATGCTAGAGTTTTAGATTTTATCTCAACAATATTAAGTGACGGTAAAAGCTCTAGATTATACAAAAAAATAGTGGACGACAAAAAAATGGCCTTGCAAATTGGTGCATTTAGTTATAGTCAAGAAGATTACGGAACGTATATCCTTTATGGTTTACCTCAAGCACCAAGCACATCTGAGAACATACTTACTGAAATTGATTCTGAAATCGTAAAACTACAGACGGAATTAATTTCTGATAAGGAATTGCAAAAACTTCAAAACAAGTATGAGAATCAATACGTGAACAGTAATGCCTCTATTGAAGGTGTAGCGGATAATCTTGCTACCTTCTACATGCTTTACAAAGACGTAAACTTAATCAATACAGAAATTGATATGTACCGCACCATTACTCCGGAAGAGATTAGAACTGTTGCTAAAAAATATCTAAATCCTAACCAACGATTAGTATTAGATTATGTTCCATCATCAGACAAAGCCAAAAAATAATTCAGAACTATCATGAAAAAAACAATATATATACTATCAAGTCTATTTTTGACTTTAGCATTACAGGGACAAATAATCCCGCAGCCAACGCCTGCAGCTCCTCCTACAATTAAGATTGGTAAATCCAATAATTTTGTACTTAAGAACGGACTAAAAGTAATGGTCGTAGAAAACCATAAACTGCCTAGAGTTGCCTATAGACTTAGTTTGGACAACATGCCTTATGCTGAAGGAGACAAAAAAGGAGTAGCAGACATTACCGGTATGCTTATCGGAAGTGGAACTACAAAAACATCAAAAGATGCCTTTAATGAAGAAATTGATTTCTTAGGCGCAAATATAAATTTTGATTCAAATGGCGCTTCTGGTAGCGGATTGTCTAAATACTCTGGAAGAATATTAGAATTAATGGCTGATGGCGCATTAAATACTGTATTCGCTGCCGAAGAATTTGACAAAATAAAAGCAAAGCTTTTAGAAGGAATAAAAACACAAGAAAAAAGCGTTAGTGCTGTTGCAGGACGAGTTGAAGATGTATTGGCTTTTGGAGTAAATCATCCTTCCGGGGAGTTTTTAAGCGCCGAAACCATTAACAAAGTTACTTTACAAGATGCCGTTGCAAACTACAAAACTAATTTCGTTCCTGGAAATGCTTACCTAGTTGTTGTAGGAGATGTCAATACGAAAGAAGTAAAAAAACTGGTTGAAAAACTTTTTGGCTCTTGGGCCAAAGGTATAGCTCCTCAGGTTACTTATCCTGACCCTAAAAACGTTCAACAAACTCAGATTGATTTTGTAGATATGCCAAACGCTGTTCAGTCTGAAATCGCTGTGGTAAATACAATCAATTTAAAAATTACCGATAAACAATATTTTGCTGCTATCTTGGCAAATCAAATTCTTGGTGGTGGTGGAGAAGGTAGATTGTTTTTAAACTTACGTGAAAAACATGGTTGGACATACGGAGCTTACTCTAACGTAGGATTCGGTAAATACGTAGAGAAATTTCGCTCTTCAACGTCAGTAAGAAATGCAGTAACTGATAGTTCTGTAGTTGAAATTTTAAGCGAATTAAAAAAAATCAGAACAGAATTAGTATCTGCTGATGATTTAAAAAATGCAAAAGCAAAATACATAGGTAACTTCGTAATGCAAATCCAAAAACCCGCTACAGTAGCGCGTTATGCTTTAAATACGGAGACACAAAATCTACCTGCTGATTTTTACGAAAATTATATTAAAAATATAAATGCAGTAACAGTAGAAGATATTAAAAGCGTAGCAAACCGCTTTTTCCTAGCTGACAACATCAGAATAGTTGTTGTGGGTAAAGGATCTGAAGTAGCTCCTGCACTGGAGAAACTAAAAATCCCTATGTTTTATTTTGATAAATACGGAACGGAGATTGAAAAACCAGTTTTCAAAAAAGACATGCCAGTAGGCGTAACCATTAAAAGCGTCTTAGACAACTACATTGTTGCTATAGGTGGAGAAAAAGCTGTAAAAGCTGTAAAAACAATCTCTATGGTAGGCTCAACAGTAATACCTCAAGCTCCATCACCTTTAACTTTTACATCAAAAGCAGATGCAAAAGGTAAATTAAATGTCGAGCTAGCAATGGGAACCATGAGTATCATGAAACAAGTGGTTAATGAAACTAGCGCTTATGTACTACAACAAGGACAACGAAAAAACTTTGAAGGAGCTGAGTTAGCCGAAATGAAAAATAGTGCAATCTTATTCGAAGAATTACTATTGGCTAAAAAAGACGGTGTAACACTTACTGGTATCGAAACCATTAACGGTAAAGATACTTACGCAATTAAAGATGGTAAAACCACACTCTATTATGATGTGACCAGCGGTTTAAAACTGGCTGACTCAAAAACAATGGATCAAGGAGGTAAGTCTATTACTCAAGTGACTAATTTTGGAGATTATAGAGAAGTTAAAGGAGTGAAAGTCCCTTTTAACATCATCCAGAACGTAGGCTTTGAATTAGACATCAAAATAGCTGACGTAAAAATCAACGAAGGAGTTACAGATGCTGATTTTAAATAATCAAATTCTAGAATAACAACAAAGGCTGTCTTAAACGACAGCCTTTGTTATTTTACAAAACATCCAGTTTATGTTAAGCGTCACTTTTTAGCCGATAAGTAAACCCCAATCAAGATTATAAAAGCACCAAAAAACTGTACCGGAGTTAGCATTTCATTATCTAATAGTCCCCAGAAGAAGGCAACTACCGGAATCAAATACGTCACCGAAGTGGCAAAAACAGGCGATGACATCTGTATTAGTTTAAAGAAAAGAATATTGGCAATTCCAGTTCCCAAAACTCCTAAGATCATGATAAACACAACTGCTTGTCGTACTTTTTCAACATGCACAACATCTGAAAAACCGCTCAAATACAATATAGTCAAAGATGGAAAAAGTAACACTAGGAAGTTACCAGTTGTAATACTAAGCGGACTCAAGTCTGACAAAAACCTTTTGATCAGATTCACGTTTATCGCATAACAAACCGAGGCAATAATAACTAATATAGCATAATAGTAATTCTGATCTGGATGATTCATTGCTCCATTTAAAACTAAAAGCACACTTCCCACAAGTCCAATAAAAACACCCCAAATCTGTCTTCTTTCAAAACTAACCCCAAAGACTAGCGCACCCAAAATCAAGGTGTTTAACGGAGTCAAAGAGTTTAAAATAGAACTAACAGAACTATCAATTTCTGTCTGCGCTAAAGCAAAAAGAAAAGCCGGAACAAACGTCCCAAACATAGAAGTCATGGCAATGAATTTCCATTTTTCTTTTGGAATCTTTGACAAGCTTTTGAAACCAATCAACAATAAAAAAATCGCAGCAAAAATGATTCGTAAGGAACCTACTTGCAAAGCAGATAATCCTATCAATCCTTTTTTAATTAAAATAAATGAGCTTCCCCAAATTAAGGCAAGTCCCATTAAATAAATCCATTTTAATTGTTTCGATTCCATAATTGCTAGTTTACCCCAAAATTGTAATAATTTTATGAATTACCTCTGCTTTTTTAAGTAATTTTGTTTTCGTCAAAAAAAATACTTAAAGCACTTAAAATCACATCATAATGAACATTAAAAAATCAATTGCTTTTATAGCATTAACTGGTCTTTTGTTTGTAAGCTGCAAAAAAAACACTGAGGAAGCTCCAAAAGAAACAGCAAAAACAGAAACGGCAGCTCCAAAAGTAAAAAAAGTAATCGCTGCCGAAAATGTACAAACTGCCAACTTTTCTGTCGAAGGAATGGTGTGTGCGGTAGGCTGTGCCAAAACAATTCAGGAAGAATTAACAGAACTTGACGGAGTACAAACCGCAACGGTAGATTTTGATACAAAATTAGCAACAGTAACTTTTGATAAAACAGTACAAACACCTGAAAGCTTAACTAAAGTCGTTCAAGCAACCGGAGACGGAAAAACATACACCGTTTCGAATATGAAATCATAATTAACAAATTTCCATTCATAAAAAAAGCTTCTCAATGAGAAGCTTTTTTTATGAATGGAAATTTCATTTTATAATGACCCTTACTTTTTGATTGCTTTTCTTAGAACAAATACCATCAAAGACAAAAATACAATTGCTACTATGACAAAAAAATAATTGATCAAGAAATACGTATCTCCAATATTTACTGTTAAAAAAAAGTCATTCAAATAAAAGTATATTAGTACAAGACTAAAAATAGGAAGTGCAATTAACTTTGTTTTCATATCCATTTAAAATTTCAACTTACTTCCACTTTAAGGTTTCCATCAAACGTTGCATATCATTTTTAATATAACTGGCCGCCGGCATAATAGAATCAAAATTAGGTTTGGCATAGAAATAAACAGAACCAGTAACGAAATGCTTCGTACTATCGGTGGCATAAAATTGTGAATTAGTTGCCGCATTTCCATCTACCTGATAAAACATACCATACACTTTTTTGGCAGGGTTTCTATAAGGCTGCTCTAGTATATCATCGGCTTTTATAACGTGCTCGTAAGTTAATTTCTGAGCATCTCTCAACAAAGCATTGATATCATTATTTACAGGCTTATAAGTCAAATAAATAGTCGCTTTCATTTTTGGATACGTAATTGTAAATCCGCAATCCTTTTCTCCTTTTATAACCGCTTCTGAATTCATTTCGAAAGTAAACGGACATTCATTTTCAAAATTAGCATAGGTTGCAACCGGATAATCCAAGCGCAAATAACTCGCAGGTTTAGGAAAAACGTCCTCTTTACAACTTGAGAACAAGAACAATCCCATAAATGCAATTACAACTGTAATACTAGAAAAATATTTTTTGTTATCCTGCTGAAAATTACACATCAACCGTTACTTTTATCTGTTTTATACGTTTCTTATCCACCGTCTCAATTGTGAACAGGCAATTTTCATAAGAGATTTTTTGCCCTTTCATTGGGAAATTCCCTGATATTTCAAGAATAAATCCCGCTAGGGTTTCGGCTTCTCCTTTTTTTATCTCAAAGACGTCCTCATTAACATCTATAATTCTATAGAAATCTTTCAGGTTTATTTTACCCTCAAAAAGATAGTTTTTTTCATCAATTTTAGTAAAATTGACATTATCATCATCAAACTCATCACTGATATCTCCAACAATTTCTTCAATTACATCTTCGAGAGAAACTAAACCGGAGGTTCCTCCGTATTCATCTACCACAATAGCAAGATGGCTTTTCATTCTTTGAAAATCTTTTAGTAGGTTATCCAGTTTCTTATTCTCCGGAATAAAAAACGGTTCTCTTATTAAGGTATTCCACTCAAAATCTTTTTCATCAAGATGACGCAATAAATCCTTAACAAATAAAACGCCTTCTATCTGGTCAATATTGTCTCTATAAACAGGAATTCTAGAATATCCTTTTTCGATAATTTTAGAATAAATCTCAGAAAATGATTCTGTTATTTCCAAAGCAAAAATATCAATCCTCGGACTCATAACCTGCTTGGTATCTGTATTACCAAAAGTCACAATACCCATCAATATCTTCTGCTCTTCTAAAGAAGTTTCATCTGACGAAGTAAGTTCTAAAGCTTGCGACAGCTGATCAACTGAAAAATTTGTTTTTTGTTTCCCTAGTTTATTGTGTAAATAAATGGTTGTTTCCCGCATAGGAACACTAATAGGCGAAAGCAATTTATCTAATATTGAAATTGGGTACGCAATCATTTTTGCAAACTTAATATTGTTTCGGCTAGCATATACTTTAGGTAGCACTTCACCAAACAACAAAAGTAAAAAGGTAACCACGATTACCTCGACGGTGAACTTTAAAGCTGGTGAACTAATCGCAGCGAACAAGTTTTTCCCAATAAATGAGAATAAAATTACCACTCCGATATTGATGAAGTTATTAGCCACAAGAAGTGTCGCCAAAAGTTTTTTGGGCCTATCTATAAGATCGGCAAGAATTCTTCCTTTGGAATCATCCCCTTGTATTGTTTCGTCAATGTCTTTTTGCGACAAAGAAAACAAGGCTACTTCGGCCCCGGAAACTAATGCAGAGCAAAGAAGCAATACAAATATTCCGGTAAAACCATACACTAGATCTGTATCTAATGTATATGCGAAATTTAAACTGGGCTCTGGGTCCAAATTAAAAAAGATTAGTTAAACAATCAGAATGGCAAATCATTGATAGGCAAGCCATTATTTTGTGGGTCAAAGTTAGTGTTTTTTACGGATTCCGGGCTGTCAATTTGTTTGTTGTTTTCGCTAGCTTTCTTGGTGGACAAAAAAGTGAACTCTGTAACTTGAATTTCAGTGGTATGTTTTGTCGTTCCGTCCTCTGTCTGCCATTGGCGTGACTTAATACGTCCCTCAACATATATTTTATCCCCTTTCGACAAATGTTTTTCACAAATTTCAGCCGCTTTATTGCGCACCACTAAGTTATGCCACTCTGTAGAAGTGATTTTTTCGTTCGTAGTTTTGTTAATATAGACCTCATTGGTGGCCAATTGGAATCTGCCAATGCAGTTTCCTCCATCAAAATAATGCATTTTTATTTCATCTCCAAGGTGCCCAATCAGCATAACCTTATTTAACGTTCCGTTCATGGTATTGTTTGTCTGTTTAACTCAAAGGTACATTTTTTACATCTTGTTTTTATTCCTTTTCAATAAAATTATGAATCACGATTGGGAACGGAAACGTTTTTAAATGTTCATTATTTATTCCGTTTTCAACCACGCCTTTTAGACTTACTTTCCAGAACTTTATATATAGGTGTTGATGCGATAGTTTATGAATGATACTTTCTTCATTATATCCTATAAAACCAACCAACTCATTATCTTTAAAAAAGTTCTCCTGAACTTGTCCATAAACATATTCAAAATCTTCCACCTTATCAGTCTCTATCACCGGGAATTCATATAAATTTTGCCAAATTCCCTTTGATGTTCTCTTTTGAATCACAGTATTTTCATTTTCATCCTCCACAACCAAGTAATTAAAGTAGCGATTGCGCACTTTCACCTTCTTAGACTTTACTGGAAGTTGATCAACTTTATTCTTCTGTAGCGCAGCACAGCTATCATTAAATACACAAATACTACAATTCGGACTTTTGGGAACACATTGCAAAGCACCAAATTCCATAATTGCCTGATTAAAAGTCGCAGGATTATCTTTTGGCATTAACTCGAAAGCTAGCGCAGCAAATTCTTTTTTGGCGGAAGCCAAAGCAATATCAGTTTCTACATCAAAATAACGGGATAAAACCCGAAACACATTTCCGTCTACAACAGGAACCACCTCATTGTAGGAAAAAGAGGCAATGGCAGCGGCGGTATATTCACCCACTCCTTTTAATTTTAATAGCTCATTATAAGTAGGAGGAAAAGCACCTGATAATTCCGAAGCCACATATTGAGCAGTTTTATGCAAGTTTCTAGCACGCGAGTAATACCCAAGTCCTTGCCAAAGCTTTAGCACTTCTTCTTCACTCGCTGCGGCAAGATCAAAAACAGTGGGAAATGCAGTCGTAAATGCCAAAAAATAAGGCGTTCCTTGAGCAACACGAGTCTGCTGAAGCATGATTTCGGAGAGCCAAATTGGGTATGGATTTGTAGTACTTCGCCAGGGTAAATCTCTTTTATTTTGTAAATACCACTTTATAAGCAAGTTAGAAAATTTCATTATTAAATATTTGTTAGCAAAAGTAAAAGTTTATGTGATTAAATTTTAATGAATTAGCTTGAATAATTGTTTTTTAAATTCATATATTTGCACACTCAAAAAAATGATTACAATATAATAAATAAGGAAAGAAAATGACGAAAGCAGATATCGTAGCAAAAATTTCAGAAAAATTAGGTCTTGAAAAAGGTGATGTGCAAGCAACTGTAGAGACTTTTATGAATGAAGTTAAAAATTCATTAGAAACTGGAGACAATGTTTATTTAAGAGGTTTCGGAAGTTTTATAGTGAAAACTAGAGCTGAAAAAACTGGAAGAAATATTTCCAAAAATACAACAATAAAAATTCCTGCACATAACATACCTGCATTCAAACCTGCAAAAGTTTTTGTTGAAGGAGTAAAGATCAATAACGAAGCAAAATAAAAATATTAATTAATCATAAAATCGACAAGATATGCCAAGTGGTAAAAAAAGAAAGAGACATAAGGTAGCAACTCACAAACGTAAAAAAAGAGCGAGAGCTAACCGTCACAAAAAGAAAAAGTAGTTTTTAACTACTTTTTCCTTTTTAAAAGTTCATTGAAATTGAAAATTAGTCCTCAGTCCTCAAATTTAAGCATTCAGTATACTGATTACCTTAATTTGAGGACTGCTAGCTAGTTTTCCCCGGGTTCAATACCTGTTAAAATTATTGTTTAATCCATCCTAGCTTTAAGTGTGAGGTTAGAAAATAGAAGACAGAAAATAGAAGACAGAAAAAAGATTTCAGAAAATAGAGAATAGAAATTCTAACTCTAGCTTTCAGAATCTATATTCTTTACTTTAAATTCTTCATTCGACATTCTTTACTCTTTATTAAAAGTTTGGATAAAAATTTACAACGTGAATAAAGAATTAATCATTCGATCTAGTTCTGATTTTGTAGATTTTGCCTTATTAAAAGATGGAAAACTAATTGAATTACACAAGGAAGAAGAAAAAAGCAACTTTCAAGTAGGTGATATTTTTATCGCCAAAATACGAAAACCAGTTGCAGGTCTTAATGCTGCTTTTGTAAATGTAGGCTTCGAAAAAGATGCTTTTTTACATTATCATGACTTAGGTCCAAATTTAGCTTCCCAACTGAAATTCATAAAACTTGTAAGCGCAGGTAAAATAAAAGATTTCTCCCTAAAAAACTTCCAGTTTGATAAAGAGATAGACAAAGACGGTATTATTACAGATGTAATAAATGCTAATCAATCTATCTTAGTACAAGTTGTAAAAGAACCAATATCTACCAAAGGTCCAAGAATAAGCGCTGAGCTTTCTCTTGCCGGAAGATTTATTGTTTTAGTCCCGTTTTCTGACCGAGTTTCTATTTCTCAAAAGATAGAAGACAAGAAAGAAAAAGACAGATTAAAAAAACTTGTACAATCTATCAAGCCAAAAGGATTTGGTGTTATTGTTCGTACAGTAGCAGAAGGCAAAAATACAGCCGAATTAGAAAAAGACATGCAGAATCTGCTTAGCAGATGGGATGCAATGTGTAAAAAATTACCGACCGCTCATCATCCGTCAAAAATTTTAGGAGAACTCAATAGAGCTTCCTCTATCTTAAGAGACGTTTTTAATGATACTTTTACTAGTATACAAATTGATGATGAAGAGTTGTACAACCAAACGAAGGACTATTTGCAAGAAATTGCACCTTCAAAACAATCAATTGTTAAGTTTTATCAATCAAATGATACGCCCATTTTTGAGAAATACAACATAGAGAGACAAATCAAGACTTCATTCGGGAAAACAGTGTCCATGAGTAAAGGTGCTTATCTTATTATCGAACATACTGAAGCCTTACACGTCATTGACGTAAACAGCGGAAACCGTTCTAATAAAGCATCTAACCAGGAAGATACTGCCATGGAAGTCAACATGATTGCAGCTGCTGAAATCGCTAGACAATTGCGTCTACGTGATATGGGTGGTATTATCGTAATTGATTTTATCGACTTGTCTAATCCTGAAAACCGTAAAATATTGTTCGACTTCTTGAGAGAAGAAATGAACGATGATAAAGCGAAACACAAGATCTTACCTCCTAGTAAATTTGGACTTGTCCAGATTACAAGACAAAGAGTAAGACCTGAAGTAAACATTAAAACTAGAGAAGAAGATCCGAACGATGTGAATGGCGAAATTGAAGCGCCAATTTTAATCATTGACCGAATCAATTCTGATTTAGAAGGAATATTAAAAACCAACAAGGACGTTGTACTTAACGTACATCCATTTGTGGCAGCATACCTTACAAAAGGTTTTCCATCATTACGTTCAAAATGGTTTTTTGAACATAAAAAGTGGGTAAAAATCATACCGCGTGACGCTTACACGTATTTAGAATATCATTTCTACGACAAAACGGGAAATGTTATAAAAGAATAAATCAGAAACTCCTCAAGAAATTGAGGAGTTTTTTTTTGCCTTTTTTTAAGCAAATAATTGTCTTTTTTAGGAGCTAATCCGGCTATACGCTACAATCTTTTTATCCTGAATTTAGTGCAGAGTCCTGAACTAAATTCAGGATAAAAAGGATTTTCACTACTATCCGGGCTAAGGGATTTGGTTTATAACAACACTCACCGTTGAGCACTTACTGGATTTTTTGCAATAAATTTTTATAAATTAGCAAATGATAAGACCCAAAACAAAAAATATAGTATACAATGTCAAACCTAAAAGAGCAACTGTTTGTGCAAAATAAAAGGCTAATTACCATAGTGATTACAACTGCAATTCTATTGCTAATACCATTAATAGCAATGCAATTTACAACTGAAGTAAATTGGACTCTGATTGATTTTGTTGCGGCTGGAGTACTACTCTTCGGCACAAGCCTCCTATGCGAATTTGTATTAAGAAAGGTTTCTAAAACCCGTTACCGTATCGTCATCTGTGTAGCTTTGCTGATAATTCTATCCCTCATTTGGACAGAACTCGCCGTTGGTATTTTCGACTCACCAATTAGCGGTACGTAGAAATTAGAACACATATGATCCTGCATAATAGCCTCAAAATATACTTTACACATTTAAAGACTGCCTAGAGCATTCATTTACATCGCCGTTTATTTACTATATTAGCCAACTGACCGCGCGACAAAACCCAATACAAAGTTACCTAGAGTATCTCGTACTAAAGTTATTTTGTTGCTCCAGATAAATATCAATACCATGAACTATTTTGTGTTTTTCCTAGGAGTCATAATCCTTCTTATTACTGCCACTGATTTAATCAATACCTCCCTATCTGTTCGTGGAGCAGGTTTTATCTCAAAACGATTATCAAAATTTATCTGGAGTGTACTGTTAGTCATTAATAAAAAAATGGGGCGCAGAAAAGTACTAGAAATTGGCGGAGCCGTCATATTGGTTTCCATTTTGATTAACTGGCTGCTGCTCATATGGATTTCTGCAAGCCTATTGTTCATCAGTCAACCCAATTCTCTGATGAATGTCGAGACCAACACTTCCACGACCGTAGTAAATAAAATATTTTTTACCGGTTATACTTTATCCACTTTGGGATTAGGAGACATAGAACCCGAAGGTAATTTCTGGGATATACTTACCGCTGTGCTTTCATTTACCGGACTGATACTAATTTCAATCGCTATTACTTATTTAATTCCAGTCGTTTCAGCTGAAATAACAAAAAGAAAAATAAGTGTTTATATCAATACACTTGGCGGTTCTGTAGAAGAGATCCTTTTGAATCATTGGAACGGAAAAGATTTTAAAGAATTAGAACAACCTTTTATCTCCCTGATTGATTCTATCATTTTACATGCCCAAAATCATAAAGCATACTCTGTCTTGCACTTTTTTCACTCCTCAGACAAGAAAGAAGCCTTTGTCCTCAATATCACCAACCTCGATGAGGCGCTTACTGTTCTGCTGCACAGCATTCCTACAGAGCAACGGCCTTCCTTCAATGTACTTATCAGATTGAGAAAAGCTATATCCAGCTACCTGGTAACGCTACCGGCCACTTTTATAACTCCTGGAAAAAAAACGCCTCCTATATTAATTCTTACGGCCCTTGAAAATAAAGGAATAAAAATAATATCTGGTGAAATTGTAGATTTAGAATATGAAAAACTAAGAACTAGACGCCGATTATTATTGTCCCTCCTTAAAGATGACGGATGGGAATGGACTGACCTTAATTGTGGAAGTTACAATCATGAAATAATAATGAATACAAACAACTAAACTGATTGGATAAATTCACTTCCTTTTCGTAGCAAAAAACCGCTTCATCAAGTCTGAAGCTTCCTCTGCTAAAACACCTCGTTTTACAACAGTTTTTGGATGGAGTTGCGTACCCATTTTTAAAAAACCGCGACTTTCATCGCTTGCCCCAAAAACAATTTTAGAAATCTGACTCCAATATAAGGCTCCAGCACACATCTGGCAAGGCTCCAGTGTAACATACATCGTGCAATCCTTTAAATATTTACCTCCAAGATAATTTGCAGCTGCGGTAATTGTCTGCATTTCAGCATGAGCAGTGACATCGTTTAGCAATTCAGTTAAATTATGACTTCGCGCGATAACAACATTGTTAACGACAACAATGGATCCAACAGGAATTTCGCCTTTATCGAAAGCCATTTCAGCTTCCTGCAAAGCTTTCTTCATGAAGTACTCGTCAGTGAAAGGGTTTATCATAGTGTCGAATGCGAATTCGCAAATTTTAAAATCTCTGTGAATCTTCGCTTTTTTTGTGAATCTTTGTGAAACAAGTTATTTTATCGAATGTAAAAATACAATTTCAAATCGTACATTTGCTTTATGCCAGACAATTTACTTTTAAACATTGATTCTCCCTATGATTTGCGCCAACTCGACGAAGATCAACTTCCACAGCTAGCTCAAGAATTACGCAATTTTATAATTGATGTTGTTTCTGTAAAAGAAGGGCATCTTGGTGCTAGTTTAGGCGTGATGGAACTCACGATTGCCTTACACTATGTGTTTAACACACCCGATGATTTATTGATTTGGGACGTGGGGCATCAAGCATACGGGCATAAAATACTGACCGGAAGAAGAGATAATTTTCACACGAACAGACAATTGGGTGGGATATCCGGTTTCCCAAAAAGAAGCGAGAGTATTTACGACGCTTTTGGCGTAGGCCACTCCTCCACTTCCATTTCTGCTGCTTTAGGAATGGCTATTGCATCTAACCTGAAAGGAGACTTCGACAAACAACACATCGCAGTGATAGGAGATGCTTCTATAGCTTCTGGGATGGCTTTTGAGGGATTAAATCATGCCGGAGTCACTGATGCAAATTTATTGGTAATTTTAAACGACAACGCTATCGGAATTGATCCGAGTGTAGGTGCCTTGAAAAATTACCTGACTGCAGTGAAAAACGGGAAAAATCCGAGGCAAAACAACATGATCAAATCCTTAAATATCGACTACTCCGGTCCTATTGACGGACATGATATTTTTGCCGTAATTAAAGAACTGAAACGTTTACAAAAAATAAAAGGACCTAAATTCCTTCATGTGATTACCACAAAAGGTAAAGGATTAAAACAAGCTGAAGAAGATCAGGTAAAATACCATGCACCAGGTAAGTTTGATGCTAAATCTGGAGAAATCCATAAAAAACAAGAAGAAAACCTTCCTCCAAAAT
This sequence comes from uncultured Flavobacterium sp., assembly GCF_963974175.1. GTDB lineage: Bacteria > Bacteroidota > Bacteroidia > Flavobacteriales > Flavobacteriaceae > Flavobacterium. The sequence goes on from NZ_CAXBBR010000016.1 coordinate 22,815, forward strand.
ATCAAGATGTTTTTGGTTTAACGCTATTGGATCTAGCGCGAAAAAACGAAAAAATAATAGGGATCACACCCGCTATGCCCTCAGGAAGTTCCTTGAAATTCATGATGGATGCTTTACCAGAGCGCGCCTTTGACGTGGGGATTGCCGAGCAGCACGCCGTTACCCTTTCTGCCGGAATGGCAACGCAGGGAATGGTAGTTTTTTGCAACATCTATTCCACTTTTTTACAAAGGGCATACGACCAAGTGATCCACGACGTCGCCCTACAAAACTTACCGGTTATTTTTTGCTTGGATAGAGCAGGACTCGTAGGAGAAGACGGAGCAACTCATCATGGCGTTTTTGACTTGGCTTATTTGCGATGTATTCCCAATATGATCATCTACTCTCCACTGAACGAAATTGGACTGCAAAACATACTGTATACTGCCCAATTAGGCTTGGACCACCCTATAGCAATACGTTACCCTCGTGGTCGTGGCGTTCTCGCAGACTGGCAATCAAAAAACTTCGGTAACTATGAGAAAATTGAAATCGGGCTTGCTACTTACTTAAAACACGGAACTGAAACTGCTGTTTTATCGAATGGCCCAATAGGCAAAAATGTCACTATGGCATTAGCCAATTTAAACAATCCAGAAACTATTGCTCATTACGATTTTGCATTCGTAAAACCATTGGATGAAAAAGAATTACATACTATTTTAAAAACCTTTAAAAAGATTATTACAATCGAAGACGGTGTTATAAAAGGGGGCTTTGGAAGTGCAATTCTTGAGTTTGCAGCCAAAAACAAGTATACTTCAAAAATACAATTACTGGGAATTCCTGACGAATTCGTAGAACACGGAACTGTACTAGAACTACAACAATATTACAATATTGACGTTAAAAGTTTAGAAATAGTTTTTTCAATTGATTGAAAATAATTATTTTGCGCCCCTAAATATCATCAGCTTATAATGAAATTACTGTCTTCGTCCCTCCTATTTTTCACATTGCTATTATCTGTAAATATGTTTTCTCAGAAAATTATTACTTCTATAGATAGCCCTAAAAAAGTCGAGATAGACACTCTTTCTCACTGGGTAAATAAAAACCGAATTGGATTTGACATTTCTGAAATTGCCTTTGTCAATTGGAATGCCGGTGGAACTAGCTCCATTTCAGGATTACTAAAAGGGAAATTTAATCGCGTATATACCAAAGACAATTACAACTGGACTAATGAATTGATTGTACGTTATGGCTTGAACAAACAAGATGGAATTGAATTGCGAAAAACAGAAGATGTACTGCAGTTAAGTTCTGCTTTAGGATATCGCAAGGACACATTATCAAACTGGTTCCATACTGCAAAATTTAATTTCGCTACCCAATTCACAGATGGATATGCGTATCCAAATAAGGATATTTCAGTATCCAGACCATTTGCACCCGCTTATATATTCTTGGGACTTGGAGCGGAATATGCTTCAAAAGACAAACACGAATTGCTTTACCTATCTCCTTTTACTTCCAAAATAACAATGGTATTAGACCAGAGGTTAGCTAATCAGGGTGCTTTTGGTGTTAAAAAAGCGCTATATGATTTAGATGGAAATCTAATTGCTGAAGGAGAAAAATCAAAAGTGGAACTTGGTTTTCTATTAACTGGATTTTATAAAAAAGAAATATTCAAAAACATCACTGTTGAAAACAGACTTAGTTTGTACTCTGATTATATAAATAAATTTGGCAACATTGATGTCGATTATGACCTAACTTTAGAGTTAGTGGTAAATGAATATGTCAAAACAAACATTGGAGTTCATGTTATCTATGATGATGATATTAAAGCCAAAGAGGAAGTCAATGGCAAGCAAGTCACAGTAGGACCAAAAACACAATTAAAACAAGTTCTAGGAGTGGGAATTGTCTATAACTTTTAAAAAAAGTCGGTTTGTATTTCATACAAACCGACTTTTTTTAAATAATTAAATTTAATTTAAAATGAGCTTTTCAACATAATTTAAAGAATCTCCACTGATTTTCAAAATATAAATCCCCGCTTTAAGACGACTTAAATCAATACTCTTTTGACTGTTGAATTCTTCGTTTTTAGCGTTGAAAACTTCCCTTCCAGTGATATCTATTACTTGAATATCTACTTTACCAAAGTAATTACTTATCCGAACATTTATTTGCCCATTAGATGGGTTTGGAAAAACTGTCATCACATCATCACTATCAAAATCATTGACTCCTAAAACGCAATTAGATCCTGCAACTGGCATAGTGAAATCTTCCACTTGATCATCCCCTACATTTCCATGACCAGCAGAAGCCTTCGCCCCTAAACCCCTCGCAGCAAACACTTCCCAAATCATACAGTAATCCTTACCGCCTGTAATTGCTTGATCAGCTGCTATAATTGCGTCACGGGCACTTACGAAAGTTGGACTACATGGCTGTAATTTTATACCATCAAGAACAATTCTCATTAATTTATTGTTTCCTCCAATACCCGAATATTTATTATCATCATATCCATATTTATTGATATACGCCCATGTTAAATCCCATAAAACAGTAGTCCATACCGAACCTGTACCGTGAATTTCTGTCTGTATCACCCCATCTTTATCCGTATATTGGTAGTTATTGGTATTAGCATACGTCATTGGGTTTATAGCCCTATCTGTAGAATATGGATAATTTCTTATTCCAATACCATCGATAGCTTGATTTGAAACAAACGTTCCAATACCTTTTTTAGCCTTACCTGAATCACCCGCCTTAATTTGCAACATCAGAGCGAACCAGTCAGACCAACCTTCCCCCATTTGATCGGTATTGTCTAAACAGCTGGAGTTACTTGCCCCTCCAGATAATCGTATTGAAATACCATGCCCATATTCATGTGCAATAATTCCATTATCGAAATCCCCGTCTGTATTTATAAATGAAGATTGCGGTAATTGTAATTTAACATTAACGGCTTGTGTTTTCATTTCGTCAATAATTTTTTCCCCAATTACCCTTGTCATACTGACAACAGGAATAGTGATTGTCGCGTCCGCGCCAGACATCCCGATAGTTCCTTCCACATTATTCACAATAATTAATGCTACAGCACCTGCATCTTGCGCTGCTTTTGATTTAGCAACAAAAGTGCAAGTACCTCTTCTCAAAATAACAATTTCACCATTCATGTCAGCCGCATTTACAGGGGCTGCGCAACCGTCAGACTGTCCTGTAGCATCAAGATAAAGCACTAAATCTGATTGTATAAAAGCAGGGACAATTGGCAATCCCACATGACCTGGATCAAATGAATTTTGTCTCGCAGGGTAATCTCCGGCAATAGAGCTCGGAGAATTTATTATAACAGGTCTGTTTTCAGCAGAATAATCCCATAAAAACATTTGCATTCTTGGTTTTGTTCCATCAACTGGTGCATAGAAATTTGCATTATTTACGCTTTGAGGCGTAGCTTTAGACCCATCTTGAGCATCAGAATAAACAAAATCTGTAGCTTTTCCGCCTTTTCCGTAATTATTTTGTTGAAAGTTCCCGCTCGTCTCATCAAAACCATATTGATACCAAATGTCATGCATGACGTTATTCATATAGAATAAATTTGTATTGGCCGCATCAATATAGCTTGATGCATCAACATTTACACCTCCATAAGGAAAGTCAAATAGTAAAGATGCCCCTCCGTCAGGACTAGATCCACTATTAAAATTCTCTCCGCCAAAATCAGCCTTTGTCCATACGTTATTTCCTCTTGTATAAGTATATTCTGCACCCACAACACCATTAACGTCATGCCAACCGTAAGGCGAAGCCACACCATCTGCAGGATTTGATATTAATTGTCTAGCACTATGATTTGGACTTTCATAATTAAAAGGAATTACGCGGTAGGAGCCCGCCAATAGAGTCGATGAAACAGCTGAAAATAATTGTTTGTACGTATTATCAAAAAAATCAGTTGACACAGCTGTCTTTTCACCTATTACAGAATTACTATCTTGCTGATCAAATTTACAAGAAATAATAAAATCCTTTTTCTCCAACATTTTCCCACTTACCGCGTCAAGTCTCACACTCCAAACATGATCGTGCGAGGGTGTTTCAATTGTGAAGTCCCAAGCCAATATCAATTCATTTTCATTAGAAATGTGATAAACTAAATTAGCAGAAACAGGCTCCTCACTACCAAAACCATTGCTGATTTTAAATTTATTTTGTTCAATAGTTTCTATAATAGTGAAGGGAACTGAGGAGGTAATACCTAATAAAGCATAAGCCTTAACTAAGGCGTTTGTTACTGAAAGAGATGGTTTTGTTGTATTTACTTTTCGAGATAAATTAGCGACAAATCGTTTTTGCGCACTAATTACTTGACCTTCTTTAATAGAGAAATTAGAGATTGCTCTATAAATTTCAATTCCATTATATCTTTGAATTACATAACAATTATTAATCGCTGTAGTTGTAAGACTCCCTTCGCTTTGAATTACCCAATCCTGAACGTCCATTTTAGAAAGCCCAATTTTAGCACTATTCGTGTTTAAATATCTTTGAATAACTTCCTTATTTGATTGAGAATAAGATATAAAGGAGATCAATAAAAAAGTTAGGAAGGTAATTTTTTTCATAAGCTGCGGTTTGTTTGTTATTTTATTAGCGCAGCAAACTTAATTATTAATATCTGATTTAACAATTAAGAGTTGATATGTTTAATTTTTAACGTCAAAACTCATTAATCCTTCTTCTTCCCATTTATCGTTTCAAATAACTCCAAAGCATTTCCGTCCGTAAGCAACGAAACAAAATGACAGATATGAAGCAATCTTTCATATAGGTCCGCTTTTTCGAAATGGTGCTTCTCCGGTAGTAATTTTAATATTAGCGCATCATAGTTAGATGCATTTCCATTGAACTTGTTATCGTATGCCGTAATGAATTTATCCAATAACGTTTGTATAATTTGGTAACCCACAATCTCTTTCTCGATAACTTCCCTGCTCTGATAAATATTATTCACACTAATACTAATGATATCATCCATTTGTGCTTTATACTTGCTTTTATCCGTTAAAGCGAAAGGGAATTTTCCGTTTAAAATTGCCTCTTCGTTTTCAATGAAAACTTTTACCGCATCATTAATCAAACTACCAATTGCCAAAGCTCGCAAATAACTGATGCGGTCTTCCTTAGTAGTAAGTGTTTTATATTTAGAAGTATCAATACTATCTTTCACCAATTTAATCAAATATTCTAAAGCAAAATCTTCGGAGACTAATCCAAGGTTGATTCCATCTTCAAAATCAATTATAGTGTAACAAATATCATCTGCTGCTTCTACTAAATAAGCAAGTGGATGTCTTTCAAAACCAATATCGTCTCCTGTTTTATTTGGGATTAAGCCCATATCTTTTGCAGCTTCTTCAAAGAACTTTTTGTCCGTTTGAAAAAAACCATATTTTTTATCTGATATATTTTTGGTTGGTTTTTTAGGCAAGCTCTCTTTTGGGTATTTCATGAAAGCGCCCAGTGTAGCATACGAAATTCGAAGCCCACCCTCAATTCCAGGACGACTTGCAGTCAAGACCGCAAAACCATTGGCATTCCCTTCAAAATCGATTAAATCCTGCCATTGTTTCTTAGACAATTTATCCTGGTGTTTTTTTCCGTTTCCAATGGAAAAATACTCCCCTATCGCTTTCTCACCCGAATGCCCAAATGGCGGATTTCCAATATCATGAGCCAATGAAGCCGCAGCGACTATGGCACCAAAATCATTCATATGAAAACCGTGCACTTCCTTTAAATGCGGATATTTCTCAATGATTTTCTTTCCAACTAAACGCCCCAACGAACGTCCCACTACCGAAACCTCTAAACTGTGCGTCAAACGTGTATGTACAAAATCAGTTTTGGATAACGGAATAACCTGGGTCTTATCCTGCAAACTTCTAAAAGCAGCCGAAAAAATAATACGATCATAATCTACTTCAAATCCCAAACGGGTATCATCTTGTTCAATACGTAATCGTTTACTTGTGTCGCCTTGGCGCTTTAGTGATAAAAGTTGTTCCCAGTTCATACTGTATTTTTCGAATTTGAATAATTGGATTATTTTTCAAAGATAAAGAAATAGCGATAACATAAAATAGCTTTCGGTTGATTTCTGAAATGATACAAGAAAACAAAATTTATATCAAAAGAGCAATTTATTTTACTTCTTGAAAACATCTTTCATTTAGGAGCGTGAATCACATAACGGATTTATTTGCCCCTTCAAAAGTTGTATAAATACGTTTGTGATTTGTAATTTTATCAGTTCAGAAACAGAGATGCAACTCCAAGAATAGTGTTTAGAAAAACTAAAAACACAATTACAGACCATTTTCAGTCAGGAATCAATATATTTTGCGTCTTATCACAGAACCGTTTGGATAAAAAAAAGACTAAAAGTTTCAAATAAAAAATAACTATGCTGTATACAGGTCAACTCAATGAATTCATACGATTAGCCGAAATTGACGCTACAAATTGTGATTTACTAAAAGAAAAAATCACTGATGGCTTGATTGTCATTTGGTCTCTGGACGAATTAAAAATTAAAGTTGACGGCAGCGAACATGTTTTTCCAGCAAATTCGGTTTTGTTTTTAACTGAGTACCATAAAGTGGAAGTTTTAAGCGTAAACAGTGCGAGATTAATTCGGTTCAACAGGGCATTTTACTGCATTGCAGACCATGATAGTGAAGTGGGTTGTAAAGGAATTTTGTTTTTTGGCGCCTCCCAATTTCCTAAGATTTCTATTCCTGATGAAGAACTGGAGAAATTCGAGATTCTGTGGAAAATGTTTGCTATCGAAATGGTTTCTAAAGACGATTTGCAAAACGATATGTTGCAAATGATGTTGAAACGCCTGCTTATCTTATGCACGCGTGTGTACAAAGAACAAACGGAATTGACCACATTTGATAAAAAGCAATTAGATATTGTACGAGAATACAATTATTTGGTTGAAAGCAATTTTAAAACCAAACACCAAGTTGCGGACTACGCCGAAATGCTGAATAAAAGTCCGAAGACGTTATCAAATTTATTCAAAAAATACAACGAAAAATCGCCTTTACAAATTATTCAAGACCGCACCATCCTTGAAGCACGCCGTCTTTTACGCTATTCTGACAAGAGCATCAAAGAAATCGCTTACGAAATAGGCTACGAAGACATCCAGTCTTTTAGTAGATTTTTTAAGAAAGCGGAAGGTGTTTCCCCATCTGATTTTAAGAAGATAATTTAATTCTTTTTTTTAGGAGCTAATCCAGCTATCCGCTATATCTTTTATCCTGAACCCCAGTATAAAAGGTAATTGCGAGCGTAATTGACTATCTGGGCTAGAGCGATTATAGGATTCAATTGTATCTACTTGTATTTCTCGATTGATAATAATATCCTAAATGGTTCTCGATACTTTTTTTATTTCACTGCATTTCACAAAAAACACTCGAACTGACGTTTTTGATAATTTCATTACACAACTAAAGTGTACCCTTCCAATAATTTATGTCGTTGCACTCTTCCGTATACTGTTTCTGTAAAACACTAAACGTTATCTCCTAGCCCCGATTGAAGTGGCATCCTTTTGGGTTAGCGATAGCAAACACAAAAGATATAGCGGAAAGCGGGACGAATCTTCTTAAAACCACACTGTTTTCTGCTCCTAAAACTACAAACACACGCTTTTTACCTAAAAAAAGGACTAGAAAGGAAGAATGAACAACTCCTCGGGAAATGTGGTCTAACTTCAAGGCTTGCTTTGGTCGCACCTTTGTACCATCAAACTGAAACAACAGGAATTATGAAAACAATACAAACAATAATCGGAAGCTTTAGGAATATTTTAAGGCTGAATACTATAAAAGAAACACCGCAATTAATTGCAATTAGTCAAGAAAATTTTTGTCAAAATATGGCAATCACCGATTACTACTGTGACGAAAACAATTTATTTATATAATTATTAATTCAAACAAAAAATAAAATCATGTCAAATTTCAACGTACCAACAAGAGAAGAAGTTTCTGAAAACAATCAAGCCATTTTTGATAACCTTAAAAAAGCTGTGGGCTTTGTTCCTAATATTTATGCCGCAATGGGGCATTCTAAAAATGCTCTGGGAAGCTATTTACAATTTTCGGGAGCTGCGAGTTCATTGAGCAAAAAAGAAAAAGAAGTAGTTGACTTGGCCGTAAGCCAATTAAACGAATGTAGATATTGCCAGTCAGCTCATACCATCACTGGTAAAATGACCGGATTTACAGACGAACAAATTATCGAACTTAGAAGAGGTGGAGCAAGCTGGGATAATAAAATCAATGTTTTGGCACAAACTGCGGTAGGTATTGCTGCTAACAAAGGTAAAGTAGGAACAGTGGCTTTAGAAGAGTTCTACGCTGCAGGTTACACTAAAGAAAACGTAGTTGATTTAGTTATGGCTATTGGGATTATTACTGTTACCAACTTGTTTCATAATGTTACTGATGTGGCAATTGACTTTCCAGTAGCAGTAGAATTGTAATTAACAACTTTGCAAAAAGGGACATTAAAATCTCTTTTTACAATTTAAAACTTAAAAAAAATGATACAACATTTAGACAAATCAAATTTTGACACAACGATAAATACTAATGAAGTAGTACTAGTAGATTTTTTCGCTGACTGGTGCGGACCTTGTAAAGCTCTACATCCTGCACTTGAGGAACTAGCAAACGACTTTGATGGTAGAGCGGTGATCTCGAAAATTAACGTAGACAAAAACCCAGAGCTTGCAGCACAATTTAAAGTGCGCAGTATTCCAGCAATATTCTACTTTAAAAACGGGGAAATTGTAGGTACTCAAAACGGAGTACAAAGTAAATCAGTAATGACAAATCACTTAACAAGTATTATAAAAAGCTAATATCATGGGAAAGAAAATAAACATAAAAAACCTGCCTACGGGATACCAATCTTTAATTACAAACGGTAGACATGCCATTGTGGGTGACGAACCTACGGCAAGCAAAGGAACTGACTTAGGGTTTTCTCCTGAAGATTTAATCTTGTCAAGTATCGCGATGTGCAAAGTGGCAACAGTACGCTACATTGCTAGAAAAAACAACTGGACAATTGGTGAAGTCGATGGCGAGTTTGAGCTTAATGTAAAACGAGGCGAAGCCGGCAAACTTTCTACTCATGTTACTGCCAAAATCAAAATTGAAGGCGACTTAACTGCAGAGCAAAAAACGGAGTTACTAAAACAAGCCGATGCGTGTTATGTACACCGCATGATTGAAGGCGATTGGAATATTGAAAGCGCACAGGAATTAATAACCGAAGCGGTCACCGCTTAACATAGTTACAAAGTACAACCATTACAAATAATCTAAATTAAAACAAATGAAAAATTTAAAATCAGCATTACTAGTAGCATTCATTACTTTATTTTCAAACGGAATTTTTGCGCAAGTAGATGCCATTGACAAATCAGGTTTAGCCATTGGAGGATATGATGTCGTGGCTTACCACAAAGAAAATAAAGCGACGAAAGGATCTTCTGCAAACGCAGCCAAAATTGAAGGAACAACGTATTATTTTGCATCAAAAGAAAACGCAAAAGCTTTTAAAGCAAATCCTAAAAAATACCTGCCTGAAGTTAACGGATACTGCGCTTGGGGTATAGCCGAAAAAGATTCTAAATTTTCTATCAATCCTGAAACTTTTAAAATTGTAGATAATAAATTGTATTTGTTTTTTAATGGAGATTTCAACGGAACGCAAGTAAACACGCTAGATATCTGGAATAAAGACGAAGCTAGATACATCAGTATCATTGACAAAAAATGGTCTTTGATTAAATAATAAATACCACATCTATATACCATCACAAATTAGGACACACAGGGTTTGGCTTTAAATAGCTGAACCCTGTGTTGTTTACTAACAATTTTAGAAACGTCCTGCACAAATGGTCTTATTTTGCTACATTTGAGATGCTTTTCAAAATAAACCAATTATAAAAAATGAAAAAAATATTCAAAATAGCAGGCTCTATCATTCTTATCCTAATTATCTCGATTGCCGCTTTCTTGTATTTTTCAAGCAAGCCTTTGCCAGTTGGACAAGAAGGAATAAAAGCCGAAGAACTTACTGATAAAATCCAGACAGCAATCAATCAAAAAGCTTGGGATACGACTGCCGTTGTTTCTTTTACATTTAGAGGAGGTCATCATTACCTCTGGGACAAAAAACGAAATTTAGTTCAGGTAGAATGGGATGCTAAAAAAGTACTTTACAACAACCAAACTCTAGAAGGGCTTGCTTATGAAAACAACATAAAGCTAAGCGACTCGCAAAAAACGGACGCTATAAAAAAAGCTAATGATTACTTTAATAATGATTCATTCTGGCTTATAGCTCCGTTTAAATTGCGAGACGCCGGAACTACCAGAAGTATCGTGATGCAGGATAATGAAGAAGCATTAATGGTTACCTACGCTTCTGGCGGAAGCACACCCGGAGATTCTTATGTATGGTTAGTCGATGAAAATTACGTGCCAAAAGCATGGAGAATGTGGGTTAGTATTATTCCCGTAGGCGGACTAGAAACCAGTTGGGAAAAGTGGCAAGCCTTTGCTAACGGTCTTAAAATCGCTACAAGCCATAAAGGACTACTCGATTTAAAACTAGAAAACGTTAAAACAGCACAGTCCATTCAAGAAATCAATAACGGAGTAGATCCGTTTACTGAATTATAAGTTTTATAAAAACGCTACTAGCTAAAAAAGGAAACAGTTATTGTTTCCTTTTTTTTATGTCTTATTCACTCTAAATCTAAAAATTCAATGCGGTGCTGTGTTTAATTTCTCCCATTACAAAAATAGTCTGGGTGTTACCTATGTTTTCAATCGTTGACAATTTATTCATTACAAAATCTTGGTAGCTCTCCATGTCTTTAACTAATATTTTCAGCATAAAATCATAGTCTCCCGCAATATTATACGATTCTATAATTTCAGGAAGCGCCACGATATCTCTAACAAAATTGCTTCCTACATTTCTTGCGTGCTCTTTTAACCGCACATTACAAAAAACAATCATTCCCAGATTCATCTTTTTCTTATCTAATAAAGCGACATATTTCATTATGTAGCCTTCTCTTTCCAGTCTTTTTATACGTTCATAAATGGGGGTCGCTGTTAAAAATAACTTACTCGCGAGGTCTTTTATATTGATATTTGAGTCTTCTTGAAGGTGTCTCAGAATCTGTAAGTCGGTTGAATCTAAATTTTCCATAGTGAATTTTACTGCTAAAGTTATTTTTATTAATGTCGTGCAAAATAAATTACTGCATCAATCACACAATACAAGTATTATTACTTAAGTATAAGACAAAATTACGTAATTAATACTAAGCCTATACCTTTGCCTAGAAAAAAACACTAAAAATGAAAACGAACAATTTAGGTTATCCACGAATAGGCAGCAACAGAGAATTAAAAAAAGCGAGTGAATTGTATTGGTCTGGTAAAATCACAGCCGAAGAACTATTAGCAACTGGAAAAAACATCAGAAAAGAAAACTGGGCACTTCAATACAATGCTGGAATTGATTTAATCCCGTCAAATGACTTCTCTTTTTACGATCAAGTACTCGATTTATCCTTGACACTTGGCGTTATTCCAGAGCAGTATACGGCTTTCGCCAAAGAGAATTCGGTTCTCGATTTGTATTTTACAATGGCAAGAGGCGCACAAAAAGGGGCGCAAGATGTTGTTGCCATGGAAATGACCAAATGGTTTGACACTAATTACCATTACATTGTACCTGAATTTACAAAAGACCAAGAATTCAGTTTGTTTTCAGAAAAAATAATTGACGAATACAAAGAAGCAAAAGCAGCTGGTTTCCAAACAAAACCAGTAATTATAGGTCCAGTTTCTTATTTACTTTTGGGAAAAGAAAAGCAAGAAGGTTTTCATAGAATTGAGCTAATCAATAAACTACTTCCTGTTTATTTTGACATTCTACAAAAACTACAAGATGAGAAAGTAGAATACGTCCAGTTTGACGAACCTTTTCTAGCCTTAAATCTTTCTGATATTGAAAGAGCGGCATTAGTGCATACTTACACTAAAATCAATGAGAAATTCCCAAATATCAAAATCATACTTGCCAAATATTTTGATTGTTTTGGAGAAAATTTGGCGACAGCCTTATCTCTTCCAGTTCATACTTTTCATTTAGATTTAGTACGTTGCTCGTTACAGTTAGATGATATTTTAGAATCTAATTTACTATCAAAAACTACTTCACTTTCACTCGGAGTAATTGACGGAAGAAATATCTGGAAAAATGATTTCAAAAAATCGCTGGCATTAATCCAGAAAGCAACTGACGCTCTTGGTACCGACCGCGTTTTTATCGCTCCATCGTGTTCTTTAATTCATTCGCCTTGTGACTTGGATTTAGAAACTAACGAAGAAACATTAACTCCTGAAATTAAGCAATGGCTGGCTTTCGCCAAACAAAAAATCGAAGAGGTCGTGGTCCTACGAAATCTAGCTTCGAATGAAATCACTGAGAGCGACCAAGCTCATTTTGAAGAAAATACAATTGCAAACAGCAATAGAAAAAAAGCGACCATCATTCACAATGATGAAGTTAAAAATAGAGTTTCTAGTATTGTAGACAAAGATTCCAGAAGAGAAAATCCTTTCTCCGTGAGAAGACCACTTCAAATTGACGCGCTAAAACTGCCTTTATTCCCAACTACAACTATTGGTTCTTTTCCTCAAACAGCAGAAGTACGTAGCTGGAGAGCAAAGTTTAAAAAAGGAGAACTATCACAATCAGAATACGATACCCTTATTCGAAAAGAAACCGAAGAAACGATTCGCTTTCAGGAAGAGTCTGGGATTGATGTTTTAGTTCACGGCGAATTTGAACGTAACGATATGGTAGAATACTTTGGAGAACAATTGGACGGATTTACTTTTACCAAAAATGGTTGGGTTCAAAGCTATGGAAGCCGTTGTGTGAAGCCACCCGTTATTTATGGTGATGTTTCTCGACCAAAACCAATGACTGTAAAATGGGCCGAGTTTGCACAATCGCTTACTCCAAAATGGGTAAAAGGAATGCTAACTGGTCCGGTAACTATCTTGCAATGGTCGTTTGTACGTAATGATCAACCAAGGTCAGAAACCTGTACGCAAATTGCCTTAGCGATTCGTGATGAAGTAATAGATCTTGAAAAAGCAGGAATTAAAATCATCCAAATTGATGAGCCAGCAATTAGAGAAGGATTGCCATTGCGCAAAGAAGAATGGGCAGCATACCTAGACTGGGCTACAAAAGCATTTCGAATTTCGGCAAGTGGCGTGAGTGACGACACCCAAATCCACACGCACATGTGCTATAGCGAGTTTAATGACATCATTCAGAATATTGCTGATATGGATGCTGATGTGATTACAATAGAATGCTCGCGTTCGCAAATGGAACTACTAGACGCTTTCGCTGATTTTAAATATCCAAATGAGATTGGACCTGGAGTGTATGATATTCACTCACCTCGTGTTCCTTCTAGTCAAGAAATGGTTGATTTATTAGAAAAAGCAACTGCTGTAATTCCAATAGACCAACTGTGGGTAAATCCTGATTGCGGTTTAAAAACGCGTCATTGGGATGAAACTAAAAAAGCATTAATCGAAATGGTAACTGCAGCTAAACAAATGCGAATTGCGGTTAGCAATACCGCAACAATATAATAGAAAACGAAAAAACCTAGTGTCTACATACGCACTAGGTTTTTCTATTATTCTGCTTTTCCAAATTCTTCTGGGTTATTAAAAAACCGTATGCCTTTAGCAAGCCTCTTTTTCTTAACCACATAAGTACCTGAAAGGCTATCATGCCAGCCTCTAGAAACTGCGCCTAAATAAGACAAGGCATCGAAAATTATAAACCGACTTAAGGTTCTAATAAAAATCATTTTGATTGTGGGTTTTGAACCATCACTTCTAACAACAACAGTTCCGGTAACTAATTTCGCTAGCGTTCTAGAGAAATAAACTTCGGTCAAAAAGTAATACAAAAACAATATTAGCAATCCGTAACCCATAATTTCTACTACATTCATAGTTTCAACCCAACCAGAAACCGCAAAGTTACTTGTAGCTTCAGCTATTAAAACAATAGTGGTTCCTGCACTCAAAACAAGGATGTAAATAAAGAGTGAGTCAATTATTACGTTTAAGAAACGCTGTCCTTGCGAAGCGAGTACATGATCAGTAATTTTAAATGTTTTGCTTTTCATATTTACTATTTTTTAAATTTAAAAAAAGTCTCATAAATAATCTCAACCTACTCAAATATAGTGATTTATTCTTAAATTATTATTAAGAATTTTCATTATTATGCTAGTTTCACAACTGCTTTTTAACATTTAAACGAACTGAAAACCCAATCAACTTAACAACCCTAAAACCAATTCAAACATCAATTCTCTAGCCCCGATTACAATGGAAATCCATTTTATCTCTAATTTTTTTCAGGAATAAAAAGATTGAAATGAAAAGCAGGAGACAACTCCCCAAAAAAACAACCATAATTGATTGCTGATCTTATTCTATATACTTGAGAATTGTTTGGATTTTGAATTTTATTTGGCTTCTATACTAGATGTTTGACAACCTATAGTACACTACAAATATTTCATTAACACATCCATAAAAAGAGTGTCAGCGATAAAATGACGATTGGATTCTATGAAAAAGGCTAGAATAAATATCTCAATATTACTGGCTTGTTTTGAATATACAATCAAGTCATTAGTACAAGTAGCATATAATAATTGTATTATTCCATTCCTTATTTTCTTAATATTATAGACTGCTCCGATAATTATTTCATTTGATATTACAAATGTGCTCTGCACGAGGCAGTTGGCCTTTATAGAATTTTTTGATAGTTTTATGAAATTCAAGGAATCAGTATTTTAAATATCAATAAACATGTTCTCTATTCACACAAGGTTTGTCTTCACTAAACAAATTTTGAATTTAAAAAATCCACAAAACAAAAGGAGTTCTCTAGATTACATCTAAAGAACTCCTGAAAACATAATAATTAAAAATCTATGCTGCAGAATTAATCAACTCTAATGAAACTCTAATTAATGACTCAAATGTAGCCTCACCATCTTCAAATTCAACCATTGTACTAACATTTATGCTCGTCCTAATTTTATCTTTATCCTTAATATAAAAAGTTTTAGAAACACCATCATGATTAATTACAAATGTAATTTCGTCAAATTCGCCATGATTTAAAAAAGGAATTTTATTTTCTGAAGAAAAATTATCGAACAACTCTATTAGAACATTTTTAATAGCTAAATTATTTGCTGAATTATTCAGCTTCACCACGCGTTCCTCCCTACCTAAATTCATATTTAATGATTTTTCTGTAGCATCAATAAGTCTAAATTCTTTTAATTTTCCAAATTCCAGAATGTTCCTAATCAAATATCTTGCAGGTGCATGTTTTAATTCGAAATAATAGTTTGAAATTCCTTTAGACCTCATAAAAGCATTAAAAGCACTTTCAAAAGCTACTTTCACTCCATGGTTTTCTTTTTTTTGAAAAATAAAGAAGCCATATTTTGAATTTTTAGGTACATGAATAAGGTAGAAGAAATCTTTACTAAACAAGTCCCCTTTTAAAATATCATACTTAAGATCAGAAGTTTTTCGATCTTTTATTTTTCCATATTCACCGGTGTATGCAGAAGCTAAATAACCTGTAATGATTCTCTTAGTATCATCTTTGATTTGATTATTAGCAAGAGAAAGCGTTCTATACTTCCCTTGGACATCAGTATACGATTTGATGTTTATATATATATGACTACAGAAGTCATTCATTGTTTCTAATAAGTCTTCCTCTTCATTAAAAAGGTTTAAAACTTGTTGTTCTTTTGCTTTATTTGAAAGCGTAAATCTGTAAATACTTAAATTCACCATGTTTGTTTTTGATTTAAAAATTAAAAAAATGTTGATAACTTCTCTACCCCCTTATTTTATATGGTGTAAATAATTAAAATATCAACAGTGCTAATTCTATGCAAAAAAAACTTGGTAGAAAGACTTCGATTTTATACTTTTGATGTATTAAAAAAGTAGGTGAGATAACCTCATCATCTTTATATAACTTAAATAAAAAAGCTTCCGAGGGCGTTATTATTAAGTTTACCAAGCTAGGGATGTCATAGATGTCCCTTTTTTTATGCGCATTATTTTTTTACTACTCAGGCAAATGATTTAAAATTACTATTCTTATAAAAGGCCTCAATTAAGAGGCCTTTATCATTCTATTTGTATTTATGAACCACACATTTCGCAATCATCTGGACCAGCATTTTTAGCCAGCTCAATCATTGCTTTGTATTCATCAGCAGTCATCTCTACTGCCGCTTCCACAGCTACTGGAGCTGCTACCGGAGCCGGTTTAGACATCACTTCGATTGGCTCTGCTTTTTTATCGTTGTTCAATGTAAATTTAATCGCATCAACTGCCGCTTTT
This sequence comes from uncultured Flavobacterium sp., assembly GCF_963974175.1. Classification (GTDB taxonomy): domain Bacteria; phylum Bacteroidota; class Bacteroidia; order Flavobacteriales; family Flavobacteriaceae; genus Flavobacterium. The sequence goes on from NZ_CAXBBR010000016.1 coordinate 39,453, forward strand.
GTTCTCAAGTAATACATTCCCGTTTTCAATCCAGACTGCCACGCATAAAAGTGCATAGAAGTTAGTTTTGAATAATTGGCATTTTGCATAAACAAGTTCAATGATTGCGATTGATCTACAAAATAACCGCGATGACGTGACATATCGATAATATCTTTCATCGACATTTCCCAAACTGTTTTGTACAATTCTTTCAAATCTTGAGGAATATCTAGGTCTTGAACAGAACCATTATTTCTCATTAATTCTTGTTTCATGGTTTCATTCCACAAACCACGCTCCACTAAATCATGTAATAAATGTTTGTTTACCACAATGAACTCTCCTGACAATACACGACGTGTGTAAATATTAGAAGTATAAGGTTCGAATGCTTCGTTATTTCCAAGAATTTGAGAAGTTGAAGCAGTAGGCATTGGCGCAACTAATAATGAATTACGAACTCCGTGCTCCATTACTTCTTTTCTCAATGAAGCCCAGTCCCAACGGCCTGACAATTCTTCATCTTTAATATTCCAAAGATTGTGTTGAAATTCTCCCTGAGAGATTGGTGATCCTTTAAATGTTGAATAAGCTCCTTCTACTTTTGCCATTTCCATAGAAGCGGTTACAGCAGCAAAGTATAATGTTTCAAAAATTTCTTGATTCAGCTTTTTAGCTTCATCAGATGTAAAAGGCAAACGCAACATAATAAATGCATCTGCTAGTCCCTGTACTCCAAGACCAATTGGCCTGTGACGTAGGTTAGAATTTTCTGCCTCTTTTACAGGATAGTAATTTCTATCAATAACTTTATTCAAGTTTTTCGTTACACGTTTTGTTACATTATAAAATGCTTCGTGATCAAACTTACCGTTATCAACAAACATTGGTAATGAAAGCGACGCAAGGTTACAAACCGCCACTTCATCAGGAGAAGTATACTCCATAATTTCAGTACACAAGTTTGAAGAACGTATTGTTCCTAAATTCTTTTGATTTGATTTACGGTTAGCTGCATCTTTATATAGCATATAAGGAGTTCCAGTCTCTATTTGAGATTCTAGAATTTTCTCCCACAATTCATGTGCTTTGATGGTTTTTCTTCCTTTACCTGCTTTTTCATAATCGGTGTACATTTTCTCAAATTCTTCACCATATACATCGTACAAACCAGGACATTCGTTAGGACACATCAACGTCCAATTACCGTCTTCCTGAACTCTTTTCATAAACAAATCAGAAGTCCACATCGCAAAGAATAAATCTCTCGCACGCATCTCTTCTTTTCCTGTATTTTTCTTCAAATCCAAGAAATCAAAAATATCTGCATGCCAAGTTTCGATATAAATAGCAAAACTACCTTTACGCTTTCCACCACCTTGATCAACATAACGCGCTGTATCGTTAAATACTCTCAACATAGGAACAATTCCGTTTGAGGTACCGTTTGTTCCGCGAATGTAAGAACCTGTTGCACGTACATTGTGAATAGAAAGTCCTACTCCACCTGCTGATTGCGAGATTTTTGCCGTTTGTTTCAACGTATCGTATATCCCGTCAATACTATCATCTTGCATTGCTAAAAGGAAACAAGAAGACATTTGAGGTTTTGGAGTTCCTGAATTAAATAATGTTGGTGTTGCATGCGTAAAGAATTTTTTAGACATTAAGTCATAAGTCTCTAAAACCGACTCTAAATCATCTAAGTGAATCCCTACAGAAACACGCATTAACATATGTTGTGGTCTCTCAACAATTTTCCCGTTTATTTTAAGCAAATAAGAACGCTCTAATGTTTTGAATCCGAAATAATCGTAGTTGAAATCTCTATTGTAAATGATATGCGAGTCTAAAAACTCAGCATTTTCCTGAATTACTTTGTATACATCATCAGCAATTAATGGAGCATATTGTCCATTTCTTGGGTTTACATATTCAAACATTTCGGTCATTGTTTCCGAAAATGATTTTGTTGTATTCGAATGCAAATTTGAAATCGCAATTCTCGCTGCTAATTGTGCATAATCCGGATGCGCAATAGTCATCGAAGCTGCAGTTTCAGCTGCTAAGTTATCTAATTCTGACGTAGAAACTCCATCATAAAGTCCTTCAATTACTCGCATTGCCACTTTCACAGCATCTACTAAATCATTTAAACCATAACATAGTTTTTTAATTCTATCTGTGATTTTGTCGAACATTACCGGCTCTTTGTGGCCGTCCCTTTTTACTACGTACATACTTTTGTTTGTTTTTAAAACAGAAAATCCCTTCGCTGTTTCTTGTTATTTGTAATTTATTTTTTGCCACTAGGGCGCTAAGGCACAATGTATTTATGCTTTAGGAATGTATCTCCGCTAACCCCTATAGACGCAAAGACTCAAAGTTTTTATTATTATAATTTTTCTGCTAAAACTAAGCTTTCAATTTACTTTACAGCTTAACTTTTTTGCTTCTAAAAATTAAAAGTCAGCGTCAAAAGATATTTTTTGAGCATCTCCATCAGTATTCATAACCCCTGATTTTTGATATTCGGCTACTTTCTTTTCAAAGAAATTTGTTTTCCCTTGAAGCGAAATCATATCCATAAAATCAAATGGATTTGTAGTGTTATATTCTCTGTTGCAACCCAATTCAACTAATAATCTATCGGCAACAAATTCTAAATATTGCGTCATCAAGACAGCATTCATCCCTATTAAACTTACTGGAAGTGATTCTGTAATGAATTCTCTTTCAATATTCAAAGCATCAACAATAATGCTTCTGATTCGTTCTTTTGGTACTTTGTTAATCAAGTGATGATTGTGTAAATGCACTGCAAAGTCGCAATGAACTCCTTCGTCACGAGAAATCAATTCATTAGAAAATGTCAATCCCGGCATTAATCCACGTTTTTTCAACCAGTAAATAGAACAAAACGCTCCTGAGAAGAAAATCCCTTCAACAGCTGCAAAAGCAATTAGTCGCTCTGCAAACGAATCAGATTCGATCCATTGTAAAGCCCAGTCTGCTTTTTTCTTAATAGCTGGAAAAACTTCCAATGCATTAAACAGTCTATCTTTTTCAGCTTCATCTTTCACATAGGTGTCAATCAATAATGAATATGTTTCACTATGAATATTCTCCATCATGATTTGGAAACCATAAAAGAATTTTGCCTCAGCATATTGCACTTCATTCACAAAATTTTCCGCCAAGTTTTCATTTACAATTCCGTCTGAAGCTGCAAAAAAAGCAAGAATATGTTTCACAAAATACCTCTCATCATCATTCAACTTATTGTTCCAGTCATTCAAATCTTGCGATAAATCGATTTCTTCCGCAGTCCAAAAACTAGCTTCCATCTTCTTATACCATTCCCATATATCATGATGCTTGATAGGAAAAATTACGAAACGATTTTTATTCTCTTGTAATATTGGTTCAATTTGTGACATTGTTGTTGTTTGTTTTTTTGATATTTTAACGAATTTTTAAGTATTTCGTGTTTTACAAAGATTGTAAAATATTGCGATAATTAAAAGCCAAACTTATCCACAATCGGCCATAGTTTTTAACAAAGACGGAAAAACAGAACGTTTTTCACAAAACCACAAGTGCTTATTATTCAGGGTTTTAAGTTTTGTAAAACCCGCTAAAGCACCGTGAACTATAGAAATTTAAAAATAGGGCGCGATAAAAAAATGGCATTATTTCAGAATTATTTTTTCAGCTCTTCAGCCACTTTTTCAAGTTCCATGTACCAGTCTTCGCCAAACCTTCTAACCAAGGCTTCTTTGACAAATTTATAGATTGGAACCTCAAGTTCCTGACCTAACGAACAGGCTGGATCACAAATATCCCATCTGTCATAATTGACAGCAGCAAATTCAGTGAAATCTTTTACACGAATAGGATATAAATGACAGGAAACAGGTTTTTTCCAGTCTATTATTCCTTGATTATAAGCTTGCTCAATACCACAGAGTGCTGTTTTACCATCATAGATTACATAAGCGCAATCTTTGTCGTCAATAAGTGGCGTTTCAAGATCACCATCTGTACCTACTATCGAAGTTCCTTGCGCCTCAATAACTGCAATTCCCTCCTTACGAAGGAACGGCTTTACCTTTGGATATATTTTTTCTAAAATTTTTGTTTCCTCTAGACTTAGTGGCGCACCGGCATCTCCGTTAACGCAACAAGCCCCCTTGCAGGCTGTTAAATTGCAAACAAAATCTTTACTTAAAATATCTTCTGAAACGATGGTTTTTCCTAGTTGAAACATTATTGTGGTATACTGAGATTATAAAGTGCAAAGATAGTCAAACTAAGACAAAGCCTATCTGTTAAATGTTGCTTTTTATATAAGCTAACACAAACCCAACATACGTTTTTTAGTTTTATTACAATCATTTGCAGCAGCGTAGATATCAAAAAACAGCTTAATTGAATCCATAATTAGAGAAATAATTATATTCGAACAAACTTCTAGCTTTACTAAGATATCCATTGATTAGTTTACCTTTGCAAATAAAAAAATACGTTATGGAACTAGATATAAGGGAGATAATTACTGTTGGGATGGTGCTTTTTGCCGTGATTGATATCGTGGGTTCCATTCCGATTATCGTTGACCTAAGATCAAAATTTGGACATATTGAATCTGAAAAAGCTTCTTTAGCATCCGGATTTATCATGATTGTATTCCTATTTGTGGGTGAAGAGCTTTTAAAACTGATTGGTATCGATGTCAACTCATTTGCAGTCGCCGGTTCCTTTGTTTTATTCTTTTTAGCATTAGAAATGATTTTAGGAATTCGAATTTACCGCGACGAAGAAGCTAGCTCAGCCTCTATTGTCCCTCTTGCATTTCCATTAATTGCTGGAGCCGGAACGATGACCACTTTATTGTCGCTTAAATCTCAATTCCATACCGTAAACATAATTATCGCGATAATTTTAAACATCTTATTAGTTTACATTGTGCTAAAGTCATCTTCTAAAATCGAGAGAATGCTAGGGAAAGACGGTCTAGGCGTAGTTCGCAAGACTTTTGGTGTCGTTCTTCTAGCAATCGCTGTTAAATTATTCGCTGCTAATGTTAAAGGTTTGTTTCTCTAATATTTTTTTTTATAAATTTACCCCCTAATGTAGCCTGTAAATATAATCTGATTTTTCTAGGATATGTTTTAAATTAAAACACTCCTTTAATCGTTTTTTACGACTCAGGCATTAAATACCATCTTATGAAAATCTTTACTAACATATTAGTGTTTCTAGCATTGGCGCTTATAATTTTCAATATCACATTGCTAGATTTTAGTCATCCGTTTCAAGGAGACAGTATGGTAGCATTCGTTGGAATCGGAGCTTCATTCTGTGCAGTTCTAATCCTTTTGATTTTTAGAATGTCTAAAAAAATAGAAGAAAAAATGAACGACAACATATAATATGTTTGACGTTTTAATTATTGGTGGTGGCGTTTCCGGAATGTCATGTGCTCTAGTATTGGGCTCTGCAAAAAATAAAAAATTTGCAACTGAAAAAACAATCGGAATTTTCACTCATCAAAAATCATCATCTCTCCAGGAAGCTATTTTTAATAACGCCTATGGAATTCCTGCCGAAACATTGGGCTCGGATTTATTGTCACAAAGCACTCAACAGCTATCCCAACTCTATCCTCATGTCACTCAAATACCAGACGAAAAAGTCTTGAAAATTGAAGGACAATCTCCTGACTTTACCATTACAACAAACAAAAACACTTATAAAACTAAAGTAATTGTAGTCACTATTGGCGCATCAAATACTTTTTCAATTGAAGGTCTAATGCAATTTGTCGAGCCGCATCAAAAATCATTACCCGAAAAACAAAGAATCCAATTACACAATACCGATCATAAAGTTGCCGACGGCATATACGTAGCAGGAACTCTTGCAGGATGGAGAAGCCAACTTACCATTGCCGCAGGAAGTGGTGCTGCAGTTGCTACAGATATCCTTACTCTTTGGAATAACGGTACTCAAACACATGTTCACGACAGCATTAGATAAAAACCATTTGATTATTAGAAAATAATGTTAGTTTTACCTTTTTTACAAAACTCATTATGCTATCATATTTACTAGGACTAACAAGATTGATTCTTTTCATACTCTTTATTTCCTTCTTCTCTATCCTTTTCTATATAGTAAGTTTGTTTTGGAGTAAAGAAACCACTTCACGAAATGCACTTATATTCCGTGATTTTATAATCAGCATACTCAACTCATTGCTCGGCATACGGCTACAAATTTATGGAAACCCTCCAGTAGTTCAAGGACTGATTGTCGCTAATCACCGCTCATATTTTGACCCAATAATCATGCTAAACCACAGACAGACCTTTCCCGTAGGAAAAAAGGAAGTGGAATCATGGCCACTTATTGGATATATTTGTAAAATATCAGGAGTGATTTTTGTTGACAGAAAAGACCCTGAAAGTAGACAGAATACTTGCGAAAGCATTAAAGAAGCATTAAACCAAGGGCATTCAGTTATTAATTTTCCGGAAGGAACAACACATGTTTTACCTACTACGATTGCCTTTAATTACGGCTCATTTGCAATGGCTACTAAGATAAAAGCAGCTGTAATTCCTATCGCAATCGATTATAAAGAAAAAACAGATGCGTTTGTTGACAACGACACCTTCATTCCTCATTTTTTAAAATGTTTTGGAAAACGGACCACTGAGATAAAAATGACGTATTTCCCTCCTCTATATTCTGATGATGTAGAATATCTATTAAAAACATCGAAAGAGATGATCGACAAAGAGCTTATTCGCTACAGGGAAGACTGGGACAATCTAGCAAAGGAAGATTGAAGGAGAGACTAGAAAATAGAGAATAAAGGCTTCAAATTAAAAGCAAGAGCTAAGCTTACTAAACATTAGCCGGTATATTGATTTTTACTGTTGATATTGAAAACCCTATTTTAGCACTGCCTTAACCATGGCATCCTCTTTTAAAATAATTTCGTAATACTTGCTTTCTCCATACAATTGTCGGGCAAATTCAGCTGCCAGATATCGCTTTACAATGTCTTTGTTTTTCGATAAATCTATATCTAATCCACTTCTCAAAAGGTATTTTTGAAAAGCACTAAAATACAAATTGGTTTTATCCATTTTTCCCTTAAACTGCTCAAAAGAGAGCCCTTTAAAAGCAATTCTGTTTCTATCCAGTTGTTCGAAAACAAAATTTCCTACGATTCCGGATTTCATTAAATACACTGTATTTTCATTGCCATGTTCTACTTCGAGAGGAACAAAAATATCCGGAACAATTCCGCCACCACCATAAACAATTTTCCCTTTTGGCGTTTTGAATTTTAAACTGTCGGCAACTTTTATACTATCTTTTTCATATAGTTCACCGTTCTCAAAACGTTCTTCCGACTCTTTAAAATATTCTTCACTGCCTTTATTGTATGGCCTCTGTATCGACCTTCCTGTAGGTGTATAATACCTCGCTACCGTCAATCTCACTGCAGAACCATCTGCAAAATCCATTTCTCGTTGTACTAATCCTTTCCCAAAAGAACGACGCCCTACAATCGTACCTCGGTCATTATCTTGAATCGCTCCCGCTAGAATTTCACTCGCTGAAGCACTATTCTCATTTTGTAGGACAAACACTTTACCCGTTTGAAAATCACCTTTTTTAGTCGCATATGTTTTTTGTATGCTGCCTTTTTTATTTTTGGTAAAAACGATTAATTGCTTGTCTTTTAACAATTCATCTGCAATGTCAATTGCTTCTTCCATATACCCACCTCCATTATCCCGAAGATCGATCACAAGTGTTTTTGCTCCATCTTTTTTTAATTTGGTCAAGCCTTTTTTAAATTCTTCAAAGGTAGTTTCTGCAAAACGATTGATTTTTATATATCCTGTACTATCGTTCAAAAGAACTGCCACATCGACACTTTTTAAAGGAATAACACCTCGTTTTATTTTTAGTTTTATTTGTTTCTTAACTGATTTCCTATAAATAGTAAGCTCCACTACAGAGCCCTGCTCTCCTTTTAACTTAGAAAAAAGACTGTCACTAGGCAATTTACGTCCAAATAATTTTGTTTTATCAGCATATAAAATTCTATCCCCAGCCAGTATTCCCGCTTTAGCCGAGGGACCATTTTCAATGGGTCTAATTATAGCCACAGAATCTTTATACATATAGAAATTAACTCCAATGCCCACAAAATCACCTTTCATACTCTCAGCAACTTCCACTTGCTCACTAGGTGATATATAAACAGAATGTGGATCCAGCTGACTCAGAATGTTGTCAACCGTAATGTTTACTATAGAATCTGTATTTACATTATCTACATATTCATTGTCGATAAAATCAATGAGTTTATTGATTTTAGTTTTAGAACTGTTTTCGACCAAAAAATGATCGCCGCCGAAACCATTTAACCACCCACCAATAACGATTCCAAGCGCAAGAGTTGCGCCAATAAGTATTGGCAGGTATTTAATTTCAGTTTTCATCTATTCCTCTAATATCGATATATGCTCAACAATCACACCAGCTTTTATTAAAAACTGAATTCCTGCATCATCACGGTACCCTTTATGATATACCACTCGTTTTATTCCAGATTGATGTATTAATTTACTGCACTCTTTGCAGGGTGACAGTGTAATATATAAAGTAGAGCCTTCGCAGGATTGCGTGGATCTAGCTACTTTTAGAATGGCATTTGCTTCCGCATGTAAGACATCCCATCGAGTGAGCCCTTCATTATCTTCACAGCAGTTTTCAAAGCCGGTAGGTGTTCCATTATATCCATCCGAAATTATCATCCGATCGCGAACGATGATTGCACCTACTTGTTTCCGCTTACAATAAGACAAACTGCCCCATTCAGTTGCAATTCTTAGATAAGCCTTATCGTATTTATTTAATTTTTTTGCTTCCATTTTATCTCGTCCAAATTTCATTTTCAATTATCATTGGTAATACTACACCTATTATAAACGCTGACATCACCAAAGTCCAATCCCTTTTCGAGAATCTAAAAACCGTTTGTACAATATACGCCAGAATCAAAACTACAAAAACTACAACAATTTGTGCTGCTTCAATTCCTAACGCAAATTCAGCTAAAGGCAGTAATTTTGATGTCGCGTTTCCGCCAAGTATTGCTTTAAAATAATTAGAAAATCCTAATCCATGTATAATTCCAAAGAACAGAGTGACGAAAAAAATCAGATTTACACTTTCTTTTTTATTTGATTTACCGGCAGTAAACAAATTAAAAAAGGCGGTGATTAATATCGTAATCGGGATTAATAGCTCGACAACATTTACTTTAATGGCAATAATACCAAAAACAGAAAGCAATAAAGCCATAGTGTGACCTATCGTAAAAAGTGTTATTAAGAGGACTATTCGTTTCCAATCATTAAAAGAAAACGGTACAGCCAAAGCTATTAGAAACAAAACATGATCGTAAGCATAAATATCCAAGACGTGTTTTAATCCTATTTGAAAATAAATCAAAAATTCTGACATAGGTAATATAATTATAGTTGATAAAGGGTTTGTAAACTTACGATTTATTTTGAAAACGGTAGAATCGAATACTCAAATCGTACATTTATATTTCAATTAAAAGGCCCAATAATTATTAAATAAAATTTAAAACGAAATTAAATTAATAGTTTAAAAATTGATTTATATTTGTAGCATAAAAAAATACAATTAATTATGTCATTTTCAGATTTATTTGATAGCGAATTCAAGCAAAGAAACAAAGGTCACTTTTCTTCGATTGTTAGATTAGCATTAGCAGATGGGGTTTTTGCCCCTGAAGAAAAAGAGTTTTTAGATAAATTAGCCATTAGGCTTGAAATTTCTCCTGCAGAATATGTAGAGATTTTAGAAAACCCTTCAAAGTACCCAATCAACCCTCCTTACTTAAATTCAATGAGGTTAGAGCGTTTGTACGACCTAGCCAGAATAGTACATGTTGACCATATTTTGGGAGACCAACAAGAAGTTATGTTGAAAAAACTTTGTCTGGGAATTGGATTCACTCCAGAAAACGTAGACTTGGTTGTAGCTAAAGCACTTGTATTAGTAGACAAAAATGCAGACATTGATGATTTCCTTTCAGAAATGGAAAAACATCTATAAAATATAAAGAGCCCTAAAAATTTAGGGCTCTTTTTTTATTATTTTAGTATTTACTCAGTTTGGCCTCAAGCATAAATTCTTCTGCTTTCTCTACCATATTATAGCTACCACAGAAAAAAGGAACTCTTTCATGAAGTTCTGTAGGTTGTAATTCCATTATTCTATTAAACCCGTCTGAAGCTTTACCTCCTGCCTGTTCTACAATAAAAGCCATTGGATTACATTCATACAACAATCTCAATTTTCCTTTTGGAGCTTTAGAACTTGTTGGATAAATATAAATCCCACCCTTAATCATGTTTCTATGAATATCAGAGACTAAACTACCTATATAACGAGACGTATAAGGTCTATCTCCTTCCTCAGATTGGCAATATTTTAAATAATTCTTTACACCTTGTGGAAAATGAGTGTAATTCCCTTCATTTATTGAATAAATATTTCCGTCTTCAGAAAACTGCATATTAGGATGTGATAAATAAAATGTTCCAATAGCGGGGTTTAGCGTAAAACCATTTACCCCATGCCCTGTTGTATAAACAATCATAGTTGATGTTCCGTAAATTACATAACCCGCAGCAACTTGACTCGTTCCAGGTTGTAAAAAATCGTCTATAGTTACCGGACTTCCTATTGGAGTTATTCTTCTATAAACAGAAAAAATAGTCCCCACAGAAACGTTTACATCTATATTTGAGGATCCATCTAGTGGGTCCATTAATACTACATATTTATTATTATGGCTATTATCACTTCCTTCGACTGTAATAAAATCATCATTTTCTTCGGATGCAATTCCGCACACAATTTCACGATTTATTAATGTTTGAATAAAAACTTCATTAGCGTAAACATCTAGTTTCTGTTGGTCTTCGCCCTGAATATTTTGTGCTCCAGCAGCCCCTGTTATGTCCACCAGCCCCGCTTTATTCACTTTATAGTTGACCACCTTAGCGGCCAATCGAATAGAATTGATAATTCTGGATAATTCGCCAGACGAATATTGAAAGGCATTTTGGTTCTCAATGATAAATTCCCCTAAGGTTTTATTGCGTTCTTCCATTACGACATCGTTGTAGTTAAATTGAAGTCACAAATATCGGCTTTTTTGTGAAAATGAATTGAATAAAATTTACTTAGTTTGTCACTATTGTATATTTGCTGATATAATGCCTAAATTACGGGTTGAAAAAACTATATTTTAATTTTTCACCCTTTAAAACAAGAATTTATGATTATTAGAAAAGGAATCGCCGAAGATATGACCTCTGTTCTCGAATTAATTCAAGAATTAGCTGATTTTGAGAAGGAACCAGATGCCGTGTTAATTAATGTTGATGATTTAATTCGCGATGGATTTGGTCCAAACCCTTTATTTCATGTTTTTGTAGCTGAAGTAGAATCGGAGATTGTTGGAATTGCTTTGTATTATTATCGCTACTCTACTTGGAAAGGCAAGACTTTACATTTAGAAGATCTTGTAGTCAAAGAAAAAATGCGCGGCACAGGAGCTGGATATGCTTTGTATTCAGAAATTATAAAAAAAGGTAAAAAAGATCAAGTTCGCAGAGTGGAATGGAATGTCCTTGACTGGAATACTCCTGCAATTGATTTTTATGAAAAATCAGGCGCCAAAGTACTTAGAGATTGGTATGTAGTACAAATGGACGAGGCAGGTGTTGAAAATTTTGTTGAGAATAAAATAAGGAACTAAACTTCCATTTAAACAGTGGGATTTAGAATTTAAAATATTGGAATTTTTATTATTATGAGAGTATTCAAATTTGGAGGTGCATCAGTAAAAGATGCCGAGGGAATTAAAAATGTTTATGACGTTTTACAAAAGGTAGGATATGAGGATGTTTTATTAGTAGTCTCTGCAATGGGAAAAACTACTAATGCTCTTGAAGTAGTTATAAAAGACTATTTTGATAAGTCATCAGCTCTTCAGTCCTCTGTTCAAGAAGTGAAAAAATACCACAATCAAATCTTATTAGATTTGTTTGAAGATGATAAGAATACTGTTTTTACTGCTGTAAAAGCACAGTTTTCTGATCTAGAATATTTTTTAGCGCATAACAAATCTCCAAACTATAATTTTGTTTATGATCAGGTTGTGAGTTATGGTGAGTTGATATCGACCACTATTCTTGCTCATTTCATGAACCATATGGGTATAAAAACAGAGTGGATAGATGTTAGAAATTTCATCAAAACAGATGCTAATTATAGAGATGCCACAGTAGATTGGGATCTTACCCAAAAGAATATTTCGAAAAATGTAAAAAGAAAAATGTTGAACATTACCCAAGGGTTCCTGGGTTCTGATGAAAATAATTTCACAACAACATTAGGACGTGAAGGTTCTGATTACACAGCAGCAATTTTTGCTTATTGTTTGAATGCCGAAAGCGTGACCATCTGGAAAGATGTTCCAGGAGTTATGAATGCTGATCCGCGTTATTTTGAGAATGCTAGTTTGCTAAATCAAATTTCTTATCGTGAAGCCATTGAATTAGCATTTTATGGAGCAACAGTAATCCATCCAAAAACATTACAACCTTTACAAAAAAAGGAAATTCCTTTGTATGTAAAATCCTTTATTAACCCTTTACTAAAAGGAACAAGCGTTTCAAAAGGGGTAAACTTAGAACCCTATTTACCGTGCTTTATCGTTAAAAGAAACCAATTGTTGATTTCGCTGTCCTCTATTGATTTTTCGTTTATTATGGAAGAGAATATCAGTGAAATATTCTCTTTATTCCATGAGTTTAAATTGAAAGTGAATTTAATTCAGAATACTGCTATTAGCTTCTCCGTATGCGTCGAAGATAAATTTGATAATTTCAATGAGTTGAATGCTATTTTATCAAAAAAATTCAAAGTTGACTTTAGCCAAAATGTGACTTTGTATACCATTAGACATTTTAACGACGCCGCTGCAGAAACAGTAGAACAAGGTAAGAATGTGATTTTAAAACAGATCAGTACTGAAACAATGCAAATTGTGACTAGCGAAAATTAAATTTATTGTTTGCTCGCTTTAGCAACCCATTGCCCATAATTATATAGAATACACTACTTTTGACTGATAGACGTTATTCTCTTTATGGTAAAAAAAATATTGCTTTTGGTGATGATTATATGTTTTTCTGGGCTACATGCCCAGGAAAACAATTCATTATACAAAATCAAAAAAATTCCGTTTTCTCGTGATACCATACATCTTGAAAATGTAAGCATAAATACGTCTTTTTTCAAATTGCTTGACGCCAATAGCACTCCAATAGACAGTGCTTTCTATAAAGTAGATTTTCTAAGAGGAACTTTAATCTTAAAAAATAATCTTCTTCTTGCCTCCGATTCTATTACGGTGCAATACCTCAAATTTCCTGATTTTCTAACTAAGGAATACCGCATTTACGACCCCAGTCGGGTGGTAAGCAATGATATTAATTCTGATAAATTATATCAAATCAATACCAAATCTGCTGAAAAAAATATCCCTTTTGATGGTTTAACAACTTCAGGAAGTATTACCCGGGGAGTAACAATAGGAAACAATCAAAACACAGTTCTAAACTCCAACCTGGACTTGCAAATCACGGGAAAACTATCTGAAAAAGTTAGTTTAAGAGCCTCATTGCAAGACAGTAATATTCCGTTACAAGACGGCGGTTATTCGCAGAAGCTAGACCAGTTTGACAACATTTTTATGGAGCTTTTTAGTGATAAATGGAACATACGGGCAGGAGATCTCTTTCTTGAAAATCATTCTAGCCAATTTTTAAACTTTAATAAAAAGGTTCAAGGTCTTTCAGCCAATTTTGATTTTGGCACCCCTAAAAATAAAACGAATGTCTTCGCTGCCGTAGCTTTAGTCAGAGGGCAATATGCCAAAAGTAATTTCACGGGAGTTGAAGGCAGCCAAGGACCTTATAAATTAAAAGGTCAAAATGGCGAATTATACGTACTTGTAATATCAGGCTCAGAGCGAGTATATGTAAACGGATTACTTTTAGAAAGAGGGGAGAACAATGACTATACGATTGACTACAACGCAGGTGAAATCACATTTACACCTTTGTTTACCATAACTTCTGAAATGCGTATCGCAATTGAATACCAGTACTCCGACAGAAATTACACGCGACTTGTGACTTATGCAGGTGCCACACATCAAAATGAAAAATGGAGTTTTGGAAGTTACCTCTATTCTGAAAACGACATCAAAAACCAACCCTTACAGCAAAACCTTACCAAAGAACAAGCACAAATACTGATTGAGGCTGGAGACAATCCAGAATTAATGATCGCTCCATCTGCATATCCAGATTCTTACTCTGACAACAAAGTACTTTACAGAAAAACGATCGTGAATGGGATTGAAATTTTCGAATACTCAAATGATCCTGAAGAAGAGCTGTTCAACGTCCGGTTTAGTCTAGTTGCACCTAATAAGGGAAATTACATTTTGAAAAACGCCGCCGGCATCAGTAGGATCTATGAATATACTGCCCCAATAAACACCGTTCCTCAAGGGAGTTATGCCCCAACTATCCAGCTGGTGGCTCCTACAAAAATTCAAGTAGCTACCTTTTTAGGAAAGTATTCCCCTTCCGAAAAAACGGCTGTTGATTTCGAAATAGGAGTCAGCAACAATGACGCTAATCTTTTCTCAAATAGCGACGACTCGAACAATCAGGGAATAAGCGGAAAAATAAATGCCAAACAACGACTATTTTCAAAGAAATGGATTGTTGATGCTTTCGCCAATTATCAATTTACCCAAAAAGAATTCAGAACCATCGAAAGGCTCTACACCATTGAATTTGATAGAGATTGGAATCTGGGTACGACAGCAGTTGGAAATCAAAGTTTACTAATTTCTGGTTTAAACTTTAAATTAAAACCGTCCTCAAAATCAAATTCGAATGGAGTTTTAAACTACCAATTTGAAAAGCTAGATTTCTCTGAAAGTTTTTCTGGGAACAGACATAGTCTAAATGGGTATTTCAATCTGAAAAACTGGAGTTTTCAAAACCATGGAAGTTATTTAAAAAGTGACGGCGCACTCACTACTTCAAATTTCATTAGAAACCAATCGCAAATTCGATATCACTTTGATAAAAACTGGATTGGTACTAGTCAGCGTTTTGAGGACAATCAGGAGAAAAATAAATCCACCAATCAATTTTCGAACGTAAGTCAGCGCTTTTCTGAATATGGATTATTCGCTGGTCGAGGGGATAGTACAAAGGTATTTATTGAATTGGGTTTGCTAAAAAGAACCAATGACAGTATTCAAAATGGCATATTACAAAGGGTAAATAATTCTCAAACGTACTATTTGAAGTCAAAATTAATTCAAACAGCAAAAAGCGACTTATCTGTTTATGTTAATTATCGCGTTTTAGATTTTGTAGATTCTTCGAAAAGAAAAGAGCCTTCGCTGAATTCTAGAATCGTATACAATGACCGTTTTTTCAATCAATTGATTCAGGGAACAAGTGCTTATGAAACTAATTCGGGGACACTACCACAACAAGAATTTACCTACCTTGAAGTTCCCACGGGACAAGGTATTTACACTTGGAATGATTACAATGCAAACGGAATTCAAGAATTACAGGAATTTGAAGTGGCTCCATTTATCGATCAGGCAAAATACATTAGAGTGTATTTACCCAATCGTGTCTATATAAAAACGCATCAGACTAAGTTCTCTCAATCGATTATTTTAAATCCAAATCAATGGCAAAACGAAAAAGGATTTAAAAAATTTAGCTCGTTTTTTTACAATCAGACGTCCTTTATTATTGATCGTAAAACGAAAAATGAAGGTGGCAACTTTGAATTGAATCCTTTTAATTCCTCACAAGAAAATGTATTGGGACTAAGTTCCAGTTTTAGAAATAGCTTGTTTTACAATAGAGGAAAACAGAAGCACTCTGTCACCTATTCATTTTTAGAAAATAAAACAAAAAATTTACTTTCCATAGGATCACAGGAATCTAACAACAGTTCCCATCAACTGCAGTATTCCCATCTTTACAAAAAAAGCTGGCTGTTTGGCGCTTCCGCAAAAACGATTCAAACATCTATAATCTCTGAAAATTTTCCTGAAAAGAACTATACAATAACTGGTCTTCAACTAGCTCCAAAAATCAGTTATCTGTTTTCTAAAAATACGAGTTGGGATGTTTTTTACGAATTGCAAAACAAAGAAAACCAAATTGGGAATTTCGAAAATTTAATTCAAAACAGATTTGGAACTTCCTTTTCTTACGCTGGCGAGAATAAAATCACAATGAATGGTGAGGTTTCCTTTTATCAGAATAAATTTAATGGCAATGAACTTTCCGCTGTTGGCTTTCAGATGCTAGAAGGTTTACAAGCGGGACAAAACATCACTTGGAGACTGCTATTACAGAAAAATATCACCCAATTCTTGGACATTAATTTTAATTATCAGGGAAGAAAAAGTGAAACAAGCCAAGCCATTCATACAGGTAACGTACAATTGAGAGCCTATTTTTAATAGTTTTCGTTTTAAAAATTTGCAATAAAAAAACTACATTACAATCCAGTTTTGATTATAATGTAGTTTAGTCTTTTTTAAAATACTTTACCTAGAAAAAATATTTATTATTACATAGAAATTATAATAAATTCACTTCGTCTGTTTAACTGATGTTCCGTTTCACTGCATATAACTCCATCAGCACATTTGTTTAAAAGTTGAGATTCACCATACCCTTTTGCAGTTAATCTGTCTTCTTCAATACCATTTATTATCAGCCATTGACGAGTCGATTTAGCTCTTCTATCGGATAATGATTCATTGTATTGAGCCGTTTGACGACTATCTGTATGAGAGCGCACATCTATTTTTAAATTTGGATATGCTTTCATAACGGCAACAATTTTCTCTAATTCAAATGCGGCATCTTTCCTAATAAATGATTTATCTAAATCGAAATAAATAATTTCTATACCTAACGTTTTGGCTAAATCTCCTCCTACACCTATTGTTTTAATTCTTTTCTCTAATTCAAATGCCAATTTACTTTCTCCACTTGACTTAGGGATTGTAATTGTATTTTCTTTTGTCTCATAGTCTCTTTTTTCGGATCTTACATAATACTTCTCTCCACATGCAACTTCAAACCTATACTCACCATTATCATTAGCAATTGTATGTTTAATTATATTGTATTTATCATCATACAAACTTAATCTAACTTCTGATAATCTTGTACCAGATTTATCGTCTGTAACTATCCCCGTTAATTCTTGCTCACATGTCAATTTTCGTGTTTCCGAGAATTTATAAATGTCGTCATACCCTTTTCCTCCCTCTCTATTTGAAGTAAAAAAACCTACTCTACTTTTACTGTCGATTAAAAAACCAAAATCATCCTTGGAGCCATTTACAGGTGCTCCAATATTCTTAATTTCATTAAAATTATCGTCTTTTTCTATCTTAGTTACATAGATGTCTAATCCTCCAAGTCCCGGACGTCCATCACTGGCAAAATACAATTCATTATCATCAGATATAAATGGAAACGTTTCTCTTCCCTCCGTATTTATTGCCTTTCCAAGGTTCTCGGGCGCACCATAAGTACCGTCATCATTTATTTTTACCTTAAATAAATCAGATTGTCCAAATGTACCGGGCATATCTGATGCAAAATACAAGGTTTTATCATCTATACTAAGTGCTGGGTGTGCTATACTGTATTGATCACTGTTAAATGGTAATTCAGTAACATCAACCCATTTATCTGCTTCTAACCTTGCCTTATACAATTTCAATAAGGTAATCCTTTTGGTGTCTTTACCTTTTTTACCGTCTAAATAATTGTTTCTTGTAAAAAACATGGTTTGCCCGTCCTTTGTAAACACTGGCGTAGATTCGTGAAACTTTGAATTAATTGTTCTGCTAAAACGTTCAGGCGCACTTAAACTACCCTCGCTTGTAACCTCTGAGCTGTATAGGTTGGTAAAAGATTGGTTGGTCCATTTAAATACTTTCTTTGAAACACCGCCTGTATCTCTTGCAGAAGCAAATACTAATTTATTATTTGAAAAAGAACTTCCATAATCTGAAAATTCAGAATTTATTCCTGCATCTTCAATGTTAAAGCGTCCCGAATTAGCTTTTATTTCTTCTAAATAATTTTTATTTTTTTCGTATAATTTGGCACGTTGATCATTCCCTGATTTCTTATTGAATACATCTAACATCTTATCAGCGTTGTCATAATCTCCTATTGACTTAAGAGTTTGAGAATAGCGATAATAATATTCAGATTCTTGGTCTTTATTCAAGTCAAAAAGCTCCTTATACCATCTTCCCGCTTTTTCTAAATCAGCATTGAAATAGTAGGCATTCCCTAGCTTTTGAAACATTTTTTCATCCTTATACCCTTTTTCGGCCACTCTTTCGTATGTGGCTATAGCATCGATATATTCATACCGATCGTATTTCTTATCTGCAGCAGCAACACTTGCTTTTTGTGCATATCCTTGACTGGCAAGAATAATTAAAAATACACTATAAATAACGTTTTTAACTTTCATAATTAGGAATTTAGAAGAATCTTGGAGATACAATTCTATCATATTTATTAAATAATTCATATCTTAAAAATATTTCATGGGAACCTGAATTATAATTAGATAACCTAGTAGTTTCTAAATCATACCCATAACCTATAAACCAAGAATCACTGGCCTGAAATCCTACCATGGCACTCACTGCAGCACTCCATCTATACTCTACTCCCGCTACAAATTTTTCATTTATTAAAAAATTACCGGAAACATCCACTTGCAAAGGTGCTCCTTGAACTACTTTTGTCAGTATCGAAGGTTTAAACTTAACTGTTCCACTTAAATCAAATACATGGCCGGCTATTAAATAATAATGTATCTCTTCTTTTGCAACATGGCTGTTGGCTCCAGTACTGGCATATCTGTCAAAATGTTGAGTTTCCAATATGTTCGGAGCTGATATACCAATATAAGTGTTGTCAGAATGAAAGTACAATCCTACTCCAAAATTTGGGGTGAACTTATTGTCAATATTGGTTTCAAAACTGTAGTCATTTGCATCGTGTTGATTTAATCTACTAAAATTAACATCCAAAAGATTAGCAGTTGCCTTTAAACCAAACGACAATTTGTATGTTTCTGATGTTGCAATACTATAAGAGAAGTCAATCGAAACAGTGTTCTCTACTGAAGGTCCAATTTTATCATTTAATATCGATAATCCCAATCCTACATTACTACCACTTATTGGCGTGTTTAATGAAAATCCATTGGTAGTAGGAGCTCCATCCAACCCTACCCATTGGGTTCTATGTATTCCAAAAATGCTCATTACACTCCTAGAACCTGCATAGGCTGGATTAATGTTCACCGTATTGTACATGTATTGGGTAAACTGCGCGTCCTGTTGTGCCACCATTGTCCCCGACAATAAGATTAAAGTCAATATTAATAATCTTGTTTTCATAACTTATTTTTTACAACTTATTTTTATAAACTAAGGTCGAAAAACCTAAAGTCTTCGTTTTACCTATTAATATATAAATACCCTGATTTTTCAATTACTTTCGCATCAAAGTCTGAATATTTTAAAATATAGAAATAGGTACCCGTTGGTAAATCCTGAGACTGACCCACTGTCACACGCCCTTCAGACTTCCCTTTAAAAGCTCTTTCTTTATTATTGTATTTCTCTCTTTCGAAAACCAAAACACCCCATCTGTTATAGATTTCTACTTTATTATCTGGATAACAATCTAAGCCCTCAATAAAGAACTCATCATTTTTACCATCTCCGTTTGGTGACAAGGCATTAAACACTTCAATTCTACAAACAAGTTCTCCAGCAACCAGCGATAAGTCAACGATTTTTGTAGAAGTATTTTCCACGACAGTACCATTAGGGCTTGTTCCCTGTACAATTGCTTTATTTGATATGGATAAAGCAACAAGGTCTCCTTCAGTAATTATATAAGTAGCTATAATTGAAGTACTATTTGTTTGACCTACTTGTAGAAGAGCGATTGGATTTCCTTTTATTACTAAGCCGACCATTGTATCAATAATAGTAACATTTGTTAATGGAACGTTTCCTGTGTTTGTAATTGTAAAACTATAAGTTATTGTTTCTCCAACTTCAGCAAATCCGTTACCGTTAACATCATTAAAAACCCCTTCTTTCACAAGTAAAACACTTGGAGATTGAACTATAGCTACTGCTGTTACGGTTATATTAATTGTTACCGTAGCACAGGTTTTTGGTGTGAGTTTATCACATAACTCGTAAGCAACTG
>NZ_CAXBBR010000017.1:0-59041 GCF_963974175.1 uncultured Flavobacterium sp.
TAGATACGTAGGGCGCATATTCTGTTTTTAAATTAATATCAAACATGCTGGCTGCGGTGTTAGACCAAAAAGCTTTCCAGCCGCTTTTGAGTGTTTTCACCAATTCAAAGGTTTTGAGTCCAATCAATTCTTAAATGCAAAAATAAAAGCATTCACAAATAAACATGGTGTAGTTAGAAAAATACATTCCTCCTATTTAGATTAACCCATTACCTACCTAATTTCCAACTTTTGAACTTGATCTCTCAATTCCTTAATCTTAACTATAAAAAAAACGCATAAAAAAAACCCCTCAAGGAGGAGCTTTTTTATGATATATAAAATGTAATAATTACAATTTAGCTACGTGTTTCGTTAATTTAGATTTTAAATTAGACGCTTTATTATCATGAATGATATTCTTTTTAGCTAATTTATCGATCATAGAGATTACATTTGACAACTTAGAAGTAGCATCTACCTTATCAGTTGCTATTCTTAATGCTTTGATTGCATTACGAGTAGTTTTATGTTGGTATCTATTTAATACTCTTCTCTTTTCGTTACTTCTGATTCTCTTTAGAGCTGACTTATGATTTGCCATTTTATTATTTTTTTTCTTTTACTATTCTATTTTTTTGTAGTCCGTAAGGGAATCGAACCCCTGTTACCAAGACGAAATCTTGGCGTCCTAACCCCTAGACGAACGGACCATTATCCTCCTAAGTTTTTTTTCAATCTAAATTGAAATTGTAGTCCGTGGGGGAATCGAACCCCCCTTTCCTGGATGAAAACCAGAGATCCTAACCGATAGATGAACGGACCATTTCCTTTTAAAGTTCAGGAATACTTTGAGCAAAACAAAAATTGTAGTCCGTGGGGGAATCGAACCCCCCTTTCCTGGATGAAAACCAGAGATCCTAACCGATAGATGAACGGACCGTGCTTCTGTATTGCGGATGCAAAAATACAACTATTTTTTAGACGCACAATAGCGGAGGCAAAAAAATTTCATTTTTTTTAATACGCCTTCGCAAACAGCACCCTCCTAACAGAAGGATTACCAGTGAGAATACAGCTTCCCGCCTCTTCTACACCATCCAAAGGAATACATCTTATAGTAGCTTTCGTTAGATCCTTGATTTTCTCTTCAGTCGCTGCTGTCCCATCCCAATGTGCTGATACAAAACCACCTTTGTCATTTAAAACCGCTTTAAACTCGTCAAAACTGTTCACTTCCGTTATGTGCGTATCTCTATAATTTAATGCTTTATTAAATAAATCTGCCTGAATTTCTTCTAACAAATCGCTAATATAAGTCGCAATTCCGTTTTTAGGCTTCACTTCTTTTGTTAAAGTATCTCTTCGCGCCACTTCAAAAGTTCCATTTTCTAAATCTTTCGGTCCGACAGCAATTCGGATTGGCACTCCTTTCAGTTCCCATTCTGCAAATTTAAATCCAGGTTTCTGAGTAGTTCTATCATCATATTTCACCGAAACATGAAGTTTCTTCAACTCCGAGACTAAAACATTGACTTCAGCAGTAATTTCTGCTAACTGCTCATCACTTTTATGTATTGGCACAATCACAACTTGTATAGGCGCTAAATTAGGAGGCAAAACCAATCCTTTATCATCAGAGTGAGTCATTACCAATGCTCCCATCAATCGCGTTGAAACCCCCCATGAAGTTCCCCATACATATTCTTGTTTCCCTTCGGCATTTGCAAACTTAACATCAAAGGCTTTTGCGAAATTTTGACCCAAGAAATGCGAAGTACCTGCTTGTAATGCTTTTCCGTCTTGCATTAATGCTTCAATACAATAGGTCTCTTCTGCTCCAGCAAAACGCTCTGTTTCTGTTTTTAATCCTTTTATAACAGGTATAGCCATGAAATTTTCAGCAAACTCAGCATATACGTTCATCATTTTCTCTGATTCTTCAATAGCCTCACTTCTTGTAGCATGTGCCGTATGCCCTTCTTGCCACAAAAACTCAGCAGTTCTCAAGAACAATCGAGTTCTCATTTCCCATCGAACAACATTAGCCCATTGATTGATTAACAAAGGTAAATCTCTATACGATTGCACCCATCCTTTATAAGTAGACCAAATAATAGCTTCACTTGTAGGTCGAACAATAAGCTCTTCTTCTAGTTTAGCATTAGGATCTACCATTAGCTTACCTGGTTTGTCAGGATCGTTCTTTAATCTGTAATGCGTGACGATTGCACACTCTTTTGCAAATCCTTCTGCATTCTTCTCTTCTGCCTCAAACATGCTTTTAGGAACAAATAAAGGAAAATAGGCGTTTTGATGACCTGTTTCTTTAAACATTTGATCCAACTCTGCTTGCATTTTTTCCCAAATGGCATACCCGTATGGTTTGATCACCATACAGCCTCTAACTCCCGAATTTTCAGCTAAATCAGCTTTGACAACCAGTTCGTTATACCATTTTGAATAATCTTCTGATCTTGTAGTAAGGTTCTTACTCATATTGAATAGTTTGGCACAAATTTTGCGTTATTTTATTTAACTAAATAGTTCCGCAAAACTAACTATTTTTGCAATGTGCAACAATAAAAAACCATACAGATATGAAAACTAATATTTATACATCCAAATCACTACTACTCTCCATCTCAATTTTCATTATTCTCTTGATGGTTTCGTGTGGCTCTTATCAAAATAGCTCATACTACGAAAGAGACGGTATTTATGGGAATAATGAGGTTCGAAATGTAGAAAGAGAATCGAATGCGAACCCAAACAACTACTATCAAGATTATTTCTCTTCACTTCAAGACGACAATCAGTCTAATGAAATTTTCACTGATATAGATAATTACAACAACAGTTATAACGATAATAATCAATCAGATGATATTTCTTATGCAGGCTGGGGAAATAACGCAACACAAACTTCTATAAATTTAAACTCTTATAATTCTGGGTTTTCATTTGGTTTAGGGTATGGCTATTCCTCTTTCGGGTGGGGGTATCCTAATTATGGATGGAATTATCCCTATTACGGTTATTCTAATTTTGGCTGGAATTATCCAAATTATGGTTTTTCAAATTTTGGATGGAACTACCCTTATTATGGATGGGGATATTCTAATTACTATGGTTGGAATTCTCCCTTTTTCAATTATGGTTACGGGAACTATTCTGGCAATTATTACAACAGCCGTAACTACTCTAATAATCCAAGCAGAAGAGGTTCGTCCTATTCAAATTCTGTAAACACAAACAGAAGTTACAATACAACTTCAAGAACTTATTCACAGGATAGGATTAATACTAATAGAAGTTCTAATAATATAGATTTTAGAAGAAACTCAAATACTGACAGAACAAACGGCAACTTTAATAGACGTAATACAAACCAAAACAATAATTACAGCACTCCTAGCAGAAGCAGAACAAACACAAATAGTTCTAGAAGCGAAAGCACGGCTCCAACCAGAACATATGCTCCTGCATCAAATAGCTCAAGAAACGAAAGCTACTCTCCTAACAGATCTAGTTCGTCAAGTTCTAGTAGTGGTAGATCATCTGGAGGAAGCTCAAGACGAGGTGGGCGTTAAAACATAATAATCCTTAGAATTTTATATTAAAAAATTTATTTCCAAAAAAAATGAAAAAATATTTATTTGTATTAATCGCAGGTTTTACATTTAGTGCAGCACAATCACAAGAGATTACTGACGCATTGCGTTACTCTCAAGATAACCTAATCGGAACAGCTCGATTTAGAGCTATGGGAGGTGCATTTGGCGCTCTTGGCGGCGACCTATCTTCTTTAAATGTTAACCCCGCTGGATCGGCAGTTTTTATCAATAACCAAGTCACTGTCACCTTAAGTAATAATGACATTAAAAATAACTCCAACTATTTTGGAACAACAACTACTGACAACAGCAATTCCTTTGACTTAAATCAGGCCGGAGGCGTATTTGTTTTCAAAAATCAGAATCCAAGCAGCGACTGGAAAAAGTTCTCAGTGGGTGTGAATTATGAAAATACCAATAATTTCAGTAATTCAATTTTCTCAGCAGGTACAAATCCAAACAATTCTATTGATAGATATTTTTTGAGTTTTGCTAATGGCGTTCCGTTAAATACTCTTGAAAATTCAAGCTACGGCAGTTTAAATAATGGTGCACAACAAGCCTTTTTAGCCTACAACGCTTATATTATTGATCCGGTAAATAATGATTCAAACAATACCGTCTACAAATCAAACGTACCCGGAAGCGGAAACTACTACCAAGAAAACACCATTAATAGTGAAGGATATAATGGAAAACTTACTTTTAATGCTGCAACTTCTTATAACGACAAACTATATATAGGTATAAACTTGAATTCTCATTTTACTGATTTTAGAAAATACAGTAGCTTTTACGAAGACAATAACGCTCCCTTAACACCAGATTATACCATCTCAAAATTGCGTTTTGATAATGACTTATACACTTACGGGACAGGATTTTCTTTTCAACTAGGCGCGATTGCCAAAGTTACAAATGAAATGCGTTTAGGTTTAGCATATGAATCTTCGACATGGTATCACTTAAGTGATGAATTATCTCAAAAACTAGTTTCTGTAAGCAGTAGCTCAACTGGAGACGACATCAATGATATAGTAGATCCAAGAATCACTAATACTTATGCACCATACAAGTTACAGACACCTAGTAAGCTTACAGGGAGTTTTGCCTATGTTTTTGGAACAACAGGCTTAATAAGCATTGATTATGCAATAAAAGACTACAGTAAAACTAAATTCAAACCTGAGAGTGACTCTTACTACAATGGTTTGAACAATTACATGAGCAATACACTTGACAATACTGGAGAACTGAGAATAGGTGCCGAGTATAAAATTGAAAAATTGAGTTTAAGAGCAGGGTACCGATTTGAGCAAAGTCCTTATAAAAACAAAACAACTGTAGGCGACTTAACTGGATATTCTGGAGGTTTAGGTTACAACTTTGGTTCAACTAAAGTTGATTTATCTTATGCATATGCAAAAAGAGATACGCAACAAGGTTTTTTCTTTCAAGGATTAACGGATGGAGCGACTATCAATACCATTACAAATAATGTAGCATTAACATTATTATTCGAACTGTAATTCACGCTCAAAAAAGCGCTTAAAACCGTCTTACTCTTATTTTAGGAAGACGGTTTTTTTTTAGCCCTGATAGAAGCGGCATCCCACGCTGACATTGCGAGGGACGAAGCAATCAGAGTGGATATAGCGTATAGCAGGAATAGCTCCATAAATAAACACTAAAAGAAAGTCAAACAAAGTTCTGTTTGAATAAAAAACCGTAATTTTGCACTCCAATTTACAAATCTATGAGAACCAAGTCATTAAAAAAGAATAAAATCAACGTGATCACTCTAGGGTGCTCTAAAAACATATACGACAGTGAAGTGCTGATGGGTCAACTACGTGCAAACGGAAAAGATGTTGCGCACGAAGCTCCTGCTGCCGAAGAAGGAAACATTATTGTTATTAATACCTGTGGATTTATTGACAATGCAAAAGCAGAATCAGTAAACATGATTTTAGAATATGCAGACAAAAAAGAAAAAGGATTAGTTGACAAGGTTTTTGTTACTGGATGTTTATCAGAACGTTACAGACCGGATTTAGAAAAAGAAATACCTAATGTAGACCAATATTTTGGGACAACTGAATTGCCTGCATTATTGAAAGCTTTAGGAGCTGATTATAAACATGAGCTATTGGGAGAACGGTTAACAACTACCCCAAAAAATTATGCTTATCTAAAAATTGCCGAAGGTTGCGACAGACCATGTAGTTTTTGTGCTATTCCAATTATGCGAGGAAAACACGTATCGCAAACTATTGAGAAACTAGTCAAAGAAGCCGAAGGATTAGCGAGAGATGGCGTAAAAGAGTTAATCTTAATTGCACAAGATTTAACTTACTATGGTCTTGATATTTACAAAAAACGTAACCTTGGAGAATTACTAGAAGCATTAGTAAAGGTTGAAGGAATCGAATGGATTCGTTTACACTATGCCTTCCCTACTGGCTTCCCTATGGATGTTTTGGAAATCATGAAACGCGAGCCTAAGATTTGTAATTACATTGACATTCCGTTGCAACATATTTCAGATTCTATCTTGAAATCAATGCGTCGCGGAACAACTCAAGAGAAAACAACGAAACTATTAAAAGATTTCCGTGCAGCAGTTCCAGAAATGGCTATTCGTACGACTTTAATAGTAGGATATCCAGGAGAAACACAGGAAGATTTCAATATCTTAAAAGACTGGGTTCAAGAAATGAAATTTGACAGAATGGGTTGTTTTGCCTACTCACATGAAGAGAACACGCATGCTTACTTATTAGAAGACGATGTTCCTGCTGATGTAAAACAAGACCGTGCCAATGAAATAATGGAATTACAATCTCAAATTTCATGGGACTTAAACCAATTAAAACTAGGCAAAACATTCAAATGTATTATCGATAGAAAAGAAGGTAGCCATTTTGTAGGAAGAACTGAATTTGATAGCCCAGATGTAGATAACGAAGTACTGATTGACGCATCAAAACATTATTTAAAAACAGGAGACTTTGCAATGATAAAAATCATTGAAGCCACTGAATTTGATTTGTACGGAGAACCTGCTTAGATTTTTTTTCCAATCATCAACTACTATTATTTGACAACCATTTTTTTAAAAATAACCATGAAAACAATTCAAATCTTATTCGTTTTGGCACTTATGTTATTATCCATAGATACTGCTTCGGCACAATATGGAAACAACGGTTATAGTAACGGAGGGTACGGCGGAGGTGGATACGGTAGAAATAACCGAATGAACCAAATGCCACAGGGCCCAAGCCAAGACAAACCTAAAGAAATCCCTGTCGAAGTAACTGTTGGGAAGATAATGGAAAAATTAAAACCTGAACTTAATCTTGATGTACTGCAAGAAATAGCAATATCAAATGTTTTGATAGAAAGTATCAGATCACAGGGTATTTTATTAAAAGCGGAGACAGCTCAAGATCAAAAAATAAAAGAAATTCAAGCCCTTTCTGAAACCACAGACAGAAAAATCAATGATTTTTTAAATGAGGATCAAAAGGTAAAATACAAAGCATTAAACGAAGAAAGTAATACCAAAAAAAAATCAAGAAGAAATAGATAATTATTCTTCGAATACAAAAAGCACTTTTACCCTTTTATAGTATGCAAAAATATTTTTACTCTCTAATCGTTGTTGTCGCTATTGCGTCATGTTCTACTAATCCTTACAAGGCGAGTGAAAAAGAATATGACACTAAACTCAAAACCTTTAAAGAAACGATTTCGAATAAAGAGCCTGAGCCGTTACCAGTTGTTTCAAAAACGACAATTAGCATAGACAATGTCTATACAAAACAATTGTATACTTTTAAGGATACTATATCCAAAATGGGATCAACCGCTTTAGACAACGGAATACGCACTGAATGGATTGGGACCGTAAATTTCAATTTACGAAAACCAAATTATATTATCATTCATCACACGGCACAAGATTCTATTCAACAAACGATAAAAACGTTTACTGTAACCAGAACTCAAGTAAGTGCACATTATGTGATTGCAGATGATGGTAGCGTAGTGCAAATGTTGAATGACTATTTGCGTGCGTGGCATGCAGGAAGAGGTTCTTGGGGTAAAGACACGGACATCAACTCATCCTCTATAGGGATTGAACTTGACAATAATGGAACAGAGGCTTTTTCTGAAGCACAAATTACCACCTTGATGGCTCTTTTGAGTAAATTAAAAAAAGAGTATAATATTCCAACTCAAAATATCATAGGCCATTCAGACATTGCCCCTACTCGTAAAAATGATCCTAGCGCTCTATTCCCCTGGAACATATTGGCAGAAAATGGATTTGGCGTATGGAAAGATGACATCTTAGAAACGGCTCCACTTGATTTCAATCCGGAACAAGGACTCCGAATCATAGGATATGACACTAAAAATCTTCCCGCGGCAACCAAAGCATTTAAGCTTCATTTTATCCAAACGGAAGTAGATTCAATTTTAAATCAAAATACTATCAATACAATTTACTCAATCTATAAGAAACAGTAAAACGATATTCTAAAAACATCTTAAAACAGTTCTTTGACCACTCAAAGAACTGTTTTTTTTATACCAAGATCTCAACTATCCCTATATTAATTAAGTTGCTACGATAAAAAACTGCCAACATACATATTAAAGTATATTGGCAGTCAAAAAAAAAAATTATAAATCTAGAATCCGTATACCATTGCTACAGCAAATTGTGATGCAGACTTCGTAGCAGCTCCGCTAGACTTTTCAAAAATCTCTTCAGAACCACTATCTAATCTAAACTCCGGAATAAAAGTCAGTCCACCTGCTTTTAAATTAGCTGAAAATGTTAATGCAGTTACTTCATCATCACCAGAACCTTCTTTATATTTAAAATACTCACCACGTAAACCTAAACTAAATTTCTCCGTTACATCCACTGCAGGATACAAAGCTACACCTGTATAACCCACTTTACCTTCATTTGAGAAATCAGCAGCGTTTAAACCTAGTTTGAATTTATCAGTAAGCTGGAAAGAAGCAGTTAAGTCAACTATAGTTCCACTAACAGAACCATCCATAAAGTTAAGATAAGCACTTACTCCTTCAGTTGGGGCAAAAGATAACTGAGCTCCAAATGCATTTAAACCTTTAATTGGATCTGCTTTATACATGTTCCAAGTGTCATTAAAAGCACCTACCATCAAACCTACTTTATCAGAAATCGCATAATTCGCTTTAATTCCTGCATTTTGGAATGGTCCATTAGTAAATAAATATGACGTAGAGTAGTGAAAGTTAGCTACTGGAGAAATTACTTCATATCCTATAAATGTACCCATGAAACCAGCAGTAAAGCTCAATTTTTCTGTAGCAGCATAAGTTGCATATAAATTTTGAATGTGGAATGAATTCTCATCAACTCCATCTCCATTTAATATTGACTGATATTGACCTCTTGGACCAAAAGAAACCTCACCTACGAACGATGCTTTACCTGTTGTTTTTTTCAAAGTAATATCAAGCATCCCTAAAGAAACTGAATTTTGATCAGTTGCAAAACTAGTTCCTATGTTTTCTTTCTTAGCGAAATCATATTTATAGTACACATCTCCAGAACCTGAAATTTCTAGTGGAGTATCCTGAGCCAATGCTATGTTCCCTGTCAGCGCTAAAGCTAAAATTAAAATTACTTTTTTCATCATCAATTTGTTTTGGTTATTTATTACTCGTTTATTGCTAGTTTTTCGCATTCTCTTGGGACGAATTTATTAACTTTTATTCTACTTAAATAAATATATAATGACTTTTTGATTTGATTTCGAAAGAATTATCGATTACAAAAAATCACTTCCTAAAAACAAGAAATACATATTTTTGCTATTATAAAAATATTATATTCATAATTGACTTTTTACAACATACCCCTTTTTTTTTAATGTTCGCAAAGTAAAAACCATGTTTTCTTTACAATTAATGCCGAAATTAAAACAATTATACACCACATGCCCCTTTAAAATTATAGGTTAAAATAAAATTACTCGATTTAAAATCACGGTAAAAATAATCGTATTTAGCAATACTCCTAAAACGGAAGACTTGAAAATTTCATTCTTCAACGCTAAAACCGAAGAAAAACTGAAACGTGCTAGAGTGGAAGAATCTCAGTTAGACTCTTAAAATAAAACAACCATCAAGGGCATTATCATGACCAATTCTTCCATGACTTTCTATGCTTATATAAGCACAATAAAATTGAAGTGGTTTCTTTTTCAAGATTTACATATTATAGCTGAATTCAGTTTAGGGATCGTAATAAATACAGCTCAATATCGAAAAATCCATAATGCTCGTTTTAAAACAGAACCTGTATTTTGATTTTTCGAATTCCGAAAATACTATTTAACTAATAGGACTGTCAACATTCTGAAGAAAACGCTAAGTCCATATTAATGTAAAAAAATACTACGAACTAAAAAAGCGACTGAGAATAGAGTTTCCTCTATTCATCAATCGCTTATCTTATAAATTTTGCTTCTGCAGTTGTACTTTATTTAAAAAATACTAGACTACAGCACAATTATGATCTCTTTGACACTATAAATTAAAAATATTATAAACAATAATCCTGTTTCCATAATTAATATACAATTGCTTTCTATTATCCTGGTGCTTCCTGGTTATTATAGAAAGAGTACAATCATCTCCATTATTATCCTTACAAGTAAAGGAGTAGACAACATCTGTATCATTTTCCTCCGTTGGCTGATACTCTACTATTTCAAACAACTGAATAACTTCGGAGTAAATAACAATTCTGCTTTTATTGGTATCCAATGATACTACAACGTTTACCAATTGTAAGTCAGACCATTTTCCCCACTTCCCTCTTTCGTTTTTTTCTAAAACACTAACGCCAGAAGTTTTGAATTTGTAATTCTGACTATAGGTCTGCTGCAATCCTATTCCTAAGAATAACAACACTATATATAATTTAATTTTGGTCATTATTTCAATAATTAAAAATCAAGATCTACTACTTCTTTCCTTGCCGTATTATAGTCTGCCATCATTTCTAAAATGATTCCTTCTGCCGATTTCACTTCATGTATCAAACCTGCAATTTGACCAATCTCCAACTCTCCTTCAATTAAATCTCCTTCAAACATCCCTCGTTTAGCCCTCGCCCTACCTAATAATGTTACTAATTCATCCTTTGTTGGACATTTCTCATATAAATTTTGAACATCCTGAAAGAATTTGTTTTTTATTAATCGAACAGGAGCCAGCTCTTTTAATGTAAGTTGGGTATCTCCTTCTTTAGTCTCTATAATCGTTTTCTTAAAATTTTCATGAGCCGATGATTCCATTGATGCCGCAAACCTACTACCTACCTGAACAGCATCTGCACCCAATACCATTGCGGCAAGCATACCTCGTCCGTTTGCGATTCCTCCTGCTGCAATAACAGGAATTTCTATTTGCTCTTTTACCATCGGAATGAGTGTAAAAGTAGTAGTTTCATCTCTTCCGTTATGACCACCAGCCTCAAAACCCTCAGCAACTATAGCGTCAACACCAGCATTTTGCGCTTTTAATGCAAATACAGTACTACTTACTACATGCACTACTGTGATACCGTTTTCTTTTAAATACGGAGTCCATGTTTTTGGATTTCCTGCCGATGTAAAAACAATCTTCACTCCTTCTTCGACAATAATTTTCATGATTTCTTCAATGTTGGGATACAACATAGGAACATTCACTCCAAAAGGTTTCGAGGTCTCTTTTTTACATTTCTGAATGTGCTCACGCAATACTTCCGGATACATCGATCCCGCACCTATCAATCCTAATCCACCTGCATTACTTACTGCACTTGCGAGTTTATGCCCACTTACCCATATCATTCCTGCTTGGATAATTGGATATTTGATATTAAAAAGTTTTGTAATTCTATTCATTTAGTAGGTTGGGTATTACTGTTTTATTATTTTTCCGCTTTTCGAAAAAGCCTCTGATTCAATTTTATAAATATAAATTCCGTTGCTTAATGATTGTAATGAAAAAGTATCTACTGGACTGGTTACTTGACGTTCTAAAACTTTCTGTCCTAAAATGGTATAAAAACCAACTGTTCCTTTATTAAAACTTTCCGGAAATTGAACGGAAATATAATCCGAAGTAGGATTTGGATAAGCCACAAAATAATTTTTATTGAGATTCTTTACTGAAAGCGTTGATGCTAAAGCCGCACTAAAATCAGGGATACCATAGCCATATTGAGCTGTCGGCATAGTATACCTATCGGCAGATTGAATAATTAACGCTCTGATTTCTTTATTTGTTTTCGTGGGGAATGCCTGCCAAAAAGAAGCAACCATACCAGCCATGATAGGACCAGAAAAAGAAGTTCCATTGGCCGTTACAATATTACCAAATTGATTTGATAAAACTGCGGATACGCCTTGCGCCATTACATCCGGTTTTATTCTTCCGTCATAAGATGGCCCAATTGAACTGAAAGAAGCTTTTGTTTCTGATGAATTAACAGCGCCAATTGCAAGTACAGATACCGCATCGGCCGGCGCTCCAATATGAGGATTAGAAGTACCACCTTCATTTCCTGCAGATGCAACAACGATCATTCCTCTACTACATGCAATTTCAGCGCCTCTAGATATAAAAGTTGTAATTCCATTCATATCATTATACGTATGATTGTAAGCGGAATTATCGAACTCGAAATAACCTAAAGACGTATTAATAATATCTACTCCTAAACTATCTGCTTTTTCAGCAGCCTCAACCCAAAGCGATTCCTCAACAGGGTTCTCGCTCCCAACATCTTCCGTAATAAACAAATAGTAAGAAGCATCTGGAGCAGTTCCTACCAATTTAGTTTCGGTATAACCTCCCATTGTTGAAAGAACTGATGTCCCGTGAGAGTCTGAATTGTATACATCTGAGTCTCTAAGTACAAAATTATAACCTCCCAAAATTTGATTATTATCTCTCAATCTCTGAAAAGGCTGAGTTGTATTTACACCTAAGAAACCCGCATCCATTATAGCGATAATCTTTCCTCCACCGGTATAATTCTGTTTATGCAGCACGTCGCCGTTAAGCATCTTAATTTGATTATCTGAAGAACCGTAAGAATAGTCTATTTTAGTCTTTCTTGTCCTACCTTGTTCTTTTTGCTTAAATACCTTAGCCGTTTTCCCTGCTTGATTCAAGGTTTTATTAGCGAAATCTACTTTATCGACAAAAGCGAATCCTTTCAAAGAACTTATCAAGGCTTGAGTCCCTCGAACATGAATCGCATTCATCCATTTTGATTTTGCCATAACAGTGATCCCAGATACAGATTTCACCTGACTTATATAAGCGGCATCGATAGGGACATCTTTAAGGTCAATTGCTATATTCTGATTAACTCTTCTTTCCATAGCTCGTTCAGACAGCATCTTTAAAGGCGAATCAAAATACGACTGTGAATTGGATTTGGCTTTGAAATAAACCCATGCATCTTCCTGAGAAAAAGCTACTGTACTAAGGGATAATAATAAGAATAGAAAAAACTTTTTCATAGTCAACTTTTACATTCGATAAAACGATACTATCCAATAATCAACTCATAAATCAAAATGAATGAGTCGAATGAAAAGGTATATTGCAATTTATTTTATAAATAAAGTACTAATCTAAGAAATAACTCCCGAACCAACTAATTCATCTTCTATATACCAGGCAACAAACTGCCCTTCTGTAATAGCTGATTGTGGCTCGCGGAAAGAAACGTACATTCCGTTTTCAAATTGATGTAAAGTGGCTGCTTGCAAAGGTTGTCTGTAGCGTATTCTTGCCATAACCTCCATTTCTTCGCCATTAG
The DNA here is from genome assembly GCF_963974175.1 of uncultured Flavobacterium sp. GTDB lineage: Bacteria > Bacteroidota > Bacteroidia > Flavobacteriales > Flavobacteriaceae > Flavobacterium. The sequence continues at coordinate 13,495 of NZ_CAXBBR010000017.1, forward strand.
CCAAAGTCATATCCGTACGAATCCAGTGTACTTCTGATTTTTCTATAAATAAGCCTTTTCTAAACAATCCTGGATGTTGACTGCTCAAACCCGTATAAATTGTATTAGTCTCTACATTAGTGGCGATAATAAATAATGGATCTTTATTTCCTCCCACATTCAGTCCTTTTCGTTGACCAATCGTGAAATAATGAGCGCCTTGATGTTTCCCAACTATCTTCCCCATATCTGGAGTGTATGCTATTTTATTCGAAGCCAATGCCAATGCTTTTTCGGTAGACACCCCTTCATACTCTTCGTTGGTATATACCGCATCGTCTTTTTCAATTTGAATAATTGATCCTTCTTTTGGCTGCAATTTTTGTTGCAAAAATTCAGGCAAACGCACTTTACCTATAAAACACAAACCTTGAGAATCTTTCTTTTCGGCAGTTACCAATTCCATTTCAGCAGCAATTTCACGTACTTCTGGTTTGGTCAATTCTCCAATAGGAAATAATGATTTAGCCAATTGTTCTTGTGATAATTGACAAAGAAAATAAGATTGGTCTTTATTATTATCAGCACCTGCAAGTAATTGGTACATCGTTTCACCATTAACTTCGATTTCACTTTTTTTGCAATAATGACCTGTAGCTACATAATCTGCACCCAAGCTTAAAGCAATTTTCATGAAAACGTCAAATTTTATTTCGCGGTTACAAAGCACGTCAGGGTTTGGAGTCCTCCCTTTTTCATATTCGCTGAACATGTAATCGACGATTTTTTCTTGGTATTGCTCACTCAAATCTACTGTTTGAAAAGGAATCCCCAGTTTCTCGGCTACTAGCAATGCGTCATTACTATCCTCTAACCACGGACATTCATTGGAAATTGTAACTGAATCATCATGCCAATTTTTCATAAAAAGACCTATCACTTCATATCCTTGTTGTTGCAACAAATACGCGGCAACACTTGAATCCACACCTCCAGAAAGTCCTACTACAACTCGCTTCATTTTATATGCTTTATTAATTTTTACAAGACTGCAAAGTTACAATGTTTTTATTACAACAACTGTTCAAGGATAGACTTAATTACTCTTGGACTTCGAGACACTCCCGGTAGCACTCATGTCAGTTTCTTTGACTAGTTTTCCGTTTGCAAAAAATTGCCAAATCCCTGCTTTCTTACCATTCAAAAATTTACCTTTTGAAACTACGTTACCTTGCGTATCTTTAAAAATAGCTAATCCATTATATTCATTATTCTTATAAACTGACTCTTCAAGTACCATTCCATTCTCTGAAAAACTTTTGTAAACACCGTCTTTTACATTATTTTTATAATTGATTTCTTCCGCAATTTTACCGCTCGGGTAATATACCGACCGCAAACCTTCCAGCTTCCCATTCTTGTAATTTTCGATAGACATAACAGTCTTAGCAGCCTGATGATAGTACTTCCACTCTCCCTCAAACAGCTTATTGATTACAACACCCTCACTTACCTTATTTTTTGCCTGATCATAAAATATAGTATAAGCTGAATTGTCCTTGATATTAAATTCTCTTGTAGCAATTATCGATTTTGCTTTTGTATCATCGAAAAAACTAAACACTCCTACTTCTTTTCCATGATCGAAAGTCCCTTCATATCTAGGTCTTTTAGAATCTACATAAAACCCCTTCCAAACTCCATTTTTTTTCCCTTTTTCATCAACCTTATTATAATCTGACTGAGCGATTATGATATGGCTAGAGAACATTAAAAATAGAAGAAGACAAAATTTATAATCTTTCATTGTATCGTATGATTTAAGGGTATTATTATAACACAAAATTACTGCTTTTATATTTAAACGTTTTTACTTTTTATTTTATTATCCCACAATTTATCAGTGCCAATTATAACTTCAGAACAACTCAATCTTTATGCCACGCTTTACTTCTTTGTCACAAATTCCTTTAATATTAGCTCTTCTTTTCGAATAAAAAACACAGAAAGAATACGTAAGACTACAAAAAAACCTACTAAAATATACTTGGTTTTTGTTTAGCCTCTATAAATCGGTAAAAAGCGTTGTTTTTTTTCGAAAAACCCATAAAATATTGATTACTAGTGATATAATTTACATTCAAGTTGAAATTAATTAAGATAAACAAATTTAAAAAAAAGCATAAATTTTTATATTGTTTAGTCTTTTTTTTTAAAAATTAAACAAAATACAAAAAACAATTCCTAATTTAGTCTAAACTTATAAAAACAAAAACCATGAAAAATCTATTTAAAACGACAGCTTACACTTTCATTATTTGTCTTTCAATCTTTGCAACCTCTTGTAGTAATGATGACAATAATGACACCCCTGTAGTCGATAATACGATAACAGGGATTGCATCAAAAACGGCTGACTTCAGTATTCTGGTGCAAGCATTGACAAAAGCTGAATTAGCAACTACATTGCAAGGAACAGGACCTTTTACGGTATTCGCTCCTACTAATGCAGCATTTACGGCGTTTCTTGCAACGGGAGGATACGCAAGTGTAAATGATGTTCCAAAAGCTGCTCTAACCCAAATTTTACTGAATCACGTTGTTAGCGGTGCGGTGAAATCAACAGATTTAACAACCACTTATATTAAAACTTTGGCCAAAGGAACTGCTTCTAGCACAAACAACTTAAGTATGTTTGTTAATACTGCCTCTGGTAAAGTAAAACTAAATGGTGTTGCCACCGTGACAACTGCTGATATTATCGCTTCTAATGGTGTTATACATGTCGTTGATAAAGTAATAGGTTTACCTACAATTGTAACTCACGCTACAGCCAATCCTAATTTTACCTCCTTAGTTGGTGCTTTAACGGGAGCAGGACAACCGGATTTCGTGACCATTTTGTCTGGAACAGGTCCATTTACAGTATTCGCTCCTACTAACGATGCTTTTACAGCTCTAAATACGGAGTTAGCTCCTGGAGGAATAGCAAGTGTTTCTGCTGCTAATCTGACAAAAGTATTACAATACCATGTTGTATCAGGAAATATTCTTGCGGCTAGTTTAACCGAAGGTCAAATTGTTCCTACATCACAAACACCACAAACTTTTACAGTGCAATTGACAGGAGGCGCAAAAATTAAAGATTCTAATAACAGAATATCAACTGTTGTTGCAACGGATGTACAATGTTCTAATGGTGTAATTCACGTACTAAACAAAGTTCTATTACCGACTTTATAAAAACCAAAATAATCCTAAAACAAAAAAGCTCCCAAAATTGGGAGCTTTTTTTATGCAGTAGAAATTACTATTTCTTTTGGTCTTTTGCTTTTTGAGCCTCAGCTTGTTCCATAACTTCTTGAAGTTTACGTTGGAACTTACCTTGTTTCTTAGGCTCTTTTTTCTTGTTCTCTTGAATTTGAGCATGAATCTTATCACTATCAATAATATAATTCTTTATCACTAGCATGATTCCTATTGTAATTGTATTCGAAACAAAATAATACAAACTCAATCCCGAAGCATAGCTATTAAAGAAAAATAACATCATTAATGGCGAAACATAAATCATGATTTTCATCATTTTCGCCATATCGGGCATCCCTTCCTGTGTAGGAGCAGCCATTTGTTGATCTCCAGTAGTCATTTTCATATAAAAGAAGATAGCTATAGAGGCTAAAATTGGAAACAAACTAATATGACTTCCATATGCTGGAATATGAAATGGTAACTCATAAATAGAGTCAAAAGAGGATAAATCATCTGCCCAAAGAAATCCTTTTTGTCTCAAACTTATTGCCGAAGGAAAGAATTGAAACAAAGCATAAAATATAGGCGCTTGCATCAGTCCTGGAATACAACCAGCCATAGGATTCACACCTGCTTTATTATAAAGCTTCATTGTTTCCTGTTGCTTTTTCATTGGGTCTTTTTTGAATTTTTCCCCTAGCTCATTGATTTCAGGTCTCAATACTTTCATTTTTGCCTGTGACAAAAATGATTTGTATGTGATAGGTGACATCGCTAATTTAACTAACACTGTAAACAATATAATAGCCCAACCGTGTTGAATAAACAAACTTAAGAAACCATACATTGGAATGAAGGCGTGACGGTTAATCCAACCAAAAATCCCCCAACCCAAAGCAACTATATCTTCTAAATTTCTGTCATAACTTTTCAACAAGGTATAATCAGTTGGCCCGTAGTACCAATTCATTTTTTGATCAATTTCTCCATTTTTAAATGCTAATGGAAGAACTGCCTTAAATTGTTTTGTAAAAGTTGTATCTACTTTATCATCTTTAACTAAATTAGTAGAATGTAATTCTGCTTTTTCAAAAGGAGTACTTGATAACAAAATGGAAGTAAAAAAGTGTTGTTTGTATGCTACATAGGAAACATCTTCAACAACATCATCTTCTTGGCTACCTAATCCTAAGTAGTTACTCTTTCCTTCTTCATGCTCGTAATACAACTCCGAATAACGGTTTTCATAACTAATACTTTTTTCATTAGTATAGGTTTTTAAATCCCATTCTAGGCTTAATGGCTTAGATGTGTTCAATACTTTATTCAATCCTTGTGACTGAATATCGAAGTCTAACATATAATCATCTGCCTTTAGTACATATTTATACTCTAAATATTCATTAGCACCCGCTTTTAAACGCATAGATAAAATTTGGTCTTCACCATTTTTTGTCAATGTAGGCTCAAAATATAGGTCTTTAGTATTTAAGGTATGATTATCACTTGTAAACAACTGAATGTTTAAACTAGCGTTATTATCTTTTACTAATTTTACTAATTCTCCAGATCCTTTTTTAAATCTTTCAAAGTTTTTTAAAGTAGCTTCTACAATATACCCCCCTTTATTAGCGATTTTCAGCGTAACTAATTCATTTTCAATAGTAGTAACACCTCCTTTAGCTGACGGTAATGCAGCAGAATAAGCAAAATTTCCAAGCTTTTTCTCCAAACTTGCTAATTGTGTAGAATCTCCGGTAGCAGCAACAGCAACTGTAGCTTCAGCAACCACTTTATCGTTTAATTCTTTAGCTTTAGCTTCCTTAATCACCAACTCCTTTTGCGCTTTTTCAGCTGCAATTACTTTAGGATCTGGTTGATTTTGATACATTATCCAAAGTAATATCCCAAAAATCAATACAAAACCAATTATCGAATTCGGGTCAAATTTCTTTTGTTCCATTATTATAAAAATTATTTATGTTTCATTGTTTATTGTTTGCCAATAAACAAAAGTTATATTCTATTATCTTACTGAAATACTGAAATTATTTCTTTTTTGCCTTTACAGCAGCGGCTACAAAATTCACAAAAATAGGATGTGGGTTTGCAACGGTACTTTTATATTCTGGATGGTATTGTACCCCAATGAAAAATGGATGATCCTCCAATTCCACGATCTCAACTAATCCTGTATCTGGATTCACTCCTGACGCTTTCAATCCTGCATTTTGTAAAACATCAACATAGGCACTGTTGTACTCATAACGATGACGGTGACGTTCAGAAATTGTCGATTCTCCGTAAATTTTATAAGCTAATGAGTCTGGTTTGATATCACATTTCCAAGCTCCTAGACGCATTGTCCCTCCTTTGTCAGTCACATTTTTTTGCTCTTCCATTAAATTTACTACAGGATGCTTAGTATCCTCGTTCATTTCTGTCGAATTAGCATCAGCGTAACCTAAAACATTTCTTGAGTATTCAATAACTGCCATTTGCATTCCCAAACAAATTCCGAAAAACGGAACTTTATTTTCACGTGCATAACGAACTGCTTCTATCTTTCCTTCAATCCCTCTTTCTCCAAAACCTGGCGCCACTAGTATACCATCAAGATCTTTTAATTTATCTTCAATATTTGAGGCATCAATATACTCAGAATGAATTGAAATTATATTTACTTTAGTCTCATTTGAAGCTCCTGCATGAATAAATGATTCCAAAATTGATTTGTAACAATCCTGCATTTCTACATATTTACCAATCAAGCCTATGTTTATAGTATGCTTTGGATTTTTTATTCTGCGTAAAAAAGTATTCCAAATTTTCAAATCTGGAGCCGCTTTTTTAGGCAAGTCTAATTTCTTTAAAGCAACAACATCAAGACCTTCTTCTAACATTAAATTAGGAACTTCATAAATAGTAGCTGCATCAATAGATTGAATAACTGCTTCTCTTTTTACGTTGCAAAACAAGGCTAGTTTATTTCGAATTTCATCTGAAATTTCATGCTCCGTTCTACATACTAAAATGTCAGCTTTAATTCCGCTCTCCATTAGAGTTTTTACTGAATGCTGTGTAGGTTTTGTTTTCAACTCTCCTGCTGCCGCTAAATAAGGCACTAGAGTTAAGTGAATAACAATCGCATTATGCTCCCCTAGATCCCAAACTAACTGACGAACTGATTCTATATAGGGTAAAGATTCAATATCCCCAACTGTTCCTCCAATTTCGGTTATAACAATATCAAAATCACCTGAATTACCAAGCAATTGCATTCTGTCTTTAATTTCGTTGGTGATATGAGGAACTACTTGTACTGTTTTCCCAAGAAATTCTCCTCTTCTTTCCTTTTCAATAACTGAAAGATAAATTCTTCCTGTAGTAACATTATTAGCTTGAGAAGTAGTAACATTCAAGAAACGCTCGTAATGTCCTAAATCTAAATCCGTTTCAGCTCCATCATCCGTAACATAACATTCTCCATGTTCGTATGGGTTTAAAGTCCCCGGATCAACATTTAAATAGGGGTCGAACTTCTGGATAGTAGTTCTATACCCTCGTGCTTGTAACAATTTTGCCAAAGATGCTGCGATTATACCTTTCCCTAAAGAAGAAGTCACACCGCCAGTAACAAAAATATATTTCGTTTGATTCATGCTGTTGTTGTTTGTATTGTAGTTGTGTCAAAAACTTGGCAAAAATACGATTATAAATTGAGAATATGCTAATTTGAAAATGAGATAATTCGGAAAATTGACAATTGCTTAATACAACCCTTTTTAAGCAAAAAACCTCGCTAATTTCTTAAATTAGTGAGGTTTTGGATATCTTTTTTTAATATTTCTTATTAATTCTTCTAGTCCATTAAGCTTTAGCTCATATATAAGTTTTAATTGCTCGCCTAATTCTCCCTTTGGAAACCCTTTGTTATTATACCATACTACGTAGTACTCAGGCAAATCGATTAAGAACTTTCCTTCGTACTTCCCAAAAGGCATTTTAGTATGCGCCAATTTTACAAGTTGTTGTTGATTTTTATCCATTAAGTAAGAGCTTAGAAAATAGAAAACAAAAGATAGAGACCAGATGATATAACATCTTACAAAAAGCATTCATTCCTCTACTTTTTGCTCTAACTTCTCTAAACTATTTCCAGTTAAAAGTGATTCGTTTTTCTATTTCAGGATTTAAACTTAAAAAAACAGGACAAGTCATCGCTGTTTTTTCCAGAATAGTTTTACTTTTTTGATCTGCACTGATGTTCATATCAAAAACAATTTCTATCGCCCCAATTCGTCTTGGCTCTGCGTTCATGATTTTTGTAACTGAAGCTGTAGCCCCTGTAAAATCAACATCTACATCACGGGCTTTTATCCCCATAACGGTCATCATGCAGCTCGCTAAAGCATTCGCAACCGTATCGGTAGGCGAAAAAGCTTCTCCTTTTCCATTATTATCTAATGGAGCATCTGAAACAATTTCACTCCCTGATTGTACATGTATTGACGATGTTCGTAAATCCCCTAGGTAGGTAACTTTTGAGGTCATTAGTTTGCTTCTTTAATGGTCATATCCGTATCATAATACAAAATAAAAACACCTTTGTTTGTGTACCCGCCGTCTTCTTTTTTATAATATTCGAACTTATTCTCGCCTCGTTTTGTCGCTGCTGAATTTACAGTTTCTTCAAAACTTTTATTTTGAACCAATCGAATCATAGTATCAAAAGTCATATCAAAACCACGAGTAGCATAATCACTTGGAAAAATATTATTTGCTTTTCTATATTTTTTTTCGAAAATTGCCACTTCAGGAGAAACATAATCACTAGTAACCGAAGGATACATCAATTTCAGTTTCGTAAGATTCGCAAATTTAATTTCATCAGTATCTAATGTCTCATTAGGCTCTAAAATCACTAACTGTACTTGATAAGTAGGCATAGAACTCAACATAGATGCTATAGTAGTTTTTATCATCCAGGTATTCCCTGTTTCCATCACTACGTAATTCATTCTATCTTTCACCAACATGCTTTTTAGACTTTCCGCTGACAAACTTCCATTCTCCTTAAAAGCAACAAAGGGAACTTCTTTTTGGTATTGTTTAAAGTATTGTACAATAGATTCTTTTTTCTTGTCAACTACAGCTATAATATTACCGTTCTTTGAACGCATATAATCAAACATTGCGCCCTTAATAGCTTCATTTGTAGGTATTGTTTGGTACAAATTAGCATAAGGATTTCCAATATCTTTTGACAAAGGAGAAACAACAGGTACGTTATTCATGCCCACTAACTGCGCAGCTGTTTCCGCATTACTTTGATAAAATGGCCCGATTATAGCATTTGCATTTACAAGGTTTTTACTTTGGATTAGAGTAGCCACATCTGAACTGTTTTTAGTTTCACGAGAATCATAAATTTCGACATCGATGGGAAGCCCCAAAGTTTTAGCCGAATCTATTGCTATTAGAGCTCCAGCATAAAAATCTAAAGTCATATTTAAAAACTTATCTTTTTTCAAACGGCTATATGTAGAGTTAATGGTATCACTTTCTATATTAGCAATATTAAATGGTAAAAGTAGAACCATTCTTTTACGGTTATCGTAGGTGATCTTTTTAGACAAAGACTTGTACTCCTTTTTATCGCCGATTGCGACTGGCGCTTTAGAAGGAATTCTCAAAAGCATCCCTATTTCAACTCCGTTGTTAAGTTCTGGGTTAAGCGCAATAAGTTCTTCTTGAGTCATCTCAAACATCTTTGACAAACTGTATAACGTTTCTTTAGGTTTTACTTCGTAAGCAACATAATCAACTATTGTTAAAGCCTTTTTTAAGTCTTGTTTCTCTTTCTCATCTTTTGACTCTACTTTATCAGCTATTTTTTCTACAACTTTTTCTGCTTTTGGAGCTGCACCCTTAATTATCAGTCTGTATCCAATAGGTAAATTAGTAACCACTTCAGGATTGCGTTTCTCCAATTCCTCAACCGTAATTTCATATTTTTTAGCAATAGAATATTTCGTTTCCTTTGCAAGCACATCATGATAAATGAATTTATCTTGATTAATAACGGCTTTTTTCGGGGCGTTTTTTGAAGGAATAGTAAGGATTTGTCCAATTTGCAACCCTTCATTTTCAAGAAATGGATTCGCTCGTTTCAAGTCTTCATCAGAAACCTCATATTTTTTTTCGATTCCGTATAATGTTTCTTTTGCGATTACCACATGAGATTGACCCTGCGCATTTGTTTTAGGCTTTACACTTACAGTTTGCGCCCCTGATTTATTTGGAATCAGCAAAACACTGTTCGGTCTCAAACTACTTTGTGCATCTGGGTTTAATTGGTAAATATCAAAAGGAGTAACGTGATACTTTTGTGCTATTTGATTGATCGTTTCTCCTTTCTCCACTTTATGTGTTATGACTTTTTCTTGTGAAAAAGTGTTTGTGGTAAATAAGAAAACAGTTATGTAGATTGCAAAAAAATACTTCATCATAGTAGGTGTATATATTATTGGTTCAAAGATAACAAAAACGGTACCAAATTTTAATTAAAAAATTGGTACCGTTTATATAAAGATCATTAAAATTTAAATTCTTAATGTAGACAATCTATGTGTCCTATTCCCATTCAATCGTTGCAGGCGGTTTTGAACTAATATCATATACCACTCTGTTAACACCTTTAACTTTATTGATAATATCATTCGATACTTTCATTAGGAAATCATAAGGTAAATGTACCCAGTCAGCCGTCATTCCATCTGTAGATTCAACAGCACGAAGCGCAACTACTTTTTCATAAGTACGCTCGTCACCCATTACTCCTACACTATTCACAGGAAGAAGGATTGCTCCAGCTTGCCATACTTTATCATACAATCCCCAAGATTTTAATCCATCAATAAAGACTTTATCTACGTCTTGTAAAATTTGTACTTTTTCTGGTGTGATATCTCCTAAGATTCTAATAGACAATCCAGGCCCAGGAAAAGGATGTCTTCCCAATAACTCAGGATCTATTCCTAATGAAGCCCCAACTCTTCGTACTTCATCTTTAAAAAGCATACGAAGCGGTTCTACAATTTTCAATTTCATATAATCAGGCAAACCACCTACATTATGATGTGATTTTATTGTAGCTGAAGGTCCTTTTACAGAAACTGACTCAATTACATCAGGATATATGGTTCCTTGTGCTAACCATTTTACATCTTCAATTAAATGAGATTCATCATCAAAAACTTCTATAAATACTCGACCGATAATTTTACGTTTGGTTTCCGGATCACTTACTCCTGCCAATTCTGACAAGAAACGATCTCCTGCATCTACTCCTTTTACGTTTAAACCCATTCCTTTGTATTGATCTAATACGCTTTGGTATTCGTTTTTACGAAGCAAACCATTATTAACAAAAACACAGTATAGATTTTCACCAATAGCTTGGTGTAATAAAACCGCTGCTACAGTAGAATCTACTCCACCAGAAAGTCCTAAAACCACTTTATCGTTTCCAACTTTTTCTTTCAACTCCGCAACCATTTCTTCAACAAAAGCATTTGGAGTAAAATTTTGAGGAACCTCAGCAATTTTTACCAAGAAATTTTCCAGCATTTTTGACCCGTCTGTCGAGTGAAAAACTTCTGGGTGATATTGTATAGCATAGGCTGTTTCGCCCTCAATTTTGTAAGCAGCAAATTCCACATCATGTGTACTTGCTAACTTCACACCATTTGTAGGCAAAGCTTTAATACTATCGCTATGACTCATCCAAACTTGACTGTTAAGGTCAACTCCTTCAAAGAAAACTTCATCCTCTTTAATATAAGATAAATTAGCTCTACCATATTCTCTCGTATTTGAAGCTGCTACTTCCCCACCACTAAAGTGAGCTAAATATTGCGCTCCGTAACATACGGCAAGCATAGGTAATTTACCTCTGATTTGAGATAAATCTGGATGTGGCGCATCTTCTCCTCTAACAGAAAAAGGGCTTCCTCCAAGAATTACGGCTTTATAACTTGATAAATCACTCGGAAAATGATTGTATGGGAAAATTTCGCAGAATATATTTAATTCGCGAACTCTACGCGCAATAAGCTGTGTATATTGCGATCCGAAATCTAAAATAAGTACGTTGTGTTGCATGCGCAAAAATACTTTTTATATTCGGGATTGAAAAATTGAATTTTGAAAAAGTGTAAATTATTTTTCCGCTACAACTTTTAAGCTTAAAAAAGTGCGAAAAACGAAGAAAGTAAAGCGATGCAACTCTACTAATGCATGCTTCATCATTTTTAGATAGCGTAAGAAAGGACTACACATGGCAGACAAGTGTACCTTAAATCATAAATCACTTACAGCTAGTTGCTTATAAATAAAATAACATGCGGAAACCGAAACAAGTGACAGAAACTTGTTTAATAAACTATTACTGATTTTATAAGTATTACTTTTGCATCGAATTAATATAAAAAAACATTTTGAAAAAATATATTTATACAGCCTTAGCCACTTTAAGCCTTTTTATTGTTTCTTGTAGTATTGTAGATCAGTTACTGACATTTACAATTTCTAATCAAACAAGCATTACTATTGGAACAGGGTTTCCTATTGGAACAGCTATGAGTATAATAACACCGGAGGTTACGACCAACTCCAGTGCCGAATTTGAGAATAACAATACTAAGGCTAACTTAGTAAAGGACGTGAAGCTAAAAGAGCTGACGTTGACAATAACTGATCCTGCTAACAAATCTTTCAGCTTTTTAAAATCGATTCATCTTTTTATTTCAACAGATGCAAACGACGAAATTGAATTGGCTTATAAAGATGACATAAGCTCCACTTCTAACACTTTAACGCTTACGACGACTACTGAAAAACTGGATAAATACATCAAAGCCTCTTCCTATAAATTGCGAACTAAAGCCGTAATAAAAGAAACTATAGCCCAAGACATTACAGTAAAAGCAGATATGAAATTCAAAGTTACTGCAGATCCGTTTTAGTTCGAAAAAGGCAACGTTTATTCTTTAATAAATGTAAATTTAGATTTGACTCCTGTATCAAAATTATTCCACAAGTCAGACAGCAGTAAGTTCCCTTCTTTATCGTAAACGTAAAAAGCGCCTGTGTTTCCTCCCAAAGCACCACGGTTTAGTGCCTCTAATTCTAAATAATTAAGTCCTTCTTGAAGGTCTATTTTGATATCTTTGAAACTTGATTCTAAGTATAAATTATTTGCCAAAACAGTACCCTTATAATTGTGTATAACGGTAGCTTTTATTAAATCTCCATCAATTGCACCATAGTCTCTTACGCGAATCATTAAAGATTTTGACTTTGTACGAATGATTCCAAAATCTAAGTCTTTTACATTTAAATACGATGTGTCCTCTTTTAATCCATTATTGACTAATGATTTTTCAATACTCTTATTCATTTTATCCCTTACTTCATCGCCTGGATTAATAAAATCATTGGTTTGAATCATAGAAATAGGATCAGGACCACCAATTTTAAAATTAGTACTCTGAAATTTGACTTCGGGCTTTTTTAAAATATTAGGAGCGACAATATCTGGTGGCGCAACCGTTGCAGGAATTACTTTTTTAGTTTTAATGCTTGTATCCATCGGGGGAATTGCCTTAAACTTAGAACTAAACTCAGTTTGAGAATATCCATTGATTGCAAAACACATCATAATAAACAATAATCCCTGTTTCATATTATACCCCTTTGTTTTTATATCCTCTAAATATCAAGTTGCGACAAATATACCGTGCTTTCTATTTAGAAAACAAAACCTTAAACTAACATTAAATAAAATTTAACCAAATAGGACTGAAACAAACTCTAATTATAGAATCATATCCCTTCCTAATTTTTTAAAAACCAATAAATAGCTTTCAAATTATTTTTTGTCTACAATTATTGTAGCCTTGTATCCTTCGCCTATATTCCATTGGCTTGAAGAGATCATCGTTCCCTTATCGTCATAAACTTCAAATTCTGCAGTATTTGGTGAGGCAAAACCTTCATTTAATGCTTCGAAATCGATTCTATTTATCCCTTTTTCCAGTTTAATTTCAAATCCTTTAAAATCTCCTTCCAATAAAACTTCATAATCTACCACCTTATAGTTTACATAAATTCTAATTCTATCCCCGTCAACATAAGCTCCATCACGATATCTTATCTTCGCAGTATTAGAATCGGTTTTAAAAACTCCTAAATCTTGGTTTCTTCTATAAGCTTCAGAAGCAATTATAACATCATTAGTGGGTACTTTAAAAGTGTTTTCTGGTATGACAGCAGCAACATAAGGTTTAACTTGGGGTGGCCCTGGATCATGTGGAGTTATTGGTTCAATTTTCAATTTCTTGTTTTTCGGAGGAACCACTTTAAACTTGTCTTTAAATTCTTCCTGAGAATAACTATTGGAAATCATCCCTAATAAAAAAATAAAAAAGAAAATTTGCTTCATACTTCTTGTATATCTATTGATCATTTGTTCAATTTTTTTAAAAATAAAAAACCAAAATTATAAAAACATAAAAATGGCATACTTTAACTTCTTTTTATAACTTCAAATTTTCATAAATAGTATGTTTCAGTATATGAAATATGCTAAAGCGACCCTATCAAAATCGAACTTTTTTATATAAAATCAGTATTTTTTATTTTATTATTTTTTATAAATTGCAAAAAATATACCAAACTATATAACCAAACAACATTCCTTAAATAACAATCAAAAAAAATAATCAAAATGAAAAGAGAAAACGTATTAACAGGTTCGCCTTGGGAAGATAAAATGGGCTATTGTCGTGCTGTACGCATTGGAAATATTATTGAAGTTTCTGGAACGGTAGCTATTGTCGATGGGGAAAGAGTAAAAGCTGATGATGCTTACTCTCAAACATTTAATATTCTTGAAAGAGTAGAAAAAGTCCTTGAAGATTTAGATGCGAGTATGAAAGATGTAATTCGAACCCGAATTTTTACTACAGATATCACTTCCTTTGAGGCCGTGGCTAAAGCACATGCTGAATTTTTTAAAGATGTAAAACCTACGACCGGTTTCTATGAAATCAGTAAATTAGTAGCTCCTGAATACCTTGTGGAAATTGAATTTACGGCGGTACTTCCTGAAAAACAAAATATTTCGGCAGGATTGTAATACTTTAGCCAAAAATTGCTTGGGGAATCCCACTGTTGAAACGAATGAATTCAGAAAAAACAAAAACAATTATACAAGGCTCTCTCAAATGGATTTTCATTTGTGTTTTGATAGGCTTTTTGTCTGGCTCAGCCTCTGCCATTTTATTAGTAGCATTAGAGTGGGCGGCACAATACCGAGGACAGAACAACTGGATCATTTGGCTCTTGCCAATAGGTGGATTATTAATTGGATTAGGATATCATTATTACGGAAAGGAAGCCGTAAAAGGCAACAATTTATTACTGGAAGAATATGAAACTCCTAAAAAAAGGATTCCTTTAATAATGGCACCGTTAGTGCTTATCGGTACGATAATAACGCATTTATTTGGTGGATCAGCTGGTCGTGAAGGAACTGCTGTACAAATGGGAGGAGCAATAGCCGATCAATTTACAGGACTTTTCAAGCTCGATAATTCAGAAAGAAAAACACTTATCATTCTAGGAATCAGTGCTGGATTTGCTTCTGTTTTTGGCACACCACTAGCAGGGGCTTTATTTGCTTTAGAGGTGCTTTATTTCAGTAAAATCAATTACAAAAGCATTGTTTTATCCTTTTTAGTAGCCTTTATAGCTTACTACACCGTCGAGTTCTGGGCAGTAAAACACACCCATTATTCTATTCCTATCATTCCTCCTTTTACTTTAACAATATTACTTTGGATTATTCCTATTAGTATTTTGTTTGGTTTGGCGGCGATGCTTTTTTCCAGAAGCACTCATTTTTGGAGCACGCTATTTTCGAAAACAATCAAATACCCCCCCCTACGTCCCTTCATAGGAGGAATTCTATTTGCATCTGTCATGTATTTCATCGGTACTACAAAATACCTAGGACTAGGAGTTCCTATTATTGTTGAATCCTTCTCGAATCCAAGTGAATACTATGACTTTCTACTCAAAATATTGTTTACCGGATTTACTTTAGGTGCCGGATTCAAAGGAGGCGAAGTTACCCCGTTGTTTTTTATTGGCGCCACATTAGGAAGTGCCTTATCCATTTTTGTTCCGTTACCTATTGCTCTTTTGGCGGGAATGGGATTTGTGGCCGTTTTTTCTGGCGCTACTCATACACCAATTGCCTGCACTATAATGGGAATAGAACTCTTTGGAATAGAAAGCGGACTATTTATCGGACTTGGCTGTTTTATAGCTTATTTAGCATCGGGACCAGTAGGAATTTACCATTCCCAAATTGTAAAAGGACCTAAGCATCTTTTGTATCAAAAATTTAAAAGAAGGAGATTAGATAATTTTTGATCTTAAAAGCAACGTTAATTTCTAAATGTTTTCAACTTTACATTAAAAAAATGTAATTTCGCACACTATGAAAATACAAGACATTCAAGCGATACAGTTGTTATTGGCAACACCAAAAAAAATTGCAATCATTCCACATAGAGGACCTGACGGAGATGCTATGGGTTCTACATTAGGATTATATCACTTTTTATTAAAAAACAATCATGAACCTATCGTGATTGCACCAAATGAATTTCCGGATTTCCTTGCTTGGCTTCCAGGCTCAGAGACCGTTAAAATATTCGAAAAAGACAAAGAAAACTGCACTAAAATACTGGAGGCAGCCGATCTTATTTTTACGTTAGATTTCAATGCTTTACACCGTGTGGGTGGCGATATGGAAGCTGCTTTAGCCTCGATGAAATCACCATTTATAATGATTGACCATCATCAAAAACCTGATGATTATGCTGCTTACACCTATTCAGATACTTCTTTTGGTTCCACTTGTGAAATGCTCTACAACTTCATTTCTTTTCTTGGTAAAAAAGAGGATATCGATAAGACTATTGGAACCTGTATTTATACTGGAATTCTAACTGATTCCGGTTCCTTCCGATTCCCAGGGACTACAGGAAACACACATAGAATTGTTGCCGATTTAATTGATTTAGGTGTCGAGAATACTAAAATACCTACTTTACTTTTTGAAAACAGTTCGTACAGTAGATTACAGCTTCTGGGTAGAGCACTACAAAACTTGAAAGTAATTTCAGAACATCACACCTCTTACACTACGTTAACTCAAGATGAATTGAATACCTTTGGTTACGTAAAAGGTGATACTGAAGGAATCGTAAACTACGGTTTGAGTATAAAAGGAATTGTTTTTACAGCTATTTTTATCGAAAATAAAGATGAAAAAATAATCAAAATATCCTTTCGCTCACAAGGGGATTTTGATGTCAATCAATTTGCAAGAGACCATTTTCAAGGCGGAGGACATCGCAATGCGGCAGGAGGAAAGTCAGAAGTATCGATGGAAGAAACTGTAAGCAAATTTGAGGATTTAATAACAAAACTAACGGTATAATACATCATGAAATTTAGTTCTATTATCTTAATTGCCTTATTTTTATCAGTCATGGTTTCCAGTTGCAAACAGCATCAGGACGCCCGAAGACCTATTTCTCAAACTTCGGGGAGTTTCATGAAAAAATCTGTAGCAAGAAATAAAAAATTAGTGGCTGGCGAAGAAGATCAGATAAAAAAACTGATGAAAAGCAAACCAGAAGTGGATTACATTGCTTCTTCAAAAGGCTATTGGTATTCCTATGACACTGAAAATGAAGTAGACACTTTAACCCCTAAAAAAGGCGATGTTGTTTTCTTTGACTATGAGATAAAAGACCTTAGCGGAGCCATCATATACTCCGAATTAGAACTAAGACCTCAAATCTATTATGTCGACAAACAAGACATCATGATGGGATTAAGAGATGGTATCAAGCTAATGCATAAAAATGAAAAAGTGAATTTTCTTTTTCCTTCGCATATGGGATTTGGTTACCATGGTGACAATAAAAGAATCGGGCCAAACCAGCCTCTGATTTGCACTGTTACATTGCACGATTTCAAACCGGAAGACGTTTATAAAAAGGAAACAAAGTCAATTTCTACTGTTCCAGCTCTAAAAAAAGTAATAACAGACAGTACCCCGCAGGTACCTATTACAATAAAAAAAACAATCCCAACCCCAATAAAACCAAAAGACACTTTAAAATAGTAAGTTAACCCCTATCGTTATGAAAAAAAGCATCTTATTTGTATTACTCGCAATTGTTACTTTGTCTTCCTGCAATGAGGAAAACAGCAATCTTCCAGATGGTTTATATGCTAAAATTGAAACTAGCAAAGGTCCCATTATAGTAGCTTTAGATTATCAAAAAGCACCTATTACTGTCGCTAACTTTGTTACTTTGGCTGAAGGCAAAAATGACTTTGTTACAAATGACAACCTGAAAGCAAAACCCTTCTATGATGGATTGCGTTTCCACAGAGTTATCAAAGATTTCATGATACAAACTGGAGATCCCTTAGGTACAGGTTCAGGAGATGCCGGATATAAATTTAAAGATGAAATCACCGATTTGCGTTTTGATGGTGCTGGCGTCTTGGCAATGGCAAATAATGGTCCTGCAACTAACAGCAGTCAATTTTTCATTACGCATGTTGCAACCCCATGGTTAGACGGCAAACACACGATTTTTGGACATGTAGTCGATAAAGGAATGGATGTGGTAAACTTGATTGAGCAAAACGACTACATGAATAAAGTTACAATTATTCGAAAAGGAGAAGCTGCAAAAAAGTTTAACGCGGTAAAAACATTCTACGATTACTTCTCTGTTGAATCTGAAAAGCAAAAACAAAAACTGGCTTTAGAAGAGCAAAGCAAAAAAAAATACGACGAGAAATATAAAGATGTCCGTGAAGACAAGGTAAAATATTTTAATGCTCTAAAAAATAAAGCAATAAAAACATCTACTGGACTTAAATATGTGATTACTCACAAAGCAGGCGGTAAAAAGCCGGCAAAGGGAGCACCTCTATATATTCATTATGCAGGATTTCTAGAAGATGGTCATCTTTTTGATACGAGTATAGAAAATGTAGCTCAAACTTATGGAAAGTTTGATCCAGACAGAGCCGCTCAAAATGGATATCAACCAATCCCTTTTCAGGCTGGAAAAAAAGATGGCATGATTCCTGGTTTCATTGAAGGGTTAGAAAAATTATCTTTTGGTGATAAAGCAATTTTGTTCATCCCCTCTCACTTAGCCTACGGTGCTGGTGGCGCGGGAGATGTAATTCCTCCTAATGCAAATATCGTTTTCGAAATCGAATTAATGGAAGTAATGCCTCAATAGCCGAATAGATCTTTATAAATTATTCCTTAAATAAATATAAAATGAAACTTAAACTTTTATTTTTAATGTGCATCGGAATGTTAAGTGCACAGGCTCAAACCACAAAAAAAATAGTTCCTACTAAGAAACCTGTCTCAGCAGTTAAGGCTGTAGTAAAAGCTCCAGTTGTCGAAGGTATCTTTGCCACTATTTCAACAACTAAAGGCGATATAACCACTCAGTTAGAGTTTGAAAAAACACCTATTACGGTTGCTAATTTTATTTCGCTTGTTGAAGGAAAAAACACTTTTGTTACCAATGATAATCTGAAGGGAAAACCTTTTTATGATGGTTTAAAATTTCACAGAGTCATCAAAGACTTTATGATTCAGGGAGGAGATCCTACAGGAAGTGGTGGTGGTACTGCTGGCTACGCTTTTAAAGATGAAGTCACTGACCTTAAGTTTGACAAAAGTGGTGTTTTGGCTATGGCCAACTCTGGTCCAGCGAGCAATTCCACTCAATTTTTTATAACTCATAAAGATACGCCATGGTTAAACGGAAAGCACACTATTTTTGGCCATGTAACTGAGGGTATGAACGTCGTAAATGCGATTGCTCAGGGTGATGCGATTACAAAGATAACTATTACAAGAAAAGGTGCTTTGGCAAAAAAGTTTGATGCTCCGAAAGTATTCTCAGATTATTTTCTAAATAAAACGGTAGATGATAAAAAACAAGCATTAATCGATGCCGAAAATAAAGCGAAACAAGTAGCAGCTGAAGCAGAAAACAAAGCGAAGCAAGCAGCGGCTGAAGCAGAAAGTAAAAAAGTCTATATGGAAAAATATGCACCAGTAATCGCTGCAAAAAAGGCTTATTTCGCCACTGTAAAAGCAACCGCTACTACAACACCTTCCGGATTGACTTACAAAATAGTTCAAAAAGGTACAGATGTAAAACCGATTGACGGTAGTACTTTCTATTTTCACTATGCCGGTTATTTTGAAGATGGAAGCTTATTTGACAGTAGCTATGAAGACGTAAATAAATCGTACGGTAAATACGATCAGTATAGAGCCGCACAAAACGGATACCAGGCTTTTCCTTTTCAAGCAGGAAAAAAAGACGGTATGATTCCTGGCTTTTTAGAAGTATTATCTTTAATGTCTTATGGAGACAAGGTAACGGCATTTATCCCTGCTAAATTAGCTTACGGAGAACAAGGTGCAGGTAATGTTATACCGCCAAATGCAACTCTTATTTTTGAATTAGAAATGTTTGAAAAACCAACAACACCAAAACAATAATACAAAGCCTTTTAAAGAGCCTTTAAAAACAGAAACCCGATACATTAAAATGTATCGGGTTTTGTTATTTATAGAGTTCTATAGCTATTATTTGCTTTTAAACTTCCAGTCAAATTCATCTTTCTGGTTGATGATTGCGCCTACTTCCACTTTTACAACCTCATCAAATTCTGTTTGAAAGATAATCCAATTGTCTTCGTTAAAATAGTTCTCGAAAGTATCAAATTCTTCTTGAGTAAATTTAGCCACTCCTTTTGCAGTCAATTCTTTTTTGACTTCACTGATTTTTCTATTGATCACTTTTTGTCCGAACAACTCCAAATTTGGATTAGAAGCCACCATATATCCTAGTTTAAAGTCCTCCTCTTTGTAGAA
The DNA here is from genome assembly GCF_963974175.1 of uncultured Flavobacterium sp. Classification (GTDB taxonomy): domain Bacteria; phylum Bacteroidota; class Bacteroidia; order Flavobacteriales; family Flavobacteriaceae; genus Flavobacterium. Next base: position 33,806 of record NZ_CAXBBR010000017.1, read on the forward strand.
TGTCAAACGAATTTTGAGTGTGTTATAAGCAAAAATAACGTTGTCATCTTCGTCTTTGTAATTTCTATCTGGTTTACCGTATATAGCAGTAACATCCTTTTGTTTCATCCCGAAAATGAGTTGATCAATTCCGTTCTTTAAGTTTATTTTCATCTGATTCTATTTTAATGCAAAGTTCGCAAAGTTTTTGGCAATGTACGCTATGTTTTATTTTTTTATCATTTTAGATGTCTTCTTAATAGTAGTAATTCTTGCGAGGGCTACATTCTTGTAACCATTTTGCAATTCATTGCTTTTTCCTTATCTTTATGTAGCCGAACACGCTAAGCTCTAAATCATTACCTAAATATCTAATTCACGGTAGCTTAATCGCTGCAGGAAATACCGCTATCATCAACCAATTTCTAAAAGTACATTTGGAAAAAAGTACTCACATGATAACACGATTTTTTGTTTCAAACATTAAATTATTCGAAAATGGATTTCATAAAAGTAGCCTCGCTTTCTGAACTACCGGAAGGCTGTAGTAAAATAGTGAAAGTAAACAACTCAAAAGTGGCTCTGTTTCATTTCAACGGAAAAATTACCGCTATTGGTAACGCTTGTTTACATAAAGGAGGACCACTAGGATTAGGTTGTATTGAAAAGAAATACGGTGCCATGTATGTAACATGTCCCTGGCATGGCTGGGAATACAATATCGAAACGGGGAAAGCACCACCGGGTTACGAGGACCAACAGTCTGTTTATGAAATAAAGATAGAAGATGATAGTATTCTAATAAGCGAAGAACCTATTGTTAAATCTAAAACAGCGAAACATGATCTAAGTGCATTGGAGGATTTGATTCAACTAAAATACCAAACTACAGGAACTTCTTTAAACATACTGGGAATCTCAACAACCAATATGAATGATAATTTAGCGCGGTTCAGCACATCCGAAGACGCGCTTGAAAAAGCCTTGGCTTATGCTTCTAAAAAATATGACGCAAAAACAAAAATACTTAAGCTACGGCAATTGAAATTTCGGCATTGTGAAGGCTATTATTCTCAACATATGAATGCTTGCACTTGGCCGTGTAGCATTACCGAAATGGACGGAAAAGACGGCATGACACAAGTCTATCGGGAAATGGTATTGTGGGCTGATATCGTTCTACTGGCCACTCCTATCCGATGGGGAAATGCATCATCCTTGTATTATAAAATGGCGGAACGCCTTAATACGGTGCAAAATCAAATTACATTAAACAATAATATTTTAATTAAAAATAAGGTAGCGGCTTTCATTATTACTGGTGGTCAGGACAACATCCAATCCGTTGCAGGTCAATTAATGTGGTTTTTTACTGATTTGGGTTTTGTCTTTCCCCCTTTCAGCTTTGTAGGATGGAGCAGAGGATGGACGGCCGAAGACATGGACAAGAATGTATTGCAATTTAAAAAGAGTGACTATATAAAGCGCACCACCGAAGAAATGGTAGACAACTGTGTTGAAACTTTATCCCAAATAAAAAACATGAACACCGTCAAAATAATCGCACCTAAACCTCATCAACAAGATTCTTTTTCTGCAGATATTGAAAATCCGGATATGAATATATAGCCTCAGATGAAAGTGCTACTCTAAAAAATTTCTTTTAATAAAGCTGTTTCACGCCTTATAAATAAGCTACTGCCACTTGATGTACTCTATTACTTATAACAGTCTTCACGCTATTAGAAAAAATCCTACATTAACAGAAGGAAACATTATTTTTCATTAACTTAGTTCCCGTTATTAAAAAAGTAGATAGCACCCTTTTTTTGTCAAAGAAACGGGAGACTATTCCAGTAAAACATGGAGTCTAACTTTCATAGCTCCGCTTAGTAAAAAACAATAATTTAAAATTTCGAAATGAAATCATTCCAGTTTTTAACACTCCCAATTTTCCTATTCACGGTATTAGTTTCTTATTCACAAAACGAAACCAAAACTACAAAATCCAAAGAGTTCAAAGTAGAATTTGAACAATTCTCCTTAGACAATGGCCTGCATGTCATTATGCATATTGATCGATCTGACCCCGTTGTTGCTGTTGCCTTAACTAGCCATGTGGGATCAGCACGAGAGAAAATCGGTCGTACTGGTTTTGCCCATTTATTTGAACATCTATTATTTTTAGAGTCAGAGAATCTAGGAAAAGGTGGTTTGGATAAAATGAGTGCCCGCATTGGAGGCTCAGGAGCTAATGGTTCTACCAGCAGAGACCGTACAAATTATTTTCAAACCGTTCCAAAAGATGCCTTAGGAAAAATGATATGGGCTGAAGCCGATAAACTAGGCTATTTTATCAATACGGTTACAGACCCAGTCCTTGCCAAAGAGAAGCAAGTCGTTAAAAATGAGAAAAGACAGAGTTACGACAACAGACCTTATGGAAATAATTTTGCCGTAATCAATAAAAATTTATATCCTGAAAACCACCCGTACCATTGGGAAGTAATTGGTTCTTTAGAAGATTTACAAAACGCATCTCTTCAAGACGTAAAAGATTTCTACAACCGCTGGTATATTCCTAATAATGTAACGCTAACCATTGCTGGTGATTTCGATGTCAAACAAGCCAAAGCATGGGTACAAAAATATTTTGGCGAAATAAAACGTGGTGAGGCTATTCCTAAAATGGAAAAACAGCCTGTAACCCTCACTGAAACTAAAAAATTCTATTTTGAGGATAATTTTGCGCGTTTGCCACAGCTTACACTAACCTGGCCGTCTGTATATGAATACCATCCTGATAGTTATGCGCTAGAGGTTTTGGCTAGTTATCTTTCTAAAGGTAAGAAAGCGCCCTTATACAAAACACTAGTAGAAGATAAAAAACTAACCGATGAAGTTGAATTATCGCAATACAACTCTGAAATAGCCGGACAATACATCCTCAATGTTGTTGCTTTTGATAAAACAGAATTGAATGCCGTGATGACTGGTATAAATGAAGCCTTTAAAAACTTTGAAAGCCAAGGTATTTCGCAACAGGATTTAGACCGAATTAAAGCGGGGCAGGAAACTGCTTTTTACAACGGACTATCGAGTGTTTTAGGAAAAGGATTTCAGTTAGCCCAATATGAAATCTTTGCAGGAACTCCTGATTTCATTAATCAAGATGTAAAAAACATCCTTGCTGTAACGAAAGAAGATGTAATGCGAGTTTATAAAAAATATATAAAAGACAAACATTTCATTGCAACTAGTTTTGTACCAAAAGGCGAAGCTAATTTGGCATTAGAAGGATCAACCTTAGCGAAGGTTGTTGAAGAAAAAATAATTGAAGGTAAAGAAGAGTCATTCGATGCAAGTATTGCTGCAACTTATGAAAAAACACATTCAAGCTTTGACCGCAGTATAGAGCCTATCTATGGTGCAAGCCCGGAAGTAATATTGCCATTAGTATGGAAAGAAAAATCGCCCTCTAAATTAACTCTTTTGGGAATTGAAAACCATGAAGTGCCACTGGTACAGTTTCAAATGCAAATAAAAGGAGGGATGTTACTAGAAAACCCTACTAAAATAGGTGTTTCAAATATGCTAGCTCAGTTACTGACAAAAGGAACTAAAAATAGAACACCGGAGCAATTAGAAAATGCTATTGAAAGCCTAGGAGCCACAATTAACGCATTTGCAACCGATGAATCCATTTTAATTACAGGAAATACACTGGCAAAGAATTACAATGAAACAATGAAATTAGTTCAGGAAATTGTATTAGAACCGCGTTGGGATACCAAAGAATTTGATTTGATAAAACAAAGTACATTGAGTCAAGTGATACAGCAAAAAGCGGATCCAAACAGTATTGCGAGAAATGAATTCAAGAAATTAGTTTATGGAAAAGAATCTATTTTAATGAATAATCGAATTGGTACCGAAAATTCAATCAATAGCATTAGTATTGATGATTTAAAAACTTATTACAGCCAAAACATTTCACCTTCTGTTACTAATTTCCAAATTGTAGGTGCTATTTCAAAAGCGCAAGTGAACAGCTCACTAGCTACTTTAAATAAAAACTGGAAGCCTAAAGAAGTGACAATCCCAACAACAAAAATTGCAGATGCACCTGCAAATTCTAAAATTTATTTCTACGATGTTCCCGGCGCAAAACAATCGGTAATAAGAATTGGGTATCCAGCACTAGCTGCCACAGATGCAGATTTCTACCCTGCTGACATCATGAATTATCGTTTAGGAGGAGGTAGTTTTGCATCGCAGCTTACACAAGAATTACGTGAAGGCAAAGGATATACCTATGGAATAGGTTCTTCATTTATCGGTTCCAACAACAAAGGTCCTTTTACGATTTATAGCGGGGTACGATCAAATGTAACTTATGAGTCAGTGCGTTTAATAAAAGAAATTGTAGAACAATATGGTATAAATTTCAATGAAAACGACCTCAATGTAACAAAAGGATATTTGATTAAAAGCAACGCTAGAGAATTTGAAACAATGGCTTCTAAATTGAACATGCTTTATGAAATAAGTAATTATAACTTCCCTGTTGACTACGCCAAACAAAGGGAAAATACAGTTAAAAATATTGCTATCGACGATATAAAAGCTCTATCTGATAAGTATCTAAACTCTAACAAGATGATTTATTTAATTGTGGGCGATGCGGAGACACAATTGCAGAAGTTAGAGCAAATTGGTTTTGGAGTCCCTGTTCTTTTAAACAAAACAGAGAATAACAATTAAAATAAACAGAATAAAATTAAGCTTATGAGATTGCCAATAGACGATAAAAAATTTCTTTTTCTACTTTCCTCCGTTACGATTGTTATCATTTTAGAAATTTTATCGATTATTGGCATTCACATTCCTATGCCCTACGGACCTTTTATTTTCGCCGCATTTATCATAGGAATTGGTCACGAGGTTTTGATAAATGGAATAAAAGCAATCTTCAAACTTAAATTCAGCAGTATCAATTTACTGATGACCATCGCAGTTGTTGCGGCCTTTTACTTGGGAGAATACCCTGAAGCGGCAGTTGTTATTGTTCTCTATGTTTTGGGTGAGCGTCTGGAGGATATCGGTCTTGAAAATTCAAAATCGGCATTAGACCAATTAGTTAATCTAGCCCCAAAAACCGCTTTTGTAAAATCAGAAAACAAATCCATACCAGTAAATAAAGTTGCTGTAGGCTCCATTATTCAAGTGAAACCTGGCGAAATGATTCCATTAGACGGAAGAATAGTATCAGGAGAAACGACGGTTGATGAAGCGGCCATTACCGGAGAACCTATTCCAAAAGACAAACGTCCTGGCGATATTTTATTTGCGGGAACGCTCAATAAAAATGGTTTTGTCGAAATGGAAACGACGACCCTTTCTATAGATACCACCTTTGCAAAAATAATTCGGCTGACATTTGAAGCAGCGGCATCCAGAAGTGACACACAAAAATTCATTCAACGTTTTTCTAAATTCTATACACCAACTATTATTGCCATGGCAGTTTTGGTGTTTGCAATACCCGTTTTTATACTAGACCTGGATTTTGACCTTTGGTTGAAACAAGCCATTACGCTCTTAGTGATTGCGTGCCCGTGTGCGCTTGTAATCTCTACTCCGGTTGCCATCTATGCAGCGATAGGGAATGCTTCCGCAAAAGGAGCTCTGGTAAAGGGAGGGAAATACATCGAGGCCATGGCTCAAGTCAAAGCGATTGCCTTAGACAAAACCAGAACTATCACTTATGGAACTCCTATCGTTTCAGATATTTTTCCGTTAAACGGAACTAGTCGTGAAGAGCTGTTAGCGTGTACTGCCGGAACAGAACTTTTCTCTGAACATCCATTGGCGCAAGCCATTGTTACGGCAAGCAAAGCTGAGGGTTTTGAACCGCATAAAGCCGAAGGTTTTAAAAGCATCATGGGAAAAGGAGCCATTGCAAAATGTCTGGTTTGTGAGAACGAAACTGTTTATGTGGGTAAACTTGAATTCATTCGAGAATATCACGAAGTAACCGAAGAGGCTGAAAAAATTGTCGAACAATTAGCTTCTCAGGGTAAAACAAGTGTAGTAGTTAGTTTTGGGAAAGGCGTAGCTGGTATCATTGGCTTGACCGACGCCATAAAACCAGATAGTATTGCCGCCATAAAAGAATTGCAAGCGCTTAATATCGAGCTAATAATGCTAACAGGAGATAGTGAAAAAGCAGCTCATTATGTGGCTAATACCGTTGGCATTAAAAAAGTATTTGGAGGATTACTACCAGAAAATAAATCGGAAAAAATGAGCGCACTTTTAAAAGAGTATGGTAACGTCGCCATGGTAGGTGACGGGATAAACGATGCGCCAGCTCTGGCATTGAGTACTGTGGGAATTGCAATGGGAGCCGCCGGAAGCGATACCGCAATTGAAACTGCCAATATTGCCTTAATGAACGATAAACTTTCCCTTATCCCCTTTCTAATTCGTCTCAGTAAAAAGACACTGTTAAGGATAAAAACCAATACCATAGGAGCCATTGCTGTAAAAGTGCTTTTTATCGCATTAGCCTTTCTGGGATACAGCAATTTAGTTTTCGCGATTGCTGCAGATGTAGGTGTTACTTTGGTTGTAATTTTACTGAGTCTAAGCTTGATGAAATTTGAAAATAAATAAAGACTAATGCATCTCTTATTTTACGAAATTATATTTGTCTAATGACTTGCTCCTTTTGGTGATGAAAATCAACGAAAGCTTGATAAAAATTATTAACTAATTTTCAACACTAAACATCCACTACTTATTTCCCGTCTCCTTTTTTTGTATGGTATTTCACTCTAAAAAAAATAAGTTCACAATACTGAATTGGATATAATTCACTAACTTTCATACTAATAAGCAAGTGCCTTGCTAATTGTCGCACTTTTTCCAAATCAAATTAAAATGTTAGTCCATGAAAATATCATTTGAAAAAAAAGTATTTATAGGATTTGTCATAAATGTACTGGTTGTCGTTGCTTCGGGATGGATTTTCATTTCGCGTCTTGATAAGCAAAGAGACAAAACAATGGATTCGAAATTAGATTGGATAGAAGTTGCTTTATTTGGGCTATCTATAATTTTATTAATTGTTGTCTATTTTATTATTCATTCCCAATTAAAAGCAAAAAAAATATCTCAAAAATTACTATTCGACAACAAACAATTGCTTCAGTCTATTATTGACAATACGTCCAATCCCATTTTTATAAAAAAAATCAACGGGGAATATATATTGATCAACAAACAATTTGGGGATTTATTTAAAATATCGAACGACGAAATAATAGGGAAAACAGATTTTGACTTTTTACCAGAAAGTGTTGCTGATGTCTACAGAAATTCTGACATTGAGGTTGTAAAAAAATTACGTGAATTAAAAACTGAAGAAACGATACAGCAAAAGGACGGTAAACATACGTACATCGCCGTAAAATTTCCATTGTATGATTCAACAGGAAGAATCTATGCCATCGGCGGGATATCTACTGATATTACTGAAAGAAAGGAAATGGAAGAATCATTAGTTGCATCTGATAAATTCTTCACTATGTCGGCAGAAATGATGATTATTGCGTCATCAACACACTTCATTAAAGTAAATCCGGCTACAGTCAAAATATTAGGGTACTCTGAAGAAGAATTATTAAGCCAACCCTTTCTCAACTTTGTCTATGATGAAGACAAAACTAATACGCAGGGAGAAGTTGTAAAACTGGAAACTGGAGCTACTACGACACAGTTTAAAAACAGATATATTGGTAAAGATGGATCTATGAAATGGATTCAGTGGTCTACCTTCCCCGATATAAAAACAGGCTTATTATATGCCGTTGCCACTGATGTAACCCAATCAGTTGAAAATGAAAAGTCACTGAATGCAGCTGATAATTTTTTCAATATTTCATTAGACATAATGGCGATCGCTTCTAAGGAAAAATTTGAAAAAATAAATCCTACAATGGTTAAAACATTAGGATACTCAGAAGCCGAATTATTAAAACATCCCTTTCTCCATTTTGTTCATCCAGATGATAAAGAAAGTACCCAAAAGGAAATTGAGAAGATTAAAAATGGCTCCTCACTAATACTTGAGTTTAAAAACAGGTGGATTTGTAAAGACGGCTCCATTAAATGGCTTGTTTGGTCTGCCATCGCTGATTCAAAAACGGGATTAATGTATGCCGTTGCAAGAGATATTACTGCACTTGTACAATTAGAAAAAGAGCAACAGCAGGCAATTGACGAACTCTACGAAAACGAACAGAAATTACGCCTAATTCTAGAGAATATAAGTGAAGGCATCATCGTTGCGAATTCAGATAAAAAAGTAATCATGGCAAATTACAATGCTAATGAAATGTTTGGAATTGAAGAAGATGATCTTATATCTCCCAATATCTCAGATCATTTTGAGCTATATTTCCCTGACGAAAAGACCATTTTCCCTTCTCAAAATTTGCCTATGGAACGCGCGTTAAACGGAGAAGTTACTAATGATATTGATATTGTGCTTTGGGACTCTGCCAAACGTGAAAAAAAACGAGTTCTTATTAGCGGTAGGCCTCTAATAGATCAGGATAATAACGTAGTTGCTGCTGTAGTTACAATAAAAGACATCAGTAAATACAAGCACCTAGAGGAAGAATTAAAAAAAACGGAAACCAAATACCGACAACTAATAGGCTTTAGAAAAACAGAGGATAAAAAAGAAGACGGTACTAAAGAAGAAGACGGCAAAGAAAAAGAATCTAAGCTTGGAGATTAGTTCAATTTCTTTACATTCTCAACTAGGCGGTGCTTAACATTCTCAAACCACTCGTCTCTAAGAATGCTTAAAACAATAGTATCACGTCGTACATCACTATTATAAGTTGGCATATGATTTCGCAATACGCCTTCTTCCTTACAACCGATACTTTTCATCGCGGCAATACTTCTTTTATTATCGTTATCAGCTCTAAACTCAACACGTTCTACCTCAAGTATTTCAAACGCAAATTGTAACAATAAAAGCTTACAGTGTTTGTTTAATCCTGTTCCTCGAAAAGCTTGACCGTACCAAGTATAACCGAGCTGCAGCGTTTTATGAGCAAAATTGATATCATAGAAACGAGTACTACCAGCGTACTTGCCTGATTTTTTATCGAAAACAATAAACGGAAACTCTATTTTTCTTTCTTTGGCAGCTAATGCTATTTGAATGTACTTTTCTAAATTCTCTTTTCCGTTTGCACGTACTAAAGAATATTTCCAAGTATCAGGCTCGTTAATTGAAAAATCTAATAAATTATCGAAATCAGTTTCTAGAAGTGGTCGAAGTAAAACCGTTTCGTCTTCTAGAATTAAGTTAGGAAAAGAATCAAAATTCATTGGCTAATTATCAATTATTATAGTACTTTTTTACTTCTATTGTATATTTTGATTTCTATTTATAAAGTAGAACTATTCCGGCGCATACATTTCATCATAGCGCATAGGAACTTGAGGGTCATATAATGGACATTTATATTCTTCCATAATGTTCACTAATTGATCCATTGTTTTCCCTTCGGTACCATAGCAATCAATCTGTATGCTTTGTGGTGTTGTCAATACTTGAAAAGCTCCTGGTCCACTATTGTTTTTCCAGCTGTTTTCATCTACTTTTTCCCATTTTGAAAATACAGAAGCTATTCTATTCAAAATTACTTGAACAGGAAGTTCTTCTAGGCCTTCAATTGTAGTTTCGTCATCAAGTGCTTCATACACTTCTTGATGATTTAAGTAAACCTCCTCTAAATATTTCCAAAAAATTAATTCGTACATATCATTGTGTTTTTAGCCCCGATGGAAACGGCATCCTGTTGTGGCAGTGTTTGCCACAACAGATATAGTGAACAGCGGGATTAGCTTCTAATTATATTAATATTCGAAAGTCCCGTATTCGCTGGTGATTGTCAATTTTTTAGTATCGGCTGCTTCTACCCTTCCTACGATTTGTGCATCGACATTGAATGATTTTGAAATAGCGATAATATCCTGGGCAACTGCTTCAGGAACATATATTTCCATACGGTGACCACAGTTAAATACTTGGTACATTTCCTTCCAATCTGTTTTAGACTGTTCCTGTATCAACTTAAATAAAGGAGGAACCGGGAATAAATTATCTTTTATGATGTGAAGGTTTTCTACGAAATGCAAAATTTTTGTCTGTGCTCCTCCACTACAATGTACCATACCATGAATGGCAGCAGCGTCGTATTTATCTAAAATCTTCTTGATAATAGGTGCATAAGTTCTCGTTGGTGAAAGTACTAATTGACCTGCATCGATAGGAGAATTCTCCACCGCGTCAGTTAATTTGACTTGTCCTGAGTAAATTAAGTCTTCGGGTACCGCCGCATCAAAACTTTCTGGGTACTTAGTAGCCAAATATTTCCCGAATACATCATGACGCGCAGAAGTTAATCCATTACTCCCCATTCCGCCATTGTAGCTTTTTTCATAAGTAGCCTGACCAAAAGAGGCCAAACCTACAATCACATCCCCTGCTTTGATATTAGCATTGTCAATGACTTTAGAACGTTTCATTCTAGCTGTAACGGTAGAATCTACGATAATGGTACGAACGATATCACCCACATCAGCAGTTTCTCCACCTGTAGAATGTATGGTTACCCCAAAAGAAGCCAACTCCTTAATCAGTTCTTCTGTTCCATTGATAATAGCCGAAAGCACTTCTCCCGTAATCAAATTTTTGTTCCTACCAATAGTAGAAGAAAGCAGAATATTATCAGTTGCTCCCACACACAATAAATCATCAATATTCATTATTAATGCATCTTGAGCAATCCCTTTCCATACTGATATATCTCCTGTTTCTTTCCAGTACATATATGCCAAAGAAGATTTAGTTCCTGCTCCATCTGCATGCATAATCAAACAATAGTCCTCGTCTTGGGTAAGGTAATCCGGAACAATTTTACAAAATGCCTGTGGATACAAACCTTTGTCAATATTTTTTATGGCGTTATGCACATCTTCTTTGGATGCAGAAACACCGCGTTGCGCATATCTTTTTGAAGTATCTGAACTCATGTAGTGTAGTTGTGTATGTTGTTTTTAGGCAACTGGGTTGTGCGGCAAAGATAAATATTTTTTTGGGTAATGCCTATTGGGTCGTTAAGTGTTTCGTTAAATATTATCTTTATCTGCAGAATGTAAAATTAATTCATTAAATTTATACTAACAGACTACATATCAGTTTTTTATACATTTAAAAAAGGCGTTTTAAAATCTTATAACCTTTCCACATCAAGACTTGAACCACCTCTTTTTTATTTGAGATTAATAGTATTATCGACTTATTTCACTACATCCTATTTGAACTATTGTCTCTAAATAAAGTTATAAAGTGGAATTCAGATACCACTATAAAAAACGAGTTTTTCCAAAAATGTAAATGAGTAGGAAAACAAAACTAAACATCATGCCTAAGTACGTAATTGAAAGAGAAATCCCCGAAGCCGGAAAAATGAATGCTGAACAGTTAAAAGCCATTTCACAAACTTCTATGGGAGTTTTAGATAAACTGGGACCACAAATACAGTGGGTTAATAGTTATGTCACTAATGACAAAATTTACTGCATATACAATGCGCCAAACGAAGAAATGGTACGAGAACACGCTAAACTAGGTGGTTTTCCTGTAAACGCAATCAGTAAAGTTGCCGCAGTTATAGATCCAATAACTGCCGAGTAGTCGCTTTAAAATCAAAGCGAATGAAATTCACAACACCCCGTTTTCTACTATAGTTAAAAGTGAGTTCAATCACTTGCCTTTTAAATATATAAAAAATGCCTATCCAAAACGGATAGGCATTTTTTATATATAGTGTTTACTACTATTCCCAATCTGGCATACTGGCATTTGAAAACAGTATTGATCTTACAGAACTTGTGCTATTTGTAGAAGGAACCAGTTTTACAATATTTTTTACAGATAAACCGTCATTTGATGTGTTGACAAAAATCAATTCAGATTCGCTTGGAGAATATCTGACGTCCAAATCTACACTACCTGAAGGTTTATCATATCCTATTTCTGTAATTGCAGAAGAGCTAAATGCATACTGATAAATTCTTGTATCAAGTTGTCTGTAATTAGTATTTTCATATCCTGATATATCTCTGGTAAAGATTAGTTTTTGTCCCGTTACTGAAAAATTCAAACCACCTAACGCACCATCAATTCCTGATAAAACTTGATTAATTACTGTTCCCGACGTATTAATTACTAATATCTCCGCATTATAGCCATTTGCATTATTAATTTTCAAAGCGATTTTTGAACCATCATTACTCCAGTCACACTCAGATATAAATCTTCCATCAGTAGTTTGATAGATTTTAGTCAAACCACTTCCGTCTTTATTTATCTTATATAATTTATCAAAATAGGGATAGATAATCTCACTGCCTGAAGCATTCCAAGAAAAATTAATGAAATCTGGATTAAAACCAGCAACAGGAACTGCATTTGTTACTTTAAAAACTCCTGAACCATCCGGATTCATGGTGTATATATGGTTTTGCGATCCACTTGATCTAATAAAAGCAATTTTTGTGGATTGTGTATTCTTTCTTGGTCTCCAACTATTTGTAGCCGAAGTCGTAATTTGCAATTGTTCTCCTGCATCATTCCCAGCATAAATCACATTATTGTCATTTATTTTTTTGACAAATAAAAATCGAGCATTCGGGAAAGTTGATGTGGTAAATGTATTGACCGCACTTAAAACTTTTGAGTTTATTCCATCTGAAACGGATACTTGCCAATAATATTTGGTGTTGTATTTCAGATTTTTCAGAATGTAATTAGGTTCCGTCAAATTTGAATAAACGATAACATCACTAGTAGCATCATTCCTCAAAGTAACTTCGTAGGTCAACACATCCGTTTCTGGATCGGTGGCAGTCCAACTTATATTTAATTCTAAGCTTTGGTTTACCGCATTATCAGCTGGAGAAACTAATACAGCTGCGGTTGGCGGTTTATTATTTGAAGTTGATAATTTTAGTTCGAAAACCAGGCTAGTGCTGCTATTTATATTTATCGTTCCCGATTCAAATTTAGCAAGATAACCGTCTTTTTGCGCTTCAAATGAATATTGACCAACTTTAATTTTTGGAATAGAAAACCGACCGTCACTATCTGTAAAAACAATACTTGAACTTGGGTTTGAAAAAACCTTTACATTCTCCAAAGGTTTAAAAGTGATCGCACTTACTACTCTTCCTTCAACAGTTCCAAAGTCTTCTCCTGAAATTTTTTCCTCGCTACAAGAGCTGAAAAGAAATAGTAGGGACAAACTTAGTATTAGATATATATTTTTCATTATTTTAATATTAAAATTTAAGTGATAGACAATTATTTACGAACAATACTATCATCATTTATTTTTGCGTTTTTATTTTTTTATTTCCAAAATAATATGTCAGTCCTAAGCCAAATCGATAATAGTAATCGTCTCGAACGCCTCTTTCTAAGTAATCAATATTATCACTAAAATTCAAGTTGTGTTCTCCATACATTTTTATCCCAAAATTGTCTGAAGCCATATATTCAAGACCAGCTCCATACTGAACTTTTGCATGAATATTTTCAAACTCTTTATTAAAACCATAGCCTCCTCCGGCAAAAATATAGGGAGTCAATTTATCTTTTGGCAATAAAATGTATTCTGCATTAAGATCAAATGTTGCATAGCCTTTGTCAGAATAGCCTTTATTTGCAAGCTTTATAACATTTGTCGAAGCGCTTAGGTTAATACTTGGTGTTAAAAAATATTTCAAAGCTCCACGTACCATTGGGCGCAGTAGCGGATCTACACGGTCTCCATCCATTAAAGTCAGACCGCCAGAAAATTCAATCCCGAATTTTGACCTTCTGTCTGTTAATTTTCTACCGTATATCGCTGTTACGTCAGCTTCTTCATTCTCGTTTTTATATTTTAACATTACGGAATCTATTTCTTCTTTAGCCGCCGCTGACTCCCATATCCCATCTTTGATTCCTTCCATAACTAGCGAAGCTACCGCTTTCTCGATTGCTTCTGTAACTGCCATTTGTATGGGTTCATTTGTAGTGTATCCCGTCTCTACCTCTAATAGCCTTTTGAAATTCACATATTTAAAAAGACTTTGATCAATGGCTTGAGAAAGAATTGTTTTTGAAATATAAACTGATTTCAGTATTTTTCCATTTGCAGTAGAAACCATACGTAAGTATATAGTAACTCGATCCTGTCTGTATTTTACAGATGCCCCTGTACCAAAATATCGAGCTCCAAAACCACCTGTAATAATATTAGAATCATAAGAGATTATTCCGCCTTCAAGTAAAACTCCTGCATATAATAAAGGCGTAATTTGTGGTGCCTTAGGATCAACGTTTGCAGTGTATTCTTGTCTAGTGGAACGAATAAGATTTCTTTCTTGAAGTAAATTTCCAATATTTTCACGCTCAATAGGCACAAACCATTTTGAATCTTCAAGCGCTTTAATTAATATTGAAGTCGCTCCTTGGGTTACCGCAGTGCTAAATGTACTTCCGTTTTCGGAGGCTTTATATTGCCCCGTTTGGTCTCTAAATTTATAGATTCCCACGACAATAGGTTCTTTTGCTTTCGGAAGCTCTTTTAATAGGGATGTGGCTGGAGTACTTTCTCCTATCACTGCTTTCTCTACACCAGTGGGTTGGTTATAAAAAGCACCGCAACTTAAGAATAAAAAAATAATTGGAAAAACTAAGTAGGATTTAAATTGCATAGTATTAATTTGGGATAATTACTTGTGTTTGTTCACCTGTTTTTGTATCTAGAATATCAACTGTTAAACCTCCTGAAGAAGGATATACCTCAACAGACAAACTCCCAAAAACATAACTCCCAACAGATATTCCCTCTGTTCCAAACTGTTGTGTAAATAAGGATCTTGAAACTGAACTCAGTAATTGCGAGTTCAAATCCGCTGTGAATTGTTGTAATTCAGTCAGCTCATCTCTTTGCAGTTCTTGATCTTTAAATTTATTTTGAGACTCTGCAGAACCAATCATCCATTGATAATTAAAAGTATCTCCTCCAAAAGCAGGATTACGTGGCTTATACACTAATTCTTGTGCAAAGACTGATAGTGAAAATAAAAGTATAGCAAGAGAAAATAAAAGTTTCATAAATCATATATTAAATTAATACTGTGTAAAATATTTACTTTCCTTTTCCAAATTCTTTAAATATAGATAGGTTTGGTAAATCGATTGCTGAGCCATTGCCTCTATATATTCTTCATCTGGCCGAGATAAAAACTCATTAACAACTTCATTATTTATGTTAATCGATATTTTTGTGTTTCTTGAAAAGCTGAATTCTTCATTAATCACCACAAGTTTATTGGAGTTAATTTTATACTCATTATATAAATAATAATATAAATCATAGAAGTCTCTTCCCATTTTAGTTTTCGTCTCATCTGAAACTATTCCTCTTAATTCAAAACCATCAACTGGTATTGTTTCTACTTTTTTTTTTCTTCACCAAATACGACTCTGTCCTTCCCTATGAGTTTTTTGCTTTCATCATAAAAAAGTAGCAGAACAATCACTTCATCTTCATTACCAAGGTTAATTTGAGTAGTAGATAAATTTTTATTTTCATTAGGACCTAAGTTAAAAAAGCCTTCTTGCACATTATTAGATGTATTATCATTAGAACTGTTTTTTTTTATGACTGACAAGCTATAAGACATGCTTTGCAGTATGTCTGTTAAATTTTCGGCTGTACCAGTAATTTTAATGATTCTATCATTTTCTTCATATACAATTCTAGCCTTAACTTTTGTATTTGTTGTTTGCGAATAACATCCTACAGTAAATAATAAAAAAACAAAAAACACTTTAAATTGATTACTGATTTTCATTAGTCGCTTATTTATGATTAATAATAAAGACTGAAGCTCCGTTGCCTTTTTGAATAACTTTCATATCTTTTGACATAGAATTAGTTCCATAGTTGCGAATATTTTGATTATTCCCTTTTTGAACAAACTCCATATTTACATCAATACCGCTGTTAGTATGACGAGAAACATCTATAATAGTATTTTTTTGTCCTACCTGAACTACCTTATGTTTGAAGGTATCAACTTGGTTGTCTAATTGAAATGTATTTTCATCTCCATATTGTAAAATATCAAGATCTACTGATTGTGCTTTTATATTCACTGCAACTGTATTAAAGTTCCCAATTTGATTGATATTTAAACTACTGTTTTGTTGAAAATTCCTTTCTGAACTACTCTTTTTATTCGCATAATCAATTTGGCTTATTAAATGATATCGCAAATCTTTAGAAAAATCAGTTAATGAATTAAAAGCTTTACTTTCCTTTTCCTCATTATCATTTTGACAGAAAGCAATCTCTGAAAATGAAAACATAATAAAAAGAATATATATTTTAGTTTTCATGATGTTTTTTATTAAAAAAAAAGAGGTAGTTCTTTTTAAACTACCTCTTTTTTATAAGTTATTAGAATTGATAAACGTTAGCACCATTATTGTTCCCCATTTGAGTTACAGTACTGATTTGATAATCATTGAATTGTCTAACTCTCGCGAAGTTTTTATTACCAGTTTGAGTAATATCAGACATATTAAAGTCACCATTTTGACGAGTAATAGCCTCATTCTTATCACCAGTTTGTATAGTCCATGACATATTGTAATCACCTGTCTGATTAGTTATATCATCATTCCCATTACCGGTCTGAGTCGTTTCTGAGTCGTTAAAATCACCTGTTTGGACAGTTCTCGCATCATTCTTTTCTCCTTTTTGAGTTTGTTCAGCGCGATTTCTTTTACCATCTTGACGAATAACAGCGTTACTTCCTTTCGCCATGTTAGTCATAGTTCTTTGATCCTGTACAGCCTCATTTCTATTCCCGTCTTGTACAACAAGTGCAGTGTTTTTATCAAAACGTTGAGTTTGCATAGACTCATTTTTAACTCCGTCTTGTCTAGCAGTAGCACTATTTTTTTCTGCATACCCCACTCCTTGATCAATTGTAGCGATGTTAAATTGATTCTTTTGTACGATTCTAGCATCGTTTTTATCACCATGCGATCCTATTACTGCTACTTGATTTAAACCAGTTTGAGTAACCCATGCTTCGTTTTTCCATCCATCCCCAAGAACTAAACCATTTTTTCCGTCTTGAATGACATTTGACTGGTGCTGTGTACCTACTTGTGAAATAGTAGCGTCATTACCGTTACCTGTTGACATAACAGAACTGTAATGCGCTACATATGTTGAAGCTGAAGCTCCATGAGGCGCTGTTGATTGTGCCAAGCACATTGCTGTTCCGAATAGCATCGCGGAGATGCTTAAAATCACTTTTTTCATAATAAATATATTTAATTGGTTATTAATACATATTCAGATGTAGGCAATTATAACATATGATCCAGGGCAGGATATAAGATAAAAAAAAGGTGGTATTTAGAGTAAAACGAGGTATTTAGAACTACTCTACAGTGTAAGAATTTTTGGATATATAAACTTTAAAAAAACAAGTATTTATATAGAATATGTCTTATCAATTATCTTAAATCAAAGTTATAGATAAAAGTCTAAAACGCTAACTATCTACAACATAACTATTAACATTTCTTCTTTTTTCGATAAAGAGAAACAATTTCTCGGTAAAACACATCTTTTTTGAATTACCACCTCGGAAATTTCCTTCAAATAAATCGCAAATAAAAAATAAATTGAATGAAAAATCGAAAAAAAAAACTAAGTCTAAAGAATTTTCTACTTAAAATCTAAATTCTTAGATTCATTAAATAGTAAGACATTAATAATTAATTATTTAGGTCACGGTAGTGACAACCATGGTTAAGGAAACATTCATGAATTAGAATTTAAAATACTATCTATTTTGATAACATGAAGTTATTTTTCTTATTTATTGGCTATAAAACCATCCAATAATTACCTTAATACATTTTAAAATAACACAATCTTTATTCTAAAAATGGCTCTTAAATTTTCAATTATGAAGTAAAAAATTGTCTATCCAAATATTAAAATCAGAACAATAAAAAATGCCTATCCAAAACTGGATAGGCATTTCTAATATATAAGATTACTTGATTACTATTTCGTAAACAACAATTCTCTGTATTTAGTTAAAGTCCATAGTTCATTATCAACTAAAAGCTCTAATTTATCACAATGCTCACGTATCACCTCAAAATAAGGTTTTACTTTATCACAGTAAGCTTCTGCCATTTCTTGACCATCAGTCAATACATTCGCTTTCTTTCTTTCGTTAGTCATCTCTACTACTTTAGAATTGATTCCTTCGATATGCTTAGAAATGTCTTTGATTAAAATAATTTGCTCTTTGGCAACATTTTCAAAATCAGCTCCAAAGATGTTTTTCAACCCGCTTACATTTTCAATTAAAGTGTTCTGGTAACGAATCGCGGTTGGAATTACGTGGTTTGTTGCAATATCACCTAATACTCTACCTTCAATTTGAATTTTCTTAGTATACTCTTCCAATTCAATTTCGTAACGCGCTTCAACCTCTACGTGATTCATGATTCCTAGATCAGAAAACAAATCTAATGCTTGTTTAGACGCTCTTGCTTTCAATGCTAAAGGAGTCGTTTTGAAGTTACTCAATCCTCTTTTTTCAGCTTCTATTTCCCATGCTTCACTATATCCATCTCCTTCAAAAAGGATCTTTTTAGAATGTTTAATGTATTCTCTCAAAACATTGAAAATAGCATCGTCTTTCTTCATGTCTTTTGTCTCAATCAAAGCGTCAACTTCTTTCTTGAAATCTTTCAATTGTTTTGCAACAATCGCATTCAATGTAGTCATTGAATTAGAACAGTTAGAATTAGAACCTACTGCTCTAAACTCAAATTTATTTCCTGTAAAAGCAAATGGTGAAGTTCTATTTCTGTCTGTATTATCCAAAAGAACGTCTGGAATTTTACCTACAACATTTAATTTTAAATCTGTTTTTTCTTCTGGTGATAATTTACCAGCTGTTACTCCTTCTAATTCAGCTAACACCTTAGTCAATTGTTCTCCAATAAATACAGAGATAATTGCCGGTGGCGCCTCATTTGCACCTAATCTATGATCGTTTCCTGCAGTTGCAATAGCTCCTCTTAACAAAGATTCATTGTCGTGTACTGCTTTTATAGTATTGATAAAGAAAGTCAAAAACTGTAAATTGCTCATTGGCGTTTTACTTGGACTCAACAAGTTTACACCTGTGTCTGTTGCTAATGACCAGTTATTATGTTTTCCTGAACCGTTTACTCCTTTAAATGGTTTTTCATGAAATAATACTTTCAAATCATGACGTTCAGCCACTTTTTCCATTACATCCATCAACAAACAGTTGTGATCTACAGCAAGGTTTGTTTCTTCGAAAATAGGTGCCAACTCAAATTGATTTGGAGCTACTTCATTGTGACGTGTTTTTACTGGTATTCCAAGTAACATACATTCTTGCTCAAGATCTCTCATATAAGTAAGCGCACGAGTAGGAATTGAACCAAAATAATGATCGTCTAATTGTTGTCCTTTTGCAGAGGTATGTCCTAACAAAGTTCTTCCAGTCATCATAAGGTCTGGGCGAGAAAGTGCTAATGCTCTATCTATCAAGAAATATTCTTGCTCCCATCCTAGGGTTGCAGTAACTTTCTTTACATTTTTATCAAAATATTTACAAACATCTGTAGCTGCTTCATCCATAACTTGCAAAGCACGCAACAAAGGTGTTTTATAATCTAAAGCTTCTCCTGTGTATGAGATAAAAACCGTTGGAATACATAATGTAGTACCAAAAATGAATGCTGGAGATGTAGGATCCCAAGCTGTATATCCTCTTGCTTCAAAAGTATTTCTAATTCCTCCATTAGGAAAACTAGATGCATCTGGTTCTTGTTGCACTAATTGTGCTCCTCCAAATTTTTCTACTGGATCACTACCATCATAAGAAGTTTCAAAGAAAGCATCATGTTTTTCAGCAGTAGCTCCAGTCAATGGTTGAAACCAGTGCGTGTAATGAGTAACTCCTTTAGCCAAGGCCCATTCTTTCATACCCATTGCAATATAGTCAGCTAATTTTCTGTCTATTTTAGTTCCATGCTGTACAGCACCTTGAACTCCTTTAAAAGCGTCTGAAGTTAAATATTGCTTCATTGCTTTATCATTAAAAACATTTGAACCGAAAAGAATTGATTTTCTACCAGATTCTTCAAATTTAATTGGCTTTCTTGTTGATGCTTCTCTCAAAGCTTGGAAACGTATTGTTGACATAAAAATTATATTTAAAAAATTAAACCCCTATTATTGAGGTGCAAATATAACTCAAATAATGTTTTTATGAAATTTTACCTCTGTTTATTTAGGGTAAATCCAATTAAATTGCGGTTTTCGTAAAAATATCCTCATATAATGACAACCTATTAATTTTCAGCCCATATATTTCCAAATTGACATTTCAATTAAACTACAAGACTCCTTTTGTCTTAAAATTCAACTTTATATGAATAACTTTCGAAG
Source organism: uncultured Flavobacterium sp. (assembly GCF_963974175.1). GTDB lineage: Bacteria > Bacteroidota > Bacteroidia > Flavobacteriales > Flavobacteriaceae > Flavobacterium. The sequence goes on from NZ_CAXBBR010000017.1 coordinate 54,463, forward strand.
TTAGAAATCAAAAAGTATCTTTGTCAATCAATAAATAACTCGATTTATGATTGTCTGGATTTCTTTCTTTGTTATCGTTATTATCATTCTTGCATTAGATCTAGGTGTATTTAATAAAACACCCCACATTATTAGCACAAAAGAAGCTACTAAGTGGACCATAATCTGGGTGACACTTTCTTTTCTCTTCTCAGGAGTTATCTATTGGATATATGCTAACGAGTATATTGCTAACCCGGACGGACTTAAACCTCTTGCCGCATCGATAAAATTCATTACCGGATATTTAATCGAATTATCGCTTAGTGTCGATAATATATTTGTCATTGCCATCATTTTTTCATCTTTTAAGATTCCGCAAAAATACCAACACAGAGTTTTATTCTGGGGTATATTAGGCGCCATCGTTTTTAGGGGTTTAATGATCTTTTTTGGTGTTTTATTAATACATAAATTCTTTTGGGCTACTTATCTTTTTGGCTTCTTCCTTATTTTTACGGCAATGAAAATGCTATTCTCAAACGGAGAAGAAAAATTTGAACCTAAAAAATCATTTGTATATAAAAGTCTAAAAAGGATAGTTCCTATTTCAAATCATATCGATAAAGAACATTTTTTTGTAAAAAGACGACATATCACCGCCGCTACTCCTTTATTTGTGGCTTTAGTAGTCATTGAAGTTATGGATGTGGTATTTGCTATTGACAGTGTTCCTGCAATTCTAGCAATCACAAGCGATCCATTTTTAGTTTTTAGCTCTAACATATTTGCCATATTAGGATTGCGATCCATGTATTTCTTTCTAGCTAATATGCTTGAAAAATTTAGTTATTTAGAATTTAGCCTTATTGCGATATTAAGTTTCGTAGGTCTTAAAATGTTACTCCATGAATTTATTGAAATTCCAGAGTGGGCTTCCTTGGTTTTTATTGCCTTTTCGCTTTTAGCGGGAATTGTAGTTTCCTTACGAATGAGTAAGCAGAAGCCCCCAGAAGAAAACTAAACAATACCGCTTAGCTTATCTATGACTCATTGCGTTCGAAGGCAAACATTTAAAATTAAAGCATAAAAAAAAGGAAATCGGGGGATTTCCTTTTTTTGTGCAATACCCAAAATATTAAAAATTAATATTCTGAATTTGGCTTTCATTTATATTTAGAGCAGTAATTACATCTGCATAATTATTTTTATTAATTGAAGTAGAAAAACTACCAGGAACAATTACAATACGAAAGGTTTGATTATTTAAGTATGATGGTGTTGTACTTAAGTCATAATTACCTCCTGCATAAATCGTAAAATCTTCCCTGCTAAAATCAAAATCATAATCTAGCTCACCTTGCGGTAGAAAAAGAGTTCTGGGAATAAGTTGCCAAATTGGAGTGCTTGCATTTATAGTTCCCCTCATTCTGTAAATCAGTACCACATCAGAAGCAAAAATCTTTGGATTCAATGCTCTATAAATAGTATAACCATCTGTTGCGTTATAGCTGAAGTTAACATTTTTAAGTTCGAAAACTTCGCCCACTAACCCATCTTGTCCATCAAGTCCGTCATATCCTGGAGGCCCTTCTGGCCCTGAACAACTTGAAAGGACAATCATTCCAATAATTGCCAAAATTGTACTTATCTTTTTCATATTTATTTCTTTTAAATGGTTATTTCACTACTGTTTATTATGCATTAATTATACCAAAGTCACAATTTTTATCATTATTTCTCAGCTAATCAGGTATTTAAATAAAAGATATATTTTCTAACGAGAGAAAAAACACCTTTACCCTTTCATTTTGATGTAAAAAAAGGAAACCTCTCGGCTCCCTCTTTCACTATTTGTTTATTAAAGATCAATTTTCTGAATTTGGCTATCCTTTACGTTTAAAGCAGTAATCACATCAGAATAACTATTTTTATTTATTGATTTGGCGTAGCTCGCAGGCACAATAACAATTCGAATTACCTGATTAAGCCTAAAGCTCGTAGACACGGATTGTAAATCGTTACCAATCATATATATTCTTACATCGCGATTAGTATAATCAAATTTATAACCAAAATCCAATGCTCCATTATTAAAATAGTAGGTTTCTGGTAATAATTCCCACACGTCTCCTTGATAATTAGAACCCGATAATCGATACGTCAGAACAACATCTGAAGAATAAATTGGTGGATTAAAGGTTACTAATCGACTGAAATTATTTGTCGAATTGAACGAAGTCGTTACTTCAAAAACTTCTGTTGTCGCAATAGGTGCAATTTCAAAACTACCTGATGTTGTGCAACTTTGCAAAGTCAACAACCCTGCAATGGCTAAAAGTGTAATTATCTTTTTCATGTTTTTAATTTTATTGGTTTCTTTGATTGCGTATATCCACGAACTGTGCCAAAGTTTATTTTGTGAAAATTATGTAGCTTTGAAGTATGGATAAAAAACTCAAATTATACATGATCATGCTAGGCTGTACACCAGCTGGCCGAATTACAGAACAACACGATATTTTTTTTGGAATTGGTAATTCCTTAAAGGAATTGATTCCACAGATGAAGGCTTTTTGGCCTGAAGCGAAAGGAAGAATACATATTGATGCCTGGCGCGAAGTTTCCGTCGTCGATAATTTTGCAATCGAGATTATAGCCAAAGAAGCGGTTGAAAACACCAATTTAGACCATTTGTTTTTCATCAACTTGGGCGGTTATAAGGAAAATGAGTTTGAAGAGTACCATTATAAAATCCTAACCGTTGCCCAAAGTATGGGATTGGCATCCAAAAAAGCTAAAAAGAGCACTTTCTTCAAACATTGCGGTTTCAAGGGAGCCGGCGCCTCCCATATCGACGACAAATACGGAATCGACGTAGACGAACTTTATAGAGTAACCGATATACTCGATAGCCAGTTCAAAGAAAGATATACTTTAAAAATCAGTAAATCAGAGAAAACTCTGCAAGAAGACGTTTTGCATATTGGGTATTTGAAATTGAGTAAAATTGTTGATGATTTATAGCAACTGCCGTCGCTTTTAGTGATTTTACGTTGTTAAAACGCGAGTATTAATGACGTAAAACTGTATCGAGAAGATTTAATTCCATAACTGTTCACGATACTTCGCAATGATTTTCTGTCGCAAATCACTGCTCAACTCGAACTGGCGGAATATTATTATATTCGTAACATGAAACAATCCTATGTTTATATTCTTAAGTGCTCCGATAAAACCTATTATACCGGTGTAACAAGTAATTTAGAACAAAGAGTTTTTCAACATCAAGTGGGGTTTTATCCTGATTGCTACACTATCAAAAGAAGACCCATTGAATTGGTCTTTTATTGTGAGTTTACCGATATAAATTTAGCAATTGAGACGGAAAAACAAATTAAAAAATGGTCTCAAGCCAAAAAAGAAGCGTTAATAAATGATGATTACGATGCGCTTCCGAATTTAGCAAGGAAAAAATTTAAATAACAACTCCTTCTGCCGTCACTTCGAGTGATTTTACTTTGTTAAAACGCTAGTTTTAATAACGTAAAATTGTATCGAGAAGCCTTAAGGACGGAACTGTTCTCGATACTTCGCAATGATTTTCTATCGCAAATCACTGCTCAACTCGAACTGACGGTAACGAACCAATGACGACTGCAAAATAGCGCAACAACTGCCGTCACTTCGAGTGATTTTACTTTGTTAAAACTCCAGTTTTAATAAAGTAAAATTGTATCGAGAAGATTTAATTCCATAACTGTTCTCGATACTTCGCAATGATTTTCTGTCGCAAATCACTGCTCAACTCGAACTGACGGTAACGAATTTACGAGCATAAAAAAAGCATCCGTTTTCGCGGATGCTTTTTAGTTTAAATTGGATTGGAATTATTTGGAAGATAAAACTTTTTTTGTACTTGTTTCTCTATCGGTGGTCAGCTTCACAATATACACTTGCTCTTTTTCCTTATTCAATTTAAGGTCTAGAGTCACTTCTTTGTTCATGTAACCATTAGTGTCAGATTTTGAAAGCACGGAAATACCTTGCGCATTAAACACCTCAATTTTCACATCAGATTTGTAATCAAATTTGTATTTGACCGTAAGCTGATCTTTGAAAGGAACGGGGTAAGCATCAAAACCTGAACTTGCCGTTTTACTCGTTGTTGATGTTGATGTTTCTATAGGCGCAATTACAGATATGGTTTTAGCCTCTGGACGGGCAATTTTCGCAGAGGATTGACAAGGCGCTACTGAGCAATTTGACGTAGCACAAAATGCGGCATTTGAAACACAACCCGTATTTTTATTTCTTACTCTTATACCAGTTACATCACCAGGATCCAAATTTCCAAAAAGTATTGCCGATTGCCATGTTCCAGCATCACCATTTTTGATGCTGTATTCATATTCAGCACCGCATGGACTATTTATGGTAACACTTCCTTTTGCTGTACTGCAAAGAGACGGTTGCACTACGCAAAAAGTTGGTGCGTCTGGTTTCCCATTAACTGTCACTGCTACCGATTTAATATCTATACAGCCTGCACCGGTGGTTACTTTAATATAATAGATGCCGGATGTCGCCACTGCACTTG
>NZ_CAXBBR010000018.1:0-56538 GCF_963974175.1 uncultured Flavobacterium sp.
GTCGCCTTTCTTTGAAAACCCCGTTCTAACGAACGGGGTTTTTTGTTTTTAACCTAATTACAAAACGAATCAAGTTCCTGATAAACCCTATTCATCTATTTGAATAGGGTTTTTTCGTTTGTGCGAAAGTCAAGGGAAACTGTTGTAGGTGTAAAGTTTAGAAAATGGCATATATTTTTCTGTTTGAAAAGGGAATTCAATATTCTTAAGACTACTAAATTCCATTATAAACACTTTTGTTTAGCATTATAAGGTTGCACTGAAGTACTAAAAGATCTCTTGTCATAGTATTTCTAAATGGTTTGATATTAGTTAATAATTAAGTTGATCGATAGATTGTGTTGTATAACCTGAAGCTCGATAGATTTACTTTTTCCATCCATGGATCTTGTTTTGTAGCCCTCTTATTTTTATTTGACTTTTTTTAAAATAGTTTACGTTAATAATTGTATGGGATTATTGGCTCTTTAGATTTTAGAATAAAATTCAAATGATACAGTGTTTACTTTTTGCTTTCGCCATAGGTTTTTCTATTGTTTTGTTTTCTAAGTCTTTGACTTTCTGTCTGTATTTAATTTTCTTCTGATTTTTTTTGTAAGTTTTTGAATATATATGCCTTAGACGTGGTATGGTTTCTGATTTTATGAAATATAAAAAGGAGAGAAGTGTTTCGTAAATTGTATGGAAATTTGTAAATATTCCGTGCTAATTTTTCCGTATTAGCTGCCTTCGAAAGCATTAATTCAATCACTGGGTTTTGGTATATCAGTGACCTTTATTATTTGTTTCGGAACTAGAATGTTAGTTTAAGGTGCTGTAGGTATGAGTGCTATAATTCTTTTTCCTTGAGGTAATAATTGCTTAATACGGTTGATTTAACTATGAATTTCAATCTATAGCTACACATAGGTTAGACTATGCTATCGTCGTAAATTGGCTGTTATTTGACATAAATTTTGTTGCTCCAGCTTTAAAATAAAACAAAATATAGAAGTGCTCAGTTTTAATTTCAGCTAAGGGTAAATTGATAATTATGCCATCGTTAGATGGTATTTATTTGTAATAGTAAAGTATTAATTTTCCTTTTTTATAGATTTTAAAAATTATAATATTACTTTAATTTAGGCCTTTAGACGGTCTTAATCTTTTTTAATTATGCTTTTTATTTGATAAGTAATCTAGCATAGAAAGGGTAATTGGTTTTGATAAAAAGTCAATTACCATGGGATATTTTTTTGCTTTTTCTAAATCTTCAGGATCAATTGTTGACGAGAGTATTACCACTTTTGTAGTGGTGTTAAAGGCAGAATAGTTTGAAGTACAAAAAGAATCTAAGAATTCCCACCCGCCCATCACAGGCATGTTCAAATCTAAAAAAATTAATTGAGGTTGTTTCTGGGATTCAGTATCATTAAGTTTGATTGAGTCGAAATATTTGAGGGCTTCTTCACCATTTTGCGCTGTAATAATTTCATTTGAAAATGTGGTTTTGCAAATTACTTTTTTGCATAACATTAGTGTTATAGGATCGTCATCGACACATAAAATTAAGTCTAGCATTGTATTATTTGTTTTTGAATGTTAAAGTAAAAATAGTTCCTTTGTCGACCTGGCTATCAATACTGATAGTGCCTCCCATAGCTTCGACCTGTGATTTTACAAGGTATAACCCCAATCCTTTACTATCTGGGTAGTTGTGAAACCTTTGGTAGAGACCGAAAACTTTATCGTGATTTCTTTCTAAGTCGATTCCTATTCCATTGTCCTCAAAAATTAATTTTGTGTAGTTCTCAAGTTCATAAGTAGAGACAGATATTTTTAGTATTTTATTTTCTGATTTATATTTTATTGAATTAGTCAAAAGGTTCAATAAAATACTCTCGATATAGGGTTTATTGATCTCTAATACGGGGGCTTTCTCAAAATCAATTGTTACGATTGGTTGATGAGTATTAATTTGTAAAGTGAGCTGGCTAAATATATTTTCAAATACTTCTTTTAATATAACTACTTCTTTTTGAATGGAAGGGTTGTCCTTAATTACCATTACTTTTGTCAGGTCATTAATCGTTTCGTTTAATAGATGGGTCGATTTGTTGAAGCCGTTTAAAATCTCTTGCAGTTCTGGATTTGTAACGGGGATGTCTTCGAGTAAATTCAATAAACCGGTTAAGTTAGATAGTGGAGCTCTAAAATTGTGAGAGGTTATGTATGAAAATTGCTTTAAATCCTTATTGTTTTGAGTTAATTCTCGCATGAGTTGTTCTTTTTCATTTTCTTGCTTTTTTTCTTCAGAAACATCTCTTTGTATGGAAACCCAGTTTGTCAAGTCATTTTCAGAATTATAAATAGGAATCATTGAAAATCGCAACCAAAACTCTTCTTCGTTTTTGGTATAAGCTATCATTTCTATTGTACTATCTTCTTTGTTTTTTATAGCGCTTATTATCTTTTTAATGTTCTTTTTATCGGAATTACTTCCACGTAGTAGATCTGGAGATTTTCCTATAACTTCAAAAGAAGAGTAGCCAGTCATTATTGAAAAAGCAGGATTTACATAAACTATTTTTGGTAATTTACGTTTGTTAAAGTTAGCTTCTGTGATGATTATTGAGTCTTTGGTTTGAACAATTACTGTTTCTAATAATTTTAGTCGTAGTTCTTCTTCCTTTTGCTTTGTGATGTCTTGAATTGCTCCGATCATTCTAATGGCTTTGCCATTTGCGTCTTTTAGAAGAAAACCTCTGTCAAGTACATATTTATAGGTGTTGTCAGCACATTTAAAGCGATATTCATCTTGCCAATTTTGTGTTTTTTGCTCAATAAAAGAATATAATTTAATAGACATTTTAATGCTGTCTTCAGGATGTATGTTGTCAAACCACCATTTTGAACTATCTCCAATTTGTTCTTGGTCGTAACCAAAAACACTTTTTATTCCTTTGCTCCAAAGTAGGTTGTCTTCCTGTATTTTCCAGTCCCAAATGGTATCACTTGTAGCCTTGGCAACAATGTCATATTTTTCATTCGATTCTTTAATTTCGTCATTTGTTTTCTTAAGTTTTTCAAAAATAACCTTGTTTCTATTGTCGTTTGCAGATAGAATATATCTAAAGGTGATGCCGGTTACAAAAACTAAAACGAGGTCTTTCGAGAAATTGTAAAGTTGATAATTGTCTAAGTAAGAGTATTGTATAGAAAGCTTGTGAAAAACGATAGCCACGAAGACGGCTATTAGTATATAAATGGTAGTTAACTGGTTGGATTTGCTTTTCATTACTCAAATGTAATTAATTATAATGAATTATAAAATACCCTTATCTACTTATTTTTTAACTTAATTTTAATATCTAAAACGTTAACAATATGTAAACTATTGTATAAATATTTTTTATATCAAAATAAAGTGTACCTTTGCACCCATTAAAAATCACAGATGGAATCTATTAGAAACATTGCAATTATTGCCCACGTCGATCACGGTAAAACAACTTTGGTTGATAAAATTATGTATCACTGTCAGTTATTTCGTGACAACGAAAACACAGGTGACTTAATCCTTGATAACAACGACTTAGAGCGTGAAAGAGGTATTACCATTACTTCTAAAAATGTTTCGGTAGTATACAAAGGAACAAAAATCAACATTATTGATACTCCTGGTCACGCCGATTTCGGTGGAGAGGTAGAAAGAGTATTGAATATGGCTGATGGAGTTTGTCTACTTGTAGATGCTTTTGAAGGACCGATGCCACAGACACGTTTTGTATTACAAAAAGCACTTGACCTTGGTTTGAAACCATGCGTTGTAATCAATAAAGTTGATAAAGAAAACTGTACTCCTGAAGAAGTTCATGAGAAAGTATTTGACTTAATGTTTGAATTAGGAGCTACTGAAGAACAATTGGATTTTCCAACTGTTTACGGTTCTGCTAAGAACAACTGGATGTCTGACCATTGGGAAAACGTTACTGATAATGTTGAAGCGTTATTAGATATGGTTATTGCTAATGTTCCAGCTCCTAAAGTTTCTGAAGGAACTCCTCAAATGTTGATTACTTCATTAGACTTTTCTGCTTTTACAGGTCGTATCGCTATTGGTCGTCTTGAAAGAGGTGTTTTGAAAGAAGGAATGCAAATATCTTTATGTAAAAGAGACGGCGTTATAGTAAAATCACGTATTAAAGAATTACATACTTTTGAAGGATTAGGTCGTAAAAAAGTTCAAGAAGTAATTGCTGGAGATATTTGTGCAATTGTTGGAGTTGAAGGTTTTGAAATTGGAGATACAATCGCTGATTTTGAAAATCCTGAAGCATTACAAACAATTACTATTGATGAGCCAACAATGAGCATGTTGTTTACAATTAATGACTCTCCTTTCTTTGGTAAAGAGGGTAAATTTGTAACTTCTCGTCATATTAGAGACCGTTTGACAAAAGAATTAGAGAAAAACTTAGCAATGAAATTAGGTGAAACTGATTCAGCTGATAAGTTTATGGTTTTTGGTCGTGGTGTACTTCACTTATCTGTTCTTATTGAAACAATGAGAAGAGAAGGGTATGAAATGCAAATCGGTCAACCACAAGTTATTATCAAAGAAATTGATGGTAAAAAATGTGAGCCAATTGAAGAATTAACTATTGATTTACCAGAGAGTCTTTCAGGTAGAGCAGTTGAATTCGTTACTTTGCGTAAAGGTGAAATGCTTTCTATGGAAACTAAAGGGGAGCGTATGATTGTGAAATTCAACATTCCATCTCGTGGAATTATTGGATTACGTAATCAATTGCTTACTGCTACAGCTGGTGAGGCGATTATGTCACACCGTTACATAGGATACGAACCTTTTAAAGGACCAATTGCTGGACGTAACAAAGGATCATTAATTTCTATGGAAAAAGGAAAAGCGATTCCTTATTCTATCGATAAATTACAAGATCGTGGTAAATTCTTCGTTGAACCAAGTACTGAAATCTACGAAGGTCAAGTAATTGGAGAAAACTCTCGTGCTGATGATATGTGTGTAAACGTAACTAAAGAGAAAAAGCAATCTAACGTACGTTCTTCTGGAAATGATGATAAAGCGAGAATTATACCTCCAATCATTTTCTCATTAGAAGAAGCTTTAGAATACATTCAAAAAGATGAATATGTAGAGGTAACTCCAAAATCGATTCGTTTGAGAAAAATATATTTGACTGAAACAGATAGAAAAAGATTTAAAATCTAATTTTATTATTTTATATAAAAAAGCCATTCGAAAGAATGGCTTTTTTTTGCTTGCTACTTAAAGTAAGAAATAGTCTGGTGACTATTTATCGTTTTAAACTAAAGTGACCCTTTGCTTCTCTACCATCTTCTAACTTAATAGTAAACCAATAATCATCTGCTGGGAGGGTAGATTTGTTATAGTTACCATCCCATCCAGGACTCGTAGGGCTTAATTGTTTGAGGAATTTTCCGTAACGGTCAAAAATGTATATTACTGCATTCTTATAAAAGGTAGTATTTAGTCCTTTTAAATTCCAATAGTCGTTATAACCATCGTTGTTAGGAGTAAAAAAGTTAGGCGCTTCTAATATTGAAAAACTTTTAATTACTTGACCACAACCATTTAAGTTTTCTACTATTAATTCGTGAAAGCCGCCAGGTACGTTTTCGAATATGACTGAATTTTGAAATGGTGTTGACGTACCATTTTGAAAACGAATCATGTATCTATAATTGTCAGGATTCTCTAAATTAACTATAATATGATTTGTAGGTACTAGATCATGAACCTCGATATCTTTTATTTTTGCCAGGTAAGACATCGTTACTTTACAGGTTCGTGTCGTTGTACATCCAACATTGTTTTTCACTACTACAGTATACTCTCCTTCTTTTGATACTGATATGGAGGCTGTGTTTTCCCCTGTTGACCATAAGTAGGTGTAGTCGCTAGTTAGTGCTGGAGCTTTTACGCCGGAGTCTAGAACTATAGTCGGATTTGGACCTTCACATAAAATCCTTTCCTCATAAGTATTTATTTTTGGAGTGGGTTCTACAATGATATCAAATTGACCTGTTCCGTAGCAACCTTCGTCATTTTCAGCTCGAATATAAAGTGTTCTGGAAGCGGAAGTATATTTCTCTTCTAATTCATTTAGTCCATGTGAAGCATTTTGTTCACTTGAATAAAAATGCAATCGCACACCTGACGGAAGATTTAATTCGGTTTTTATTGATTCCTTTTTTAAATCCAATTGGAAAAGTGCCTTTCCAGCACCTAAGTCACATTCATGCATGGGTTCTGGGAGTAATAAATTATTTTCATTGGCATGTAAAATTACGGTCCCAATTTTATAACAGGATGAATTTGGCTGGGTGACTTTAGCGTATACAACTTCGTCTGGAATACTGTTTTGGTATAGAGGTGGAATAGATTCGGTATTATTTAGATCATTCTCAGCTTCAGCTATACTATGATAGAAAAATACCTCATATTCAGTGTTTCCAAGACTAATGGGTTCACTAGCTAAATCGAGATTAAAGATTGATAGTCCATCCTTTGGGTTTGCATCTTGTGTGTCACATTGTATGAGCTTATATGGGTTCTCAGAAATAACTGGGGCTTCATATATTGTAATTGTTTTTTCTATTGGTTCCCTAGTCTCACCATTTACTGTTTTGGTTAAAGTAACGGTATAATCACCAATGTTTTGATAGGTGTGGTAAGCATCTAAATCAGTTGACGTAGTCCCGTCACCAAAATTCCATAGAACCGAATCTACTGTTTCTACCGTATTGATAAAAAAATGAGTTGAGTCTCCTAGACAATTAAATTCATACGCAAAGGAGTAAAGAAATAGTGAGGTTATGAATGGGGGTAGCCCCAGTTTTGATAGTTTGAAATTCAAATCAATTGCATTCTGTAGGTAGTTACTACTTGTTCCGTCTAATTCAGGATTATTTATGACGGATAATTTATTAAAGCCATCGGCAAAAAGAGGATAACCCGCACGGTATATTTTTTCATCTATAGCAAGCTGTAATGCTCCCGCCACATTATTTGAATTATTTATAAGTGTATTTGAGCCTGGAATATTTGAATTTTGTAAATCGAACTGAAGTAGGGAACTTCCTGAGGAGACTCCTTCTGAATTAAAATTATTTGTCGTTACGTATAACTTTTTTGTTTTTGAAGAAAATTCTACACCGTATGGGTTCGCATTATTTAATAATGTTATTCCATTATTTACAGCTCCTGTTCCGGAATTAAAATCAAAGAGTAACACATTTCCTGTATTGTGTACTTCATTTCCTTTTGGGTCTCTTTCGTTTGTTCGTCTTGTTGCAGTATTTGCTATGGCTATTTTTTTTCCATTTGGAGAAGCCTTTAAATAGCCTATAGAATTTGGCAGATAACCGCCAAGAGGTATGTTAAGAGTAGTTGTAGATTTTACGGGCGCAGTGTCGACTCCTTGAGTACTTATTTTAAATGAATAAAAATTATTTATAAAATGGGTAATTACCCAAAAAGAAATACCATCTCCATGCTGAACAGCAGTTATTTTTTCAGAACATTTAAATTTAAATTCTTCGTTATTATTAGGGTTATAAGTGATTAGATGAACATTTTTTTCAGTGTTAACAACGTCTCCAAGACCATTGTTAAGTCTCATGTCAACTTGAGAGTAGTTTAAACCATGATTTGGAGGAGGATCGTTCCTGTCGATGGTACCATTAGGGTTTTCAGGAAGTGGTTGATCTACTGTAAAAATATAATAAATATAAGGATTTCTGGGTTTTGGGACAATTATGGCAGACTGTGTACTAGATCGATTTCCCAGTAACCCAAAACCATTAGTCATTATTTGATGACTTTTATTGTATACTGTTGAGCCATCTGTATAAAAAAGTAAATTTCCGTTTTTATCAGAAATGCTAGCGCAACCTTCGCTGGTATTTAAACTTCCATTTGTTAGAGAGACAGGACTTCCTGAATTAAAATCTAAACCAGCACCATATCCGAAATACCATATCGCTGCTTCCTTTTGAGCATATGCTGGAGCTAGGATAATAGAGAAAAGTAAAATAAAAAAAGCCCTGATTGTCATAGTAACTCAAATGTAGTGAATTCTAAGTAATATTGAATTAATAATAATAAATCACTATTGCATGTTAAATATGTGAATTCACTTATCTTTTTAAGCTAAAGTGTCCTTTTACTTCCCTTCCATCCTCTAACTTAACTGTAAACCAATAGTCATCTGACGGTAGTGGGTGTCCATTAAATGTACCATCCCATCCAAGATCTGAGGGGTTGATTTTTTTAAGCAGTTTACCATAACGGTCAAAAATATAGATTAAGGATGTAGAATTAAAGTCTTTATTTGCACCTTTTAAATTCCAGTAATCATTGTACCCGTCTCCATTTGGAGTGAAAAATTTAGGTAATCCGAGAACGGCTATTGTTTTACTTATAGTTCCGCAGCCATTACTATCATTTATGTATACTTCATGAATCCCGGCTGCTACATTATCAAAGAAATTTGATAATTGAAATGGACCGTTCGGTTCGTCCAAACTATATTCATAGTTACCTTGACCAGTAACATTTACAGTAACGGTATTGGTATTTGCTAAATCTACGACAGTTATGTTTTGAAGATGTGCTATGTCTGATGCGGTGACTTTGATCGTTCGTATTCTACTGCAGCCAAAAGGACTAGTTACATTTACGGTATATAAGCCTACTGCATTAACATTCAAAAAGTCCTTCGTTTCAGTAGTTAAATTTATATTGTCTTTTGTCCATTGATAGGTGTAATTGCTTGAAGAAGTCCCATCCTGAATTGCGGCATCTAACCTTACAAAAAATGTAGGAAGATTGGAGCATACTAATTCATTCTCGTTTCCATTTGTATTTAAGTTTATATTTGGCAAAGGGTGAACAATAAAAGGAATAGTTAGTGACGCTTTACATAATGTGTTTGCTGTATTCTCAACTGTAACTCTAATATTCTGTGTTCCAGTAAGAAATGGATTTGGTAATGGGCTAGTCAATGGGTTTCCATTTTGGTCAAAGTATTTAACGACCATCCCACTTTGTCCTTTTAGAATTGTCCCTTCAAAAGTTGTTGTGTCGAAAGCAAATTTTCCGTCTTGAAGTAAGGGATTTAACTCATCATCGCATACTGTCGTTAAGGAAGTAGGTATTGAAAAAGTTTGTGGTAATGCATCGACTGTAAATTTTATTAGAGTGTCGTCATAACATTTTAATGTCGAATTATTGGTCACGACCGCTTTTATGGTTTGCGAAGTCGTTGAAAATGTGGTAGGGAATGGACTTGGTAAAGGATTATTATTTGAATCAAAATAGGTAGTTGTAATGTTGGTTTGTCCATTTAGCAATGTGGATTCAAGATTTGCCGTGTTAAAAGTGAAAATCCCATCCTGATTGTCGTCACATTGTCTAGGAATAGTTACAATATTTGCAAATGGTAGTTTTTCAACAGTAAGCGAGACATAAGGTCCAAGGCCATAACATGCATTATCAACATCACTATCGACTCTACCCCAAATTTCTTGCGTGTTTTGATAACCAATATTTCTGTAATTTGAAATATTCGTGATAATATTAATTTCTGCTAGGGCATCAGCTTGATTGCGATAAAAAGTTACAGTATAATTTCCAACTGGCAATAAAGCCTTTATAGCAGTTGCAGCACTACTAAAGTTAAAAGAAGTGACTCCATCTCTTTTATTATTGTTTGAGTTGTTGTTCCCGTTTAGATCTAAGAAATCGTCGCATTCTGTATACGTTCGCTTGAATGTATTTGGAATTTGCGTAGCCAAGACCTTCAAGGTTAATTCAGCCACACTAAAGCACCCGTTAGTATTCCTGACTCTTGCCCAAACTTTCATTACACCAGGAGTTGTATTGGTAAAAGCTAAAGGACTGCTTATTAATTCTGCCGAGTTTGCAGTTGTAGCTCCCGACAGAGAAGTATAGTATGTGAAACTTTCATTTACATAATTACTCGAAATCACATTGTTTTTCACAGTTAGATTGAATGTTGTTACCGCGTCTAAATCATCGTCACATTGAATGATCGTTACATTGTTTACAACGGGTAAAGTGTAAACGATTAATGTGGCGTCAGTTGAAAGTAAACCACAAGAATTACCAACTTTATTTAGTTGAACACGATATTTATATCCGTTCATGGCATTTTTTACACTTGTTATTAATAAAGTTTTAGTTGTAGTTCCGGAGTAGGTTGCGTTATTTGTTATTGGACTCCAAGTAGTTCCATTTGTGGATAGTTGCCATTGGTACGTGTTACCACCATTATCTATTACTGTCACTGTTGCATTTTGTAATTCACAAGTAGGTGAAACACTAGGTTGTGTTGTAATAACTATGGGTGCAGCAGTAATGTAATGGCTGTTTGGAGCCGTATAGCCAGCAGCACTAGTTACTTTGCCATTTATGGGGTCAACGGATAAAGGGCTGTTTCCTAACAAACCATCATTATTAGGGTCTAAAAATCCTGCTTCAACAGTATCAAAACACAAGTCATTATCACTGTCTAATTCAAGATAATTTTTAATCCCATCGCTATCTGTATCTCTAATGGTATAGTTAATGATGCCACTTTCGGGTACGGTTTCTAGGTTGTTTGCTAGACCATTAGCTCCAAAATTAGTGCCGTCGATAACTCCATCTAAATTGGTGTCAGGAGCATTAGAACCAGATTCAACTAAATCGTAAATTCCATCATTATCACTGTCTAAATCCAGATAATCTTTTATTCCATCATTATCACTGTCAACAGGACTTAACCCCGTTCCGAAAGCATCACTTAGTCCATCTTTATTAATATCTACAGCTGAATAGGCTATAAAAGTATTTGCCCCTTGTGCTTCGACAGTATCTGGAATTCCGTCATTGTCACTGTCAAGGTCCAATTGGTCAGGTATTCCATCAAGATCAGTGTCTTTTGGTATACATGTAGCAACAATTGAAAATGAAGCTTTATTAATTTCTGTATCAGATAAGTTTTTCTGTGTAAAAGAAATTGATTCTGTCATGAAAGAACGAAAACTAAATGTACCTGTACCAGCTGCTAATGGTACAGCGCTATTTAATCTAAATCGAATTTCGAAAGAAGAAAACTCGGTTATATTACTTTCAAAAATCCCATCATAATTAGTGTCAATTAAGAGTTGATTATTTGGGTTTAATACTGTAATAGTTTTATTAGTGGGTGATTTTAAAATAAATTCGGAATTAGAATTTAGCAAGTCACTACTGTTTGCTACTGTAATGTACTCTAACGCTAATGATACTGGTTTAGTAAAATTCATCTGATAAGTAAGGGAATTTCCACTACCAGCGGGGATCTCAGTAGTGAAATCTCCATTCGTTTTGCCTGTAAAAGTGGAAGTAGCTGTAGTAGGATTTGAAGTTAGTACTCCAGTAAAGGAGTTGGTATAATTATTTTTATTAATGATGCCGCTACTTAGATTTGAGGTGTCGATTCCAAGATTACCATAAGACTCAGTACAATTTGTAATCCCATCATTATCATTGTCGATATCAACATTGTTATTTATTCCATCATTATCAGAATCTAATGCACAGTCACTTACGGGTATTTTATCTGAAAATACATTACTTACACATCCTAGAATACCACCTTTTACTTGATAATAACCTGGTTGAGTAGGAGTATATGAGTTTGAATTTGCTCCTGTAATTGGGATGTCATTAAAATACCATTGGAATGTGTCATAGGAAGAAAAAGTACTAATATTTAGGTTTACATTTGGGATGCAGTTTGTGCTATTTATGGCTAAATTATCAGTCACGATTTCAGGCTTAGTATCAAAACCAGAATAATAACCCCCATAAGTTGCTGCCCCATTAGTTCCAAAATAAGAAACATAGACTTGTTTCGTGGATTTAACGGTAATATTACCGGAAAGACCATTTATGGTATATCTTTCGAAATTTAGATTTCCAGCTATTGAAACGGCTGTTGTTGCAATTGGCCTGCCATTGATTGAAACTGATGCGCCAGTTTCTGTTACTATGTTTAGTCCTCCATTATAGGTTATATTTCCTATTGATTCGATTAAAGGTATGTTGTCAACAATGTTTGGTGTTGAGCAGTTTATTGGCGGTACAAAAAATAAGTTTTGATTAGCTGGTGCGGCAGTGCCTCCTATACATTGATAGGCAAATAAGTTCTCAGATGAATTTACATATAAGTTTCCATTAACGAAATTACTACCATTTAGAACATAATAGCTTCCAGCGTTAATTGTTGCAATAGGAGTTGAATTTCCATTAGTAAATATTTGAGTATTATCGCTATGAGCAACTAAAATTATACTTTCTAATTCATCAGTCCCATTCCCTCTTACAAATATATATTCCTTACCTGTTTTTTCTAATGGCACAATTTGATCAAACCCTACGTCGCGGCCAGTTCCCATTGGAGCTGCTCCTGTAACTATTGTATTATTGCTTCCTCCAAATGAGCCTGAATTTACAGCTATAGGTTTATCAGACTCTACAAGAGCGCCTATCATTTTAGAGCTATTAGAAGTTGTATTCGAATAGTTTTCTAAAGCTAAAACATAACTTTCATTTTTATTTAGCAGTATTGAAATAGGACCGGTAATTGTAGTTCCGTCAGTTAAAACAGTGCCAACAGGAATGTTTGAAATAGTTACTCTAGTGCTGTTTTCAGTTGAAATAATGGAAGCGAAATTTAGCAGAGACGTATCGTATAATGGATTCAACATTGCACCTAATCTAAATACTTTCCCTAAAGCACTTTTCCCTTTAGAGACTAGACCTCCAGCATGATTATACGTTCCGTTGATATTTAAGCCGGAGTTTACTCTGACACTAGCATAAATTAAATTTTCGGATTCTATAATGTAACCTTTATTTTGAATTGTTCCAATTGTTGTTTTTGGGGTAAATAATTGAGAATTATTTCCCTGGCCAATATAATATACAAAGGGAGCAGTATTGTTGACAGTGCCTGAAATTACAGCGCCTCCATTCTCAATGATCTTGAAGTTAACGTTGGTAGTACTTGGTGTCGAAATATACAAATAATGATCTCCTACCAAATTATTTTGAGCAGTAATTGGCGGTATATAATGTGTTTTACTAAACTGGGAGAAACAGCTTATTGATAAAAAAGTAAAGAAAATAAGTAAAGTTTTTTTCATGGGCTAAAAATAGGGAAATAAGTATTATCTCTTTAAAGAAAAATGGCCTTTTATGATTTTTCCATCTTCAAACGTTAAATTAAACCAATAATCATCAGCAGTTAATGGATGTCCATTGAATGTACCATTCCATCCCACGCTTGTAGGACTTATTTCTTTTAATAATTTTCCATAGCGATTAAATATGGTTATCGTGGATTTTGGTAATAGATCTAGGTTTTCAATATTCCAATGATCATTATAGCCATCTCCGTTAGGGGTGAAATATCTAGGATAATCTAATACATAGAAGACAAAAGGAGTTGATATACCACAACCATTTTTATCTCTTGCATAGGCGATATAGGTTCCTGCGGCTACGCCTTCAAATTGTGGATTATCCTGAAAATAGGAACCATCAATTGAAAATTCGTAATCTCCTGGACCTGTATATTCTATTAACACTGAATTTTCATTTCCTGCGAAATCATTTATCGTAGTTCTGTTTATGGTCGCGATTCCCGAAGCAGTTATATAAAACCTTTTAGTTGCTAAACATCCGTTTGAATTGGTAACTGTAACGGCATAGTCTCCGGCAGCAGCTACTGCAATTGAATTTGTTGTTTCGCCAGTATTCCATAAGTAGCTGGTGAACCCCGTAGCGACTGATATATTTATCGTATTCCCGTTACATAAACTTGAGTTTGAATCTTGGAAATTTGGAGGAATAAAAGTATCTATAATCAGTGTAATAGGGGTAATGGCATAACAGTCGGGGCCGTTTATAATTTTTGCATAAATAATTTGTTGATAGGGAGTCGTGTTTTTAAATACATTTGGAATTACATTCTTTTTTGAAAGAGCGTCAGCTGTATTCAAATAGTATTCTACATTTAATCCATTCGGCAGTCCATTTAAAACCGTTGGCGTTATTTCTGCATTTAAATCAAAAATAGATAAGCCATCTTGAGTGGTATCTACATCGCAGGTCATAAATGGATTTAATGGCCCAATAATTTTATTAGAAATTTGGAGTGTTAGTTCAGCATAATTTACACAACCGTAAGAATTGGTAACTCTTGCGTACAGGATTTGATTTTGGGATTTGTTAGCATACGATGTCGAATTTGTAATCGCGTTTACTGAGCCTGTGGCTTCTGCCAATGATTCATAATAAACAATCGGACTTAAAGAAGAATCATTATTCTTGATTTGAGCATCTACTTTAGTTAAGTCAAAAAAGGAAACTCCGTCTCCATTGTCATCGCATTGCACCAAAGTTGTATTGTTCAATACAATTTCAGGAGTGTATTCAATTTTTATTTCATTCGTCGCGGTGCACGTTGTGGGGTTTAGCGTGATTTCAACTTTGTAAGTTCCGGAATCTTTAACGGTATACGATGGGTTTACTTCACCAGCGATTAATGTATTGTTTTTATACCACTTATAACTATAAGTTGTAGGTAGTTTAGTATCTATAATGTAATTTTCGCCAAAACACACACCGTTATTTGTGGCCAGTAACCTATCTGCGCCTAAATCTATTTTAGATACAAAACTACCAGCTTAAAGGAAAACAGCGGAGTCGAAATATTCAAACTCATCATCTGCGATTACCAATTTGATATGATATAAAGTTCCTGCAGTAACAATTGTTTCTGCGGTCATTACTTTTGTTTGTCCACTATAATTTATAGGGCTTGAATTAGGTATACTAGTATTTAGTTGCCCAAAATAGTTTTCATTTATTGCAGCGCAGGATTTAGTAGCTCCTGAAGTAGGATTTGTATAGCTGATAGCGGGATGTATGTTTGTAGATGAGACTGGGGTAGAAGACCCAGGAATTACGGCCAAATTTTTGTAACTACCAGTACTTCCTTTTTCTTTTATTAAAAATGCAAATCCATCGGAATATTCGCAAGGGAAAGCGTCTTGATATTCATTTGAAGCGAAAATATAATTGAAACTAATGAAGTTGGTCAAGGGTATGAAATCAAATTCTAAAACAGTTGCATTTATCGATTTAATATTTATTGCTTGATTTAGATCAGCATCGCCTAACCATAATTTACCACCACCTCCGGAATTTCTAAAAAATGGCCCAACTGAGTTAGCACTGCTCCAAGTGCTCAAAAGCACACCTTCGGCAAAGGGAAAGCCACTTGGTCCTGAATTGAAATAACTATAACTGTTTTTTGTTCCTGAAAAGGTGTCTCCTGACGCATTAGAATTTGAAGTAGTAGCGCATGTACTGTTGTTTGTCAGTATGTCTACAAGATTTTGTGCAGTATAAGTATCGTTTACAGTAAATGACTGAGCCTTTCCCATAATGGGAAAACAACAAAGAAAAACACAAAGTAATATTGTTTTTAAAGACTTCATACACTTGTAAAGGTACTATAAATCTCTGTTTTTTAATAACTTGTATGATAATAACATAAAGATAATTGACCATGACAACACTATTAAAAGTGAAGAAAAATGAACACTGTAATCTTTTACACTGTCTACTCCAATTTGTGTTCCTATATTTTTTATCACCGATAATCTGGAAAAAGGCTCAATTATCAGGTTAGACATCGACTCTAGTGGAAAAAGTTGAGTTATATAATCCGCTATTTTATTATCAGGAAATATTTTAAAAACTAAAATTCCTTTTGCTATTCCTTCTATGATATTCCATACCAATAGAAACCCAAGGGCAAATGCAGATCGCTTTACTAGTATTCCTAAAAACAAACAAAAAGAGAAAAAGCCAACTAATTTGACAAAGAATGCCACTAGGTATTCCATTTCAGAAAAGACTACAGATAGCTCTGTATACGAGGAAAAGAGGTAGCCTAGAATTAAAGACATAAGAAATACAAAAACGGTAGAACAAAAAGAAAATAACAGCACCGTCAAAAATTTAGACAAAATGAACTCTTTTTTACTCAAACCGTCAATTAAGTTTTGTTTTAAAGTACCGTAACTATACTCATTAGCCATCATGGAAACGATAACAATGGCTAAAAATAATTTTAAAACTGCTGCAATATAAGTGTTGAAGTGATAAATAAAGGGGAAATTAAATATACCCATTTCAGCAAGATGAATTTTAAAAAAACCAATATCAAATTTTATAGAAGCAATCATTGCTATAAAGGAAAGTAGAATGAAATAGGTCAACGTCAAAACTCGACTAGCTTTGTTCATCCATATTTTTTGCAATTCAATCGATAATAATCTTTTCATTTTTTTAGTTTTTAAGTGTTGGTGAAGCATTTTTTGTCAATTCTAAAAATTGCTCTTCCAAACTGTGTTTGCGTTTTACCAAATGACTTAGATTAATATTTTTTTCGCAAAGAAATTTATTTAAAGCGGCGGCTTCTAAGGGACTTTTTAGATATACAAAAACCTTTTCGTCCTCTTGCTTAATACTCTCAATAGCGGGATGTGTGCGTAAAGTTTGGATTAAGTTTTCAGAATCTTCTGCTTGCAGTTCAAAGAAACCTTCATTGGAAGACATGCCATGTACACTTCCGGAATAGAGAACGAGTCCTTTTCTTAACACTAAAACATGTGTACACACTTTTTCGACTTCATCTAATAAATGAGAGGCAAGTAAAATAGTAGTTCCTTGCGATGCAATCTGTTTTATAATATCTCTAATTTGATGAATTCCCTGAGGGTCTAAGCCGTTAGTAGGCTCATCTAAAATCAATATTTCTGGATCATTTAATAGGGCAGAGGCAATCGCTAAACGTTGTTTCATTCCTAAAGAAAAGGTGCTGAATTTACTGTCTTTTCTTTCGTCTAAACCTACAAGTTGTAGTTTTTCCTGAATTTTAGCATAACTGATATCCTTTATTTTACAAACTAGCCTCAGGTTTTCTTGTGCTGTCATATAAGGATAGAAATTAGGCCTTTCGATAATTGCTCCTACTTTTTTCAAAGCATCGTGGGTTTCCATTTTTCCGCCAAACCAGCTGTATTCCCCTGAGGTTTTATTGACCACATTTAAAACAATTCCAAGGGTTGTTGATTTTCCGCTTCCGTTTGGTCCTAGAATACCATAAACGTGACCTTTTTTTATTTCGAAGGAAATATCTTTTAAGGCTTGTACGCTTCCGTAGCGTTTGCTGAGATTTTTAATAGAAAGGATGGTTTCCAAAATGTTCGTTTTTATATTATCTATAGGACGAACAAATTAACGAATTGTTACCGTGATAGCAAAATTAGTTTCTTAACCAATTAATAGGGTTGCTTCTTCTAATTTTTGAGCGGTAATTGGTTTCATGATATAACTTTTTACAATGTCATATTTCTTTACCATTTCAATATCAGAGGGGTCAATGGAAGAGGTGACAATAAAAATGGCGATTTCTTTCTTAATGGGTAATTTTACAAATTCATCAAGGAATTGCCATCCATCTAAAATAGGCATATTTAAATCAAGCAAGATGACGTCAGGTAAACTTGAGGGCTTATCACAGTTTTTAGCCAACTGATTTAATGCAATTTGAGAATTGTGAAAAGATACTATTTCTTCACAAAATTTATTTTTTGAAATCAACATACTCATTAATTTAATCGACAATTTGTCGTCATCGATTATATAGGTTGTTTTATTTTTCATTTATAAAAATTTTAAAAGTAGAGCCACAGTCTAATTTACTTTCTACTTCAATCTTCCCGTCCATGGCCTCTATTTGGTTCTTAGTTATATATAATCCTATTCCTTTTGCATCTTCGTTGCCATGGAACGTTTTGTACATTCCAAATAATTTATGGCCGTTTTTCTTTAAATCTAATCCTAGTCCATTGTCCTTAAAGCTAATAATAGTTTGGGATTCATTAATTTCGTAATTGATTTCAAGAAAAGCTTTCCGTTTTGGCGATTTGTATTTTATAGCATTGGTGAATAAGTTAAGTAAAATGCTATCTAGATAAGCGGGGACTACCTTCACCATTAAATTGTCAGGAATAGTGTCGATAATTGATATTTCACTTTCTTTAATAGCCAATCGCAAGGCCATTTTTGTCTTTTCTATTTCGTCTTTTAAAGAAATCGTGATTTTTTCAACGTTTGTTTTTTGCTGAATAGTTATTATTTCGTTTAAATATTCGATCGTTTCAGAAAGTTTTGCAGTCCCTTCTTTAAATAGATCAAAGTAAGAAAGTTTTTCGTCTATAGTTTTCGAATCCTCAATGATATCGACAACCATTTCTAAATTGCTGGAATGTGATCTAATATTATGGGAAACAATGTGTGCAAAATTATATAATTTACTATTTTGTTGACTTGTTACTTCTAAGAGATTTTTAAGTTCAATCTCTTTTTCTATCCTTTGAGTAACATCCCGTCCTACACCAACAAAGTTTATAAAATTATTTTCGTTATCAAATACGGTTGTGATATTTAATTCAAACCAATATTTTTTTTTCTTTTTATTGTAATTCAGAATCGTAATTTTTATACTTTCTTTATTCTGAATAGCTTTTCGCATTTTGGCAGTGGCTTCAGGATCTGTCTCTGGGCCTTTAGACATATAGCCAGGTCGCTGGTCTAGTACTTCTTCTAAGCTAAAACCTGTCAATTCTAAATAGGCCTTGTTAGCCCAAATTGCTTTTCCCTGTGCATTAGCAATGACAATGGTGTCAGTAGTTTCAGAAGCTGCAAGAGATAGCATGTTTAAATTAGCTTCTACATTTTTGCGGTCACTTATATTTCTAAAAAAACAAACCAGATAGGTGTGATTGTCTACAATAAACTTCTTGCCTGAGGCAACTTCCACTGGAATATTAGATTCTGTCTTTGTTTTTAAGTAGGTTTCATTAACGAAGTGGATATCGTTTTTTAATTGATTTGCAAGAAATCGTCTAATTCCTTTTCTTTTATCAATTGGGAATAGTTCTGAATTATGAAGGCCTAATAATTCAGCAGGGTCATAGCCAGTGAGTTCATATACTCTTGAATTGCAGTCTGTAATTATTCCAGTTGATGAGTCAATAATGATGATGGCATCATTTGCACTAGAAAAGATAGAGGAGAATTTTTCTACGCTTAATTCTAGTTTATGAATCAGGTTTTGTTCTTTTGTAATATCCTGAAAAGTACCTATTAAATGAATTGGTTCGCCGTTTTCGAATTCGACTTGGCAAACACATTCGACATATTTGGGATTGTTTTTGGCTGTTGTAATTTGGAATTTTTCGTCAAATGGAAGCCCTTCTTCAACTGCTTTTTTTATGTTTTTTTCGAATCGAGTTCTTACTTCGCCCTCCGAAAAGAAATTGATTGCATATCCTCTTATTGGTTCAAAATCTTGAGAAACCTCAAGAATGCTTTTTGTGACAGCGTCCCAATAAACGGTATTGGCTTTGATGTCTATTTTCCATATACCGATTTTAGCAGACGCAGCTGCTTTAACATAAATATCATGTTGGTTTATCATAGTAGGTTTAGAGTATCGATTTAGCCTTGGGGGCTTTCAAATGTAGAATAAATATATTCCCTACTGTTTTTTTTAGTAATTAAATTGGTAATATTTTCGGGTTAGACGATTGCTTAAATGGTAAGTAGTTGTAGGTCAGTGATTTTTTTTATTATCGTAGAATGTTTTAAAAAGTACAGGATAAAATTTTTCTTACGCTAGTATGTTGAGACAGTGGATACTAGTTTTAATTTTTAAATACTTGGAAACGGGTCTCTTAGGCTTGTCAAAAGTTAAGAAGTTTGCGTTTTATTATCTTTTACTTATAAATTGATGTAAATTTGCATTAAATACACCCCTAATGAGCGATTCTGAAGTACTGTTTAAAAAACCATCCTATCCTATAAATAATGCCCTTTTTGATTATTTAGGTCGTTTTGATCGAATCTCGAAAGTTCCCGTAGTTTATGATGATTTGTTGCGTTTCTCAGGAGCGATAAACGTTTATGATAAGCAGGAGGTAGATACCTTATGGATAAGGGTTTATTATAATGAATTTGAAAGAATGGAAATTGATCTTACTTTAAAAAAGATTTATTCGCTTTTGCATTCTGATGGTAATTTAGATATTATTAAGTTTTTGAATGTAGATTCAATCGATTATTGCACTTTTGGGAATTCTAAACCTTTTCGAATAAAAGTTAGAAACATATTAAATGATAATTACACTCATTTTTATGTAAAAAAAGCAGATGCTTCGCGTGTATATGGACTAGAGTTAGAGCACATTTTATCTCCTGACAAAATCAATTTCTTAGTATATGAAGATACATTAATTGAAGAACATATTATGGGAATTCCAGGAGATGTATTTATAAAAACACTTTTGGAAGATTGTAGTGAAACCGAAAAAGCACAGATAGCAAAGGAATTTGTAAAGTTTAATGAACGTTGTATGATACGTCTTTTAGGAGATATGAGGGCGTACAACTATGTAATTGTGCCAATTCACGATTTTGATCAGGTAGTCTATAGAATTCGCCCTATTGATTTTGACCAGCAATGTTATGAGGGGAATTTCAAAATTTATAGGCCACAATTCTTTAAAGAGAATTATCCTATGGTAAAATTAGTCAAGGATAAATTGCAGGATAGCTCCATTGAACAATATAAAAATGAAGAACGTGCGGTATTAGCTAAAAGGATCCTTTCGGCAGAAACACGTATTAAACGATTATTGAAGATTATGGGAAATGACCTCATTGCCCCTGATGAACATGTACAGCGACTAAAGAATGATTTGTTTGTATTTACAAATGATTTGAATTTTAAAAATGCTAAAAGGATGGGAAATGTTTTAACAGCCGCCTTCCGATTTGTTACCAGAAACTATAAAAACGCCAATTTATTTAAACCTGGGTTTTAATCTATAATTAAAATTCTTTATTGTTATTATATAATTCTTCAAAGTATGAGAAACCCAATTTCGATTCTGCTATTGTCAATATTGTTATTGTCTTGTAAACAGGATTCAAAATTAATAACATCGCTTTACGCACTACCGAACAAATTAAAAGAAGTTTCAGGAATAGCTTATTCAACTCAATCTAGCTTGCTTTGGGTTCTTGAAGATAGCGGTAATGCAAATGCAATTTATGGGTTAAGCCCAAAGGGGGAATTGGAAAAAAGTATCACAATCCAGAATGCTAAAAATATCGATTGGGAAGACATTACTAGGGATAGCGAAGGGAATTTATACATAGGGGATTTTGGTAACAACGAGAACAACAGGAAAGATTTATGTATTTATAAAATTGCTAAAGATTCTTTACTAAAGAATACGATAAATGCTTCTTATAAAATTTCATTTGAGTATCCTGAACAAAAAAAGTATCCTCCAAAAAAGAAGGATCTTCTATACGATGTAGAATCTTTTTTTGAATTTAAGAATAACTTTTATCTTTTTACGAAAAACAGAAGTACTAAATTTGATGGTACAACCTTCCTCTACAAAATTCCCAATATAGCTGGTTATCATCAGGCAGAATTACTTGGAGAATTTAAGACTGGAGGTAGTTTTGAAAACAATGCCATTACGAGTGCAGCCATAAGTCCAGATGGATCTAGAGTGGTTCTTCTATGTCATAGTAAAGTATGGCTTTTTAAAGATTTCACTACAGATGATTTCTTGTCAGGAAAAGCAAGTGAACTTAAACTTCATCATTTTTCGCAAAAAGAAGCCATTTGCTTTAAAGACAATTCAACATTATTGATTGCTGACGAAAAGACTAAAAAGATAGGTGGTTTTGTTTATGAAACTACCTTAGAAAGACTAGAAGCCCAGCCCTAAACCAAAAGTGATACGTCCTTCATCATCGGCACTTTTAAAATAAGTTAATCTTGTCGTTATGCTATTGAGACCATTAAGCCAGATACCGCCACCCATGGATTGATGCCATTTATTTGAGGTTTCTCCATCTAGCCAAACTCTTCCATAATCAAAACCACCGAAGACTCCATAGGTCATAGGAACGATACTGTTCTTGATTTTTCCAATTGAATATCGAATGTCACTGCTTTGAAAAAAGGATTGGTTTCCTAGAAAACGCTGGTTTCTAAAACCTCTTAAATCATAATCTCCACCTAAAGTTGCACCCTGGTAAAAGTCATAATTATTGTTCAAGATCGCTTTCCCTTTTAATAAGGTAGCTAATACAAGTTTTCCGTTCGAATCAATTTTATGGTTAAAATTAAGTTTAGACTCGATAGCAGGGAAATTACGTTTTGTATCGTTAAGATTTATTTTCCAACTTCCACCTATTGAAAAACCCATTCCCATGGTCGGCAGTGAAGGGTTATCATAGTTTTCATAACTGTATTTTATACTTGCCCCAGCAAATTGTTGACTGTCAAAAACTCTGGGGTGTACACTGTTTGGAATTGCTACAAAACGATTACTAGTGCTTTCTACATCAAAACTTTCAAGAGAAGTCTGAAAAAGAATAGTACTTCCATAAAGTCCTATTTTTTTAATTTGTGGTGCTATTTTGAACATTCTAATGCGAACTCTATTGTAATCCATGCCGTATAACTCTTCTATATTTAGACTGTTGTTTCCGTAACCAAAATAGTTAATGGCAAAATTTGGGCTGGTAATTTGGGATTCTAAATTAAAGTCCCAATTCCCAGCTATTTTAGGAATATGGAGGTTGTATAGTAATTCAAAACCTTCAGTTGCAAAATAATAATTAGCTTTTAGCGTGTGTTTTCTAGTGTATGGATTTTGTTTAAAATGATTGATCGTGTAGTTTGCAATAATACCAAGTTTTATTCCGTCATCAGGGTTAAAACCAATAGTCGGCATACCTGAAAAGGCATTGTATTTTGGTTTTTTATAATCATAAAGATTCGCCTCATAATCATCAGTCAGGAACTTTTTAGTTTTTGAGTCAATGGCAAAGCTGTTTTCCTTTGATTTAAAATCAATGATTTTAGTGTTGTGACCATTTGTAATGGTATAGATATCATGGTTCTGCCCACCAATAAGTCTAATGTTTATACTTGATTTTTTATTGCCTGTAACTTCAAATTCATCATCATCATCTAAGCCATACACCCAGATATTCTTAGTTCTTGAAGCGTTGGATAATTTAGTATACTGTAGTTCATCGCCCTCTTTTTTTATTCGATAAACACTAACTTCAATTTTATTTTTAGCAACATGATGAATTATAAATTTGTCTTTTTTATTGGTGCCAACGATCAAATCCGTTTTTTGTAATACACGGTTGTACTCGCTCGCATATTTTACTAACTGTTCTCTTCTCAATTTTAGTTTCTGCTTTATTTGGTCTATTGTCTCGTCTTGTACTTCTTTAGGTAAGTTGTCAAAAGCGTGGTCTATAGTTTCGTCAGACAGGTTTTCTTGAATGTACTTCGCCTGTGCAACCCAATCTTTTTCTGTAGCAGTTTTTAAAAAAGCAAGGTCTAAGGGATACGGTTCTCTATTGAACCACTTAACATTCTTAATATCATCCTTGAATGTTTGCATATGTCGAAGTGCTGGAATATTCATTAGGATTGAAAGCAAGGCGCCATCATATTTAGAAAAAGCTTGATCTCTATCACGAGGAATAGGTTTATAAATAACTTTATTGCCTTTTTTGTATTCGGCCCAGCGCCATTGATCATAATGTCTGTCCCAGTCACCGATGAGCATATCAAATAAACGCGCTTTTATGTATTCGTTTTCGTCAACGATATATTTTTCATCCTTGTGTAAGTTCTCTAGTAAATCTTCAGTACTAATTATATCTTCGGGTTTTCCAAAGGTCTCTAGGTCTTTTTGACTTTCGGAAGGACGCTCTTCAACTAAATACAATTCATTCCCAAAATCAGCATTAAAAGCTCCTAATGCTTCTTGTTTTGGGATAAAATACAATTGAGGATTTGTATGGAAAACACCAATTCCATCGGCTAAATTACCAACGGCCAAGGGCGTATAAGGATGTGCGGTAGTATAAAAATCATATAGGAAATTTTCAGCATAGGTATTTTTAAATTCATGTTCTACATATTGATCTTTGAAAGCAACACTTTGCAAAAAGCGTCCCACACTTTTCTTTACAGCGCGCATTACATATTCTTTACCGTCCGGGTCAGTAAGTCTCAGTGAAATAGATTGATGTCCGCCGCCAGCTCTTTCAGGTGATAGACCACCATACAGCGTGTCTAGTGTCGCTACTTGTGCTTCTATCAAAGTGCCATAATATTTTCTATAATGGGTCCCAAAAATAAAATTATGAGTAGCACTTTTGTCAATCATTTCAGACGTGTAAATAGATGTCTTTTTTGTGGAAGGAAATTGACTTACATAATCAACTTTAATTTCTTTTTTAGGATAAAGTACTGTTTTTCTGAATAATAATTGAGTTTGATTGTTGTCTCTACCGTAAAATGAAACTATTGTTTTTCCGTTGTTATAGGTTTCTAATGTAGTATAACCATTTTTCCCATAGGAGAAATCATTTGAATTTATTGCTCTTGCTGCCTCAGATTTAGATCCTGCACCGCTTATAATTTGCTTGATATTATCATTGTCAATATATTGTAAATTATGGTCATGACCAGAAACTACAATTACATTGTCTTGGCTCTGTAAAATGGTTTTCATTCGTTTTACATAAGCAGTATATTGTTTATTTTGAATGTCTTGAGGACTAATTCCAGAGGTTTTTCTCAATAAATTAATAAAGGAACCTATAACTGGTAAAGGGATTTTTTGTTCTAATGGGAAAATCTGTTTTTTTAAAGAAAATTGCCCACCATGACTGCCATTGGTCATCAATGGATGATGCAGTGCCATAATGACTGTTTTATCTTTGTTTTTATTTAAGATACTTTCTAATTCTTCAAAAAAAGCTTCTCTACTTTTAATCGAACAATCATCATTTAGTGTTGGAGTTTTATCCCAGTCTTCAAGAAACCATTGACTGTCAATCGTAAAAAGAATTAGGTTGTCATTTATTTTCGTATCATCAATAGGGCAGCCTTTTCTGGGTGAGAATGATTTTTTATCATCAAAGTAATTCGTAACTATTTCTTCTTGTCTTTCTAATCCTTTTATTCCGTTATACCAGTCGTGATTTCCGGGGATAAAAATAGTTTTACCCTTGAAATTTTTTGAAATTTTTAATTGGTTTTGTAGCTTATTGTGAGCGATTTCATAGTCGATTTTATCTTCTTTTGGAGGCATTCCTTTTGGATAAATATTATCTCCTAGGAATAGAAGTGTACTCTGTTTATTAGCTAGAACAAGCTTTTCATGAAGAGAGTTTAACACGTTTTTCGCATTTTCCTTGTCAGCGTTCCCCGCATCACCAATTAAAAAGAAAGTATGGGCAATTTTTGAAGTGTCGGTTGCGTTATCAGCCACAGGATTTTCAATCTTATTTCCAAATTGTGGATGATGTGTCGCACAAGACTGTAATAATATTAAAAATAAAGCTAGAGAATGATATATTTTATTTTTGTAGAAACGATTATCCGAAAACAATTTCATAATTTAGTAGTATAAAAATTTACATATGAATCTTATAGAAGAAGCCGAAAATTTTGTTTGTAAATTACTCAAAGATAAACTTTCTGTTTTATATTTCTATCATGATTGCAACCATACTTTAGAAGTAGTAACTGCAGTTCAAGAACTTTCTAAAGAGGAGAAATTAAGCCCGCTGGAAAGTGAAATATTACTTGTAGCAGCATGGTTTCACGATACTGGATATATATACGGATGCGAAAATCATGAAAATCATAGCATAGATATTGTTTCTGATTTTTTAAAGGAAAAAGATAAATCAGAAGAATATATACAACAAGTTTCTAGTATTATAAAAGCAACTATTTTCGATTATATTCCTCAATCTCTTCTTGAAAAAATAATTAAGGATGCTGATTTTTTTCATTTCACAAAGGAAGATTATCCAATAAAATGCAATCTACTAAGAAGGGAATGGGAAAGTACAAATAGAGTAAAATATACTGATTTAGAATGGGCTCAAGAAAACTTGAGAATGTTATCTCAGCGTCATGTATATTATACTGAATATGCCATTGAAAATTGGCAGACTCTAAAAGAAAAAAATATTAAAGTAATTGAACAAGAAATACAAAATATGCAAAACGATAGTAGCGATTTACTGGAAGTAACTAAAATTAAAAAAAAGAAAACTAAAAAGGAAGATAAGAAAGTAAAACCAGATCGTGGAGTTGATACTTTGTTCAGAATAACACTAAGTAATCACACTCGTTTAAGCGGAATCGCAGATAGTAAGGCCAATATATTACTATCTGTAAACGCTATTATTATCTCGATTGCATTATCTTCTTTAATTCCAAAATTAGACAATGCTAATAATGCTCATTTGATAGTTCCAACTTTTATAATGTTGATGTTTAGTGTGGTATCGATAATTTTCGCTATACTTTCAACGCGTCCCAAAGTTACAACTGGAACTTTTACAAGACAAGATATAGAAGATAAAAAAGTGAATTTACTGTTTTTTGGAAATTTTTATAAAATGCCTTTAGTCGAATACGAATGGGCAGTAAATGAGATGATGAAAGACAATGCATATTTATACAACTCTATGATTAAAGACTTGTATTTTCTAGGTGTTGTTCTCGAAAAAAAATATAGATTATTAAGGATTACCTATAATATTTTTATGATTGGAATAATAATTTCAGTTATCGCTTTTGTAATAGCATTTAATTCCGTGAGGCTTTAATTCAATTCATCAAGCAATTCCTGATACGTATATCTCTTGTCAGGGGAGTTTTGGTCAACAGTATTTGAAACTTTTACTCTTAGTGCTTTAAGCCCCGAAACACCTTGTAATTCTTCGACGTCAAATTGCTCTATTGTTGGTTCAAGGATTCCTTTAAATTGTAAGAACTTGATATATTTCAAGTATTCAGTTTCCTCATAATTATGGGAGTACACGATCGTGATTTTCTCTTTTTGGGTAATTCTTTCGGTTGTTCCTTTGATGTTGGATTTATCAATACGTTTTTTTACCACTTCATAACGGGCATTATAGGTTCCGTCAACATCAAAACGTTTTTCATCCATTCTGAAACGAATAGAAATAGGAGAACTAAACACTAAAATCAAAGAAGTTACATCTAGTTCATAAGGCAATGCTGATTTAAGCTGATGATGTTCTAACTCCATTTTGCACAGAGTTTGGAATTGCCATAATCTTAAATTATTCAGATACATTAAATCAAAGGGTTTTGAAGGAGCAATCGAGGCGCCAATATAGAGATTGTGCTCGACTCCATCGGTTTTAAACCTTTCGAAATAATGAGGAAATATACTTTGTGCTTCCAGCTGTTCTTTGTCTAGAACCGTAGCCATTTTTTTATTGATGATTGACATTGCGTCATCAAATTTTTTACGTGCTTGATAAAACAAACCTGTTTTTGGATCTAAGTCTTCAAAATAGCTATTTATTAATAACTGACATTCGCCCTCAATTTTTGAATTAGATAAAATGGGGTGTATTTCTTTTTGAATGTAGTTTTGAATCTGTTGCTCTGTATCTGCTTTTAATTCTAATTGCAATTCTTTAGCGTACGATTGCATTTCAAATTTTCGTTGCTCCAGTAGAGGAAGTGCACTATTTGCTTCTAAATTTTCAAAAATGGCAGATAATACATTCAGTTGATTTTTTAAATCTTCTTTTACAGTTGCGTTTCGGTGTTCAGAGGAGCCTTTAATGTCAATCTGACCATACAGTGGATACACTTCTTTGAAAACAATTTCTTTAAATATATAATCCTTATTAGAGGTGTTTGTTTGAAAATATTTTTGTGCCTCATTTCTAAATTTCCAGTAAACACTAGAGTGTATTGCAGTATATTCGCGTTGAATGATGGCTTCTAACTGGTTCTCTAAATCGATGCTGTATCGTTCCAAAGTATCTACGATATAAGGCAGTATTAGATCCAGATTGCTAGCATTAATACTATTTAGTTGTCGTGGTTTGGATGAAACGAGTTCCATGATCCCTAGCAATTTATTATCTTTTATCACCGGTGCCAGAATACAGCTTTTTATGTCCTGAGCTAGTAAATGTTTAGCAAACTTTTCATTACCGGGGATAGTAGAGAAATGCTCCACATTTGAAATTGAAAATGGTTTTTTATCTTCTAGAAGTGTGCTGAATGAGCATCCGAGAAAAGCTTTTTCGCAAGGAATTTCATTTTCATCTAGTAGAATGAAGCTTTCTAGTTCCCCGTTTTTAAAGGGAGGTTTTATAAACTTGCCTTCTTCTTCATTATATATAAGGAGGCCCATTCTTAAATCAGGAACTTTAAATATTGATTTAAAAATAGTATCTGAATTCTTATTAATATCATTTTGCCCTTTTTCAGATTTTAAAAGATTACTTTTTAAATTAGATATAGCACTTTCCTTAGTAGCGTCATAAAGCGTGACTATTCCAAAACCTTTTAGAATCCAACTTTCTGAAGGGAATTTCTGTTTCCATAAACCGATAGTACTATAATTGTCCATCAATTCATCAATATCTTCAGATGATAATGGAATTGCTTTTTCTGTGGGGTATATCTCTATGAAATCAGCATTGTAGAGAATGCGGTAATGATTTAGAATTCCGTTTGAATTTGGGATGTCGTAGAATAGAGGCTTGTTGTGATCAAATTGCTGACCATAATAGGAGTTTAATATGAGGATACAACTTAGTATATAAAATTGATCATCGTTATAATCTCTAATGGTAAGATCAAATTCTCCTGCGTCATTTAATATTTTTTTGAATCTTTCAGAATAATTAAAAGTCAAATTTTGAAACGGAATAGTAACCGCTTTAATCTCATTATTTGTTAATGGAGTAGGGAAGAGATCAGTTAGTAAATATTTTATAATTGTTTTGTTCTTTTCAATTATAGACAAGTCGACAATACCAGTTCTAAATTCAGGTATTGGTTCAATTTCTTTTAACACCGCCTTTGCATAATTAGAACGATAATCAATATCTGACAATGCTATTTCTTCCAATGATTCGATTAGTTTATGAAAGGAAATCAGCGTTTTAAAAGGGCTGTCGTTAAATAGTAAGGTGTTCATTATGAAGTGGATTTAAAAAGGCAAAATTACTAGTAAATGAGCTTTTTTACCTCTGTAAATTTATAAAAAAAAACTCCAACCACTAGAGTAATTGAAGGTTTTATATTTTAAGGTTTAGAACAAGCTTTACTAAATGGCCTAAATAAACTGGAGTTTTCTGCATTGCTAACTAAGACTATAAAGTCTACAGCTTATTTTACTTTGAACTTGAGCGTTGGTTCATTAGTAAGGAACATTAGTAAAATCGGGAAATAAAGATTTCATATTTTGATCTCTTTTTTTCGTTTTAGATTTTGCTTCATAAGTAAAATACAGTGGGTCAGTAATAATATTAGCATCTTTTGTGATTTTTAGAGGGTTAAAGAAATAGTATTTAATCAAAATATTAAGGCTTCTAAATATGCTGAAGACTTTTCTTTACATAAAAATTTTTTAGAGTATTATTTATATCTTTTAATTCAGGTGTTAGAAACGTTTTTTTTCCGCTTTCATCATTTGTTAGTTCTAATTGACATACAGTACATTTATATTCCTTCAAATGATTAGTAATTTCACGCGTAGTAATTATTTTATGGCCAAAAAGTAAACAATATAATTTTTTACTTAAAAAATTTTCTTTGATTTCGACTGTACTCATACTAGTGGCGTTTAGATAGATTTGGGCTTATAAAACTATTAAAAAATCGATTAAAGAAACAATTTAATCGATTAAATACATGTTTTATGAAAATAAGTAAAAAATATCTTATAAATATTAAAATATTTATGTGCTAATAATAAAGTTGCGAATTAGTTGGTTACTAGAGTGTTAAGAAAAAACCTCAATTACTTAGTAGTAATTGAGGTTTTTTTAAATTTACAGAAGTAAAAAAAGCTTTACGATTTTTCTTCTTTATTGAAATAAACTAAATAGTAATACATCTGTTTTTCTTCGTCCCAACCTTTTTCAACATATTTCTCTGCACTTTCTGGATTGATGAAATCCATTTTGATTTGAATGTGTGTATCTAAGTTGATTACATTTTTTATTGATTTGCGAGCATCCGTAACTGCAGCATTAGCAATAGGGAATGAGGTTACATCTTCAATGCTATATTTTTCCCCTTTGTCAACCTTGTAATTTTTAAATTCCGGAATTAGGTCTGGATTGTCCAAAACTTCATTCAAAAAGTTAGTCTCTTCAAATTGATCATTTTTTGCAAAATAATTTACAGAACGGTTCATGAACATCACTTCTTCTTTTTTGTCTTCAGCAGGAAAAACAACATCTTTTGCAAAGTTTTGACAGAACTTCAAGTATTT
The DNA here is from genome assembly GCF_963974175.1 of uncultured Flavobacterium sp. Lineage (GTDB taxonomy): Bacteria > Bacteroidota > Bacteroidia > Flavobacteriales > Flavobacteriaceae > Flavobacterium. The sequence continues at coordinate 30,595 of NZ_CAXBBR010000018.1, forward strand.
TTTAGTGATAAAGTTTTCATCTTCAAAAGCATCAACAGATAAGAAATGCTCTAACCAGTATCTCGCATCATAACGGTTGCTGTCCACAGTCAATATTTTGTATCCTTCTTCTTTTTTATGATTAAAAATGATACATCCTTTATCTAATTTGCTTAAGTTAATCCCTTGTTGCAGGATCATCTCTAAATGTGTTCCTTTTTCTTCAAATTGTAAAAAGTCAGCTTGCAACTCACTTTTAAATATACCTATGGCATCAACGACATTGTTATCAATATTAACGTTTGTTAGATATGTAACATATACCTCTCCATTCTTAATATGAGGATGGTTCGATTGTTCGAATAAATGATTAGTGATATTCTTTGAATTTTCATGTAAACTAGCCGGATTTTCAAAAATGGCTGAAGCAAATTTATACATGTCGTTATAATCTAAATCAACTTCATGCGCAAACTGAAAATAGTTTTCTTCTTTTTCTCTAAAAGGTTTCAAGAAAAACTCTTTTATAAGGGGCACAATCTCATCTTGAAGACTAAAAGGTTGCTCTGATAAGAAGATAGCTTCGTTACGACTTTTGTTTCCTACTCTATGAATAGAAAGTGTCTCGATGTGAGTGTTGAATAAGTTAATCATTTTGTGTGTTTTATTTTTTAGATGAAAAAGCCAAGATTATAGACAATAGAGAAGTCTTTAATCTTGGCTCTTGATTCTTATTTTTTACTATTCTAATTCCAGTTTTCGTCAGATCCAAAATCTTCAAAACTGTCGTCTCCGCCAAACATGTCCAAATCATCTTCATCTAATCCGTCTTCATAATCATTGGCATAATCATCAGCATTGTCTGCTTCAAAGCTTTTTTCCATTGCCTCATCAGGCATTTCACCATGAGAAAATAAAGTTTCGGGATATAAATTTCCTGCTTCTTGCTCTTCAACTGCAGCTAATTCAACTAAGAATGTCCACATATTAATAAAATCATATACATAAATGATTTTTGTATTTTCAGCATCTAATAGATCTGATAATTGGTAAGAGCTCATTGTTTTTTGCTCTCCAACAACATCGCCTGTGTCAAAAAGCGAAATTTCATCTTCTTGGTTCCAAGTCTCATCACAAGTATAGAACGAAGCCACTTCCATACCGTCAAAACCAAAGGAATTGAAGATGGCGTTGTGTAAATCTTCTAGAGTATCATCAGCAAGTATTGCTATGTCTCTAAATATATCTTCCTCTGCGTCTAATATTACCCTGAATTTGTAAACCATAATCTTTGTTTTTATTGAATGGTCAAAGGTAAAATTTAATTTTAGATTTAAGTTTTCAGAAAGAGGATTTGTTGATAAGATTTCTATAATGGTATAATTGCTAAGCCTGCAGCTTTTTAGTAATGCGTTTTCTAAAAGTATGATACTTTTTATGGTATTTGTTGTTACTAGGATAGCTGCGATTTTCAGTCAGATTGTTGACTATTAAGGCAACGAACAAAAGAATAAGTACTCCAGTAAGTATTGGACTCAATACATACCAGTAGCCTAGATCTTTTATTTTATCAGAGCTAATTACGGCTATCAATGCAGTAGCGCCTCCAGGCGGATGTAACGTTCTGGTTATTTGCATTAGTATAATCGAAAGAGAAACAGCTAGAGCCGATGTCAACCAAATAATATCAGGTAATAAAAGTTGTACTGTAACACCAACAATTGCTGATAGAAGATGACCTCCAACGAGGTTTTTTGGTTGGGAAAACGGACTTTGAATAATACCGTAAATGAGCACGCTCGAGGCACCAAAAGAACCAATCAGAAAAACAGCATCAGATCCTGCGAAATTATGAGAGTTAAAATAAGCAATACTTCCAATACCTATAAACGAACCGACAAAAGCCCAGAAGTGTTCTTTAAAATCAATTAATGTTTCCTTATAAAGGATGTATCTTGTTTTGCGATATCCTTTTTTAATTTTCTTTATTGGCATGAGTTTTTATTTTGAGAGACTGGCAGAATATGAGTATACCGAATAAGGGTAAATCATCTTTGCTGTATTTTTCTTAAGCGAGCTAAGACATCTTTATTAATTCGAGCTGTATTATTTATCTGAAGATTTATTATAAACCTTAGTTTTTTAAAAGGCTTTTTTTAAGTGCAGCAAACTTAAAGAATTAAAAAAAGACAATACCTTAATATGAATCCATAACCGGATTTTTTATGAAAGGTTTATGACTACTATGATTTTAGAAATACAATTCGTTTATATTTCGTAAAATTCTAATGGAAGTCCATCTGGATCTGCAATAAAGAAAAAACGCTTGGCTGAAAATTCATCTATTCTGATTGTTTCTGAAGAGATGTTATTTTGGACTAAAAAATCACGCGTCTGCTCAATATCATTTACTTCAAAAGCCAAATGACGTAATCCGCAAGCTTCAGGACGGGACAATCTTTCAGACGGATTAGGGAACGAAAAAAGTTCCACAATATATTCGCCATTCAAGGCTAAATCGAGTTTGTAGGAATCCCGTTCTTCTCTATAAATTTCTTGAAGTATTGTAAGTCCTAAAATTTCGGTGTAAAATTGTTTTGATTTTTGATAATCGGAACAAATAATTGCGATGTGATGTACTTTGTTAAGTTCTAGCATTTTATTGTAAATAAGTCATAGTGGGTAAATTAACTTCGGGATTTTCCGCTAAAGCTTGTGCGTGTAATTGGTCAATTAGCACTTTCGTTTTTTCGATAGAATCAATTTTAAATAAAAATAAAACTTCTTTATCGTTATCTGCATTTTGCCAAACATTTTCTAAATACATTCCTTGCGAAGCATGGAACTCTTTGTCTTTTTCTAAGATCTCTATAATATTCGTAATGGGTACACTAGTGAGTTTTGCTAGTAAGTATGGCATAATTTATTGATTTAGTTTCCTGATTACTTTTGCAGGATTCCCCACCGCCAACGAATTATCGGGAATGTCTTTTGTTACAACAGTGCCTGCTCCAATAACGCATCCTTTCCCTATTGTAATTCCAGGACAAATCACCGTATTTCCGCCAATCCAGCAATCGTCACCAATGGTTATTGGCAAAGCACTTTCTAGCGTTTTTCTAAGTTCAGCCTCCAGTGGATGTGTTGCAGTATACAATTGAACATTTGGTGCAAAAAAAACATTGGAACCAATCGTTACTTTGGCGCAGTCCAGCACCACGCAGTTGACATTGAAATACACATTCTCGCCACAACTAATATTATAACCATAATCACAATGAAAGGGAGGCTCAATATACAAGTTCACACCCGCATTCGGAATCAGTTCCTTGATAATATCTCGCGCTTTTTTTGTTACCCTATATTCGGTAACATTCAATCTATGGAGCAGGTTTTTAGCGCGTCGTCGGTCTTTTACTAAGGTCGCATCTCCGGCCAAATAATATTCTCCGGCAATCATTTTCTCTTTTTCGGTTGTCATTCTAGCTATTTTAAATATTATTTTGAGCATGCCCTTCGCAAAAGCTACGGTCGGGCTATTCGTTACAATCTCTCTTGTCTCGTTTTAAAAACGAGACAAGAGAGGATTTTCACTTCTATCCCTCATGCAAACCGCGGGCGTAAATATTTACGATTGGATGTAAATATAAACCAAAATTAAAATCACTACAACTCATCCTCGAAATTTGACAGTTCAGTTCCTTTAAGTTTTTAAAAGAAGATAATGTAAATACATTTGGACTATCAAAATCAAACCACATGAAATCAGTCATAACAGTTGTTATTTTATTTTTTGCCACAAGCGTATTTTCTCAAACCATCATTTCAGGGAAAATAGTAGACAAAAAAGGAAAACCCATCGCCGGAGCTAACATTTATATTGATGGGACGTATGACGGCGCTACGACAAATGAAAACGGACAATTTTCTTTTACGATTACAGTAACTGGAAGCCAAGTTCTAGTCGCTAGTTTTCTGGTTTACGAAACCTTTAAAACAACAATTGATGTCGCTAATTTTCAAGACAAAACTATCGTTTTAAAAGAGAGCAGTAACACTCTTGATGCAGTAGTAATTTCGGCGGGAACTATGGAAACAGGTGATAAAGCAAGAGTTTCTGTTCTTAAACCTTTAGATATCGTGACTACTGCAGGTTCGGCAGGAAATATAATAGCTGCACTGCAAACCTTACCCGGAACGCAAAGCGTAGGTGAGGACGGCCGACTTTTTGTTCGTGGGGGCGAGGCCAGTGAAACCCAAACTTTTGTTGACGGAATTAGAGTAGCACAACCTTACAATGCAACGATCGGGAATGTGCCTACACGCGGACGCTTTTCACCTTTTTTGTTCAGCGGAATCTCGTTTTCTACAGGAGGTTATTCAGCCGAATATGGGGAAGCGCTGTCCAGTGTTTTACTTTTAAATACAGAAGATAATCCCGATCAAAACAAAACTGAAGTCTCCTTAATGACCGTTGGTTTAGGCTTAGGAAATACCCAAAAGTGGAAAAAAAGCTCCCTCAGCGTAAATGCTTCTTATATCAATTTGGCGCCTTATCAAGCCACTATTCCTCAAAATCTGGATTGGAATAGTCCATTTCAGTCTTTGTCTGGAGAAAGTGTGTATCGCTATAACTTCAACAACGGAATCTTGAAAGTCTACGCTGCATTCGATTCTTCAAAAATGGATATCAATCAAGAAAATATAAATGGGCCCGAGAAAATCAGAGTTGATTTAAACAATAATAATTTCTATTTCAATACTTCTTACAACGGTCGTTTTGGTGACGGTTGGCAAGTGGTGACCGGATTGAGTTATGGATACAGCAAAAACCAAATAGGATTGGGTTTAGACAACGTTAATAGTGACGAAAACGCAGCGCATTTAAAATTAAAACTAAAGAAGAACTTTTCTAATTATTTTAAGTTATCGTTTGGGGGTGATTACTTCATTACCAAATTTGGCGAGAGCTTCACTCCCAATTTAGGCACAACGAAATCAAACGGCTATAATTCAAATATTGCAGCAGCCTACACCGAAGCGGATATTTTATTTTCTAAAAAACTAGCCGCCAAAGTTGGTTTAAGAGCTTCTTACAATGATTTGCTGGAAGAAAGTACAATTTCGCCACGAATTTCAATGGCCTACAAAGTGGCTAAGAATAGTCAGTTTTCTATAGCCTACGGAGATTTTTCTCAAAGTCCAAATGTAGATTACATCAAATATTCTAAATACCATCAGTTTGAAAGTGAGAAAGCATCACATTACATTCTTAATTTTCAATATAGTAAGGATAATCAAACTTTTAGAGCTGAGGCCTATTACAAGGATTATAGTAATTTAGTGAAATACGATACGCAAGCTATTGCTTACAACTCAGTTTTCAACAATAAAGGTTCGGCTTACGCCAAAGGATTGGACATTTTTTGGCGAGATGGGAAAACCATCAAAAATCTAGAGTATTGGATTTCCTATTCGTACATCGATACTAAAAGAGATTATAAAAATTTTCCAACGGCAGTCACACCTAATTTTGTGGCCAATCACAGTTTGTCATTAGTAACTAAATACTTCATCACAAATTGGCGTTCGCAAGTAGGTTTTACCAATTCATTTAGCTCAGGACGACCGTACAACAATCCAAACGAAACCCAATTCATGAACGGAAAAACGAAAGCGTACAATAATCTAAGCTTCAATTGGGCGTATTTAATTAGCCAACAAAAAATTCTGTATTTCTCGGTTTCAAATGTATTAGGAACGCAAAATGTCTACGGATACGATTATGCTAAAAACCCAGATACAAATGGAATTTATAATAGAAGGACAATTACACCTACAGCAGATCGATTCTTTTTCGTCGGTTTCTTTTGGACGATTAGCAAAGATAAAAAAGACAATCAGTTGAAGAATTTATAGATCAATTTAAGAGTTTCAAAGTCTCACAGTCCTATATTTTTCATGTTGTTTGTTCAAAGGGTGTGAATTTCGACTCATTAGACAGTTCATCCTTGAAATTCAACAGTTGAGTAATTATAAATTTTTACAACAGTATTTCTAAGATACTTTTGAAGTATAAATAATCAAGTTTCAATCATCAATAAAAAAATCATCAATCTTAAAAACTAGAAATCATGACTAAATTAATCACCGCATTTGCACTATTTGTAATTACATTGCTTTCAGCTCAAGGGCAACAATCTGTAAATCCTGCAACTGGAGGACAATTTGAACAAGGAATGGGAAAGGCTTTCGGACTTTGGGGAGAAGGTAAAAACACCGAAGCTTCTGATTTATTCGAAAGAATTGCCGCTGCTGAACCGGCGAAATGGTTGCCAAATTATTATGTAGCTTTGGTAAATACAACCGCTGCTTTTGGAATAAAAGATAAAGAAAAAATAAATTTACTACTTTTAAAAGCGCAAAATGCTTTGGATTTAGAAATGGCAAAAGATCAAAATAATGCAGAGCTTTATGTGATGCAAGCCATGATCAACACCGCCTGGATTGTGTATGACCCCATGACAAACGGACAGAAGTTATCTGGCCCAACCATGGAACTATATGCAAAAGCAGAAGCAATTGCACCAAATAATCCTAGAGTAATCTTCTCAAAAGCGGAGTTTGAAATTGGAGGAGCCAAATTTTGGGGGCAAGACACTAAACCGATGTGTGCTCAAATTGACAAAGCCATCGAGCTTTTTGCTACTTTTAAACCTGAAACTACTTTCTCTCCAAAATGGGGATTGGATAGAGCATTAATAGCGCAGAAAAATTGTAAATAAGTCGAAAGGCACTATTGAACTTTTTAATGATAAACTCAAATGAATAAATTAATACGAGAATTTCCAAGAGCTTTATTTATATCGATCTTAATATTCATTGTTTTGACAATAATCCCTGTTGTAAATGGAGGTGAAGTAACTTTCAATAATCATTTAAAGGTTAATTTCTTATACACCCTACTTTATGGGATGACATTATACTGCATGAATGCGATACTTTTTATGTATTTAGATTCTGTTTTTATAAACAATAGATATGCTGTTAAAAGGTTAATTATTGGGTTTTTAAGCTCGTTTGTCCTTTCATTATTTGTAATATTCTTATTAAGGGTTTTTGAAGATGTAATAATTGAAGGAAATACTTTAAGTGCGTTTTTGAAAGAGGAGAAACCTTCTAATTATATTGTTGCATCAATAGTTTCATTTGTTGTTCTTTTAGGAATCCATGCACTTTATTTTTACAAAGCCTATAATGAGAACAAAGTAAAAGAGCAAAAAATTATTGCTGGAACCGCATCGGCTAAATTTGAGAGTTTAAAGAATCAAATAGACCCACATTTTCTCTTTAATAGTTTGAATGTTTTGAGTTCTTTGATTGAGGAAAACCCTGAAAATGCACAACGATTCACCACTTCATTGTCTAAGATTTATCGCTATGTCTTAGAACAAAAAGACAAAGAACTGGTTTCAGTTGATGAGGAATTGGCTTTTGCCAAAACTTATATGAATTTACTTAAAATGCGTTTTGAGAATAGTTTGTTTTATGAGTTACCCACATCGATCATTGACCCAGAAGCAAAAGTAGTTCCACTTTCCTTACAGCTATTGCTGGAAAATACGGTGAAGCACAATGTAGTAAGTGAAAAAAGGCCCTTGCATATTCGGATTTTTGTTGAAAAAGGCTATTTGGTTGTGGAAAATGATTATCAAAAAAAAGAAGTGCTACAAGATCACAAAGGAGTAGGATTGCAAAATATCATCAATCGATATGGAATTATAACCGAAAGGAAAGTGATGATTGGACAAAATGAAAAAGTGTTTACAGTTAAAATACCAATTTTGACCAAACAAATATCGGTTATGGAAACAACGACAGATTATAATGAAAACAACGCTTATTATAGGGCAAAAAAGAGAGTGGAAGAATTGAAAGGGTTTTATGGAAACCTGATTTCGTACTGTATTGTAATTCCTTTTTTGATTTTTATAAATCTTAGGTATTCTCCACACTTTCAATGGTTCTGGTTCTCCGCTGGGGGTTGGGGTTTTGGACTGATAATGCATGCTCTTAAGGTTTTTGGATACAGCTCGAACTGGGAGGAAAGAAAAATTCAAGAGATTTTAAATAAAGAAGATAATAAACAAACATGGAAATAGTCATGGAAAATAAATATCAAAACGAAGACCGCTATTTTAAAGCTAAAAAGCGAGTGGAAGAGATTAAAGGGTTTTACGGTAATTTGATTGCGTACATTGTTGTCAACATTGGGCTCTTAACAATTAATTTATTAACATCACCGAGTCATTTGTGGTTTTTTTGGCCGCTGTTAGGATGGGGAATTGGAGTTTTTTTTCACGGTATGAAAGTCTTTAATTATATGCCATTTCTAGGAAAAGACTGGGAAGAGCAAAAAATTAAAGAGTTTATGGAGAAAGAAAAGGAAAAAGATCAAAAAGCAAATTGGAAATAATCAAATTCAAACAAGATGGGACGATTAAGAAGAAGAATGTTCGAGAATGGTGCTTCAGACATTGACGGTCCTGATGCACGATATGACATAGCATATAAAAGGGTGAAAAGGATTAAAGGGTTTTATGTTCACTTATTGGTTTATGTGCTTGTAAATGCCTTTATATTGATTTCTATTTTTAACAGGAGTATGTTTGGGGACGAAGTTTTTTGGCAATGGCAAACCTGGAATACCGTTTTCTTTTGGGGAATTGGCTTAATAGCGCACGGATTGTCAGTTTTTGGAAGAAATATTTTTTTTGGATCTAATTGGGAAGAAAATAAAATTCAAGAATTTATGGATAAGGACAAAAATAATAAATGGGAGTAGCTATTTTAGCTAATTCAAATTACAAACAATTTTCAAACCGAAAATAATTTTATATTGAAAACAATCATAATTGAAGACGAAAAACCAGCTGCAAGACTGTTGCAAAGAAAGCTCGAAAAACTAAATGTTGAGGTAGGAGTGATGCTTCATTCTGTTGAAGAATCCATAGCCTGGTTTTCTAAAAATGAACATCCGGATTTAATTTTTTTAGACATACAATTGTCGGATGGATTGTCGTTTGAAATTTTTGAAAAAGTCGAAATAAAGAGTGCTATAATTTTCACAACTGCGTACGATGAATTCGCTTTACGAGCGTTTAAATTGAATAGTGTGGACTATCTTTTAAAGCCCATTGACGAAGATGATTTAGAACAAGCGATTTCGAAGTTTAAAGAGCGACTGCCTAAAAAGGAAAAGTTACAATTGGATTTTGAAGAGATAAAAAAAATGCTGGGCAATCCTTTTGAGAAAGAATATAAAAAAAGGTTCACTGTAAAGATTGGTCAACATTTAAAAGTTATTTCGATTGAAGAAATTGAATGTTTTTTTAGCGAAAATAAAGGAACTTATATTCACACATTTGACAATAGAAATTATCTTGTTGAATCAACTTTAGAGGTTTTAGAACAAGAATTAGATGCAAAAGAGTTTTATAGAATCAACAGAAAATTTATAATTCCTATGAAAGCAATTAAAGAAATTGTGCTTTATAGTAACTCTCGCTTGAAAGTAATTTTGCCTTCTTATGGAGAGGATGAGGTTATTGTAAGTAGAGAAAAAGTAGCCGATTTTAAAGTATGGATTGGGTAGCGAAAAAGCATAAAAAACTCTTTCAAAGAAGCACGTTTTTATTTCGTTTTAAATAAAGTAAAACACATTTTTCTTTGAAACAGTTTTTAGTAATTTTTGAACTCGAAATTAGTCAAATAATGATTTAATTTCTTTCTCTGTCTTACCTAATTTTTGTTGTAGTTTTCCCCACATCACATCTTCTTTTCCTTCTTCAAATAACAAATCGTCATCGGTAAGGTCGGCAAATTTTTGTTTTAGCTTCCCTTTCATTTCATTCCAGTTTCCTTTAATCTCTTCTGAATTCGGCATAATAGTGTAGTTTAATAGTTACTAAATTATCTATTACAAAATTGAATAAAAGCGAAAGAAAAAATGTTGTACAATTCTTTAAAATTGTTGTAAAATTGCTTTAGGGTATAAGCTTCAGGAGTTATTCTTTATTGTTAAACGTATTAAGTAAGTTAGTAGTTGTAAGTATCTGGTAAATAGTTATTTTTAAATCACATATAGATTTTATCTATGGTCATTTTTAAGCTTTAAGAAACGATTTTCTTATTCCGATTATGACGAATATAAGGAAAGAATATCCAATAAAAAAAGGCGCGATATATTCAATGTAATTCATGGCTAACATCAGCGAAATTATCAGTAATTGAAACCCTAGTCCATACAGTGAAACGAAAGTCATAAACCAGTTTGGGAATGTTTTTACCTTGTATGCGCTGTTGTCCAAAGCATGGATAATCTTGTCAAAGCCCCCGTAAACGACTGTGTATATTTTGAACAAAATATCGACTGATTTTTGAGTTTCACCGGCTAATGCTCGAGGCGATTTGTATTCGAAAATCTTGCTGGTTTTATCTCCTCCTACCGATTTATTTCTCAAAATAACATAGTAGTAATTGTATAAAGTTCCTTGTAATTGAATGCAGAAAAAAGCGCCTAAAGTGAGCAGAAAAGAGGTGTTTGAAACGTAGCAAATTGCACTCAAAAAAAGGAAGTTTAAGATGATGTCAAAAACGCTATCGAGGTATCTTCCAGTATAAGAAGGAGTGTTTTTTAATCGGGCAAGTTCACCATCGGCAGCATCGATACCTGATTTTAAAATAATGAAAAAACCAGCTAGGTAATAGTGGTTTTCCAAAATACAATAAATCGCAATTAGCCCAGATATGCCAAAAAGAAGCGTGACATGGATAGGTGTAAATCGAGTGTTTTTTAATCGATTCGCGAGCATTTTTCCAAACGGTCTTCCGTAATCTGACAGGTCAAGGAAGCTGTCTTGCGCAGCAAGTTTAGACATTTTTTATAGGAACAAATAGAAATGTGACAATATAGTCAAAGGTAAATATAGTGATAAGTTGTTATTTTGACAACCTATGTAAAGTAAATGTCATCGCCGATAAAAGGAAAAAAGCATTGATTTGATGTGTTAATCCTAACCACAATGGTACACCGTATAATAGGGTAAAAACCCCTAGAGCAAACTGTACAAAAACGAGTATTACAAGTAGGTTTATACCGAGAGATTGTGCACGATCTAAAGTGATTTTTCGACTCTTAAAATAGAGTAAAACTATAAAACCAACCACAACATAAGCTAAGGTTCGGTGGATAAATTGCACACCACTTTTACCTTCCGTAAAGCTTAATAGTAAGTTTTTTTGTTCTAGAAAAACACTGTCATGGATGAATTGGCCATCACTCATCATTGGCCAATGATTGTGAATTAATCCTGCATTTAAACCTGCAACAAAACCACCATAAATGATTTGGATTAATAAGAATACTAATGCATATCTCGCAATTGTTTTTAAAGGTTGTAAACTGTTTTTTCTATTTGGATAGATTAGATCTAAGGCTACCCAAAAAGTATAAGCAAAGGTGATAAATGCAAAAGTCAAGTGTAGCGCTAGTCTAAAATGACTAACATCTGGATTGTTAATCAAGCCGCTTCGAACCATAAACCACCCTAAAAAGCCTTGGAAAGCACCCATTCCTAAAAGGACGATGCACTTGTTTATCGTTGCTTTATCTAATTTCTTTTTGATTAAAAAATAAAAGAATGGAACTATAAATACCAAACCAATAATACGACCTATAAAGCGGTGAAACCACTCCCAGAAATAGATAAATTTATAATCAGAGAGTTGAAAGTCGTTGTGAATGTTGATTTTTTGATATTCAGGGAACTTCTTGTATTCGTCAAATGCTTCTTGCCATTTAGCTTCTGATAAAGGCGGAAAAGTGTCTGTAACTAAATGCCAGTCGGTCATCGATAAACCGGAATTGGTCAATCTTGTAATTCCTCCTACGGTTACCATTAAAAACAATAATACGCAACCAGATAATAACCAAATAATGACTGATTTATTCTCTTTTTTCATTTTTGAAACTAATTTTGGCAAAGATATTTTAAATAAAAGAAATCCTTAACTCAACAATCGTTAAACTTTAATTAACCCCATTTTTTGCGCTCTTTTCATCATAAAACCATAAGCAGCGTCATAATCATTCAGAATTTCTCCTTCTAATATAGCTTCTTTTATCGCTTCTTTAAGCATTCCTATTTCTTTTGAAGGTTTCAGGTCGAAAATCTCCATAATCTCTTCTCCTGTTATCGGAGGTTGGAAATTACGGACATGATCACGCTCTTCTACTTCTACAATTTTCTTGCGAACAATTTCAAAGTTACTATGGTACTTCTTGAATTTATTCGGGTTCTTAGTGGTAATATCCGCTTCGCATAATGTCATTAAATTCTCTACGTCTTCTCCGGCATCAAATACCAAACGACGAACAGCAGAATCTGTAACTGTTTCTTGCGATAGAACAATTGGACGTGAGCTCATCATTACCATTTTCTGAACAAATTTCATTTTTTGGTTCAACGGCATGTGCAAGCGTCCAAATATTTTTTTGACCATTTTACCGCCAAGAAATTCATGCCCATGGAAAGTCCAGCCCTGTTTTTTGTTGAAACGTTTGGTTGGCGCTTTTCCTATGTCGTGTAATAAAGCTGCCCAACGCAGCCAAACATCATCAGTGTTCGGGCAAATATTATCTACCACTTCTAGTGTGTGGTAAAAATTGTTTTTATGGGTTTGACCTTCAATCTCTTCTACTTGATTCAAAGCCGTCAATTCAGGTAAGATAATATCTAAAAGCCCCGTTTTGTATAGCAGTAGAAAGCCTTCAGAAGGTTTGTCTGTCGATAGAATTTTATTCAACTCGTCAACGATCCGCTCTCCAGAAATAATTTTGATACGTTCTGCATTTTTTGCAATGGACTGAAATGATTTTGCTTCTATTTCAAAACCCAATTGATTAGAGAAACGGATGGCTCGCAACATACGTAAAGGATCATCAGAATAAGTGATGTCTGGGTCAAGAGGAGTTCTTAGGATTTTGTTTTCTAAGTCGCCTAATCCTCCAAAAGGATCTGAGATCGCTCCGAAATTATCAGTATTCAAGGATAATGCTAGCGCATTAATAGTGAAATCACGACGGTTTTGATCGTCTTCAAGAGTTCCGTTTTCGACAACGGGATTCCGACTTTCAAAATGGTAGGATTCTTTTCTTGCTCCAACAAATTCAATTTCCGTATCTTCAAAACGAAGCATGGCAGTACCGTAGGTTTTGAAAACCTGTACTTTGGGTTGTTTTGGAAGTAGTTGAGAAACTTTTAAAGCCAATTCGATTCCGCTACCAACGGCAACAATATCGATGTCTTTTTTAAAATCTCTTTTTAATATCAAATCTCGCACAAATCCGCCAATTACATAACTATCAATGTTAAGTTCTTGGGAAGCTTGTGAGATGACTTCAAAAATTTTATTGTTTAAAAACTCTTTATAGGAAGTTTTAATATTCATTATTATGTGTTTAAAGTTTAAAGTTTAAGGTTGCGAAACCTTAGAAACTAAAAACCGTGGCTGAGAACTAATTGCTATTTACGGATTATTTTTACCTGAGCGTCATTCGACAATTTAATAATTGTAGATGGTTTTCCGGCAATTTTATCGCGCTGCAAATTTACAACATAGTCCACACCTTTGATAATCTCTGGACTGATTTCTTTGAAACTTTTTGGTGTAGGTTGGCCAGAAATATTTGCTGAAGTAGAAACCAATGGTTTTTTCATCTTTTCCAGTAATTTGAAACAGAATGGTTCTTTTACGATTCGGATTCCTAAGGTTTTATCTGAAGCAATTAAATTAGGAGCCACGTTTCTAGGGTTGTCCAGAATAATAGTGGTAGGGTTTTCAGATAAATCCATGATTTGCCATGCCACCTCAGGAATATCTTTAAAGACGTTGTACATCATTCGTTCCCCGTTCATCAAAACAATCATGCTTTGGGTTTCTACTCTTTTTTTGAGCTTGAAGATTTTAGCAACTGCCTCTGGGTTTGTAGCATCACATCCAATTCCCCATACGGTGTCTGTGGGGTAGAGGATTATTCCGCCTTCCTTTATGATTTCGTATGCTTTATGAACTTCTTCGTTAAGATTTTCCATCATTGATTTTTTTATGTTGTTCTAAATTCTTTTAGGTTTTATTATAGTTTTATAACTATTAATCTGCTTTTCATTAGAAATAGTAGTGAACCTAGAAATAGGTTTTTTAGCATGAAATAAATAAAATCTTTTAAAAAAGACATTTTTCATATACTTTTAAATATTCAGCAGCTGCCACTTTCCAGTTGAAACTTGCGGCTCTTTCTTTCATTAATAATTCCATTTCGGTTTTATTATTGTAAAAATGATTTAAGCCTTCAATTAGTGTTTCTTTCATATATTCAGGATCGAAATTATCCCAATAATAAGCATGTTTTCCACCAACTTCAGGTAGTGAAGTTTTGTTAGATAAAAACACGGGTTTGCCAAAATGCATTGCCTCGATAGGGGGAAGACCAAATCCTTCACGAATTGATGGGAAGACAAAAGCATGACACTTCGATAAGTAAAATTGTTTAGCAATATCACTTACTTTACCAGTTAGAAAAACTCGATTTTGTAAGTTATTTTCTTGGATGAAGCGTGCTATCTCTATTCCATATGGCTTATTGCTATTCCCTGATAAAATCAAATTAAAATCAGTAAGATGTTTCATCATTTTTACTACAGAAAGGAAGTTTTTGCGTTCTAAAAAATCTCCAATCGAATATAAAAAAGGTTTGTCTGTAGGGATATTTGAAACAAAAGTAGAAGTGTCTAAAATTGTCGAAATAGGATTTCCATTGTGAATTATATATTCCGGGATAGTTGGGACATTAAAATATTGATGTGTTTGTTTTTTTGCAAATTCGGATATGTAAGTAATAGCGGTTGCTTTTTTTAATTTTTCAATAAAAGCTACGTTTTTCTTATGGTTCATATCCGACGAAATTTCTTCAACAAAGTTTACATCGTGTATAGTTAAAAGATATTTTGAGTCAAATCGGGGTTCTATCTTAGAGTTTTGGTTTACAGAATGCCATAAATCATACTTTTTGAATGGTCTTAAATGTTTGTACCGATGTGCACCAATGTATCGATGGTAATTAAATTTATCACCGAATTCAGATTTCAATTTACTAGGATTGTCAGAATTAAGGTAAAGGTTTAAATTGTCAAGGGGAAGGCTTTCTAGACCTTTTATTAACTCGTAATTAAAAGTACCGAGTCCACTTGTTCTGTTTTTTATATTATGTGTTTCCAAAAAAACACTTTTATTTTGTGTCATTACAATAATTTTCGACGAAAATACGATATTAATTTGAAGTCTAAATTGGTATGTGTATTTTTGTTGGTTGGTAATGGTTTTGAGAGCTTGTCTCTGAAATTTGATTACTATTTGTGAGAGCCGCGAATTCATATAGGATTAATGTAGCTTTTTGAATCCATTTACAATCAAATAGAGCTTTTTTTGAAAGCAAAATAAAATAAAAATGACAATAAAACTAATGTTCTCTAAGACGGTTCAAAATTCTAAAGGAATCCTTCGCTTTATTAAAGAATTTAATTCTGATTTAGGAACTGTTTTTGGAAATGGAGACAGAAACGTAATCAAACTATTTGATCTTGATGGGAAAACAATTAATATCAAGTCGTTTAAAATTCCAAATATTGTCAACAAAGTCGCCTACAAGTATTTTAGAAAATCTAAAGCTAAACGTTCTTTTGAATATGCTACTATTTTGTTAGAAAGAGGAATAGGAACTCCAGAACCACTGGCCTATTTTGAAAATTTCAATAGCATAGGTTTGCGAGATAGTTATTATGTTAGCGAACATTTAGAAGCCAACCTTACTTTTAGAGAATTAGTGGAAATCCCAGATTATCCAGATAATGAAAATATTTTAAGACAGTTTACAAAATTCACTTTCGATTTACATGAAAAAGGAATTGAATTCTTAGATCATTCTCCTGGTAATACGCTGATTAAGAAAGAAGAGAAGAGTACTTATAGTTTTTATCTAGTTGATTTAAACCGTATGAACTTTCATGAATCTATGGATTTTGACATGAGAATGAAAAACTTCAGCAGGCTTACGCCAAAGAAAGAAATGATTGCTATTATGAGTAATGAGTATGCTAAATATTATGCAGAAAGTGAAAGTACGGTTTTTGAAAAAATGTGGCAGTTTACCGTTCAGTTTCAAGATGAATTTGCGAAAAAACGCAGGTTGAAAAAGAAATTGAAGTTTTGGAAGTCTTAGTTATTTAAGCGGATTCTTTTTAATTCCTGAAAGCGAACATAAACGCTATAGGCGTTGAGGTAACAAATAATAATGCCTTTTTTGCCATCCAATATTCCCATTCTAATGACGTATTGATATAGAAATTGGTATACGGGTCTCACATAAAAATGAAAAAAAGTAGGTTTTGTTCCTTTGTTGAATTCTTCAATTGCTTTTAATTTACCGTAAACGCTCATTTTTTGTCTGTATTCGTCGTAACTGCGAAACGAATAATGAATTAGTTCATTCTTTAATTTTCCAATTTTTTCAGAAACCGTTAACTTTTCATGAACAATCTTTCCTAAATCATACTGAGCCTTTTCTTTCTTGAAAAGTCTAATTATTTTATCGGTTTGCCATCCACTAAAGTGTAATTTGATGTTTTCAAACATAAAGGCACGACGGCAATAATAGGACGAAAAGGAGTTTTTGTCATGAATGGTTTCAATAATCTCCTCTTTTAGTTCAGTTGTGAGTCTTTCATCGGCATCCAAAAAAAGGATCCAGGAATGAGTGGCTAAACTAATGGCATAATTTCTTTGGGATGGATAATTTTCGAAAGGATGTTGTACCACTTTTACATTCTTATGATCTGCTGCTATTGCCACGGTTTTATCCGTACTAAAGGAGTCCACGACAATTATCTCATCGGCAAAATTCAAGTCGTTTAAAACGCTTTTTATATTGTGCTCCTCATTATAAGTGATAATTAGTGCAGTCAGAAATATTTTATTGGATGATATTTCGTCTTTACTTCTATTAATTGTCATTTGATAGATTCTTTAATAGAAAAGACTTTAGTTTATCTTTAAATAAGTTAGGTTTAAATTCTTTATATAAGCTAAGAGTATCCTGTTTAAGTTCCTTCTCTGTTTTTTGCGATAGCAATTCCGGTTTATAATCATTTAAATGTACTGACATGTGATGGATGCCATCTTCTAATGTGGCCCAGATTTTCTTTTCAATCCATGGAGAAAAGATTATAAATGAAGGTTTTCCTAGTGCTTTAGCCATATTTATGGCGCCGCCGTCATTCCCTACAATTAAATCGCATTGATTCAATACGCCAATAAACGCTCTCAAATCACCACCCAGTAAATCAAAATATATTTTTTCCTGGGTTGATGGTTTACAACTGTCAAAAACAGTTTTAGCATCATCGACTTGCTTTGGGAAATAATTAAAAAGAATATTCACATCGGTATTGTCTGCAATTGTATCAATAACGGATGTTATATAGTTTAATGGATAGGTTTTTAGTTTTTCACTACCCAAAAGGCTAATCATGACCGTTTTTCTATCTTTTTTAAGTTTATATTGTTCAATAAGGGAGATAGCATGCTCATTTTCCGCTTTAGTAACAAATAATTTAGGTAGCGGATCAATCTTTACCGCCAAATCAAGGGGCTCTATAAGTGACAACCTTCTTTCGATGGCTAAACCCAGATTAGTTTTTGGGAATTCCTCAAACGCGACATTGTCAGTATACAGAAAAGTGCGTCCTTTTTTCTTATAAGATATTTTTCTTTTGGCTCCACTCAATAGTACGATTAACCAACTTTCCAATTTTGAATAAGCATCAATTAATAAATCGTATTTATTGGCTCTGATTTCAAGAGCTAAATTCAGTAATTCTTTTTTGCTTTTTCGATGCTTTTCTTCAAAACGAATAATCGTATCAATATTTGGATTGCCTTCTAGAACAGGAGTAGTTGATTCATACACCAAATAATCAATTTGAGCATTAGGGTAGGCAAGTCTAAGGTTGTTGCATATGATACTGCTAACCAATACATCCCCAATCATTTTTTGCTGTATAACTAGTATTTTCATAAGATAAAAAAACCTCCCTTTTTGAGGGAGGAATATACAATATAATATTTTATTACAAAATAAATTTAAACAGCTACGTCATATTCGCGTAAAGCGTTATTCAAAGATGTTTTTAAGTCAGTAGATGGCTTACGAGTCCCAATGATTAATGCGCAAGGAACTTGAAAATCACCTGCTGCAAACTTTTTAGTATAGCTTCCTGGAATCACAACTGAACGAGCAGGAACAAAACCTTTCATCTCTACTGGCTCATCACCAGTCACATCAATAATTTTTGTAGATGCAGTCAAACATACGTTGGCACCAAGAACAGCTTCTTTCCCAACATGTACCCCTTCGACAACAATACAACGAGAACCTATAAAAGCACCGTCTTCAATAATTACTGGCGCAGCTTGTAAAGGTTCAAGAACTCCTCCAATTCCTACACCACCACTTAAATGCACGTTTTTACCAATTTGAGCACAACTTCCTACTGTTGCCCACGTGTCAACCATAGTTCCTTCGTCTACATAAGCACCAATGTTTACATAACTTGGCATCATGATTACACCACTTGAAATGTAAGCACCGTAACGAGCAGATGCTCCCGGAACTACACGAATTCCTTTAGCAGCATAATCTTTTTTCAATTCCATTTTATCATGGTATTCAAAAATCCCTGCTTCCCATGTTTCCATTTTTTGGATTGGGAAATACATAACAACTGCTTTCTTAACCCATTCGTTTACTTGCCATGCATCACCTTTTGGTTCTGCAACACGTAATTTACCGGAGTCTAATAATTCTATAACCTCTCTAATGGCTTTTGTAGTAGTTTCTTCTTGTAACAAAGCTCTGTTTTCCCAGGCTTGTTCTATAATTGTTTGTAATGAATTCATGTGTGATAATTTTTAGGCAAATATAAGTTTTTAATGCAAAAACAAAAAGTCAAATTGCTTTGAAAATGTTACAAAAATTTCAGACTAATGCTGAATGTTTTGTCCGTTTTTCCGAATAGCTCATGAAGTTGGTTTTGATTAAATGTGATTGTAGTAGATTCGGTAAGCTCTTAAGTATTAATTTCGAAAAATAACATCAACTTTTTTGATTTTATTCATAATAAAATAAAGGGGATTTGATCCAAAACGAATAAGAAATGAAGATTTCCGTTGTTGCTGAGAATCGGAAAATTAAAATAGTTATCTTTGAAAAAAAATAAAAATGCCTAGAGTACTTGCGATAGATTACGGACAAAAACGCACCGGCATTGCGGTGACAGATGAAATGCAAATCATTGCTTCTGGATTGACAACGATTCCAAGTCCAACAGCCATTGCCTTTTTAAAAGATTATTTCTCTAAGGAGAAGGTAGAGGCAGTGCTTATTGGCGAGCCTAAACAAATGAATGGGCAACCTTCAGAAAGTGCTTCTATAATTAAAGGTTTTGTAACTCATTTCACCAATCATTTTCCAGATATGAAGGTGATTCGAGTAGACGAACGCTTTACCTCAAAAATGGCTTTTCAGTCCATGATTGATAGCGGTTTGAAAAAAAAACAACGCCAGAATAAAGCGCTTATTGATGAAATTTCTGCTACAATAATGTTACAGGATTATTTGAACCGAAAAACGTTTTAAATAGTCATCCTTAAAGGACTATAAATGGCTAAAACGTTTTCGTAGTTTGTAACTTTTCTCTAGCATTTTATGCTTTTTTTTGCAATTATAAAAAGTATCTTTGCACTTTAAAATTTTTGCTATGCCAGACACAACAATTCGTTCAAATACTGAAGTAGTTCTTATAGGTGCTGGAATCATGAGTGCCACTCTTGGATTAATTCTGAAAGAACTGCAACCAGACATAAAAATAGAGATTTTCGAAAGATTAGATATGGCAGCTGCCGAGAGTTCTGATGCATGGAATAATGCAGGAACTGGGCATTCTGCTTTTTGTGAACTCAATTATACTCCTGAAAATGAGGATGGAACGATTGACCCGAAAAAAGCAATTAGTATTGCTGAATCTTTTGAGGTGTCTCGCCAGTTCTGGGCTTATTTAGTAGAAGAAAATAAAGTTCCTTCTCCTGAAAATTTTATCAAAAGTATCCCGCATCTAAGTTTTGTTTGGGGCGATAAAAATGTTGAATACCTAAAGAAAAGATTTGAAGCTTTACAAAAAAACCAACTTTTTAAAGATATGGTTTTTAGTACTGATTTATCGCAGTTGAAAGAATGGATGCCTCTAGTAATGGAAGGTAGAGATGAGTCAGAAAAAGTGGCCGCTACAAACATGGCTATAGGTACTGATGTGAACTTTGGAGAATTAACCAGAAGTATTTTTAGTTATTTAGATACTCTTGACGGAGTAACTATTCATTATCACCATGAAGTTCAGAAATTGAAACAGCGTGATGATAAGTCTTGGAGAATAAAAATTACTGATTTGGCTACAGGCCAAAAAAGAAAAGTATATACCAAATTTGTTTTTATAGGCGCCGGTGGTGGCTCATTGCCACTATTAGAAAAAGCAGCTGTTCCTGAAGGAGATGGTTTTGGTGGTTTTCCTGTAAGTGGACAATGGCTTAAATGTACAAACCCGGAAGTAATTGCAAAGCATGCCGCAAAAGTATACGGTAAGGCCAGTGTAGGTGCGCCACCTATGTCTGTTCCACATATAGATTCAAGAATGATTAACGGAGAGAAACAGTTGTTATTTGGCCCTTTTGCCGGGTTTTCAACTCGTTTTTTGAAAAATGGTTCCTATTCGGATTTACCATTATCTATAACTACAGATAATATTTTCCCAATGCTATCTGCAGGAATTAAAAACATTCCGCTTACAAAATATTTGATTCAACAAGTACGTCAATCTACTGAAGACAGAATAAATGCTTTACGTGAATACGTTCCTAGCGCAAAGTCAGAGGACTGGGTGATTGAAAGAGCGGGACAACGGGTTCAAGTTATTAAAAAAGATAAAAATGAAGGTGGGATACTTGAATTTGGTACTGAGGTAATAACTACCGCTGATGGATCATTATCGGTTTTACTTGGCGCTTCGCCAGGTGCTTCAACCGCAGTTTCGATTATGATTGACTTAATTGGGAGATGTTTTAAGGAACAGCTAGCTTCTGCTGAATGGCAAGAAAAACTTAAAAAAATGATTCCTTCCTATGGTCAGGCATTGAATGAGAATCCTGCTTTGTCAGACGAAATAAGAAAAAATACTGCTGCAGTTTTAAAACTAAAAAATTAAATTTATAAAATGAACTTCAATGATTTATTGGAGTTCATTTTCTGTTTTTATTAATACTCTGGTAGTTTTAACTATATTTTCTGATAGATTAGTTAACCATATTAACTGCTCGATTACTAATTGTGCTTCCTGCATTTTTAATTGAAATGCGTCTTCGTCAATAGCATTTTCTTCTTTTAATTCTTTGGCTCGAATTTTATTTAATTCGATAAACCGTTTGCTTAAATCCTCGCTGACTATATCTGCTTTAGATTCTATTCCATCTTCTTTTAATAGAGTTATAGCATCTTTGAGATTTTTAATGACTTTGTCTACCACAACATTAAATGCTTCTGAAGCCGCAGATGTTTTATGCGATTGTATGTAGGTTCCTAAGGAAGCTGCAGACGACAATAGGGTGTGATTCAGTACGGTCAGTTTATAGACTTGTGCTAACTTACTTTGTTTTGATTTAGGCTCTTGAAGCATTCTCTGGAAGGAGGCCATCAGATTTCCAACTTCGATAAAAGCATGTTTTCGAGCTAAACGATACGAAGTAGGAACCTCTCCTTTTTTATTGTAAAACAAGGATATTTGCTTTAAATAATTTCTATTTGCTTCAATAGATTTTTCTAAATACACTGGAATTTTAACAAACTCCCAGGAAGGCCACAAAAAGTAATTGGCTAGAAAAGATAAAACGGCTCCAACAAATGTATCTAAAACTCGATATTGAATTACATCTTCGATATTAGGGGTTAGAATTCCATATATAAAAATCACATAAATAGTTACGAATGTGGCTCCAACTTTATAATTAGTTGGTGTAAATGAAAAGCCAAAAAGCATCGCAATAATAGCGAGTCCGCCAAGGATTGTAGAGTCGTGAACGAAGGATAGTATTCCAAAAGCGATAAAACCACCTAGAATTGTTCCGAAAATTCTTTGAAAGGTTCGTTCTTTTGTCAAGCCATACCCCTGTCTCATTATAACGACAATGGTTAGCACGATCCAATAGGCATTTTGAAAGGGTAGTATTTTTCCAATAATAAAGCCAATCAAAATGGTAATAGTCAATCGGAGTGAATGTCTAAAAACAGTGGAGGAAAAACTGAAATTTTCGATCAGTGTACTTATTGGATAGTATTGTGGTGTAATGAATTTTTCTAAATCTTTATCTTTTCCTTTTAAGTCTTGTGATTTGACAACGGTTGTAAATGCGCGTTCGAGTGTTTTGTTTATCTCCACTTGCTTTTCAGCATAATGCAACATGTTTGTTAGCATTAAAACACCTTCTGAGGCGTTATCTTTCCCTAAATCATTTTCATAATTTGTAATTGCCAGTTCTAAGTCATGTAAATCAGTAATAAGGTTGTGTTCAGAAATGTATTTCTCACCGTTTTCAATGCTTTCAGATACTTTTTTAAGGCTTTTTGCAAGGTTATAGGCAAGGTTTTGGTAGGTTTTTAAAACCCGTGGATGAGCGTCAAATTTTTGGTGTAGCTTATTATGGTCGAATGAAGTAGCGATAGCCAACTCCATAATTTCCACTAACGAAATGAATACCAAAAGCATTTTTCGATTCTGATTAGAAGAACCGGAATCAGTTCGATTCCTGATAAGCACTTCTCTTATGTTTTCGTGAATAGTGTTTAGTTGAACCTGTAAATTCAATTGTTTTTCGGTGATTGCTTTTCGGTCTGAGTTTAATTCCCATAAGTCACCTCTTAATTTTAAATAATTAGAGGTTAATTTGATGCATTGGGCAATTTGTAATTCAGCATAACGATGTGGTCTTATGTAAAAAAAAACTACAGAAATAAGTAAGTAGAATAAGCCTCCTAAAAGCAGTAGTCCAGAATACTGAACTCTGTCCCAACCTATTTGCAAATGAGCAAAAGCCAATGAGATTGTCAGTAAGGCTGAAAACGAAACCATTGTCGCTCTTTGTCCATAGACTGAAATCATTGATAAGAAAAACAATAATACAGTTAAGAAAGGATAAAATAGCCAGGAGTAGGGATAGACTAGGTTTATTAATAAATTAACTCCGGAAACGATTAGAATGGTAACAAGAATTCCGTTAATTTTATGTTTCAGATTACTTGGGATATCACTGGGATAAACAAGAATGGCTCCCAGGGCTATAGTAAAACCAATTTGGAAATTGCCTAAATAAGAAAATAGCAAAACTGGAATAGCCGCCGCTAATGTTATTTTTAAAGCATTTGTAAAATAAGTACTGTCTATATTCTTTTTGACTTTAGGAAACATATAATAAGTATTGCATACAAATATAAGTATTGTACGATTTATCCATAGCTGAAAACGCTTTGATTTAAGTTTAAAGTAGAAATAAATGCTAAATATCCTTTAGGAATTATTCATTGTCTAAATTTTTACTATTTTTGCCAACCGTATTTAAGGAATTAAAATTCTTAATTTATGGCTGATAATACTTAAAATAACAATAATGATTTTACCAATTGTAGGATATGGCCATCCTGTTTTAAGAAAAGTAGGAGAGAATATTTCTCAGGAAGATGCTGACTTAAAAGAGACGATCGCTAATATGTATGATACGATGTACAATGCATGTGGAGTGGGACTTGCTGCGCCACAAGTTGGCAAAGCACTTCGTTTGTTCATAGTTGATACGACACCTTTTAGCGAAGATGAAGATTTAGAAGATTCAGAGCAACAAGAATTGAAGGGGTTCAAAAGAACTTTTATCAATGCAAAAATGTTGAAAGAAGATGGTGAAGAATGGTGTTTTAATGAAGGATGCTTGAGTATTCCTGACGTTCGTGAGGATGTTTACAGAAACGAAAGAATAACTATTGAGTACTGTGAAGAGGATTTTGTAGTGAAAACAGAAGTTTTTGAAGGTTTGATAGCGAGAGTTATTCAACATGAATACGACCATATTGAGGGAATCTTGTTTACAGATAAAATTTCTTCACTTAAAAAACGTTTGATTCAAAAGAAACTAAAGAATATTACTGAAGGCAAGACATTCCAAGATTATAGAATGCGTTTTATTGCTAAAAAAGGAAGGTAATACATTTCCATATGATATGTTTAGGCATGGATTTTTTGGGGGCGGGGTTAATAAAAAATATATACAAATCGAATTCTTAATAATAATTAAAATAATATGAATTTAGAAAAAATACTAGCCATTTCTGGGAAACCAGGTTTATATGTACTTAAAGTGCAAACGCGTACTGGTTTTGTTGCAGAATCATTATCGGATGGAAAGAAAATCACGGTAAATTTAAAAAGCAATGTAAGTTTATTATCTGAAATTTCAGTTTACACTTATGAAGGTGAAAAACCATTAGCAGAAATAATGGACAAAATCGCTGCCAAAGAAAGCAATGGTCCTGCAATTTCGCATAAAGAAGACAATGCTACATTAGCTGCTTACTTTAAAGAAGTTTTAGCTGACTATGATGAGGAAAGAGTATATCCATCTGATATTAAAAAAATATTGAATTGGTACAATATGCTTGAGGCTAAAGGTTTGGTTGTTGATGCAGAACCAGCTGCAGCCGTTGCAGAAGAAACTCCTGCTGTTGCAGAAGTAGAAGCTGTTGCTGAAAAACCAAAAAAAGAAAAAAAAGTTAAGGAATAATTCATTCTGAATTTTATAAAAAATCCTGTCTTCTCTAATTTTAGAAGACAGGATTTCTTATTTTTACGCACCCGAGGTCAAAGACTGAACTGACAAGGAAAAACCAATGCTATGAATACTAGAGAAACTCAACTTAAGGCTTTTGATCGATTATTAACTATCATGGAGGAGTTGCGCGAGCAATGTCCTTGGGATAAAAAGCAAACACTTCAAACCTTGCGCCATCTTACCATTGAAGAAACCTATGAGCTCGGTGATGCTATCCTGGATAATAATCTAAACGAAGTCAAGAAAGAATTGGGAGACTTAATGTTGCATATTGTCTTTTATGCTAAAATAGGAAGCGAAACAAATGATTTTGATATAGCCGATGTTTGCAATGAAATTTGTGATAAATTAATTCACCGTCATCCCCATATTTACTCAGATACTGTTGTTGCCAATGAAGAAGAAGTAAAACAAAATTGGGAAAAGCTAAAACTCAAAGAAGGAAGAAGTTCTGTTCTTGAAGGCGTTCCTAAAAGTTTGCCTGCTTTAGTGAAGGCAAGCCGAATCCAAGATAAAGTAAAGGCAGTGGGATTTGATTGGGATGAACCACATCAAGTTTGGGACAAAGTACAAGAAGAATTAGAAGAGCTGCAAGTTGAGGTGGAAGCTGGCGATCAAGATAAAATGGAATCCGAGTTTGGTGATGTTTTATTTTCGATGATTAACTACGCCCGTTTTCTAAACATAAACCCCGAAGATGCTTTGGAGCGCACCAATAAAAAATTCATCAAGCGTTTTCAGTATTTAGAAAGCAAAGCTGGCGAATTAGGCAAACCCTTAATGGACATGACCTTGGCTGAAATGGATGTGTTTTGGGAAGAAGCGAAGCGGCTTCCGAAAAATTAGGAATTGGAAAATCTATGATTTTCA
>NZ_CAXBBR010000019.1:0-42076 GCF_963974175.1 uncultured Flavobacterium sp.
GTTCCGCAGCCCGAGCCGTTCGCCTTTCAGGCTCAACTCGCGGACTGCTGCCACGCCGTTTTATCGTTGTTTTTGACGTTTTTAATTTAAGGGCGGGGTTAGGAGTGGTTAAAAAGAAGATAGAGAAAAGAGAAATGAGTTTAGCTGTGGTGAATGGAGAGAAGTTCTTTTTCTTTTTGTATACTCTTCAAATATTTGACGCTCGACTGCGGATGTTAAGGACATTTGGTTTGGTAAATAGTAGCAATTTGGATTACAATTAAAAAATAGATCTAAAACTCCAAAACTTTAATTAATATTGTTATTTTTCTGTGAAATTATTATCGAAATAAAATAGGTGTCAAAATACCCATAACATTTTATACCCAGTTGACAAATTATTTAAGATGTACCAATTTGGAATTGGGTATGTTGATTAATTTTGGCACAGCTTCATTAACTTATAAAAGAATGATTAATTTGAAAAATTCGAATTAAATCGTAAAATTAGTATACTATGAAAGGAATTATATTAGCAGGTGGTTCAGGAACTCGTTTGCACCCTCTTACTTTAGCTATGAGTAAGCAAATGATGCCGGTGTACGATAAACCCATGATTTATTATCCGTTGTCTACTTTGATGACCGCGGGGATAAATGAAATATTAATTATTTCAACGCCTCATGATTTGCCTAATTTCAAAAAATTATTAGGTGATGGATCGGCTATTGGTTGTCAATTTAGTTATGCGGAACAAGCTATTCCTAACGGTTTGGCCCAAGCTTTTGTAATTGGAGAAGAGTTTATAGGGAAAGATAGTGTTGCCTTGGTTCTCGGAGATAATATTTTCTTTGGTTCGAATATGGATGAATTATTGCAATCCAATACCAATCCTGAGGGAGGTGTTGTTTTTGCTTATCATGTTTCGGATCCAGAGCGATATGGTGTAGTTGACTTTGACAAAAATTTAAAAGCGCTCTCTATCGAAGAAAAGCCAGCTGTTCCAAAATCAAATTACGCTGTTCCAGGATTGTATTTTTACGATAATTCAGTTGTAGAAATTGCAAAGAACATCAAGCCAAGTCCGCGTGGTGAATATGAAATCACCGATGTCAATAAAGTTTATCTAGAAAAAGGAAAGTTGAAAGTGGGTATTTTAAGCAGGGGAACCGCTTGGCTAGATACAGGTACATTTAATAGTTTGATGCAAGCTGGACAGTTTGTTCAAGTTATAGAAGAGCGTCAAGGTTTGAAAGTGGGCTGTATTGAGGAAATTGCTTGGAGGCAAGGTTTTATTACAGAACAACAGTTAAAAGATTTGGCAGCACCTTTGAAAAAATCAGGTTATGGGGAATACCTGTTGGAATTATTGAAGCATAAGTTGTAAGTGTTCAGTGTTCAGTGATAAGTGTTCAGTGTTCAGAGTGATCAGTGTTCAGAGTGATCAGTAATTAGTGGGCAGTGATTAGAGTGATCAGTGTTCAGGATTCAGAGTTTTTAGATTGCCTATACCTATATTTTAAAATATGATATATATTACATTACTAGTTTTATTGGTAGGAATTGAACTCCTTTATTTCAAAATTGCCGATAGATACAATATTATTGATAAGCCTAATTCCAGATCTTCGCATAGTACCATCACTTTAAGAGGAGGCGGGATTATTTTTCCAATTGCTATATGTATCGCTTTTTTTCTTGGATCTGTTTCTTGGGAATTAACTTTGGCAGTTCTTATAGTTGCAGTGGTTAGTTTTATCGATGATATTAAGCCATTATCTCAATTACCTCGTTTTGCTTCTCATGTAATTGCAGTAGGATTGGTATTTTATGATTTAAATTTATTCGTCGAGTCTTTATGGTTGCTTCCCATAGTATTTGTATTGCTAATTGGCTGGGTGAATGCCTTTAATTTTATGGATGGAATTAATGGAATAACGGTGTTGTATGCCTTAACAGCAATTATTAGTTTTTCATTTTTACCTACACAGGTTTCCAGTTTGCCATTATTAATTACCATGGGTTTATCCTGTGTGGCTTTTGGGATATTCAATGTTAGAAAAAAAGCCAAAACATTTGCAGGAGATGTAGGCAGTATCAGTATGGCTCTTTTTCTGGGTTATTTCATGATAAAAACGATATTGGATACCAAGCAATTGGGGTATATTCTTTTTTTCTCGGTGTACGGAATTGATGCTGTTATTACCATTTTGAACCGAATTAAAAAAAGAGAAAATATTTTTCAACCCCATCGTTCTCATTTGTATCAATATTTAGCTAATGAGATGGGTTTTTCGCATGTTTTAATTTCGGTTATATATGCTGGAGTGCAATTGCTAATCAATGGTTTGATTATTTATATGGATAATCAAGGAATTTTGTCTGGGCTTTTCGTCCTTGAGTTATTACTGACATTGACTCTTGTTTATTTATTGTTGAGAGCTTTTATTGTTAGAAAGGTGAATAAAATACGCCTATAAAAACGAGTTTTATAAATACCTCCCTTGAATGGCAAAACGAGTTTTTGATATTGTTTTCGCGCTGTTTTTATTGACTTTATTATTTTGGCTAATTATTATTTCTGTTCTAATGGCCGCTATTGAAACCCATACCAGCGGATTATTTATTCAAGAGCGAATAGGTCAATTTGGAAATAAATTTAAAATTTATAAAGTCCGCACGATTCGAGAATCATTTTCGTCAGTAGCACTTCCTATTTCAAAAATAGGACAATTCCTTCGTAAATTTAGAATAGATGAATTGCCCCAATTATTTAATGTTTTAAAAGGGGACATGAGTATTGTTGGTCCTAGACCTGATGTTTCCGGTTATTATGATTTATTAAAGGGGGAAAATCGTAAACTCTTGGAATTGAAACCGGGATTGACCAGTATGGCCACTATAAAATATACCAATGAGGATGCCATTTTAAATAAACAAGCTGATCCTTTAGTTTATAATGACACTTTTATTTTTCCTGATAAAGTAAAGTTAAATCTAGACTATTATTATAACCATAGTATTTGTGGCGATTTTAGAATAATTTTAGAAACAATTAAGGTTACTTTATTTAAAAAGAATTAATACTGTTTTTGTAAGTATTTTATTGATCGTAAAATGATTAAAAACAAAATTTGGCTTTCTCCACCTCATATGGGTGGCAGCGAACAAAAGTATATTCAGGAAGCTTTCGATACCAATTGGATCGCTCCTGTGGGTGCAAATATTGATGTTTTCGAAGCTAATCTTGAAAATTACTTGGGCTCAGGACAGGTTGCCGCATTAAGCTCAGGTACTGCAGCCATTCATTTGGGATTAATTCTATTGGGAGTTCAAGCAGGGGATGAAGTAATTTGTCAAAGTATGACTTTTTCAGCTTCGGCAAATCCTATTTTATATCTGGGAGCCACTCCTGTTTTCATTGATAGCGAAATCGATACTTGGAATTTATGTCCTATTGCCCTTGAGGAAGCTATTATTGACCGAATAGCCAAAGGTGTAAGTCCAAAAGCAATAATTGCTGTTACGCTTTACGGTGTTCCCTATAAGGTTGAAGAAATAAGAACAATTGCTAGTAAGTATAATATCCCTATTCTTGAAGATAGTGCCGAAGCTTTGGGTAGTAGTTATAAAGGAAAACGGTGTGGTACTTTTGGAGACGTTAGTACTTTGTCCTTTAATGGAAGTAAAATTATTACCACTTCAGGAGGAGGCGCTATTGTAACGAAGACAAAAGAGTTGAAAGAGAAAGCTATTTTTCTGGCTACTCAAGCCAAAGAACCTGCATCTCATTATCAACATTGTGAAGTGGGATATAATTATAGGATGAGTAATGTTTTAGCGGGAATTGGTAGAGGCCAAATGGAAGTAATAGACCAGCATGTAAAATCTAGAAGGGAGATGCATGAATTTTATGTTGATTTATTCCAGAATATTCCAGGGGTTTCTGTTTTTTCAGTTCCCAATACTGATTATTTTGCTAATTATTGGTTGAGTACTATATTAGTTGATGATACCATTACCAATGGAATAACCAATGAAAAGATTAGGATAATTCTAGGAGAAGAAAATATTGAATCCCGACCTTTATGGAAGCCCATGCATTTGCAACCTATTTATTGTAGCTATCCCTATTATGGAAGTGCTATTGCCGAATCCCTTTTTAATAAAGGACTTTGCTTGCCTTCAGGGAGTTCTCTTTCTGAGGAGGACCGATTTAGGATTAAATCAGTACTAGTTAATTTGTTCAATCCCTAAATTGATTAGGAGCCAAACGGTCATTTTTTAATTTATTCCCTTTTGGTCATTTATATATACGCAATTATAATGAATTGTATTATTTTTTTTTCGATTCATTATGTCTTATTTTTGATGTATTATAAAGCATTAGTCTAAAAAAATATATTTTTATTTTGAATAATAATACAAAATCAGGATCGACTTCTTTTTCATCTCATTTTTTCTCTAGAGAAAATTTACGATTTAACATTCATAATTTAAGTTATTTGCCAAGGTGGATAATTGTAATGATGGATGTTGTTGTGCTTATGATTGCTTTTTTCTTTACCTATTTGATTTTTAGAGGTACTGGATTAGAGTATATCATCACACCTCATAGTGTTTTTTTTATAGGTGTTTTATTGGGAGTTAATGTTTTCTTTTTTTGGTTGTTCAGGACCTATTCGGGAATAATTAGGCATTCTTCTTTTATAGATGCTGTTAAATTGTTGTTTTCACAAATGGCTGTCCTCATCGTATTTCTTATTTTGAATTTTGCTTTTGAGATGTTAATTGGAAGAAAAGCTTTTTTAAATACGGCACTCTTCATCAATATGGTGCTTTCCTTTTGTGGGTTGTTTTTATATCGCGTAATTGTAAAGCAAACATTCGAACATTATTTTTCGGAAACTAGTGATGTTAAATTATCGAGAACCATTATTTACGGTACTGATGCTAATGCCATATCCGTTGCTAAAGCGTTAAAATTGGAAACGCCAGCCCGTTTTAAAATAGTAGGGTTTGTGGATAAGAATAATCAGAATTCGTCAAAGCGAATGTTAGATTTGCCTATATTAATTCAAAAGAAAAAATTACCCACTTTAATGCGTTCTATTGGAGCAGAAGGCGTTATTATTGCGGATAAAAGCTTGTCAAAAGAAGAACGATTACTTATAGTTGATCAATGTTTAGAATTTAATTTTAAAGTTTATAAGGTACCATTGATTGCTGATTGGGAAAATCAAAAAGAGATTTCTCAAAAAGTTAAAAATATTCAAATCGAAGATTTATTGGAAAGAAAACCGATTGTATTGGATAATAAATCCATATCGAAGCAATTGAAAGATAAAACCATCTTGATTACTGGCGCAGCGGGATCCATAGGAAGTGAAATTGTTAGACAAGTATTACTCTTTAATCCCAAAACTGTACTTGTATTGGATCAGGCAGAAACTCCTTTACATCATCTGTTTTTGGAGATGAATATTACCGAATTTAAATCCAAAATAATTACCATTGTTGCTGATGTGCGAAATAAAGAGTCCATGAATACTATTTTCAGGCAGTATGGACCTCAAGTCGTTTTTCATGCAGCTGCTTATAAGCATGTCCCTTTGATGGAAGAAAATCCATCTCAAGCCATTCTTACCAATATAGTTGGAACTAAAAATCTTGCCGACTTGGCTTGTGAATATCAAGTTAAAAAATTTGTAATGGTTTCTACTGATAAAGCAGTAAATCCAAGTAATGTGATGGGCGCCAGTAAAAGAATTGCCGAAAAATATGTACAATCACTCCAATTAAAAAACCAAAAAGAAAATAAAGTAAAAGCAACCAAATTCATCACCACTCGTTTTGGGAATGTTCTAGGTTCGAATGGGTCTGTAGTTCCTTTGTTTACTAAACAAATTGCCAATGGTGGACCAGTAACCATAACACATCCTGAGATTATTAGGTATTTTATGACTATTCCCGAAGCCTGTCAACTCGTGCTCGAAGCTGGAGCCATGGGTAATGGAGGAGAAATTTATATTTTTGATATGGGTAAACCAGTTAAAATTATTGATTTGGCCAAAAAGATGATCAAATTAGCAGGGTTTGTTCCTGACAAAGACATCATGATAAAAGTGGTTGGTTTACGACCTGGTGAAAAACTGTATGAGGAATTATTAAATGATACATCAAAAACAATTCCTACCTATCATAATAAAATTATGATTGCAGAAGAAATTCAAGATGAATACGAAAACTTGCATACCGATATTGAAGATCTAATTCAAATCGCTAATCTTTTTGAAAATGAGGCAATTGTTTCAAAAATGAAAGAAATTGTACCTGAGTTTAAGAGTATGAATTCTAGTTATGAGGTATTGGATGTCAATTAAAATACATACAATACTATTTAATCGATTTTAAAAAATTGGTTGTTGGCTATTATTTCATTTAATGGTGTGGTGTCTTTTATTTTTACTTTTAATTCAAAAGAGGCAATGTGATTGTCGTGATGCACATCGGAGCCCACATAGGAATACATTCCTTTTTGCAATAATTGATCACTAATTTTAGTAATTTTGGTTCCATAATAGCCTACTGTCGATAATAAATTCAATTGGAATAAACAGCCTGCTCTTTTCAATTTTAAGTACTCGTTAAAATTATTATGATAAAATAGATACCTTTCTGGGTGAGCTAGTACAGGTATGTATCCCGCCACCTGCAAGTCAAAAAGGATAGCATACAATTGGATGGGTGCATTGATGTATGACATTTCTACCAATACATAATTGTCTTTCAAAGTCAGTAGGTCATGGGATTGAAAGAGACGTACAAACTGATCATCCATTAAATACTCTGCCGCTGCTTTAAAAGGAAGTCGGATATTGTTTTTTTCAAGTTCAGCAACCGTACTCTTTTTATTGGTAATAATCTGTTCATGGGTATTGTCCCAAACATGCTGGATTATATGTGGTGTAGTAATGAACTCTGTAACGCCAAACCCTTGAAGTGCTTTAGTTAATCGTAAGCTATCCCCAAAATTTCGAGCGCCATCATCAATACCCGGCAAAAGATGAGAGTGGATATCGATATGGTTGTCCGGAATTAAGTCTTTAAGTACGGGTTTTGATTTGAAAAATGTAAGCATTCTGCAAATGTAGAAAAAATTAATCAGTGTTCAAGGGGGCAGTGTTCAGTATTCAGTGTTCAGTATTCAGTGTTCAGTATTCAGTGATCAGTATTCAGTGATCAGTATTCAGTATTCAGTGTTCAGTGATCAGTATTCAGTTAGCAGTACACTCTGTTCCTTGCGTAATGAGTTGTAGCCAAATTGTTATCAGGCTGTGGGATTATAGTGGGCTATTATTGTGGAAGTGTTGTTTTTTCGGTGCAGCATTTTGTGTTTTTTCCGCTCTACTTTTGAAAATCCGATGAATAGGAACGTTAGGTGTACATTATTTCCTTTTGGTTTATTAGTTGATATTATTATGTTTTGTTTTACGGATTCTTTATCCAGGACCCATTCCTCGCTGTAACAAGTGTCGTGTGTGTCGTTCTCAAAATCCCAATTGGCTGTAGCTATAGCCAGATGTACGTGTGTAGCCTCTTCAGGCCAGTCTATATGTTTCTTCGCCTTGAATTTAGACAGCGTAATTGTTTGATTGCCTAGATCAAATTGTTCTTTTATTTTTAGGACTTTCTGCAATGGTCTCAGACTGTTGCTTTCAAAAAGCAATAAAAAATCCTTCCCATTCGTTGTTTTTAATCCTTCCGCCAGTGTTCTTTTTCCCTGTGGCTGGGTTGTGTCTTCTTGTAAAATTTCGAACAGTAGTTTGTTTGCCCTACCAGCAAAGCTTCCCTCTTTTGCCCGTTCATTGAAACGGGATGCTAATTGACGAAATACAACCGATTTTTTTGCACAGCCTCCAAACTCTTGTCCCTGATTTCGTATCCTATCAAAAATGGGGTTGTTTTTAAATTCTTTGGCTGTGATGCCCGTTTTTCCTTTCGCCCTTGCATAGTTATTTCCGTCTGCAGTTACTACAAAGTTAATGTCGTCTATGGTTCCTTTGATTAAGAAGGGTGCTAGTATTTTTGCCATATTTTTCGTTTTTCGATGGTCGTTATTCGTTTTTCGTTATCCGTTTTTCGTTGACCGATGTTCGTTTAGCATTGCTCGATGACCGTTATTCGTTATTCGATGCGCGTTTATTATTATTTGAACTGCTTATTGAACAGGTATTGTGTGTTTAGAAAAGTACATCAGCCGTTTTTTATGACTTCAATTGTTATCCAATTATACAACGCAAAACATGTTCCAATTGAAGCCCTGAATAGTCACAAAACTCTTGAATGGAGAGTAGTTGATGTGGCTCTTTTTTCAAGGTGGTTTTTATCTTGTGCAGATATAACCGTGCTTGTCTGTATGTTTTACCAGTAATACGTTGTACATCTTTTGGATAAATACATACCCTGATGTTACTTGCAATCACATTTTTTTATTTTAATCCCTAATTAAAGTCCATTGACTTCTTTTAATTTGAAAACTTATGTAAAGTTATGAAAATTAATCACTTATGGATTGATTAAAAAGGGTAATTGTAGGCCTTTTAGTACCATTATTGACATCTGCTTTTTGAAATATGATTTAATTAATTGAAACTTTACTGAAATCATTCCCGATTTAGTTGCAACGAATATTCAGGATGAACAAGTAGTAAATTTTTTTTAACTTAAATTTTAAAGATTATGGCAAGACAAAAAGGAATAATTAAATTAAAAGGTACTATTGGCGATATTACTTTTTACAAAACCAAAGACGGTCATATGGCCCGTGAAAAAGGAGGGGTTGATGCAAGTAGAATTGCTAATGATCCCGCTTTTCAGCGCACACGTGAAAATGGTGCTGAATTTGGACGAGCTGGTAAGGCAGGTAAAACTTTGCGAACGGCATTACGGACTTTACTATTGAATGCTGCCGACAGCCGAATGGTGAGCCGACTTACTCAATCTATGATCAAAGTGATCCAAGCCGACTTGGTCAATGAACGTGGCTTGCGCAATGTTATTGACGGTGAAGCAGAATTGCTTGTGGGATTTGAATTTAATGTAGGCGGAAAATTAGGGACAAGTTTATTTGCTCCGTTTTTAGGGTTAATTGATCGAGTTACAGGGGAAATAACTGTTAATTTAGCTTCTTTTATACCTGCCAATATGATTGCTGCTCCTGGAGGCACTACCCATTTCAAAATTATTTCAGCAGGAGCTGAAATCAATTTTGAGGCTGATACATTTGTTACTTCCAATTCAGAAACAGCTATTCTACCATGGGATATGACCCCAACTGCTGTCATCAATCATTTGAATTCAGTAACACCAAATAGTGTGAGTCCCTTATTTTTGGCTCTTGGAGTGGAATATTACCAAGAGGTTAATGGGAGGATGTATCCTTTGAAAAATGGGGCTTATAATCCATTGGCATTGGTTCAAGTAAGTGGATTGTAAGATGGTTTTGGTATTGTCCAGAACTTATTTTCCAGAGGGAACTAATGGAAAACTAGTTTGTGATGGCCAATTTATTTGTTTTACAATTGAATTGCCATGGCGAGCAAATGAGAAATGCGTTTCCTGCATTCCAGAAGGGTATTATTTATTGCGAAAGCGATACAATCGGAAATTTCAATGGCATATTGAAGTGGTTGCTGTAAAAAACAGAAGTTCTATTTTGTTGCATCCTGCTAATCATGCTATTCGTGAATTGAAAGGCTGTATTGCTCCAGTAACGCATCTTTCGGGGGCTGGTTCAGGTTTGGAATCCCGATTGGCTTTTACTAAAGTTAAAAATGTAGTATATCAAGCTTTGGATCAGTCCGCAATCGTTTCGTTAATTGTTCAATCTTAAATTTATATTATGAATATAGTAAATAGAGCAAAAGCTCCAACGCCAAAATTTTTTAAAGACCTTCGTACTATAGGATTGGTTTTGGCTGCTTTAGGGAGCGTTATCATTAGCGCGCCAGTTGGCTTACCTGTCGTGATTGGTTCGATTGGAGGGTATCTGGCTGTTGCTGGAGGAGTGCTGTCAGCAGTAAGTCAGCTTACTACCTTTTATGGAGATGTTCCTTATCCCGTAGGAGATGATAACGAGTAATCGTA
This sequence comes from uncultured Flavobacterium sp., assembly GCF_963974175.1. Taxonomy (GTDB): domain Bacteria; phylum Bacteroidota; class Bacteroidia; order Flavobacteriales; family Flavobacteriaceae; genus Flavobacterium. Next base: position 10,129 of record NZ_CAXBBR010000019.1, read on the forward strand.
CTCTGATGGGTACGGCAGGAGGCACCTTCTTGAGTGTTGTTCCGAATTTGCATTCGGAGGATGTTTTGAAAACTGTTTTATTGGCTGCTGTTGGAGCGATAGTCAGTTTTGGAATATCGATGGTACTTAAATTTATAATAAAGAAGTACCAGAAATAGTTTTAATTTGGTTTTTATAACTGAAAATTAAAACGAAGTGAAGGCCCAAACCGAAAGGAATGGGCTTTTTTTGTTTATCGAGAATCGAAAATCGAAAATCGAAAATCGTTGCTCGTTACTCGTTACTCGTCACTCGATTTTTATTATTATGAAAGAATTGCGGGTGTACTACTGTTAATTTTTTTTCTTGTTTAAAAAGATAAAGGAGGAGGAGTAAAAAATGTTTTATTGAGTAATTTGTCATCTCGACGTAGGAGAGATCACAGAAGTAGGAACAGATGGAGTGATTTTTACTTTGAAGGGAATTTTTTCTTTTTTTCTTGATTAAAAAAGAAACAAAAAAATCAAGCCTGAAAATTAAAAACTTAAAAACTACCTCTAAAACTATGTTCCGCAGCCCGAGCCGTTCGCCTTTCAGGCTCAACTCGCGGACTGCTGCCACGTCGTTTTTTCGTTGTTTTTTGACGTTTTTAATTTAAGGGCGTTGTGAGGAGTTTGTAATAACATGTTTGTTGTGTTCATGAATCTTTTCTTTTGTCTTGATTTCTCACGAGTTAATAATTTATTGTAGTTCGTGAATCTGCGATTTCAAAAGAAACAAACGATCAAGCCAAAAAATTAAAAACTACCTCTAAAACTATGTTCCGCAGCCCGAGCCGTTCGCCTTCCAGGCTCAACTCGCGGACTGTTGCCACTTTACTTCATCGTTGTTTTCTTATGCTTTTTCTTTAAGGGCGGTGTGAGGAGGTTGTAATTGAACGTTTATTGGTTGCATGCAGTTTTTTTATTTTTAAGTAAATCTTTTCTTTTGAAACTCTAGAAATATTTACTTCAGGACTGTCAATGCAAACAAAATATAGATAAACACTATAGCCAAGGTCAACTACAGATTTTATCTCATTAATTTTAGATTCATGACTCATTACTGTTTCGAAACTGAAAGATTTATTTTGCTTTATTAGTAAATCTCTTATAAATGATGCGGTAAAAGAACCCTCATAGCTATGAGTTGATTTAGAGCGGTCAACAATAAAATTCTCTTTAATAAGAACATCTATTGCGCGCCCATCATGAGCTGCTTTTTGAATAAGAGACTGTGAAGAAGGTAACAATTTAAAAGCATCTAAATCAGCTTGGGTTGCCGAAAGGCCTATCTCTTTTAAGTCGATTAAGCCTGATTCTGAAAGTTTTTGTTCCAGTTCATCAGCATTAATAAAAAAGCCCGTATTGTAGTTCTTGGAAAATTCTTTAAATAAAGTACTCTTCCCTGAACCGTTAGGCCCAGCAAAAATCCTTATTTTTTTACTACTTGGCATGGAGTACCATTCCTTTAGATAACACAAATGGAGCTTCCGTTCCTTTTTTTACCTTTTCTACTGCCTTTTTAGAACCATCAGGCAGTTCTTCATATATTACGCCTTTTTCAATAAAAGCCACTGTCAAACCCAGTGCCCTAGAGGCACGTAATGCATTTGTAGCACTTACCTTGCCTGCTTTTACAAGCGATTTTGTTTGTAAAACATCTTTTCTGAAAGCTTTCTTTACACTCATGATAATAAATTTATTGAATTACAAATATAGTAAAATCATAATTCATTGTATGGCAATTTTACTTTTCATTAACTTCTAAATAATTCCAATTTAGCTACAAATTCAAAGCTTCATAAGATTAGTTGAAGATTATACTTTGTATTCATTTTTAGAAAAAAGTTACTTTCATTACTTCGTACGTTCGCTGTAGTTTTGGGAGTCACAGGAAAGGATTCATGCGTGAGTGGGGAAATTCGGGAATTGCATACTTTTTTTTGATAACCGTACCTTAAAAAGGCTTTGTATTTACCGCAAAAACACGTTGATTAATAGAGTAATCACCGCATATTTTTTATTTGCGGTATTTCGAAAAGATACTGGTTTGAGGTCAGGAGACCGCGAAGAGTAGGGGAAATATTACTGCCAACAGTATCGGACGACAAACAATATTTATTTTCCAATAATTCGTTTTCTATGCTCAGTTCCCCAGGTAGCAAGTTCAAAAATCAATTTATCTAAAGAATGACCATATTCTGTTATAGAATATTCCACTACAACAGGAATAGTATCATATACAGTACGTTTTATCAACTGATTTAATTCCAATTCCCTTAATTCTTTTGACAACATCTTTTCTGTAATTTTTGGTATTTCTTTTGCCATTTGTCCAAACCGTTTATTTCCGAATGTTAATGAAATCAAAATGGGAATCTTCCATTTTCCACTCAGTACATACAACGCATCTGATACAGGTTGTAATAAACCTATACAAGAGCCATGTGTTTTTATTACTTCTTTTTCCATTTTCTATTTAATTATTTAAGTCACTATACCAAAGTATAGTCCTATACTTTAGTATAGTTCTAACTTTTGTATAGTAAATATAGTGACATTTGCTGAATAAACAAAATAAATAAAAATGAAAAAAACCATCGGAATTATTGGAGCAGGAAATATTGGAAAAACGGTTGCAGTACACCTATTAAAAAGCAACTACTCTGTAATGATCAGCAACAGTAAAGGTCCAGAATCTTTAAAAGAAACGGTTGCGTTACTAGGAACTGAAGTAAAAGCTGTAACAATAGCTGAGGCAACTGAAGCTGAAATTATTTTTTTAGCATTACCATGGTCCCAAGTTAAAACACTTACACAAATTACAGATTGGAACAACAAGATTGTAATTGATGCAACCAACCACTTTATAACACCTGATTTTCAGGTTGAGGATTTAGGTGACCGTGCATCTAGTGAAATTGTCCAGAATTACCTTCCTGGTGCTCGAATTGTAAAATCTTTTAACACCCTTTATTTTAAAATACTTGAAGCTGACCCAAAGGTAGCAAATGGCCATCGAGTCCTTTTTATATCCGGTGATGATAAAGAGGCTAAAATTCAGGTAAGTGAGATGATTAAGGCAATAGGATTTGCACCAGTAGATCTAGGTTCTTTATCGGTTGGCAGTAAATTTCAACAAGCAAAAGGGGCTTTATCTACTCTAAACTTTATAAAACTTTAATTTAAATATATCAAAATGAAAACAAACAAGATTATCTATTGGACTAGTACAGGTATAATTGGTGCTATGATGCTTTTTAGTGCTTATAGCTATTTAACAAATGAAGAGATGAAAGGTGCTTTTGTGCATCTCGGATTTCCAAATTATTTCAGAATTGAATTGGCGATAGCTAAAATTATTGGAGCAATCCTATTGCTGATTCCCACTATTTCAAAAAACATTAAAGGTTTGGCTTATTTGGGTTTTACCATAACATTTGTTTCTGCATTTATTGCTCACATATCAAGTGGCGACCCAATGTCAACAGCAATTATGCCTTTGATTTTTTTAGGCATCCTTTTAGTATCCTATATCTATAGCAATAAAATAAATGAATAAAAATGAAAAAAATATTAAATATTACATCTAGTGCTACGGGAGAGAATTCTTTTAGCGGCAAATTATCAACCGCTATTGTCGAAAAATTGCAAACTAAATATCCTAACAGTAGTTTACAAACAGTTAATTTAGGAAAAAATCCTTAGCCACATTTGGATGAAGTTCATTTAGCAGCATTTTTTACACCCGAAAATTTGCAAACAGATGATGATAAAGAAGTAATCAAAATTTCCAGTGATGCAATCAAAGAAACGATGGAAGCCGATATAATTGTGATCAGCGTGCCTTTGTACAACTTTGGGATACCATCGACACTAAAATCCTGGATAGACCATATAGCAAGAGCAGGTTTTACTTTTACTTATACAGAAAATGGACCAGAAGGATTAATAAAAAATAAAAAGGTGTATTTAGCAATTGCTTCTGGCGGTATCTACTCTGAAGGACCAATGAAGCCGTTTGATTTTACGGAAGTTTATTTGAGAGCCGTTTTGGGCTTTTTGGGTATGACGGATATTACTGTTTTCAGAGTTGAGGGAACCGTAATCCCTGAAATAAAAGATATGGCTGTAACCAAAGCATTAAAAACTGTAAACGAATTTTCATTTTAAATATAAAAAACGTCCTGAAATAAGATAGCACCAAACACAACTTATTTTAGGACGTTATTATTAAAAATGACTTTGTCATTACATCCTTTCTTCAAGGTAATATGACATCTCGGTTTTTCTGCATCTAAGAATAAGATTACCATTGGAAATTAAAATTTTTAAAGTAGGAATACTAAAGGTGATCCTGGCGCATCAGTGGATCACAAATCTACTTATTAATGTTTTTAGTCGTAACATATGGTAAGTCCGTTCAATTTTTAGAATGGTGGCCGCTTACGTTTGGGCTAGTAGCCGATGGTCGGGTTTGTGGCATAAAATAGTTTTATACAGGACGTACCAAACCTACAAAACCATTTCTACTATCCTTTACGGTTTTCTACATTATCAGTAAAAATATCATATAAAAAAAGATATCTCCCAACTAAAAAAGATACCTCTCAACATCTTTCATTTTTTTTGTTTTTCCAGCTATCGTTTTTAAACCAGTTCTTTTTATGCTCGTAGATTTTACCTCGGATGTAAGCACCGGTAATTATAACTGGTATTGCTATTAGAATTTCATACCACAGCATTGTCATTGTTGATTTGATTAGACTTCAAACCTATAATTTTAATGCCTTAGTAACTAATAGTGTAGTGTGTGATTCGCGAATTGAATACTTAAATTTGAGTGATAAAAGATCTTTACTTTAAAATTTTATATAAGAACACTCCTGTACTTTTAAGGAGTTGTACGTTTCTTATTGACGGTCACGGAATGCGATCCCGCGTTATCTGATTATAATTTAGGCACTCGTTGTCAACGAGCGAGTACCAGTTGTGGACTTATTTTATTAGTTTTATTGAAGAATTTGTTATGAATTCAAATACTTGATTTACAGTTTCTTTGCTTAAAATTTCGTCAACTACCAAATCAAATAATTTTCCTTTCAAAAGTTGTTTCCAAGATTTTTTCGAAATTTTTGATTGCAACTCTCTCAATTCTTCAATTTCTTCAAAAATTATTTCCTGTCCATAGCCTAATTTAATTAAATACTCTGTTATTTGATCTAATTTTCTATCTAAGTCTGTATTCTTTTTCTTTGTATTCTTTTCTATGAGTTTTGATTTGTTTTTTCTTTCAATATAGTTAGCGCCTTTTATAGATATTTTTGAATTATCAGATTTACCATATTCTTCTTGTAATATAAGATATCCTCTTTTGAATAAATTTTCAGCTATTTCTCTAGGTTCTCCGTCTCTAAACTCAATATCATTTAATTTAAAAACAAGGCTAATGGAGTAAAAATTATCATTAAACAATTTGTTGAGTTTATTTAATAAAAAGTCTGATTTTTCAGTTATGCTATTTAGAATTAGATATTCTTTGTGATTGTCGAAATACTCAATGATCGATAGATAATCAATTAATATTGTGAGTTTATTATAAAGGTCAATTCGTTCATATTCTAAGTTTTCCGTCTTTGCATTTGATTTAAATCTGTTGAAAATTGAATAATTATTTTCATCAAAAATATCTAAAAAAACAACAGAACTAGGATAGATGTATTCATCTAAAAATAAATCTATTTCTTTTTTTATTTCAATTAGACTTTTGTTTTCATTTTCAATAAGTTCCAAAAATGTATTTAGTTTATTGAAAAATTCAACATATGTGGTGTTTTTTAGATTGTATTTCAATTTGGTAAAAAATTGGATTTAGAATTACAGCTAAAGTCAGTTTGTGAAAAACATCCGTTTTAGTTGCATCAAATATAACAAAAAAGTTGTGCCAAAACTGGAATTTTCGCATTTTTGGAATGCAATATATCTCAGGAATTTTCTGCTACCTATGTGTATTTCTAGTCTGGAAGATGCTATAGTTCGAAGTCAGAGACTTCAAAGAACGGTACTCCAAAATAGCTAACTCGAACAAAAAACATCTAACATCTCAGTGCCTGTTTCATTTTTTTCTGTTTTTACAACTATCGTTTTTGAATAAAGAACCACACGAAAGGATTCGTGCCAGCGTGGGGGTAAGGAGGTTGTCAGAGAACGTATACTTTTCTTATTGGTGTTTTTTATTAATGATTTTTTTTGGTTTACTCTTTTTTGAACTGGTTTTGGTCTTCTGAAAAATTAAATAGAATTACCATGCTGCCTTTGAATGGGTTGAATGAGGGTTCGTATTTAATATATCCTTTTTCGTTTAGCTCTTTCATGCATTTGTGATAGGTTGCTTTTGAGTAAATCTTACTTATTAGCATCACTTCCTCTCTGGATATGCTTATAGGATTTTGAAAATGGTTTACATTCCAGTATTGGAATAATGCAATATAAAGGCTTATATGTGTAGGATTTAGGTGGTGGTCTTGTATGGTACGATCAAAAAAACCAGTGAGGTGTTTTATGTAATTCATTGGATGGTGTTCAGTTTTTTAATATTTGGTTTTTAATGGTCAATTTTCAGTGATCAGTGATCAGTTTTTAGTGATCAGTATTCAGTATTCCTTTTTCAGTCTTCAGTATTCTGAGTTCTGTGTTACATGTTCAGGTTTAGGATTCTGAGTTGCGTTTCATTAAATACATAAAATTGCATTTGACGAGATTACTTCATCAGTTGGCGCACGGCGTCGTGTCCTCCTTTGTTGGAATTACAAAATGGAGGATATCGACGAATTATGATATATTGTGGTTTGTTATTTTTTGTGTGTTTTATCATCGTTTTGAAGTGTTCCCATCAATTCCATTGAAAAATTATCTCTTGCTTGAACGTAGGCTACTTTCGGAATTACTGTGGCACCCAGTTTTTTCTTTTCAAAAGTGGCTGAAAAACCAAAATCTATTTTTTTAAAATTCAGTTCCTTGGCGCGTTTAATTCCTTGATACAAAAGTTGTCTGTAAATCTGAAATTCTCTAACATAGTTATAATCCATTCCTATCAAAGAGGGAGAATAGGTATAGTTGCTGTTTTTATAACAAAAAAGCGTGCCCACTAATTGCCCCTGTTGTTGCTCATTGTCTTCATCTTTTAAATATAGCATTATAAATTCCCAATTTGGGTCGGTGACCATGGCTATAAATACGTTAGGAGGATAGGTAAAAGTGTTAAAGGCGAGATTATTGTTTTTTACGTTTTTATAGAGTTGATAGATCTGTTCCGTTTCTATTATAGTTAGTTCATTTTTTATTACTACATCAAAAGCCTTTTCAAAGGGAAGCACTTCTTCGATAAAATGGCGTTTAGAACGTGGGGAAAGTTTGTTGGTAAAGGCTTGTGGAGTGTCCCATTCCAGATTTTCAACCACACAGGAGTCGGGCATATTAGCTTTTAAGTAACCTTGATTATGGAATATGCGATTTAATTGTTCATTTTCTTCAAAGTCCCTTAATACTAACATATCAGCATTTAAATTATTGTAAAGAGTTTCTATCTCTTGCAATAGCATTAGAATAGCTTCTTCTATTAATGGATGTGATGTATTAAGATAGCAATGATTTCCTTCGGTGAATAAAGACCCCATTCCTAACACTTTAGAGGTTAGGTATAAAGGATTTTTTATTCTTTCCTCTTCTAAATGCTTTGATATTGATTCTGTTGCCATCATGTCGTCTTTCCAAAGTCCATAAGTAAAAAAAGTGGCTATTAAAGGAATTTCATTCTTGTCCTTGATTATGTAGTAGTGGAAGTCCCATTTGTTTGCAGGTTCATCAGAATTGGCAAAAGCAACTTCTAAAAAATGAAGGCCATCCCAATCAAATGTGCTTTGTTGTCCTAGTAACTCATTCCAAGTAGGTTTGTCCATTTTTGATATCGATGTTTCATATTTCAGTTGTAACGAGGATTTGTCAACTATTGTGTCTATAGTAGTATGGGTCTCGACCAAACCAAATGCACTTTGTATTTTGCTTAAGCTATTTCCTGTTTCTTTGAGCACGATGGGTAAATACTTTTCTATTGCTTCGACTAATGCTTTTATTTCTTCTTTTTGGTTGTGTCTCGAAAGTGTGATGCGAATCCCTGTGTTTTGAACAGGAACCGCTGGATATATTGCAGGATTGACAAAGAATCCTTCTTCGAATAGGTTTTGAACTAATTTATAAGAAGTTATTGGTATTGCCGTACCAAGGAAAAAAACCGGAGAATCGTTTTTGACTATTATTGGTAAAGCCGTTTTAGAAATTAATTCATTAAAATAGGCTATTTTTTCGGCTAGTTCCGATTGTAAAATGGTGATCTCTACAGACAGGTGGATATCTGCAGCAGCTATGGCAGCAGCTACCGAAGCTGGCTCCAGTTGTGCAGAGAAAGTTAGCGGGCCACCAAAAACTTTTATTTTTTCGCGAAGCTTTGCATTTGGACAAAGTAAAACGGCGCCACTGGCTCCAAATGTTTTGCTTAATGTGCCCATAATCATCACGTTATCCGGTATTTCTTTTAGTACGCTTAACACGTAGCCCGTGCCGTTTTTACCCTTCCAACTCATCCCGTGGACGTCATCAAAATACAAATGCAGTTGTGGATATTTTTTACTAAGTTCCATTAGTGCTGCAATAGGAGCATAGTCACCAAACATGGAATAGACTCCGTCAGCCATATACCAAATTTTTTTGCATTTTGACATCAATTGTTTGATTTTATCTTCTAGCAAAACCATATTGCTGTGCTTAATCATTTCGACTGGAATACCTCTTAATTTGAGTAATTGGCAAGCAGTTTGGACACTCCAGTGGACCTGATGATCGAGAATGACTCCGTCTTCATCTCTCACCGCTGTTGGAATTACCGCCATATGACCGAGGGTACTGTTCTTGGTGATAATAGTAGGAATACCGTACATAGCCTCCATTTTAGCTTCTAGTTCTGCATATAGTGGATTTGATATGTAGGATTTAGATAATGGAAATTGGGTTCCAAATTTTTTTATGGCATCAATTGCTGCTTCTTTCAATCTGCTATCTTGCTCTAATCCAAGGTAACCTGTAGTTCCAAAATGGAACATTTCTTTGCCTTTTATTTGAATTGTTCTCCCATTTAAGGATTTATCCTCTGCATAAAGATGCATTACGCCCTCTTTTTTCGCTCCTGAAAATACTTCATCAACGGTATCAATAAAGTTGTTGTGTTTAATTTTTGCCATAGTGTAAGGTTTTGATTATTTTTATAAAAGTGAGTATAAAAAATTAGATATTTTGGCTTTTTTATGCGAAAATCCCTATATGACATGTAATACTCCCGAATTGACAACAATAATGAATAATTGTTGCTTTTTGTATAAAATTATTAGTATTTGTTAATTATTTGTGAATAATATTTCATTTATTTGTGCTGTTTTACTTAATATTACCAAATGGATATAGACGGCTTTGAGAATGAATTTGCTCGTTTTTGGATTGATGGGACTATTCTTTTTTTTATATATAAAGATAATGTCAGCATTAATTTAGAGGCTGCAGAATGTATTGTAGCTGATAGGATTCAGTTTCAAAATGATGTGGCTTATCCAATTTTTTGTGATGCCCGAGGCATTGTATCCATGGATAAACCAGCACGAGATTATTTAGCGCAATCGGGTTCGTTGCTTATTAAAGCAGTTGGTTTACTGGTCAACGAACAAGTTTCTGTGATGGTAAGTTATTTTTATCTTAAAATTAATAAACCCAGCGTTCCTACCCGACTATTTACAGATCAATTGGCCGCGATAGCATTTGTTTCCAATTATATTTAGTTGTACTAAAAACTCTTTTTAAATGCTATGGTATTTCATGGAAGATAAAATTAATCATGAACGTATTAGGCCTATTCGCCAAATGTTGCTTGAAATGGCAGTAGGGAATTTCAGCTATCGTATTCAGCGGAGTACAGCTGATGATGAAGTGGAATCCTTAATATTGCTGTTGAATATGGTAGCCGAAGAATTAAAGTCCTCTTTTTCTCATCTGAGTTATGTAAATCCACACAACAGCTATAGTTCCTATGTTCAGGCCAGTTTTATTGTAGATTCCAGTTGGATAGTAAAAAAGATAAGTACAGATGTATCTATTTTATTGGGATACAGTCCAAAAATGCTTTATGGAGCCACTTTTGAAATTATTTTATCAGAAGAATCCGCTGTATCTTTTAATAGCATCAAGGAGAAATTGTCAAAGAATAGTAGTTATTCAGAAAACTTGGAGTTGGTTTTTGTAAGCCAAAACCAATTGCTTGTGCCTGCTTTTTGTAACATTTGCCGTTTTATGGATAGTACTAAAATATTAATTAGCTTAGTTACTACAATAGTTACTACAGCAGTTAAGGATAATGTTATTGCCAATGATTCTTCTGCTGTCCCTGTGATTCCAAGAAAAGAGTTCGTTTATCGTTTGTCCGATGTACAATTAATTCAGCAGGTTTACGATTATATTTTAATTCATATTGATAGTCCTTTACCAAATTTAAAAGAGCTATCTCATATTTTTGGTACAAATGAGTATAAGTTAAAATATGGTTTTAAACATTTATTTAAAACCACTATTTATCAATTTTATAATGTAGAACGCTTAAAAAAAGCACATTTGTTAATTGAGAATACTGGCATACCACTTAAAGAAATTGCCGCAATGAGCGGGTTTATAGATTACTCTAATTTTTCAAAAGCATTTAGGAAATCGTATGGTTATGCACCTAATAAAATTACAAGAAAGCAATAGCGACAGCCTTTTCTACTGCCTTAAATACGATGCTGTTTTATAATGGGTGTGTAAATAATACCTTTTTGACAACTAAATACTACCGATTTGCAAAGCCTTAGTCTTTTGTTTTTCGGAATTTTATATCGGATTAAATTTAAAGTCTACCGATATGAAACTAAGTACCGTAACCAAAAGTATTATTCTCGACAGTATCTGCCTGCTGTATGTTTTATTATTCGTTTATGCTGCCGTTAACAAATTAATGGATTTTAAGAATTTTCAGATACAGCTGGCTCAATCTCCATTATTGAGCGCCTATGCGGGGTGGATTTCTTATCTTGTTCCATTGGCAGAATTTTTTACTGTAGGTCTGCTCCTTATTCCAAAATTCAGGAATGTTGCATTATTTATTGCTTTAAGCATTATGGTAATGTTTACTACGTATATAATAATTATCTTGAACTTTAGTCCATTTGTACCTTGTTCTTGTGGAGGAGTTCTTGAAAAATTGGGCTGGCATGAACATCTTATTTTTAATTTCATTTTTGTGTTTCTGGCTATGGCCGGTATATTTATTGTCAATAAAGAGCCAGATTATCCTAATTTGACGAGAAAGGTGCTCCGTTTTCCTTTTCTATTTCTTAATGTATTTTGCAGTATTTCGATTGTTCTGGTTTTATTCCTGTTGTCTGAAGATACGATGCATCATCATAATAATTTTATACGACGGTTTCCACAGCATTCTGCTGAGCTTATACATGAGCGCAACCTTCAGTCTGATGCGTACTACATAGCCGGAGCCGGTGAAGGGAAAATATTTCTTGGAAACTATGGAGCCCCTTTAAGCATAACAATAATAGATACTTCTTTACAAGTTCAGCAGGTCAACCTTATAAAACTTTCAAGGACCGACTTTCCCTTCAGATCCTTAAAAATTATGGTAAGATCACCCTATTTTTATGTCAGTGACGGAAGTGTTCCCTGTATTTTCAAGGGTTCAACGAAAGACTGGAAAGCACAACTATGGATGCAAAAGAAGGTGTTTTTTTCGCGTATTGAGCCTATAGACTCTAGCAGTGTTGTTATATCAACTGTTAGTAGTGTTACGCACAGGAATGTACTGGGTACAATTGCTGGGAAAGATGATTTAGATGTAAAAATAGTCCCTAATTTGCTAACCAAGCAAATAGACGGTTATTTTGACACCAATGGTATTTTACAGTACAATCCGTTTATGAAAAAGGTTATCTATACCTACTATTACCGCAATCAGTATGTGGTTGCCACTCCCTCTTTACTACCGGAGCGTACAGGCAAAACCATTGATACCGTCAGTATAGCGCGAATAAAGGTTGCCTATAGTGACGGTGACAAAATAGGAAAACTTGCCAGTCCTCCCTATATAGTTAATAAGGGGGCTTCGACTTTCGGAAAATATCTATTTATTAATGCTGCTATGACAGGCCGATTCGAGCCCGTTGCTATGTGGAAAAGCGCTTCAGTACTTGATGTCTATAATCTTATCGACTACAGTTATGTATTTAGCTTTTACCTTCCTGATAAATCCGGGAAAAAAGTTTCCCAGTTTAAAGTAGATGATAATAAGGTCATTGTAATTTGTGGAAAGTATCTTCAGGTCTACCAGTTGCAGACCGACTATTATGAGCGAATAAAATTATAAAAGATTGAATAAGTATAAAGCATATCCTAGCTAGATGTCAGGGAAACGGTTGAAAACCTGTAATAGAGTAAACCATTAATTTAAATTTTAATATTATGAAAACACGTTTTTTAAAACCAGGACTTCAATTCGCAACCATCTTGTTTGCAGTTGTAGGAGCATTTGCTTTTAGCCAAGCTCCTGAAAATGATTCCGTTTTGACTACTGAATTGGGAAGGCTCCCAAATCCTCAGTGTACAGAGACTAATGTGAGCTGTAGTGTGGAAGAAACAGCGTTGCCGTGTAAAAACAGCAGTAATGTGACTCTTCGTCATTTTAATGGTTCTTCCTGTCCTACCCAGCTTTACAAAATCATTCCTTAAGCGGGGTAAAGCTTAAAAAAAGACAAAGCCAGGATATTAACCTGGCTTTGTTGTTTTCTAGAATTCATCGTATGTAAAAGGTTTTTCTTTAAGGTAATAGGCAAACCAATCCCGAATACGACCATTGAGGTCTAATTGATTGTGAGGTTGTTCTAACAAATGGCCTTCCCCATTATACAGTAATAAAACATGCCTTTTTTGCAGCCTTCGCATTGCCAGATGTAATTCCATACTTTGGCTGTAATTTACGGACTTATCTTCTTTACCGCTCCAGCTCAACAGTGGTGTGCTAATGTTTTCCGCTTGTGAGATTGGAGAATTATTAATGTATTTTTCATAAGATTCATAAAGTGATTTTCCTATTCTGGGCTGGTAGGTTTCGTACCTCCACATTTGTGAACGGGCAGCACCCTCGCTCATGCTCAGTGAAGCACTCACCATATCTGTTACGCCAGCTCCAGCAACAGCGCAGGCAAAAAGCTTAGACTGCGTTACTATATAGGATGTCTCATAACCACCGTAAGAGTGACCAATTAGTCCAATATGTCCACTGTCTACAATCCCCCTGTCAATTACGGCACGGACACCAGTCTCTACACAAGTAACTGCAGATTTGCCGGGACTTCCTAAATCATATACTATATCGGGACAAAATACAAGGTAGCCGTCGGCTACATAATTTGCATGGCTGAAACCAATAGCTTGGTAAGCTGAAGGTTTCAGGTACTGATGTAATCTGTAGCCTTGTTTTTCATATATGTAAACGATCATAGGGTACCGCTTGCCGGCGATATAACCAGCGGGATAAAACAAGACGCCATGCAGTGCTTTCCCATCAGGAGTTTTATATGAAAGCCATTCCGCTTTACCAGATTCAAAATGTTCCTGTTGCGGATTGCTTTGAAATACAATAGCGGGTTTGCTTCCCAACTTGGAACAAAAGAGAATCCGAGGGGAGAGTGCGGTATTTTCTTCCAGAATACTATATTTATTATTAAGTTGCGCTTTTTGTAAATGGCTGTATTTGCTATCGGTAAAAATCCATTTCTTTAGACCGGTCTTTTGAGACCATAGGTAATAGCCCGTAGCCCTATTTTCGGCGGTTGCTTCTAACACCAAGCCTTTTGAAAGGTCATAATATTGAGTAAGCAGGTCATAGGATTTGTGCTTGTGGGTTATTTCTGAGGCTGGAGAAATCTTGAACTTGACTTGAGTGTCTTGTCCAGTTGTAATCCTGTTTTTATTTTTACCGTCAGCTGAGGCTATCCAAATATCATACTGGCTGCATATAATCAATCGCCCATCAGTTGTCCATGCGGGACCAGCATATGGCTCCAGTTGTGTTTTTACACCATAGCTGTAATCGAATAATACTATTTCCCAACCTATTGTTATATTCGTGTGATTTGCTTTAGTAATGTCATACACCCACCAATTACCATCCCGAAAATAGCTGATGTATTTTCCGTCTGGTGAAGAGCCCATGGTTTGCGGCTCGAGTGTTTGTTTTTTGAGCCATAATTGTTTCTTACCAGTATTGACATCGATTAAGTACATATCTGCGCACCCATGTAAATAATATTGGGGCTCGTAATCCAGCGCATTATACGTGATTGCATGATTGTGGGTCGCAGTGAGCCAGACCTCGTGCTGTTCTTGACTGCCCAGCGTTACTATTTTATCTGTACTTGGTATCCATATTGCGCCTATTGGTACATGTTCGCCCGTTCCTATATTTTGTTGGCGCGGATATTCCAAGGGAGAAAGCGCATCCCACACTTCAACTGTTTTTTGTTTCGGTTTTTTCTCAGGAAGCGCCATATTGAAAAATATGCGTTTGCCATCGGGTGAAATACCAATTGCTTCCTTTCCGTTTGGGATTACAATGTGTTTGTTTGCTATTGTTTCTGATTTTTGAGTGTCGAGGCAAAATAATTTTGGATTGGTTTTGATATCAGTATAATTCCAGATTTTATAATTGGCCAGTTTGTATCCTTTGGTGTCTTGCAGTTCCATAAATACCAGTGCATCACCATCGTTCTTCCAGACGAAATTACTAAAAGTGCCTTCATGACGGCTCACTAGTATTTTCGTTATAGTGTCATTTTCGGGTTGCAAAAGAAAAACACCCTCCTTGGTAGAGAAAATCAAAGTGTTTCCAGCAGCAGTCGTTGTAAAGTTTTCTACATCATGGATATAAAATTCCTTATTGGTTTGCAACTGAAGCACCATTAATTCTTGATTCTGACGAATTACCAGATATTCATTGCGTCCAAAAAATTCTGAATCAGTAGTTCCTTCAAACCAGCGTTGCACACCTGTACTTAGATTTTGAAGTACCATTCCTTTTTGGGGGTGCAGCGCAGTAAACCATTTCCCATCCGGGCTAAAGCGAGCATCAGTTGCGAGGGAAAACGCCTGTTTCTTTGCTGTCTTTACTTGTTGTAGAAACAGTGTGTCGTTCCCGACATCATAATCGAGGGTGTAGCTAATCCATTTTCCGTCAGGAGCGATACTTTCACCCAAAAGCGTACTAAAGGTATCGTAATCATTTGGTGTCAGGCTTTTTTTTCTTAGCTGACCATAGCTACACATATTGGATATCGCCCCTAAAAAAGCTATTGTAAAAAATAATTTTCTCATTTTAATAACCTGGATTTTGTGGTTGCAAGTTGCTGTTGAGCAAAAGTTCTGATTCTGGTACTGGTAGCAGGACGTGCGTGTCTTGCCATGCCGGTTTTAGCCCGCCAATTATCATGTTGGCCAGGTTTGTTCTTTTGAGGTCGAACCATCGATGCCCCTGTTCCATGAAAAATTCTACCTGTCGTTCGTGTAAAATAGCAGTAATAAGGTCGCCTTCTGTTGCAGCTGTGGTATTGGAAAGACCAGCGCGGTTACGGATTGTATTTAAATCCATCTGCGCTCCAGATACCTTGTTCAAATGCGCTCGTGCCTCGGCACGAATCAGGTATTGTTCTTCGATCCTGAATACTATAGTATATTCCTCAGAAGTTCCGGTATTGGTATTTTGCCTATACTTGAACGGATAATACCAGGTATTCGTGCCGTTTGTTATCTTGCCTAACCATTGGCTTTTACGGTTGTCCCCCGTTTCAAAAGCAGCCAGTAGCGAGGGACTGACAGCCGCAAAAGGGGGAGGACCGCTTGTAAAAATCAAGATTTGGGCATCGGACGTATTGTTGCCTGCCAGTCCGGGATGTAGTGACCATATCACAGAAGGACTATCTTTCAGAAAGGTCTCGGTAAGATTATCAGGGATACTATACATTGGATTGTCGATCATTTGTTGCGAGGCTAGTTCTGCATTTGACCAATCTTCCGTGTATAAATAAATACGTGCCAGCAATGCTGTGGCGAGCGCTTTATTAGCCCTTATCCGTTCTCCCGAGGGATCCGTTTCTCCCAGCAGGTTATGCGCTACTAAGAGATCATTTATTGCGCTCTGGTATACCTGATGGGGAGCTGATTTTAATGCAATTCTATTGAGACTGTAATCGGTAGTTGTTATGTACGGGATGTCACCAAACAAGTTCGCCAGTTGAAAATGCAGGTAGGCGCGTAGAAAAAGGGCTTCGCCAAGAATTTGATTTTTACTTTCATTGTCTACTAATGAATTTGGCAATCTCTCGATAAGCGCATTAGCTGCGTAGATTTGTGAATAACTGTTGCTCCAGAGTTGGGATACACTAGGGTCTGAACCCAATACATTGTGTTTGTAAAAATTTGTAACGTGACTATCGTTAGAATAGACCTGTAACTCATCTGAGTACGATCCCATCAGTATGGATAGCCCTTGTGCATTTCCCGAAGCGATCCCGCGATCGCGTAGGCTTGCATAAATATCCGACAGGGCGGCAGTAGCCGTTGCGGCGTTTTCATAAACAGAAGATCCGGTAAGCTGTGACTGTGGCCGATCCACTTCAGTAAAGCTCTCACAGGCATCCAGACAAAACACCATGACTGCCAAAAGTATTATTTTAAATTTTTTCATCATTATTAATATTTGAATTAGAAACTGATTTGAAATCCCAAGGTATATTGTCGTAAGGGCGGTAGAAATAGCCCGGAATGATTTTCGGGATCGGCACCTCTGTAGTGTGTTATCGTAAAAAGATTCTGTCCCTGCAAGTATAATTTAGCGGAGAGTGATTTTGACCACGGTGTTGGAAGCTGGTACGAGATGCTTGCATTTTTGAGCCTTATAAATGATGCATCGGTGAAGGCTGCGCTGCTGTTGCTATAGCGTGAAGCCGCAATGACAGCATCATTATTCGATCCGCTGGTATATACTTGGGTTGCAGCCCCAGCACCGTCCTGAGGCCAATGGTTGAGCACCTCAACAGGCTGGTTTGCCATTACACCAGCGAATCCGCTAGAAGTAAGGTAGTTGCCCCCCAACTGTTTGACAAATTGAAAAAGGCAATCGAAAGCCCAATTTTTATAAGTGAGTTGATTGGAAAGGCCACCGAAATATTTTGGAGCGGTATCGACAACATACTGTCGATCATTTGATGCTATTTTTCCATCACCATTATAATCTTCGAAGGTATATATTCCCGTTTGCGGATTTATGCCCGTGTAGTGGTATACTTTACGAGCGTTAAGTGATTTTCCTATAACTAGCGTATTTGCATAAGTGGATCCTTCTAAATTAGGGAATGCCAGTACTTTATTTTCAGGAATTGTCAAATTGATTGTTGAGATCCACTGAAAATTGGATTTTTTGAAATTGACGGTACGCAATTCTACTTCAATCCCAGTATTTTGGACTGTCGCATCGAGATTTCCCTGTAGCGAAGTGAAACCAGTTGTTGCCGGCAATGGAATACCAACCAACTGATTTGATGAGCGGTTCCGGAAGTATGCTAAAGTTAGAAAAATGTGGTCTGAGAAAAGCCCCATCTCCATGGCCGCCTCGAATTTCCGGTTAGTTTCCCATCCAAAATCAGGATTGAACAGTCTTGTGGGCTTTATACCTATAATTCCATTGTAATTTTGCCCCGACACCTGATAGGTATCTAAGAATTGGTAATCGCCAATCTGGTCGTTGCCAGATGTTCCGTAACTGACACGCAGTTTTCCGAAACTTATTGACGGAATCGCACTGAGGAAATTTTCCTTCGAAAAAATCCAAGCAGTACCTATCGCACCAAAATTGGCGAAGCGGTTTCCCGGACCAAAACGGCTAGAGCCGTCGTGACGCCCCGTTAAGTTTATGATATATCGGTCTTTAAGATTTATATTAAGTCTCCCGTACACCGCATTGTATTTGTATTCAGAGAGCTCATGATTTACTATGGAAAGGCGTGCGGCAGCTGCCAGATCATTGATCAGGCTATTGCTTACAAAACCAGCTCCGTTCTGGGAAAGTTGTTGCGATTTTTGCATTTGAAAAGTTGTACCAGCTAATGCATTGAATTCAAGAGCTCCCCATTTTTTTGCCCAATTTAATTGTGGCTCGATAATCCATGAGTTGCGTTTTGCCGAACTTACCGATAAAGCCGAATATTCCGGGCCGGCGCCATAGGCTGGGTTAAACATTGTTGACGGAGAGGTGAGTGATTCAGACAGGTGGATATCGTTATAACCTAAGCTAGTCCGAAATTCCCATGCAGGCGAGAGTTTATAGGAAAGCAATGCATTTGAAATCAGGTTTTGGGTAGTCGCCAAAAAGGTGCTTTCGAGAAAGGCCAACGGATTTTCAAAAGTGCCGTTTTCCCAATTGAGTTTACCAGATGCGTCATAGAGTGCCGGAGCGTTTGGAGGCAAATTGTAGGCCGCATTCGTAAGGTCTATACCCGGTAATGTATTCTTATCCGCTACATAATCTGCGGAGAATGTCAGCTTAAACTTGTGATCTCCTGAAGAGTGAACCATACTGCTATGCAGGGCCCCTTTTCCATAACGCGCTTCACCTGGAAAAACGGTAGTTTCCCTACGATAGGTTCCGCTTAATAAGAATTGCGTATTCTCACTACCGCCGGAAACTGATGCTTGGGTATTGTTGCTATATGAGGTGCCACCGAGGAGTTCCTTTTGCCAGTCGGTGTTGCGGGTCTGACTCCAAGTCCCATTTACATCGTATTCATAGTCAGGGTATTCTACAATTCCATCATTTGCAAATCCTTCCCGGCGCATGGCAAGATATTGCTGGGTGTTCATCAAGTCTGTTTTTCTGGCAATCTTCCCAATGGTAGTTGCAGTGTTTATGTTGAAATGGGTTGCGCCAGCTTTTCCTTTTTTGGTAGTGATCAGCACCACTCCATTGGCAGCACGAGAACCGTAAATTGCAGTTGCATCGGCGTCCTTGAGTACTTCAATACCTTCTATGTCATTGGGGTTGATATTGTTGAGAGGGCTTATTGTTCCGGGGAGGATACCGTTGGCTAAACTGGTTGTTACCAGTGATTGAGAGCCATATGGCAGTCCGTCGACTATATATAAAGGATCGTTGCCTCCGTTACGGATGCTGTTGATACCCCGTATTTGAATGCTGAATCCCCCGCCGGGTAATCCAGTATTCTGTGTAATATTGACACCCGCCATTCTTCCCTGCATTGCAGCCAAGGGATTATTGATGGGTTGTTTTTCTATGTCTTTGGTTGTGATTTTCGCGATACTTCCGGTACGTTCGCTTTCTTTCACGGAATAATAACCTGCGTTGACGCGGATTTCTTGTAAGGAGGTCATGTCTTCCTGCAATTGTATGTTAATTATTTTCTGTCCGCGTATGGGAACTATTGCTGTTTTGAAGCCTATAAAGGAGACTAACAACGTATCTGTAGCAGTAGCCGAAAGGATGTACTGCCCGTTGAGGTCGGAGCTAACGGTATTGTTTCTTTTTCCATTTATGGAAATTGTCACACCGGGTAAAGGATTAGTGCCATCAGTGATGGTACCGCTTATTTGGTTTTGTTGGTGTGGGGATTGCATTTGCCTCAGTCTGTTGTTTGCTTGAGCAGGGGTACAGCAGAGGTAAAGGCCGAAAATAAGCGGACACCAAAGTGCTCCCAAGCCTTTGTTTAATGAAATATTTTTCATAAGTTTATATTTATTGTTTTTTATCGGTCTTATGTAATTCGCAAATAGCTATTGATGCTTGCATCGTATAAGCGTTATGCTCATTTCATAATATTGGTTTAGTTAAATGAAACGTTAGTTTTGTTTGCGAGGGTTCTCTATACTAGTTTGCAGACGGGTTAGAGGGCCTTTTTTGTTTTGAGATTCTATTTTATCATAGTGAGGAGGTTTAGTTAATATATTTTTAATTGTTCTTTTGCCCGCGCGGCAGTCTGGCTCCTTCGCTAAAACAGTCCACCGTACTGTTTATTAACGCTTGGCCCTATCGCCCAAAAAAGAACCAAAAAACGCTAGCCTGGACTGTTCGCCGACCCGCTATTTTATCAATTCTGAAATCCAACAAACTGCTCACGCTATTTAACTTTTAGTGGAATTCGCGAATCTTCGATTTCGACTCCGCTCAAACAGTGTTGGATTTTTTCAGAATTTTCTAAAAGCAGGTGCCCGGCTGCCACAGTCTAAGGGCGGTATGAGCTACAGCGTGATTTTATAAGTCTTTAGTTAGGTGTTTTTATTTAAAGGACCGTTCGTTCAGTTGTGACTTTGGAATATCCGTTTTTTATAATTGTTTCAACCATAAATCCAAAGGCATATCAATGTTATAAGTGCTATTATTAATGCGGCTTGTATGTGTCTGTAATATTTCATCTTATTGTTAATTATTATCGGTTTGTTTTGTGGTTAGGGTAAAACATCCTGCACCATTTATTAATAAATTCAAATTAAATTAATGAGACTTTTTGTTCAAAGAGGCTTGCGGTGCAGGAGTTTCTTAGTTAGTAGTACTCGTTTATTTCATCATAGGCACTTCACAGTTAATGGTTAATAGTGAGTAGTTAATAGTTGTTTAAAGTTTAAAGTTGACATAGGTATTCCCGACCGGTTAAGAAAGGGACATTTTCCTAACTGGGATTTATGAATAATGGGTTTAGGATTTAAAAAAAACTGCTTTTGCTCTCCTTTCTGAAACAAACTTTAAAATCTTAAGATACCATTTGGAAAATAGAAATAAAGGCAATACTTTTAAAGTGCGAGTTTAAAGAGAAAAAGCTTAAATCTAAGTGCCAAAAGCATTTTAGGTTAGGGTTGAGGATTGATATAGAGGTGATTGTTATTTTATATAATTCCCTTTTTCATATATCAAGGTATAGTTGAACACATCAGTACTACAAATTTGATGGTGGAAGTGTCTCTAATAAGAGTACTTCACGGTGTTTTTCTATCCTAACGCAATGTTTGTTTCAGTTTTGGGATAACAAAAGGCGGCTTGCTTTTAGCAGGTAGTTAAGGTGGTTTGGTAACGGTTGTACATAAAAAAATCGTTCTCATAATTTAGAGGTTTATGGTTATGGAACGATGTATTTCGGGTATGAAGGGTACTTGCAGAAAAAAGCAAGGAGCGGCCTCACACTTTAGAACCGTGGGCGACCAAACCCGTCTCTGCAATCTTTCGATTGGAAAGGTACTATCTAAAGCTTACGTGAGAACCGCTCGCATGCCGGATGCAAAAGTAAGAAACTTTTTGACATGGAGCGATTTCACGATACTCTCGATAGTAAAATTGGTCGTTTCGGTTCGAGAAAACATCGTTTTAATTATGCCTAAAATGGCTAATTGTCAATTCGCTAGTACAAATATAACAATAGTTTCTTAATTACAAAATTTTTAAACAAAGAAAATGAATCATAATATTGATAAATACATTAGTGACAAGATTTTTGAACTAAAATGGCAGGATAAACAACTATCCGAAATATCTGGGATATCAAAAGGACAAGTTAGCAAACTTAAAAATGGTTCAGTATCAAGATTATCTGCTCAAACCTTTTATTTAGTTGTAAAAGCTTTTAATGATTCTATAAATAATGCAACTAGAATTGTATTTCTGAATCAGAAATTTGATTTAAATAAATGGATTCCTAAAGAGCGGAATGAATTTGGGAAAATAATGTCTAAATACGAAAATATTACAAATTCGCTAGAAGAAATTTCAGCCAAAACTGGAATTAACGAAATAAGATTAAGTGAATTGTATTATAGAAAAGGTGCTTTAGATGCCTACGAATTAATATTTATTGAAAAAGCTATCGGAAAGAAACCAGGTGAATTATTTGAGGAGTTTTATGGAAAAAATATTTTGCTTTGAGACTACAAAATTTGATTTAGACTTTATAAATCATCTAAAAAAGCACGTAAAGGAAAAGATTTTAAAAAAGATATTCAAGCATTTTTTTCGGTTTTAGATGGAACAGATGTCAATTCGGGATTATTAGTTGTCAAAAAAGGAGTAATTGGCTTGCTGCAAAAAAGGAAACCTTATGCGTTCTATATTTGAGGTATGGAATGGTATGAGATAATAGGGTTTGTTGTAGTATGGCCTATAGGACTTTATCTGGGAATCAAGATGGATAAGTTCAGGAAGGGTTATCATAAAAATGATAGTTGGAGGAGTAGGGGAAAGGGGTGAAAAGATGCTGATGAGGTGTCTTTTTTTTTGTTTTATGAAGGTGAGCAATTCAATGCAGTAGTTTGGAGAGCATGCTAAAAGTGTATTTTAATTGTGCCATATTTATTGGTAAAATGCATATTGCTATATGCAATATTAGCATTTATAAAGGTAATTACTAGTTGGTACCTAAGTATATCGTAAATCGCAATATGCGATATTTGAGTTGTGTAAGGGAATTAACAAGATGTAATTGTATATTTATTTCCAGTATTTTTATTTGAAGAACATTTTTTCTTTTGCCTTGATGCAAAAGAAACAAAAATTATTCATGGGTTATTATTGTTTTTTGGTATTCATGAATCTTCGATTTCAAGCCTGATCCCGATAGCTATCGGGACTGCAAGCTTGAAAACTAGCTCGTTTATATTTACCTGACTGCCACAGGCAGTCCTCCTTTTAATTTCAAACATTGTTTTCTTAGGGTTTTTCTTTAATGGTGGTGTGATAAGGTTGGAATTGAACATGTGCTTTTCTTATTGAGATTAAAGAATCAAAAGCTCTCTTTTAAAATTAAAAACCACACCTATCAAAAAAGATATGTGTGGTTAGAAATAGAAAGATAGGTGTTTTGTTTATTGAAATTTGGCAGTAAATCCAAGGTAGAAACTTCGTCCCACAGCAGGTATAATACCTGGACCTGGGTATTCATCAGTTCTACGAGTGAAGTATGCTTTATCGGTTAGGTTATTAGCCCCAAATTTAATTGCAAAATTATTTAGAGTATAGGAAGCGCTCCAGTCCCAAACTGTATACGAAGGGATGTAACCCGCAATTGGATCTTCGCTAGTCATTGCATTTGAAGCATCTCCAAAAGCATCTCCAACATAATTGTATTGTAAAGTGGTTGATAATTTAGTAGTGCTAAAAATTAAGCCTATGCGGTTTATGGTTTCGGCTGCTGCTTCGACTCTTTTTCCTTTAAATTCTCCTGTAGTGTATTTGGCATCTACATAAGAAAAGGAGTTGAAAATACTTAAGCCAATATCAGATTGTGAATTACAGTATTTTAGAATATTAAATTCGATATAACTTTCGATTCCTTGGTGTACACTATTGGCAATATTTTTTCTGATAGAATAATAATCTCCAGTATTTGGATTGGTTGCTAATGTTAGTCCGATACGTTTGTTATACGCCATATAAAATCCGCCAATATCAAAATTAAGGTAGTTGCTTATGGTTCCTCTATATCCTAAATCACTATTGAATCCATTGGAATCTTTCAGGTTGGGGTCTATTTTTGAACTTGTTCCAAAAGGTTCTAATTGGCTGTAATCGATTGGGCGATATGCTTGACTGATATTGGCATATACATTCGTATTTCTTCCAGATTTTAACTCTAATCCAAGCCCTGCTAATGCAAAAGTTCTGTTTCTATTTTCATTTGTAATTTGAATGTCACCTTCTACTTCTTTATGTCCTTTTGAAGTACTTCTTAAATATTCTAATCGAAATCCAGGAGTTACAGTGAAATTTTTAGATACTTTAAAAATATTTTCTACAAATGGTGCCAAATTAGTGGTAGTAAAATCTAAATCATATCCCCAATCGCCAGTAATGGATAAGTCAAAATCACTTTTTGTAGTACCTTCACCGCCACCTTGGCGCTTAAACCAAGCATAACTTTGACGTACTCCAATTGCCAATGTAGATTTTTGATTTCCTAAAGAATAATTTTGAGAATAGCGGACTTCGGTTGTTGTGTTGTGCATTTTTTCAATGCCTACTTCTCTAGGTACAAATTCTCCTGTTGCGAGATCTATATCATCTGTGGCTTGGGCTCCTCCATCTTCATTTCTCCAAACTAATGAACGGCCACTAAATAAATAAGTTGATTTTACACTTAAAGTACTGTTTTTATTAGGTGTATAATTAGCGTATGCTGTAATAATATTCCATGGACTTTTTAGCCAGTTTCTAGTTCTGGTTGAACTTTTTGGATTGGCATAAAATAAACTATCAGTTAGTCCTCCAGGCATTTTTATTTTATTTCTTAGCAAAGAATATTCTACACCAAAATTTAATTTATCCGAATGATTGTATTGTATTTTTCCAAATCCAGAAACTTGCGTTTGCTGGCTATTGGGTCTATATCCATCCATGTTACGGTATTGTAAAAAGCCATGGTAACTTATTTTATTATAGTTTCCACCAATAGAATTAAAAGAGTTATACAGCCCATAACTACCTATGGATTGTGATGTAATAAATTCGAAGGGTTTGTCTTTTGGAGCATCTTTGGTGACGTAATTCACTAAACCACCAAATTGAGAACCAAATTGCAAGGAAGCAGCACCTCTAACCATTTCGATGCGACTCACTGCTTCCATAGGTGGAATGTAGTACGATTCATTGTAACCATATATATCAGCGCTAATGTTGTATCCATTTTGTCGCGTATTCATTTCTACACTTTGTGACGGATTAAGACCGCGGGTTGCTATCCCATTGGCAGTGAATCCACTACTTTCTGTCTCAACAATATTCAGTCCGGGAATTCTTCCAAGGATTTGTCGGGTATTATTGACTGCTTTATTAGCATCCAGACTATCTACAAGGATAATTTCACTTTTTTTACCGGCATAAATAATCCCATCCTTACTATTAGGTAAATGGCCAATTCCATTTACCGTTTTAAATCCTTTAATTATTACTTCTTTTAGTGTATTCTCGGTTTTTACTTGTGCTTTTATAAATTGATTGCTTATTAAAGCGAATGCCGTTATAATTATTATTTTATTGAAATTCATGTTGTTATTTGTAGATTATAAAAAGATTATTTTCGGTAATGATCAGTAATTGTTTCTAGTAATGATTCTTTTTCTAAGGAAATTTTAAAATTCCCTAATTCTGTTTTGTTTATGTTGTCAAATACTTCAGGTTCTGGGCATTCTTATGGACTTATATCTCGAACATTATAAAAAGGAATGACCTCTTTTACAGTTTTAAAAGAACCGTTATGAAAGTAAGGTGCTGAAAGCGCTATATTTCGGAATGATAGTTGATCAGTTGAATTGTAAATATGTTCAGGTGCAAATACATTGTGAGCTACCCTTGAAGAATTGATACTTGAGAATCTTCCTGTTAGAGCTCCTTCTGTCAGCTCTGGGTGCAATAGGTCACTAAAATCAGTTTGAGCGGCATGATAAGAAGCGCCTGCTTGCCCTATGAGTTTAGATAGATTACTATCAAAGAAAATTAATGTTGTAATTGCAATTTTATTGCTAACCACAGACGTATATTGGGAATCATCAGTACAGCTAGATAGTGTTATCACTGCAATACATCCAATTAAAAAGTATTTTCCTCTCATTTATTTAGAATAATTAAAAATAACTGCGCAAATATAAAATTCCATATTTGAATCGGCAAATTTATTTAGACTAAATATCAACAGTGTTTGAAAATAGTATGAATTTTTGTTTTTTTAGGATTGGATTTTATTTTGACAGTGAAAAATAATCCAAATTAGCATTGCTAAAAGTCCTTTTTGCTTAATAATTCCGTAGAAAGGCAAATGGGTAGCAATTCTTTTTTATAAGAAATACATCAAAAGTGATTTAAATGATGCGAAATATGCAAAACCAATGACTGAAATGGTTTTTGCGTGCCCAGCAGTAAAAATGAAACAGATGAAGATCGAAT
This sequence comes from uncultured Flavobacterium sp., assembly GCF_963974175.1. GTDB lineage: Bacteria > Bacteroidota > Bacteroidia > Flavobacteriales > Flavobacteriaceae > Flavobacterium. The sequence continues at coordinate 36,271 of NZ_CAXBBR010000019.1, forward strand.
CGATTGTTATTTAGTTAAGATTTGGGCAATCCTAAATAAAATTGAAATTTCAAGAGTTCAGGTAGTTCAAAGGATTAGTTTTTAATTATCTGTAAAGTACTTGTTGATTTGGGATTATTAGTCGCCAAAAAAAGGAGTTTTTGATTTCATGTTAAAAAAGAAAATCCTATGCGTTCTCTATTTGAGTTGGAAGAGGAGTGGACGAGATCCTATTATGTAATAGTCAAAATTGCGAGATTTTTGTATAATCTCGCAATTTTGACTATTTTTGTGTTGAAATCTTTATTATAACAATTATGCTAGAAGCTGCTCCAAAATATATAAAGGAAGATAATACCATTACACTAATGGTAAACTTGCAAGGAGATGGAACCTTAAAAAAGATACAAGATGATTATCTATATTGGGATAAAATAAAATATAAGGCAAAAAACTGTACCCCTGAGGAGTTATGGAATGCAGTAAAATTATATCGCTTTATTAGAAGTAATACTATTCGTTTCGGGAAAAATACTTTTAGTTATATGATTACAGATTACATTCAAAGAGCATTGCATCAATTTGATATGCATATTGGCGGAACTTTGGGAAGTAATATAGGGATTGCTGAAACTGATAAAACGAAATTTATTATTAGTTCAATAATGGAGGAAGCTATTTCGAGCAGTCAAATGGAAGGTGCAAATACTACCAGAAAGAAAGCGAAGGAAATGATACAGCAAGAGAAAAAGCCTAAAAATAAATCTGAGCAAATGATAATGAACAATTATATTACTATGAAATATATTGTTCAGCATAAGAATGAAGCTATTAGTGCTGAAAAAATATTATACCTACATAAACTAATATCAAATAATACTTTAGATGATGCCAAAGATGAAGGGCAGTTTAGAGATCATGATGATGTTCATGTGGTCAATCATGTTAATAGTGAAATTGTTCACACACCTCCATTGAAAGATGAACTTAATGTGTTAGTAAAAGATTTATGTGATTTTTTTAATAAAGACAATGAGGATTTTATACATCCGATACTAAAAGGTTGTATTATTCACTTTATGATTGGCTGGATACATCCTTTTACTGATGGAAATGGGAGAACGGCCAGAGCGATATTTTATTGGTATATGCTAAAAAAAGGGTACTGGTTAACAGAATACTTGTCCATATCAAGAATTATTAAAGACACTAAAGCTCAATATGAAAAAGCATTTTTATATTCAGAGGTAGATGGTAATGATCTGGGATATTTCATTACCTATCATATTATGACGATGGAGAAATCATATGCAGCATTGAAAACGTATATTAGCAAAAAACAGCAGGAAGTTTTTCAAGCAGCAAAGTTTATGAAGATTCCAAATGTGAATGATAGGATGGCACAGATCCTGAAAATTTTACATGATGATTCCGATAGAATTTTGACTACAAAAGAAATTGAGGTTCGGTTCAACGTTTCAAATTTCACCGCTAGAACTGACTTAAAAGCACTTGTTGAATTAGGTTTTTTGGATATAATTCAAGTCAATAAAAAGAAGCGAAATTTTATTAAATCTGATAAATTCGACCTGATAATGGGAAAATACACATCTTAATAATTTAATTGTCTATTTACGAATTTTTTTAGCGAAACTAAACAGTTTTATTCATCGTTTTAGTTTTATAGTTGGTATACTTGTCAATTTGGGATTATCAGTTGTCAAAAAAAGAGTTTTTGATATTGATTATCTTTTCTTTTGTCTTGATTACTCACGAGTTAATAATTTTTTGGAGTTCGTGAATCTTTGATTTCAAAAGAAACAAAAAATATTCAGGGTTTATTATTGTCTTTTTTGTATTCATGACCCGAGTCTGAAAGGCGAACGGATGAAATAATCTCCGATTTCACGGCCTGAAAATTTAAAACTTAAATACTACCTCAAAACGCCGTTCCGTAGCCCGAGCCGTTCGCATTTTAGGCGCAACTCGCGGACTGCTGCTAGCTAACTGCCACTGGCAGTCCTCCTTTTAATTTCAAATATTTTTTGACGTTTTAAATTTAAGGGCGAATCTAATTTTGACGTTTTTATTGTGTGGGATATTGTTTTGTCAGTTCGTATTTCCAGAGTTCGCTGAATCTTCGATTGAATGTTTTTACTTTTTTTCTTGATAAAAAAAGTAACAAAAAAATCACTGCCTGAAAATTAAAAACTTAAAAACTACCTCAAAACGCCGTTCCGCAGCCCGAGCCGTTCGCCTTACAGGCTCAACTCGCGGACTGCTGCCACTTCGTTTTATCGTTGTTTTTTTTCGTTTTTAATTTAAGGGCGGTTCAGAAATCAGTTCCAATCACGTTTAAGATTAAATAACAATTCGGATCATGTATTTTACGGAACAGAGTTTACTAAATTTTCTATTTTTGTTGTGAATTGCAAATATTCTTTGAATTGCGATTTTACTTTTTTTCTTGATAAAAAAAGTAACAAAAAATTATTCATGCTTTAATATTGTTTTTTTTTGTATTCATGACCCGAGCCTGAAAGGCGAACGGATGAAATAATCTCCGATTTCACGGCCTGAAAATTTAAAAACTGTTTTTGAGTATTTACCTGACTGCCATTGGCAGTCCTCCTTTTAATTTCAAATTTTATTTTTTGACGTTTTTAATTTAAGGGCGGTTCTAAAGCATGCGTTTTTATTCGAAAGGATATGCGGTTTGTTATGGGGTCGGTTTTTTTTAATTTTTTCCCCGCCAGATTGCTTCATTCTTCGCAATGACTGGGAGAAATTAAAAAAGGGAGTATTGATTGTTTTTTTACGTTTTAAATTTGAGGGTGATTTTGACTATGGTTTTTCTTTTGATGTAGTGGTTCGTTATTTGAACCACTGGTTGAACTAGTTATTGAACTGGTAATGCTTTATTGTGGAAGTATATGAGGCTTTTCTTGAATTGCCTTTTAAACCCTTATCCGATTATACAACGCAAAACATGTTCCATTTGCAGACCTGAATACACACAAAATTCCTCGATTGAAATTAGTTGATGTGGTTCTTTATTCAAGTTGGTTTTAATCTTGTTGAGATACAACCTTGCTTGGCGGTACGTTTTACCAGTAATCCGTTGTACATCTTTTGGATAAATACATACCCTGATGTTACTTGCAATCACACTTGTTCGTTTTATGGTGTTATCTACGCCTACTCAATTTATTTTTTTGTCTAATTGGCGTACTTTTATTTGTAAAGTTATGAAAATTAGTTAGTTAAAAAAGTGACTAAAGTAGGTAATTATGTACCATTTAGTACCGTTATTGACCAGCGTTTTTTGAAATGTGGAATAATTGATGGAATCTTTGTTTGAAATCATTCAAGATTTAGTTGCAACGAGTATTCGGAATGAGAGAGTAATTGGATTATTTTAAACTTAAATTTTTAGAAATTATGGCAAGACAGAAAGGCATAATTAAGTTAAAAGGTACTATCGGGGATATTACTTTTTACAAAACCAAAGACGGGCATTTGGCCCGTGAGAAAGGTGGCATTGAAGCGAGTAGAATTGCGAACGATCCAGCGTTTCAGCGAACGCGGGAGAATGGTGCTGAATTTGGTAGGGCAGGGAAGGCGGGGAAAACTTTGCGAACTGCTTTGCGAACGCTGCTTTTGAATTCTGCAGACAGCAGAATGGTGAGTCGATTGACCCAGAGTATGATTAAAGTGATCCAAGCTGATTTAGTTAATGAGCGTGGACTGCGCAATGTAATTGATGGTGAGGCGGATTTGCTTGTAGGCTTTGAGTTTAACATTAGAGGGAAATTGGGAACCAGTTTGTTTGCACCTTTTGTTGGGACAATTGATCGGGCTAGTGGTGAAATTTCGGTTGATTTGGCTTCATTTGTCCCTGCGAACATGATTGCAGCTCCAGGAGGGACTAGTCATTTTAAAATTATTTCGGCAGGTGCTGCAATTAATTTTGAAGCTGAAACTTTTGAAGTAGCGACTTCAGAGACTGTTGTCTTTCCGTGGGACAACACGCCCACCGTCGCAATCAACCATTTGAATTCGGTCAGTTCGAACAGTGTCAGTCCGTTATTTTTGGCACTTGGAGTTGAGTATTTTCAAGAGGTTAATGGAAGGATGTATCCGTTGAAAAATGGTTCCTACAATCCATTGGCTTTGATTTTAGTAAACGGATTGTAAGATGGTTTTAGTACTATCCAGAACTTATTTCCCTGATGGAACAAATAGCAGACTCGAATGTGAGGGAAAATTTATTTGCAATACCATTGAATTGCCTTGGAAAAAGAATGAAACGAAGGTTTCCTGTATTCCAGAGGGGAAATATTTTATCAGAAAACGTTACAGTAACAAATTCAAGTGGCATTTGGAGGTTATGAATGTTGAAAGCAGAAAGTTTATTCTGATTCATCCTGCGAACAATGCCCTTTTAGAATTAAATGGCTGTATAGCTCCCGTAACTCAATTTTCAGGACCTGGTTTGGGTCTGATGTCACGAAAAGCATTTTATAAATTGAAAGAGTCGATTTATAAAGTTTTAGATCGTGATGAGGAAGTTAGTTTAATTGTTCAATCTTGATTCCCTAACGGGAATAAAAAAAAGTAAAATTATGAATATAGTAAAAAGAGCGAAAGCTCCCACGCCAAAATTTTTCAAAGTGCTTCGAAATATTGGATTGGCATTGGCCGCAGTTGGCGGAACTATTTTAGCCGCGCCTATTGCATTGCCTACTTTAGTGGGGTCCGTTGGGGGGTATTTAGCTGTTGCTGGAGGCGTGCTTTCGGCAATAAGTCAGATTACAACCAGTAATGATGATGCTCTTAGTCCTTCGACTGGGATTAAGGGAGCTGGCAGTAAAGTGTAGTTATCAATGCATATTGATATTTCCACCAAAATAAATACTGCAGGCGGTATCTTTTTGAGTATTGTGCCGAATTTGTATTCGGAAGACATTTTCAAAACTGTTGTTTTGGCTGCTATTGGCGCCACAGTCAGTTTTATAGTATCGATGCTGCTCAAGTTTTTAATTAAGAAGCGCAAACAATAGTTTAATTTGAAGTGATTTGAGTTAGCTACAATGAAGTCCAGACCACTAGGTTTGGGCTTTTTTGTTTTTTTTGTATTCATGACCCGAGCCTGAAAGGCGAACGTATGAAATAATCTCCGATTTCACGGCGTGGAAATTTAAAACTTAAATACTACCTCAAAACTCCGTTCCGCAGCCCGAGCCGCTCGTCGTTCCTCCTCGACTCCCGGGTAATCCCGCTGGCCAATGTTGAAATGCTTATCGTGATCTTGAAGATAAAATAGTTGGAGGAGTACAGGGTCATTGCGAGGGACGAAGCAATCTCACTAGAAGGGGAATCATTTTTTGAGATTGATTTGAAGTTGTTATTTACAAGGACGAATATTCTCTAATTTATGATTTTACTTTTTTGCTTGATCAACACTTCGTCTTCGCTCAGTGTGACGGTAATAAAAAAATATTCATGGTTTATTATTGTCTTTATGAATCTTCGATTGAATGTTTTTACTTTTTTCCTTGATAAAAAAAGTAACAAAAAAATCACTGCCTGAAAATTCAAAACTTAAAAACTACCTCAAAACGCCATTCCGCAGCCCGAGCCGTTCGCCTTTCAGGCTCAACTCGCGGACTGCTGCCACTTCGTTTTATCGTTGTTTTTTTTCGTTTTTAATTTAAGGGCGGTTCTAAATTGGACGTTTTTAATGTGTGGGATATTGTTTTGTCAGTTCGCTGAATCTTCGATTGAATGTTTTTACTTTTTTCCTTGATAAAAAAAGTAACAAAAA
>NZ_CAXBBR010000020.1:0-31862 GCF_963974175.1 uncultured Flavobacterium sp.
TTGCATCAAGGCAAAAGAAAAGATTGTTCTTCAGAAATAATAATAATAATAATAACATAAACGCTCTTCATACCACTCCTAACCCCGCTGGAAGATTCAGACACCCGAGCGAAGCGAACAGGCGAAGCAAACGCCACTAACAAAAAAAGTACAGTGAGCTAAAAGAAAATTAACAAATCCTTAATTTCTAGTTTTAAACAAAACCTCATTGCTAGCATCCATTAGTGAAATTCGGATAATTCGCTTTAAATTCGTTTTCAATTCGCGTATTGCTTCTCATAATACGTAGCATACTCCCCCGAAGTAATATTATTCAACCAAGTCTGATTTTCTAAATACCAATTTACCGTTCTTTCTAACCCTTGCTCAAAAGTAACCGAAGGCTTCCACCCCAACTCTTTATTAATCTTACTAGCATCAATGGCGTATCGCAAATCATGTCCTGGACGGTCTTTCACATACGAAATCAATTGTTCTGATGTACCAGTAGTTCTTCCTAATTTCTCATCCATGATTTTGCAAAGCAACTTCACCAAATCAATATTTTGCCATTCATTAAACCCTCCAATATTATAGGTATCGTGGTTTACACCTTCATGAAAAACCAAATCAATGGCAACGGCATGATCTTCTACAAACAACCAATCACGAGTATATTTCCCATCCCCATAAACAGGCAAAGGTTTGTTTTGAATGATATTATTGATAAACAAAGGAATTAACTTTTCAGGAAAATGAAAAGGGCCATAATTATTAGAGCAATTAGTCAAAACGTAAGGCAAACCGTAAGTTTCACCATAAGCACGAACAAAATGATCGGAACTAGCTTTAGACGCCGAATAGGGTGAATTGGGGTCATAAGCAGTAGTCTCTGTAAACAAACCTTCAGCACCTAAACTACCATACACCTCATCAGTACTAATGTGATAAAAACGTTTTCCTTCGTAATTACCATTCCAAATAGTTTTGGCAGCATTTAACAAATTCATTGTTCCTATTACATTTGTTTTCACAAACGATAACGGATCAGTAATAGAACGATCTACATGGGATTCGGCAGCCAAATGTAAAACACCGTCAAACTGATGTTCTGCAAACAAAGCATCTATAAATGGAGCATCTACAATATCTCCTTTTATAAAAGTATAATTGGGTGCTGACTCAATATCAACTATATTCTCCAAATTCCCAGCATAGGTCAAGGCATCCAAATTGAATATTTGGTATTGCGGGTATTTTTTAACAAAAAGGCGTACTACGTGGGATCCAATAAATCCAGCACCACCTGTGATTACTATTTTTTTCATTTATTTCTAATTTTTCGAATTAATGCAAATGCCACTAATTAATTCATATTTATTATTCTTTTATAAAACAACGAAGGCATCCCAAAATTAATCAACATCCCTAACTCCATTTTTGTACATTTTAAATAATTTTTCAACTGTGCATAAAATGTATTTGGAATATGAGACACCGATTTTATCTCCAAAATAATAGCATCATAACAAACAAAGTCTGCTCTATACTGTTTTTTCAATTTCTCATTTTCATAATACAATTCTAATTTCAGCTGTCTTTTAAATGGAATATTTTGAATTAGAAACTCTTTCTCCAGCACTTCCTCATAAACTGCTTCCAAGAATCCTGTACCCAATGAACGATGTACTTTCATACAAGCCCCAATAATTTTAAAGCTTTCTTCTTTATAAAGTATTTTATTATTGGAATCCATTCGTATAATTCGTTTAAATTCGTTTAAAATTCGAATTAATTAGTAATTCCATACATTTTCTCAAACTATCCGTATAATCAGGAACAACTATTTCATAGACGGCTTTAATCTTGGATTTATCCAATAAAGAAAAAGCAGGACGTTTTGCAGGGGTAGGATAAGATGCCGAAGGAATTCCTTTTACATCACAAGTATACCCACCAATCTCTTGAATCGCCAAAACAAATTCGTACCAACTGATTTCACCTTCATTTGAATAATTATAAATACCTGGAATCCATTCTTGAGCAGATATGATGTCCATCATAGCTTTTGCTAAATCAGCAGCATAAGTGGGTGAACCTACTTGATCATTTACCACACTAACAGTATCCCGTTCTTGCAACAAACGTTGCATTGTTTTAACAAAATTATTCCCAAAACGACTGTACACCCATGACGTTCTAATAATTAAAACATCAGGATTAACAGCCAAAGCAGCTAACTCTCCAGCACGTTTCGTAGCGCCATATACATTGATAGGATTATTAAGCGCATCTTCAGTCAAGGCAATTGAAGAGGTACCATCAAAAACATAATCCGTAGAGATATGAATTAGTTTAGCTTGATTGTCATTCGCATACTGCGCTATTATTTTAACTGCCTGATGATTGACAATGTCAGCTAATTCCGGTTCCGACTCTGCTTTATCCACAGCAGTATAAGCACCACAATTTAATATGAAATTTGGACGAATTAACTCCAATTGAATTTTCAACTTAGACAAATGATCCAATGAAATTTGAGTTCTATCCGCGAAAACCCATTCATATTGCCAATAGTTTTCTGACAACACTTTCAACTCTGAGCCCAACTGTCCAGTGGCTCCTGTTACTAAAATTTTTTTCATTTAATTTTTAATAGTTTCAATTTCAAACACACTTCTAGTACGCTAACCTCAAACAACTAATCACTGAATACTGATTACTCCTTCTCACAGTCATATTGCGTTTATCGCACATCTACTCATAACCGAAAACTCCTAACCCCGCCCTTAAATTAAAAATGTCAAAAAACGACGATAAAACGGCGTGGTAGCAGTCCGCGAGTTGAGCCTGAAAGGCGAACGGCTCGGGCTGCGGAACATAGTTTTGAGGTAGTTTTTAAGTTTTGAATTTTCAGGCTTGATCTTTTGTTTCTTTTGCATCAAGGCAAAAGAAAAAGAAATGCGCTAAGTGATCCTGAAAGCAGCCACGCCCCCCATTATTAGCGATAACTTTGCGAATTTTGTGGTTAAGTATTAATACCTACCCCCGCCCCAACCTTAAACAGTTAAACGGTTAAACAGCTAAACATTTAAACATTTTTCAAAACTCCCAATCAATTTCGGCAAAACTCGGCAATATCAAATCCTTTTCAGAAACGATAACGACATCAGGGCTTACTTGCCAATCAATTGCCAAAGTGGGATCATCATAACGAATCCCTCTTTCACTATCTTTGTGATACAATTGATCTACTTTGTACATCACAGAAGCTGTTTCACTCAAAACAGAAAAACCGTGTGCAAAACCATGTGGCACCAATATTTGTTTTTTATTCGCAGAGCTTAAAACGATACTAAACTGCTGCCCATAAGTAGGTGAGTTTTTACGTAAATCCACCGCCACATCCAAAATTTCTCCTTCTAACACTCTCACCAATTTAGCTTGGGCAAAAGGTTTGATTTGCAAATGCAATCCTCTAATCACCCCTCTTTTGGAAAAAGACTGATTGTCCTGAATAAATTGATAATTAATCCCATTTTCATTGAATTTAGCCTGATTGTAAGCTTCAAAAAAGAATCCCCTAGAGTCTTCAAAAACCCTGGGAGCTATAATCACTAAATCTTCTATAAATGTTTTTTCAACTATCATTGTATGTTTTTATTTTTGAAATGATCCAAAGGTTTTTAACAAACCTTCTTTTGATCCTGCCGGTAAAGGTTTACCAATAGCGCCGACAATTTTATTATTACTGACTGCATAATTCTCGGTTAATTTTTGTAAACGTTCAGAATTGAGTGGTAAATGCAAGTAATCACCAAGTCTCGCAACCCCTTTAATCCAAGAGCACGGAATATTTAAAATTGTTTTTTTTTACCCAAACTTACACCCAACAACTGAATTAATTCATTTGTGGATAAAGACTTATCATCTGCCACTTGATAAGCTCCTGAAGGTATAGTAGTGTTTCCCAACAATTCCTTGATAACAAAACAAAGATTTTCAATACTTAAAAAAGAACGTTTGTTATCAAAAGCTCCTAATGGCCAAGGCAAACCTTTATCTACTAATTTATACAACAGATTAAGGTTACCTTTATTTCCCGAACCATGTATCAAACAAGGTCTTAGTATATAGAGTCTTTTTCCCTCAGGAAGTTTTTTACTTAAAATATATTCTTCTGCTTGATGCTTAGCAATTCCATAATGAGTTTTGGGATTTGGAATAGTCTTTTCTGTCAAATTTCATCAACTTTATCGGCTACAGCTTTCACAGTGCTCATAAATATAAATATAGAAGCCTCTGAATATAACTAAGTATCAAGTTTTCTCTTTCTTGAAATGACTCTAATATCAAAATAGTTTGGGAAATAAGGTGTGAGATTATCACCTACAAACTATTTTATAAATTGACTTAATTTTTTATAAACTCTTAATGGAATTAAATAAAAAGGTTTTTTTAAATTATTTTTTTTCCAAGCATTTAATACTTCTTTATTTTGTTTTATTATACTTGAAAAACTAGCATTGGATGCGCCCCCAAGTCTCATTCTAACAACTAACCTGTTAAAATATTTTGAATTAAAATTGTGTTTTTTAAATACCCTCAACATAAATTCATAATCAGCAGCTATTTTATAATCTAAGTCAAATAATCCAGCTTTATTGTAAACCTCTTTCTTAACAAATAATGAAGGATGAGGAGGGACATTAGCATTTTCAAAAAAATTATTATAATAATCTTTTGATTTCCAATTCCTAACAACTTTATTGGTATCATAACTCTTTACATATACCAAATCACCGTACAATATATCCAATTCAGGATCATTATTAAATTGTTCCATAACAGCCTCAATAACATTAGAATCCTGATACAAATCATCTGAATTCAAAATGCCAATAACATCACCTGTGGTAGCTCTAATACCTTTATTCATTGCATCATACAGCCCATTGTCTTTTTCTGAAATAAAGTAACCCAACCTATTTTCAAATTCTCTAATTAAGTTAACTGTATTATCTTTAGATCCTCCATCTATAATAACATATTCTAAATTGGGATAACTCTGCGAAAGGACTGACTCAATAGCGTCCTTTATTGTTTTGTCATTATTATATACGACTGTAATTATTGAAATCTTCATGTTTTATATGGATAAATCTTTATATATATTCAAAGTTTCTTCATAGCATTTATCCCACGAAAAATTTTTAGATTGTTGCAGTCCCAATTCTATCATATAATCTCTTCCTTCTGTGATTTTAGCGACAGCGGTATTGAATTCATCAATACATAGATTTTCTAGCAAAACCCCGCCTTCACCAGCAACTTCCGGAATTGAGGAAGAATTCATAGCTATGAATGGACAGCCCGCTTTCATAGATTCTAATATAGGTATTCCAAAACCCTCATAAGAGGAAGGATAAATTAATGCATAAGCACCGTTATATAGCTCATTTAGCTCATCATTTTCAATGTTTATAAATAATTCCCAACGCCCAAGCATCAGTTCATTCAACATATGCAATTCATTTCTATTTAAATCAAAACCAACAATTTTTAAAATGAATTTTTCTGACTGAGCTACAGCTTTTACAGCAAAATCAAAGTTTTTATAGCTAGCTCTTGACCCAACAAATAGATAATAGGGAGAGAACTCCTTTTCGTGTTTAAATTCTGGAATAACAAAATAATCAGAAGAAACTCCATTATATATAACCCTTATATCTTTACTTTCAAATATGGGATAGAAATACAGTAGATCCCTTTTGGTGTTTTCTGATATACATATTACAATATCAGCTGCTTGAATTGCTTTTTTCTTCTGATAGGCGTGTAACCATTTTTTTAAACCATTACCATAATGCTCATAAGTAAAATCATGTACAGTAACTATTTCTTTTACATTATTTTTTCTTTTCACACTTCTGCTTAATGTCCTGTAATATGTAGAATGAAAAATAAATATCTCACCTCTTATTTTAAAATTGATTTCTCTATATCGCGAAAGGAACTTAGACAATTTATTGCCTTCATTGTAAGTATTAACTTCTTGAATTTTTAACTTATTTCTAAAAATATTTTTACTACTGTTTTCTTCTTCTATAAAAAAAGAATGTATCTCTTCTTGATTTAAAATTCTATTAATGACTTCATACCAATAAACAGAAACCCCTCCCGATTTTTGAAGTGAAAAAATTATATTATCAAAAATTACTCTCATAAAAGATTATTGAATTAATTTTATTGCTTAAACCTGTGCAGCTTTTCGTTTCTTATAAATTTCGACAATAACCAACAAATTATAATTAACACCCAAAATTCCATTCCCCTTAAAAATGGGACAGAAATAAATGTTGCAATAGTAAACATCAGAACAAAATATAAGCTTGTATAGAGTCTTGAACCTCTTCTTTTATTTATTTCTACTAAATTTATAAAATAACCCATAACTGGATATATTAAAAATGAGAAATAGCCAAAGTCCATAAATAAATATGAATTAAAATACTGTGCAGGGTTCCAAATCCAAACATTTGGAACGGGGACACCTATATCTAAACCAAAAAACTTAGCAATAAAAGATAATGGCGCAAAAAAAGTCTGAAAACCAAATGAAAAATCAGATTGATTATCAATAACCATCTGGAAATTCACCAAACTCAATTTACAATAAACAATTAAAAAATCAAAAAAACTAGAATCTGACATTCTAGAACTTGTGATAAAACTCCCCAAAGACAGTACACAAAATACAATAATTAAAAATTTAACATTAAGTTTCTTTTTAAGTAGATTGGTGTAGATTTGAACTAAAAGAATTGCCATAATAGTTAACCTGTCTAAAGAAAACAAAACCTTAACTAAAGAAGCAAATAATGAAATAGCATTGATTTTTTTAATTTTTTTAATTTCATTTTCTTCAAAATTATAAAAATTAAGGTAAGAGGACGTTATCAAATAAACAGCTAATGGGAGATAATTCAACATTTTAAAAACCCCTCCAAGACCTCCATCACCAGCTTGTTGTCTAATATCAGCTATACCTGCATCATTCGATGCCAGTTGTGCTAAATATTCTTGGGGTGATACAATGCTTCCAACTGTTAATATAGAAGTAAATAAACCCACTACTATCAATGTCAAGCAGAGAAGAAAAAAACCTTTATTTAATTTAAAATAATTATTATAAGTAAAGTTTTTTGTATAACTAAATACAATTTCCTTCTTTATAAGATAGCCAACTAAAACTAAAATAATAATAATAATATGAAAACTTAACGCCTTGTTAATCTCATAATCATTGCCTATAATATCGTCATTTTGAAGAGCTAAGCTGAATAATATTAGTTGTGAAAATAAAAACACTAAAATAATTCCGTTATTTTTTATTACACTTTTCATTTATAATATAACTGCTCCAGATAACAAACCTAATAATTCCGCAAGATAGTAACGAACTTTTTGTCTATTAAAAAGAAAATAAAATGGCAATGCTAAAGTAACTAGCATTACTCTTTTAAAATATTTTAAATAAAATTGATGCTTAAAACATAATTTTGCAAAACCACATCTATAAGTAAATACTCTTTTTATTTCACTCTCCGAAGAATAATTCAAAACTTTATTAGGATGATAAAATATTATTTCTTTATTATAATAAATTTTCACATCCTTACTCAATAGCCTCAAAATCAAGTCGTAAGCTTCTTCTGCCCCATGAAATGTACCTACTCCCAAACCCTCGTCATATGGATAATTGGTCATTATTTCTCTTTTCGCAAACATAGTAGCTTCTACAAAATGACTTGAGTGTACCTTTTTTGTCAAAAATTCAGATCTCAAATTCCATTTTATAACACTGTCATTTCCAAGTTCATCAATACACTTGCCAAAAACAACATCACATTTCTGTTCCTCTAATGTTAATAAAGCAATATCAATTGTATTAGGAAAAAATTTACAATCATCATCAGGAAAGCAAAAAATATCCCCCACAGCAACACTTATTCCAAAGTTTCTTGCATTGGAAGCTCCTTTTGGCAATATTTTAAAATGATTAAGGTCAAATTTTTTTTTAAAAGCAGAAACCAATTCTTCTAATTTATTATCAAAATTTTGATCAATAACCAAAATCTCAAAATCCTTATTATTAGATTTCGTTAGTGAATTAAACAACTCTTCCAACTCAAAAACTCTATTGATAGTAGGAATAATTATTGATATTTTAGGTGTCATTAAATTATTTATTTTAACATTGTGTTTCTAATAATGAGAGCAGTTTTCAGAACAATCCTTTTAAAGAAGGAAATATTACCATAATGATATTGTAAATCAAATTTTTCAAACAAAAATTTATTTGAAATTGTAGAAACACCACCGATTGAAAAATTTGCAATTATTTGCTCAATGAATAAAAAAGAAACTCCTTCTTTGTTAAATCTCAAGAACAATTCATAATCGGCTACAAATTTGTATTTCTCATTATATAGACCATAGAGTTCATAAATTTCCTTTTTTATAAAAGTGGAAGGATGCGGCAAACTATCATTTTTAAGAACATATTTTGAAGTTCCATTAATATTTAACAAATGATTCCCATTCCATGTTCTTAAAAGCCCATGAAAAACACCAAAATTCATATTTTTAATATATTCATTTACAATAACTTCGACTGCAGTAGTATCGTACCAATCATCACTATTGATTATACCTACTAACACTCCATTAGATTTCATAACCCCTTTATTCATAGCGTTATAAATCCCATAATCAGGTTCTGATACGATAATATCGATTTTTGATTCATATTTATTGATAATGTCTAATGTTCCGTCATTAGATCCACCATCAATTATTATATACTCGATATTACTATAACTTTGATTGAGTACTGATTTTATTGTTTGTTCGATTGTCTTAGCACCATTGTAAACTACTGTAATGATTGATACCTTAGGAAAATTGAAATTTTCTGAATTCATCTTAATTATTGTTTTCAATTTTTCTAATAAATTTCGCAGGATTTCCTGCCCATATTTCATCTTGAGGAATGTTTTTTGTAACAACAGAACCTGCTCCCACCACACTTCTGTCACCTATTGTTACGCCTTTTAATATAATACTATTACCTCCTATCCAGGCATAATTCCCTATTTTTATTGCTCCTGTACTAACCAATGAACTATTTACTCTTTCACTATTTTTAATCCCATGAAAATCCGTATCCCAGAGAGATACATTTGCACCAAGACCTACATAATCACCAATGTCAATTTTGTTCCAACACACAATCGTTACTCCACTTAATCCGCACCCTAAACCTATGTTTAGAACTCCTTCTTTTGCAACATATATATTACAAGGTTTAAATAATCCTGCAGGATTGTATTTTGTACTACTTATAAAAGCTGTTTCTGAGCCAATGCTAGTTTCTCCGTATATTTCAAATAAGGGAAACCCATACAATTTTATTTCACCTTTTATGTTAAGGTTTACAAATCTCCATTTAATTATCCTTAACCAAACATGATTAACACAATAATAAATTAACTTCCTATAAATGTAAAACAAAATTTTTATTATAAATCTCATTAAATATTGTTTTTATTATGTAAATCCCAATCTACCAATACGTCTCTACTAATTTTATCATAATTTTGGCTAGCTTGTGAATGCAAGAATTCCCACCTATATACGAATGACATCATGAAGTATGAAATATAAGCAAATGCTAGAGCTACTCCCTTATATCCGTAAAAAAAAGTCCCTCTCCTTATTACAACATAAAAAGCACCGAAAACACTTTTTAATGATTTATTAATTGACTTCCTACTATCATGAGCTTCACTTCTCCAATAACGAAGATGTCTGTCCATCATCATATCAACTGAAACATGTGTTAAATGATTTATACAATAATCACTTGAAATTTTATATCTTAATTTTGAATCAAAATGAATAGCATCATGCACTCCTGTTAAGTTTAACCTAATCTTACTCTTCTTTATAAGTATAGGCTTACTTACACTATACCACGGCGAAAAAGACTCTCCGATCCCAAGAATAAAATTTCGAAATGGAACATCTATTATATCAAAGTGAAAGTCCTTATTCTTTATAACATCCATAATTTCGGATGCTAATTTCGGATGAATAACATCACTAGCAGTAAATAAAAGTATCCACTCTGAATTGCAATATTCTAACATCAACTCCATTTCGGAGGAATCATATTTCATGGAATTATCCATAGCAAATACCTTAGAAGTATATTTTTTTGCAATATCGATAGTCATATCTGAACTACTTTTATCTAATACAACGATTTCATCACACCATTGCAATGTTTTTAAAGTAGTTTCAATTCGATTCTCTTCATTAAAAGTGGGTATAAATGCTGATATAGTCATTACGCAAAAATTTGTTTATATATATTTTCTATTTTATTTATTGCAAATAGATTAATTTCAGTAAAGATTTCATCTTTGAAAAAATGTGTTTGTACAACATAATATGAAACAAAGAACGATAAGAAACTTGCAATAAAAACTATTAAATCATTTAAAAATGTACTTCGGAAAATAATTGCAAACACCACAACAAAAGATGAAAGTATAATATTTTTAAATATTTTTTTAATATTAAATTTTATTTCAATATGCTTTTTAGCAACAAAATAACTAAATATTAACACAAATGTCTCGGTCAAAATACTAGCCCAAGCAGCTCCATTTTCATTATACAGAGGTATCAATGTTAAATTTAAAACTAAGCTTACAATCGTAGCTATAGACACTATAATTAACAATTCTCTATCTTTAGACAATGGAATTAGTATCTGCAACATAAAAATTGTTATCAAACCTAATAACAACGTTGTTGGAGAAAAAATTTGTGTAGTTAGAACTGCAGATTCAAATAATCTCCCAGACAAAATCCTTACAATTTCGGGGGAAAGTACATAAATACCAATTATTGCTGGTATACCAAATAATAATACAAAATTAATTGATTTTTCAATAAGTCTAATCATTTCCAACTTGTCACCCCGACCTGCGGCAAATGACAATCTAGGTATCAGTACTGAAGACAGGACCCCTATTATTGCAACCGGTATCTTATTAATTCTACTTGCAACGGTAAAAAAACTAACTGCTTCATTTGTTGACAAAAAACCCAACAAAACCACATCAAAAAGTTCATATAAACTTGTTGCAACTGTAAACAAAAAAATCAACAAAAGCGGTTTAATATGAATCCTGAAACGCAAATCCTTCCAAAGAAAATTGAATTTAATATATTTAAGTCCATGAGAAATATTTAGATAAGCAATTATAACAGAACCCAATACTGACAACCCAAAATATAAAAAATAATCTGTTTTCTCTCTAACAAAAATAAAGACCGATACAGTTAAAAAAACCTGCAAAATAATCGTTCTAACTGCTACATATTTAAAATCTTCAATAGCCGTAAAAAACCAGTGAATTGATAAAGGATAGGATAATATTAACAAACTTCCACATAAAAAAAAATCAATATTGCTTTTACATCTTTCCAAATAGAAGATACTAATAATATAAACAACAAGTACGCAAATAGTCAATCCTATATGTATTAATGTTATTTCCGCAAAAATTTTTGATCTTTTTACAATATCGTCTTTTACTTTTGCAATTTCTCTTATTCCATAAAAAGGAACTCCAATTGTAGATATAACAATAAAATATTGAATGTAAGAATTGGCAAATGAAACTAATCCGAAATTTTCAGGTTCCAATATCCTTGATACATAAGGAAAGGTGATTAAAGGAAATAATATCCCTGATGCAGAAATTATGGCATTATAAAAAAAATTTTTTCTTAATCCAGACATGTTTTTATAGAAAATTAAAAATTTATTCTTATTTTATTATGTCTTTATGAATTTAAATATTCTCTAATCACATCCGCGATATAATCATAATGCATTTCGTTAAATCCTGGCCAAACCCCTAAACAGAATGATTGATTCATAATAGTATCTGCATTAGATTTATTTTTTGTCATTTCTCTCAAACTATTTAGCAGAGTAGCGTCTGTTAAGTTTTGCAACATATAAAATTTATTCTAATAGTGTTTTAATAATAGAGACTAAGTCGCTTCCATCGCAATTGGTTTTGCAAAAGGCTCCATTTCTGTAATGGGTCTTCCAAAAGCTATCTTAGGATAGGTATTAGTGTGCGGATCTATCATAACCTGTAATAATTGAGGTTTAGCAGCGTTTTTATCCTTCCATAACCATTCCACCGCATCGTCAATCTCTTCTGGATTTTCTATTGTCATTGCATCGATTCCGTAAGCAATAGCTACTTTCCTAAAGTCTGGAGCATCATACCCCCAATAGGTCGATTGGTAACGAGATTCGAAATAACTATCCTGAAATTGACGTATCATTCCTAATGTCCTGTTATTCATCACAATAATTTTAACTGGAAGTTGATTACGAACAATAGTTTGTAATTCTTGGATATTAAGTTGCATACATCCGTCACCTATCAAAACAACTACAGGACTTCTATTCAATCCAATACATGCTCCAATAGCTGCTGGAAGCGCAAAACCCATGGCTCCCATTCCACCTGAAGTTAAAAAATGTTGATCTTTGTTTATTTCTAAAGATTGAGCAGCCCACATTTGATGACTACCCACATCCGCCAAATAAACTTTAGCCTTTTGTGATTGGCTGGAAAGCGAATGCATAAAGACATTTGGATTAATACCTGTCGGAGTTAATTCATTTGTGTCAGGCCAGGTTTCTTTTAAATCATTAATATGATTTATCCACTGATTAGGCAAATCAAACGAAAAGTTAACGGTATATTCTAGAAATTTAGTAAAGAACAGATCTAGATCCGCTACAATTGCCTCACAGCCCTTAACGCGATTATTTATCTCTGCTTTTTCACAATCAATATGATAAATTCTTCTATTTTCTATATACTTAGTATCAGCTCCGGTTTGTCTAATATCCAATCTACTTCCTAAAACAACCAACAAATCACATTCGCCAAACGCCATATTTGCCCATCTGTTACCATAACTCCCTATAAAACCAACACGTTGCAAATGATCAAAAGAAATAGTGTCCAACCCTAAAAGCGTTGTAATAACCGGAACCTTAGTGTGCTTAACAAACTGGTCAAATTGCTTTTGACATTGGCCCGCTTTAATACCTCTGCCTGCTAGAACAAGTGGTCTTTTTGCCTGTTTAATATCATGTATTAATTTTTCTAAAACAATAGTATCTATCGCTAAATGTTCTACACTTTCAGACTGAAAATATTTAGCTTCTATCTGAATGCGCTGCACATCCATAGGAATGTCAATAAGAACTGGCCCTGGTCTACCTTCCAAAGCAAGTTTAAAAGCTTGCTCAAAAATATCCGGAATGGTATCTGGATCGCTAATCTGGAAACAAGCCTTGGTAATAGGTGTTGCCATAGCAACAATATCAGTTTCTTGAAATCCTAGTTGCCGAATTTCTCTGTCTCCTTTTAACTCATGCCTATTCACTTGACCTGTTATAAAAATAGCGGGAGTAGAATCAAAATAACAACTGCCAATTCCTGTCAACAAGTTAGTGGCGCCTGGACCAGATGTAGCCATAGCTATTCCCGGCAAACCCGTAACTCTTGCATATCCTTCGGCGGCAAAAGCGGCAGCTTGTTCGTGATGCATCGTAATAATATTGATGTCTGTTTTCTGATTCAACGAATCGAGTATATGTGTAATCATACCTCCCGATAACTCAAAAACACTTTTAATCCCCTTTTTTTCTAAAAATTCAGCTATAAAATCAGATACTTTCATTAGAAATTTATTTATTTTTTAAATAATGGTTTACAGTATTCTGTATAGCAATACTGAAATCTGTAAATTCAATTTCACCTATTTGAGCAGATAATTTCAAAATATCTCCCTCCATATGCATGGATTGACTATCTCTATATTTTAAAGCTCCAAAATTCAAAATGAATTCTGGATTAACATAATTTCTTATGTCTTCAATCATAGATTTAATTGTTCTGGTTTCATCCGAAGAAATGTTATAAACACCAGATTGTACCTGCATCGTCATAATTTTTCTCATTATTAAGCTAAAATCATTAACGTGTAGATAAGCATATTTCTGCTCTCCTGGCGTGAAATCCATTTGTTTACTTGTCAGCATTGAATTTATTAAAGAGGGAATTAACCAGTTTTGATTTTCTTTCTCACCAAATAAAGAAAATAAACGCAACCAAATCCAATTGATGTCGTTCATCCCGCAAAATGTCTTCACAATCTCTAGACAAGCCAATTTTATACTTCCGTATGCATTTAAAGCATTTGTGTTATGATTCTCTGAAATTTTCCCTCCTATGTTACCATACTCTGCTTGTGAACCTAAAAAAACAAACTTTTTCACTCCAACCGTTTTTGCAGCATCTAATAACGAAAGCAAAAAAGGTATGTTTTTCGACTGTTCATTCCAATTATCTCTTGAATCAGATCCAACTCCGATCCAAGCCCCGTGTATGATGGAGTCAAAGGAATGTTTTTCAAGTTCCTCTCTAAAAAATCCGTCCTCATCAATATCAACCCAGATGATTCTATCTTTGAACCCTTCACATCTCCAAATATTAGCATTTTTACGCTTTAATCCAATCACTTGAATACCATTGCCAACAAGATTTTCTGCTATATGAGAACCTAAAAATCCTGTAACCCCTGTTAATAAAATAGTTGGTTTCATAAATATTAGAAATTCAAACCAAAAAACTCTTCCATTTTCTCCACTACAAAATCCAAATGATCATTTGTTAATGCAGGTTGCACCCCAATCCAGAATGTATCATTCATTGTTTTATCAGTATGCGTCAATTCTCCAACTACCCTGTACTCGATATCCTTGAAATAAGGTTGTTTGGTTAGATTTCCCGCAAACAACAAACGAGAACCTATTTTATGATTGTCTAAAAATTTCAGTAAATCAACCCTGTTCGATCCACAGTTATCTTTTAAAGTTATAGGAAAACCAAACCAAGATGGATTACTGTTTTCTGTAGCTACAGGCAGATGTATAAAATCATTTAAAGACTGTAGTTTTTCTTTTAAATACGTGAAATTTTCACGACGTCTGGCAATGAAAAAATCTAATTTATCTAACTGTGCCAAGCCACAAGCTGCCTGCATGTCAGTTATTTTTAAATTATATCCTGAGTGAGAGTACACGTATTTGTGATCGTAACCATAAGGCAACTCGCCGTGTTTTTGCTCAAAACGACAGCCGCAGGTATTATCACATCCTGGCGCGCAATAACAATCACGTCCCCAGTCTCTAAAAGATTCGGCAATAGCTTTTAATTCAGGATTATTCATAAAAACAGCCCCTCCTTCTCCCATGGTCATATGGTGAGCAGGGTAAAAGCTTAAGGTTGCTATATCTCCAAATGTCCCGCATTTTTGTCCGTTGTATTCTGCTCCAAGCGCATCACAAGTATCTTCTATCAACCAAAGATTATATTTTTTACAAAGCTCGGTTACTTTACTCAGATTAAACGGGTTACCCAAAGCATGCGCTAGCATGATGGCTTTAGTTTTTGGGGTAATTGCCGCTTCAATTAAGTCCGCATTTACATTGTGCGTAGTAATGTCTACATCAACAAATACAGGAATGGCTCCAAATTGAACAATAGGATTTACAGTAGTAGGAAAACCCGCAGCAACACCAATAACTTCATCTCCTTTTTTAATGGCCCGATCACCTAATTTATGCGAAGTCAAGGTACTAAATGCTACTAAATTAGCGGAGGAACCTGAGTTTACGGACAAACAATATTTTACCCCTAAAAATTCGGCCAGTTTTTTTTCAAAGGCGGTATTAAATCGTCCTGTAGTTAACCACGCATCAAGCGAAGCAGCTACCATATTTTGCATCTCCCCCTCTCCTAATAATTTCCCCGATGGAGGAACTACAGTTTCCCCAGGAATAAAAGGAGTAGGTTCATAATTGATTGCTGCATATTTTGACACCAAACTAGCAATTTCATTTCGCAAATTTTCTAATTGTTCTTTCTTTTCCATTATTATAATTTGTTGCTATATAAATCTATTTCTAATAAACATTGTTTTTTCATATCGGCGTTATTCATCCAAGCTTTGTGCCACTCGACAATCGATTTTAGTGTGAATTCTAAATTCCATTGCGGCACCCATTTCAATTGCTGCGCTGCTTTCGAACAATCTAATTTCAAAAAACCAGCTTCATGAGGACTGCTATTTGTATCTAATTCCCAAGAAGCCCTTTCTCCCCAAGTTTTAATCATCGTATTCAAAATCTTTTCAACCGATTGACAATCTTCGTCTTTGGGGCCAAAGTTCCAGCCTTCGGCAAATTGACGTCCTTGCGTATATAAAGCTTCTGCCAATACCAAATAACCTGACAAGGGTTCTAAAACATGTTGCCAAGGTCTTGTAGAAAGCGGATTTCTCACAATTACAGGGGTTGATTTTTCAAACGCCCTTAAGATATCCGGAATTAAACGATCATCAGACCAATCTCCCCCTCCAATAACATTACCAGCACGTACCGAAGCCAACGAAGCGCAATTTGGCGTATTAAAAAAAGATTTTCTGTAAGAAGCTATTAGCAATTCACAACAGCCTTTGCTGCTGCTATAAGGGTCATGACCACCCATAGGTTCATTTTCACGATAGCCCCACGACCATTCCTTGTTTTCATAACATTTATCGGTTGTAATGGCCACAATCGATTTTAAACTGGTGCATTGTCGAGCGGCTTCAAGTACATGTATAGTACCCATTACATTAGTCGAATAGGTTTCTACCGGTTCTAAATAAGACAAACGCACCAAGGGTTGTGCCGCCATGTGTATCAAAATTTCGGGATCAAAATCGACCATGCTTTTAGTAACGGCCTCTAGGTTACGAATATCCCCTATCTCTGATTGCATGCCTGCGGCGACAGAAGCTTCTTCAAACAAATTGGGATTAGTATAAGGTGCTAATGAATAGCCTTTTACAACTGCACCCATATCTTGTAACCACAATGCCAACCAACTCCCTTTGAAACCAGTATGACCCGTAAGATAGACTCTTTTGTTTTTCCAAAATTCTGAATTTACTTTGCCTTCTAATCCTTCCATAATCTCCAAGGTGCTTGATTAGTATCCCATAACTCTTCTAAGTGTACTTTATCTCTTAATGTATCCATTGGTTGCCAAAACCCTTCATGTTTGAAGGCCATCAGTTGATTATCTGAAGCCAATCCTTTTAAAGGACCCTGTTCCCACACTGTATCATCACCAGCAATTCGATCAATCACCTTAGGTGACAAAACAAAAAAACCTCCATTGATCAAAGCCCCGTCTCCTCTTGGTTTTTCTTGAAACTGCCTTACTTCACCATCTACTATATCTAATGCTCCAAATCTACCTGGAGGATAGGTAGCAGTAAGCGTAGCATCTTTCCCATGCGACTTGTGAAATTCTAATAATGCTTTGATGTCGACATCTGCAACTCCATCACCATAAGTAAAGCAAAAACTCTCATCTTCTTTCAAATAGGGAGCTACTCTCTTGAGTCGTCCTCCAGTCATTGAGTCATCACCGGTATCTACTAAAGTTATGGACCAAGGCTCAGCTCTTTCTTCATGAACAATCATTTTATTATCTCTCATATTGAAAGTAACATCTGATTGATGCAAAAAGTAATTCTCAAAATATTCCTTAATCACATAGCCTTTATACCCACAACAAATTATAAAGTCATTTATTCCATAATGGGAATACGTTTTCATTATATGCCATAAAATAGGTTTTCCTCCAATTTCAACCATTGGTTTTGGTTTGGATACTGTTTCTTCACTTAAACGAGTTCCTAAACCACCTGCGAGAATTACTGCCTTCATATATATTTATATTTATTTCGTACTAACAAATGCATCCGAATAAAATGAATCCTCAGATAATCCATTTTGCATTAATAATTTATTAGAATCGTTTATCATATTTTCAGATCCGCAAGCGTAAACTACGGCATCCGATAAATTAATTGATTTAGAAACAAGGATGTCTTGAACGTATCCAGTAGAACCATCCCAATCTTGTGCCTTTTTACTTAAAACTGGAATAAAATTCACGTTTATATTACTGAACTCCGGTCTCCAAAATAAATCTTCTGAAAATCTACCGCCAAAAAAAAGGAAGATGTTTTTAGCCAGAACTCCTGTATTATCCTCATTCATTTGTTCCAAAATTGCCTTTACAGGAGCGATTCCTGTGCCTGTTGCCAAAAATATAATATTACTTTTATCCGTATTTCTCAAGAAAAAAGTTCCAATAGGGCCTTCTATCCTTAGTAAGTCATTCACTTTTGCTTCGTTAAACAGATAATTGCTAAACAGACCGCCTTGATATCTTTTTATGAAAAAAATAAGATTTGAAGATTTATTAGAATTCGCGATAGAATAACTTCTTTTATAATCGTTTTTAATAAAATTAATATATTGCCCCGGCAAATAATTAAATGTTGATTGAGGCGGAGTTCTTAACTCCAATTCTATAACATCTGCTGAAATTTTAGTTATTTTATTAATTTTAGAAGGCAGTGTTTTTATAGATTCAAGCTTATAATCACTTAAATCCTCAATATCTAAAATCAAATCAGAAGTTGGCTTTCGAACACAAGTAAGAATATAACCCTCTTTTTTGCTTCCCTCACTAAGACCAATTTCTTCAATTTCAGAAATCGAACTACCTTTAATAACTTTTGCTTTACATGATTGACATCTCCCTGTTTGGCAACTATAATTTAAGCTGACGTTCTGTTTCTGGGCACCAACTAAGATCGTATCATTATCCTCGCAATAAAAACTAATGTCATTTTTTAAAGAAACTTGAAACATATTATTAAATTATAATTATTGATTAAGCTGTTTCAAAACTCGTCTTATTATCAATCCAAAGACCACCAAAAACCCAGCTAAAAACCCTCCCAATACAATACCTTTCGCTTTTCCAAAACGTTCTTTTGTCAAAGGCAAAATAGGTTTGTCTATAATCTGAATCAAAGGCGTTTCCTTGCGTAAAGTCACTTTCGCTAATTCCGATTGTTTAACTAATTCGGTTAATATCGCCGTATTCGCCTGCACATCGACTTGCCTTCTTGCCGAAGGAGCACGACGTACATTCATCGCCGGGTTCAATCCAAAAGTATTGTCATTGGCGACTGCCACGCCTGTAATGGCTCCATTTAGCTCACGACGAATGGAATCTGTTTGACGCTCCAATATCAACATGTTTTCCCGGGATTTCTTGCTTTTCGTATCGATATAAAAATCAGAGACTTCTTTAACTAAGGCTTCACAAAAATACTTGGCAAACAATTCATTATTTGAGACTACATCAATACTGACAATTGCCACTTTCTTATCTCTTTGTCCAACAGCTAATCCACCTTGGGATATATTTTGATACATCACGCCCATAATACTGTCTTGCACTCTTGTGTAGGTTTTTCGATCCCCTTGAGGTAAAAACTGAATACTTTTATATTTAACATTGGCATTCCATTGCTCACGCCATCCTTGATTTTGAATGTACATTTCAGCCAAAGAAATACTTTTCCCTTCAAGTGTAATGGGACTTAACAACGTCTGCTCCACCATAGATCGTGACTTAAACAGTTCCGTCAAATTCGAGCCTGTAAAAATACTTCCGCCTCCTCCGCCTAGGTCTATCCCAAACGAACTGGCTAAACCCAAAGCACCTCCCAATCCGCCTCCACTTTTTTCATCTTCCAATGCAAAAGACAAAGTCGCCGTATAAACCGGTTTTTTAATAAAGGAATAAGCCAAACCAATTGTTGCCCCTATGATTCCGGCCAGCACAATGATTTTCCATTGTGAAAGTAGATAGTTATACCATTCCTTGACTTTTTGAAGTAATTCCTTCAACGATATTTCGTCGCTAGTATTTTGTTCGTTCATATATTCGTTGTTCGTTGTTCGTTGTTCGTTGTTCGTTGTTCGTTGTTCGTTGTTCAAGTGAAAAATGCTTTACGTTTTTCACAAACCGATGTACGCTAAACGAAAGACGACTAAACTATCTCAATATCGCTATGATTACTCCGGCCAAACTGGCCAAAACCCCTGCTATACTAACAAATTCTCCAGTACTCATCTTTTTGACTTCCGGTTTTTCAGGTACAATAATTTGCGATCCTGGAGTAACCTTAGGATAGTTCCTGAAAAACAAGAAGGAGCTAGCTACATCAGCCTTACCGTTAGGATAAATGATATAAGCCTTTTTCTTCCAGCCTTTGGCATCAACACCACCTACTGCATCTAAATAATATCTAAAGCCTTTGCCTTTATCATAAGGAATCTCCGAAGTCAACAAAACATTCCCTGTCACTTTGACCCCTTCATTAAAGGCTGCCACTTCAATTTCATCACCAGGAAATAGAGTTACGTTTGTATTACTATCCTGGTTCTTCACTATAGACTGCCAGTCCACAGGTATAATGGCATATTTCAAATCTTCTTTTAATTTTTTCTTTAACTTATTTTGAATACTATCTTTTGTACCCAAATTCAAATCTATACTTTCAATAGCTTCAATTTGCTTGCCTTGAATTGGCCGTTTTATTTTAACACCTTCTATATTAGCAACTGAAGTCAAACCTCCTGCTCTCTTTACAATATCATATACTTTCGCTTTCTTGTTAGCCAAAACATATTTCCCCGCATAATTCACAGCACCACTAATAGTAACCATCTCTGGCTTTTCATACACCGCCATCTTACGGATATTTACCACATCAAATGGATACAACGAAAAATTAACTGCTTGTTCATTGTTATCGGGAGTAATTTCAATATTAAACAATTCCGCCTTGTTTGGATTGCTATCGTCAATTTCCTCAGACATAATCATTCTAGCCACTTCTACCCTTTTAGATGCTGAACCTGTCAACCCTCCGGCCTGTACTAGTAAATCATTCAAAGTCAAACCTTCCTGATAATTATATACACCCGGATTTTTGATTTCACCGTCGATTGTTATCTTATATTCTTCGGTAAAATCCAAAATGGAATAAACCGTTACCACATCCTCTTTATTCAAAGCAATATCGGCTTCGAGATCTCCTTCTAAAGCTTTCTCCAAATTAACGTTGACGATTTCTGTTGTCAAGTCAGATTTCAGTCGAATGATTCTTGCTCTTTTGCTATAGGCATCTTCTTTTAAACCGTCCGCTTTGGCAATCAAATCGGAAACACGCATGCCTTCATAGAAAGAATAAGTATCAGGTCTAAAAACGGCCCCGTCAATTTTGATTCGGTTTTCAAATCGATTTAATATTTTAGTTACTCTAAACACATCGCCAGAAAGCGGTCTATAACTATTGAATTCAGATGCCTTGACATCTTGTACTTTATATTCTTTAGCCGTTTTCTGAAGTACATTTACTGATGCCGTATAGGCAAACTCATTGAATCCTGAGGCAAATGATAATAAATCAGAAAAAGTCTCTCCCGGTTTCATTTCGAAAATTCCAGGACGCTTTACTTGACCTTCTAAAGTAACCCTTTGATTGTATGCTGGAATCCGAATAACGTCATTGTCTTTTAAACCTACGTTTTCCGACTGATCCCCATTGACCAAAAATTTATAGAGATCGACTTTGGTATATATTTTATTGTTGCGAATCAATTCGATGTTTCTATAACTTTCGTTTTTACCGGGACCTCCTCCCAAGAACAAGGCGTTATAGACCGTTGCCAAAGAAGAGATGGAATAATTCCCAGGCTGCTTGCTCCCTATTATAGTTACTCGAATCGTTCTGATGCGACTTAAACTTACAGCAACTTGAGATTGTCCTGACCCAATAGTACTATAGACCTTGGCCATCGCCCCTTTTATTTTTTGTGTTGCTGCTTCAATACTCATTCCTGAAACGGAGATTTCTCCCACGTACTGAATTGAAACTTTCCCTTCCACTGATACGGGAATACTCGCATTGTATTCCTGTACTCCATAAACGCTAACTTGTAATTCATCACCAGGACCCAAGATATAGTTTACTGGAGTTGCCAATTTTAGATTGGGTTCGAAATTCAAGGTTGGATTGTCAAACAGTTCCGATCCAAAAACTAATGAGCTTTGCCCATCTTTTACTTTTGAGTTAACAATTTTCTCTTGGGTTCTACTATATTCCCCGGAGGAATCATCAGCGTTCATCTTAATTGCGCTATTAGTTGTAGTTGCCGCTAATCTCAATTTTAATTTAGCGAACTCGGCCGAAGACATTCCTTTGGCCAAAGCCATAGGTTCTACTTGATCGATAGTCGAGTTATTAGCCTGCAATTGCGTTTTGATAGTCGCCACCTCAGCATCCGATAAATTATCGACTTTAAGCGTACTTAAATCGCTACTTTTCAACAAATCTTGTGCTATTACAGTGTTTGTCTGAAAAATGGCAAACAAGAAGAAAAAGGTAATTATTATTTTTTTCATATTTATTTTATATAATCCAGTTAAATTCGATTAAAAATTAAATTAGCTCCTAACCGATTCCTTTTTTTACAAATGTTCTATTTGTTTTTTAACTAAAAAACAACAAAAATAGTGTTAGTCAAAAAAGGCTTCGCCTCAGTGACTCCCATAATTGGTTCACGAAATTTCAATAAATGCTTATCTTCAAAACAGAAGTCTGCCTTCTTCAAAAAGTGCTTCTGCCAGCAAATGTAGTCCTAAAAATTTCAAATTCTAAATTTAAAAATAGTTTTTAATCCAACTGAAAACTGTATCTCCAAAAGCAACAAGAACTAATCAATTAAAAGTCAACTAACTGTATTGGCAATTACCCCCATCCTTAATTTTTGAAAAATCACCTAATTTAGTGATACTTAAAACCAATATATCAACAGAAACTATTCTTCTTATTATGTGCTTTTGCCAAACGAATCTGTGAATCGTTTAATTGGTTAACTGTTTAATTGTACCTAAGCATCCTGTTTTCGATGAATTGTTTAATCGGTTATTTGTTTAACTAGTTAATTGCTGTTCGAAAGGGTAATTGGTAAATCGAACTAATGGTTAATCGATTAAGTTTTTCTTAACCGATTAAACTTTTTTTTAAACAATTAAACTTTTCCTAAACAGTTAACCTTTACTAACCAGTTAACCTTTTCCTAAAACAATTAAACTTTTCCTAAGCAGTTAAACTTTTTTAACAATTAAACCAACTACTCAAAATAATTCAAAGCAGCACAGCAATTGCAGCTTAAATACTATTTTTCAACCTAATACAATTTCAAATCACTCGCCACCATCTCTTTAACCATAGCCGCTAAATCGTATTGTGGTTTCCATCCCAATTGTGTTTTTGACTTCGTAGGATCTCCAATCAATAGATCAACTTCAGTTGGACGGTAATACTCTGGATCAACTCTAAGTACAACTGTACCTATTGCTATCTGGTATAAAGGATTAGAACAAGCAGCAACGGTAGCTGTTTCATTTTCTTGTTCTCCTTCAAAAGTTAGCGTAACGCCTACCTCAGCGAAAGCCATGATCACGAAATCTCTTATATAAGTAGTCACACCTGTTGCGATTACATAATCTTCTGGAACTTCTTGTTGTAAAATTCTCCACATAGCCTCTACGTAATCCTTAGCATGTCCCCAGTCTCTTTGAGAGTTCAAGTTTCCTAAGTACAAACAATCTTGCTTTCCTTTAGCAATAGCAGCAACCGCCATAGTGATTTTACGTGTTACAAAAGTCTCCCCACGTCGAGGAGATTCATGATTGAAAAGAATACCATTACAAGCAAACATATTATACGCCTCACGGTAATTCTTAGTAATCCAAAAACCATAAATCTTAGCCGCTCCATACGGAGAACGTGGGTAGAAAGGAGAGTTTTCATCATAAAAACCTGCTGCATTTTTATTCTCTGCCAATCCTCCATACAATTCAGAAGTAGAAGCTTGATACACTCTTGTTTTTTTTCCTAAGCCTAAAATTCGAACAGCCTCAAGAATTCTCAAGGTTCCTAATCCATCTACATTAGCAACATATTCTGGAGAATCAAAAGACACTTTTACATGAGACATTGCACCTAAATTATAGATTTCATCAGGCTGTACTTCCTGAATAATTCTTATAATATTAGTAGAATCGGTCAAATCACCATAATGCAATTTAAAATTAACATGCACTTCATGTTGATCTTGATAGATATGATCGATACGTTGCGTATTAAAAGACGATGCACGGCGTTTTACCCCATGAACCATATATCCTTTTTCTAATAATAATTCCGCTAAATAAGATCCATCTTGACCTGTAATTCCTGTTACTAGTGCTACTTTTTGTGTTGTGCTCATATTCGTTGTTCGTTATTCGATGTTTGATGTTCGTTGTTCGTTGTTCGTTGTTCGTTTGAAAAACGTGAATCGTTTTTCGTTGCTCGTTGCTCAAAAAGCGTTGGACGATGAACGATGGACGGTCAACGACAAACGATTCTACATCTTCACTTGCTTAAATCTATCTATATTCTCTAAAAACCAATTGTAAGTTTTTTGAATCCCTTCTTCCAATTGCACTTGATGTTTCCATCCCAAGGCATGCATTTTAGAAATATCCATTAATTTCCTAGGTGTACCATCCGGTTTTGTGGTATCCCAAATGATTTCTCCTTGGTGTCCTGTTATTTTTTGGATGGTTTCAGCCAATTGTTTGATGGTCAAATCTTCTCCGGTTCCTACGTTGTACAAATAATCTGGCAGCGTGTTTTCTAATGCAAACACCACAGCTTGTGCCATATCATCTACAAACAAAAATTCTCTCATAGGTGTTCCGCTACCCCAAAGAGTAACCGGAGTATTTCCATTCTCCTTTGCCTCATGAAACTTTCGCATCATTGCTGGTAAAACATGTGAAGAAGTTAAATCAAAATTATCGTGAGTACCATAAAGATTTGTCGGCATCAAGCTTACGTAATCCTTATCGAACTGATTTCTGATTGCTTGACAGGCTTTTACACCCGTTATTTTTGCAATAGCATACCATTCGTTAGTCGGTTCCAAAGTATCCGTCAATAAATACTCTTCTTTTAGCGGTTGTGGTGCTAGTTTTGGATAGATGCAAGAACTTCCCAGAAAAATAAATTTCTCTACACCAGATTGTAATGCGGTATCGATTAGATTATTTTGGATTTGCATATTTTCCATAATAAACTGGTATGGAAAATCATTGTTGGCCAAGATCCCTCCCACTTTTGCAGCAGCGTCAATAATCACTTCCGGTTTTTCGGCAGCAATAAAATCTTTTACAGCTTGTTGGTTTCTCAGATCCAATTCCTTGCTTGAGGCTCCAATCAGGTTGGTGTAGCCTTTAGCTGTCAGCGTCCTCCAGATAGCGCTACCCACCATCCCGCGGTGTCCTGCAATGTATATTTTAGCTTCTTTATTCATTTTAATAATAAAAATTATATTACCGTTTTCGATGCGATTGTTAATGCTTTATTTATTTCTCTTGAACTGGAAACGATGTTCTTAAATTCACGACTTCTCGACTACAATTCGTCAGTTCGAGGGTTTTTTGCGTAATGCTAATGAAGTAAAAAATGTATCGAGAACTTTTGTTTCAACCATGACGACTTCTCGATACATTTCAAAATTAAAAAATTTTGAAATACTCGAAGTGACGGTCTGAAACTACAAAACGTCAGTTCGAGTGATTTTTGCGTAATGATAATGAAGCAAAAAACGTATCGAGAACCTTTGTTCTAACCATGACGACTTCTCTATACATTTCAAAATTAAAAAATTTTGAAATACTCGAAGTGACGGTCTGAAAACGAAGCGACGTTTTTAATTCAATAAATCCGAATTGTCTCTTGCCAATGCATTATAAACACTCTTGACATCCTGTGAAAATTCTTTTTTCAAAATTAAATTGGCCGTAGGTGTATAAACGAAAATAGTATCTTCAACCCCTATAAAAGCCGTGTAATTATTAGTCCCAATCACCATATTCCCATTTTCATCAACTGGATGACCAATACTAACCAAATAGTCATACACTGATTCAAAAGAACCCAAATCAGACCAATCAAATTGTGAGGATACCACTTTTATTTTCTTGCTTCGCTCCATCACCGCATAATCAATGCTGATGGAAGGAATATCCATAGATAATGCTAAATCTAAATTTCCATTGCTATTATTTTCCCAAGTCAATTTTGATTTCTCATATACTTCAGGATGAAAAGCTTTCAATTCTTCCAACAAAACTCCCGCCTTAAAACAAAACATTCCGCTGTTCCAAAGAAAATTCCCTTTGGCTATAAAATCCCGGGCCGAAACCTGATTCGGTTTTTCTCTAAAAGAAATTACGTCATCCCCTTTGCGCTCAATGTACCCATATCCCGTTTCCGGCTTCGTAGGCACAATCCCGAAAGTGACAATGTATCCTTGGGACGCTTTTTCAACCGCTTCCTGGATCGCCTTTTCATAGGCTACCATATCGTCAATAATATGATCGGATGGCGTGACAATTAAAACATCGTCCGGATCAGCAGCAAATGCAGCAAATGCAATGGCTGCAGCCGTATTTCTTGGAGTCGACTCGATGATATCGATGTATGCTGTATTTGATTTCTCTAATACCTTTCGGCTCAAATGACAATTGTCAATGTTCCCAACGACCATCACTTTATCAGCAATATTGCGATTGCGATCCACGGTCATTTCAAACAATGATTTACCATCAAAAATGTCAAGATATTGTTTCGGTTGGCTTTTGCGTGACAAAGGCCACAAACGACTTCCTACTCCTCCTGTGAGGATGACATGCGTGATTGAGTGTTTATTTTCCATATCTTATTATTTATAGACTATTTGTTCTTTGTTTGTTGGACGAAAAACGATAAACGCTTCCTATAACCTTCCGTCTACAGTATCTCCCAAAACCCCTTTTACATCATATAAAAGGCTCTTTGTATTTTGTAACTGCGATAGATCCATATCTAAAAATTCAGAGTGTGCCACAGCCAAGACTACAGCATCAAACTTTTGATTGGGAACTGTATTGCTCGTTACTAACTTGTATTCTTTTTTGACCGCTTCGGGACTGGCCAATGGGTCGTATATAGTTACGGCGATACCGTAATCGCTTAAGGCGGCGATAACATCGACAATTTTAGTATTGCGAACATCGGGGCAATTCTCTTTGAAAGTGATTCCAAGCATCAACAGCGTAGCTCCATTGACTGAAATACCCTTCTTAATCATTAATTTCACTATCTGGGAAGCTACATATTCCCCCATGCTGTCATTTAAGCGTCTACCCGCCAAAATGATTTCGGGATGATATCCCATTTCTTGCGCTTTTTGAGCCAAATAATACGGATCAACACCAATACAATGCCCTCCTACTAACCCCGGCTTAAAAGGAAGAAAATTCCATTTGGTTCCAGCAGCCTCTAAAACAGACTGGGTATCGATATTCAGTAAATTGAATATTTTGGATAACTCATTCACAAAGGCAATATTAATATCCCGTTGGGAGTTCTCGATCACTTTTGCCGCCTCGGCCACTTTTATGGATGGTGCCAGATGCGTACCAGCCGTAATTACGGATTGGTATAACTTATTTACTTTTTGGCCAATTTCAGGTGTGGAACCCGAAGTCACCTTTAATATTTTATCTACTGTATGCTCTTTATCCCCGGGGTTTATTCTCTCAGGAGAATAGCCCACAAAGAAATCAACATTGAATTTTAGTCCAGAGATACGCTCTAGAACAGGAACACACTCTTCCTCCGTCACCCCCGGATATACCGTGGATTCGTAAATCACAATATCTCCCTTTTTCAATAGTTTCCCTACTGTTTCAGATGACTTATATAAAGGAGTCAAATCAGGACGATTATTTTTATCTACCGGCGTGGGAACCGTAACGACATAATAATTACAATCGGATACCTCATCTAAAACAGAAGTACAATACAATCCTACTGCTGGACTTGTTTTGTCTACCAAGACTTTCGACAACGAAATCGAATCGATTTCGAGTGTTGCATCATGGCCTGATTTTAATTCGGCAACCCTTGATTCATTGATATCAAATCCAATTACGGCATGTTTTGTAGCAAACAATCGTGCCAATGGCAAACCAACGTAACCCAGACCTATAACCGCTATTTTTATGTTTGAAATCATCTGTCGTCGAGTGAATATTTAAACACTTTTGATATGTTTTATTAAATATGTCGCAGCGCTTCGCCTTTCCAACCCACAACAATGTGGTGGAAAGTCAGCGAAATTTGAGTTGGCAAATATAGCGAGATTAAATCGTTCTTTTCACTACCTTTTTAACTTTATAAAAAACCCTAAAATCACCGTCACGACCAAAAATACGTAAGTACCTGAATATCAAATTACCACGGTCAGGATTGACGATTTATTTGCGCAAAAATATCACCTAATTAGGTGAGGACTCAAACTTCAATTAGAGTGAATTATGTAAAAAAGATATACTTATTATTATCCTCTTTAGCAATTTAAATATGATGGTACTATGCTAAGGATTCCTTTGACAGAGGCAGAAATCAGTAAACAGTACAAACTGATGCAATCAAGCCGACACAATCGAAACGACGATCACAAAACACCACAACAACTGCCGTCACTTAGAGTGGTTATACGTATTCCACTGTTCTCGATACTTCGCAATGATTTTCTAGAGCAAATCATTACTCAACTCGAACTGACATGAACTGGGACTTTCTAAGCTAATTGATTAATAAATGACTCTTCGAAAAAAGAATAGAGACGATTATTTAAAATTCATTTTTAAGGTGCACCCCATTGATTCCAACACCAGAACATAGTGGTTGTTTTTAATTTCTTGGACGGTAGCCTCCTGGGCAATGAAGGGCCCAGATTCCAGGGTGATTTTGTCCCCGATTTGAAAAGCCTCTAATGAAACATCGCATTTATCCGGAGTGCTAAGCCAGTCTTTAATCGTATTGATTTCTTCATCACGAACAATGGCCGCTTTCCCCAACCAAAATAAATACCGAACTGCACCTGCCGATTGAAACACCAAGTTTCTATCCTTTTCTTCTAGCTGAACAAATACATAGGAATTAAAAAGAGGTACTATAACCTTCTTCTTTCTATCTGACCATTGACGCACCTGCGTAATCAGAGGACAATAACATTCTATTCCTATCTTTGTCAATTGCTCCGCTACTTTCTTCTCCCATTTAGGTTTTGTATATACTACGTACCAGTTCATCATTTGCTTTGTATTGAAATAACATCTTCTTGTTATTCCGTTATTTTATATAAATATCCATTTATTGTTCGCTAACTATTTTTAGCCACGAATTACACAAATCGGCACTAATTTATGTGTTAGCGAAACTACTTGACCCGCTTATATCCGTTTTAACCGCAAATTACCGAATTAATATTTAAACTACTTTCAATACCGATTACACTTTTATTATAATAGTACAATTTTTCATTTTTCCCTCTTTAATATTAATTATAGTTATTTATTAGTCCGGAAATTTAGATTGTAATCATGATCGCCTGTGCCGATAGCTATAAGGAGGACTAAACATAAACTCGTTTGGTATAAAAACCAAATACAAAAAAAATCTCGTGCTATGCAGCTAATGAGATTGCTTCGTTCCTCTTAATGACTATACGTAGCTATCATTACAAATTATCTAGTTGTCTTGATAAAAAAAATACCGATTGCATTTTTATTATAATAGAGATTTAGTTTGGCATTTACTTATTATGATTAACAAGCTCCATTTTCCGCCGCTTTGGCTCACTCTTCTTCGGAGAGGGCTGCTAGCGTTAGGACTTACGAACCAATCGCTTGATACACAAATCCCATTTTCTCCAAAACTGGACGATTCAATATATTTCTTCCATCGAAAACAAAAGCAGGCTTTTGCATGGAGTCGTATATTTTTTGCCAATCATACTGTACAAACTCATCCCATTCCGTAAGTACTGCAATAGCATGTGCATTTTTGCAAGCTTCATATGGATTTTCAAATGACATAATACTATTTGCATTTTGCACAGTAGTTCTAGTCTCTAAATAATCCAAATCAGCCAGTACTTTATTCCTTGACACTTTTGGATCATAG
This sequence comes from uncultured Flavobacterium sp., assembly GCF_963974175.1. GTDB lineage: Bacteria > Bacteroidota > Bacteroidia > Flavobacteriales > Flavobacteriaceae > Flavobacterium. Next base: position 30,217 of record NZ_CAXBBR010000020.1, read on the forward strand.
ACGGCAATTTTTGCATTTTCATTAATCAGATCATCTGCTACATAAATAGCCGCAGATTCCCTAGTATCATTCGTGTCTTTTTTGAAAGCCCATCCTAAGAATGTAATTTTTTTATCAGAAACGGTATTGTAAAGTGTTTGTACAATATTACTAGAAAAACGTCTTTTTTGATGATCGTTCATTATGATAACCTGCTCCCAATAATCAGCCACTTCATTCAACCCATAGGACTTTGCAATATAAACCAAATTCAATATGTCTTTCTGGAAACAAGAACCTCCAAATCCCACTGACGCTTTAAGAAATTTAGACCCTATTCGACTGTCCATCCCTATAGCTTTTGCCACTTCATTCACATCAGCACCCGTCTTCTCACAAAGCTCAGACATGGCATTAATTGAAGAAATTCTTTGTGCCAAAAATGCATTAGCTGTTAACTTAGATAATTCTGATGACCAAACATTAGTAGTCAGAATTTTATCGATTGACACCCAGTTAGAATAAACGTCAACAAGAGATTGTATCGCTTTTGCACCTTCTTCAGTTGTATCTCCACCAATTAATATACGATCTGGATTCAACAAATCTTGCACCGCTGTTCCCTCTGCCAGAAACTCTGGGTTAGAAAGAATCTGAAATTGTACGCCATTACCGGTATTGTCTAAAATACTTTTGATGGCTTCTGCAGTTCGCACCGGTAACGTTGATTTCTCTACGACTATTTTATCATCCTTGGCTATTTTAGCAATTTGTCTGGCACACAATTCAATGTATTTTAAATCTGCAGCCATACCCTTTCCTTTACCATACGTTTTAGTAGGGGTATTAACAGAGATAAAAATAATTTGTGCTTCGTCGATTGCTTTTTCAACATCCGTAGAAAAGAATAAATTTCTACCTCTGGCTTCACCAACTATTTTATCCAGTCCCGGTTCGTAAATAGGAATATTATCTAAATTTTCATCGTTCCAAGCGGCAATTCGTTCTGCATTTAAATCAACAACGGTAACTTGTATCTGCGGGCATTTTTGTGCTATAACGGCCATTGTAGGTCCACCTACATATCCTGCTCCAATGCAACAAATTTTTGTAATTTTCATTTCTTATATTTTCTGTTTTCTGTTCTCTGCTGTCGGTTTTCTGTTGTCGGTTAGAGGTAAAAGTCAATCCTATAGCTTATCTATAAATAACTCATAACAATCAAAAGAAAACTCTCTATTCAAATTTATTCCAATTATTTTCAACATAACGCAAAAAAGAAAACAATTTTGCACCCAAGATATCGTACTCTTTTTGAAGAACAATCATTTCAATCGATAGGTCTGGGTAAAGCACTATTAATTTTTCTATATGGCAAATTGTTTCCAAATTACTCGCATGAGAATACGTTAAAAACTTGATAAAGTCCATCTTATATCGTTTTCTTCCGTATCCCTCTACAATATTAGTTACCACAGAATCAGAAGACCTCCTAATTTGGCTCCCTAATTCGTATAATTCATACTTTGGCAACCTTAATGAAACATGATGCGTTCTGTAAAACAAAGATAACGCTAACGTGTATATATCTAAATCTTTGTAACTTTTCATATTTTCGGTTTTCGGTTTTCGGTTTTCGGTTTTCGGTTTTCGGTTTTCGGTTTTCG
>NZ_CAXBBR010000021.1:0-3832 GCF_963974175.1 uncultured Flavobacterium sp.
AAGTGGTCTGTTAATAGGTTTGAAGGGTGAAATAGGTGGTTCCCTTAGGGTATACTCATGTAGAACTGCATGTAATAACACTAATTTGGACTTTGATAATGAAAAAGGATAAACCATACATTGTTGTGGTTTAATATTGTTGTAACAACGGTAACTTTACTTATTTAATAGAAGAAAAAACAAAATCAATTAGCGATGTTTAAACTGGTATTCATTGATGGTCACTTTAATTAGATATAAAGTAAGTAAACAAAAAGTCAGTAAGGTAATTGATAACGTGTCTAAACGAACCATAAGTATGTTGGCTAAAGAACTGAGTGTAAATGTCGAAACAATTCGCTTTTATGAACGCAAAGGCTTAATTAAACAACCACCAAAGCCTATGCAGGGCTATAGACATTACCCGAAAGAAACGGTAAATAGAATACATTTTATCAAGCGTTCTCAAGAATTAGGTTTTACGCTAAATGAGATTGAAGGGTTACTTGCGTTAAACGATAGTCCATGTAGTAAAGTACAAGAATTAGCTAATAAAAAACTGATCGCAGTACAAAAAAAGATGGCTGACTTGTTGTTGTTAGAACACGCTTTGGAAGAACATTTAGGACAATGCCAAAATAATGATGACGATAGCCACTGCCCAATAATTGATTCGTTGCAACCGAAGTAAATGATTCACTTAACTACCATTTCCCACTAAAACAGCATATCCAATTTTACTTCTGCGCCTTAATTCAAGTTAGCTTATTCCCCGTATCTGTCGTAGCAGATTATCAAAGATAAATTTTTTATAAATCACCCTTGACTCCGTACTTAGGTACATGCAATACACTTGCATTATCTAATGAGGTATCTATATGAATCAAAAAGAATCAAACCTTCCAATGATAGGAGGCATCATAGCAGCATTAGGCGCAGGCGTATGCTGTGTAGGTCCTTTGCTCCTGTTATTACTTGGGGTAAGTGGCTCATGGATTGGTAATTTAACTGCATTTGAACCCTATAGGCCATTATTTATCGCATTTGTAGTGTTGTTGTTTGGTTACTCAGGTTGGAAAATTTACCGTCCTGTAGAAGAGTGTGAGCCGGGAACGGCCTGTGCAATTCCTAAGAAACAGCAACAACGAAAAGTCATTTTCTGGCTGAGCGCTATAGTTGCGACAATTTTAGTGACCAGTAATTATTGGATACTTTTGTTTGCTTAATATACAGATCAAGAAATTTATAACATTTTAAAATTTGGAGCTAATTATGAAAAAATTATTATTAACCGCACTGCTTTCACTTTCTAGTTTTGGTGCTTTTGCTGAAGTAAAAACAGTTACACTGGAAGTGCCAACGATGAACTGTGCGACATGTCCAATCACAGTTAAAAAGTCATTAGAAAATGTTGATGGCGTTGAAAATGCGAAAGTTACCTACAAGCCTAAGCTAGCTGTTGTTTCTTTTGATGACACTAAAACCAACATCAATGCATTAATTGCAGCGACTACCAACGCTGGCTACCCTTCAAATTTAAAAAGTGAAAATAAGTAATATTTAGCCCCTTAGAACTAGTTACGCGTATCGGAGATAAAGCAGGCTCTATAGGTGCACTTGTTTCGGCAATGGGATGCGCCATGTGTTTTCCCGCGATAGCTAGTCTTGGTGCGGCAATTGGGATGGGATTTCTTAGTCAGTGGGAAGGGGTATTTATCAATACGTTGTTACCACTGTTTGCAGTATTAGCGCTGGCAATGAATATCTTAGGCTGGTTTAGCCATCGTCAATGGCACCGTAGTTTTATCGGTTCAATTGGCCCCATTTTGGTTTTACTCTCTTTATACCCTTGGTTCCAGTACGGGTGGAGTTCATACGTTACTTATACGGGGCTAGGACTAATGGTTGCTGTATCAATTTGGGACATGGTTTCTCCTGCGAATAAACGCTGTGATGATGAAACTTGTACCGCTTAACTTTTTAAGAGGAATAAAATATGTCAACGAATAGTTGTTGCTCGTCAAATGACATCCAGCCAGAACAATTACATGTAGCCATTATTGGTAGTGGTTCAGGGGCCTTTGCCAGTGCGATTAAAGCAGCAGAAGGCGGAGCAAGAGTTACTATCATTGAAGGAGCCGATGTAATCGGAGGTTGCTGTGTAAATGTCGGCTGTGTTCCTTCAAAAATATTGATCCGTGCTGCGCAATTAGCGCATCAGCAACGTACTAACCCGTTTGATGGTTTAGAAAATATTCAGCCACAACTTAGCCGCTCCTTATTAGCACATCAGCAAAACGCTCGCGTCGAAGAACTACGCGATGCTAAATATCAACGTATTTTAGAGAGTAATCCCGCGCTATCTTTACTTAAAGGTTATGCACGTTTTAAAAATCAAAATACCTTGCTAGTTCACAAGTCTGATGGTAGTGAAGAAGAGCTGGTTGCAGATCGCATTTTAATTGCAACAGGCTCTACACCAAGCATTCCGCCAATTAAGGGTTTAGTTGATACACCTTATTGGACATCAACAGAAGCCTTATTTGCAGAAGAGTTACCGAGTAGTCTAGTTGTCATCGGCTCCTCCGTTGTTGCTCTGGAAATTGCGCAAGCTTATGCCCGTTTAGGTAGCCGTGTGACAATTCTAGCCAGACATACCCTTTTATATGCTGAAGATCCGTTATTAGGTGAAAAACTGGCAGAGTGCTTTGAAAAAGAAGGTATTAGGGTACTTAATAATACGCAAGCAAGTCATGTTTCTTATGATAGCAATGGTTTTTCATTGGAAACTAACGAAGGAACATTAATCGCTGAAAAATTGCTTATCTCTACGGGTCGCCATGCAAATACTGGAAAGCTTGGTTTAGAAAATGTTGGTGTTGAAACAGATAAAAGTGGTGCCATTGTTGTTAATAGTATGATGGAAACATCAACAGCTAACATTTATGCCGCTGGAGATTGCTCCAATATGCCACAATTTGTTTATGTTGCTGCTGCTGCCGGAAGTAGGGCTGGAATTAATATGACAGGTGGAAATGCGCAACTCGACTTATCTACCATGCCTGCTGTTATATTCACCGACCCACAAGTTGCTACGGTAGGTCTAACCGAAGTACAAGCTTCAGCGGTAGGAATAAATACGATAAGTCGTGTACTTGATATGGAAAACGTACCAAGAGCTTTAGCAAATTTTGAAACGGATGGTTTTATCAAGTTGGTAGCTGAAGAATCCACGGGAAAACTGATAGGCGCACAAATTTTAGCCCATGAAGGCGGAGAACTGATTCAAAGTGCGGCTCTTGCTATTCATAATAAAATGACAGTCGAAGAATTGGCAGGTCAACTATTTCCGTATTTGACGATGGTTGAAGGATTGAAGTTATGCGCTCAAACCTTTAGCAAAGACGTTAAAGAGCTATCTTGCTGCGCAGGGTAATCATTTAACGGTAATGTACTTACAGAAATGTTAATGGAGTGCCATTAATAGCTGTTATTTCAAATAATTTTCTAGCGGTTTTTTCTCAAAATCTTCAGGATACATAGTAATAAAATTCTTCATTTCATTTCTGAATGTGTCTGTATCCCGCTTACCCTCGCCTGACAAACGATGGTAATTATTATAGTCCGCTTCAAATTTCTTTGAGCGCACGATAGGAGGCTGCGCAAAATTCATCCCAGTAGTGCTATGACATTTTTAGAGTGTATCGACTATATAAGGGTAAGACTTTTTAACGCTGTCTCTTGTTTTTTTTCTAAGGCTGTGAATTTTTTCAATAGTTGGCTGAGTCTGTGACACTGTATTTTCCTTTTGTTATTATCAATAAAGAATTTATGGATTATTCAATGTCTCTAT